>NZ_JBRERS010000007.1:0-402022 GCF_054486945.1 Pseudonocardia wallangbongensis
CGGAGGGCGACAGTCCAACGGAAGCCGCCCACCCGGAGGGCGACAGTCCAACGGAAGCCGCCCACCCGGAGGGCGACAGTCCAACGGAAGCCGCCCACCCGGAGGGCGACAGTCCAACGGAAGCCGCCCACCCGGAGGGCGACAGTCCAACGGAAGGTGCCCACCCGGAGGGCGACAGTCCAACGGAAGGTGCCCACCCGGAGGGCGACAGTCCAACGGAAGGTGCCCACCCGGAGGGCGACAGTCCAACGGAAGGTGCCCACGTGGATGGCGACAGTCCAACGGAAGGTGCCCACGTGGATGGGGGGTCCGGGGGCGAAGCCCCCGGCTGGGGGTCTGGGGGGCTAGGCCCCCCAGAACAACACCGAAGCCCAGAAGAAGGTGAGCGAGTTCCGCGAACACAGCTACCCGGTGGGCGAGGAGGGAGTTGAACCCTCACGTCCTTTCGGACACACGGACCTGAACCGTGCGCGTCTGCCATTCCGCCACTCGCCCTGGCAGGAGGGAAGTTAGCACGGGGGTGGGGGGTGGTTTCGGGCGGCCCCTGGTCGGGGGGCGGCACGGGGCCGACTAGCACAGATACGATCGGTACTGCCAGCAACACGCCGATGCGAACGGAGGAAGATCGGTTGGGCCGCGTCGACAGGTTCGAACGCCGTCTCCAGGGACTGGTGGGCGACGCCTTCGCGCGGGTCTTCGGCGGCAGCGTCGTTCCCCAGGAAGTTGTGCAGGCGCTGTTGAGGGAAGCCGAAGGCCGGATCGAGCAGCTCGCGGGGGGTCGTCAACTGGCGCCCAACCGGTTCACGGTGCTGCTCAGCCCCACTGATCTCGCTCGCATGGGCGGTGATCGAGCGGAGATCGTGGACTCGCTGTCCGGCTCTGTCACCGAGCAACTCGCCGACCAGGGATGGGACACCTACGGCGAGGTCGTAGTCTTCCTGGAGCGCTCCGATGCGCTGCACACGGGACAGTTCCGCACCCGCTCGACCGTGGACCCCGACGCTTCCCGCCGGGACGCCATCCGAGCACGCGACGCAGGAGAAGCACCCATGAGCCAGCAACCGGGCCACCCCGAGGAGAACGGGCAGTACGGATACGACCGTGGTGCCCCCGGCGGATACGGGCAGCAGCAGACGTACGCCCCTCCCGCCTACGACCAGCAGCAAGGGGGGTACGACCAAGGCGAGCAGGGCTACCCGCAGCAGGGCGGCTACCCGCAGCAGGGCGGTGGCTACGGCGGCCAGCAGCAGCAGGGCGGCGGCTACGACCAGGGCTACGGCCAGCAGGGTGGTTACGGCGGCCAGCAGCAGGGCGGCGGGTACCCGCAGCAGGGCGGTGGTTACGGCGGCCAGCAGCAGCAGGGCGGTGGCTACGACCAGGGCTACGGCGGCCAGCAGCAGGGCTACGGCGGCGGCCAGCAGCAGCAGGGCGGTGGCTACGACCAGGGCTACGGCGGCCAGCAGCAGGGTTACGCGCAGCCGGGTGGTTACGGCGGGCAGCAGCAGGGCTACGCGCCGGGCGGGTACGACCAGGGCTACGGCCAGCAGCAGCAGGGTGGCTACCCCCCGCAGCAGTACGAGCAGGGCTACGACGGCGGGTACGACCAGGGTTACGGCGGCCAGCAGGGCGGTTACGGCGGCTACCAGCAGCAGCTGTCGGCCTCGCTGTCGCTGGACGACGGCTCGGGCCGCACGTACGACCTCACCCAGGGCAGCCACGTGATCGGGCGCGGGCAGGATTCGTCGTTCCGTCTCCCGGACACCGGCGTGTCGCGCCGTCACCTGGAGGTCAGCTGGGATGGTCACACCGCGACGCTGACGGACCTCGGTTCCACCAACGGCACCACCGTCAACGGCAACCCGGTCCAGACCTGGCAGCTCAACGACGGTGACGTCATCCGGGTCGGGCACTCGAGCCTGGTGTTCCGCACCCAGTAGGCGCTACGCGGGGCCGGTGAGGACATTTGGAGAGAACGGAGTTCGCCGCGAGTGCCGGAGTTGGTGCTGCAGCTGACCAGGGCGGGCTTCCTCGCCCTGCTCTGGCTGTTCGTGCTGGTCGCGCTCCGGGTGGTGCGCTCTGATCTCTACGCCGCGTCCGGCCTGCGCGCGCTGGTGCCCGGCGGCAGGGCCACGGCTCGCACGGGCCGGGGCCGTACGCCGCGCCAGCTCATCGTCACCCAGGGGGCGCTGGCCGGCACCCGCATCTCGTTGGACTCCCGGCCGATCCTGATCGGCCGGGCCGACGACTCCACTCTGGTGCTGGACGACGACTACGCATCCACGCGCCACGCGCGCATCTCGATGCAGGGTGATGAGTGGTACGTCGAGGATCTCGGGTCGACAAACGGCACGTACCTCGACCGGGCTAAGGTCACCGGGCCGACCCGGGTTCCCC
This sequence comes from Pseudonocardia wallangbongensis, assembly GCF_054486945.1. NCBI lineage: Bacteria > Bacillati > Actinomycetota > Actinomycetes > Pseudonocardiales > Pseudonocardiaceae > Pseudonocardia > Pseudonocardia wallangbongensis. Next base: position 2,395 of record NZ_JBRERS010000007.1, read on the forward strand.
CGGGCGTCCCTGTCCGCATCGGCAAGACGGTGATCGAGCTTCGATCATGAGCCGGCGCAAGCTCCACCGCCGTGCCCCGGCGCTCGCCGCCCGGGCCGGCCGCGCCGGTCGATCTGCCCCTGAACGTAGTGTCGGAGCCTGAGATGACGCTGGTCCTGCGCTACTCCGCCCGCAGCGACCGCGGGCTCGTCCGGCAGAACAACCAGGACGCCGTGTACGCCGGTCCGCGGCTGTTGGCGCTCGCCGACGGGATGGGCGGCCACGCCGCGGGTGAGGTGGCGTCGTCGCTGGTGATCTCGGCGCTGGCCCCGCTCGACGAGGACGATCCGGGCGACGACCTGCTCGCCGAGCTGCGCGATGCCACCGTGGAGGGCAACGCCGCGATCACCCGGCACGTCGCGGACGCGCCGGACCTCGAGGGCATGGGCACCACGCTCACCGCGATCCTGTTCGCCGGCAACCGGCTGGGGCTGGTCCACATCGGCGACTCCCGCGCCTACCAGCTGCGCGAGGGGTACCTGACGCAGATCACGAAGGACGACACGTTCGTCCAGTCGCTGATCGACGAGGGCCGGATCACCGAGGAGGAGGCCCACACCCACCCGCAGCGGTCGCTCCTGCTGCGGGCGATCACCGGGCAGGAGGTCGACCCGTCGCTGACGATCCGCGAGGCGCGGCCGGGCGACCGGTACCTGCTCTGCTCCGACGGCCTGTGCGGCGTGGTGAGCGACGAGACCCTCGCGGAGACGCTGCAGGCCTACCGCGATCCGCGGGAGTGCGCCGACCGGATGATCGAGCTGGCCCTGCGGGGCGGCGGCCCGGACAACATCACCTGCATCGTGGCCGACGTCGTGGACATCGACTTCGGCGAGGACGCCCCCATCGTGGGCGGTTCGGTCGGCGACGGCTCGGAGGACGGCCCACCGCCCGACTCGGCGGCGGCCCGGGCCTCGGCCACCACGATGACCCGCACGGCCCCCCAGCGGATCGTGTCCCAGGAGGCTCCGACGGCCACCCGCCGCAAGGTCAGGCTGCGGCTCGTGCTCGCCGTCGTCGCGGTGGTCGTGGTGCTGGTCGGGGGCGGGTTCCTGGCGCGCATGTGGGTCATGCAGCAGTACTACGTCGGCGCCGACGCCGAGCAGGTGGTGATCTTCCAGGGCGTGCGCGGGGACGTGCTGGGGGTGCCGCTGTACTCGGTTTCCGAGCGCACCGACATCGCGCTGGACGACCTGCCCGAGACCGAGCGCAGCCAGGTGCGTGACGGCATCCTCACCGATGACGGGCTCGGGGGCGCCCGTGGCCTGGTGGACCGGCTGCGTGGCCGGATGCTGGAGCCCTGCCCGCCGCCGCTGCCCCCACAACCGGTCCAGCCCGTGCAGCCGCCGGCGCAACCGAATGCCGACCCGAACGTCGATCCCAACGTGCAGCCGCAACCGCAGCCCCCGGTCGACACGACCCCGCTGCCGATGCCTGTGCCCGAGCCTGGGACCAACTGCCGGTCGGTGAGCTAGATGAGCGAGCGCCAGCGAGCGAATCAATGTCACAGCGTATTCGCGAAGCGTCGCGCGAGCGCCAGCGAGGGCGAACGATGAGTATTCCCGAGCCTCGCACGGGATCGCCGCCACCGAGCCCTGCTCCGCTGCCCACCGGGCGCGGCATCGAGCTGGTGCTGCTCGCGTTCGCCGCCGTGCTGGTCACGGGTGCGCTGGCGCTGGTGGAGGCCAACCAGGAGCAGGCGCTGACGCAGGCGCTGTTGTGGGTGGGGCTGGCCTACCTCGCGCTGTTCACGGTCGCCCACCTCGCGGTGCGCCGGTTCGCCCCCTTCGCCGACCCGCTGATCCTGCCGTGCGTCGCGTTGCTGAACGGGCTGGGGCTGGTGATGATCCACCGGCTCGACCTGGCGCGGGTGGATCGGGCGCTGGCGGCCGGGCGGGACGCGCCGGTGGAGCTGGTCTCCCGGCAGATCGCGTGGACGGCGATCGGGCTCGGGCTGTTCGTCGCGGTGATGTGGGTGGTTCGCGACCACCGCACCATTGCCCGCTACGCCTACACGGCCGGGTTCGCCGGTCTTGTGCTCCTCGCGCTGCCCGGCCTGCTGCCCTCGTCGATCTCGGAGGTCAACGGCGCCAAGCTGTGGATCCGCATCGGCGGGGTGGGGATGCAGCCCGGCGAGTTCGCCAAGATCCTCCTGATCGTGTTCTTCGCGGCCTTCCTGGTGCAGAAGCGGGATCTGTTCAGCACCGCGGGCCGGCGGTTCCTCGGCATGGAACTGCCGCGGGCCCGCGACCTCGCCCCGCTCGTCGTGGCGTGGGGGCTCTCGGTCGGCGTCCTCGTGCTGGAGCGGGACCTCGGCACGTCGCTGCTGTTCTTCGGCATCGTGCTGGTGCTGCTGTACGTGGCCACCGAGCGGGTCTCGTGGCTGCTCATCGGCCTGACGTTCTTCCTCGGCGGCTGTCTGATCGCCTACCAGCTGTTCGGCCACGTCCGGGTGCGCGTGCAGGTGTGGCTCGACCCGTTCGCCGACTTCGAGAACACCGGCTTCCAGATCTCGCAGGCCCTGTTCGGGCTCGGCACGGGCGGGGTCGGCGGCACCGGCCTCGGCGCCGGGCGCCCGGACCTCGTCCCGTACGCCGAGAGCGACTTCATGCTGTCGTCGCTCGGCGAGGAGCTGGGCCTGATCGGCCTGGCTGCGATCCTGATCGTCTACCTGGTGCTCATCACGCGGGGGCTGCGCAGTGCCCTCGCCGTGCGCGACAGCTTCGGCAAGTTGCTCGCCACCGGGCTGGCGTTCACGCTCGCGCTGCAGGTCTTCATCGTCATCGGCGGGGCGTCGAAGCTCATCCCGCTCACCGGCCTCACGCTGCCGTTCCTGTCCTACGGCGGATCGTCGCTCGTCGCCAACTACGCGCTCGTCGCAATGCTGCTGCGCATCTCGAACGCCGCCCGTGCCCCGCTGCCGAGGCGCGCGGCCGCACCGCTGCCGCCGATCGCCGAGGCCGGCACCGAGCTGGTGGAGCGGCCGTCGTGAACACCCCGGTGCGGCGCGTGGCCATCGCCGTCATGGCGATGGTCCTTCTGCTGATGGGCAACCTCACCTACGTTCAGGTGGTGCAAGCGGGTGACTACCGCAGCGATCCGCGCAACCAGCGGGTGCTGCTGGCCGAGTACTCGCGCAAACGGGGCCAGATCCAGGCGGAGCGCCAGATCCTCGCCAGCAGCACCGAGACCGACGACCGCCTGCGCTACCTGCGCCAGTACTCCGACGGCCCGGTGTACGCGCCGGTCACCGGGTACTACTCGATCACCTACAGCTCCACCGGGATCGAGCGCGCCGCCGACACCGTGCTCAACGGCAGCGACGACCGGCTCTTCGCCCGCCGGCTGTCCGACCTGATCACGGGCCGGGACCCGAGCGGCGGCAACGTGCTGCTCACCCTCGACCCGGCGGTGCAGCAGGCCGCGTACGAGCAGCTGTCGAGCCGCGGCTACACGGGATCGGTCGTGGCGCTGCGTCCGAAGACCGGCGAGATCCTCGCGATGGTGTCCACGCCGTCGTACGACCCGAACAAGCTCGCGAGCCACGACTCGGACGAGCGGATGGCGGCCTGGAAGCAGTTCAACGAGGCCGACCCACCCGTGCTGCCGAACCGGGCGATCTCCGAGACCTACCCGCCGGGTTCGACCTTCAAGCTGATCGACACCGCCGCCGCGCTCTCCAGCGGCCGCTACACGCCCGACAGCCAGCTCACGGCGGCGTCGGCCATCACGTTGCAGGGCACGAACACGCAGCTGCAGAACTTCAACGGCAACGCCTGCGGCACCGGTGAGACGGCGAGCCTGCGCGACGCGCTGCAGCGCTCCTGCAACACCGCGTTCGCCCAGCTGTCCGCCGAGCTCGGCGAGCAGGCCATCCGCAGCCAGGCCGAGGCGTTCGGCATCGGAACCACCGACCTGGAGGTGCCGATGCCTGTGGCCACCTCGACGATCGGCGACATCCCGGACACCGCGGCCCTGCAGCAGTCCAGCATCGGTCAGCGCGACGTCGCGCTGACGCCGCTGCAGAACGCCATGGTCGTCGCCGCGATCGCCAACGGCGGCCAGGTGATGCAGCCGCACCTGATCAGCCAGATCCAGAGCCAGGACCTCACCCCGGTCGAATCGACGAGCCCGGACCGCATCCGGCAGGCCATCGACCCGTCCGTGGCCCGCACGCTGACCGAGCTGATGGTCAACAACGAGAACAACTACTCGGGCAGCGGCAAGATCACCGGCGTGCAGATCGCGGCGAAGACCGGCACCGCCGAGCACGGCGTGAACCCCCAGGCGGTGGCCCCGCACGTCTGGTACGTCGCGTTCGCCCCGGCCGACGACCCGCAGGTCGCGGTCGCGGTGCTGGTCGAGTCCGGCGGCGACCGCAGCAACCTCGCGGCCACGGGCGGCACGGTCGCCGCACCGATCGGCCGCGCGGTGATCCGAGCAGCACTGGGGACGGACCGGTGACCGTTCTCGCTGCCGGTCAGAAGATCGACGACCGCTACCTCCTCGAGCGCCGGATAGCCGTCGGCGGCATGGGCGAGGTCTGGGAGGCCTCCGACACCCGGCTGGGCCGTGGCGTCGCGGTCAAGGTCCTGCGGCCGGAGCTCGGTGACGACCCGGAGTTCCTCCACCGGTTCCGCATCGAGGCGCGCACCGTCGCCTCCCTCGACAACCCCGGTATCGCGGCCGTGCACGACTACGGCGAGGACGAGGGCCCGAACGGCCGGCGCACGGCGTACCTGGTGATGGAGCTGGTGCGGGGCGAGCCGCTGTCCACGCTCATCTCCCACGGCCCGATCGACGCCGACGAGACGCTCCGGTTGATCGAGGACGCCGCGTGGGCGCTGCAGGCGGCGCACGAGCGCGGGTTCGTGCACCGCGATGTGAAGCCCGGCAACATCCTGGTGCGCACCGACGGCGTCGTGAAGCTCACCGACTTCGGGATCGCGAAGGCAGCGGACGCCGTGCCGGTCACGCGCTCGGGCATGGTGATGGGCACGGCCCACTACATCGCCCCCGAGCAGGCGAGCGGGGCCGAGGCCGGGCCGGCGAGCGACGTCTACTCGCTGGGCATCGTCGGGTACGAGTGCCTGGCCGGCCTCCGACCGTTCCGCGCCGACAGCGCGGTTGCGGTGGCGATGATGCAGGTCCGAGAGGCGCCTCCGCCGTTGCCGGCGAGCGTACCGGCGGGAGCACGCGAGCTGATCGAGGCCGCGCTGGTCAAGGACCCCACGCAGCGCTACGGCACCGGCGGGGAGTTCGCGCTCGCCGTGGCCGCCGTGCGCCGCGGCGAGCCGCTCCCCCCGCTCGGCTCGGTCACCGGCGCGATCGCTCCTCCGCGTACCCCTTCGACGCCGTCACGAGCGGCGCCGAGGGCCACCCCGAAGGCGGCACCGGCGTCGGCATCGTTCCCGGCGCCGTCACCGCTCTCGGCGCCGATCCCCGCGCGGTCGGCGCCGTCCCGGCAGGGGCGGCCGCTGCCCGGATCGCCGAATCCCGTCCCGCAGGCGGCCCGGCCGGCCCCGGTGCCCGCGCGGCGTCCGGCACCGGACACGGGTGTGAACCGCAGGCCCCAGCCGGCGGCGAGCCGGCGCGCCACGCCGGCGGCGCCTGCGCATCGCGCGTCCTCGCAGTCGTTCCGGTTGCAGCCGAAGTCGTCCGGCCGCAGCCTGCTGCTCGTGCTGTTCTTGCTGCTCACCATCGCCGCCGTCGCGGTCGGCGTGCTGCTGTTCCGCGGCGGGCTACCGCCGATCGGCACGGTCGATCCGACCCCGCAGGGTGCCGGACCCGGTACCGTGGCGGGTCGGGAGGGCGTCTCGACCGGTTCGACGGTATCCGGCGGGCTGCTCTCCCTGGTGATCGTCACGGGGAGCGTCCGGTGAACCCGTCGAACCGACGGCCTGGCGCTGCGGTGGCTGCCAGGCCACCCCGCTGGGCGACGCGGCCCGGCATGATGTCCGAATCATCCATGACTCCCAGGAACCGGCACCGATGACCACCCCCCGACTGTTGTCCGAGCGCTACGAACTGGGCGAAGTGCTCGGTTACGGCGGCATGTCCGAGGTGCATCGCGGTCTAGACACGCGGCTGGGCCGCGACGTCGCCGTGAAGGTGCTGCGGGCCGACCTGGCGCGCGATCCCCAGTTCCAGATGCGCTTTCGTCGCGAGGCGCAGAACGCCGCGGCGCTCAACCATCCCGCAATCGTCGCCGTGTACGACACCGGCGAGGTGCAGGGCGAGTTCGGCCCGCTGCCCTACATCGTGATGGAGTTCGTCGACGGGCAGACCCTGAGGGAGATCGTCAAGACCCAGGGTCCGATGACCCAGCGGCAGGTCATCGAGGTGATGGCCGACGTGTGCGCCGCACTCGACTTCAGCCATCGCCACAACATCATCCACCGCGACGTCAAGCCCGCGAACATCATGATCAACACCGCGGGCGCCGTCAAGGTGATGGACTTCGGCATCGCCCGTGCGCTCGGCGAGGGCCAGAACGTCACGCAGACCGCCGCCGTGATCGGCACGGCGCAGTACCTGTCCCCCGAGCAGGCGCGCGGTGAGGCCGTGGACGCCCGCTCGGACGTCTACGCCGCGGGCTGCGTGCTGTTCGAACTGCTCACCGGCGACCCGCCGTTCACGGGTGACACCCCGGTGGCGGTGGCCTACCAGCACGTGCGGGAGGAGCCGCGGCGCCCGTCAGAGGTCAACCCGAGCATCCCGTCCGCGCTCGACGCCGTGGTGTTGAAGGCGCTGTCGAAGAACCCGCTCAACCGGTACCAGTCGTCCGCGGAGATGCGCTCCGACCTGGTGCGGGTGCGCAACGGGCAGGCCCCGATGGCGCCGCTGGTGATGAGCGACGACGAGCGCACGGCGATGATCGCCGCGAGCCCGTCCACCGGGCCCACCCGCCGGATCAACGGGCGCCACACCCCGGCACCGGTGGACGACTACGACGACTACTACGACGAGCCGCCCCGCCGCAGCACGGCGAAGGTGGTGGGGATCGTCCTCGCCGTGGTGCTCGCGCTCGGTGTGGTCGGCTTCGTCGGCTACCAGGTGTTCAGCGGCCCACCGGCGCCGCAGACGGTCGCGATACCCGCGGTCGCCAACATGGCGGAGACCGACGCCCGGAACCAGATCATCGCCGCGGGGTTGCGGCTTGGTGAGTCCCAGACCCAGGAGTCGGGGGTCGACCAGAAGGACCGCGTGATATCCACCAACCCGCCGACGGGCACCGAGGTGGACGAGCGCTCGATCGTCACGCTGATCATCGGCAGCGGTCCGGCCAACGTCAACGTGCCCCGGCTGCAGGGCATGACCCTCGCCGAGGCTCAGGCCGCCCTCGAGCAGGCCGGCCTGGAGCTCGGCGCGCAGAGCCAGGAGCCGACCTCCGACAGCTCCCTGATCAACCACGTCATCGAGTCGACCCCCAAGGCGGGACAGTCCGCGAAGGGCGGCGACACCGTCGCCGTGACCATCGGCGTCCAGCAGACGGGCGTGCAGGTCCCCGACGTGTCCGGCAAGGACGTGGACGAGGCCATGGACCTGCTGAAGGACGCCGGGCTGAAGCCGCAGCCGCCCGACGGCGCGGACGACAACGACAAGGTCTCGGGCACCAACCCGCGCGCCCAGCAGGTCGTGCCGCCGAACTCCGAGGTCGAGCTGCTCACCGGCAGCGACGGCGACGGCACGATGCCGAACGTCGTCAACCTCACCGAGGAGCAGGCGAAGGACCGACTCGCCGATCTCGGCTTCCGGAAGATCCAGACCAGGCGGGAGACGGTCTCGAACGACTCGGACGACGGCCGCGTGATCGACCAGTCGCCCGAGTCTGGGGACAAGGTCTCCAGCGACCAGCAGATCACCCTGACCGTCGGCGACGCGCCCGGCGGCGGGCTGGTCAATTAATCCGGGGATGTCGCACGCGGGGATCGGGGAGACTGGCGCCATGCGCGTCCTGGTCGTCGACAACTACGACAGCTTCGTCTACAACCTCGTCCAGTACCTCGCCCAGCTCGGGGCGCACGTCACGGTGCGCCGGAACGACGAGGTCGATCTCGACGAGCTGGACGATGTCGACGGGGTGCTGGTCAGTCCCGGCCCCGGCACGCCCGAGCGGGCCGGATCCAGCATCGAGGTGATCCGGCGCAGCGCCGAGGGCGCGCTGCCGGTGCTCGGCGTCTGCCTCGGCCACCAGGCCATCGGCGTGGCATGGGGCGGGGTGGTCGAACGCGCGCCGGAACTGCTGCACGGCAAGACCTCGCTCGTCCACCACGAGGGCACGGGGGTGCTCGCGGGGTTGCCGATGCCGTTCGTCGCCACCCGGTACCACTCGCTGTCGATCCGCCCCGACACGCTGCCCACCGAGCTGGAGGTCACCGGCCGCACCGACGGCGGCGTGATCATGGCCGTGCGGCACCGGGAGCTGCCGGTGGTCGGCGTGCAGTTCCACCCGGAGTCGGTGCTCACCCAGGGCGGACACCGGCTCCTCGCCAACTGGATGGCGAGCGCGGGCCACCCGGTGGCCGAGCCCGTCGTGGAGGCCCTCACGGCAGAAGCGGCAGCGGTGACCGCCAGCGCCTGAGGCGGGCACGCTACCGTGGGGGGCAGCCACGCACTCCCGACGTCCCCGAGGTCAGCACCCATGCCGAAGTCCAAGGTCCGGAAGAAGGCGGCATACACCCCGCCCGCCAACCGCCCCGGCACCACCCCGGTGAAGGTCGCGGGGCCGACGCACCCGATCTACATCGGCGTGATGCTCGGCGTGATGCTCCTCGGGCTCGCGTGGCTCGTCGTGAACTACCTGGCCGGCGAGTCCATCTCGTTCATGGCCACTCTCGGGCCATGGAACTTCGCGATCGGGTTCTCACTGATCGTAATCGGGCTCCTGATGACCATGCGGTGGCGCTGACCAGGGTAAATACACCAATGTGAGTAGTCCCCAGTGTGGACAGGTGCTGTGGACAAGTCACCCACGGTGATCAACACTGATGAGTGATCGTGCTCCGGCCGGTGTCCGGGAGTGGAGCCCGGCCGCTGGTCTGGTCGTACTGGCCTGGCTCCTGGCCGCCGGCGCCGCGCTCCTCTGCGCGGCGGTGTGGTGGACCGGATCCGACCCGGCGGGGGGCCTGCTGGCCGGGGTCACGGCGCTCGGCGCCGGGCTCGCCGCAGTGTTCGGCACCCGAGCGCGGCCCCGCCTGCGCGCCGACCCCGACGGGTTGACGGTCGGCGGGCTGCTCCGCTCGCGCCACCACCCGTGGCCGTTCGTCATGGACGTGCGCGTGCTGCGGACGCGGCGGCTCGGGCGGGAGACCTCGCTCCTCGAAGTCGACACCGTCGGGGCCGACGGCACCGAGCGGCTCCTCGTGTTCGGCCGGCTCGATCTCGCGGCCGACCCGGAGGACGTCGCCCCGCAGTTGCGCGCGCTCCGCCCGTGAACGTCCCTCACATGCCGCAGTCGGACACTCCATGTGCCGTGGCAACCCCCGAACGAGCGGTCGTGCCGGCGCCCGGCTCGGTCCTACCATCGACGGAGGCGACGAAGGGAGTCTGGATGGCGACGACCACACAGATGCGGGGCACGGACGGCTGCACCTCCGGGTGCGGCTGCAACCCACCCGCCTGACCATCCCGACGAGCCACGGCGGGGCACCCTGACGAGGGTGCCCCGCCGTCGTCGGTCCCGAGGCGGGGTCAGGCCATCCCGGTGGCCCAGATCAGGAGGACCAGCACGATGGTGAGCCCGCCGATCGCGGCGATCTGGACGGCGGTGCGGTTCCGCGGCGGCGCGTAGACGAGCGCCGCGGTGGCGGCGGCACCGATGACCAGCCCGCCGAGGTGCCCGATCAGCGAGATCCCCGGGATCACGAGGCTGATCACCACGTTGAGCCCGATGATCCCGAAGACCTGCCCGGCGGGTGCCCGGAGCCGGCGCAGCACGACGACCAGGGCACCCATCAGCCCGAACACCGCTCCCGACGCACCGGCGACCTGTTCGTCCGCGGCGTAGAAGAGCATCACCGCGGCCGAGCCGCCGAGCAGGGACACGAGGTACAGCGCGAGGAACCGGCCGCGCCCGAGCACGACCTCCAGATCCCGGCCCAGCATCCACAGGGCCAGCATGTTGACCACGAGGTGGATGGGACCGATGTGCAGGAACCCGGCGGTGACCACCCGCCACCACTCACCCGCATGCACGTACCCGGGCACGAGCGACAGCTCGCGGAACAGCACCGACAGGGAGTTGTACATCGGGTTGCCCGCCTGGACGGCGGTGAGGACGTAGACCGCGGCGTTGACCGCGATCAGCGCCGGCACCACCACCGGGCGGCCACGGGACTGCGCACCGGCCACGGTGGTGCCGCGGCGAGCGGTGCGCTGCCCCTCCGAGACGCAGTCGACGCACTGGTAGCCCACGGAGGCCTCGCGGAGGCACTCGGGGCACGACGGGCGCCCGCACCTCGTGCAGCTGAGCCCGGTGGCGCGGTCCGGATGCCGCACGCACACGGCGGCAGGGCCGTAGGGCGAGCCACCGGGCTGGTGCGGCGGCGGTCCGGCGGGGTGCGTCATCTCATGACTCGGGTGTCAGGAGACGTCGACGTGCTCGATGACCACGTCGGAGAGCGGCCGGTCCGACCGGTCGGTGGCCGTGGCCGCGATCGCGTCGACCACCGCCCGCGACTCCGCGTCCGCCACCTCGCCGAAGATCGTGTGCTTGCGGTTGAGCCAGTCCGGGGAGGACACCGTGATGAAGAACTGCGAACCGTTGGTGCCCGGGCCCGCGTTGGCCATGGCCAGCAGGTAGGGGCGGTCGAACCGCAGCTCCGGGTGGAACTCGTCGCCGAACTCGAACCCGGGGCCCCCACGTCCGGTGCCGGTGGGGTCCCCGCCCTGGATCATGAACCCGCTGATGACCCGGTGGAACACCGAGCCGTCGTAGAACGGGCCGGACGTGCCACCCTTCGCATTGGGCTGGTTGTAGGGCTTCTCCCCGGTGGCGAGCCCGACGAAGTTCGCGACGGTCGTCGGGGCCTGGTCCGGGAAGAGAATGACCCGGATGTCGCCCTGGTTCGTCCGGAGCGTCGCGGTGTGCTTGCCGTTTCCTGCTTCCGTCACCCCCCTATCGTGCCAGCACCCTCCCCGCGGCGTCCGTCCAGCACCTCCAGGAGGAACGCGGTGACCGCGCGTTCGTAGGCCGGAGGGTCGGCGTTCCACGACGCGGTGTGCTCGACCACGGGCACCTCGAGGTAGCGCAGGGGCCATCCCAGCGCCGGAGCCGCGGCGGCGAGGGCCCTGCTGGCCGTCACCGGCACGGACGTGTCACCGGCGCTGTGCACGACGAGCGTCGGCGGCCGGACGGCCGGCGGGTGGCGCGCCAGGTCGAAGCGGTCGAAGTCGATCCCGATCCGGCGGCTGGTCACCGCGCTCGCCAGCGGCGACAACCCCGGCGGCAGCCGCCGGTTGCGCGCCTGCTGGCGCAGCGTGGCCCGCCAGTCGACCAGCGGGGCGTCCCAGACGACGGCGGCCACGCGCGCCGCTTCGGCCGACCGGTCGAGGAACGCTCCGGTGACCGCGCCGCCCATCGACCAGCCGAACAGCACGATCCGCCGCGCACCGCGGTCCACGGCGTACCGGACGGCGGCCTCGACGTCCTCCCACTCCGTGTCGCCGAGGTGGTAGTGCCCGTCCGGGCTCGGCGGGGCACCCACGTCGTTCCGGTAGCTGATCACGAGCTGCGGGTGCCCGAGCGCGTGCAACGCGGAGAGGATCCGCAACGCCTCGCGGCGTGCACCACCGCGGCCGTGCACGAGCACCACCCAGGTGTCCCCGCCGGCGGGGACGAACCAGGCGGGGCAGGGACCCAGCGGGCCCGGCACGTCGACGTCCTCGAACGGCAGCCCGCGCGCCGAGGGGTCGGGATCGAACGGCCCGGCGTCGAGCACGGCCGCGGATCCGGGCTCGGGCGGGTCCCCGCCCAGGAGCGACCGGACCACCTCGCGACGGTTCTGCCGGGCCACCGGCCCCAGCACCGCGAGCCCGCCCCTGCCGTCGCCCGCCCAGCGCAGCCCCCACGTGCCGGGCTGTGCGGTGAGCCGGCTGGCGGCGAGCGTGACCGAACCGCCCGCGACGGCCAGCACCCGCTCCGGGAGGACCGGCCGGATCGACGTGTCGAGCAGGAGCGACGAGTAGAACCATCCGATACCGGCCGCGGCGCCCGCCCCGACGCCCAGCCCCACACCGAGCCCGGCCCCCACCCGCCGCAGCAACATCACGCCGATGATGATGCCGGGCACGGCGGGCGGGGCACAGCCACCCGCCTCACTCCAGCCGGTGATCGCATCCCCACCTGCGGTTCTCGTCGCCACCACATCGAGTGATCCGGCGGCCACGAGCGGTGGACGCGCGACAACCGGCACCCGGCCCGTCTCGTTGTCCTCCGAGATGACAGCCAGCACGAAGGGATGCTCGATGAGCAGCTTTGCTCGGCGCGGCTTGCGCGCCACCGCTGCCGTGGCCGGGATCGCCGTCGCAGGCCTCGGGTTCGCGGGTCCCGCGTTCGCCGCACCCGCCGACCCCGACCGGTCCTCCACCGACGAGCCCGCCCCCGCCCCGGAGCCCGGAGCCACGCCGAACGTCGGCGGCGGCCTGACCAAGACCTCCGAGCTGCCCGATCTGCCCCAGCTCTTCACGATCCAGGGCACCGGCGTCTACACGGCGGACCGGGAGCTCCCCGAGCTGCCCACGGCCGGCCAGCTGCCCACCCAGGCGCTGCCCGGCCCGGACGAGGCCGTCAACCTCGACCGGGACCAGGAGTCGCGGAGCACGGACGTCAACTTCCGGACCGCGGCGCCGGAGTCGCGCGACGGGGCGATGCAGCAGCTCGACGCCGCCTCGATGTTCGGCGAGCTCCCCGGCAAGGTCCTGGGCGCCACCGAGGGCAACGACGTCCGCTACTGACGCGGGCTGATCTCCCCCATCTTCGACCAGCCCTCGCCGGGCACGCCCTGCACGCTGATGATGTCCGGCGTGGTGGCGACGACGTCGGGCGCCCAGCTGACGAAGGTCTTGAAGTGGTCGGCGCCGACGTGCGCCGCCGCCGCGTCGTCCTGGAACGCCTCCACCACCACGAACTGGTTCGGGTCCGTGACGCTGCGGTTCCACTCGAAGAAGATGTTGCCGGGCTCGGCGCGGGTGGCCTCGGTGAAGTCCGCCACCCGGTCGAGCCACTGGTCGGCGTACTCGGGCTTGATCGTGAACTTGACGACGATGAAGATCATGAGGTCTCCGATCAGAAGTGCTTGCGCAGAACCATCAGTGAGCGGGCCGTGATGCGGAGCCTGCCACCCGGCCTCGCGTCCCGCTCGCGCCTGCGTGCCCGGGCCCGCAGCGGGTCGGCCGTGTCGAGGACGATCGTCCACATCCGCCCGTACGCCTCGGCCGGCAGCGTGAACGGAACAGCCTGGTGGTGGGCGTTGAACAGCAGCAGGAACGAGTCGTCGACGACGCGGCGGCCGATCTCGTCGCGCTCGGGAATGCCCTCACCGTTGAGGTAGATGGCGAGCGACCGCGCGAAGCCGGTGTTCCAGTCCTCGTCGCTCATGGGCTGCCCGTCCGGGCGCAGCCAGGCGATGTCCTCGATGCTCGAGCCGCGGATGGACCGGCCCTGGAAGAACCGGCGCCTGCGGAAGACCGGGTGCTCGCGCCGGAGCGCGGCCACCTCGGCGACGAAGTCGGTGAGCACGGAGTTCTCCCGGGCGAGCGACCAGTCGATCCACGCGAGCTCGTTGTCCTGGCAGTACACGTTGTTGTTGCCGTGCTGGGTGCGCCCGAGCTCGTCGCCGTGGGCGAGCATCGGCACGCCCTGTGACAGCAGCAGGGTCGCGGCGAGGTTGCGCTTCTGGCGCTCCCGCAGCGCGTGCACGTTGCCGTCGTCCGTGGGCCCCTCGACGCCGTGGTTCCACGACCGGTTGTGGCTCTCCCCGTCGCGGTTGTCCTCGCCGTTGGCCTCGTTGTGCTTGTCGTTGTACGAGACGACGTCGTTCAGCGTGAACCCGTCGTGGGCGGTGACGAAGTTGATGGACGCGATCGGGAGCCGGTTGTCCTTCTCGTAGAGGTCGGACGAGCCGGTGAAGCGCGAGGCGAACTCGCCCAGGCTCGCCGGCTCGCCACGCCAGAAGTCGCGCACCGTGTCGCGGAACTTGCCGTTCCACTCGGTCCACAGCGACGGGAAGCCGCCCACCTGGTAGCCGCCCTCGCCCACGTCCCACGGCTCGGCGATCAGCTTCACCTGGCTGACCACGGGGTCCTGGTTGACCAGGTCGAAGAAGGCGGCGAGCCGGTCGACCGCGTGGAACTCCCTGGCCAGCGCGGCGGCGAGGTCGAAGCGGAAGCCGTCGACGTGCATCTCCAGCACCCAGTAGCGCAGCGAGTCCATGATCAGGCGCAGCGACTCGTGGGCGCGCACGTTGAGGCTGTTCCCGGTGCCGGTGGTGTCGTAGTAGAACTCCGGCTGGTCGGGCACCACGCGGTAGTAGTTGAGGTTGTCGATACCGCGGAACGACAGCGTCGGGCCGAGGTGGCTGCCCTCCGCGGTGTGGTTGTAGACGACGTCGAGGAGCACCTCGATCCCGGCCCGGTGGAACTGCCTGACCATCGTCTTGAACTCCTGCACCTGCTCGCCGCGGGTGCCGAAGGACGCGTAGTCGTTGTGCGGCGCGAAGAAGCCGATCGTGTTGTAGCCCCAGTAGTTCGACAGGCCGCGCTCCTGCAGCCCGTGGTCGTGCACGAACTGGTGCACCGGCATCAGCTCGACCGCTGTGACACCGAGGTCCTTCAAATGCTTGATCATCACCGGGTGGACGAGCCCCGAGTACGTCCCCCTGATCTCCGGGGGCACGTCCGGGTGGGTCATCGTCATGCCCTTGACGTGCGCCTCGTAGATCACCGTCTCGTGGTACGGGATGCGCAGCGTCCGGTCGCCGGACCAGTCGAAGAACGGGTTCACCACGACCGACCGCGGCATGTACGGCGCCGAGTCGCGCTCGTTGCGCGAGCGTGGCTCCCCGAACCGGTAGGAGAAGACGGCCTCGTCCCAGCGCACGTGCCCGTCGATCGCCTTCGAGTACGGGTCGAGCAGCAGCTTGGCCGGGTTGTACCGCAGGCCGGCCTGCGGGTCGTGCGGGCCGTGCACCCGGTACCCGTAACGCTGCCCCGGGCGCACCCGCGGCAGGTAGCCGTGCCAGATCAACGTCTCGCGCTCCACGAGGTCGACCCGCGTCTCCCGCCCGTTCTCGTCGAACAGACACAGTTCGACGCGCTCGGCGGCCTCGGAGAAGATCGCGAAGTTCGTGCCGCCCCCGTCGTAGTTGGCGCCCAGGGGGTACGGCGAGCCGGGCCAGATCTCCACCACCGGACGTGTCAGGTCGACGCTCCGGCGGCGGTGACCGTCGGGCCGGTCGTGGGGAGTGTCATGCCGAGCTGCACGGTTCGAGACAGTAGTCCGCAATCGCCCACCGGCAAGCGTGGTATACCAAAGCGATGGGGCACGACGAGGCGGCGGTCCTGCCGCCGCTGGGCCGCTCGACCACGCGGTCGGACCTGGTGGCCGCATCGATCAAGTCGGCGATCATCTCCGGGCGGCTGCGACCGGACGAGCTGCTCGTCGAGCGCCGGCTCGCCGATCTCCTCGGCGTCTCCAAGACCCCCGTGCGCGAGGCGCTGATCGCACTGACCTCTTCCGGCCTGCTCACGCCCACCCGCAACCGCGGCGTGGCGGTGCGGCGCCTGCGCCCGGAGGACGTGCAGCACGTCTACGAGATGCGGCTGCTGGTGGAGCCGTGGGCCGCGAGCCAGGTGGCCGCGACGGGCTCGTCCGACGTGGCCGAGGCCCGCAAGGCGCTCGAGGACGCGGCCCGGTTCGTCGACGCCGACGACCACCCCGGGCTGAGCCTCGCCAACCGGCGCTTCCACCGCATCATCTACTCGACCTGCGCGAACGAGCTCGTGGTCCGCTCGCTCGACGACCTGCAGGACCTCACCGCGCTCGGCACCGTGAGCCTGCTGTGGGAGCAGTGGCCCACCTGGCGGGCCGAGTACGAGGAGCACCACGAGATCCTCGCCGCGGTGCAGGAAGGCCGGGCGGCCGACGCCGAGGCGCTGATGCGCGGCCACATCCAGCGTTCGATCACCCGGCTGCGGGACGAGCGGACGCGGGCGGTGGGCGCCTGGTCCTGCAGCGGCAGGTCGTGATCATGTTGCTGGTCGGCGGCGGAAGTGGCGGGTTCGGTCGCCGAGTTGGTGTCGGGTTGTCGGCCCGGCTGCGCGGCAGCTCATCCGAGCGGACCTGAACGGCTGGACGGGGCCTGCACACACGGCGGCGGAGGGCCGATGCCCGTCGATGCGCGGACATGATCCGAAGTTTCGGTTGTCCATGGCTGTCGCCACGACCATGGACGCCCGATACTTCGGATCTTGGCGGGGAAGATCACGGATATCGGTTGTTCATGGCTGTGGCCGCAGCTATGGCCGACCGATACTGCGGATCATGAATGTGACCGGCGCCTGGCGGTCGGGTCTGTCTCGTCGCGGGATCGGCTGCCGGTGGGCGCGCCGTACCCGGCGCGTAGCCCGATCGCCCCACCCCGTCGAGCCGGTCCCGGGCGCGGCCACTCCTGCCCGGGACCCCGATCTCGCCCCGGCGGGGTGGTCGGGTTGGCGCCACTACCGTCCCCCGGGGTCACTGGGGCGGCCGTCCCCGACACACTGGCACGCCAGTCCCGACGAGCCCGTCGCTGCTGGCGGCCACTCGACCTGCGGTGGTCCCGCCGGCCTCTTCTGCGCTGCCCAGACGCCCGGGCCAGCGGGACGGGGTTGGTGCGATCACGAACTCTGGTTGCGGTACTCGGCGAGCGTCGCCTCGTCCGGCGGGTACGTCCCGCGCAGCGGCGCGCCGGACTCGATCTTCTCCAGCACGAAGGCCTCCAGGCGCTCCTGCTCGACGGCCGCCGCGGCCACCTCGGCCGCCAGGTGCCGCGGCACGCAGACGACGCCATCGCGGTCGCCGACCATGATGTCGCCCGGGTAGACCGGCACCTCGGCGCAGCCGATCGGCACCTGGAGGTCGACGGCGTGGTGCTGGGCGAGGTTCGTGGTGGCGGCCGCGCCGGCGGCGAAGGTCGGGAGCGCCAGCTCGGCGAACCCCTCGCTGTCGCGCACCGACCCGTCGCTGACGAACCCGGCGACGCCTCGCCGCAGCAGCCGGGTGGCGAGGATGTGGCCGAGTGACCCCGCCCGCGTCCGACGCCGGGCGTCGACGACGAGCACCGCTCCGGGCGGCACCGACTCGACGGCCTTGCGCTGCGGGTGGTCGTAGTCCTGGAAGACCGACAGGGTGTCCACGTCCTCGCGCGACGGGATGCAGCGCAGGGTGAACGCCTCCCCGACCATGCGCGTCTGCGAGGGGTTCAGCGGCACGAGCCCGTGCAGGAACGTGTTGCGCAGGCCGCGCGCCATGAGCTGCGTGGTGACCGTCGCGGTGCTCACGGTGCGCAGCGCGGCGAGGGTGCCGGCGTCGACGGTGTCCGTCATGACCCTCCTCATCGGGTGACGCTGATGGTATACCAGTACACCAACATGCCCGTTCCTCGACGATGAGGGGACCACGATGACCGACCAGCCGGCAGCGGTCGCACCTCCGGCGAACAACTTCCTGGCCTACGTGCGCTCGTTCGGCCCCGGGATCGTGGTGGCCCTGAGCTGGGTCGGCACCGGAGACCTGATCGACAACTCGGTGGCGGGCGGCAACTACGGCTACGCGCTGCTGTGGGTGCTCCCGCTCTCCCTGGTGTTCCGCTTCGTGTTCGTCAACGCCCTGGGCAAGTACCCGCTCTACAACGTGCAGCGGGACCCGAGCATCGTGCGCGGCATCGCCAGGACACACCCCGCCTTCGGCTGGCTGATGCTCGTCTCGTTCGTGCTCTACACGCACATCCTGCTGGCGTTCACGCTGAGCGGGGTCGGTGTCTCGCTGGAAGGGCTGTTCGGCGGCCTGCCCACGTTCTGGTGGGCGGTGATCGGGGCGCTGTCGGTCTTCGCGGTCACGCTCAAGGGTGCCTACCGGCTGATCGAGCGCATCTTCAAGGTGATCCTCGCGGTCATGGTGCTGACGTTCGTCGTCGGCATCGTGCTCGTCGGGATCAACTGGGGCCACCTGGTCCAGGGCTTCGCGTTCGAGCTGCCGCCGCAGCAGGGGCTCTTCGACTCCGGTCTCGTCGCCTCCAGCCTCGTGCTCGCCACCCTCGGCTCGATGGCCAACCTCTTCTACCCCGAGTTCCTGCGCGAGAAGGGCTGGACCACACCCGGCCACCGCCGCGTGCAGCAGTACGACCTGCTCTTCGGCACGGTCGTGGTGCTGTTCCTCGCGGTCGCCGTCTGGGCGATCGGCGCCGAGGTCCTCTACGGGAAGCAGGGTGTGAGCGAGGCGGGCGACATCGCCGACGCACTCGGCACCGCCGTCGGCCCGGCCGGCCCCTACATCTTCTACCTCGGCCTGCTCGGCGCCGCGTGGACCACCGTCGCCGGCTCCCTGTTCGCCCTGGCCAAGATGGTGGTCGAGGCGCTGCACGTGGTGCGGCCGGGCCGCGGGGAGCGTTTCTCGGGAAGCCGCACCGCCGACCCCGTCTACCGGTGGACGATCGTCTGGGGCCTGATCGCCGTCGTCTGGTCCCTGCCGGACGCGCCCGGCTTCGTGGCCCTCGTCGTGGTGTCCCACGTGCTGACGTCACCGTTCCTGCTGCTGATCGTGATCGCCCTCATCGTGATGCTCAACCGCGCGGACATCATGGGCGAGTACCGCAACAGCTGGAAGGAGAACATCGGGCTCGGGCTCGTCGTGGTGTTCGTCGCGATCGCCGCCGTGCAGGGCATCAGCGAAGCTGTGGGTGAGCTGTTCTCGTGATCGAAGGGATCCTGGTGTGACCACCGTCGCCGCCGCCGTGGCGGACCTGCTCGCCGAGGCAGGCGCCCGCCGCTGCTACACCGTGCCCGGGGAGTCGTTCCTGAGCCTGATCGACCAGGTCGACCGCCATCCCGGGCTCCAGTTGGTGTCGGTGCGACACGAATCCGGTGCGGCGTTCATGGCCGATGCCGACGCACGGCTCACGGGCGTCCCGGCGGTGGCCATGGCGAGCCGCGGGCCCGGCTCGTCGAACCTCGCGATCGGCGTGCACACCGCCCGCCAGGACTCGACGCCCATGGTCGTGCTGCTCGGTCAGGTGGACTCGCAGCTGCGCGGGCGCGAGGCGTTCCAGGAGGTCGACCTCACCGCGTTCTACGGCCCGATCACCAAGTGGGCCGTCACGGCCGAGCGCGCCGAGGACGTGCCGGGGCTCGTCGCCGAGGGCTGGCGGATCGCGACCTCGGACCGGCCGGGCCCGGTGGCGATCGCTCTGCCCAGCGACTTCGTGGACGCCGAGTTCCGCAGCACCGTCGCGCCGCCCACGACGCAGCGGCCCACGCTGGACGAGGCCGCGGTGGAAGGGCTCGCGGGACGCCTGCTCGGCGCCCGCCGGCCGGTCGCCATCGCCGGCGAGGGCGCCCGCGCGGCCCGCGACCTGCTCGTCGCCGTGGCCGAGCGCTTCGGGATCGGCGTGTGCACGTCGTTCCGCCGGCAGGACGCCTTCCCGGTGGACCACCCGAACTTCCTCGGCCACCTCGCGTTGGCCACCCCCGACGCGACCGTCGACGCCGTGACGGGCGCCGACCTGCTTCTCGTCATCGGGACACGTCTCGACGAGGTCACCACCCAGCGCTACCGGCTTCCCGCGACGGGAACCGAGGTCGTCCCGATCGGGCGCTACGGCCACGGCGGGATCGACGCCGACCCCGCCGACGTGTTGGCGGCGCTCGCGCGGCACGACGGCCCGGCCCGCACCGTCGACTGGGCGCAGGCGCACGGGGCCGTCGACGCCTGGTCGACGCCGCCGGCCGCGGTCGCCGACGGGGGCGTGCACCCCGCCGCGGTGATCGCCTCCCTGCACCGGCACCTTCCGCCGGACGGCATCGTGACCAACGACGCCGGCAACTTCGCCGCGTTCCTGCACCGCTACTGGCGCTTCCCGGCCACCACCACCCAGCTCGCCCCCGTGAACGGCGCGATGGGCTACGCCGTACCCGCGGCGGTCGCGGCCGCGGTCGCGGCACCGGAGCGCACCGCCGTAGCGGTGGTCGGCGACGGTGGCGTCCTCATGACCGGCCAGGAGATCGAGACGGCGGTGCGCCTCGGCGCACCCCTGGTCGTCCTCGTGCTGCAGAACGGGATGTACGGGACGATCGCGATGCACCAGGCCCGTGACCTGGGCCGGACGTCCGGCGTCGACATCGGCGCGGTCGACCTCGTGCGGTGGGCCGAAGGACTGGGCGCCACCGCGTACGGCGTGACCGAGGCGGGCGAGCTGGACGAGGCGCTCCACCGCGCCGTCACCGGCCGCAGGCCGGCGGTGGTGGCCGTCCGGACCGACCCGGACGTCATCACTCCCACGGCCACGCTCGCCGGCCTGCTCGAGCGGGTGCCCGTGTGAGGCGTGCGCCGGAGGTGCTGCGCAGCCACTGACCGTCCGGGAGGGTGACGGGGTGCCCGAGTGGAATCCCGTCCCGACCGGCGAGTCCCGCGCGCAGGTGTTCCGCAGCGACGACGGAGCGCTCGTCGCGAAGTGCGTGGCGCTGCCGGACGTCGACGAGCTGCGCGAGGAGTGCCGACGCATCGAGTGGCTCGCCGGCACCGGCATCCCGGGCCCGTCCGTCGTGGACTGGTCGACGTCGGAGGCCGGCGCCGGATTGGTGATGACCGCTGTCCAGGGCGTGCCGGCGAGCGAGCTCGGCTCGGGCGCGCTGCTGCGGGCCTGGCCGGGCCTGGTCGGTATGCTCCGCCGGCTGCATGAGCTGCCGCCGGCGGACTGCCCGTTCGAGCGGACGCTGGCCACGATGTACCGGATCGCGCAGGACGTGGTGCGCCGCGACGCCGTCGTCCCCGACTTCCTCGCCGAGGACCAGCGGGGCCGCCCCCACCCCGAGCTGCTGGCCGAGCTGTGCGCGCAGCTGGACGAGCGTCTGGAGCAGGAGCGCGTGGACCTGGTGGTCTGCCACGGCGATGCGTGCCTGCCGAACTTCATGGTCGACCCCGACACGCTCGCCTGCACCGGCCTGATCGACCTCGGCCGGCTGGGCACCGCGGACCGGCACGCCGACCTGTCCCTGGTCCAGGCCAACGCGCGGGAGACCTGGCAAGGCGATGACGAGGCCCGAGCGAACCAGTTGCTGGCCGACGTGTACGGCCCGGACCGCATCGACCCCGACCGACTGCGCTTCTACCACCACCTAGACCCGCTCACCTGGTCCTAGGAGCGTCCCCAGCGGAGCGAACGGCACCCTCGGTCGCTAGACGCGAGCGAAAGCGCCGCTCGCTCCAGAGTTCGATGGAGATCCGCACCATCAGAAGCGACAGGCCCATCAGATGGGATGCCAACGAACCCACAACGATGGGGGTCCGGGGGCGGAGCCCCCGGCTGGGGGTCTGGGGGCTCGGCCCCCAGAGGAAACCCGACACTCGACGAGGCGAGCGCACTCCGCGAGCAGGCGACGCCTGAGAGTGGAGACGAGGGGAATCGAACCCCTAACCCCCGCCTTGCAAAGCTGGCCGACGACGATGACAAGGGCCACTACCAGCAACAACGGTGCCGCTGCCCGTCACCATGGCCGGCTCATAACGCACCTGTTCACCACACTTCGTGTCACCACTCGTGTCATGGGCAAGGTCCGACCTACCGGCCGACGATCCGCCTGAGCCAATCTTAGGCAGTGACAGCGGTCTTCGTGAGGAGGGCCGGCGCGACCGGTGACGGGGTTGCTCCCCGTCTTTCGATGCGGTTGCTCCCCGGTCAGAGACCGGGGGCGTAGCGCCTCGCCCGCCTATGTCTCGTGTGTAAGTCGCTCGCACAACTCGACGAGGGCGTCCCACCGGCCACCGGCACGCTGAACTAGGTGGTACCGCGGGCCGCGGGGCCGATCCGGCGGCTGCGACTGCAGCAGCTCAGCATCGACCAGACGCCTAACAACGAGCTTGACCAAACTGTCTGTCAGCCCAGTGTGTCTAGCGAGCATCCGCACCGTGAGTCGATCACGCGTAGTCGGAGGCTGGTCGGCGATGCCTGCGACGACCTCGACGAAGTAGCGGTTACTGAAGACCGCTGATGATCGTTCCCGCACCGCCTCCCGCCAACCTTCAGTCACTGGTACAATGTAGCGCGTTACATAGTTCATGTAACTACGGAGAGGTGACTGCCATGGCGGCGGCAATGGCGGCGGTCGCGCAGCAGGGCGAGCTAGATCTGGCGCTACCGGTGGGCACCCTCAGGCTGAGGCCCGGTCATACGTCGATGCCGGCACGGACACTCCAGGTGGCTGGGCGGACATTGGAACCGACGCCGGTGTTCGACACGTATTGGCTGTTCGCGGCTGAGCGGCAGGCTATCTACGAGGCACGGTTGTCAGGCCGGCCGGGACCGTGGACTACCGATCCAGTGTTGCTGCGGCACCGGTTCACCAACTGCTTCCGGGCCGCGGATCGAGTCAGCCAGTTCCTCATCCAGCAGGTTTCCTACGGCGGTTCGCAGCGGCTGGAAGAGGTTGTGTTCCGGACGCTGCTGTTCAAGATGTTCAATCGGGTGTCCACCTGGCGGCTACTGGAAGCAGCAATCGGGGAGATCAGCTGGGCGCGCTTCGACCTGGCTGCCTACGACGAGGTGCTGACTGCAGCGTTCGCCGCCGGCACAAAGCTGTACTCACCGGCGTACGTGGTGCCTCCACCGCGGCTAGGCGCCGAGCGCAAGCACACGAATCATTTGCGGTTGCTCGAGCTGATGATGACCACCGGCCTGCCGGAACAGGCAGCCGGAGGGGGGTCGCTGCAGGAGCTGTTTAGGACCCTGGCCTCCTATCCGGCAATGGGCGACTTCCTGGCCTACCAGTTCGCAATCGACCTGAACTACTCGGCGGTGCTCGCGTTTGATGAGATGGAGTTTGTGGTTCCCGGTCCGGGTGCGCGGGACGGCATCCGCAAGTGCTTCGGCCCAGCTGCCGACGGCATCGAACCCGAGATCATTCGCTACATGGCCGAGAACCAAGACAACCACTTCGACAGGCTCGGCCTGGCGTTCTCCGGCCTACGAGGCCGACCGCTGCAGCTGGTCGACTGTCAGAACCTGTTCTGCGAGGTGGACAAATACGCCCGCGTCGCGCACCCTGATATCGCGGGCCACAGCGGCCGTAGCCGCATAAAGCAGCTGTTCGCACCCGTACCCGAGCCGGTCACCGACTGGTTCCCACCCAAGTGGGGCCTGAACTGAACAGCTGACCGGTCGCAACCGCAGGCCGAGCGGGCGAGGATGGCACGTGTGATGGCGGAGCGTTCGCGGATGCGGCTGGCACCAGGATCGATGGTGGTGCTCGAAGGTCTGGACCGCAGCGGGAAATCCACGCAGATGCGCCGGCTGCAGCGACTCCCGTGGCTCGAACCGGCGCCGATGTTCATCCACATGCCGTCAGGGGTGGCACGCCTGACGCAGTCGATCTACCGATTGACCGAGACCGAACCGATCTCCTCGCCCCTGGCCCGGCAGCTGCTGCACCTGGCCTGCCACGCTGAGAACGCCAAAGCACTGAGCGAGGCAGCCGCTGACAGCGGCGTGGTGCTCGACCGGTGGTGGTGGTCGACCGTGGCCTACGGCTGGTACGGCGCTCATCTCGCTGGTCAGGGCGTTGAGGAGTCGGCGTTCTTCGGAATGATCGACTCGGTGTGGCTCCAGCACCGGGCCGATGTGGTCTTCCTGTTCCTGACCCCGTACCAGCTCGACGAACTCAACCGCGACGCAGTCCACGACGGCTACACCCGCTTGGCCGCACAGCACCCAATGCTGACGGTCGAGGTGCCCATCGGTACCCCCGACGCCACAGCGGACTTCATCACAGCGCACCTGATCGCACGCGGTTTGCTCGTCGAAGAGGCCTGAGCCAAGCCACCGGTGGTCCACGGCTGGCCCTTGACACGTGATGTCGGAATATCCGACACTCACGTCGTGAACGAGGACATGGCGGGCGCGGGCAGCGGCCCGCTGTTCTTCCCCGCGACAACCAGGACGACCACGACGACGCTCGGACGGCAGGAGCTGTCTCCGCCGGACGATGACCAGGGTGCCGGGGGTCTTCACCCCGGTCCGGCCTCAATCCAGCTCGACCCGGCGACGGTCTGCGCGATGAGCGAAGCCGAGATCCGGGAGCAGGTACTGGAGATGCTCGCCTGTCTCAAGCAGCGCCCCATGGCTGAAGTCGCTGCCGGCGACGCACACACAGACGGCACCCTGGCGATCGGCAGCATGATCGCGGTCTGGGTGCTCTCGACCGTTGGCAAGGCCTTCGGGCGCAGGCTGGTCCGATTGTCTGATGTCGACCGCGAGAGCCTTCGCAGCGTCGGCGGGGTATCCAGGCTGATCAAGCAGGCGACAGCCCGCCCGGCTGCGGCGGGTGCGGCATGAGCGACTACGTGGCTCCTGCAAAGAACATCAGCGACGCATGGCTGCTGACCCTGCAGCTCGTGCACGAAGGCGGCGGCCGGCGCACCAACGTCCTGACCACGGTCTGCGACCCCACAGCGCCCGAGGATCCGGAAGTACGTGGCGCCATCGATGCCATCCTGATCCCCGGCAAACGGCAAGGGGTGCACATCCAGACCGTCGACACGGTCGCCAACACCATTTTCCCGCAGGAGCTCTACAACGCGCCCGATGTGACGTGGGCTCCGGATATCGACCCCGAGGAGGCGTTGGCACTCGATGCAGCTGCGGCGCAGCTGTACGAGACTTACGTCGACATGTTGCCGGTGCTCCGCACGGTCCAGGCGAACTCGCGGGGTACCTACTTTGGGCGCATGGTCAGCTGGCCCGGCAAGACCGCCGGCGGCATTAACCAGTTGGCCGAGCGGGTGGATGCCCTGCGTGCGGAGCACCGAGCTGGCCGCTCGAGGTACAACCTGGCCGACATCACCATCGGCGGGCAGGCCGAGGCAGGCATCGAGGCCGCCGCGACCGCGGACGCACCGGATGACGTGGGACTGCAGCTGTACGCCGCCGATGACCGTCGTCCACGTGGATTTCCGTGTCTGGTCCACGTCGATCTCACGTTGTTGGATGGCCGGCTGAGCATGCTCGCGGTCTATCGACACCAGTACCTGGTCACCAAGGCATACGGGAACTTGGTCGGCCTGGCCCGCCTGCTCGCGTTCCTGGCCCAGCAGACCGGGTTTGCGGTCGGCGAGCTCGTCGTGGCGGCGACGCTGGCGGACGCGGAGGAGTCCACTTTTGGTGGCCGACGCGGCATCGATGCGCTGATCCGATCGGCGCAACGGCAAGAGTGCGTCGGATGAGTGGGATGTTGTTGCAGACAGGAGTCGACATGGTCGACGTCGAGCAACTCGCCCGGATGGTGGAACTCACCGGCGACGAGTTCCTCGACAGCTCCTGGACCCCCGCCGAGCGGCTGTACTGCGCGGGCCGGCCGGATCGGCTGGCGGCGCGGTGGGCGGCGAAGGAGGCAACGATGAAGGCGCTTGGCCAGGGCGTAGGGCAGATCAGCCCACTCGAGGTCGAGGTGGAAGCCGTGGAAGGTGATCGACCGGTCCTCGTGTTGCGGGGCAACGCGCAACTGCGCGCCCGGCACCTGGGCCTGGACACCTGGTCGTTGTCGCTCACCCACGAAGACCGCTGGGCCTTGGCATTCGTTATTGGACTAGGAAGTGCACCCGATGGACACCGGTGACAAGCGTTCACCCAGGCGGCACAACGGCCCGGACGGTGACGAGAGTCGTTCCGATCACACGCCGTCGGAACGCACGGCGGTCGGCCAGAGACTGCGCGCCGCCCGCGAGACACTCGGACTAACCCAGGACGACGTGGCCGGAGCGTTGGGCATTCCCCGCACCAGTGTCATCGCCATGGAGAGCGGCAAGCGCAATGTCACGGCGGTGGAGCTACGACGATTGGCCCGGCTCTACAGGCGTAACGTGCAGTGGCTGCTTGGCGAGGAAGATGACGCGGCCGCGGTGGACACAGCACTCTACCGCGCCACCCAGGATCTGTCCGACGACGATAAGGCGCAGGTACTGCGATTTGCCCAGTTTCTGGCAGCCGCCGGACCGCCCCCGACGACCGGCCGGCGCCGCACGGCACCCCCACCATTCGGGACGCCGCCGCCGGACCTGACGGAGAACTGATGCACCCGTCCTCGTTTATCGCCAGGCGCCGACGCGCCATCCAGGCGGCCGCCGAACTCCTGGACGATCTCGACATCGACCAAGAACGCCCGGTGGACGTGTTCGGCGCAATACCAAGCCTGGGAATGTGGCTGGTGTTCCAGCCGCTCCACCATCTGCTCGGTGCTGTCATCCCACAGGGCAGCGGCGGTGTCATGATCACAACTCAACGGGAACCGGCGATCCAGCGATACACGGCGGCCCACGAGATCGGTCACTGGGCCTTGGATTACAACTGGACTGCTTTCGACACGGAGACCGACATCCTGAACACGGGTGCGGCCGAGCGCGAACGCGTTGCGCAGTGGTTCGCCTCCTACTTCCTCATGCCCCCGCCGCTGGTGCACGCGACCGTCAGCCGACACCGGGCCACTAGCGACCGAGTCACGCCAGCGATCGCCTACCTCGCGGCGCGCGACATGCAGGTGAGCTACGAGGCGGCCGTACGCCAAATGGCCAACGTCGACATGCTGACCGATGGGCAACGAGACGATCTGTTGGGTGTCTCGCGGATGCAGGCCAAGCAAGAACTCGCCTTCGGACATCGGCCGCAAGTTGGCGTGGCCGACCTCTGGCTCGTCAACGGACCGCCGGCCACCCTCGAGCACGTCGATCTCATCGTGAACGACGAGATCGTCGTCGCCCTACCCGAGAACCGCACCACGGGCTACCGCTGGCTCGACGACACCGCCATCGCGCAGCGGTCGACTCGACGAGCGCGACCAGCTCCACCGGCGTTCGACCCGGTCGCGCGATCTGCCCCGATCGGCACGCCCGACCCGCTACCGCCGTCACGGACAGGAGCCGACACCGCGGCCGCACTCTCGCTGCTGCCCCGGGCCGAACGCCTCTCCCCTGGCACGAGCCATGGCCCGGCAGCCAACCCCGATGAGTCGGGCGCGGTCGACACTCAGTCAGCAGGTGGGCTGCAGGTCGTCATGGACGACTACCGGCCTGGCTGGGCACGGATCCTTACCCGGGATCCCGCGCCGGTGCGCCGCTACATCGCGGGCGCCGCCGTCGACCCGGACACGCTGGTGGCCCCCAGGACCGACACCGAAGCCGCTCCCGATCTGCTGGCGCCGACCGGCCGAGCGGGGCCGGACCCAAACAAGCCGGGCGCCGGCGCGACCGGGCAACGACTGCTCGCCCTCCAGGCCGGCACTGAGGGGCAGTTCAGCCATTCGCTCCACTACGCCTCGGTCTACGACCCGGCGACGCCCCCCGCGGCCACCTACACAATCCAGGCCACGGTGAATGCGCCTCCGATGGTCCAACATCGGCGGGCTCTACTCGACATCGACCTCGACGACGAGAGCGAACCGCTCCTCAACGAGCGCCCCCACGATGGCCCGAGCGGGCAGGACGAGACACAGCGGTGAACCAACCCACCACGTCGCAGCCGGCCCTCAGCGGCGCGAGAGCGCGCCGACTCACAGCTGCCCGCGCCCGGCCCGCCGTTGATCTTCGAGGACTCGTCGACCCGGCGATTGTGAATCAAGGACCGCGCCCTCTGTGCGTGCCGGTGGCACTGTCGGTCGGCCACGAAGCCGCGCGGACGCAGAGCGGCGGTACACCACCGGAGCCGCTCGCGCCCGAGCCGATCTGGCGGTACTGCACCGCCCGCGGGCAAACAGGGTGGGACGGCATGGTGGTCGATCACGCAGCCGCCGCACTCACCGACGACGGACAACCGTCGCTCGTTTCCTGGCCCTACAACGACGGGCTCGGCGTCGGCACCGAAGACCCTCCGGAAGGCGCCGGTACGCCGCCATGGAACACAGGGGATCTCCGCCAGCTGCACCTCGCCCATGACGGCGTCGAGGACGAACTCGAAGACTTCCTCGCCGCAGGCGCGCCCGCGTTGTTGTTAGTGGAAGTGACCGACGAGTTCGCTTACCCCGACGACACCGGTTACGTCACGCTTCCCAACCTGCGCGCGCCAGCCGGCGATTACCACGCTGTCGTCTGCGTGGGTGCGGCTACTCATCCGAGCCAGGGCCGCCACCTGCTCATCCGCAACAGCTGGGGCGAGTACTGGGGCGCTGGCGGCTACTGCTGGCTTCCGGTCGCCTACCTCATCGCGTTCGTCCCCTACGCGGGTATCGTGCAGACCACCGCGGCACAGCCGCAAAATCGATAGGCGAAGAACCGTTGGATTTCAACGACTACGAACGCGCCGTCGCCGACACTGATGTCCTCGAACCCGACGATCTCGTGCTACCCATGCTCGGACTCGCCGGAGAAGTCGGCGGCCTCGTCGCTCAGTACAAGAAGATCCAGCGCGACCGGACTGGCTACCGAGCTTTCACTGACGAGGTGCGGGAAGAACTCGGCGACTTGTTCTGGTATGCCACTGCGCTGGCTCGGCGCTGCAACCTCAGCCTCGAGGAGATTCTCACCGACAACCTTCGCAAGACCCAAGAACGCTTCCTGCGGCCAGCCACACCGCCACCGCACCCACTATTCGACGACGACGTCGATCCCGCCGAACAGCTGCCCCGCAATCTCGATATCACCTTCACCGAGTCCCTATCACACGACCGTGGTACCGCGCCGGTGCGTGTCGTGCACATCCACCGTGGAACCCAGCCTGTCGGGGACCCCCTCGACGACAACAGCGGCGATGACGACGAATACCGCTACCACGACGTGTTCCACCTCGCCCACATGGCATTGTTGGGCTGGTCACCGGTCATGCGCAGCCTGCTCCGCGTCAAGCGCAGTACCGACCGCGACACCGACCGCATCCAAGACGGCGGCCGGGCCATCGCAGTCGAGGAAGGCCTCAGCGCCTACGTGTTCGCCGCCGCCCGCGACCACACCTATTTCAGCACAAGCACCACCGTGCCAATGGAGATCATCAAAGCCTGCCGGGCGATGACCGC
This sequence comes from Pseudonocardia wallangbongensis, assembly GCF_054486945.1. Lineage (NCBI taxonomy): Bacteria > Bacillati > Actinomycetota > Actinomycetes > Pseudonocardiales > Pseudonocardiaceae > Pseudonocardia > Pseudonocardia wallangbongensis. The sequence continues at coordinate 31,675 of NZ_JBRERS010000007.1, forward strand.
GCACCTGGAAGTGTCGCGGCGATCCGCCCAAGACTGGGAATACGCGATCCTCACCGGCTACCGGGTGTTCGCCCAACTCGTCACCCACCGGGGAGGGACCGTCCACGCGGACCTCTGTAGCCGCAGCCTGACGTGGGCACCGCGCACCTCCGGCTGACTCATCGATGAGGCGAACAGCGTGGCTGTCGCGCCGTCGGGTCAGGGACCAGCACCGCCGGTACGCCGACTGATCGAGCACGACCACCCGGGCAGCACCCCGGCAGGCGGACAGCGTTACCACCGGGCAGTGCCATACCCCCCCGGCCAACCGAGTAGCCCGAGCCGCCCAGCCCTTCGACCACGCCCGCAAGGGTGGCCGGGGAGGATCTCAGTTCACTCCTCCTCGCCGCGCTCGCCGTTCGGGTTCTCGTCGGGTAAGTCGGGCCTGAAGTCGGACCCGCAAACCCCGCACGAGATCGCGCCCGCAGCCAGCACGGTCGGGGAGACCCGGATGCGGCGGCCGCACTCGCACACGCACGGCGGCGGACTCGGCTTCTTCGTCCTTCCGCCGTCGGCGATCTCCACCGACCGGTGCAGCCACAGCGCCCGCCCCAACTCGGCGATCACCTCGGCATAGGCGTCGCGCGTCCCGGCAGGGATGGTGGTCGGGGACCAGCCGATGCGCGAGTCCTTGGCGACCTCGATCCCGAGTTCCTCGGCCAGCGCCTTGAACCGCGCGTTGTGCCAGCGCCCCTGCCGGGAGGTGTCCTTGATCCCACGGACGTGAGCAAGTGCGTGGGCGGCCTCGTGCAGCAGCGTCCCGAGCACGTCGGCCGGTCCGCGGGCGACGCCCTCGCCACCAACGAACACCTCCGGCAGCCGCGCCCCGCCCGCCGTCGCGCTGTCCTGCACAGCGTCACGTTGGTCGGCGTTGTTCCAGCGCATCGCTGCGAAGTGCCCCAGCTTCAACACGCCGCCGATCGACCCCGCGCCGAGCACGACGACAACTCGGGGCACCTCCGGGTGGCGGGTTCGGATCGCCGCCCACGCCCCTTCCAGCGCGGCCACCATCGGCGCACTGATGGGTTCGCCGCTCTCCCCTGCCACCATTGACACGGACGCGTCAACTCCCGGCGCTGCTTCGACGCCTTGGGCGGTCACCGGGCCAACTCCACCGGCTCGGCCACCTCGCTGGCGACGGTGCGGCACAGCGCCGTCCGGTCCGGGTGGGAGAACTGCGCCACCGGGAGGCCGTCGCGGACCAGCCAGAACGCCGGAGGCACCCCGATCGCCCGGTCACCGCAGCCAGGGCAGATCAGGTCTTCAGGGTCGACGAAGCGCCGAACCGTCGTGCTTGTCGCGGTGCTGGTGCCCATGCTGGCCTCCCGAAACGCATAGGGCCTGGTGGCCCGTCCCCTTGGGGTGGCGGGGCGCTGTTCCCCCGCCGCCGCAAGGCGTCCCACCACGGCCGTGGAGGCTCGCGGTCAAGGGCAGCCCGAAGGGCTGTCGCGTAGCGACGCGCAGCGCCCTTGACCGTGAGGTCGGCCGTGGTAAGCCAAGGGCCGCCAGGCCCCGCCGCAGGCGGTCCGCCAGGGCAGTTCCTCGGCCCGCGCGGCCTTGAGCGCAGACCGGCACCGGGCAGATCCGGCGGGCTGGTGACCTGCTTGGACGTCGCAAACCGTCGGTGGTGCGTGCAATCCTCGGCGGCATGGAGGTCACCGAGAACGACATCGCGCGCATCCCGGTGGGCAACCTCCGCGTGCCCCGGGCGGAGTTCGCCGCGGTGTGGGCGGCCGCCGAGCGGCTCAACCAGGAGCAGGCCGCGCGGGGTGTCACGGACTGGTACGCCGGTGGCGTCGTGGTGACCTGTCGATGGATCGCCGGCGCGGTCGTTCCCGCTCGCAACGGTGGCCGCCGCCTTGCCTACTCCCCGGTGTCGAACCGGACGGTGACGGCGTACGAGGAGCTGATTGAGGCCGAGTACTTGGCCGCGGAGATGCTGGACGTCCGGCGCCCTGAGTTGCTGCGGGCGCGGCCGGGCTGGTGTGACGCCGTCCGGGCAACGCTGCGATGGGCGTGGCGGCACGCCGGCTCGGCGCCGCTGGAGGTGGCCGCCGCAGCGCCGGCCCGGGGCTGAGGCCACTCCTCACGACGCGACCGGCTGGTCGGCGGGCTCGTCTCCGGCGACGTCCTCGTCGGCGTCGGCGGTCTCGGCGGCCTGGTCGTCGGAGTGCCAGCGGGTCAGCTCCTCGGCGCGGTGCTCGGCGGCTTCCTGCGCGTCCGCGGCGTCGCGGGCGCGCATCTCGACCAGCGCGCGGTTCGCGCGCTGGATCGCATCGGAGGTCTCCGCCGCCGACGGGACGCGCACGACGTCCTCCTCGACCTGCACGGGTTCCTCGGCGGCGATCTCGCGCAGGTCGCGGTCGGGGACCTCGGGCTGCGCATGACGGGGCTCGTCGGGCTGGTCGTCGAGGGTGTCCTCATCGGCGCGGTCAATGACGTCAGAGTCGCGGACGTCGGTCTCGGTGATGTCGCGGTGTGGCTCGTCCTGGGCGAGCGCGGCGCGGTGCGCGGCGAGCCATTCCTCGGCGGTGACCTGCTGCTCGGGTTCGGTGTCGTCGACGTGCCGGGCGGCGAGTTCGGCCTTCGCGCGCTCGGCGGCGGCGCGGGTGCCCGCGGTGTGGGCGAGCCAGTGGGCGCGCGCGTCGTCGAGATGCTGTAGCACGGCAGCGCGGGCGTCGAGGGTGTCGGCGAGGGCGTGGGCCTGTGCGGCTTCGGCGCGGAGGCGTTCTTGCTCGGCGGGTTCGGCTGCGGTGTCGCCCTCGGCGATACGGAGGGCGGCGGTCTGCCGGTAGGCGGCGGCCGCTTGGTGGGTGCCGGCGAGTTCGTTTCCGACGTAGCGGGGCGCCCACGCGGCTTCGCGCTCGTGCGCGCGGACCCGTACGCGCAGCTGTCCGTCGGACAGTTCCAGCTCCTCCCGGTCGATCTCCGGTCGGCCGAGGGTGCGCCACGCTGCGCGGTAGGCGGCGTACTGCTCGACCTGTCCGGGTTTCGGGGCCGGGCCGAGCGCGTCGTCGGCGTCGGTGTGGTCGGCGAGCTCACGAACCGCGGCAACTGCTCCGGCCTGGCGTTCCCACGCGCTGCGTTCCTCGCTGTCAGTGGGGATGGGGCCGAACGCCTCGATGGCCCACGGCGCCGCCTGCTCGGCGGCCTCGCGGCCCAGCTCGGCCGCCCGCTGGTCGGCAGCGTCGGCGAGCGTGTCGAGGTAGTCGCGCCACTCGGGGTTGTCGACGGTCGGTTTCCAGTCGGTGAAGGTCTCGCCGAGCGGGTCGAGCCGGTCGCGGTACTCGTGGCGGATGCGGCTGTAGACGACGTTCGACAGGTTGCGGGCCCCGTCGAACTGCCGGCCCGCGACGGCGTCGTGCAGGACCTGGTGCGGGTCGTGGCCGGCGAGCTCGGCGCGGCGCAAGATGCGGGTCAGGGACGCGGCACCGTCCTCGGCAGCGATCCGCGCCCGTTCATCCGGGCGGATCACTCCAGCATCTGCGAGCTGGTCGAGCCAGGTCGCGGTGCGCTCGGTCGCGGCGAGCTGGCTGGCGTCGGCAAGCAGCTCCGCGGCGGTACGCACGGTCCCGGCCTGCGCGGCGGCCGCGGTGGCCGTCGCGACCGCGGAGCGGTTCGCGGCGTCGGCCTGCTCGGTGGTGTCGAGCGCCCGGGCGAGCACCGCGACCGGGTCGCGGTGCAGCGTGTGCGTCTCCTGCTGGCCCTGGGCGGGGTCGTCGACCCCGGTGAGGGTGGCGACGTGCGCGGTGTTGACCTCCCGGCCGCGGGACATTCCCACATACAGCCCGGCCGGCCCGGTCCGGCTCGTGACGACGGTGTGGGTGGTATCGACGGTGGTGCCCTGCGCGGCGTGCACCGTCGAGGCGTAGCCGAGTGCCAGGTGTTCGGCGACGTAGGAGGGCGGGAGCACCAGTCGTTCGCCGAGCACATCGCCGTCCGGGGTGCGGCCCTCGACGACGGCGACCTCGAGGGCGCCGTCGGGCCGGACGGCCTGGACGCGGTAGTGCTCGCGGTTGATCGCGTGCCGGCGGTTGCCCTCGTACCCGGCGATGCTCCAGTCGAGCTTGCGCGCTTCCACGAGATCGCCGACGCCGGCGACGGTGCCCTGCAGGCCGAGCGCCACCCCCGACTCCTGCACCTGGCCGAGCCGGACCAGTTCGGCCCGGATCTGTGCGGAGACGCTGGCGGCCTGCTCGTTGGTGTCCACGATCAGCAGCGACCGCCGTCCGGCGAGGGTGTCGCCCAGCCACGCCCGCGCCGCGGACGCCTCGGCGTCCTCGGCGGTGCCGGAGCCGAGCAGGCGGCCGTGCTGGTGGTAGGTGCGCAGCACCGTCTCGTCCCCGGCCCGTAGCCGCAGCGACGCCTCCCGCTCCCACTCGTGGGTGAAGCGGCGGGCCTCGGCCAGTTCATACCGTGCGCCGGACGCGGCGATGAGGTCCATTCCGCCGCCGGCGCCCACCGCGGCGAGCTGCTTGTGGTCCCCGACGAGCAGCAGCTTCGCCCCGGCGGCGTCGACGTGCCGGTGGATCGCGGCGAGGGCGGCGGTGTCGGTCATCGCGGACTCGTCGACCACGACGAGATCGTCGGCGTGCAGCCGCAACGTCTCGTCGCCCTCGACCGGTCGCGGGCCGCCCGCGGCCGCCCCGGCGGCGAGCCGCTCCTGCGCGGCCAGCCAGGCCGCCACGTTGCGCGCGGTGAGGCCCTCAGCGGTGAGGACCTCGGTCGCGATCTGCGAGGTCGCGAGCCCGAACACCCGCCGCGGCAGTGGCCCGCCTGTGGTGTTCGGGTCGGCCCAGCCGCGGGCGATCGTCCCGACCACATAGGACTTGCCGGTCCCGGCCGGTCCGACGAGGGTCTCGACCTTTGCGCCGGAGGTCAGTACGCCGCGCACGGCGGTGGCCTGGTCGACGCCGAGCTCGATACCGGACTCGGCGAGTCCGGCGAGGAACCGCTGCGCCACCTCCCGCGGCAGCGCGGCCGCGCCGCCGGCGGTGCTGGCGGCGACCAGCGCGCGCTCGGTGCGCACCTGCTCCGGCGTCGCGAACAGCCGCGCGCCGGGCGCCTCGTAGGCCGAGCGGCCATTCGCCAACCGCAGAGAGTCGGGCAAATGCTCGTCGCCGGGACGGGGCGCATCCAGCGGGGTCGCGTAGGTGATCGCCTCGGCGGCGAGCTGGTCCAGCAACGCGGCGACATCGGCACCGTCGGGGGTGCCGAGATGGTCGGGCAGTGCGGCGTTGAGAGCGCGGATCAGGTCGGACTCGGTCCAGCCGGCCTTGCTGGCCTGGACCTCGGCCAGCGCGGTTTCGATCACCGCCTGCGGCGACCACGACTGCGCCGCCGGCGCCTGCTCACGCGCGGCGAGCGCGGCCGCTACGACGCCGCCCAAGCCGCCGTTGATGTCGGCGCGCAGCCGCGCGTCGATGCGGTCGAGAAGTTGCTCGCGGGACTCCCCGTCGTGCGTCTTCGCCCGCCGGGTCATCAGCGTGGCCTGCTGGGACAACCGGTCGCGCTCCAGCCCGTTGGGGGCGCGGCCGTGCCGGGTCTCGAACGCGGCGATCAGCTCGGCAGCCTTGGCCGTGACCGCGTGCCGCCGCGTCGAGATCAGGCTCATCGCCTCCGGGGACACGCCGATGATCTCGCGGGCCTTCCCGTCCGGGCGGGTCGCGACCAGCATCCCGATCCCGTGCGTGATCCGCTCCTCGGTGGTGCGCTCCGCGACCGCCGCCGCGGCGGCCCTCCACTTGTGCATCGCCCGCGAGTCCAGGGTGCGCCACTGCCCGTCCGGGCCCTGCACCCGGTTGAGGATCGCGTTGTGGATGTGCAACTGCGGGTCGTGGTCACGGCTGTCGTGCTGGAAGAACGACGCCACCGTCCAGTCGTGCGCGTCGACGAACCGGCCCGCCGCGCCGCCATGGTGCCCGACCCTCGAGTACCCGGCCTTCTCCGACACGTACGCCAGCCCGGCATTGTCGCCCGCCCAGATCGCGCCCTCCACGGCCTGGCGGTACTGCCCCCACGCCCTCGCCGATTCCTCGTCGCCGACGCTGCGGGCCCTGACCTCCTCCGCCTCGAACGCCGTGTGGATCAGCGTCACCGACTTCTGAACGCTGAACGTCATGTCCAGGAACGCCACGTTGTGCCGGGCCGCTTTGCCCGCCTCCGTACGAAGTTCAGCCCGGCGTTCAGCCGACGCGTCCGGCTCCCGTTCAAGGGCCTGGGCGTACAACTGCTGTTCAGTCATGTACTGGCGGCCGGTGTGCCCGAGTGTCGGCACCCCCTCCCACCGGTCGGGATCGTTGAACCCCTCCGCGCGCGGGTCGAGGAACCGCTCATAGAGCGCGCGCATGTCCTGGGCGTTCACCAGCCCCGCCAGGCCGAGCTTCTCCGCCCCGGCGCCCCACCAGCGGCCCGGCGGCTCGCCGTCGGCGACCGCGCCGGTGTAGTAGTTCTCCCGCCCCGTCGCGACCTCTTTCAACAGGTACTCGGGGTTGTAGCCCGGCGAGATCCTCAGCATCCCGACCACTCCGGAACGATCATGAACTCGGTAGGTTCGTGATCAACCGGGCGGAGCGTCGGTTGCGGCCGGCCGAAGGCCGGCCCGCCCCCTCGGATCGTGATGCCTAGGTGTGAGTCTTTCGATCTTGTTGCTTGTGGCTCTCGTTCTGGCTTTGTGTACCTCCTAATGGAGTAGTGCTCGCTGGTTGCTCTGGTCGTCGTCTCGGTGCTGATGCTCGCGCTCGTAGCGATGGTCGTTCGGGTCGGGGCGTTCATGGGTGAGCGTGCTCCTCGATGGTCGGGTCGTCCTCGTGGGTGCCTGCCTCGGTGGTGGTACTGATCAGGTGCAGGGGTGTCGGCTGTTCGCGTAGGTGCTTGAGGACGGTGGCGGCGGTGCCTCGGGAGACCTGGGCGGCGGCTTCCAGTTCGGAGACCGTCGGGAGGTGGCCGTGGCGGTGGGCGTGCCGCGACGCGGCCGCCCGCGCCCGATCCCGGGCCGGGGATACAGCCGTACGGCGGTCGGGTTGTTCAGCCTGGGCCGGGGCAAGAGCCGGACGACTCGACGGGCCCGCCACCGCAGCGGAACGCTGAACAGTCCCGGCCGAGCCATGCTGAACAGGGCGGGCGCCGACCGACTGAACACCGGGCGCGGCGAGTTGTACGCGGTCAGCGTTGAACACGGGAGGCTGAACGTCCGCGGCTGGATCCGCGCCGCCCGCCACTGGCGGCTCCGGGACGGCGGACGTGTCAGCGCCGGACTCGGCGTGGCCGGTGGCGGGATGATCGGTGGCGAGCAGGTAGAGCAGGTGCGCGACGATCGCGGCCGCGATGGCCGGCCACGCGCCGACTCCGAACCGCAGCGCCGCTGACGCCTCGAACACCGGGCCGGCGGCTTCGACGCCCGCCACGGTGTGAGGCCCGGGCACGCCAACCGGCGGCGGTGCGGTGTCGCTGGCGAGGAACATCGCTTGGGCGAGTCCGGACAGTCCGGCTGCGAGCACGACCACTGACCAGGCGTAGCGGGCCGCGGACCCGGTGAGGCGGGCGCTGGCGGCGTAGGCGACGAGCGCGAGCCCGTCGGTGATCAGCGGGTAGAGCCAGGCGATCCCGGCCGGAACGCGGGCGGCCACCGCGACCTCGTAGAGGCCGTGTGCGGTCGCGACCGCGGCCCCGACCGCCACCAGCAGCCCGGCAATCCAGATCACGACCCGCATCGGCCGACCCGCCGGACGCCCACCGAGGCCGTCGGTGTGAGTCGTCATCACGCGCTCCTGCGATAGATGTCGGCAACGTCGGCGGAGGCGCGCTCGTCGGCGGCCGCATCGGCGTCGGCGGGGTGGTCATCGGTGTGCCAGCGGGTGAGCTGCTCGATCCGCTCCGCCTCGGCTACGTCGTCGCCGAAGCCGGTGGCGACGGGGCGGTCGTGGTCGCCGGTGCGCGGCGCGGGCACGACCGCGACTTCGTGGTCGGTGTCCTGCTCGTGGCGCTCCCGGGTCGAGTCCCACTCGAACGCCTGCAGCCACTGCTTGAACGTGGTGGCCCGGTAGTCCTCGTCCTGGCGGAACACGCCCTCTGCGGCCTGGAGCTGTGCTGCGCGGTTGAGCCTGTAGTCGTCGACCATGTCGCAGTGCCGACACGGCCAGACGTGCGGCCGCGTCCCCGGCCCCCCTGCCTCACGCGCTGTCCTGGTCATCGGCGCGCCCCGTTCACCACGCCCGACGCCGAGGTCGACGACTCAGGGGCGGTCGGCTCGGGAGGGGGATCGTCGCGGCGGGTGCCCCACCACTCGGCCATCACCTCCGCGTCGTCGACGCCCGGCACCGCGGCGGCGCCGGGCGGGTACTGGTCCCACTCCGGTCGGGTCAGGTGCTTCTCGCTCGAACACGACCCCGCCGAGCGCTGGATGCGGCGGACCACGCCGGGGCGCTGGCGGTCGTGCCAGTCCCCCGCCAGCTGCACCGACGCGGTCGCGCCCTGGTAGGCGGCGCACCATGCGTGCATCAGCCACAGCAGTTCCTCGACCACCTCGGGGTGGCGCATCCAGCACTCCGGCACCGCCGCCGCACCGTCGGGGTAGCGCAGGAACACCGCGTGCAGCCACGAGCACAACTCGCCCAGGACCCGCTCCACCATCTGCGGGTCGTCCGGCAGCAGCAGCCACGACGGCGCCGGGACCGGCTTCGGCCGGCGGGTGGCCGCCTGCACCGCCTCCGACAGCTGCCCGACCACCTTGCCCAGCTCCTCGGTACGGGAGCCGAGCTGCTCCACCCGACCGGCCACCTCCGGCAACGTCGCCACGGCTCGGCTCAGGTCGTGCACCTCCCGTGCCAGACCGGCCACCGCCTCCGCCCGCGCGAACCCCGCCGTGTCTTTCCCGGAACCGGTTCCGGGTGGGCGGACGCCGGCCGGGCCGGTGGGCTCCCGCTGTTCGGTCACCGTCCCCACCCGTCCCGGTCGTCGAGCTGGTCGTCGTCGAACTGGTTGTCGTCGAGCTCGGCGATGTCGGTGCCGGCGGCGGTGCGATGCGCGGCGATGCGGTCCAGGTCCTCGTCGTCCAGGCCCCAGCGGTGGACCGAGCAGCCCAGCTCGCGGGAGGTCGCGTCCAGGTAGCCGGCCACCATCGCCTGCGCTTGCGCCCGGTCGAACCCGCGCTCGACCAGCTCGCTCGACGCGTCAGCGGCGGACATCGACGGCCCCGGGTCGCGCCCGACCCGGAAGGTCAGCTCCTGGCCGTGGGTCTGGGTGGTCATCAGTTCCACCACCCGTCACCGAACGGCACGTCGGGCCGCCCGAGTTCGTCCCCGCGGCGGCCCGCGCCACGCTCGGTGGTGCCGTTCGCGCTGGCACCATTGCCGTTGCCCCTGTGCGCGGCGATCGGCGCCAGGTCGGCCATCTCGGACGCATCAGCAGGCACGATCAGCACCTCGTGGACGTCGCGGCGCCGGGCCCGGCCCGGTACCCACACGGGCAGCCGACGCCCGGTCCGAGCGGTCCAGGCACCGACAGCAGCCGCCCATCGCCGCACCGTCGCCCACGTGGCGGCCCATGCGGCGCTCGTGCGACGCCCGCACCACGCGAACGCGGCCCGGGCCGGTGCGGTGACACGTACCCACACCCGCCGGCCGGCGGCCGTGATGGCGACCAGGCGTGCCGCCGCGACCGGGTGCTCAATCGCGAAAGCGTGGGCGCGGACGTCCCAGCGCCGCCACGCCATCCGGGCCCGCCCGATCACCGGCTGCAGCCCGCGGCGGATCAGTAGCACCCGGCCGGCGGGGAGGTTCGCGATCTGCGCCGGCGGCAGCACCGGCACCCGCCGCGTCGTGCGAGAGGCGACCCGCCCGTGCATGTCCGTGGTCAGGGTCGGCTCGTCACGGTCCCCGGCCAAGGTCGACCAGAACTGCAGATCCTCCCGGTCCCGGGTGCCACCGAACACCAACACGGCGCCGCAGTTGTTCAGGATTGTCGCCGCGTCGTGGACACCCCAGCGGGCCAGCAGTTGGGCGCGGGACTGGAACGCGGCGATGATCGTGACCCCGCGCCCGCCCATATCCGCTGTCCAGCTTTCGAGGGGCACGGGGGAGATCAGCGCAGCCTCGTCCAGCGCGAGCGTCAGATTCGGGTCCAGCCGGCCCCGGCGGGAGGTGGCGGCAATCCGGCGGGCCTCCCGGGCGATGTGCCCGGTGAGCGCGCAGACCAGGGCGCCGGTCTGGGTCTCCTCCGCGCCGAGCAGGAACACCGTGGCCCGCTCCGAAAGAAGTCGCTCCACGTCGAAGCCGTGGCCGGGCTTCGCCGCCTCGGCGGCCGCCGGGTGGGACAGCCACCCCAGCGCGGGCATGATCGTGGAGGTGATCGAGCTGCGGGTGCGCTCGTTGGTCTCCAGGAACTGCGTGACGTCCTGCTCGAACGCCTGCACCCCCGACCGGCGCAGCAGCACCGGCACCGTGCGCTTGGCCTGCTCCGGCTCGGCCACCCACCCCAGCACATCGCGCATCGACTTGCCGCCGAGCGCGGCGGCGTGCAGCAGCGCGGCCAGCACCCGGCGGGCCTGACCGGTCCAGAACTCCCGGTCCCCACCCCCGCCGGCGGTGACCCCGGCGGCGAGCATGTCGATCGCCCGCTCCCCCGCCGTCACAGGGTCCGTGCAGCCGGTCAGCGGGTCGAAGGTGATCGTCGACTCCAGCCCGCCCATGCCGACGGCGTTGAACACGTAGATGGGGCCGCGCCTGGCGCGCAGCGGGCCGGTGAGCTCGTAGAGGTCGGTGCGGGTGGAGGTGACCAGGACGGCGCCGGGGGCGTCGATGATGCGCCCGGCCAGCCAGCCGGTCTTCCCGGTCCGCGGCCCACCGAAGATCATGACGACGTCCTCGATCGGCGACCACACCGTCAGCCAGCCGACCCGGCACAGTTCCAGCGCGACGTCCACCGCGGGGAGCCGCAGCCGGGCCCAGCGGCCCAGCCCGGCCAGCGACGGGCGCACCGTGCCTGCGCGGCGGCGCATGGCGTGGGCGGAGGCGTGCCGGGCGATGTCCCACGTCGACGCCACCCCGGCCTTGCGCCGGCTGCGCCCCGACCAGCGAGTCACCACCGACGCCGACCGCGACAACCGGTGCCACCCCACCACCGCCACCGCCAGCGCGGCGAGGGCGTAGGCCCACCACGGGAGTTGACGCAGCAGTGTCAACGCCGGGAACACCGCCAGGCCCGCGGCCAGCACCGCGTAGGCGCGCGACCCGCGCCGCCACAACACCGCCGCCGCAATCAGCAGCACGACGAGGATCAGCACCAGGTTGCCGAATGTCGCGGCGGTCATCGGGTCACCTCGCCCGCGTCGCTACCCTCGCCAGCACCGTCGATCGGGCCGTCGGTGCTCTCCGTGGTGTGGTCGATGGCGATGTGGCCGACCTCGGACCAGAACCGGCCTGCGGCCTGCTCGGCGGTGGCGATCAGGTGGGCGGTCTGCGCGGCCCACGAGGAGGCGATCGCGACCCGCTCGCCGGGGTCGTGGCCGGGCTCGTCGTCACGCAGCACCCCGCCGACCGCCGTCGCGATGTGGCCGTAGCCGGCGACCTGCCGGGCCAGCAGCCCGCACAGCTCCTCGAGCTGACGCAGCGTCGCCACCACCTCACCGGCCACCGCGTAGAACCCCTCGTGATCCGGCAACCGCAACACCCGCTGTCCACCGACCGCGGCTTCCCACGCCTGCGACCCGGCGGCCGCTTGAGTGGTCACCCGCTCGGAGATCCGCGCGTCGCTCATCCGGCTCGCGCGCCGCTTGTTCGGGCTCATCTACCCTCGGTGTCCTTCCGCTCGTGTCCCTGCCTGGGGGTTTGTGTGGGAGATCTGGAGGGGCGCCCGGTTGCCGCCGGGCGTCCCTCCGCTCGCATCGGTCGTGCTGGTGCCGGTAGTGGTTGTGCTGGTGTGGACTGCGCGGGCCCACCGGGCCGCGGTGCGCTCGCTGACCCGGAATTGGGCCGCCGCCTCCCGCACCGAGAGCCCGGCCGCGATCGCCGCACGGCCCGCGGCCGCGACCTCCCTGGCGGTCCCGCCCGCCGGACACTGCGGAACCTGCTGGCGACGGCGGCGGGCACCGCGCCGGCGGGTCTTCTCCTGGCGGCGCTCGTGCTCGGTCATCCCGCCGGCGATCCCCTCCGCCAACGCCTCCAGCGCCCACGACAAGCACTCCGACCGGACCGGGCACCCGGCGCACACCGACTTAGCGACCGACACCTGCGCCTCGAACTCGGCGCCCTCGACCGCGGCGGGGAAGAACACCTCCGGGTCCACCGCGCGGCACGCCGCCCGGTGCCGGAAATCCCCCGACCGCACATGCCCGGCCACCGGCTCACGCCCGGCCGCTCGGGTCGTCGGCGCGCTCATCCCACGGCCTCCGACCCACCCGTGAGCGGCTCCGAGGCCTGCGACACCGAGGACACGAAGTCCGACAGCATCCCCGGCAGACCCGCCCCCGCCGGCGTGGCGATGAACAGCGCCAGCGCGATCAGCGAGAACACCACCGCCCCGCCCGCGCTCCGCGCCTTCGCGCAGATCACCGCCCCGATGACGGCGAAGAAGATCAGAACTCCGATCGTCCCCATCTCTCACACCCACCCGGCGGCGTCGACGACGGTCTGCTCGGCGGTCGCGACGTCGGCCATCGCCTCCACCGCCTTGGCCGGGACGATCAGCCGTCCCCGGATGCGCACTGCCGGGAACTCACCCGCCGCAATCGCGCGGTAGAGCGTCATCGGCGACATGCCGAGCATGGCCGCGACCTGGGCAACGCTGTAGAACTTCGGCGCCGCCGTGACCGCTTGGGGCTGGAACTTCCTCACTGGTTTCCTCCTGACTCTGGGACCACCTGAGCGCTAACTACAGTACTAATATTAGCACTCAGTTTAGCTGTCTGGTAGACGCGGGTGCAGGCAGATGGCCTGCGAAGTCGGTCTGGCGCTAACCTCAGGCCCGATATCAGCAGCTCAGGAGGCGCGCGCGTGGCGAAGGACTGGGACGCCGTCGCGGCGGCGATCAGGGCCCGAATGGCCGAGATCGACATGACGCAGGCGGATCTCGCGGCCCGCGCCGGCGTGGCACTGATGACCGTCCGCGAGCTTCAGAACAACCTCCAGCCGCGGCGTCGGAACCCGCGCACCCTGTCAGCCGTGTCCGAAGCCCTGGGCTGGCCCAGCGATCAACTGGCCCGGATCCTGGAGGGCCAGCCGGCGACCGACGTTGATCAAAACGATCCCGTGCTCGCCGAGCTGGAAGCCATCAAGGAGGACCTGACTGCGGTCTTTCGACGGCTCGACGCCATCGAGCGTCGGCTAGGAACCGACGCCGGGCCGTCCTGAGCCGCTCGACGCGCTCCAATGCGGCTTCTACATCCGCACGGAGTTCCTCAATCGCCCCCTGAGTGTCGGGAGGCCGTGGTGCACTGGAGTTCATGCCGATGACGATCGCGACTCCAGGCGAGAGAACTGAGGTCAAACGCCCGGCACGATGCGGCAGATCCCTGGCAAACTGGAGGTAGGCGGCGGGGGGACCGGCCATGAAGAGCGCGCCGTACGCCACTGACGAGCCGTGGGGTCACCGGCTCCGGCGGTGGCGCAGCGACACGATGAACTGGTCGCAGGAGGAACTCGTCCAGCACGTCGTGCGGCTCGCCTTCGAGCACAAGGAAGAGCGGGGGACGTCGTTGGACGTCCGGCTCGTCAGCCGGTGGGAGAGCGGACAGGTCCAGCGTCCCCAGGGCGTCTACCGACGACTACTCGGCCACCTCGGCGCCCCGCAACCCAACGCGCCGGCGGCTGCACGAGCGGGAACCACTCCCGTTCTGCCGGGGCATTGCCCTGTCGAGCCGGTCGACCGGTCCATAGCGTCGCCAGCGACCGGCGACGACTTCGACCTGGGAGACGGTGACCCCTCCGTGCAGCGACGGAACTTCCTCCGCGCAGGCTCCTCGCTCGCGATCTCCGGCCTGCTCGCCGCGGTCGTCGGCGACGGCGCCGGCTCGAGCAGCGCGACGCCCGATGTCGTCGACGAGCTGACCCACCGCCTCGTGAGCCTGCGGAAGCTCGACGACACCCTTGGCGGCGCGGACACGTACCGCCTGTACGCCGCGGAGGCGGAGCTAACTGGCCACCTGCTGCAAGGCGGGGCACACCGGGACGCCGTGCACCGCGGCCTCCTCGCCCTGCACGCCGAGCAGTCGCAGCAGGCCGGCTGGGCGGCGTTCGACGCCGGGTGGCAGGACGTAGCGCGCGACCACTACCGCCGCAGCCACGCCGCCGCGACGGAGGCTGGCGACGCCGGGCTCGCCGGGAACGCCCTGGCCTTCCATGCGTACCAGCTCATCGGGCTCGGACAGCCGGCCCGCACAGTCTCGGAGAAGTCGGTGCACGCCGCCGATCAGCCGGACGTCGATCCCGGCGTCCGCGCGCTTCTCTACTCACGGGCCGCCTGGACGTTCGCCCTGGACGGCGACGCGAACGCGACCGCTCGATGCCTCGGTCAAGCGGAGGACGCGCTCGCACTCGCCGATGACCGGAGGCCGGACTACGCCGCGTGGATCGACGAAACCGAACTCGCGATCATGACTGGCCGTTGCTGGAGCGAACTCCGCCGTCCACTACGGGCGGTGCCTGTGCTGGAGACGGCGCTTGCCCGCTACAGCGACGCGCACTCACGCGACAAGGCGCTTTACTCGTCCTGGTTGGCCGACTCCTACATCGACGCCGGCGAGATCGAGCAGGCGACGGAGGTCGTGCAGTCGAGCCTCATTGTCATGGGCAACGTTTCATCGGTCCGGCCGCGTGAGCGGCTGGTCAAGGTCGCCGGTCGCCTCGCGGAGCACGGCGACCTACCCGTCGTGCGAGACCTTCTCGGCAGTCACTCGCTCCACCCACTCGACGTACGCCGCTGACGCCCGGGCCAGTGGCACGGCGGTCACCTCGGGGTTGTTCCACTCGTGGTGCTCGATGACGTGCGCCTCCAGCGCGGCGTAGCGTGCTGCCGTCGTTTTGAAGGACACGACCCACTCCTCGCCCTGGCCGAACTCGCCGTTGTGCCAGAAGGCCGATGCCACGGGGCCCGCCACCTGCCCGCCTGCGGCAAGACCGGCCGCGATCGCGGACTCGGCGAGCCGCAGCCCGGCCTCACGGGTGGGAGTTGCGGTCGACACCGTCAGCACCTCGGTCATGGTCGCGAGCGTACGAGGTCGCCGAAGTGCAGCACAGCCGTGATCTCTCGGCTGTCGAACAGGCGAGAGATCAGGATTCCCCCTCCGTCGACTGCCAGGGCGCCTTCGCATCGGCGAGTGTGTCCAGCATGAGCTGGCACCACGTCAGCGCTGCGTTTACAGCGAGGTGCGCGTGGCGGTCCCGTAGCCCAACGCGCCGGCCAGCAGCTCCGTGGCCGGTGCCGTAGCCACGGTTGCGCAGTTCTGCAACACCGATCGCGATCGCCGACACGCCACCGAGAATCTTCTTCACTGCGTCGGTGCCGTCTGGGCCCGGCGTGGCCTGCGCCGGATGGAGCATGAGCGCCTGCTGCGCTTCCTTGACGAGTGCTGGCAGATCTGCTCTGTCGTCGACCGGCTGGCCTCGCTCAATCAGCACGACCTTGGCGGTGCTCTCGATCAGCTCCTTGGCACTCCCGACCGCTTGAGCCGGGTCGACTGAAATTGCTCGACGGATGCGGTTGAGATTGTCGATGATCGCTGCAGGGTCGCGCAGGTTCGCCAGCGACGCAGAGGAGATCTCTGGCGTACCACCTCGGGCTTCTAAGTCTTCCAGCTTCTCGAACGCATCAGCGAAGAAGCCGTCGATCATGTCACGACGGGCTTGCCATGAGCCGTGGCCTTCGTTGCGGCCCCAGTACGAGCGGAAGCCCGAGAAGTCGCGGAAGGGAACGCTGATCGTAACCCCAACGCGGGCACCGGTAGCGTGCAGCGCCCGTAGGACAAGGCGAATCTGAGAGTTGCTGAGCTCTTCGTTACCGGCGGTGCCATAGGCACGCAGCTCGTTGTCGGCAAGGTGGAGCAGTGCCAAGGCGGCGGTAACGTCGCTCAGCCCGTCCGCAGGACCGCGCACGAGCTGACCGACGAGTTCCTCGTTGAGCTTGGACTTCGTCGACGACGAGCCCCACGGATCAAGTGGGTCGGCCTCCTCATCGACGAATAGGACCTCCACGCCCGTCACTCAGACCCGTCCTCTCCCGTTGCCTCCGCCACGTACTTGGGCGTCGCGCGATCTCGCACAACGTCGCTCGCGCGAACCAACGCACGCCGACCTCGACTCACCTCAACGACTCCCCATGTCTGGAGCAGAGCAACGGCACGCTGTGCGGTCGCCGTCGCGACGCCGAACTCGGCGCCGAGTTGCTTGCCGGTCGGGAGCTGATCGCCGACGTTGATCGATCCCGCCACCACGCGGGCCAGTAGCTCGACAGCAACCCGCTCGTACGGACTGCGCGGATCGGTTCGAGCACGCTCAGCGTCGTTCGTGGTGGCCGGCGTCGGGCGAGCCGGGAGACGGTCTGCAAGCCCCTGCGCCGCGCGCTGGTCGGCCTCGGCCACCCACGCTGCATACACCCGCAACGTGGTGGTCCCGCCGCCACCGTGACCGAGCCGACCCGCGACGGTACGCACGTCGACGCCGGCGGCGATCAGCTCTGTCGCCGAGTAGTGCCGCAGGTTGTGCAGGTGCGTGTCGATCCCGAGCCGATCCGCCATTCGCCCGTACCGCTGTGTAACCGACGATGGCTTGAGGCTGGTTGAGCCGTCCGGCGAGTTCGAGAACACGAAGGCATCGGGCGACACCTCGAGTCCGAGCGCGGCCATGCGCGCTTCCCATCGCTGGCGGTGCTCGATGAGCGCGGCGACGGTGCCCGGATCGATCGTGACGTGCCTGCGCTGGTGGGTCTTGGTGTCCTTCTCCTCGGTGTCGTTGCCGTCCTGGGCAATGGCCCGACGGACGGTGACGACGGCGCGTTCGAGGTCGACGTGCCGCCAACGCAACGCACACAGCTCGCCGCGGCGAGCACCGCTGACCATCGTGAGCCAGACGAGCATCCCCCAGTCCGGATCGACCCGGAACGACTCGGCGATCAAGCGGGCTGCCTCGTCAGGTGTCGGCGGCTGCGGGTCAGGCGACGGCACCGGGGGCGGCTCGGCCTGGTCCATCGGGCTCGCCCCCACCCACCTCCAGCGAACGGCCCGTTTGTAGGCCCCGCTGAGGATGTAGTGGATCTTCCGGATCGTCGCGTTGCCCAGCGGCTTGCAGCGGTGCGGGCCGCACCGGTGGTCGCACTCGTGCGCCATCGGGGTGCGGTGGTCGATCTGCTTCCGATGGGTGCAGTGGTCCCGGCAGCGCCGCATCTCCGCGTAGAGCGAGTCAAGGATGTCGGCGTCGAGGTCGCCGACCTTCCGCTTGCCGATGAACGGTCGAACGTGCTTGTCCACGTACTCGCGGTAGCCCGTGACGGTGCGCTTGCCGCCCTGGTGCTGGTCGAGGTAGCGGTCGAGCAGCTGATCAACGGTCGCCGACGTGCGCGGGCTGCGTCGCTGCCTCACCTCGTCGACGAACCGCCGACGCACCTCGTCGGCCCGATCCCACGCCTTCGGACCAGCCGGGATCACCTCGACCAGGTCGTGACGGCGCTTCGTGATCGGGTCAGTGCCGGCGTAGACGCGCACGCGCAGGGCGCCGCTCGGGAGCTCGTCGATGCTTCCCCGCTCACGCTTACGCGGGTTCGTCGCCCTCGCCACGAGCCGCAGGATACGCGACTTGCGTCACGTCCGGTGTCATGCTGACCTAGCGACCGGGCTCTCGCCCGTTGTTTCTGCTGGTCAGATCGGTGGAGACGAGGGGAATCGAACCCCTAACCCCCGCCTTGCAAAGGCGGTGCTCTGCCAATTGAGCTACGTCCCCTGGCTGAGGGGGGACGTTACCCGCTCAGCGGCGGGCGTTGCTGCCCGGGTTCAGTTGTTGGTCGCCTCGTGCCACAGGTCGGTCTCGCGGGAGGCGCGCACCTTGGAGAAGATGAACGCACCAGCGGCGAGGGCGACGGCAACAGCGATGAGCTTCTTCACGAGGGTCACGTCCTAACTTGTCCCGAAGGATGTCCGGAGTGGAGCTCGGGGAGTGGGCCCAGCTGGATTTGAACCAGCGACCTCGTCGTTATCAGCGACGCGCTCTAACCAACTGAGCTATGGGCCCGTGCGACCGGGGACGAGGCTACCGCAGCACCCCCGGTCACCTTCAACCGGATACCCCCTCGTGTCAGTCCCGCTCGGAGAGGGTGACCTCGATGCCGCCGACCAGGTCGGCCGACACGTTGTAGACGAACGCGCCGACCGTGACGGCCACGGCGAAGAGCAGGCTGTTGATCGCCCCGATCACCGCGGCGAAGCCGAACACCCGGCCCGCGCTGATCAACGGGCTGCCGGTGGGTGTGTCTCCGGACACCAGGTCGGCGTAGGTGCCGTTGAGCCGGTCCCACACCCCCATGCCGTCCAGCGCGCCGTAGAGCACGCCGACCGCCACCAGCCAGATGAAGAACAGCACGACGGCCAGCACGAGGCCCAGCTTCAGGGCCGACCACGGGTCGAGCCTCTTGAGCTGGAGCGCGGCCTGCCGGGGTGGCCGGTTGCGCATCGACCGCACGCTGGACCAGCTGCCGGTGTCGGCCGCGGAACCCGAGCCGCCGCGCTCCTCGTCGAACCGCACGGGCGGCTCGAGGAACGCGGTCGGCCCCTCGTCGAGCAGGCTGCCGCCGCCCGAGGGCCCGGGAGCGGGTTCCGGCGCCGGCTCCGGGGCGCCGCCACCCGCCGACATCCGGTGCCACGGCGGCGGGGCCGCCGCTTCCGGCCCCGGGCCGGGCATCGGGCCGGGCGCGGGCTCCGGATCGGGCGGGCGCGGTGTGGGAGTGGGAGTGGGAGTGGGCGCCGCCTGGGCCTCCGGGGTGGGCGGGCCCGGGGCGGCACCGGGCACCTCCCCCAGGTGCTGGGGCACCTGCAGGTGCGTCGTCGGCGCATCCGCTCCGGTGGGATCGACCGGCCGTTCGGCGGCGGCCACCTCCTCGGCCTGCGCAGGGGCGGACCCGTTCGTCCCGGCGGCGCCGCCGGGACGGGCGGGTGCGGCGCCCGCTGCTCCGTTCGCCTGCTGCGGGATCGCCGCCTGCTCGCCGGTGGCCACGCGGCCGCGACCGTCGGGCTCGTCCGGTGTGCTCGTCGTGTCGTTCACGAGGTGAGGTGTCTCCTCGGGCCTTGTAGGTGTGGCGGCTCGCGAGCTCAGCCGAGCGACTGGTCGTCCGCGTCGTCGTCCTCGGCGTTGCGGGCCACCGCCAGCAGCGTGGCGCCCTCACCGAGGTTCATCAGGCGGACCCCCTTCGTCTGCCGGCCGGCCTTGCGGACCTCGCGGGCCGTCGTGCGGATCACCCCGCCGCTCGAGGTGATCGCGTACAGCTCGTCGTCGATCCCGACGATGAGCGCGCCGACCAGAGTGCCACGACGACGGTCGTACTGGAGGGTCAGAACACCCTTGCCACCCCGACCCTGCACCGGATAGTCCTCGATCGGGGTGCGCTTGGCGTAACCACCGGCGGTGGCGACGAGCACGAAGGTCTCCGGCTGCACCACGGCGAGCGCCAGCAGCCGGTCGCCGTCGTTGAAGCGCATCCCGAGGACACCGGACGTGGCCCGGCCCATCGGGCGCAGCGCCGCGTCGCTCGCCGCGAACCGGATCGACTGGCCCTCCGCCGAGACGAGCAGCAGGTCGTCGTCGGCCGAGCAGAGCACGGCGCCGACGAGCTCGTCGTCCTCGCGCAGGTTGATGCCGATCAGGCCACCGGTGCGGTTGGAGTCGAAGTCGGTGAGCCGGGACTTCTTCACCAGACCGTTTCTCGTCGCGAGGACGAGATACGGGGAAGCCTGGTAGTCCTTGATCTGCATGACCTGCGCGATGTGCTCGTCCGGCTGGAAGGCGAGCAGGTTGGCCACGTGCTGGCCGCGGGCGCTGCGGTTGGCCTCCGGCAGCTCGTAGGCCTTGAGGCGGTACACCCGGCCCTTGTTCGTGAAGAACAGCATCCAGTCGTGGGTGGAGCACACGAAGAAGTGGGCGACGATGTCGTCCTGCTTCAGCTGCGCGCCCTGGACGCCCTTCCCGCCGCGCTTCTGCGCCCGGTAGAGGTCGGTCTTCGTGCGCTTCGCGTAGCCGGTCTGGGTTATCGTCACAACGACGTCTTCGACCGCGATCAGGTCCTCGTTGGTGACGTCCCCGTCGTCGGCCACGATCTGCGTGCGCCGCTCGTCGCCGTGCTTCTCGACGATCTCCAGGAGCTCGTCGCGCACGATGGTGCGCTGCCGCTCCGGCCGGGCGAGGATGTCCTCGAGGTCGGCGATCGTGCGCTCGATCTCCGCCAGCTCGTCGATGATCTTCTGGCGCTCCAGTGCGGCGAGCCGCCGCAGCTGCATGTCCAGGATGGCCTGGGCCTGGATCTCGTCGACGTCGAGGAGCTCCATCAGGCCCGTGCGGGCGACATCGACCGTGTCCGACGCCCGGATCAGCGCGATGACCTCGTCGAGCGCGTCGAGCGCCTTGACGTAGCCACGCAGGATGTGGGCCCGTTCCTCGGCCTTGCGCAGGCGGTAGCGGGTGCGCCGGACGATGACGTCGATCTGGTGGCGGATGTAGTTGCGGACCACCTGGTCGAGCCGCAGCGTGCGCGGCACGCCGTCGACGATGGCCAGCATGTTGACGCCGAAGCCCTGCTGCAGCTGGGTGTGCTTGTAGAGGTTGTTGATCACAACCTTGGCGACGGCGTCGCGCTTGAGCGTGATGACGATGCGCATGCCGACGCGGTCGGACGACTCGTCGTTGATCTCGGCGATGCCGGTGAGCTTGCCGTCGCGGTGCTGCTGCGCGATCGACTCGATGAGGTTGTCCGGGTTGACCTGGTACGGCAGCTCCGTGACGACGAGGATGGCGCGGCCCTTGGTGTCCTCCTCGACCTCGACCACCGCCCGCATCCGGACCGAGCCGCGGCCGGTGCGGTAGGCCTGGTCGATGCCGTCGCGGCCGACGATCAGACCGGACGTCGGGAAGTCGGGGCCCTTGATGCGCGCCATGAGCGCTTCGAGGAGCTCCTCGTCGGTGGCCTCCCAGTTCTCCAGCGCCCACACGACACCGTGGCCGACCTCGCGCAGGTTGTGGGGCGGGATGTTGGTGGCCATGCCGACCGCGATGCCGACACTGCCGTTGATCAGCAGGTTCGGCACCCGCGACGGCAGGACGAGGGGCTCCTGCGTCTTGCCGTCGTAGTTGTCGGCGAACTCGACGGTGTCCTCGTCGATGTCCTGCAGCATCGCCATGGCGAGCGGGGTCAGCCGGCACTCGGTGTTGTGGCTGACGAAACCATCGGTGACGAACGAGTGATCCTCGGTGTCGAGCCGAATGCTGTAGACAGGCTGGACGCCGGCGTCCTCGACGCTCGCGACCTCGGCGTAATAGAAGCGACCGTCGGTCAGCTCACGGGCTATCGCTCGAGCATCCGGGTCGCTGACGTGCTCGAGGATCTCCGCGCCGCGGTGTTCCCAGCGCTCGATCCGGTCGACGTTGTGCCGGCGCAGCCAGTCCCGGTCGGCCCGGCCGGCGGCACCGTGTTCCCGGAGGAACGCCCCGAGTCCGGGGACGTGGTCACGGCTCATCGCCGTCGAGCGGGGAACATCGCTGCCCAGGATCTCTCGGAGCTTCGCCTGCTTGGACCCGAGGAAGCCCACCCGGGTGGAGAAGAGCCGCGCGTCGCGCCGGTTGGTCATCACGACCTTGTACTCGCCCGTCGCATGGCGATACCGCCGAGAGACCACGCCGAACTCCAGCAGCAGTTGCTGGACGTCCTTCGCGAGCTGGTCGCTGCGTGTCGAGTAGGACACCTGCACAGTGCTCCGCGGAAGCGCCGAGCACGACCCGTCTCCGGTGAAGAGCGCTTGGAGGAAGAAGCGCTTCCGAGCGGCGGAACCGCACCAGACCGACTCCGGCACGCGCTTGTCCGCGGACCTGGTGCCCACCATCTCGGACAAGGCGCTGGCACGCAGAGAGTTGAGGTCCTGGATGTCGAGCTCGTGGAGCAGCGAGCCGGACGCGATGCGCCGCGACGAGACGTACCGCGAGCCTCCGACCGCGACGTCGTACGCGTCGAGGACGAGGCCGAAGAACTCCTCGTCGATGTTGTTGAATCCCGCTCGCGTGGTGGACACGAAACCTTCGCTGACGAAGGCGCCTAGGACGAAGGCCTCCATGGCCTCGCGGGTGTTCCAGACCCCGAGCTCGTCACGCGGCGTGCGCTGCATGACCACCCGGTCGCCAGGGCGCACCTCCTCGAACAGCTTCCACAGGAGCGTCGGCACCCCGAGCACATCGACCAGGCAGAGCACCGGGTGGTTGTGGGTGCCGGTCAGCTCGTAGCCCTCGACGGTGCGGACCTGCAGCGTCGGGTGTTCTCCGCTGTGGAAGAGCATCTCGGCGCGAACCGGATCACCGCTGCGGTCCAGGACCTTGACGTCGATCGGGTTGTCGCTGTTCGGCGAGGCGTCCGGGACGATCTCGGCGATCCGTGGCGACGCGCCATCGGCGAGACGTACCCGGGATTCGCCGATCACGCAGTAGCGCATCGCCGCGGCCGGGTCGTTGCCGCGGGAGCCGAAGTTGCCCTGCCCGTCGATCAGCGGGTAGCGCTGGGACCAGGGCTGCGCCAGCCGGACGAGCGCGTCGTAGATCGCCGAGTCGCCGTGCGGGTGGTAGTTACCCATCACCTCGCCGACGACGCGCGCGCACTTGACGTAGCTGCGGTCGGGCCGGAAGCCGTTCTCCCCCATCGAGTACAGCACCCGCCGGTGCACCGGCTTGAGCCCGTCCTCGACCAGCGGCAGCGCCCGGCCGACGATCACGCTCATCGCGTAGTCGATGTACGAGCGCTGCATCTCCTGCTGGATGTCGACCGGCTCGGTGCGGTCGCCGTCCGACGGCGGGGGCAGTGCGGGGTCCAAGGTGTCGGTCATGGTCCTTCTCTGTTCGTGCGGTGCTCCGGCGGCCGGGATTGGCTAGACGTCCAGGAACCGCACGTCCTTGGCGTTGCGCGTGATGAACGACCGGCGGGACTCCACGTCCTCGCCCATCAGGATCGAGAACAGCTCGTCGGCCGTGGCGGCGTCGTCCAGCGTGACCTGCAGGAGCAGCCGGTGGGCCGGGTCCATCGTGGTCTCCCACAGCTCCTTGGCGTTCATCTCGCCGAGGCCCTTGTAGCGCTGGATTCCTTCGTCCTTCGGCAGCTTCTTGCCGGCCGCCCGGCCGGCCTCGATGAGGCCGTCGCGCTCGCGGTCGGTGTAGGCGAACTCCGGCTCGCTGCCCCGGCCACCCCACTTGATCTTGTAGAGCGGGGGCTGCGCCAGGAACACGTGGCCCGCCTCGACCAGCGGCCGCATGAAGCGGAACAGCAGCGTGAGCAGCAGGGTGCGGATGTGCTGGCCGTCGACGTCGGCGTCGGCCATCAGCACGATCTTGTGATAGCGCAGCTTCGCCAGGTCGAACTCGTCGTGGATGCCGGTGCCCAGCGCCGTGATGATGGCCTGGACCTCGGTGTTCTTGAGGACGCGGTCGATGCGCGCCTTCTCCACATTGATGATCTTGCCGCGGATCGGCAGGATCGCCTGGTACATGGAGTCGCGGCCGGACTTGGCCGAGCCGCCCGCGGAGTCGCCCTCCACGATGTAGACCTCGGACTTCGACGGGTCGGTGGAGCGGCAGTCGGCGAGCTTGCCGGGCAGGCCGCCGATGTCACCCGCGCTCTTGCGCCGCACCAGCTCGCGCGCCTTGCGGGCCGCGAGCCGGGCCTGCGCGGACTGCACCGCCTTGGTGACGATGGTCTTGGCCTCGGCGGGGTTGCGCTCGAACCAGTCGGCGAGCCACTCGTTGCTCACGCGCTGCACGAACGACTTGACCTCGGTGTTGCCGAGCTTGGTCTTGGTCTGCCCCTCGAACTGGGGCTCCTTCACCTTCACCGAGACGATGGCGGCGAGCCCCTCGCGGATGTCGTCGCCGGAAAGCGCCGGATCCTTGTCCTTGATCAGCTTCTTGTCCCGCGCGTACCGGTTGACAGTGGTGGTGAGCGCGGAGCGGAAGCCCTCCTCGTGCGTGCCGCCCTCGTGCGTGTTGATCGTGTTGGCGAACGTGTAGACCGACTCGGTGTAGCCGGAGTTCCACTGCATCGCCACCTCGACCGCGTGGCCCTCGCTCTCGGCCGTGTACGAGATGAGCTTCTTGTGGATCGGGTCCTTCGCCTTGTTCAGGTACGCGACGAAGTCCTCGAGGCCGTTGGGGTAGCAGAAGGTGTAGTCCTTGACCTTCGCCACGTACCCCTCGGCGTCGGGCTCCTCCTCGTCGGCGGGATGCCCGTTGCGCTCGTCGCGCAGGACGATGGTGAGCCCCTTGTTGAGGAACGCCATCTCCTGCAGCCGGCGGCGGATCGTCTCGATGTTGTAGGTCGTGGTCTCGAAGATGTTCGGGTCGGCCCAGAACGTGACCGTGGTGCCGCTCCGCGTGGTGTCCTCGCCCTTGCGCAGCGGGCCGGGCACCGACTGCGCGTAGTGCTGGCGCCACACCTTGCCGTCGATGTGGATCTCGACGTCGAGCGCCGTGGAGAGCGCGTTGACCACGGAGACACCGACGCCGTGCAAGCCACCGGACACCGCGTACGACTTGCCGTCGAACTTGCCACCCGCGTGCAGGACGGTCATCACGACCTCGACGGCGGGCTTCTTCTCCACCGGGTGCATGCCGACCGGGATGCCGCGACCGTCGTCGACGACGCGCACACCGCCGTCCTCCTGCAGCACGACCTCGACGCGAGTGGCGTAGCCCGCCATCGCCTCGTCGACGGCGTTGTCCACGACCTCCTGGACGAGGTGGTGGAGCCCACGCTCACCGGTGGAGCCGATGTACATGCCGGGGCGCTTGCGGACCGCCTCGAGACCCTCGAGGACGGTGATGGACGACGCGCTGTAAGCGTTCTTCTTCTCCGGCACGGGCAGCCTGTCTCCTCGCCACGACGGCCCGGTCCGCGGGCGCACAACGCACCCTGCGTACCAGAGCCTCTCGACCGGGCGATCGGGGAGCGCCCGGGAACACTCCTCCATCATACCGGGGCACCCCGGCTGGAACGCGGCTAGGACACCCCCAGAATCGTCGCAGACAGCCGTTCCGGAGCCGAGACGGGTCCGATCGGCCGCGACGGGGGCCGAAACGGGCTACGGGCGCATCACGTCGCCCTGAATCGGCTCATGCCGCGACCGGCGTCATCCGTACGTGTCCCGGGGCCCCCGGCCACGGACGTGGCGCGGACCGTGCCGCCAACTCGGTCCGGACGGGCCGACCACGCGGATCCGGCGCACGACGTCCTTCCCGACGGACCCGGCCAGCCGGGAGACCAACTGGCGCTGCATCTGGCGCAGCTGCGTGGCCCACGCCGTGGACTCGGCCTGCAGCACGAGCTCGCCGTCCCGCAGGGACAGCGGCGTGCAGTGGTCGGCGATCTCGGGTCCGACCAGTTGCGGCCAGCGGCCGAGCACGGTGGCGTCGGTCAGCCGCGGCGACCAGCCGCGGTCCAGCGCGACCCGCGAGACCATCCGGCCGAACGGCTGCGGATCGCGCTCGTCCGGGCCGGCGCCGGACCACCTCCTGCGTCGGCCACGGGGGCGGGCAGGCTTGCGACCCTCCATCTCGGCGGTGCGCTTGGCCGCGCGGTCGGCGTTGGCCTCCCGGGCCGCGCGCAGCGCCTCGCGGGCGAGATCCGACCCGCGGCCGCGACCAGCGGTTGCTCCCGATTCATCCCCAGGGTTGGGGACAGGTGCCCTCGAATGGGGTGCGCTGGGCGGTTCTCCGGGGGCGACGGGCGGTCGTTTTGGCTCGTCATCACCAGTGCGGCGGAAGTTATCCACAGTATCCACACCTTTGTCCCCAAGTGGGTGAGATCACAGGCGACCTCCTGACGTGGCCTCTTGCGCAATGCGCTCGACATGCCCTCCGTTCACCGCGAACCGGTCGCCGTCCAGGCCGTCCGGGACGTCCTCCGCCACCGCGGCGGTGATCAGGACCTGCTCGGCGCGCCGAGCGACGTCGGCGAGGGCCGTTCTGCGGCGTGAGTCGAGCTCCGCGAACACGTCGTCGAGCACGAGGACCGGCTCGACGTCGTCGGCGCAGAGCAACCGGTACGACGCGAGCCGCAGCGCGAGCGCCAGCGCCCATGACTCCCCGTGGCTCGCGTACCCCTTGGCCGGGCCGTCCCCGAGCCGCAGATCCAGGTCGTCGCGGTGCGGGCCCACGAGACAGACACCGCGCTCCACCTCCTGCCGCCGCACGCGCCCCATGGCCTCCATGAGGAGCGGCTCCAGCTCACCCGCCGCCGCCGGCAACTCGCCATCGACGCTGCAGCGGTAGCCGAGCGCGATCGGATCCGAGGTCGGCGCGACCTCGGTGAACGCATCCACCGCGTGCGGTGCGATGGCGGCGACGAGCTCCAGGCGCCCCGCGAGCAGCGCAGCGCCGTGCCGGGCGAGGTGCCCGTCCCACACGTCGAGCGTGCGCAGATCACCCCCGCCCCGCGCGGTCTTGAGCAGGGCGGAGCGCTGCCGCAGCACCCGGTCGTAGTCGGAGCGGACAGCGGCGTAGCGCGGGAACCGCGTCACCAGCAGGTCGTCGAGGAACCGGCGGCGCTCACCGGGATCACCACGCACCAGCGCGAGATCCTCCGGGGCGAACAGGACGGTGCGCAGGATCCCCAGCACGTCACGCGGCTTCGCCACCGGAGCACGGTTCACCCGCGCCCGGTTGGCGCGTCCCGGGGTGATCTCCAGCTCGACCGTCAGCTCCCGGCCCTGGTGCACGACCAGCCCCCGCACGAGCGCCCGCGCAGCGCCCCTCCGGATGAGCGGGGCGTCCGTGGCCACGCGGTGCGAGCCGAGGGTGGCCAGGTACCCGGCGGCCTCCACCAGGTTGGTCTTCCCCACCCCGTTCGGCCCCACGAGCACCGTGACACCCGGCCGGAGGTCGAGCTCGGCGTTCTCCCATGAGCGGAAGTCCGTGACGGCGAGGCGGGTCAGGTGCACGGGCTAGTGTGACACTCTCAGTGCGTGCTGCCGGTGCCGGAGCTGGGCCCGGCGTGCTCGCCGGGTGTGCCGGCCGGCCCGGCCGCCGAGCGCACGGCATGCCCGCCGAACTGCTGGCGCAGGGCCGCGACGGCCCGCATCGCGGGCGAGGAGTCCTGCCGGGATGCGAACCGCGCGAACAGCGCCGCGGAGATCACCGGCAGCGGCACGGCGTGCTGGATGGCCTCCTCGATCGTCCAGCGCCCCTCGCCGGAGTCGTCGACGTAGTCGTCGAGCCGCTCCAGGCCCGGGTCCTGCTCCAGCGCGTCGACGAGCAGGTCGAGCAGCCACGAGCGCACGACGGTGCCGCGGGACCACGCCTGCAGCACACCGGGCACGTCGGTGACCAGCTCGGCCGCCGAGAGCAGCTCGAACCCCTCGGCGTAGGCCTGCATGAGCCCGTACTCGATGCCGTTGTGGACCATCTTCGAGAAGTGCCCGGCGCCGACCGGCCCGGCGTGCACGAAGCCCTCCTCGCGCGGCCCCTCGGGGCGCAACGCGTCGAAGATCGGCATGGCGCGCTCGACGTGCTCGGCGGAGCCGCCGGCCATGAGCCCGTAACCGTTGGCCTTGCCCCAGATGCCGCCGGAGACGCCGACGTCGAGGTAGCCGATCCCCTTCTCGTCGAGCAGGGCGGCGTTGGGGCCGTCGTCGGTGTAGCGCGAGTTGCCGCCGTCGATCACGAGGTCGCCGCGCTCCAGCACGTCGCCGAGCTCCTGCACGGTGCTGCGCGTCGGCTCACCGGAGGGGACCATCACCCACACCACCCGCGGCGCCGGGAGCGCCTTGGCCAGCGCGGCCAGCGACTCGACGTCGGTCACCTCGGGGCGGGGGTCGTAGCCGAACACCTCGTGGCCTGCGGACCGCAGCCGGTCGCGCATGTTGCCACCCATCCGGCCCAGCCCGATGAGTCCCAGTTGCACTTCGTCTCCCCCTGGAATCGGGTGCGCGCCGGGCACTCAGCCGGGCAGGCGCACGGGCATCAGCAGGTGCAGGTACCCCGGCACCGGTTCCACAGTCTCCTCCGTGGCCCCGTCCTCTGCCGGCGCGGGCGGGACCGGGCGCACCAGTGCGGGGCGGTTCGGCGTGGTGAACGTGAGCTGCGCCCGCTCGGTGTGCAGGGCACCGAGGCCGTCGAGAAGGTACCCGGGGTTGAACGCGATGACGAGCGGCGCGCCGTCGAGTTCACACGGAAGCTCTTCCTCCGCGCTGCCCACGTCGTCGCCGCCGGCAGCCAGGCGCAGCCCGTCGTCGGCGAACTCCATGCGCACCTGCGCGACGCGGTCGGTGACCAGGGCCACGCGCTTGATCGCCTCGACGAGCGGGGCGACCTCGACGACGGCGGCGCTCGTGTGCTCGGCCGGGATCAGCTGGCGGAACCGCGGGAACTCCGCGTCGAGCAGCCGGGTGGTGGCACGACGACCGCCGCCCGTGATTCCCAGCATCCCGTCGCCCGCCGACAGCGCGATCTCCACGGTGCCTGCGCCGGAAAGCGTCTTCGCCACCTCGGCGAGCGTGCGCGCCGGGATCAGCACCGCGCTCGACTGCGCGCCGTCCTCCGGGGTCCAGTCGAGCTCGCGGACGGCGAGCCGGAACCGGTCGGTGGCGGCGAGGGTGAGCTGCTCCCCCTCGATCTCCAGCCGGATGCCGGTGAGCATCGGCAGCGTGTCGTCCCGGCCGGCCGCAACGGCGACCTGCGCGACGGCCTCCGCGAGCTCGCCCGCCGCCACCGTGCCCGCGAGCTGCGGCATGGCCGGCAGCTGCGGGTAGTCCTCGACCGGCATCGTCGGCAGGCTGAACCGGCTGCTGCCACAGTTGATCGTGGCGCGGGCCCCGTCGACGACCAGGTCGACCGGCTTCGGGGGAAGCGCCCGGGTGATGTCTGCGAGCAGCCGGCCGGAGACGAGCACCCGGCCCGGGTCGCCGATCGTGGCGTCGAGCTCGACGCGCGCGGACGTCTCGTAGTCGAACCCGGAGACCGTGAGGCGGTCCCCCTCGGCCCCGCCCGCAGCCTCGACGAGAACGCCGCCGAGCACCGGGACCGGCGGCCGTGCCGGGAGGCTGCGGGCCACCCAGGCGGCGGCGTCGGCGAGGACGTCGCGTTCGACCCGGAACTTCATGAGGGGACCTCTCGCGCTGGGGACGACTCGGGGTCGCCGGCTGAAGTGCCGGCGGGCGTGGTGGGTGCGGCGCCCGGACGCCGCCGCGGTGCCGGGAAGACCCGGTCCGGGGAGACCACCGTAGAGCCTCCGGACGGCGGGTGTCATCCCGGCCATGGGGTACCCGATCGAAGCACCCTCGTCCGACTCCATCCACGTCGCTTCTTCTTTCTTAGATGTTCAAAGAGAGAGAACCAGCAGTAGTGATAGGGCCTGTGCGCAGTGTGGATGGATGGAGTTCGCCCTGGTCAGATGCCGTGTCCGGATGTGGAGACCGGCGTGGGCGCACCCGTGGGCAGATGCCGGCACCCGTGGATGACGCTCCGGAACGGGCATCTGTCCCCGCCGTGGACACCGGTTTTCCACCGGGTGCGCACGATCCGTCCACGGGCCCCGCGGCGTCCATCCACAGAGTTGTCCCCAGATGTGGGTGAAGAGTGGTCGGGTGAGGACGGAGCGCGACCGGATCCGGCTGCTGAACCTCACTGTGAGCAACCCGCGAAGCTGCCTCGTCGCACGGGCGTGACGACATTCCGTGACCGCGTGTGGTCACGGAGAGCGAGAGGTCTGGGCGCGGAGCCATGGATTGAACGAGCGGCACGCCCGTCCGATAGATACGGACGAGGGTGCCGCTCGTACGACGGGGCCGGTCGTCAGTGGCGGGCGCGCTGCTTGATCCGCGCCGTCAGCTCCTGGACCTGTTCGAAGGTCTTGCGGCGCTGGGCGATCTCGTTGCGGATCTTCTTGTCGGCGTGCATGACCGTGGTGTGGTCGCGGCCGCCGAAGGTCTGCCCGATGCGCGGCAGCGAGAGGTCGGTCAGCTCCCGGCACAGGTACATGGCGATCTGGCGGGGCTGGGCGTGTGCCTTGGACTTCCCCGGGCCGCACAGCTCGTCGATCGTGACACCGAAGAACTCGGCGGTGACGGCCATGATCGTGGGCGCGGTGATCTCGGACGCGGCGGAGTCGGGGATGAGGTCGCGCAGCACGATCTCGGCGAGCTGCGTGTCGACCGGCTGCCGGTTCAGCGACGCGAACGCCGTGACCCGGATGAGAGCGCCCTCCAACTCGCGGATGTTGCGCTCGATGCGCTCGGCGATGAACTCGAGGACGTCGCCGGGGACGGCGAGGCGGTCCTGAGCCGCCTTCTTCCTCAGGATCGCGATCCGCGTCTCCAGCTCGGGTGGCTGGATGTCGGTGATGAGGCCCCACTCGAACCGCGTGCGCATCCGGTCCTCGAGGGTCTCCAGCCGCTTGGGCGGCCGGTCGGAGGACACGACGATCTGCTTGTTCGCGTTGTGGAGGGTGTTGAAGGTGTGGAAGAACTCCTCCTGCGTCCCTTCCTTGCCCTCCAGGAACTGGATGTCGTCCACCAGCAGCACGTCGATGTCGCGGTAGCGGCGCTGGAACGCCACCTTCCGGTCGTCGCGCAGCGAGTTGATGAAGTCGTTCGTGAACTCCTCGGTGGAGACGTACCGCACGCGCATGCCCGGGAACAGCCGCTGCGTGTAATGGCCGACCGCGTGCAGCAGGTGGGTCTTCCCCAGCCCGGACTCGCCCCAGATGAAGAGCGGGTTGTACGCCCGCGCCGGCGCCTCGGCCACCGCGACGGCCGCGGCGTGGCTGAAGCGGTTGGACGCCCCGATCACGAACGTGTCGAACGTGTACTTCTCGTTCAGCCGCGTCTGCGAGCGCGGGGTGACGGTCTCGCCCGCGGGCGGACCGGAGTAGGTGGGCCAGACCTCGGGGGGACGGGCGTCGCCGTTCTCGCGGGGACCACCGCCGTTGCGCGCGCCGTCGGCCTCGGCCACGGCCGCGAGGGGTCCGGTGGTGGCCAGCGCGGCCCCGCCCGATGCGGCCGGCTTCTCGGGTTGTTCGGCGGGCAGGGAGTCATCGGAACGGGACGTGCCGGTGGCGGCGGAGGTGCGGGGCGCCATCCCGGGCGGGTCGGGCACCTCGGTGCCACCGGATGCGGCGGAGGCGTCGACGACGACCGCGAGGTTGACCGTGACGCCGAGGTGCCGGCCGAGCGCGTCGCTGATCGGCCGCCGCAGGATCCGCTCGATCGCGTCCTTGGCGAACTCGCTCGGCGCGGCGAGCAACGCGGTGCCGTCGATCAGACCCAGCGGGCGCGTGAGACGGAGGAAGGCGCGTTGCTGAGGGGAGAGCGACTGCCCGGAGCCCGCGGCCGCGCCGGAGAGATCGGCGATGACGCGGTTCCAGACCTGTCCCAAGTCTCCTGGTTGGTCGGCCACCGGTCCGCGCTCCCCTCCGGTCGTCGCCCCGGACGACTACGCACCCCGAATGAAGGGGCGATCATCCCCAGACTTGTCCACACCTGTGCGCAAGACGGTACGCGGGCACGCAGCGTGAGAGACGCGCGGGCCCGGGCAGCCGACCGATTTGGCGATCCCCCCGGATCTACCTGTGGAAGGAGGCACGCTAACAACGTCGGGCTGCGGCCACAAGTCACGGTGTCCCGCGATCGGGCAACCGGATGCTCGCGCGGACGGGGGTGGCCTGGTTTGACCCCTTCTCCACACGCTGCGTACCCTGGTTTCAACCGTGCCCGTGCATACGGGTCGAGTGCTGGCCGTCGTGCGCCCGTCGTGCGCCGGGAATGGCGCACGACCCGTTCGGGCGCCGAAGCACCACCGTCCGAAGCACCCGCATGATGATCAGCGACGGCCTGCCCTGCATCGCCGTCGTCCAGGAGAGCCGACCGTGAGCAAGGGCAAGCGCACCTTCCAGCCCAACAACCGCCGCCGGGCCCGTACGCACGGCTTCAGGCTGCGCATGCGCACCCGCGCCGGGCGCGCCATCGTCGCGGCCCGCCGTGGCAAGGGCCGCCAGCGGCTCTCCGCCTGATCCGGCCGGACCGGTGCTGCCGGCGGTGTCCCGGCTCACGCGCCGGGACGAGTTCGTCGCCGTCCTCCGGCGGGGGTGGCGCAGCGGCCGGTCCAGGCTCGTGGTCCACATGCACGGTTCAGGCGACGGTGTCCCCCGCGCCGGGCTCGTGGTGAGCAAGGCCGTGGGTGGCTCGGTGGTCCGCCACCGGGTGAGCCGCCGGCTGCGGCACCTCCTCGCGCCTCGGCTCGGTGCACTCCCGCCCGGAGCGATGATCGTGGTCAGGGCGCTGCCGCCGGCAGCCGACGCCACGTCGGGCGAGCTGGGCGACGACCTCGACGCCGGCCTGAGGGGCGTCCTCCGGAAGCACGCGGCCCGCCGTGGATGACGAGCGACGTTCGCCGCTGACGCGGTTCCCCGTCGCGCTCCTGCGCGGTTACCAGCGCTGGGTCTCGCCGGCGCTCCCCCCGACCTGCCGCTTCTACCCCACCTGCAGCGCGTACGCGATCGAAGCGCTGCAGGTGCACGGGCTGCTGCGCGGTTCCTGGTTCACGGTCCGGCGGTTGGTGCGCTGCGCGCCATGGCACCCTGGCGGAGTCGACCCGGTGCCTCCGCGCCGTTCCCGCTCGGCCCGGAAGAACATCGAGGAGCAAGCCCCGTGCTGAACTTCATCTACTACCCGGTCTCGTTCATCCTCTGGGTCTGGCACGAGGTCTTCGGCTTCCTCCTGGGCCCGGACAACGGCGTCGCGTGGGCGCTGTCGGTGATGTTCCTGGTCTTCACGCTGCGGGCCATCCTCTACAAGCCGTTCGTGCACCAGGTGCGCTCGATGCGCCGGATGCAGGAGTTCCAGCCGGAGATCGCCAAGCTCCGCAAGAAGTACGCCAACGACAAGCAGAAGCAGGCCGAGGAGATGCAGCGGCTCCAGAAGGAGCACGGCGTCAACCCGCTCGGCGGCTGCCTGCCGGTCCTGGTGCAGGTGCCGGTGTTCATCGGCCTGTTCCACGTGCTGCGCGAGTTCGGGCCCCTCAACGGCGACGGCTCGCCGCGCACCGAGAACTACTTCTTCGGGCTGGAGGAGGTCCACTCCTTCAACCGCTCGTCCCTGTTCGGGGCGAAGCTGGGCAGCTGGGTGACGCAGGGCGAGCAGGTGCTCAACGCCGCGGGCACCTCGATCGCCCACATGCTGATCGTGATGATCCCGCTGATGATCGCCGCGGGCATCTTCACCCACATCACCGCCCGGCACTCGGTGGCCCGGCAGACCGCGGCGCAGGCCGAGAACCCGCAGACCGCGATCATGAACCGGTTGATGCTGTACGTGTTCCCGATCGGTGTGGTCGTCGGTGCGCCGTTCCTCCCGCTCGCCGTGCTCCTCTACTGGGTGTCGAACAACCTGTGGACGCTCGGGCAGCAGTACGTCGTCTACAAGCGGATCGACGTGGAGGAGAGCGCCAAGCGTGAGCAGACGGCCGTCAACCGGCAGGCGCGGGCTCCCCGGCCCGGCCAGAAGCCGGTGCGGCCGGAGGCGCAGGCCGACGAGCCGAAGCAGCCGGAGAAGCGCCCGGGTTCCAAGCCGATCACCCGCAAGCCGGTCGATTCGGGATCGAACGGCGCTGCTGCGGCAACCGATCCGGAGAGCACGTCCGGAAACGGCTCGGGCAAGAGCCTGAACGGCAGCCAGGGCGGCGCCGACCGCGGTGCGCGCAGCGGAGGCGGCGCCCGGCCGCCGGCGCGCCGCACGCGCAAGCGCCGCTGACCCACGAGACTTCCGCGGTCGCCCCACCGGCGGCCGCAGCGGCGCGTTCCGGGCCACCGGGCGCGCCGCACCTGTTCAGAGAGGAGACGCATCGTGCCGAAGACTGCGCAGGACGGGCCCACCTCGGCCGAGGACCAGCTGGTGCGTGAAGGCGACATCGCCGGCGACTACCTCGAGCAGCTGTTGGACATCCTGGACTACGACGGCGATATCGACCTGGACGTCGAGGCGGGGCGCGCGATCATCAGCATCGTCGGTGGCGAGGACCTCGAGAAGCTCGTCGGGGAACGCGGCGCCGTGCTCGAGGCGCTGCAGGAGCTCACCCGGCTCGCGGTCCAGCAGGCGTCGGGCAACCGGAGCCGGCTGATGCTCGACATCGCGAAGTGGCGGGAAGGGCGGCGTGACGAGCTCAGCGCGCTCGGTACCCGTACCGCCAACGACGTGCTGGAGACCGGCGAGTCGGTGCGCCTGCGCGCGATGACGCCGTTCGAGCGCAAGGTCGTGCACGACGCCGTCGCGAAGGTGAAGGGCGTGGCCAGCGAGAGCGAGGGTGAGGAGCCGCGCCGCCAGGTCGTCGTATTCCGCAGTGCCTGATACGGGTCCTGATCCGGGGTCTGCCCTCTTCGGTGAACGCCTGCCGCTCGCTCGGCGCTTCGCCGAGCACCTCGCCACCTCCGGGGTCGAGCGTGGGCTGGTCGGTCCACGCGAGGCGGACCGCGTGTGGGAGCGGCACGTGCTCAACTGCGCGGTCGTCGCGGCCCTGGTGCCGGATGGCGCGCGTCTCGTGGACGTGGGTTCGGGAGCGGGCCTTCCCGGG
Organism: Pseudonocardia wallangbongensis; assembly: GCF_054486945.1. NCBI lineage: Bacteria > Bacillati > Actinomycetota > Actinomycetes > Pseudonocardiales > Pseudonocardiaceae > Pseudonocardia > Pseudonocardia wallangbongensis. The sequence continues at coordinate 66,486 of NZ_JBRERS010000007.1, forward strand.
ATACCGTTGGGACTGGCCCTGCCCGACACTCGCGTCGTCCTCGTGGAGCCGCTCGCTCGTCGGGTCGAGTGGTTGCGCGAGGTGATCGCCGATCTCGGCGTGGCGGTGGATGTGGAGCGGGGCCGAGCCGAGGAAGATGTTGTGCGGCGGCGATGGGAGGGAGCCGACGTGGTGACCTCTCGTGCCGTCGCGCCGCTGGCTCGCCTCGCCGGCTGGTGCCTGCCGCTGCTCCGGCCGGGTGGGCAGATGCTCGCGATCAAGGGGGCCGGTGCGGCGGACGAGGTGGAACGGGATGCCGCGGCCGTGCGACGGCTCGGCGGTGGGGTCCCCCGAATCGAACGGTGCGGGTCGGGGATCATCGATCCACCGAGCACGGTGGTCGTCGTCGAGCGAATGGCCGGTGCCCCGGTCCGCACGACGCGCAGGAGAGGGCGGGCGTGACGTTCAAGGTGTCCCAGTACGAGATCTCCCCTGACCATGTTTCACGTGAAACACCCGGGTGGACTCCGATCGCGGAGGAAGCGGCGCGCGCGGCGCGCGTGCTGCATCCCGATCGCTACCGGATGCCGCGCCCGACCCATCGGCGGGTCCTCACCGTCGCCAACCAGAAGGGCGGCGTCGGAAAGACCACCAGCACCGTGAACGTGGCCGCCGCGCTCGCGATGCACGGCGTCCGCGTTCTCGTGATCGACCTCGACCCGCAGGGCAACGCCAGCACCGCCCTCGGGGTGGAGCACCGGCTGGGCACGCCGTCGGTGTACGAGGCCCTGCTCGGTGAGATCCGGCTGGCGGAGGCGGCCGCTGAGAGCACGGCGTCCTCGAACCTGCTCTGCGTCCCGGCCACCATCGACCTGGCCGGTGCGGAGATCGAGCTCGTCAGCATGGTGGCCCGGGAGAACCGCCTCCGGCAGGCCCTCTCCGCGGAGGCGCTCGAAGAGCTCGACGTGGACTACGTGTTCGTGGACTGCCCGCCCTCGCTCGGCCTGCTCACCGTCAATGCGCTCGTGGCGGCGAGGGAGGTGCTGATCCCGATCCAGTGCGAGTACTACGCGCTGGAGGGGCTCGGCCAACTGCTGAACAACATCGACCTCGTGCGGTCCCACCTCAACACGAGCCTGCACGTCTCGACGATCCTGCTCACGATGTACGACGGACGCACCAAGCTCGCCGATCAGGTCACGAGCGAGGTGCGTGAGCACTTCGGGTCCACGGCGCTGCGCACCGTGATCCCGCGCAGCGTGAAGGTCTCCGAAGCTCCCGGATACAGCCAGACCGTGCTGGCTTACGATCCGGGTTCACGCGGCGCGATGAGCTATGTCGACGCGGCCCGCGAGATCGCCGAGCGTGGTGCGGAGATGCCCGTGCCGCCGGACCAGGACGGGCGGTAACGGCACATGCCTGAGCGCGAGGCGCCTCCTACCCGCCCCACGGCCCAGAAGACCGCCCCGCAGCGGAAGGGTGGACTGGGGCGCGGGCTCGCTGCGCTCATCCCCACCGCACCGGCACAGCCGGACCCCACGGGTCCGGGTGCCGTGGGCTCGATCGCGGCCGGCCGGGCGACGTCGGCGCTGGCGGGCCCGACCATCCCGGCGCCCGCCCAGCCCGGACCCTCCGAGCGCACCACCGACGGCACGGCCCCCGTGCCGGTGGGCGGAGCCGTGTACCGCGAGATCGACCTCGCCGCGGTGCAGCCCAACGCCAAGCAGCCGCGCACCCAGTTCGACGAGGAGGCGCTCGCCGAGCTCGAACACTCGATCCGTGAGTTCGGGTTGCTCCAGCCGATCGTCGTTCGCGAGATCTCGGCAGGCTCCTACGAGCTCGTCATGGGCGAGCGGCGCTGGCGGGCCGCCCAGCGCGCCGGCCTCACGGAGCTGCCGGCGATCGTCCGGAGGACGGGCGACGACGCGATGCTGCGCGACGCCCTGCTGGAGAACATCCACCGCGTCCAGCTCAACCCCCTCGACGAGGCCGCGGCCTACGAGCAGCTGCTGGCCGAGTTCGGGGTCACGCAGACCGAGCTGGCCGATCGGATCGGCCGCAGCCGGCCGGTCGTCACCAACACGATCCGGCTGCTGAAGCTGCCGGTGTCGGTCCAGCGTCGGGTCGCGGCGGGCGTGCTGTCCGCCGGGCACGCCCGCGCACTGCTCGGCGTCGAGGATCCGGGTCAGCAGGAGGACCTCGCCACCCGCATCGTCGCCGAAGGTCTGTCGGTGCGCGCCACGGAGGAGGCGGTGGTGCTCCTCCGCCGTGACTCTCCCTCCTCTGCCGCCAAGCCCGCCCGGCGCAAGCCGATGCAGGCACCCGGCCTGCAGGATCTGGCCGAGCGCCTGTCCGATGCGTTCGACACCCGCGTCAAGGTCGAGCTCGGGCAGCGCAAGGGCCGGATCGTGGTCGAGTTCGGCTCGGTCGAGGACCTGGAGCGGATTGCCAAGCTGATGGACCGCCCCGAAGGCTGAACCTCCCCGCCCTCCCCCCTCCATCTACCGGCCGCGCGAGCGGCCGGCAGCGGCGTTCTCAGGGCGCCCTGTATGGCCCGCTTACGGCCTCGTGAGCGTCGGTCGGTAGGGCCGGGAGGGCGATGTTTCACGTGGAACGGTGCGCAGTGTCCCCGTCCTGGTCCGGCACGTGTTCGCCCCGGCTGATCCCGGGTGCCCGCCTACGGCACCCGGCGCCACCGGAGGCGCCCTCTTCGTGATCAGGTGTGGCTGGGCGCCTTCGGGTGGGCGCTGCGGCGAATCTCGGTCCGATCATGACGGGTTGATCGTTGCGAGATCCCACCCGGCGCCCTCGGGAACCGTGATCCGCGGCATGCGGGTGCCCGCCTCGCAGGCGGCTGCCGCCGAACCCGGCCGGCGGAAGTTGTCCACCGGGACGACGTAGACCTCACGGGGCTTGGATCCGCCCTCGCCCCGGGACCCGTCACGTCGATCTCGAGCCGGTGGACAACCCCGCGGCGTTCCGCAGTGAACGCACCGACGATCGCCGAGGGCCTGATCGCACGACGGGACCACCGGACAGTTGCGTAGGCATCCAGCAGGGACGGTCTCGTAGGAAACCGGCGTGCCCTCACGTCGGGGACGGCCGCCCCGCAACCCCAGGGGACGGTGGTGAACCCAGCCCGGCCACCCGCCCGAGGCGGCGAACCAGAACAAGCTGCGCGAACGCGCGCGAGACCACGGCGAGACGGGGGAAGCAGACCGCGACCGGCCGGGCACGGCGCGCCCACCGCAGCGGAACGCCCACTGGCCCACGGGTCCCGGGAGACCGATCAACCCCTCGACCACCGAAACACCACCGCGGCCGCGATTCGGCAACACCTCCGGGAGCGGCGGGAGAACCGAAAACGGTGATCAAGCCTCGTCCGCCCCAGCTACCGCGGCGCTGCCACCCGAGCATCACACCAGCGCTGGCGCCGACCCCGCGTTGTGCTGATCCCCCGTTTCACGTGAAACACCGCGCGAGGATCGGCGACGTGTTTCACATGAAACGAGGCCGGCCGATCGCGCGCTCGACGAGCGCCACGTAGAGCCGCCCGAGGTCCATCCCCGCGGTCCGGACCGACAGCGGGAGCAACGACGTCTCGGTGATCCCCGGCGACACGTTCACCTCGAGCACCTGGATGCGGCCGTCGGGTTCGACGACCGCATCGGTGCGGGACACGTCGCGGAGGCCGAGCAACCGGTGGGCCGCGAGCGCCGCCTCCTCCACGCGGGCGAGCGTGGCGGCCTCCAGTCGGGCGGGGCAGTGGAAGGAGACGGCGCCGGGCGTGTAGCGCGCCGTGTAGTCGTAGAAGCCGCCCCGGGCGTCGATCTCCACCGCCGGCAGTGCGCGCAGTCCCGCGCCGTCGTCGACGACCGTGACGGCGACCTCGGTGCCGCGCACGAAGCGTTCCGCCAGCACCGTGTCCGAGTACGCGAGGCAGCTCACCATCGCGGCGGGGAGCTCGGACCGCGCGGTGACGACCTGCGCCCCGAGCGCGGACCCACCTTGGTCCGGCTTCACCATCAACGGGAGGCCGAGGCGGTCGACCATCGCGTCGAGGACGGCCTGCGCCCCCAGTGCGCGGAACGTCGTGTGCGGCAACGCCACCCAGTCCGGGGTGGCGAGCCCGGCGCCCGCGAGCTCCGCCTTCGCCGTCGGCTTGTCCCACGCCCGCCGGCACGCCTGCGCGGGCGTCCCGACGAACGGGACGTCGAGCAGCTCCAGGACGGCCTGGACCGACCCGTTCTCGCCCTCTCCCCCGTGCAGCGCGATCGCAACAGCGTCGGGTGGATCGCTACGCAGCCGTGCGACGAGCGAGCCGTCGACGTCCCACTCTCGGACGTCCGCTCCGGCGTCGCGCAGCGCGGTGGCGAGCCGGCGGCCGGACCGCAGGGAGACCTCGCGTTCGTGGGAGAGCCCACCGGCAAGCACAGCGACAGTTCGTTCGATCACCGCCGCATTCTGCGGCACCGGTGCGATCAGGGCGTGTGAGGGCTCGGCGCCTGCGGTCCGCTGCCGAGCGCCGGCCGGGCGGGGTTGCCGAACGTGCGCATGACGTCCAGCTCCGCTTCCAACACGGCGGCGAGCCGGCGCACGCCCTCGGTGATGCGCGCCGGGGTCGGGTAGCAGTAGGACAGGCGCAGCTGCCGGCTGCCGAACCCGTCGGCGTAGAAGCCGGTGCCGGACGCGTACGCGACGCGCGCCGTGACCGCCCGCGGCAGCATCGCCTTCGTGTCGACGCCCTCGGGCACCGTGAGCCAGACGTAGAAGCCGCCGTCCGGCACGTTCCACGTGCAACCCTCGGGCATGTGCGCCTCGAGCGCCTCGAGCATGGCGTCCCGCCGGTCGCGGTAGGCCTCGGTGAAGGTCTTGATCTGGCTGCGCCAGTCGTGTGCGCCGAGGTACCGCGACACGAGCATCTGCGTGAAGCTCGGCGGGCACAGCGCGGCCGACTCCGAGGCGAGCACGAGCCGGTCCCGCACCGCGGGCGGCACGAGCGCCCAGCCCACCCGCAGGCCGGAAGCGAACGTCTTCGAGAACGACCCGAGGTACACGACGTCACGGTCCATGGAGCGCAGCGCCGGGTACGTGCGGCCGCTGAACCCGAGGAGCCCGTACGGGTTGTCCTCGACGACGGCCACGCCGTACGACGCGCAGATCTCGAGGATCTCGGACCGCCGCTCGACGGCGAGCGTGACGCCTGCGGGGTTGTGGAAGTTCGGGATCGTGTAGAGGAACTTCGGGGTGATCCCCTCGGCGTCGAGCGACCGCAGCGCATCCCGAAGCAGGTCGGGGACGAGGCCGTGCTCGTCCATCGCGACGTGCACGACGCGCGTCTGGTATGCGGCGAAGCTGCCGAGCGCGCCGACGTACGACGGTCCCTCGGCGAGCACGACGTCGCCGGGGTCGCAGTAGATGCGCGTGACGAGGTCGAGCGCCATCTGCGAGCCCACGGTGACGACGACGTCGTCGGGGTCGGCGCGGACACCCTCGAGCGCCATCACCTCGCAGATCTGCTCGCGCAGGGCCGGCACGCCCTGTGCGGAGCCGTACTGCAGGGCGACCTGGCCGTCGCGGGCGACGAGGTCCGCCACTTCGGCCGCGAGGGCGTCGAGCGGAAGGGCGGCGAGGTTCGGCATGCCGCCGGCGAGGGACACCACCTCGGGCCGGCTCGCCACGGCGAACAGAGCGCGGATCTCCGAGGCGGTCATGCCGGCGGTGCGGGCGGCGAACCGCTCCGTGGGCTCCGGCCGCGGCGCACCCGCCGCCGCTGCCGCCCCTGCGCCCGCGGGCACGGCGTCGAACGGCGATGAGGGCGTGGCCGGCTGCGGCACGGTGGACCTCCCGGATCTTCTGCGACTCGGACCGTCCGAGTGTATGGGGTGTGTTCACCGGCCCGGCCGGGTCGTCGGGAAGGCCACACCTGCCGCGACCTGCCGCGGGTACCCGGATGGGGGAACCTGCGACCGATCGTCGTGGTAGGGGCACCGGTCGCAGCAGGTGGACTGTCGTTTCGGGCTGGATCGATCTATGGTCTCGGGGTCGGCGCGGCGAGTGGCGCCGTATGTCCGAGTTTCGCGATGGCTCCTCGCCGCCGGAGGTTGGTTTGTCCTGGCACGTGGCGGCGCTCACTCTCGACAATCTGGACGACTTGCCCAAACGGTGCAGGCGCTGCGTCTTCTGGGAGCTCTCCGAGAACCTCGGCAAGCAGGCGGTCGACTTCGGCTCCACCGAGCTGGAGAAGGAGGCGTGGGTCTCCGAGGTGCTGCTCGAATGGGGTTCCTGCGGCCGCGTCGTCTACATGGCCGGTGCGCCCGCGGGCTACGTGATGTACGCACCGCCGTCGGCGGTGCCGCGCGCCGCCGAGATGCCCACCGGCCCCGTGAGCGCCGACGCCGTCCTGCTCACCACGATGCAGGTCCTGCCCGAGTTCTCGGGTGAGGGGCTGGGGCGGATGCTCGCCCAGGCCGTCGTGCGCGATCTCACCCGCCGCGGCGTCAAGGCGATCGAGGTTTTCGGCGAGCAGCGGCCGGGCTCCGAGCCCGGGTGCCTCATCCCGGCCGACTTCCTCCGCGGCGTGGGATTCAAGACCATCCGGCCCCATCCGCGCTTCCCCCGCCTGCGCATGGAGCTGCGCTCCGCGATGACGTGGAAGGAAGACGTGGAGGCGGCGCTGGAGCAGCTGCTCGGCACCATCACCATTCCGATGCAGACGAGCAGTGCTCCGTCCGATCCCGTCCGGTCGGTGCCCACCCGGTCCGGAGCGGCCGTCAGAGGCCAGTTCAGGGCGACCTGTACGGCCCGCTGAGCGCCGTTCGGCACCTACCGAACCCGGTTGGCCCGACCCGGGGGTCTGTCGGCTCTCAGATCGCCTGGGCCCCGCCGCGCTCGAGTTCCCGCGCGAGCACATCGGAGAAGGTGAACGTGCCGGTCGGTTGATCGTCCTGGCCGAGCAGGTACAGGCGTTTGACGGCCACGAGGATGCCTTCGGCCACCACGTCGCGGAAGGCCGGGTCGAGCAGGCGGCGCCGGTCGCCGATGTGCGTCAGGTACCCGATCTCGACGCGCACCGTGGGCATCCGGGTGAGCCGGAGCAGCTCCCAGGTGCGGGCCTGGGAGCGGCAGTCCTGCATGCCCGTGCGGATGAGCAACTCGCGCTGGATGAAGCCGGCGAGGGCCTCCCCCACCGTGGAGGTGGCGCCCGACCCGTTGCCGAAGTGGAACGTGGCCAGGCCCTGGGCGTGCATGCTCCGGTTGGCGTCGCTGTGCAGCGACAGCACGAGATCGGCGCCCCCGGTGTTGGCGAACGCGGCGCGCTCGGTCTCGCTGGGGCAGGTGTCCTCCTGCCGGGACAGCATGGCGTCCATGCCGGTGGCCGTCATCCGGCCGACCAGCCGGCGCGCCAGGTCCCACACGATGTCGGCCTCGGCCACGCCGGCGGCGACGACCCCGCGGTCGGGGCCGCCGTGCCCGGGGTCGACCACGATCCGCTTGCCCCGCAGCCGCGGGCCGGCCTGGCGCAGCAACTCCTGCTCGCGCAGCAACCGCGGACGGCCGCCGGTGACCTTGCGACCGAGCTGCCGCAGCGACCGCAGCGTGGCCGGGCCGCACAGCCCGTCGGCGACGAGACCGTACTCGCGCTGGAACTTCTTCAGCGCGGCCTCGGTCTGCTCGTCGAAGACCCCTCCGGGGCGGCCCGGGTCGTAGCCGAGCTCGAGGAGCCGCTCCTGCAGGGCGACGACGTCGTCCCCGCTCATCGGGGCGGAGATCATGAGTGCGAGCATCCGGTCGCCCAGCTGCCATCCGGCTTCGCGGAGCGCCCGGTAGGTGGCCGGCCCGACGATCCCGTCGGTGATGAGACCCCGCTGTTGCTGGAACGCGCGAACGGCCTGCTCCACGTCGGCGTCGAAGACGTCCTCGCGGAGACCGTCCGCGACGGCCGCGGGCAGCAGGCCGAAACGTCGCAGCGTGGACCGGATCTCGACGACACCCGGACCGCTGTCACCTCGGCGCAGCAGCTGCATGCACCCCTCGCTCGCTGTAGTGGCTTCCCGTTCTCGGACCGCCCGCCCCCGATCCGGGCCATCGACCATTGTGCCCTGCCCGCGGCCGAAGCGCGGACAGCGGGCCGTGTCCGGCCGTGTTCGTGTCGTGATAGGCCCCACGACAAGGCGAAGCCCCGCTCCCGACGAGCGGGAGCGGGGCAGTGCCGCCTGAGCGCGGGTCAGGCGAGGTAATCGGCCAGGTCGGAGAGCAGCGCGGCCTTGGGCTTGGCGCCGACGATCTGCTTCACCGGCTTGCCGTCCTGGAACACGATCATCGTGGGGATGGACATCACCTGGTAGTCGCGCGCCGTGGCCGGGTTGGCGTCGATGTCCAGCTTGGCGACGGTGACCTTGTCCTTGTTCTCCCCGGCGATCTCGTCGAGCACGGGTGCGACCATCTTGCACGGCCCGCACCAGGTGGCCCAGAAGTCGACCACGACGGGCTTGTCGCTCTTGAGGACGGCGCTCTCGAACGAGGCGTCGGTGACCTCGACGGTGTTGGCCATGTGTTCTCCGTTCCCTGAACTACGTGGTGTGACCTGTAAGTCAGCCGGTGACGGCCGCGACCTGCTCGGCCGCAGCTCCGTAGCCACCGCCGACGAGCTCGCTGGGAACCGCGGCCTCGGCGAGCCAGCGCTCGGCGTCGATGGCCGCGGAACAACCGGAGCCGGCCGCGGTGACGGCCTGGCGGTAGACGTGGTCGACGAGGTCCCCCGCGGCGAACACGCCCGGGATCGCCGTGTGGGTGCTCGGCGAGTCGACCTGCACGTAGCCGTTCTCGTCGGTGGCGAGCACGTCCTTCACGAGCTGGCTGCGCGGGTCGTGTCCGATCGCGACGAACATGCCGCTGACGTCGAGCACCGACTCCTCGCCGGTCTCCGTGTCGCGCAGCCGCAGGCCCGAGACGCTGCCGTCGCCGAGCACCTCGAGGACCTCCGCGTTGGTGCGCCAGCGCATCTTCGGGTCGTCCTTGGCGCGCTGCAGCATGATCCGCGAGGCGCGGAACTCGTCGCGGCGGTGCACGATCGTGACCGAACGGGCGAACCGCGTGAGGAACGTGGCTTCCTCCATCGCCGAGTCGCCGCCGCCGATCACCGCGATGTCCTTGTCGCGGAAGAAGAAGCCGTCGCACGTGGCACACGCGCTCACCCCGCGCCCGAGGAGGTTCTGCTCACCGGGAACGTGCAGGTAGCGGGCCGCGGCACCCATCGCGAGGATGATGGCGCGGGCGCGGTAGGTGACACCGTTGGCCACCACCGTCTTGATCTCGCCCTCGAGCGAGACCTCCTCGACGTCCTCCGCGCGGAGCTCGGCGCCGAAACGCTGAGCCTGGCCGCGCATCTGCTCCATGAGCTCCGGGCCCATGATCCCGTCGACGAAGCCGGGGTAGTTCTCGACCTCGGTGGTGGTCATCAGCGCGCCGCCGAACTGCGTGCCCTCGAACACGAGGGGGTTCAACTGGGCGCGAGCGGCGTACACAGCTGCGGTGTAACCAGCCGGGCCCGACCCCACGATGATCACTTCGCGAACGTCGCCGGTGTTCGCTCGATCGCTGCTCACGGGTTGCGTCCTCCCTCGTCGCGTACAGCCCTGCAACACTTTCCCAGGGATCGGCATTCCACCGCGGACGGGGGCGCACCTGCGCGTGAGCGGAGTCACCCGCCGATCGTCCGCGTGCGTAGCAGGACGCCGCCCCCCTGGCCGCAGCCCGGAGCGACGACCACGATGTGGAGCCGCCCGCGCTCACCCCCCGCCAGCAGCAGGAGCACGCCGTCCCGCCCGTCGAGTACGACGTCACGGCCGCCCAGGAGCGGTGCGTCCGCCGCCACCCCGGACGGTGCGACGGCGCGCAGGCAGCCGGACCGCCGCGCCGGATCTGTCAGGTCGCCGACGTCGAAGTCGCCCCGCACGGTGAGGCCCGCGGCCACCAGGTCCACCCCGTCGAGCGACATCGGGGCAGGCTCCCGGGGAGCCCAGAACACCCCCGCGACCACGGCGGCGGCGAGCACCGCGGCCGCCACGAGCGCCGGGCGCAGCCCGCGGAGCCGGCGTTCCCGGGAGCGGACCCGTGGCGGCGCCTCCACCGCGAGCGCGGCGTCCCACCGAGCGGCGTACTCGGCCGGTACCGGCGGGTCGGCGAGCGCGCCCAGCTCGGTGCGGGTCCTGGCCAGTGCGGCGAGCACGGCGGTGGCGTCGGGGTCCTGCGCCGCATCGGCCCGGACCTCGGCGGCCCTGGCCGGGTCGAGCAGGCCGGCGTCGAGGTCGGCGAGGAGGTCGGCGGGCAGGGGGGCGCGCCCGCGGGGCTCGGTCATCGCTCCTCCTCCCGCAGGTGTCCCAGCAGCGCCCCCAGGCGGACACGGCCTCGGGCGCAGCGGCTCTTCACGGTGCCGACCGGGACGTCCAGCACCTCGGCGACCTCGTCGACGGGCCAACCTTGCACGTCCACGAGCACCACCGCCACCCGCTGGTGCGCCGGCAGCTCGGCGAGCGCGTCCACGACGGACAGCCGCGTGACGACGTCCATCGCCAGGTCCGGCCGCCGCTCCCGCGGCTCGGCGTCGGCCAGCGGCACCGTGACGTGGCGGCGCTCCTTGCGGAGGCGATCGATGCAGGCGTTGACGAGGATGCGGTGCAGCCAGGTGCGCACCGAGGCCTCGCCCCGGTAGGTGTCGGCCCCTCGGTAGGCGGCGACGAGCGCCTCCTGCACGACGTCGGCGGCGTCCTCGGGGTGGCGCAGGGTGCGCACGGCGATGCCCCACATCCGGCTCCGGTACCGGGCGACCAGCTCACCGAACGCGTGCCGGTCGCCCGCGCGATGCGCGGCGAGGAGCTCCGCATCGCTCGGTGCGCCCACGGTCGGACAGTAGGTCGGGAGGGTCTGCTCCCGTGGGCGTTCCGGAGAACTCGTCCGACCGGAATGGACCGTGAACCGACTGCGTCCGGTCGACCTGGCCCGGGAAGGCGCCGCGGCGCTGCTCGACGCGTACCTCTCCGGCAGTTCCTAAGCGCCGGCGCGGCGGAACTCGACCTCGCCGATCTCACTCGTGTACTGCTCGTCGCCACCGGACAACTTGGTGATCCACAGCAGGACGTGCTCGACCGGCTGGCTCCCGGCCAGCGACACCGGGGTGCGGCCGCCCTGCAGCGTGACCTCGCCGATCTTCCTCGTGTCCGACAGCGGGGAGTCGGTGGACGGGGCCGAGCGGACCTCGACCACCGTGCCGCGGCTCGGGGACTCGATCGTGAGGTCGGACAGCTGCACCGCCGACGCGAACGACACCATGATCCCGATCCCCGGGCGGTACGCGGGGAACTGCTGGTAGTAGGTGGAGGTGTTCCAGGCCGTGGCCGGGTTGTGGTCGATCACCCGGGCGGCCCGGTCGGCGTTGTCGGGGTCGCCGCCCTCGTCGTAGACCTCGACGGCGAGGCCGCCGACTGTGGGCCCGGCCGGGGCCGGGGCGACCTGCGGCTGCGCCTGGTCGGGCTGCACCGGCTCGCCCTCGACGACGATCGGCGGGCCGCCGCTGTCGACGAACATGGCGCCGAGCTGCACCCCGAGGTAGCCGAGGACCATGAGCACCGCCGCGGCGAGCGCGGTGAGCGCGATGGTCATCTTGCGGCGCCGCTGCGGGTCGGCCGGGGCGGCGGTGCGGCCGCGGTCCTGCCACACGTCCCCCGGCGAGGACGGCACGCCGTCGTGGGCCGGCGGGAACAGCGCCATCCGGTCGTCCTCGGCCACCACCTCGGTGAGCAGGCGCTGCACCGCCGCGGCGGTGTGCACGTGTCCCGGCGCGCCGTCGGGGCCGAGGGTGCCCTGGGCGAGCGTGTCCAGCTCGACGGGCACCCCGGGCCGCAGCTCCGAGGGGGGCAGCAGCGCCCCACCCGACGTGCGCTCGGCCGCGGACAGCCCGGCGCGGGCGGCGTCGGCCGAGGACAGCGGCCAGTGGCTGGTGAGCAGGGTGTAGAGCACGGCGCCGAGTCCGCGGACGTCGTCGGTCGGCGTGACGTCGGACCTGGGCAGCGCGAAGCAGAGCTGGGCGCGGCCGTCCGGGGTGATCCGGACGCGCTGCGGGTGGTCGCAGCCGAGGACGAGTCCGTGCCGGTGGGCGGCCTCCGCGGCGGCGGCCAGCGGTGCGACCGCGCGAGCCGCGGCGAGCGGCTTGACCAGGCCGTCGGCCACCACCTCGCCCAGGCTGCGGCCGGGGACCCACTCGGTGACGGCGGCGCCCAGCACGTCGTCGGGCACGCTCGCGGCGCCCGGCGTGAGCACGTCGAGCAGGCGGGCGCAGCCGTCGTGCTCGAAGCTGCCGGAACGCAGCGCGCGCACCACCATCTGCTCGGCGCGGGCTACGTCGCTGAGATTGTCGTGGAGCACCGCGCCGGGGGCGGGCCGCCGCAGCACGGTGACGGCGACGTCGCGGCGCAGGATCGTGTCCTCGGCGCGCCAGAACTCGGCGCACGCAGCGGGATCGGTGCCCACGCGGGTGCGCAGCCGGTAACGGCTGGCCAGCAGGCTGCCGGCGATGGTGCCCGACGGCACGGGCGGCACCGCGGGCGCCGTGGGGACGTCGGTGGCCGGCGTGGTGCGCACCGTGGGCTGCTCGCCCGCCGTGTCGCCTGCGGCGTCGTTCGAGCGGTCGTCGGAGCGTTGTTGCTCGGGAACGCGCGGTGCAGTGTTGACCGGAATCGCCGAATCGTCGGGCGACTCCCCGGGCGCGGCCGCACCGGAAGGTGGGCTCGCCAACTCACTCACCGCTCCGCCCTCCCCCGCGTTCGCGAACCACACCTCGCCCCGGGCAAAGCCTACGTCAGCGGCTGGTGCCCCGCCGAGAGTTCCCCCTGTCGACGAGCCGTTCGAGTCGTTCGAGAACGACCCCGACCTCACGTACGCCTATCAGCCGCATGACCAGCAGCGTTACCGGGCCGCCGAGCACCACCGCCACCCCCAGCTCGGCCCACGCCCTGGCCAGCGGAGCCAGGGTCGACAGTGGACCGGCGGCGAGCAGCGCGACCACTCCTGCGGCGAGCAGCATGCCCGCTGCGGAAGCCAGCAGGGTGCGCCCGGCTGTGGCGAGCACCACACCGGTCGGGACGCGGCCGAGCATGCGTCGCAGGAGCAGCTGGCCGAGCACCGCTCCCACCACGAACGCGGCGCTGTTGGCGACCGCCAGGCCGAGCACGACGTCCTCCGGCGCGAGCAGCGCCGGGCAGGCCAGCATCAGCGGGATCTTCGTGACCACCACGCAGAGCTGCACGAACGTGGCCGTCCGGTGGGCGGTCAGCGCGTAGAACACGCGCGCCTGCAGCATCGTGAAGGCGAAGGGCAGGAGCCCGAACGCGGACACCGCGAGCGCGGCACCCAGCTGAGCGGCACCGTCCAGGTTGCCCGCCCGCAGGCCGAACAGCGCGACGCCGACCGGGGTGCCGAACACCGTGAGCAGCACCGAGATCGGCACCAGCAGCACCGAGGCGAGCTTGCCGCCCAGCCCGAGGTCGGCGGCGACGTCGTCGGTCCGGCCCTCGGCCGCGGCCCGGGACAGGCGCGGCATCAGGACGGTGAGCAGCGAGACCCCGAGCACGCCGTACGGCACCTGCAACAGCAGCCATGCGTTCGTGTAGATCGCGAAGGCGCCGCCGTCCGACGCGGTGGCCACCCGGGTGGTGACGATCAGGCCGGCCTGCCCGATCAGCACGTAGACGATCGCCCACGCGCCGAGGCCCGCCGCCTTCGTCAGGCGCGGGTCCCATCCCCACTGCGGCCGGTAGCGGAAGCCCACGCGGCGGGCGGCGGGCAGCAGCACGAGCGTCTGCGCGGCGATGCCGAGCGTGGTGCCGACACCCAGCACGAGGAGGCGGGCGTCCTGCGGCACCACGAGGTAGACGCCGACCACGGCGAGCACGACCACGTTGTTGAGCACCGGTGCCCAGCCGAACGCCGCGAACGACCCGCGGCTGTTGAGGACCGCCCCGAGCAACGCCCCGAGCCCGTAGAAGAAGATCTGCGGCAGGAGCATGTAGGCGAGCGTGGTGGCGAGCCCGGGGTCGGCCGTGCTGCTGCTTTGCCCGCCCAGGTAGAGCCGCGTCAGCAGCGGAGCGGCGAGCAGCCCGGCCGCCGTGGCGATCAGCAGCGCCGTGCCGGCGAGGGTGATCAGCTTGCGGGTGTACGCGTCGCCGCCGTCGGGATCCTCGCGCTGGGCCCGCACCAGCAGCGGGATCATCATGCTGCTCAGCGCGCCGCCGATGAGCAGCTCGTAGACGATGTTCGGCAGCGTGTTCGACAGCGTGTACGAGTCGTTGAGCACGGTGGCGCCGAGCACCGTGAACAGCGCGACCTGCCGCAGGAAGCCGGTGATCCGGCTGGCCAGACTGCCCAGCGCCATCAAGCTGCTGGAGCGGCCGAGCGACGGTTCCGCCCGCGCCGCGGGGACGATCGGGATCCGCTCCGTGATCGCGTCGTCCGGCGCGGGTTCGGTCACGGGCTCGGAACGCGCGGCGGGCCGGGCGGCGGGCGATCGCCCTTGGGCCGCACCTGCGGGAGGCGGTCCGTGACGGCGAGCGGGTCCGGGAACGGGTCCCCCGTGTGGTGGGGGCGCGGGCCGGACGGCGTCGGTGGGCGGGGTGGCGGGGACGGGCCGGCCGGGCCCGATCCGGGTGGCCGGTTCCGTGGCTCCCCACGGATCCGGCGCACGATCCGACGGCCGGCCAGCACCACGAGGAGGATGCCCGCGCTCGCCGTCAACCACACGGTGATGGTGCCGTAGGCGGTGGAGCGCACCCGCAACCGGCTCGGCTGCCCGAGCAGCTCGCCGTCCGGCGTGCGCACGGCCGCCTGCACGCTGAACTGGCCGGACCGGGTCACCTCGGCGCTCACCCGCACCTGGCGCCGGCCGAGCGGGGGCACCTCCTGGGGCTCGATCGGGGCGACCCGCAGGCCGGAGGAGGGCATGATCTGCACGTCCACCCGCACGGTGACCGGGAGGCCGTTCGCCACGGTGATCAGGATCGGGGCGTCGGACGTGCCGAGGGAGTACGGGCCGGGCGGCTCGAGCACCCGGACCGAGCCCCGGAGCCCGGCCACGCGGTCGGCCAGTTCCCGTGCCGTCGTCTCCGCGTCGCCCGGCCGCGCCCGCCACGCCGACGAGACGGCGCGCAGCAGGCCGCGCCGCAGGGGCGTGAAGGTCTCCTCCGGGGTCACGCCGACGCCTGAGTTCGGCACGGCGGCGGAGGCGAGGTCGTCGATCTCCGCGCCGGTCGTGCGGACCACGTCGAGCGCGGGCCCGGTCACCTCCCGGCCGCCGACGTGCAGCGGGTAGGTGATCGGTAGCGCTGCCGCCCCGGTCGTGGGCCCGGTGGCCAGCACGTCGTCGAGGTTGCGGGGCACGATCCGTCCGACGTCGAGCAGCTGGTCCACGGCGCCGAGGAGCGCGTCCGTCGCGGCACCGTCGGCCGTCCACTGGTGGGGCGGGGCGAGCACGAGCGGTCCGCCGCCGCGCGCCGCGACGTCCCCCGGTTCCTGGGTGCGGAACGTGAGCGCGCCGACCAGGTCCTGGGTGGAGAGCGGGCTCGTGGTGCCCGCCGGGCTGACCGAGGGCGCCGATGCCCCGCGCACCGCACCCAGGTCCCCGCCGGGCGCCTCCGGGATGCCGGCCGCTGCCCTGGTGAGGAGCGGATCGGTCAGCACCGTGAACTGGGCGCGCTGCCCGCCCGCGATGGGGAGAACGCCCGAGTCGCGCGCCGTCCGTCCCTGTTCGACGGCGTCGGCCGAAAGGATCATCGAGTGGCCGTCGGCCTGCGCGGCCATCGCGAGCGTCGCGTCGTCCACCGCGCCCTCGACCGGCCAGGTGACGTCGGGCACCACCGGCGTCTGCAGGATGCCCTGCAGCACCGTGCGGCCATCGGTGATCGCGGTGCCGGCGAGGTCGGTCATACCGGCGCGCGTGAGGGCGACGAGGTCCGCGTCGGCGTAGGGAAGCGCGATGACGCAGCCTCCGCGAGCCACCGACGCGAGCTGGTCGAGCCAGCGGCCCGCCGCGCCCCCGCCGGTGCCCGGCACGGGATTGCCGTCCGGGCCGACGACCTGGTAGCCGTTGGTGCTCCGCATCAGCGCAGCGGTCTGCACCAGCTCCGGGTCGATCGCGAGGCACATCGCCTCGCGCAGCCGCGAGTCGGCCGGCGCGTTGCGGGCGAGCGCACCCACGAGCCCGCCGAGGCGCCCGTCGGGCGCGAAGGACGCGGCCAGGTCGTCGTCGGCGAGCAACGTGGGCTCTCCCGGGACCGTCGCCAGCCGGCGCGGGACGTCGGTGACCGGCAGCAACAGCGCGAACGGGGTGGCGCCGCCGGTGGCGGCCTGCGGCACCTCGTCGGGAGTCGCCGGGTCCGGCGGCAGCGACAGCACCGGCAACAGCATCCGCACCGCGGCGAGCCGGGCACGCGCCCCGTCACCCGGCGCCCCGTTGACGTTCACGAGCACCTCGTGCACGCCCGTGGTGTTGAGGGCGAGGCTGGTGTCGGGCGCGCCCCGCAGCGGGAGGGTGAACCGCACCGGTAGCTGTTCGCCCGGCGCCAGCTCGCCCTGGAGGGGCAGGAACTGGGGCGTGACCGCATCGGTGCGGGCCGTGCCGTCCAGCGCGTCGCGCAGCTCACCCTCCGTCTGCAGCGGGTTGCCGCGTTGCACCCGGATGACCGGGTCGCGCACCGGGACGTCACCGGTGTTGGTGAGCGTGCCCGCCACCACCAGGTCGGGCGATCCGGCGGCCGTGACGACCCGCGGCGACATCTCCGAGAGCTCCAGCCGCAACGGGCCGTCCGCCGCCTCCCCCTGCGCCGGAGCCGCCGCGGCCGCGCCGAGTACCGGACCGGCGCCGATCAGCCCGGCCAGCGTCAGCAGGAAGATCGCGGCGAGCGCCGCGACCGGCTTCACGCGGATTCCTCCAGCAGTTCGGTGGCCCTCCTGATCAGGCGGCGTTCGTCGGCGTAGGCGAGGCGACCCTCGAGCTCCTCGAGTGGCACCCAGGCCACTTCGGCCACCTCGATGTCGTCGTCGGACAGCTCACCGCCGAGCGCCTGCAGCAGGAAGTGGTGCACGGTCTTGTGGACGCGTCGGTCCTCGGCGACGAACCAGAAGTCGATCGTGCCGAGCGGTGCGACCACCCGGCCGATGATGCCGGTCTCCTCCTGGACCTCGCGAACCGCCGCCTCCTCGGCCGTCTCACCTGCCTCGATGTGGCCCTTCGGGAGCGACCACAAGAGGCGGCCCTTCCGGTCGAGGCGACCGATCACCGCTGCCGCGCCGGTGGCGTGGTCGACGACGAGCCCGCCGGCCGACGTCTCGTCGACCGTGCGCAGCCGCCTGCGGCGTTCGGCCGGACGACCCCCGCGACGCCCCCCGGAGCGGCCGCGGGATGAGGACATGGGGGGATGGTAACGAGCCACGGGCCCGGATCGCCGCCACGAGCCGCGCGTGCCACGGATCCTCGTCGCCCCCCGAACGGGCGACGCATAGACTGGCGCGCCGTGTCCGCTCCTGCCACGGCCTCCGACGCCGCGCCCAGCGATCTTCTGCAAGCACAGGAGAATGCGGTCGTGCAGATGGTCACGGTCGGTCCCGTCGCCGAGGAACTCGCCGCCCGGTTCGCTGCCGCCGGTCACCGGCTCTACCTCGTGGGCGGCAGCGTCCGGGACGCGCTGCTCGGTCGCGACGTCTCGGACCTCGACTTCACCACGGACGCGCGCCCCGACGCCGTGCAGGCGGTCGTCGAGGGTTGGGCCGACGCCGTCTGGGACACCGGCATCGCCTTCGGCACGGTCGGTGCGCGCAGGCGCGGCACCACCGTCGAGATCACGACGTTCCGGGCCGACGCGTACGACCGCGTGTCCCGCAACCCGGTCGTGCGCTTCGGCGACACGATCGAGGACGACCTCGTGCGCCGGGACTTCACCGTGAACGCGATGGCCGTGGAGCTCACCGGCCCGGAGCGGCGGTTCGTCGACCCGCACGGCGGGCTCGCCGCGCTCGCCGCGGGCACCCTCGACACGCCCGCCACGCCCGAGGAGTCGTTCGCCGACGATCCGCTGCGGATGCTGCGGGCGGCCCGGTTCGTCTCGCAGCTGGGCCTCACCCCGGCCGATCGGGTTGTCGTCGCTATGACGGA
This sequence comes from Pseudonocardia wallangbongensis, assembly GCF_054486945.1. NCBI lineage: Bacteria > Bacillati > Actinomycetota > Actinomycetes > Pseudonocardiales > Pseudonocardiaceae > Pseudonocardia > Pseudonocardia wallangbongensis. The sequence goes on from NZ_JBRERS010000007.1 coordinate 84,664, forward strand.
AATGGCGGGCGAGCTGGCCCGGATCACCCGCGAGCGGGTGCAGGCGGAGCTCACCAAGCTGGTCCTCGGCACCCACCCCCGGCGGGCCATCGAGCTGCTGGTCGACACCGGCCTGTGCGAGCGGGTGGTCCCGGAGATCCCCGCCATGCGGCTCGCGATCGACGAGCACATGCAGCACAAGGACGTCTACACCCACTCGCTCGTCGTCATGGAGCAGGCGATCGACCGCGAGACCGACGGTCCGGACCTCGTGCTGCGGCTCGCCGCGCTGCTGCACGACATCGGCAAGCCCGACACCCGGCGCAAGGAGCCGGACGGCCGCGTGAGCTTCCACCACCACGAGGTGGTCGGCGCCAAGATGGTGCGGCGCAGGCTGCGCGAGCTGCGGTACCCGAAGGCGATCGTCGACGACGTCGCCCAGCTGGTGTTCCTGCACCTGCGCTTCCACGGCTACTCGGGCGGCGAGTGGACCGACTCCGCGGTCCGCCGCTACGTCACCGACGCCGGCCCGCTGCTCGAGCAGCTGCACAAGCTCGTGCGCTCGGACTGCACCACCCGCAACCGCCGCCGGGCCGCCGCCCTCCAGCGCAGCTACGACTCACTGGAGGAGCGGGTCGCCCGCCTGCGTGAGCAGGAGGCGCTCGACGCCATCCGTCCCGACCTGGACGGCAACGAGATCATGCGACTGCTGGACATCCCGCCCGGTCCGCAGGTCGGCAAGGCCTACAAGCACCTGCTGGCCGTGCGCATGGAACGCGGCCCGCTCTCGCACGAGGAGGCGGAGGCGGAGCTGCGCCGCTGGGTCGCGGAGAACGGGCTGAGCTGATTGCTTCACTGCAAGGCGATCCGGCGGGCCCGGCGGAGCTGCAGCTCGTGGCCCAGCAGACCGAGGACGTACAGCAGCGCCGCGGTCGCCAGGAGCCACGGGGCGAACCCGTCGGGCGGACTGAGCAGGGCGGCCGCGGCCACCGCCAGGACGTAGCCGACGTTGAACACGATGTCGTAGAGGGCGAACACGCGTCCGAGCACCTCGTCGCCGATCTCGCCCTGGACCGCCGCGTCGGCGCAGAGCTTGACGACCTGGCCGGTGAGACCGAGGACGAACGCAGCCACCATCACGGCGGGCAGTGAGAGCAGCGCGGCGACGGTGAGCTGCGTGACCGTGGCGACGACCAGTGCGACGCGCACCGTGCGCGGGCGCCCCCACCGACGCACCATCCACGGGGTGGCCAGCGCCGCCGTGCCCAGCCCGGCCGCGGCGAACACGATGGCCTCGCCGAGGCCGGCCATGCCCGCCCGCAGCGGGCCGGCATCGGTGAACGCGTAGCGGAACAGCAGGAGCGAGAGCAGCGTCGAGACGCCGAACGCGAGCCGGTGGGTGCCGAGGGCCAGGAACGAGGCGGCCACCGACGAGGTGGCGATCGTCGCGCGCGCGCCGTCGGCGAATCCGTGCAGGACGCTGCCGATCGTGGAGCGGCGGCCGTCGGTGCGGTCGGGGCCGAGCCGCCCGCGCCGGAACCCGGCGGCCAGCAGCGCAGCCGCCAGCGAGCCGGTGGCCGCCATGAGGGTCACGGCGGCCGAACCGGCGTTGCCCGTGCCGACGACCTCGCGCAGCCCGATCGACGTCGCCCCGCCGAGGGCGGCCATCGCGGCGCCTGCCGTCACGGCGAAGGTGTTGGCCTCGACCAGGTGTTGGCGCGGGACGACGTGGGGCAGTGCGACCGACAGCGCGGCGAGCACGAACCGGGTCACCCCGGCCACCGCCAGCGCGGGCAGGTAGAGCTGCACGCCGGCCCCGCCGGTCAGCACGACGGCCGCGACGACCACCACGAGTGCCGCGCGCACGAGGTTGGCGCCGACGAGGAGCCGCCTGCGGTCCCACCGGTCGATGAGCGCCCCGGCGAACGGCCCGATCAGCGAGTACGGCAGCAGCAGCACGGCGAGCCCTGCCGCCACGGCGAGCGGATCGGCCTGCCGCTCCGGGTTGAACAGGACCGCCCCGCCGAGGGCGGCCTGGAACATGCCGTCGCCCCACTGCGTGGCGAAGCGCACGACGAGCAGCCGGCTGAAGCCCCGGGTGCGCAGGAGCCGACCGAGGCCGAGTCGCGCGTCCGGTGGTGCGCCGGGGACCACAGGCGCGGGCGATGGCGATCCAGGGCCCGATGTCGGCACGGCTGGAGGCTACGCGCTGAGCCGGGGTGGGACGATGGTCGAGTGGTGGACGAGCGCTCCCGTTCTGGTTCGGCTCCCGGTTCGGAGGTGGCGCCAGGCACCCTGCTGGTGGCGGCTCCCGGGCTGCTCGACCCCCACTTCCGGCGCACTGTGATCTACGTCATCGAGCACCGTGACCGGGGCACCCTCGGCGTCGTCCTGAACCGGCCGAGCGAGGTCACGGTGCGCGACGTCCTCCCGTCCTGGGCGCCGCTGTCGTCGCAGCCGCCTGCGGTCTTCGTCGGCGGGCCGGTGGAGAGCGAGACGGCGCTGTGCCTGGCGGCCGTGCGCACCGGCCAGGACCCGAGCAGGGTGGACGGGCTGATCACGGTGCGCGGCCCGGTGGCGCTCGTCGACCTCGACTCCGACCCGGCCACGATCGCGCCGAACCTGCGGGGGTTGCGCGTGTTCGCCGGCTACTCGGGCTGGGACTCGGGCCAGCTCGCGGGTGAGATCGAGCGCGGCGACTGGATCGTCGTGCCCGCCATCCCGGACGACGTGCTGGCCCGCCACGACGCGCGGTTGTGGGGCCACGTGCTGCGCCGGCAGGGCATGCCGCTGTCGCTGCTCGCCACCTACCCGCTGGATCTCAGGAACAACTGACCGTGCAGCTCTTCCCGGGGTGTCTCAGCCCTGCTGGGCGCCCGCCGCCGCGGTGCGGCAGCCCGCCACCAGGTCGCAGCCCGCGCACGCCCCGCCACACAACGAGGAGCCCGGGTCCGGCTCCGGCACGGCCGCCGCCGCGCGGTCCCCCGCCACGCCGCCCACCCCGGTGAGGACGAAGACGGCGATCGTGCTCACGGCGACCAGCGTCCAGCCGAGCACGCCGGTGGCTCCGGCCAGGAGCGCTCCGCCGCCGATCAGGGACACAACGCCCGCCGCGCCGAGCGGGGCCGCCGCCACCTGGTTGGCCACGGCGAACGCGGCGTCCGAGCGCAGGCTCGCGGCCGTGCGCACCCCGGCCCAGCGGTTGCGACGCAGCTTCCGGCGCAGGCCGAGGACGGCGATCGTGAGCAGCGCGACACCGAGCACGACGAGCAGGACACCGAGTACGAGGCGGACCGGGAGCGGCACGGCGACCACCGTACGCGGTGCACGAAGGCCTACGCCTCGCTCCGGCGGCTCGCGTACCCGATCGCGCCGGTCGGCGCGTCGGCGCTACCCTGATGACGTGGCCCGCCGACTTCTTCTCGAGGCCGCGCCGCACTGAGCGTTCCCATACGCCCCGGCGCGGCCGACCCCTTTTGCCTGCTGGCGGAGGGGTCTTCTGGTTTTCGGGCCACCCACGGACTTCCCAGGAGCGGGACATGAGCACGGACACGAGCGCAGCCGCGCCGGAGCGCGCCGACGGCGGGAGCGGGTCGGGCGGGGAGGGCACCCCGCCGTTCCGGTACGGCGCCGCGCTGGCCGCGCAGATCGAGCGCCGGTGGCAGGACCGGTGGGAGCACGAGGGCACGTTCCACGCGCCGAACCCGTCCGGGCCCTGGGCCGATCCGGAGGCCACCGGTCGCGAGAAGGTCTACCTGCTGGACATGTTCCCGTACCCGTCGGGGTCGGGCCTGCACGTCGGTCACCCGCTGGGCTTCATCGGCACCGATGTGCTGGGCCGCTACCTGCGGATGAACGGCCGCACCGTGCTGCACACGATGGGTTTCGACGCGTTCGGCCTGCCCGCCGAGCAGTACGCGGTGCAGACGGGCACGCACCCGCGCAAGACCACCGAGGAGAACATCCAGCGCTACAAGGCGCAGCTGCGCCAGCTGGGCCTGGCCCACGACGAGCGCCGCTCCGTGGCCACCACGGACGTCGAGTTCTACCGCTGGACGCAGTGGATCTTCCTGCAGATCTTCAACAGCTGGTACGACGAGGAGCGGCAGGCGGCGCGGCCCATCGCCGAGCTGGAGGCGGAGTTCGCGCGGGACGAGCGGCGTACGCCCGACGGCCGTGGTTGGTCCGAGCTGACGCCGGCCGAGCAGCGCACCGTGATCGACGGCCACCGGCTGGCGTACATCTCCGAGGCGCCGGTCAACTGGTGCCCCGGCCTGGGCACGGTGCTGGCGAACGAGGAGGTCACCGCCGACGGGCGCAGCGAGCGGGGCAACTTCCCCGTGTTCCGCCGCAACCTGAAGCAGTGGATGATGCGGATCACGGCCTACGCCGACCGCCTGATCGACGACCTGGACCGGCTGGACTGGCCCGACTCGATCAAGACGATGCAGCGGAACTGGATCGGCCGTTCCGCGGGTGCGCAGGTCCGCTTCCCCGTCGACGGCACGCAGATCGAGGTCTTCACCACGCGCCCGGACACGCTGTTCGGCGCGACGTACATGGTGCTGGCACCCGAGCACCCGCTGGTCGACGCGATCGTCCGGCAGGAGTGGCCTGCCGACGTCGACGATCGCTGGACGTGCGGCGCAGCGACGCCGGCGGAGGCCATCGCCCTGTACCGGGTCGGCGCGGCGCGCAAGTCGGACCTGGATCGCCAGGAGAACAAGGAGAAGACCGGCGTCTTCACCGGCGCGTACGCCGTCAACCCGGTCAACGACGAGCGGATCCCGGTATTCGTCGCCGACTACGTGCTGATGGGTTACGGCACGGGCGCGATCATGGCCGTCCCCGGGCAGGACCAGCGTGACTGGGACTTCGCCGAGGCCTTCGGGCTGCCGATCGTCCGCACGGTGCAGCCGAGCGCGGGCTTCGACGGCGACGCGTTCACGGGCGAGGGCCCGGCGATCAACTCGGCGAACTCCGAGGTCAGCCTGAACGGCATGGGCATCGCCGAGGCGAAGCACGCCATCACCGAGTGGCTGGTCGCGCGCGGCGCGGGCGAGGCCGTGGTGCAGTACAAGCTGCGGGACTGGCTGTTCTCCCGCCAGCGGTACTGGGGCGAGCCGTTCCCCATCGTGTGGGACGAGGACGGCCCGGTGGCGCTGCCCGCCGACCGGCTGCCGGTCGAGCTGCCCGATGTCGAGGACTACTCCCCCAAGACCTACGCCCCGGACGACGCCGACACCGACCCGGAGCCGCCGCTGTCGCGGGCCGCCGAGTGGGTGGAGGTGGACCTGGACCTGGGTGACGGGATCCGGCCCTACCGCCGCGAGACCAACACGATGCCCCAGTGGGCGGGCTCGTGCTGGTACCCGATCCGGTACCTGGACCCGGAGAACCACCAGCGGTTCGTCGACGCCGACGTCGAGCGGTACTGGATGGGCAAGGATCCGACCCGTGAGAACGACCCCGGCGGCGTCGACCTGTACGTCGGTGGCGTCGAGCACGCGGTGCTGCACCTGCTGTACGCGCGCTTCTGGCACAAGGTCCTGTACGACCTGGGCCACCTGAGCTCGGAGGAGCCGTTCCGCAGGCTGGTCAACCAGGGTTACATCCAGGCCTACGCCTACACGGACGCCCGCGGCTCCTACGTCCCGGCCGAGGAGGTGGTCGAGGACGAGGACGGGCGTTTCACGTGGAACGGCCAACCGGTGCGCCGCGAGTACGGGAAGATGGGCAAGTCACTGCGGAACGTGGTGACGCCCGACGAGATGTGCGACCGCTACGGTGCCGACACCTTCCGCCTGTACGAGATGTCGACGGGCCCGCTGGAGGTCTCGCGCCCCTGGTCCACGCGGGACGTGATCGGCTCGCAGCGGTTCCTGCAGCGCGTCTGGCGCAACCTGGTGGACGAGCAGACCGGCGGGACCCGGGTCACCGACGCCGAGCCCGACACCGAGACCCTGCGCGTGCTGCACCGGGCGATCACCGGGGTGCACAGCGACTACGTGGGGCTGCGCTACAACACCGCGGCCGCCAAGCTGATCGAGCTGAACAACCATCTGACCAAGGTCTACGGCACGGCAGGGGTGCCCCGCTCGGTCGCGGAGCCGCTGGTGCTGATGATGGCGCCGCTGACGCCGCACGTGGCCGAGGAGCTGTGGTCGCTGCTGGGCCACGACGGCACGCTGGCCCACGGCCCGTTCCCGGTGGCCGACGAGCGGTACCTGGTGGCCGACACCGTCGAGTACCCGATCCAGATCAACGGGAAGGTGCGCTCGCGCGTCACGGTGCCGGCCGACGCCCCCACCGAGCAGGTGGAGGCCACCGCGCTGGCCGACGAGAAGGTCGTCGCCGCGCTGGCCGGCGGGGCACCGCGCAAGGTGATCGTGGTGCCCGGCCGGCTGGTCAACGTAGTGGTCTGAATGCTGGCGGGGCTTGATCAGCGCTTGCGGTTGTGCGGCTCTGTGACCGCACTCGTCGATCATGGTCGCCGCGGCTTGGCGCAGCGGGGCGTTCCGCGGAACCGGCCCCGAGTGGTCCACCGGCTCGGCATCGAGTCCCTGCTCCATCAAGATCGGACACCGGACCCGCGGAGCAGCCGGGCCACCTCGCCGCGCAGCGCGACGAACTCCGGCGACTCGCGCGCCGTGATCTGGTCCCGGTCGGCCGACGGCCAGGTCGGCGACGATGCGTGCCGGCGACGGTGAGAGCACCAGCACCCGGTCACCGAGGTAGACGCTCTCGTCGATGTCGTGGGTGACGAGCAGGACGGTGCAGTGTTCACCCGCCCCGCCGGCTTCCATCCCCCGAGCCCGGTCGCGCTGGACCTCCCGCAGCAGGTCCTCCGGCTCGAGCCGGGTCTGCACGTCGACCGATGCGAACGGCTCGTCCATCAAGGAGGACGGCGGGCCGGCAGACCAGCGCGCGGGCGATCGCCGCCCGTTGTTGCATGCCGCCGGACAACTGCCACGGGTACCGGTCGCCCACGTCCGCCAGCCCGACCCGGTCCACGGCCAGCGCCCGGCGTTCGGCCCGGTCGAAACCGCGCCAACCGGCGGGCGTCGGGCGTCCTACCCCTTCTTCTCCTTCTTGCCGAGCGCGCCTGCGACGAGCACGGCGGCCCAGATCCCGAGCGGGATCGCCGGCCAGAAGGGGTGCAGCGACCCGGACACCAGGGACGTCGTGCCCCAGATGGCGATCATGATGACCGCACCGCCCAGCCACTCGCGCCACTCGTTGAGCCACTTGTGGCGTTCGACGGCCGCCGCCGGCTCCTTCTTGGCGGGCACGGTGACGGCCGGCAGGTCGGCGGTGATCGGCTCGAGCTCGCCGTAGGTGGTGGCGGCGTACGCCGAACGCAGCCGGGCGTCGTACTCGGTGAGGTCCAGCCGGCCCTCGTCGACCGCGATCCGCAGCCGCTCGGCCGCTGCGGCGCGGTCGGCGTCGGAGATGCGCATGTGGCTGCGGTCGGCCTCGGAGCTCACGCGGTCGATGGTACGAGCGCTCGCGGTGGCGGGCATCGATCCGCCGGGCGATCCGCGCATAAACCCTTCGATGGATCTGGCCCCCCGCCGCGCGGCCGACTACCTTCTCTGTTCATGACAGAGAACCCTGCTACTGACAGGGTGGCGCGACGCCGGCGGGCCGCCATGGAGGAGATCCTGGATGTGGCGTGGCAGCTGGCGGCGGAGGACGGGATCGCCGGCGTCTCGCTGCGCGAGCTGGCCTCCCGGCTGGCGATGCGACCCCAGTCGCTCGCCTGGTACGTCCCGACCAAGAACGCCCTGTACGACCGGATGTACGCGCAGGGACACCAGCAGTTCCACGAGCGCCTCGCCGCGGAGGAGCCGCTCGACGTCGGGCGTGCCGCCCGGGTCTTCGCGGAGTTCTGCGTCGCGAGCCCGCCGCGCTACCAGCTCATCGCCCAGCGCACGGTGCCTGGGTTCACGCCGTCGGCGGAGTCGGCCGCGCTGGCCCGGCGCGCGTTCGGTGCCTGGCGCGCCGCCCTGGCCGGGGTCGGCGTCACCGGCCGGGAGTCCGTCGACGTCCTCACCGCGGTGGTGAAGGGGCTGGTCGACCAGCAGATCACCGTCGACCCGGCGGGCGACCGGTTCCTCCGCCACCTCGACGTCGTGATCGAGATGTTCCTCGCCCACCCGGCCGGGGCCCGGTCGTGAGCGGGCCGTTCCAGGTGCGGCTGGAGGTGCGCTCCTACGAGCTGGACACCCAGGGCCACGTCACCACCGCCGCCTACCTGCAGTACGCCGACCACACGCGGTGGAAGCTCCTCGAGGCCGCGGGCGTCGACCTCGAGGAGATGCGCCGCACCGGGGTCGGCCCGGTGACGCTGGAGACCACCGTGCGGTTCGTGCGCGAGCTTCGGCTCGGGCACGAGGTCGACGTGTCGTGCGTGTTCGACTGGCCCGGCGGCCGCACCGGCCGCGTCGCCCAGCAGCTCCGCCGGGCCGACGACGGGAGCCTGGTGGCGGAGCTCCGCAGCGTCGGCGGCGTCCTCGATCTGACGGCTCGGAAGCTGGTGCCGGATCCCGGTGCGGTGTGGCGCGGGCTCGCCCGGCGACCGGAGCTGCTCGGACTCAGACCCGGCGGGCCGAGTTGAACTTCATCCGGCCCATGTCGGAGATCTTGACCGGGCTCTTGCGGGTGCTGGCGTGCACGATCTTGCCGTCGCCGATGTAGATCCCGACGTGGCTGACCGGCTTGTAGAAGAACACGAGGTCGCCGGGCTGCAGGTCGCCGCGGGAGACCGGCGTGCCGACCTTCGACATCGCCCGGCTGGTGCGCGGCAGCGACTTGCCGGCCTTCTTGTACGACCACGAGACGAGGCCGGAGCAGTCGAAGGCGTTCGGTCCGCTCGCGCCGTACCGGTACGGCGAGCCGATCTTGCTCATCGCGTGGTCGAGCGCCGTGGCCCGGGTGGCTGCGGCCGCCGCGGCGGCGAGGGCGGGTTCGGCGAGCGAGGGGGAGCTCTCGACGACCGGCGTGACGGCCATCGCGACCGGGGCGGTCGGGGCCGGCTCCGCGCTGGCGGGCAGCACCGCGAAGACCGAGGCGACGGCGGCGGTGGTGGTCACGACGGCGGCGCGGGCCGCGAGGGCGGGGAGGTGCTTGGGCACGGGGGGTCCTCGGGGTAGCACCGGCGGAGAAGGTCCCGCGGGCCGGGGGAGCCCGCGGAGCCGACGGGATGCGCCGTGCACGGCCCGGTTCTCGCATTTCGGCCGTGCGGCACCCCGCCTGTCCGACGGTGACCCTGCGCCCTCCACCCCTGATGGGCGTCGGTAGCGCAGAGCCGTCCGGCACATTACGAACGGATTTAGATATCGGCCATGACGAAGCTCTCTATTGCACCTTCACCGCCCGGTGAACCCGCTCACCGTGCGCTGCGCCAAATAGGCCACTTGCCAGACACCCGTACTGCTTCCGGAACAGGTTGATCTCCTCATCCCGGGTGACCTGCGGCACTAGTCGTGTCGTGATGCGTTCGTGATTGCGGCAGACGAGTGAAGTTGCTTCCAGAATGGAACGGGCAGACAGTTTCTGAAAAGGTTGACGATCTGCAAACGAATCAGACCCCGGATCGTGGCGGCTGAGCCACGGCCGGGGTCTGATGGATGTGCGGTGCTGGGCGCGCGGTCAGCGCTCCCGTTCGCCGCGGATGAACTCCTCCACGGCCTCACGCGCGATGTCGTCGCTGTACTGCTCGGGCGGGGACTTCATGAAGTAGCTCGCCGCGGAGAGGATCGGCCCGCCGATGCCCCGGTCCTTGGCGAGCTTGGCCGCCCGCACCGCGTCGATGATGATCCCCGCGGAGTTGGGCGAGTCCCAGACCTCGAGCTTGTACTCGAGGTTCAGCGGCACGTCGCCGAAGGCCCTGCCCTCCAGCCGGACGTAGGCCCACTTGCGGTCGTCGAGCCACGCGACGTAGTCCGACGGCCCGATGTGGACGTTGTCCTTGCCGAGGTCGCGGTCGACCTGCGAGGTGACCGACTGGGTCTTCGAGACCTTCTTCGACTCCAGCCGCTCGAGCTCCTTCATGTTCAGGAAGTCCATGTTCCCGCCCACGTTGAGCTGCATCGTGCGGTCGAGCTGCACGCCGCGGTCCTCGAACAGCCGGGCGAGCACGCGGTGGGTGATCGTGGCGCCGACCTGGCTCTTGATGTCGTCGCCGATGATCGGCACGCCCGCGACGCGGAACTTCTCGGCCCACTCCGGGTCGGAGGCGATGAACACCGGCAGCGCGTTGACGAACGCCACGCCCGCGTCGATGGCCGCCTGCGCGTAGAAGCGGTCGGCCGTCTCGCTGCCCACCGGGAGGTAGGACACGAGCACGTCGGTGCGGGTGTCCCGGAGCACCTGCGCGACGTCGACCGGCTCGTCGTCGGACTCGTCGATCGTCTCGCGGTAGAACCGGCCGAGCCCGTCGAGCGTGTGGCCGCGCTGCACCGGAACGTCGAGCGGCGGGACGTCGCAGATCTTGATGGTGTTGTTCTCGCTGGCGGAGATCGCCTCGGAGAGGTCGCGCCCCACCTTCTTGGCGTCGACGTCGAACGCGGCGACGAAGTCGATGTCGCGAACGTGGTAGCCACCGAAGTCGACGTGCATCAGGCCGGGGACGCGCGTGGCCGGATCGGCGTCCGCGTAGTAGTGCACGCCCTGCACCAGCGACGCCGCGCAGTTACCCACGCCGACGACGGCGACACGGACCTCACTCATTGCGGCTCCTTCTCTCGTCTTCCTGGTCTGTCGGCTTCGGGGCGTCGTCCTGCGCGGCGCGCTCGGTGGCGATCAGTTCGTTGAGCCAGCGCACTTCCCGCTCGCACGAGTCGAGGCCGAGCTGGTGGAGCTGCTGGGTGTAGTTGTCGATCTGCTCGCGGGCCCGGCCGAGGGCGGCCCGCAGGCCTTCGCGGCGCTCCTCGACGGCCCGCCTACGGCCCTCGAGGATCCGCATGCGCGTCTCGGCGGGCGTGCGGGAGAAGAACGCGAGGTGGACGCCGAAGCCCTCGTCGTCCCACGCGTGCGGCCCGGACTCGGCCAGCAGCTCCGCGAGGCGCTCCTTGCCCTCGGCTGTGATCCGGTACACCCGGCGGCTGCGCCGTGGCCACGCGCCGGCCTCTGGCGCGGTCTGCTCGGGATCCTCGACGATGAGGCCGGCGCGGGTGAGGCGACGCAGCGCCGGGTAGAGCGACCCGTAGGAGAACAGCCGGAAGCCGCCCAGGCGCAGGCCGAGCTGCTTGCGCAGTTCGTAGCCGTGGACCGGGGCCTCCTGGAGGAGGCCGAGGATCGCGAGCTCGAGCACGACGACCTCACCTCCCTTGCCGCGATGCGATAGCACGTTCCGATAGCCCGGCACAGTATATCGAGCCGATACATCTCGGTGCAGTCCCGAGATCGCCTCAAGGTGACCGTCGATCGATCGATCGGGCCGGCCGGAGGCGTTCTCGCGCGTTCCGGGGAGGGGTCCGCGTACCCTGACCGGGTGCGCACCCAGCGGCAGGTGGTCGACTACGCGTTGCAGCGCCGTGCGCTGCTCGCCGACGTCCACTCCGGTCGGGTCGGGGTCGCCGAGGTCTGCGACGCCAGCCCGTACCTACTCCGAGCGGCGCGTTTCCACGGTGAGGCCACCGACCGCACGTGTCCGGTCTGCCGCAAGGAACGCCTCACCCAGGTCTCGTGGATCTTCGGCGACGAGCTCAGGCACGCCGCCGGATCAGCACGCAAGCCCGAGGAGCTCGAGCAGCTTGCGAACGTCCACGCCGACTTCTCCGTCTACGTTGTGGAGGTCTGCCGAACCTGCAGCTGGAACCATCTCGTCCTGTCCTATGTGATGGGCACGGGCGACACTCCCCACAGCCGCAGGTCCGATCGACGCAGGACCGCCGCCGAGTGACCGCAAACCTTCCCCCGAACCCCCGGAGCAGCGGTGAGTGATCAGCGCGACCCCCGGTTCGACGCGCCGCGGGGCCGTCCGCGGAACCCGCACGGCGGCCCGCCACCCCGGCAGGGCGGCCCGGCCGCGCCGCGCGGCCCCCAACGCAGGCAGGGGCCACCGCCCGGTTCCCGCGTTCCCCCGCAGCGCTACCGGACCGACGGCCCGCCGGTCCCGTCGGGGAGACGCCCCCCGGTATCGTCGAACCGTGGGGTGCCCCTGCTCACGCACGAGGACGACGACCCCACCGGCGTCGTCAGCGGCCATGGAGCGCCCACCGCGGTCTCGGAGCGAGGTCGCCGTTCGGGAGCGGCCGGGCGGGGCCGCAAGAAGAAGGTCTCGCCGTGGCGCCGGGTGCGCCGCATCTCCTACGTCGTGCTCGGGCTGCTGCTGATCGGCCCGTTCGTCGCGTTCGTCGTCGGCTGGTTCATGTTCCCGGTGCCGTCGTCGCAGGACGTGGCACTCGCGCAGGTGGCCACGTTCAAGTTCGCCAAGGGCGAGGAGCTCGCCACCGTGCGCCCCGAGGGTGAGAACCGGGTCGCCGTCACGCTCGACAAGGTCCCGAAGCACGTGCGGGACGCGGTGCTCGCGGCGGAGGACCGCTCCTTCTACTCCAACCCCGGCTTCGACTTCATGGGTATCGGCCGCGCCGTCTACGAGCAGCTCACCGGCGGTGTCGGTGGCGGCTCCACGGTCACCCAGCAGTACATCAAGGTCTCCACCGGGGAGAACGACTTCTCCCTCTGGCGCAAGTACAAGGAGATCGTCCTCGCCGTCAAGATCTCCAAGGAGAAGACGAAGGACGAGATCCTCGAGAACTACCTCAACACGATCTACTGGGGCCGGGGCGCGTCCGGCATCCAGGCGGCGGCCAAGGCGTACTTCAACAAGGACGTCGGAGACCTGACGGTGTCGGAGGGCGCCATGCTCGGTGGCATCATCCAGTCCCCGTCGCGCTGGGACCCCGCGAAGAACCCCGAGCGTTCGCAGGAGCGGTGGAACTTCGTGCTCGACGGCATGGTCGAGCAGGGATGGCTCGACAAGTCCGAGCGCGCCACGCAGACGTTCCCCGTACTCCCGGAGATCCAGGAGAAGGCCGAGGGCGGCATTCCCGGTGACGACCGGTACCACATCTACGAGCGCGCCCTCGCCGAGCTCGAGTCCAAGGGGATCACGAAGGACGTGATCGACACCCGCGGGGTCACCATCACCACCACGGTGGAACAGCCGCTCCAGGCGGAAGCCGTGGACGTCGAGAAGAAGCAGATGGCCCGGCAGCCCGACAACCTGCGCAGCGGGCTGGTCTCCATCGACCCGAAGACGGGGGCCATCCTCAGCTACTACGGCGGGACCAACGGTCTGGGCATCGACTACGCGGGCGAGGCCTTCCGCCAGCCCGGGTCGTCGTTCAAACCGTTCGTGCTGTCCGCGGCGCTGCAGCAGAACGACGGGTTCGGCCTCGGCACGCAGCTCGAAGGCACCAGCCCCAAGGAGTTCCCCGGCCGTGCGGGCGCGGTGCGCAACGTCGAAGGCGTCAGCTGCGATCTGTGCGGTGCCGAGTACGCGATGACCGAGTCGATCAACACCTGGTTCTACCAGCTGGGCATCGATGTCGGCCCGCAGAACGTCGCCGACGCGGCTCACCAGGCCGGCATCCCGGACGACCTCCTCGACAAGCCCACCGGCGGTATCGCGCTGGGCGACAAGGAGGTCCACCCCGTCGACATGGCCTCCGCCTACGCCACGTTCGCCGCCGAGGGCGTCTACCACGAGCCCTACATCGTGTCGCGCGTCGAGGCGGCCGACGGCGAGGTCCTCTTCGAGCACGAGGAGGACGCCGGGCGGCAGGTCATGCCGCAGCAGGTGGCGCGCAACGTCATCGAGGCGATGCTCCAGGTGGCCCCGAAGGACGGCTACCCCCTGGGCGGCCGGCAGGTCGCGGCGAAGACGGGCACCGCGCAGCTCGAGGGCAGCGCCAGCGACAACCGCGACGCCTGGTTCGTCGGGTTCACCCCGAGCAAGTCCACGGCCGTCTGGGTGGGCACGGACAAGAGCGACCCGATCCGCACCGCCCAGAGGCGCCCGATCTACGGCAGCGGCCTGCCCGGCCAGATGTGGCACGCGTTCATGAAGACGGCCACCGAGGACGACCCGTCGTTGCAGTTCTCCACGTTCGTGCCGATGGGCGTGCCACCCGGGAACGACTCGATCGACACGTCGGAGACGTCGTCGCCGGATGACGACGACGATGACGACGAGGACTCCGACAGCGACGAGGACCGCGACAGCGACTCGAGCAGGTCGTCCGACGACGACAGCAGCTCGTCCAACGACCGCAACTCCCGGTCGAACAACTTCAGCGACGACGGTGACAGCGGGAGCAGCGACCAGCCCACGTCGGACACCCGGGACAGCGGCTCGGCGGGCTCGCCGGGGTCGTCGGGGTCGGCCAACCGCGGGCAGTCCGACCGCTCGGCGCTCGAGAACACGTCCGACAGCGGTCCCGTCGGGTGAGCTCGCGGGTTCGGGATCCGGACCTCCCGCCCGCGCGTGTCGTCCCGACCTGGACCGAGCCGCTCGCTGCGGCCGCCAGCCGGGCGGTCGGCGGACCGCTCGGACGGCACGCCCTGGTGGGCCGCAGCCGGTTCTGGACGCCGCTGCGGGTGATCCTGCTGCTGGCGGTGGCGGTGCTCGCCGCGGGCTGGTTCGGCAAGGCACCCTGCCTGCAGCAGTACACGACCGACAACGGCACGCTCGCACTCGACTGGCGCAACAACCACCAGTACGTCGCGATGTGCTACTCCGACACCATCCCGCTCTGGGGGATCGAGGGCCTCGACCAGGGCGCCGTGCCCTACCGCGACCCGTGGGTCGAGGGCGCGGGCACCGACGACGAGCAGGTGCGGTACATGGAGTACCCGGTGCTCACCGGGTACTTCCAGTACGTCAACGCGCGGCTCGCCGATGCCTGGCTCTGGACCGCCGACGTGGTCCCGGCCCTGCCGACGGCTCTCCCCGTCGTCGTGTACTTCGACATCAGCGCCGCATGGCTCGCGCTGGCGTGGCTCGTGGCCGTGTGGGCGGTGCGCACGCTGCGGCCGAGCCGCCCGTGGGACGCGGCGCTGGTCGCGCTGTCCCCGCTGGTGGCGGTACACCTGTTCACCAACTTCGACGCGCTCGCCGTCGCCTGCGCCACCGCGGGGATGCTGGCGCTGGCCCGGCGCAGACCGCTGCTCGCCGGCCTCCTGATCGGTGTCGGCGGCGCCTTCAAGTTCTATCCGCTGATGCTGCTCCTACCCGTCCTGCTCGTCGCGCTGCGCAGGCGCCGGATCGGCATCGGCATCCGCACGATCGGCGCGGCGATCGGCGCGTTCGTCCTCATCAACGCGCCCGTGGCACTGCTGTACCCCACGGGCTGGTCGGAGTTCTTCCGGCTCAACCGCACCCGCCCGGCCGACCCCGACTCCCTCTACTTCGTCGTGCAGTACTTCACCGGCTGGTCGGGGTTCGACGGCAAGCTCGCCGACGGGGAGTCCCCCGCGGTGCTGAACGCCGTGTCGGCCGCGCTCTTCGTGATCTGCTGCGCCGCGATCTGCCTGCTCGCGCTGCGCGCACCGCAGCCGCCGCGGCTGGCCTCGCTAGCCTTCCTCGTCGTTGCGTCGTTCCTGCTGGTCAACAAGGTGTGGAGTCCGCAGTACTCGCTGTGGCTGGTGCCCTTGGCCGTGCTCGCTCTCCCGCATTGGCGGCTGCTGCTGGCGTGGATGGCGGTAGACGCCCTGGTGTGGGCTCCGCGCATGTACTACTACCTCACCCCGGCGAACAAGGGTCTGCCGCCGGACTGGTTCCTCGGCGCCGTCGTGCTCCGCGACGCGTTCGTGGCGGTGCTGTGCGTGCTGGTCGTGCGGTCGGTGCTGCGCCCGGAGACCGACCCCGTCCGGACGGGGCCGGGACGGTGGGCGGGTGCCGTCGACGCGGATCCGGAATGGCCGGCCGCGACCGGCGTCCCGCGCTGATCGCTGGCACGCTGCGGGTGTGCCCGTCTCCCGTGACCACGTCGAAGCCGCCCTGCACCGCTTCACCCGCCGGCCGCTCGACCGGCCGGACCTCAAGCCGGCGGCCGTCGGCATCAACCTCGTGGCCGGCGGTGATGCGTTCCTGCTGACGCGGCGCGCGGCCACGCTGCGCGGGCACGCCGGCCAGTGGGCGCTGCCGGGTGGGCGCACCGACTCGGGCGAGGCGCCGGGTGCCGCGGCCCGCCGCGAGCTCGCCGAGGAGCTCGGGCTCGTGCTCGACGCCGATGCCGAGCTCGGCATCCTCGACGACTACGCCACCCGCTCCGGGTACCTGATCACGCCCGTGGTGCTGTGGGCCGGAGCCGAACCGGTGCTCCGGCCCAACCCGGTCGAGGTGTCCGAGGTGTACCGCGTGCCCCTGGACGTGATCGACGTGGAGCCGCGCTTCGTCACGATCCCGGAGTCGGACGCGCCCGTGATCCAGCTGCCGATCCTCGGCCGGCTCGTGCACGCTCCCACGGCCGCCGTGCTCCACCAGTTCCGAGAGGTGGTGCTGCAGGGGCGCGCGACCCGGGTGGCGCACCTCGAGCAGCCGGTGTTCGCCTGGAGGTAGCCGCCGCCCCGGGAGCGGATCGCGCCTGCTCATCGCGGCGCCACCGGAGGTGGCTTCTCCATGATCACCTGGGCGTGGCTGCCCTTGGGTGGGCGCTGTGGCGGATGTCGGTCCGATCATGATGCGTTGATCGTTGCGAGGTCCCGCTCAGCGCCCTGCGGTTGGCGGGCGCGCGCAGCTCGGATCGATCTCGAGGCTGTGGACACGTTGCAGGCGCCTGGGATCCTGCGCGCGGATCCGTTGATCATGCCCCGGCCAGGACCGGCAGTCGGTCGGCAAGATGTTCGGCCGCGGTGGCTGTCGGGCTACGAGTCGGGTACGGCGTGCCCACGGCGTGGAGGTGCTCCTGGTCGGTGACGCTGGGTGGACCCCACCTAGACCCGCGCGGGTCGGCGCAGCGGGGTGGGTGCGTAGGTGTCGGCGGGGAGCTCGGCCTCCTCGGCGGGGGTGAGCATGTCGAGATCCTTGCGGGAGCCGACGTCCAGCCAGTCGTGGGCCAGGCGGCGGGCGAGGTAGTCGCCCACCGAGGTGGCGATCGGGATGTCCGGGTCGTCCGTCATGCCCATCGGCTCGAACCGCTGGTTGCGGAACTTCGCCACGAACACCTCCAGCGGGACACCGTGCTGCAGGCCGAGGGAGACGGCGATCGAGAGCAGCTCCATGAGCCCGGCCGTGGTGGAGCCCTCCTTGCCGAACTTGGCGAATATCTCCCCCAGCGCCCCGGCCTCGTCGGCGTTCGCGGTGACGAAGAACTTGGTGCCTGCCACCTCGAAGGAGGTGGTCGTGCCCTGCCGGGCGCGGGGCATCCGCTGCTCTGCCGAAGGGGCGGTGTCGCTGGTGCGTGCGGGAAGCGCCATGAACGGGCCGATGTCCTTTCCGATGCCACATGTAGGTGATCCACGTGACACTGCCACTAGATGTTGTGGTGCGAACCGTACCGGCGAGGGCTGACAATCCAGCGGTGAAACGCCGGACCGGCCGGCGCAAGGCGACGATCGGGTGGGCCGGAAACCGGGATCAGGCGGGTCCGAACGCCGTGGCGTCAACCGACCGACTCGGCCAGCGGCGTGCGCCGCGGCGGCGGCGTGGAGGCGAGCCGGTCGGGGACGCGCAGGAACACGACGAACAGCACGACCAGCAGCGCCGCGCGACCCCACACCCCGATGGTGACGGCCTGGGCGGCGAAGCCGTCGTAGATGCTGGACGGGAGCCCGGCGTGGATCTGGTAGTACCAGCGGAAGATGCCGATGCCCATCGCGAGGTCGGCCAGCAGGTAGGCGACCACCAGCGACCACGGCACCGCCGCCAGCACGAAGAACGGCAGGAGCCACAGCGTGTACTGCGGCGAGTGGACCTTGTGCAGCAGCAGGAAGCCGCAGAGCATCGCCGCGCTCACGCCGACCCACGGGTAGGTGCCCTCGCGGCGGTACCGCCACCAGCCCACCGCGACCGCCACCGCGAACGACAGCAGCACGAGGGTGGGCGAGAGCCAGCTCATCGTGGACTGGAAGGCGACGTTGTCCGGGTCGGACTCCGGGCGGAACCCCCAGAACCAGATCGAGTTGGTGGTGAAGTCGACCTTGCGCAGCTGCTGGAACGTGAACGACGCCCGCCAACCCTCGTAGCCGGCGAGCATGAACGGCACGTTCACCAGCACCACGGTGACGGCCGCCGCGAGCGGCACGCGGGCGGCTCCCCACCAGTCCAGCCGGCCGGGCCGCGACGCCGCGAGGACGTACCCGGCGAGCGGCAGCACGAACGCGCCCGGGTAGAGCTTGAACGCGAACCCCAGCCCGAGCAGCACGGCCGCCACGGTGCCGCGCTGCGCGAGGGTGCGGTCGGTGCGCCAGCCGTGCACCGCGAACACCGCGGCGACGGCGCAGGCCACCACCGGGAGATCCCAGTTGTGGAACGCGTAGAGCACCAGCGGCGGCCCCAGCGCCCACACCAGCGCCCGCCACCGCGCGAGGCGGCCGAGCAGCCATCCGGTGACGAGCCCGAACGGCGCCATCAGCAGCGCGGACCCGAGGAGGAAGCCGGCGTCGGTGTGGGCGTACAGGGCGCCCGCCCAGATCAGCAGCCCGGTGAGCACCGGGTACTCGACGGATCCGCCGCGGAGCTGACCGTCCGGGGTGATGGACCCGTGGACGTACGGGAAGCGGTGCTGGTCGATGTCCCGGCCGATCCACAGGTGCTGGATGTCGGAGTAGCAGACGTCGCGCTCGATGCGAACGCCGTAGTCGGGGGTGCTGCGGCCGTTGTCGTCGAACTCCGGACCGGTGCAGCGGGCCTTGTTCGCGTAGCCGAGCAGCAGGGTGAGGCCGGTGAGCAGCACGAGCACAGCCAGTACGACACGGCCCGTGCGAAGGTGCGGGTGCACGACGGGTGTCACCTGCTCGCCCGGGACGGTGCCCACGGCGGCGCCGGTCACGGGCCGGACCCGCTGCCGGCGGCCGCCACCGCAACCGGTGTCACGATCCGAGCCGCTCACGGAGGAACGCGATGTCGGCCGCCTGGCCGGCTGCCGGTGTCTCGACCACGACCGGTGCGCCCGCCGCGGCACACACGGCGACCAGCGCATCCGGGTCGATCGTGCCGTCGGCGATGTTGGCGTGGCGATCCCGCGACGAGCCGAACTCGTCACGCGAGTTGTTCAGGTGGACGAGGTCGATGCGGCCGGTGATGGCCTTGGCGCGGGCGACGACGTCGACGAGGTCGACCCCGGCGGAGAACGCGTGGCAGGTGTCGAGGCAGAAACCGACCCCGAACTCGCCGACCGCGTCCCACAGGCGCGCCAGGTCCTCGAACCGGCGGGCCATCGCGTTCTCCCCGCCCGCGGTGTTCTCGATGAAGATCGGGACCGCGAAGCCACCGTCGGCCATCTGCCGCTCGATGAACTTGCGCCAGTTCTCGAAGCCCTTCGTGGCGTCCTCGCCCTGCGTGACGTGCCCGCCGTGGACGACGAGGCCGATCGCCCCGACCTCGGCGGCGAGCTCGGCGTGCTGCACCACGATCTTCCGCGACGGGATGCGGATGCGGTTGTTCAGCGAGGCCAGGTTGACGGGGTACGGGGAGTGGACGACGACCGTGAGGTCGCTCGCCCTGAGCTCGGCGGCCTGCGGGTGGCTCGGCGGCTTCTTCCAGCTCTGCGGGTCGGCGAGGAACAGCTGCACGATGTCGGCGCCGCGTTCCGCCGCCGAGACGAGCGGGTCGTCCTCGCGCGCGTGTGCCCCGATGAGCATGCGAGCCAGAGTAGTGACCATCCCCGACAGCGGCGCCATGGGTGCGTGTGCGATCGGGAACGCCGGTCCCGCGCGCGGGCCGCGGCGTTCGCGCTGGTAGCCTCGATGCGTCGCCCCGACCGGTGCTCGCCGAGCGCCGTGCACGCCGCCGATGGCGGCGATCCTGTCGGGGCCTGATGAGAACCTCCTGTCGCGGAAGGACCGCGGCCGTTCCAGTCCATAGGAGGTGAGTGGTTCTCATGCGTCATTACGAGTTGATGGTCATCCTCGACCCCAGCCTGGACGAGCGCACTGTGACGCCGTCCCTGGAGACCTTCCTCAACGTCGTTCGCACCGACAAGGGGACAGTCGAGAAGATCGAGGTCTGGGGCAAGCGTCGCCTCTCGTACGAGATCGCGAAGCACGCCGAGGGCATCTACGCGGTCCTCGAGGTCACCTGCGAGCCGGCCACCGTCGCCGAGCTCGACCGGCAGCTGGGCCTGAACGAGTCGGTGCTGCGCACCAAGGTCATGCGCCGCGAGCCGAAGAAGGTCGTCGCCGAGCCGAAGCGGGCTCCCGCGCCCGCCACCGCGGGCTGAGGGCCGGGCACGATGGCCGGCGAGACCGTCATCACGGTGATCGGCAACCTCACCGCCGACCCCGAGCTGCGCTTCACCCCGTCCGGGGCCGCGGTCGCCAACTTCACGGTGGCCTCCACACCGCGCACCTTCGACCGCCAGTCCGGCGAGTGGAAGGACGGCGACGCGCTGTTCCTGCGCTGCAACGTGTGGCGGCAGGCGGCGGAGAACGTCGCCGAGTCGCTGACCCGCGGCATGCGGGTGATGGTGCAGGGGCGCCTCCGGCAGCGGTCCTTCGAGACCCGCGAGGGCGAGAAGCGCACCGTCGTCGAGCTCGAGGTCGACGAGGTCGGCCCGTCGCTCCGCTACGCCACGGCCAAGGTCAACAAGGTCAGCCGGGGCGGCGGTAGCGGCGGCTACGGCGGCGGTAGCGGCGGCGGCAGTGGTGGCGGCGGCGGTGGCGGCGGGTACGGCGGCGGTGCTCCCGCCGACGACCCGTGGGGATCCGCGCCGCCAGCCGGCAGCGGTCCGGCCGCCGACGACGAGCCCCCCTTCTGACCCCCAGCCTCTAGCAACAACCAGGAGAACCACCCATGGCCAAGCCCGTCCTGCGCAAGCCGAAGAAGAAGGTGTGCGCGTTCTGCAAGGACAAGGCCCAGGAGATCGACTACAAGGACACCGGCCTGCTGCGGAAGTTCATCTCCGACCGCGGCAAGATCCGGGCCCGCCGGGTCACCGGCAACTGCCGTCAGCACCAGCGTGACGTGGCGGTCGCGGTCAAGAACTCCCGCGAGGTCGCGCTGCTGCCCTACACCTCGACCGCGCGCTGAGGAGGAGTACCGGTATGAAGCTCATCCTCACCACCGACGTGCCCAACCTGGGTGCGCCGGGTGACATCGTCGAGGTCAAGGACGGCTACGGCCGCAACCTGCTGCTGCCCCGCAAGCTGGCCGTCGTGGCCACGAGGGGCGCCGAGAAGCAGGTGGCCGCCATCCAGCGCGCCCAGCGCGCCCGCCAGATCCGCGACCTCGGCCACGCCAAGGAGGTCGCCGGCGAGCTCGGCGCGCTCAGCGTCACGGTCAAGGCCAAGGCGGCGGGTGACTCCGGTCGCCTGTTCGGTTCGGTCACGTCCTCCGACGTCGTCGACGCCGTTCGCGCGGCAGGCGGCCCGGCGCTCGACCGGCGCGCCGTCGACCTGCCGGGGCAGATCAAGGCCGTCGGCACCCACAAGGTCACCGTGCGCCTGCACCCGGAGGTCACCACCGAGCTGGACGTGGACGTCGTCGCGAGCTGATCGGCTGTCCAGCACGACCACGAGCGAGCCATGCCCGCGCTGCGGGCACGGCTCGCTCGTCTTCGCCCGGCCGGTCCCGCCTCCCGTCGACGGGGGGGAGGAAGAGGCCGCTGTGGCAGCCATGATCGATCTGACCAGCACCACCCCGCTGCCGCGGCCGCGCTGAGGTACTGCTCGCGGCGCGTGATCGGTTCGAGCAGCACGCCAGCGCGACGGCCACGACCGTGGTGTACAGCTCGCCGCGGCCGTGATCGACGAGTGCGGTCACCGGACCGCACAGGGAGGGTGTTGCCGATTCGCCCGCCGCCGGCCGATGTTCGTCGATCAACGTGAGAAGGTCGTCAGTCGATCTTCGATCGCCACCATCGGCCCTTGGTCAGCGCCGTCGGGACTTCGGGACCCGTATGTGAGCGTCATGATCGGCGGGATCGGGACATGGGCTGCATGGGTGCGGTTCATGTCCCGATCCTGCTGATCACGGCCACTACGGGGGCCGCTTCGAGCGGGTGGGCGATCACCTGGGGGTCCGCTGCGGTGGGCGCGCCGTACCCGGCCGGCCGCTGCCTGCCTCGCCTCGTGTCGGCGGCCTCGCGCGCGTTCGGCCCGGTTCGTCGATCCCGGCGCCTGGGGTGGTTGGCTGGGTTGGGTGGACTACCGGGTCCTGGGGTTGCGTTGACGGCCGTCCCCGGTTGTCCGGCACGCCGGTTCTCGACGAGACCGTTCCTGCTGAGTGCGCGCGGACTATCCGGTGGTCCCATCCCCACACGCTCCACGGGCTCAGCGAGAGTCCCGGTGCGTCCTCACTGCGGAACCGCCCCCGACTCGTCCACCGGCTCGGCATCGAGCTACTGCGGCCCGGGCAACTCGAACGCGAGGCCCCGCGACAGCACCCAGCTCTAGGCGGTCGGTCGATGCGGCGATTCGGCACCACCGGACAGTGGCGGGGCACTCGGCAGTGACGGTCTCGTCCACGGGCGGGTGATCAAACCTCATCCCGGCCCCGGTGTCGCCGCTCATCTCACTACTCACCGTGAACACCGCGGAGGTCCCGCTCCGAGATCGAGCTTCCGCCTCGTTCACATTCCTGCCCCCTCGCGAGCGGATGTCGCGCCACCCGTCCAGGTGGCGCGCCGGAAAGTGACGCCGACGTCGCCGAGTGATCGGCTGAACGCGGTGAGTGGACGATCTCGGCGGTGGCGCGACACGCCGAGCGGGCCGCGTCCGGCGTGTCGCGAAGAAAGTTGTCCACACCTTCCAGTAGGTCGTTGACCTGCTGATATGGGGTTCGGCGGGGAGTTGTCCCCATGTAGTCCACAGGTGGGACCCTAGGTGTTCCCCGGTCGGCACCCATCCGTCCCCAGTCGGTCCACAGCCTCGTGCGCGAGCCGGTTTGGTGGTGTCGGGGTGGGCCCTTAACCTCCCTCCCGGGGTGCGAGGACTCGGCCCGGTCGACAGTTCCCGTTTTCCGGGGCGCCATCCGGATGTCGTCGGGCAGATCGAACCTTTGTTCGATACAATGGCGGCAGGGGGTGACGCTGCGTATGGCTCTGGCCGACGACCGTCCGGCGGGGAGGCCGCGTTCGGTCCGCCCAGCCGGCGACGGGGGCGACGCGAACGGCGGCGCGTTCGACCGCCAGCCACCGCAGGACCTCACGGCGGAGCAGTCGGTGCTCGGCGGCATGCTCCTGTCCAAGGACGCCATCGCCGACGTCGTCGAGATCCTGCGGCCCGACGACTTCTACCGGCCGAACCACCAGACCGTCTACGACTGCATCCTCGACCTGTACGGCCGTGGTGAGCCCGCCGATGCGGTCACCGTGTCCGCGGAGCTGCAGCGCCGCGGTGAGCTGATCCGCCTCGGTGGCGCGCCGTACCTGCACACGCTGATCGCCACGGTGCCCACCGCAGCCAACGCGGCCTACTACGCCGAGATCGTCGCGGAGAAGGCGATCCTGCGCCGGCTGGTCGAGGCCGGCACGCGCATCGTGCAGCTGGGCTACCACGGCGCCGACGGGGCCGAGGTCAACGACGTCGTCGACCGTGCGCAGGCCGCCATCTACGAGGTCACCGACCGCAGCACCAGCGAGGACTTCGTCCCGCTCGAGGAGCTGCTGCAGCCCACGATGGACGAGATCGACGCCATCGCCTCCCGCGGCGGCGTGGCGCTCGGCGTTCCCACCGGCTTCGCGGACCTCGACGCCGTCACCAACGGCCTGCACGCGGGGCAGATGATCGTCGTGGCGGCGCGCCCGGGGCTCGGGAAGAGCACTCTGGGCTTGGACTTCGCCAGGTCGTGCTCGGTCAAGCACGGCCTCACGAGCGTCGTGTTCTCCCTGGAGATGAGCAAGTCCGAGATCGTCATGCGCCTGCTGTCGGCCGAGGCGCGGATCCGGCTGGCCGACATGCGCGCCGGCCGGATGAGCGACGACGACTGGACGCGCATGGCGCGGCGCATGAGCGAGATCAGCGAGGCGCCGCTGTTCGTCGACGACTCGCCCAACCTCACCCTGATGGAGATCCGCGCGAAGGCGCGGCGGCTCAAGCAGCGCCACGACCTCAAGCTGATCATTCTCGACTACCTGCAGCTGATGACGTCCGGGCGCAAGGTCGAGTCCCGGCAGCAGGAGGTTTCGGAGTTCTCCCGGCAGATCAAGCTCCTGGCGAAGGAGCTGGAGGTGCCGGTGGTGGCGATGAGCCAGCTCAACCGTGGCCCGGAGCAGCGCACCGACAAGCGTCCACAGCTCTCCGACCTGCGCGAGTCCGGGTCGATCGAGCAGGACGCCGACATGGTCATCCTCCTGCACCGCCCCGACGCGTTCGAGCGCGACGACCCCCGGGCCGGCGAGGCCGACCTGATCCTGGCCAAGCACCGCAACGGCCCCACGAGCACCATCACGGTGGCCCACCAGCTGCACTACAGCCGCTTCTCCGACCTGGCCCACGGCTGACCGGGCGGTCGAGGACGTCCTACGTCAGCACGACCTCGCCGCCCACGCCGCTGCGTCCCGCGGGCGTTCCCACCAGCTCCACGGTCGTGCCGGCGCGGACCCGCTCGCCGAACACCGCGACCAGCGCCTCCGTCACGCCCGTGACCAGGCGGGCCACGATGTCGTCCGCGTCCGGGCGCGCGAACGCGGCGTCCTTGATGCCGAACGTGACGCGGGGTGCGGGCGCGACGGCCGGCCGGCCGCCGATCCCCCACCGGCCTGGTGCGAGCCCGACGAGCTGTACGACCGCGATCTCCCGCGCCCACTCGCCGTAGACGCCGACGACGGCGTCCGTGAGCGCCGAGATCAGGTCGGATTCCCGCCCGGCCAGTTCGGGCTCGCTGGCGTACACGATCAGATGGGGCATACCGTCCTCCAGAGCAACCGAGAAACCTTTGGTTTCAAAGCTACTGACGAGAGCAGGGCGTGTCCACACCTGAAGCTGCGGACGGCGCGGTGCGCGAGCTCATGCTCGTGTTCCCACGACTGGTCGGGCGGGTCAAGAAGATGCCACCGCCGGAGGCGCTGCGGTCGCTGGAGCTGACGCCGCGCCACCTGTCGCTGCTGTCGATGTTGCTCCTCGACGGCCCGCTCACCGTCTCCGAACTGGCCGAACGGCTCAGCGTCGCGCCGACCACGGTGAGCCTGCTCGTCAGCGAGCTGAGCGGCAAGGGGGCCCTGCGCCGCCGCGCCGATCCCGGCGACCGGCGGCGGCGGATCGTCGATCTGGACGACGACGTCCGCCCGGCAGTCACCCGGTGGCTCGCCCCCGGCGCGCGGGCGTGGCGAGAGGCGCTCGGCCCGCTGACGCCGGCTGAACGCAGCGTCGTGGTCGACACCCTGCTCGCCTACGAGGCCGCCGTCACGAGGGCGCTCGGCGAGGACCTGACCGATTCGGGGTAGGTCCCCGAAGGCGCGCGCTCCCGGCACCGGTCCGATCTCGATGTCGCGCGGATCAGTCCAGCTCGCCGAGGTAGAAGCGGGTGCCCTGGTCATCGGCGCAGGACGACGTGGTGCCGTAGGGCTGCCGTTCCGGCTCGGTGGCGGTGCCGCCGGCCGCGTGGACTCCGCTCACGGCCGCCGCGATGTCGTCCACCGCGTACATCGGCACCACGGTCGGCTGCGCGTGCCCACCGTGCAACCCGACCATCGGGGACATCTCGTCGACCTGCCAGCCGTCCTCGTGGCTACCAGGGCTGAAGCTCCAGCCGAACACGCTGCCGAAGAAGGCGCGGGCGCGGGCGGAGTCGACCACTTCGAAGGTGAGGTATGCCAGTCGATCCTGCGTCGCCGGTCCACCCTGGTAGATCCCGAAGGGGAATCCCTGGTCGTCCGTGCAGTTCGCGGACCGTCCGTGTCCGGCGTCGGCGGGTTCCTCGACTCGACCACCGGCCGATCGGATCCGCCGGGCGCACGCGTCGACGTCGTCGACACCATGGCTCAGGAACTGGGTGTCGGGCCTCCGCGCAGGCCCACCTCTCAGCCGGGCGTCCGCGCCGAATTCGGTTGCCCGACCGGTAGGGCCTCGACACCATCACCCGGTCCGAACGACCGGCGGCAGGAGCCCTTCGATGCGCGAACTCCTCGGAACACCCCAGCGTCCCCATCGCTTCGCGGTAATCGAGGACTTCGTCGCCCATGCCCGACCCGCACACCCTGAACATCGGCATCCTCGCTCACGTCGACGCCGGTAAGACCAGCCTCACCGAGCGCCTCCTCTACGACACCGGCGCCATCGCCCGTCTCGGCAGCGTCGACGGCGGCGACACCCAGACCGACACCGGCGCCATCGAGCGGCAGCGCGGCATCACCGTCCGCTCGGCGGTGGCGGCGTTCACGGTCGGCGCCACCCAGGTCAACCTCATCGACACGCCGGGTCACCCGGACTTCATCGCGGAGGTCGAGCGCGCGCTCGGCGTGCTCGACGGGGTGGTGCTCGTGCTGTCCGCCGTCGAGGGCGTGCAGGCGCAGACGCGCGTGTTGATGCGCACCGTCCGCGACATGCGGCTGCCTGCGCTGCTCTTCGCCAACAAGATCGACCGGAGTGGCGCTCGTCACGAGGAGCTGCTCGCCGAGGTCAGGCGCACGGTCGCGCCGAATGTCATCAGGATGACGAGAATCCGTGACCTGGGGGCGCGGGCGGCCGCGGTCGTCGCCGAGTCCCTCGACGACCCGGAGCTCACCGAGGCGCTCGCGGAGACCGACGACCGCGTGCTCGCCCGGGTCGTGGACGGCCCGCCGCTCACGGCGGCCGAGGTGGCGGACGCGCTCGCCGCCGGCACCGCGGCCGGGCGGGTCCACCCGTTCTACGCGGGATCGGCGCTCAGCGGGGCCGGCATCGCGGCGCTCCTCGACGGGATCGTGCGGCTGCTCCCGCCCGCACCGGCAGTGGCGGCCGCGGAACCGCGGGGCACCGTATTCGCCGTCGAGCGCGCGCCGTCCGGTCAGAAGGTCGCCTACCTGCGCCTTCTCGCCGGCGAGATACGCCCGCGGCAGCGCGTCGTCATCCGCAGGGGTGGCGAGGAGATCTTCCGGCAGGTGACCTCCCTCCGGGTGGTCGGTCGCAACGGCACCGGCCGGCTGGTGGCGGGAGACATCGGCCGGGTCGGCGGGCTGGATCCGAAGGTGGGCGACCGGCTCGGCTCCGCGGGCGGCGACGAGGACGGTCCGCGCTTCGCCCGCCCGACCCTGCGCACGGCCGTGCGTCCCCGCGACCCGGCCGATGCCGGTCGGCTGCACACGGCGCTCACGAGCCTGGCGGACGAGGACCCGCTGATCCATGCGCGGGTCGTGCCGGGCGGAGCCACCGAGGTGCTGCTGTACGGCGAGGTGCAGAAGGAGGTGATCGCGGAGCGGCTCGCCGTCGAGTACGGCGTCGAAGCCGGCTTCGCGCCGAGCCGGATCGTCTGCGTCGAGCGCCCGGTCGGGGTGGGTGTGGCCGCCGAGGAGTTCGGCAGGCGCGGGCCCGCGCTGGGCCGCTTCTGGGCGACGGTCGGGCTGCGCGTCGAGCCCGCGCCGCGCGACAGCGGCGTGACGTTCCGGTACGAGACCGAGCTCGGTGCGCTCCCGCGGGCGTTCCACACCGCGATCGAGGAGACCGTGCACCTCGCCAGTGGGCGGGGACCGCGCGGGTGGGCGGTGACCGACTGCCGGGTCACGCTCGTCCGGTCGGGCTTCGAGGCCCCCGTGAGCGTGGCCGCCGACTTCCGGGGTCTGACGGCGTCGGTGCTGGCCCAGGCCCTGGAGCGGGCCGGCACGCAGGTGTACGAGCCGTACCACGCGTTCGAGCTGGAGATCCCCGCGGACGTGCTGAGCGAGGTCGCCCCGCGGATCACGGCGCTCGGGGCGCGCATCGAGGCGACGGCGGGCGATGCCACCCGCTGGCGGCTCACCGGCACCGTTCCGGTCCGCGGGCTGGACGCGGTGCAGCGCAGCCTGCCCGGTCTCGCCCGCGGGGAGGCGGTGTGGTGGACCCGCCCCGCGGCGGACCGACCGGTCGCCCGCTGAGCGGGGTCACCTCCGCCAGAGGAGGTGGTGGGTCACGCCGCTCGGGCTGGGCACGACCTCGAGGTGGAACCGGTCGAGCAGCTCGTCGGGTGACTCCCAGAGCTGTACCCCGGATCCGAGCTCCACCGGCGAGACCGCCACGTGCATGGTGTCGACGAGGTCGGCGTCGAGGAACTCCCGGATGGTGGTGGCCCCGCCACCGAGCCGGACGTCCTCGCCCTGCGCCGCCTCCCGCGCCTGCTCGAGCACCGTGGCCGGCTCGCCGTCGACGAAGTGGAACGTGGTGTCGGAGAGGGTGAACGACGGGCGCAGGTGGTGGGTCAGTACGAACACCGGGGTGTGGAACGGGGGCTCGTCACCCCACCAGCCGAGCCAGTCGTGGTCGAGCCATGGCCCGCGCTGCGGGCCGAACTTGTTGCGGCCCATGATCTCGGCGCCGATGTTGTGGGTGAAGTCCCGCGTGAAGTAGTCGTCGAGGCCGCGGCTCCCGCCCGGGTCGGTGCGGTTGGGCCAGCTCGCCGTGGCGCCGGCCCAAGCGATCAACTTGCCCGGGTCGGCGTGGCCGAACGGCCTCTCGAGGCTCTGGTGCTCGCCGGCACCGAACCCGTCACGCGAGACGGTGAAGTTCTGAACCCTCAGAAGCTGAGTCATGTGAAGGGGTCGGAACCGCCTCCGGACTTTTGCCGGCCGGAACTGGTGACGGCCGTCACAGCCGGGCCAGGTGATCGCGGGCCGCGCCCGCCACGTCGGCGGGTACGCCGAGCTCGGCCAGCATCTCGGCCGCCGCCGCCATCTCCGACGTACGTCGCACCGCGTGCCGGTGGGAGCCGCTGACCAGCCGCTCCACGGTGGCGGCGTCCGCGCGGGTCAGCTCGTCCTCGATGATCCCCCGGAGCCAGTCCTCGCACCCGGCGGCCCGGGCCGCGGTCAGGGCCTCGACCACGGAGGCCGCCATCCCCTTGAAGAACACGCTGCGCAGCAGCTTGCGCTCGGCCGCGAGCCCCGCCGGGCCGTCCATCACCTCGACCGAGGCGCCGAACGGGTTCAGGATCTCGGCCACCCGTGCCGCGGCGCCGCCGGTGGTGAGCATCGGCACCCGCAACCCGGGGCCCGGAACGGGCGCCATGATGGCCACATCGGCGAAGGGCAGCCCACGCTCCGTCGCGATCCCGTCGAGCCTGCGCTTCGTCCCCGGGGATGCGGTGTTGAGGTCGGCCCACATCCGGGCGGTGCCGAGGCCGGCGTTCAGCGCGTCGACGGCGGCCGAAGCGCTGTTCACGCTCAGCACGAGGTCGGCGCCGTCGGCGGCCTCGGCCTCCGATCCGGTGTCGAGCACGCCATCCGGGGCGGGGACGGCGGGGTCGTAGCCCCGCACCACGGCGCCCGCGACGAGCAGGTCGCGGGCCAGTGCGCCACCGGCCTCCCCGAGGCCGAGTACGGCGATCGTTGCGGTCATGTGCCTCCTCTGGTCTTGTGTGTCCATAATTGTTGACAATCTAGGCGAGGAATGCAGCAGAGGAGCTCCATGACCGACCACCCCGTGCCATCGGACCGGGCGCGCGAGCTCGTCCGCGGCGCCTACGACGTGCACATCCACGTCGCCCCCGACGTGATGCGGCGGCGGATCGACGACGTCACCCTGGCCGAGCGGTTCGCGGCCGTCGGCATGGCGGGCTTCGTCCTCAAGTCGCACTACGCGCCCACCGCGGAGCGCGCCGAGGTCGTCCGGCGGGCGCATCCCGGCATCGACGCGCTCGGTGCCATCACGCTCAACGCGTCCGTCGGCGGGCTCAACCCGATCGCGGTCGAGATCGCGGGCCGGGGCGGCGCCCGGTTCGTCTGGCTGCCCACGGTCGACAGCGCCAACCAGCGTGCCTGCCAGGCCGAGGAACCCGAGGGCGCGAAACCGCCGATGTGGGCCCAGTTGCAGGCCGACCTCGCCGCGGCGGGCATGGCCGCCGACCCGGTGGACGTGCTCGACGCCGAGGGCAAGGTCCTGGAACGCACGCGGCAGATGCTGCGGCTCGTCGCCAAGCACGGTATGACGCTCGCCACGGGGCACCTGCACCAGGACGAGTCGGCCGCGGTGATCGACGCCGCGCTCGGCGAAGGGGTGCGCCGCATCGTCGTGACGCACCCGGAGTTCACGTCGCAGCGGATCGGGGTGCAGCGGCAGCGCGCGCTCGCGGAGAAGGGCGCCTTGCTGGAACGCTGTTACACAACCCCGTACACGGGCAAGGTGTCCTGGGACGTGTGGCTGGGGAACATCCGCGAGGTCGGGCCGCGGCACTCGGTGATCTCGAGCGACCTGGGCCAGCCGTTCAACCCGCCGGTGGAGGACGGGCTCGCGCTGGCCGCCGACCGCCTGCTCGACGCCGGGTTCACCGACGCCGAGGTGCGGCTCATGACCGTGCACAACAGCCGGTGGCTGGCCGGGGCCGACCCGCTGCCCGACGCGCCCGGGGACCCGCGTTGACAGCGGTGCTGGCCGCGGACGCGGTGACCAAGCGGTTCGCCAAGGACGACGAGGCGATCGTGGCCCTGCGCGAGCTCAGCGTGGACATCGCCGAGGGCAGCTTCGTCACGATCCTGGGGCGCAGCGGCTGCGGCAAGTCGACGCTGCTCAACATGCTCGCCGGCCTCACCCCGCCGAGCGCGGGCGAGGTCCGGTACCGGGACCGCAGGCTGTCCGGGCCGGACACGCAGATCGGGTACCTCACCCAGCACGACACGCTGATGCCGTGGCGCGACGTCCTGCGCAACGTCGAGATGCCGTTGGAGATCCGCGGGGTCGACGGCGCGCAGCGGCGGAGCGTCGCCACCGACCTCGTGCAGCGGGTCGGCCTCGGCGGGTTCGAGAAGCACTACCCGCGCGAGCTGTCGGGAGGCATGCGGCGGCGGGCGAGCCTCGCGCGCCTGCTCGCCGGCAGCCCCGAGACGCTGCTGATGGATGAGCCGTTCGGCGCCCTCGACGCGCAGCTGCGCACGGAGCTGCAGCTGGAGCTGCTGCGGCTGTGGCAGGGCAGCGGCCAGACCGTGGTGTTCGTGACCCATGACATCGAGGAGGCGCTGCTGCTCGGCGACCGGGTCGTGGTGCTCGGCCGGGTCGGCCGGATCCTGCTCGACCGCGATATCGGGCTGGCCCGCCCCCGCTCGGCCGACGACCTGCGGGTCGACCCGGAGTTCGTGGCGCTGCACAGGGAACTGTCCACGGCGCTCAAGGAGGAGCAGCCATGACGGTCGCGGTCGACGCGGGACCGGTGCGGGTCGGGCTCGAGCGAACGTGGTGGCAGCGGCACGGCACGACCACCGTCGTGTGGTCCACCCGGATCGCCCTGCTCGCCGTGGTGCTCGTGCTGTGGGAGATCGCGGCCGACCGGTGGATCGACAGCACGTTCATCAGCAGGCCGAGCGACATCGTCGGACGGCTCGTCGAGTGGAGCGCCGACGGCACGCTGTGGACGAACACGTGGATCACCGTTCAGGAGATCGTCTACGGGTTCCTCCTCGGCGCGGTGGCCGGGGCGCTCGCCGGGTTCGTGCTGGCGTCGATGAGCCTGGTGTACCGCGTGCTCGACCCCTTCGTGATGGCGCTGTACTCGATCCCGAAGGTCGCGCTCGCCCCGCTGTTCATCGTGTGGTTCGGCATCGGCATGCACATGAAGGTGCTGCTCGCCGCCGTGACGGTGTTCTTCCTGGTGTTCATCAACACCGCCGCAGGCGTGCGCGAGGTGGACCGCGGGTTGATCGACGCCGTGCGCCTCATGGGTGGCACCCGCCGCGACATCGCCCTCAAGGTGGTGCTGCCGGCGTCCATGACCGGGGTGCTGACCGGGCTGAAGGTGTCCATCCCGTACGCGCTGATCGGCGCGGTGATCGGCGAGCTCGTGGCGTCCAACCGCGGGCTCGGCTACCTCATAAACGACGCCGCGGCGCAGTTCGACACCGCGGGCGTGTTCGCGACGCTCGTGGTGCTCAGCGTGATCGCGAGCGTCCTGAACGTCTTCGTCGGGCTGACCGGGCGCCGGGTCAACCGGTGGAAGCCGACCGATGACTGACCGCAGGACGGTCCTGAAAGGGCTCGCGGCCACCCCGCTGCTGCTGGCCGGGTGCGCCACGCGTTACTCGACCACCCCGCCGGGCGTCCTCAACGTCGGCCAGATCAGCAACTCGGTGGCGTTCTTCCCGCTGTTCGTCGCGGAGCACAAGGGCTACTTCGCGGCCGAGGGCGTGCGGCTCGGCGAGCGACCCCGGCTGGGCACCGGCGCGAAGGTGGCGGCCGCCCTGAAGGGCGGCAGCATCGACCTCGGGGCCGGCGTCATCACCGACGCCTTCAACCTGGCCAAGATCGACGACGGGACGCGGATCGTGACGAGCCTCGTCACGGAGTACTACGTCGACATCGTCGTGCCGCCGTCGTTCGAG
This sequence comes from Pseudonocardia wallangbongensis, assembly GCF_054486945.1. Lineage (NCBI taxonomy): Bacteria > Bacillati > Actinomycetota > Actinomycetes > Pseudonocardiales > Pseudonocardiaceae > Pseudonocardia > Pseudonocardia wallangbongensis. The sequence goes on from NZ_JBRERS010000007.1 coordinate 117,228, forward strand.
GAGCCCGCCACCCTCGAGGACAAGATCGCGGCACTCGTCGGGAAGCGGATCGGGATCACCGGGCCGGGAAGCGGCACCGAGGCGCTCGTCAACTACCTGTTCACCAGCACCGGCCGCAACGCCGCGGTCGACGCGACGCTGGTGAACCTGGGCGGCGCCGCGACCGCCGCGATCGGTGCGCTCCAGGCGGACCGGGTCGACGCGCTGGCGTTCTTCCAGCCGATCGCCCAGCAGGCGGAGGCCGCGAACGTCGGCCGGACGTTCATCTCCCCCGTCCGCGGCGACGTGCCCTCGTTGCGCGGCGCGCTGCACGGCGTGGTGTTCAGCACGCGGAAGCTGCTGGACCGCAAGCCCGCCGAGCTCGCGGCGTTCAACCGGGCGATCGCCAGTGCCCTGGCCGACATCCACGGCGACACCGGGCAGGTGCGCGACCTCCTGGGCCAGTACCTCGAGAAGACCGACGCGGCCGCCCTCGACGCGCTCGTGCCCATCCTGGGGCGGGAGATCCCGCAGACGCCCCGGCTCGAACGCAGCCCGTACGACACGGCACGGACGTTCCACCTGGACAGCGGCCTGGTGAAGAAGGCGCCGACCTACGAGGAGGTGCTGGTCGACCAGCCGGCGGCCTGATGCGCCCGGTGGGCGGCCCTCGTGACGGGTGGGCCCTGGCCGGGCCATGCGACGTCGTCCACGGCCAGGAACAGCTCACCGGCCAGGACGGCGGGCGTGACCCCGCTGAACCCCCGGACGTCCCGGTGGAGGTGGGACTGGTCGAAGTAGCCGGATTCGGCGGCGGCGCGGGCGGGGCCGAGACCGGCGGCCAGTCGATGGGCCGCGTCGTGGAAGCGGACCAGCTTCGCGGCGCGGTTCGGGGGGATCCCGATCTGGGACCGGAACCGGGACCACAGGCGCTTGCGGCTCCAGCCGATCTCGGCGGCCAGGTCCTCGACCCGGATCTGCCCTCCGCTCCGGACGATCCGATCCCACGCCCTGGCCACCTCGGGGTGCACGCTCCGCCCGGTGTCGCAGCGCCGGGCGAGCAGGTCGTCGGCCAGCGTGAACCGCTCCTGCCACGAGCGGGCCAGGCCCAGGCGCTCCTGGATCCGTGCGGCGTCCCGGCCCCAGAGGTCGTCGAGGGCGACCACGGCGCCCCCGAGATCGGCGGGGCAGGTGCCCAGCAGGGAGTACGCGGTGATCGGGGACAGGCGTACCTGCACGGCTTCGATACCCCGGCCGCGCGCCCACACGTCGCCGAACGCCAGCCCGGCGATGAAACTGCCCCGCCGGCGGCCGGTCGTGTCGTCGACGTTCAACGTTCCGGGGCTGAGATCGACCGCGAGCGTCACCGCCGGATGCGGGATCACCCGCATGTCGAGCGGCCCCGGGCCCCGATCGCGGAACCCGGCCATGGTGACGCCCGGCAACCGGCTCGGCCGTGCCGGAGGCACCACCTCCAGGACGCCGTCCCGGCCGAACGCGCTGGACCGCACGACCCGATGCTACGAGCCGCGGGACCGCGGCGACATTCGTCCAATACCCGCCGGCCGGGTCCCCCGACGGTGGGCACATGCAGATCCACGTCACGGAGGACGGCCCGCGGGACGCCCCTGCGCTCGTCCTGATCCACGGGTTCACCGCGTCGACCAGGTCGTGGGACCTGCTGGTCCCGATGCTGGCCGAGTCCCACCGCGTCATCCGGATCGACCTGCTCGGGCACGGCCGGTCCGCCAAGCCGGCGGGCGCCGGTTACGCGATCGCCGACCAGGCGCGCCGGGTCGGCGAGGCCCTCGACCGGTTGGGGGTCGGTCGCGCCGTCGTGGTCGGCCACTCCACCGGCGGGTCGGTCGCCACCGCGCTCACCGAAGGGCGACGGGACCTGGTGACCGCGCTCGCCTTCCTCAACACCGGACCGAGGCTCGACGCCTTCATCCCGCAAGGACCCGCCACCCGGCTCCTGCAGGTCCCCGTCGTCGGCCGGCTCCTGTGGCGGCTGCGCACCGAGTCTCTCGTCCGACGGGCCGCGGCCACCGCCGTCACCCGGGACGTCGCCATCCCCCAGGCGGTCGTCGACGACGTCCTCGGGATGACCCACCACGCGTTCACCGCGGCGCACCGGGCCGCCGAGGACTACCTGCGGCAGCGCCCGCTGCCCGACCGACTCGCCGCTCTCGGCGTCCCGCTGCTGGTGATCTTCGGTGCCGAGGACCGACGCTGGCGGTCGTCATCCGCCGCCGACTACCGGGTGGTCCCGGGGGCGCGGATCGAGATGCTCCCCGGTGTCGGGCACTCGCCCCCGCTCGAGGAACCGGCGCGGACCGCCGAGCTGCTCCTGGCCTTCGCCGGAGATCACACCTAGATGAGTGAGTCCGACCCCGGCCGTCCCCTGCGATGATCGCCGGGTGCGGTTCCAGAGCCGCAAATCTGCGGCTCCACGACCGCTTACGGCGATCATGAGACCGTCGGCGACAGACCGAGCCACCGGCCGCGCCCGCCGGGCGCACCGGGCCCGGTCCTGGCCTCCCGGGGCATGATCATGAAACGTTGCGGTGGGCGCGCCGTACCCGGACGGTGACTGGCTGCCCCGCGACCTCGACCCGGTCCCGTGTGCGGTCGCCGGTCTTTCCCCGGCCGCTTCCTGTGTGTGTGGTGGCTGGGTGGGCACAACTACCGGACCCGGTGGTCGCTCTGGCGGCCGTCCCCGGCTGTCTGGCACGCCGGTCTGGACGAGACCGTCCCTGGTGGGTGCCCGCTCCACTGGCTGTGGTCCCGATCCGCCCCGCACCCCTGTGGCTTCGCACTCCTGTGGCCGCCCGACAGTTCCGGGCCCCCGGGTCCCGGGATCCGACCGACCACCAGGTCTTGATCAGCGGGAACGGGACATCAGCTGCAGGGGTGCAGCGCATGTCCCGGCTACGCTGATCATGAACTGCCAGGTGGCGATCCCGGCTGACTCCCGCGCGGGGCCCGGGTCCGGGCGCCGGGGCAGAACCGGCCAGCCGGGAACGGCACGCCCGAGCAACCGTCCCTGCCCGCATGACCGATCAGCCGCCAACCGTCGAGCTCGGACCTACTCATCTAGGCAGGGTGGGCGGCGGCGTGCTCCGCGATCAACCGCGTCGCCTCGTCCGGCGCCTCGATCGTCGCCAGGTGGGCGGCGTCCAGCACCTCCAGCCGGGCGCCGGGGATGCCCTCGACGATCGTGCGGGCGTGGGGTTCGACCGGCGTGGACGGGTCGGTGGCACCGGCGATCACGAGCGTCGGGGCGGTGATCGCGCCGAGCCGGTCGCGGTGGTCCCACACCTCGAGCGCCTGGCAGCAGGCGAGGTACCCCTCGTCGGGCGTGCCGGCCACCCACGCCGCCGCCTCGGCCATCGCATCGGGATGGGTGGCGGCCCAGTCGGGGGTGAACCACCGGGACACGATCCCCTCCGCGAGGGGCGCGGTGCCGCCGGAGGAGACGGCCGCGATCCGCTCCTTCCAGACGGTCGTGTCCGGATAGTTCGCGCTGGTGCAGAGCAGGGTGAGGCCGGCGATCCGCTCCGGGGCCTCGGACCCCAGGTACATCCCGACCATCCCGCCCATCGACAGCCCGCACCACGCCACGCGCTCCAGGCCGAGGTGGTCGAGCAGGGCGAGCACGTCGCCCGCGAGGTCGGCGATCGTGTACGGCCCGGGCGGCGTCGGGGAGCCGCCGTGCCCGCGGTGGTCCACCCGGATCACGCGGAACCGTTCCGTCAGCGGGGCGACCTGCGGCCGCCACATGTCCAGCGTGGAGCCGAGCGAGCCGGACAGCATGATCACGGGCGCGTCGCGCGGCCCCTCGTCGACGTGGTGCAGGGCGACGCTCATGAACTCCCCTTCGAGCCGACGGTGCGCATCGCGCGCAGCGTCTCCAGTTCGGTCGTGCTCGGCGGTGCGGTGATGACCAGGTCGGCGGCGATCTGCAGGGGCCACCCGGTCTCGGCCCGGACCTGTTCCACGGTGACGCCCTGGTGCAGCGCGGTGAGCACCAGCTCGGCCGTGTCGGGATCCGGTTCCAGCACGCCGAGATCGGTGATCACGCGAACCGGGCCGGCTCCCCGCAGCCCGAGCAGCTCCCGGTCGCCGGGACCGCTGCCGTGCCCGACGGACGTCACGAAGTCGACCCGCTCGACGAAGGCCCGCTGCCGGTGCCGCATCACGACGATCACCTCTCGGCAGGACGCGGCGATCTCGGGGGCGCCGCCCGACCCGGGGAGCCGGACGGCCGGATCGTCGTACTCGCCGATGACCGTGGTGTTGATGTTGCCGAGGCGGTCGACCTGGGCACCGGAGAGGAAGCCGACGTCGATGCGGCCCGGCTGCAGCCAGTAGTTGAAGATCTCCGGCACGCTGACGACGGTCAGTGCGGAGTCGGCGAGGATGCCGTCGCCGATGGAGAGCGGCAGCTCCTCCGGCGTGGTGGCGAGGGCACCGGACTCGTAGATCAGCACCAGCCGTGGCGCGTGCAGCCTGCGGGCGAGGTTGGCGGCCGTGGACGGCAGGCCGATGCCGACGAAGCAGGCCTGGCCGTCGCGCAGGGAGCGGGCGGCCGCGATGCTCATCATCTCGTCGGCGGTCCAGCTCGCCGCCGCATGCCTGCCCGCAACGGGCTCCGCGGTCCCGGTCATGCCGCCGCCTCCTCGATCGTGCGCAGCCAGCCCGTGAACGCCTCCCGGTCGCGGCTGACGGCGTCCCACGCCCGGTACGCGGCGTTGTCGCGGTCGTAGTACCCGTGCGCGTACGACGGTGCCGCACCGCCCGGGGCCGTCGCCACCGCGTCGAGCACCCAGCCGGGCAGCACCACGGCGCCCGGGACCGGCGTCAGCTCGTCGACGACCTCTTCCACGGTGGCCAGCGACCGGCGGGCCGCGAGCACGGCTTCCTTCTGCACGCCCGTGATCCCCCACAGCTGGACGTTGCCGTCGCGGTCCGCGCGCTGGGCGTGCACGATCGTGACGTCCGGGTTGAGCGCGGCGACGGCGGCCAGCCGCTCGCCCGTGAACGGGCACACGACGCTCGAGATCGTGTCGCTGTGGTCGGGCAGGTCGGTGCCGCTGTAGCCGCGGAGCACCGCGAACGGCAGCCCGGAGGCCCCCGCCACGTACCGGTTGGCCATCCCGGCGTGGCTGTGCTCCTCGATCTGGAGCGGGGCGGGCCAGCCGGTTGCCAGCGCGTCCCGCATCCGGTGCAGCGACCCGACGCCGGGGTTGCCGCCCCAGGAGAACACCAGCCGGGACGCGCAGCCGGCCCCGATCATCTGGTCGTAGATCAGGTCGGGTGTCATCCGCACGAGCGTGAGCCCCCGGCGGTGCTGCCGGATGATCTCGTGGCCCGCGGCGAACGGGATGAGGTGCGTGAAACCTTCGAGGGCGACGGTGTCGCCGTCGTGCACGAGCTCGGACACGGCCTGCGGCAACGGCACGATCTTGGCCACGTCGGAACGGTAGTGCGCCCGTCCCGACCCGGCAATCTGCGGCGCCGATCACCGGTTGTGGCACCGCCGGGTGAACCGCATGACGCAGGGCGAGGCGCCTGTCACGTTCTGCGGCGGGCCGGTCCGGGCCGGTGCAATGGTGTGGGGGGTGAGCACACTCTCCGACACCCGCCCCGCCGCCGCATCCGGCCGCTTCGACCTGGGCGGCGAGCAGGGCCGCCCGGTCCACCGTCTCGGCTTCGGCACCATGCGGCTCACCGGCCCCGGCATCTGGGGTCCCCCCGCCGACCGGGCCGCCGCCGTGGCCGTTCTGCGGCGCGCCGCCGACCTCGGGATCGACCTGTTCGACACCGCCGACTCCTACGGCCCGGACGTGGCCGAGGAGCTCGTCCGCGAGGCGCTGCACCCGTACGACGGTCTGACGGTCGCGACGAAGGCGGGCCTGCTGCGCACCGGCCCCGATGAATGGCACGCCTACGGCAGACCGGAGTACCTGCGCCAGCAGTGCGACAACAGCCTGCGCAAGCTCGGCGTCGAGCGGATCGACCTGTTCCAGCTGCACCGCGTCGACCCGCAGGTGCCCGCGGACGAGCAGTACGGCGCGCTCGCCGAGCTGCAGCGGGCCGGCAAGGTCGCGGCCGTCGGGCTGTCCGAGGTCGGGGTCGAGCAGATCGAGGCGGCTCGCCTCGTGGTCGAGATCGCCACCGTCCAGAACCGGTACAACATCGCCGACCGCAGCAGTGACGACGTGCTGCGCTACTGCACGGAGCAGGGCATCGGCTTCATCCCGTGGGCGCCGATCGCCGCCGGTGGGCTCGCGGAACCCGGCGGCGCGCTCGACGCCACGGCGCGGCGGCTCGGCGGCACGCCGGCGCAGGTCGCGTTGGCGTGGCTGCTGCAGCGTTCGTCGGTGATGCTGCCGATCCCGGGCACGACGGACGTGGCGCACCTGGAGGAGAACGTCCGGGCCGCCTCGCTCGCGCTGGACCTGGACACCGTCGAGGAGCTCGACACCGCCGCCTGATTTCCGTTCGTCGCGAAAACTGCGCGTGTTGTCCGATTACTCGGCAGGGCGGTGCGACACGCGGATTCCACCCGATCGAGCGGAATCCCTTCCCATCCCTGTAACGGGTCGGCCGCAGCCGTTTCCCCTCCCGAGGGTCCCCGTTGTGGGTGGTGGACGCGCCGGACCCGATCCACGGTCCGGCGGCGCACCGAGATCACGGAGGTGACCTGTGTCCGAGCTGGTGACGGACCTGGACTGGTCGGCGGCCACCCGCCTTCCGAGCGCTGACGAGGAGTGGGGCCCGGACGGCGGGCGGCATGCGTACAACGACGACGCCGCGTTGACCCCGATCTTCCACGCGCTCACCCGGAGCGGCTGGCGTGGCCGGCAGCGGCAGCCCGCCTACGGACCGGATCCGGTCGACGAGTTCCGCCGCGACCCGCTCACCGCGCCGATCCCCGCCCAGGCTCCCGCGTCGGCCCGCGGCCGCCGCCCCGAGACCGGCCGCCACCGCCGCACCCGGTAGCTCCCGGTGCGGGACCTCAGGCCCGGAGCCGGGCCGCCGCGTCCCGCAGCGCCACCGTGGCCGCGCGCCGGTCGACCCGGGTCGGCTCGCCGCCGGCGACCACCTGCTCCCCGGCCACCCACACGTCGCGCACCAGGCGGGACCCGCCGGCCCACACGAGGTTCGACAGCAGTTGGGCATCGTCGTCGGGGGCGACGAAGGCCGGGTCGTCCAGGTCCACGTGCACCAGGTCGGCCCACCGGCCCGCCTCGAGCGCACCCAGGTCGTCGCGGCCGATCGCGGTGGCGCCATCCCGGGTGGACATCAGGAGCAGCTCCGCCGCGGTGAGCGCTGCGGCGTCCCCGCTGCCGACGCGGGCGAGCAGGCCCGCGAGGCGGGCCTCGGCCCACAGGTCGAGGTCGTCGCCGGACGCCGGGCCGTCGGTGCCGAGGCCGACGCGCACCCCGGCGCGGCGCAGCGCCGTCACGCGGGCGATACCGGCGGCGAGCTTGGCGTTGGAGCCGGGGCAGTGGGCGACCGCGGCGCCGCGGGACGCGAGCAGCGCGATGTCCTCCTCGGAGAGGTGCACGCCGTGCGCGGCGAGGACCCGCCCGCCGAGCGCGCCGACGTCGTCGAGCAGCGCGGGTACCGACCCGTGCGACGCCCGCTGCGCCCGGTCCTCCTCCGTCGTCTCGGCCACGTGGATGTGCATCAGGGCGTTCCGGGCACGGGCGTGCTCGGCCACGGACGCGAGCGCGTGCGGCGGGAGCGTGTAGGCGGAGTGCGGGCCGTAGCCGAGCTCGATCCGCTCCCCCGCCCCGGAACGCACGCCGACCGCGTCGATCCGGGCGGACACGTCGTCGCGCATCTGCTCCCAGGTTCCGAGGCGGTCCCAGCCCGGGGCGGCGATGATCCCCGGCGTCAGCACCACCCGGGACCCGACGGCCGACACCGCGTCGATCACGGCATCGGTGAAGAAGTACATCTCCACGCTGGTGGTGCAGCCGGTGCGCAGCAGCTCGATGCACCCGGACGTCATCGCCACCCGCACGTCGGCCGCCTCGAGCCGGCCCTCCGCCGGCCACATCACCTCCTGCAGCCAGCGCATGAGCGGCAGGTCGCCGCCCATGCCCCGCAGCGCGATCATCGGCGTGTGCGCGTGGGTGTTCACGAGCCCGGGCAGCAGCGCGCCCGGCAGCGCCCGCACCGGTGCCGGGCTGTCCGGCGCCGTCGCCCGCGGCCCGACGTGCGCGATCCGGCCGTTCTCGTCGACGTCCACGACCCCGTCGCGCAGAACGGAGCAGCGCGGGTCGCACGGCAGCACGACCGGCGCGACGAGCCGGATCGCTCCGCTCACCCGCCCCGCCGGCTGCCATCCCCCGATCACCGCCGCGGTTCCAGCAGCGACCGCAGCGAGCGGAACGGCGGCAGCCAGGCGCCGGTGTCGGGCAGGGAGTCGAGGGTGATGCGCGGGAGCGGCTCGCGGAACACGCCGTCGATGTCCTCGAGGTCCACGAACTCGATCACCTCGGAGTTGAGGGCGAACGTCGCGTGCTCGCGGAAGCCGATGACCGTGACGGTCGTGCCCGCGGCGTCCAGCTGCTCGAGCGGCTCGCGGAACGCGCGGCCGTCTCCGGACGCGACCACGAGGTGGCGCAGGCTGCCCTCCGTGGCGCGGAGCCTGATGTGGGCGAGCATGTCGTCGTCCACGTCCGAGTCTTCGGAGATCTTCGGCTTGGCGAACACCGCGAAGCCGACGTTGCGCAGGGCCTCGACCCACGGCCGGACGACCTCCGTGCTGGCCGGCGCCACGTTCGTGAAGACGGTGGCCTCGGCGACCGACTCCGGCCCCGCGAGCTCGAGCAACCACCGGCCCACGGCGTCGAACCGCGGGCGGAACGCCGCCGTGGGGCGCGCCCCGAGCAGCGAGCCGAGGCTCATGTCCATGTTCGGCGCATCCCACACGAGGAGCACACGCGGTGTCGGGGGCACCGTCCCGGTCGGGATCATCGCTCGACCCTATCCGGCTAGCATCCGCACGTGATGGACGAGCTGCACGAGCGCTGTGCCGCCCAGATCGACGGCCTGCACCGGGTGATCGAGGACTGGCTCGACGGCCGGACCCCGCGCACACCCGAGGCGTTCGGCGCCTTCGCCGACGCCCACTCCCCCGACTTCACGATGGTCACGCCGGACGGCGCGCTGCTCCGCCGGGACGAGCTGCTGCCCGGGTTCGAGGGCGCGCACGGCGCCGCTCCCGGCCTGCGGATCCGCATCGACGACGTCGCGGTCGTCCACGCCGACGCGGGCGGTGTCGTCGTCACGTACGAGGAATGGCAGGAAGGCCCGGCGGGCCGTACCGGCCGGCGCAGCAGCGTCCTGCTGGAGCGGCACGCGGACGCGCCGCACGGGCTGCGGTCGCGCCACCTGCACGAGACGTGGATCCACCGTGAGCGATGAGCTCGAGGTCGCCCGGCAGGCCGCGGCGGCGATGGAGCGGGCCGACACCGCGGGCCGCGGGGTGGGCGTGCGCCTGCTCGACGTCGGGCCCGGCCGGGCGCGCGTGGCGCTGACGGTCGAGGAACGGCACGTCAACGGGCACGGCATCTGCCACGGCGGGTACCTGTTCTTCCTGGCCGACGCCGCGTTCGCCTACGCGTGCAACAGCCACGGGCCGTCGGCCGTCGCGGCGGGAGCCGACATCACGTTCCTGCGCCCGGTCGGCCTCGGCGCCGAGCTCGTCGCCGAGGCGGTCGAGCGGGCCAGCGCCGGCAGGTCGGGGCTGTACGACGTCACGGTCCGCGACGGCGACCGGGCGGTGGCCGAGTTCCGGGGCCGCAGCCGCCAGGTCCCCGGCCTCCAGGCGCCGAGCTAAGAAGCGCGGTACACGAGGTCGTGCACCGTCCGTCCCTCGATGCGCGCCCGCTGCTCGAACTTCGTGACCGGCCGCCACTCCGGGCGCGGGGTCCACCCGCCGGGCCGGTCGGCGGCCGTGTTCTCGAGCGCGGGCTCGGCGTCGCAGACGGCGCGCATCTGCTGCGCGTAGTCGTCCCAGTCGGTGGCCAGGTGCAGGAGGCCGCCGGGCTCCAGCCGCGACGCGACGAGCGCGACGAAGTCCGGCTGGACGAGGCGGCGCTTGCGGTGCCGCCGCTTGGGCCACGGGTCCGGGAAGAAGATCCGTATCCCGGCCAGCGACGCGGGTGGCACCCGCTCCGCCAGCAGCGCGACGGCGTCCCCCCGCAGCAGGGAGACGTTGGTGAGCCGGGCGTCGGCGATCCGCATCAGCAGCTGGGCGAGCCCGGGCTCGTACACCTCGACCGCGACGTGGTCGACGCCCCGTGCGGCCGCGGCGAGCTCGGCCGTGGACTCCCCCATCCCGGACCCGATCTCCAGCACCAGCGGTGCCCGGCGGCCGAACCAGGCCGGCGGGTCGTACGGCTCGGCGCCGGTCAGGATGTCGCCGACGTCGCGGCCGCGCTCGGGCCACCAGCGATCCCATGCGTGCTGCTGGCCCTCGGTGAGCCGGCTGCGGTGGTGGACGAAGCTGGGGATCGGCGGGTGCGGCGCCTCAGCTGCCACTGGTCGGGGCCTGCGCGGCGGGCAGCCGAACGCCGGACGTGGCACCGGGGAGCTTGCCGCGCACGTAGCCGGCCGTGGTCCACGCCAGCGCGGTGACGACGGCCGCCGCCGACGACACCCGGCCCTCCTTGAGCTCCCGCAGTACGGCGGTCGGCAGCACCTTGGCCACGTAGCTGCGCTCCGTGGACAGGGCGTCGTCGCTGCCCACGAGCTTGGAGACGGCCGCCTTCGACAGGCCTTCCGCCCAGCTGCGCCGGCGCAGGTAGTCCCAGTGGACGCGGTCGGCGCTCACCCGGTGGTCGACGGCGGCGGCGGGCTCGAACACGATCCGGATCTTCTCGCCGGTCCGCTGGTAGGCCTGGCGGGCGCGGATGCAGAGCTCGGTCTCCTCGCAGCCCAACGGGTTCTTCCCGATGCGCCCGATGTCCTCGGCGAAGCCGCCGATGCGCTCGAACACTTCGCGCCGGAACGACATGTTGCAGCCCATGAGGTTGCGCACCTCGGCCTGCCGCACCGGCTGGCCGGTGTAGGTGCACCCGACGATCCAGTCGAGCTCGCCGGTGGCGTTGGGGTCGTACGGTGCGGCTCCGGGCAGCACGCGCGGCCGGTTGACCGGCCAGCGCGGGTGCGCCACCCCGCCCACGGCCTTGACGGTGGGGTCGCCGTAGGGCTCCAGGAGCGCGGCGAGCCAGCCGGGGCGGGCGGCGGCGTCGTCGTCGAGGAACACCACGACGTCGCCCACCGCCTCCGCGATGGCCGTGTTGCGCGCCCCGGACAGCCCCTGCTTGTGCGCGTTCGGCAGCACCCGCACGCCGGGCGGACCGAACTCCTCCTGCGCGCGCGCGAGCAGCGCCGGGTTGTGATCGACGATCACGAGGGTCTCCGCCGCAGCCACGTCCTGCGCGGCGACCGAGCCGACGGCGGCGACGATGTCGTCCCACCGCTTCTCGGTGTACACGCAGACCACGACGGTCGCCGTGACGGCCGGACTGTTCACGGGCGGTCTCCTCCTACCGAGCGACCGCGCGTCAGATGCGGCGGTCGAACTTGCGGCGGTCGGCCCGCCGGTGCTCGGCCAGCAGAGTACGCAGCACCCGCGCGCCGTCCGCGAAGGTGCGCAGATTGGTGTCCCCGAACACCCGCTGACGCTCGATCGACGGCACCTCGGTGATCTTCAGCCCGGCCGCGGCCACCCGGCAGTTCAGCACGGTCTCGATCTCGAAGCCGTCGCCCCAGAGCATCCCCTCCGCCGGAGCAGGCGTGTCGGTCGGCGGGAGTTCGAGCACCGGGAGCAGGTCGGCCCAGAACGCGTTGTAGCCGTAGCAGAGGTCGGTGTAGCTCGTGCCGAAGAGCGCGTTCGCCACACCGTTCAGGCCGGCGTTGCCGGACTTGCGCAGCAGGGTGATGTCGTCGCTGCCGCCGCCGGGGGTGAACCGGCTGCCCTTCGCGAAGTCGGCCCCGGCCACCAGCGCGGACACGAACGCCGGGATCTCGCCCGGGTCGGCCGACCCGTCGGCGTCGAACATGACGATGACGTCGCCCGTGGCCGCCGCGAACCCGCAGGCCATCGCGTTGCCCTTGCCCTTGCGCGTCTGCTTGATCACCTTGACCCACGGCAGCACCCGCTTCGCGGTCTCCACGGTGCCGTCGGTGGAGTCGCCGTCGACCACGATGATCTCGTGGACGGTCGGGCGCACCGCGGCGATCGCCGGGAGCACGATCTCCAGGTTGCGCGCCTCGTTGCGGGTGGGCACGACCACCGAGACGGTGGGGAACGGCGTGCGGTTGCGCTGCGCGTGCGGCAGCGGCGTCCGTGCCGGGCGTTGCGCGTGCAGCTCGGACGGAGCCGGGCCGCCGAAGGCGGCCGCACGGGCGGATGAAACGGCGCTCACACATCCTCCAGACGGGTCCGCTCCAACGGGACAACGAGCCCCTCCCGCACGGGTTGCGGGTGCCGGGAGCGGGTCGCCCGGACGGGCGGTCGCTCCGAGTGGGCCGTCGCTGCGCTGGACCGTGGTCACGTACTTGTTGACGCGTGAAAGCGCTGAGTGGTTGCCCCCTTCTTCGAATCGCCGGGTCGGGTGGGCCGCGCCGGCCCCCGCGCGGCGCGGCCCCGCACCCAGCGTGACCTGGTCACACTGGTGAGTGTCGGCAAGGATCTCGGAGTCCGCCCCACTGTGCCCGGTCGGGCCCGTCCCGCGGCTGAGCGTCCTCAGGTGCGCGTGACCGTTTCGTGATCCGAACCCGGTAGCGCTACGGACCTCGCGGCGGCGGCAGCCGCGGATGCTCCTCGGGCATGGGCACCGATAGCACGGCCGCCGATCCGTACGCGGCGTTGGCGGCCGAGCTCCACCTGCTCGGCGGCCGGCTGGACCGGCTGGGCGCCGAGCTGCTGCGGTTGCGGGCAACGGAGGGTTCGGGTGCTCCGGGGACCGAGGGGATCCCCGGAGCACCCGGCCGGCTCCCGCAGCCGGCGCCGGCGCCCGCGGACCGAGCGTCCCCCGTCGGGACGCAAGGGGGCGGTCCGCGGGCGCCGCGTTCGCAGCTCTCGGGAGCGCGCGTGCTCGCCTGGACGGGTGGCGGGGTGACGTTGCTCGGCGTCGTCCTGCTCCTCGCACTCGCGGCGTCCCGGGGGTGGTTCAGCCCGCTGGGGCGGGTGACGAGCGGAGCGGTGCTCGGTGTCGCGCTGATCGGCGTCGGACTGCGCCTCCATCGCAAGGTGGATGCCCGGGTCGGCGCGCTCGCGCTGGCCGGCACCGGGTTCGCCACGCTGTACCTCGCGGTGGCGGCTGCCACCGCTCTCTACGGCTTCCTGGCGCCGACGCCGGCGCTGGTGGTGGCGCTGGTGGTCGCGGCGGCCGGGCTCGGGCTCGCCGACCGGTGGCGGGCGCAGCTGCTCGGCGGTGGCGTGGTGGTCGGTGCCGCGGTGCTGGCGCCCGCCCTCGTGTGGGGATGGCTGCTGGTCGCGTTGGTGCTGGCGTTGCAGCTCGCGGCGCTGCCGGTGGTGCTGCGGCGGCGCTGGCCGACGCTCGCGGTCGTGGCGGCGGCGGGTCCGGCGCTCTACGGCGCGGTCGTCGGTGGTCTCGCGGACGCGGCGGAGCGCGCCCCGACCGTCGCCGTCGCGATCGGCGCGCTCGTCGCCGGGCTCGCGACCGCGCTGCCGGCGGCCCGGGTGCTGCCGGCCCGCCCGGTGGGCGCGCTCGTCGCCGTGGCGCCGGTGCCGGTCCTCGTGACGGCGGCCGCGTGGGGTGGGTGGAACGGCGCCGCGGTCGCGGCCGTCGCGGTGGTCGCGCTCGCCGCCTTCGCGGCGGTGCCGGCCGCGCCGCGCATCGGGGGATGGGAGCTTGCGGAGCCGGCGGGGCGGGTGAGGACGGTCCGGGTGGTCGCCGTCGCGGCGGCCGCGCTGGCCCTGTTCCAGGCCACGCTCGTCGCGCTGGACGGCTCCGCGGCCACCGTCGTGCTGCTGGGCCAGGCGATCGTCGCCACGGTGCTGGCGGCGCAGCTGCGGGCCCGGCTGCCGCTCGCTGTCGGCGCGGCGTACGGCGGGATCGGGGTGCTGATCGCGCTCGGTCGCGACGCCCCGCTCGACGGCCTCGTCCACCATCCCTCGTCCGCGTACGCCGGACCGGGCCACGGGCCGCTCGTCGTCGGTGCCGCGGTCTCCGTGCTGGTGCTGGCGTTCGCGGTGGCCCTGCTGGTGGCCGGGGTCCGGTGCGGGCTGGTGCGCCCGGATCCGGGGTCGGCTGCGCTCTGGGTTCCGGCTGGGGTCGTGGGCCTCTACGGTGCGACGTCGCTGGTGGTCGCGCTCGCCCTGCTCGGGTCGGACGACCGTGCCGGGTTCACCGCGGGGCACGCGCTCGTCACCGTGTCGTGGACGGCGGTGGCGCTGGTGCTGCTCGCCAGGGGAGTCCGCAGGCCGGCGTTGCGGATCGCCGGGATGGTGCTGGTGGCGGCCGCGGTGGGGAAGCTCGTGCTGTTCGACCTCGTGGCGCTGGACGGGCTGGCGCGGGTGGCGGCCTTCCTCGGCGCGGGCCTGGTCCTGCTGGCGGCGGGGACCCGGTACGCGCGCCTCGTGACCGAAGCCGAGGCCGCGAAGTAGAGGATTGCAGTCTTGTCAGATCGTTGAACGATCGCTAACCTCGGCAGCAGCTCTTCCGAGGCAGGGGTGTTAGGTGGATACCGAGACCGAGCCGAGTACCACAGGGCAGGCGAGCCGGGTCTTCTTCGCGCTCAGCGACGTGACGCGACGGCGGCTCCTCGACCGGCTGCTCGACGAGGACGGCCAGCGCCAGGCGCAGCTCACTTCCGGCCTGAACGTCTCCCGGCAGGCCGCGGTCAAGCACCTGGAGATCCTGGAGCAGGCCCACCTCGTCACCGTCGACCGGGCCGGCCGCGCGGTGATCTACCGGCTCAACCGGTTCCCGCTGCGCACGATCAAGTCGGCGTGGATCGACCGGTTCACCGAGCACCGGGCACGCATCGACTGCGGCTTCTGAACCGCTCGCTCCCCGAACCGTTCACAGCCGCACACGTTCCGTCCCGTCCGGGCCCCGGCACCGCGTTCGCCTGGGAGCCTGCCTGCCATGCCGGACCGCTATGCCGACGCCGTGCTGGCCCGCCGCCGCGAGCTGCGCGCACTGCGGGAACGGCTCGCCGGTGGCCACCGGGGTGAGCTGCGCAGCTGCCTTGCCCTGAGCCGCCTCGCCGCCACCGGCCACGCGGCCGCCGCGCTGGCCGGGCTGCGGCGCGAGGCGGCCGAGCACGTCCGGCGGGGTGACCGCGCCGCCCGCGAACGGCTCCCCGAGCGGGTCGCGGCCGCGGTGGACGAGGTCGCCACGGCCGCCGCGGCCCGGTGGGCGGCCGAATTGGGCCCGCCGCTGCGCCGCATCGCCACCGAGCGCGGGCTGGTCATGGAGCCCGGCTGGCCGCGCCTGCCGGTGCCGCGCGCGCCCGGCCCGCCGCCGGCCCCGGAACCCCTGGCACCGGGGTCCACGCTCCTCGCCGGGGTGCTCGAGGGCGCTGCGCTCGGGCGGCTCGCGCTGCTCCCGCTCGCGGCCCTGCCGCTCGTCGGCCTGCCCGCGCTCGGTGGTCCGGCGCTCGCGCCGCTCGCCGTGGGAGTGGGCCTCACCACGCTCGTCGTCGCCGCCCGTGCCCGGCGGCTCGCGGCCGAACGTGCGCGCCTGCACCGCAGGGTCGAGCAGATCGTCGGGACGGCCACCGTCGCCATCGACGCCGACCTCGACCGCAGGCTCGTCGAGCTCGATCTCGCCGCCTCCACCGCGCTGGACGCAGCCGTGCTGCGCAGGCGCGGCGCCGTCGACCGCGAGCTGGCGTTGCTGGCGGCAGACCAGGTCGGTAGCCGTGGATGAGCCCCGGCGGGTGCCCGAGGAGGCCTTCGACACCGACGGCGACGGCACCCCGGACACCGCCGTCACCGTCGACGGGGTCGATCTCGTGATCGCCATCGACCTCGACGGCGACCGCTTCGCCGACCGCGTGCTGCGGATCGGCCCCGATGCCACCGTCCGGGAGCAACCGGTGGACGCCTTGTTCCCGGACCCCGACGACCCCGGAGATCAGTAGGTTGGTCGCGTGCCCGCCGAACGCATCGTCCCGGAGTTCCGCGCGCTGCCGCTCGCGGCGCTCGCCGACGCCGCGCTGAGCCGCGCGCGCGAGCTCGGAGCCCAGCACGCCGACCTGCGCGTCGAGCGGATCCGATCCCAGGGGATCGACCTGCGGAACGGCTCCGTCACCGGCGTCAGCGACACCACGACCATCGGCCTCGCGGTGCGGGTGATCGTCGACGGGGTGTGGGGTTTCGCCTCCCACGTCGAGCTCACCCCGGAACGCGCGGCGGCCACCGCCGAGCGGGCGGTCGACGTGGCGCGCACCCTCGCCCCGGTGGCCGTCGAGCGGGTCGTGCGTGCGGGCGAGCCGGTGCACGCGGGCGTGGAGTGGGTGTCGGCGTACGACGTCGACCCGTTCACCGTGCCGGTGCGGGACAAGGTCGCGCTGCTCGCGGAGTGGTCGGGCCGGCTGCTCGCCTCCGACGGCGTCGACCACGTCCACGCGGACGTCTCGCAGGTACTGGAGAACAAGTTCTACGCCGACACGGCGGGCACCAGCACCCTGCAGCAGCGGGTCCGGATCGGGCCGTCGATCGTCGCCACCGCGGTCGACCGGGCGGCAGGCGGCTTCGAGACCATGGCCTCGCTCGCCCCGCCCGTGGGCCGTGGCTGGGAGTACCTCACCGGGCAGGGCTGGGACTTCGACGACGAGCTGGTGCGGATCCCCGAGCTGCTCGCCGAGAAGGTCAAGGCCCCGTCGGTGGCGGCGGGCGCCTACGACCTCGTGATCGACCCGACGAACCTCTGGCTCACCATCCACGAGTCGGTGGGCCACGCCACGGAGTACGACCGCGCCATCGGGTACGAGGCCGCCTACGCCGGCACCAGCTTCGCCACGCCCGACCAGCTCGGCCGCCTGCGCTACGGCTCGGAGCACATGCACGTCACCGGTGACCGCACGGTCCCGCACGGCCTCGCCACCGTCGGCTACGACGACGACGGCGTGGCCACCACCGAGTGGGATCTCGTCCGCGACGGCGTGCTGGTCGGCTACCAGCTCGACCGCACGTTCGCGCCGCGGCTGGGGCTCGGGCGCAGCAACGGGTGCGCGTTCGCCGACTCGCCCCACCACGTGCCGATCCAGCGGATGGCGAACGTGTCCCTGCAGCCCGACCCGGTCCGGGACACCGGTGTCGACGAGCTGATCGCGGGCGTCGACCGCGGCATCTACGTCGTGGGCGACAAGTCGTGGTCGATCGACATGCAACGCTACAACTTCCAGTTCACCGGTCAGCGCTTCTACCGCATCGAGGGTGGGAAGCTCGCAGGGCAGCTGCGCGACGTGGCCTACCAGGCCACCACCACCGACTTCTGGGGCGCGATGGACGCCGTCGGCGGGCCGTCGACCTGGCAGCTGCAGGGGGCGATCAACTGCGGCAAGGCGCAGCCGGGGCAGGTCGCGGCGGTGAGCCACGGGTGCCCGGCCGCCCGGTTCCGCGGGGTGAACGTGCTGAACACGCAGGAGGAGGGCCGGTGAGCGAGCTTGCGCGCGAACCAGTGCCACAGCGCCCGCGCGAAGCGCGAGCGGTGAGAGCCCAGGAGGTCGTCGAGCGCACCCTCACCGCGGCGCGGCACCTGCACGGGTGCGCCGTGCTCGTGCGCGAGTCCAGCGAGGCCGCGCTGCGGTGGGCCAACTCGACGATGACGACGAACGGGCACACCACCTCGCGGCGCACAACGGTCATCGCGTTCGTCGAGGTCGAGGGGGGAATCGCCGCCGGCGTCGTGAGCTCGAGCGTCGCCGTCACCGTGGAGCCCCAGCTGCAGGAGCTGGTGCGGGCCGCGGAGGCGGCGGCACGCGACGCGGGGCCGGCGAAGGACGCCGCGCCGCTGCTCGACCCGGACGTCGACGACCCGGCGTGGGGCGAGCCGGCCGTCGAGACGTCGATCGGGGTGTTCGGCGCGTTCGCCGAGGGCCTGGCCGAGGTGCTCGCCGGGCCGCACCGGCAGTACGGCTTCGCCACGCACCAGCTCTCCACGGTGTGGCTCGGCACCTCCACCGGCATCCGCAGGCGCTGGGTGCAGCCCACCGGCTCCGTCGAGCTGAACGCCAAGACCTCCGACCTCACCGGCTCGGCGTGGACCGGGGTGTCCACCGCCGACTTCACCGATGTGGACGTGCTCGCGCTCGCCGCCGAGGCGGACCGGCGGCTGGGCTGGAGCAACCGGCGCGTCACGCTGCCGGCCGGCCGGTACGAGACCCTGCTGCCGCCCTCGGCCGTCGCGGACCTGATGGTGTACCTCGCCTGGTCCCTGGACGGGCGGGCCGCGCAGGAGGGCCGCAGCGCGCTGGCCGGCCCGGACGGGCCCCGGGTCGGGGAGAAGCTCACCGCGCTGCCGCTCACGCTCGCCAGCGACCCGTCCGCACCCGGCCTGCAGTACGAGCCGTTCCTCACGGCCACCCGCTCCGGCGAGGGCCTGTCGGTGTTCGACAACGGCGCGCCGACCCGGCGAGCGGAGTGGGTCAGCGAGGGCAGCGTCGGGGAGCTGGTCTACTCCCGGGCCGAAGCGGCGGAGTTCGGCACGAGGTTCACCCCGGCCGGGGAGAACCTGCTGCTCACCGGCGGCTCGGCCGGCTCCCTGGCCGACCTCGTCGGCCGCACCGAACGCGGCCTGCTGCTCACCTGCCTCTGGTACATCCGCGAGGTGGACCCCACCACCCTCCTGCTCACCGGTCTCACCCGCGACGGCGTCTACCTCGTGGAGGGCGGTGAGGTGGTGGGCGAGGTCGACCACAACTTCCGCTTCAACTACTCACCCCTCGACGTGCTGCGCCGCGCCACGGAGGTCGGCGTCACCGGACGCACGCTCCCGCGGGAGTGGAAGGACTGGTTCACGCGCACGGCCATGCCGCCCGCCCGGGTGCCGGACTTCAACATGTCGTCGGTCTCGCTCGGGCGATAGCGACGAATCGCCGAACGGCCCTCCCCAGATCATCCGA
Source organism: Pseudonocardia wallangbongensis (assembly GCF_054486945.1). Taxonomy (NCBI): domain Bacteria; kingdom Bacillati; phylum Actinomycetota; class Actinomycetes; order Pseudonocardiales; family Pseudonocardiaceae; genus Pseudonocardia; species Pseudonocardia wallangbongensis. The sequence continues at coordinate 136,341 of NZ_JBRERS010000007.1, forward strand.
TCGGAGGTGTCCCGCGTCACAGTCGATTCGGCCGTTCGACCCCGGTCGGCACACCGGTCGGCGCGTCGCCGGGCCAATCGACACCCGATGGGGTCGGTTTGCCGTTGACTACCTCGACAGAGCGCCGACGTCGTCGCCGGGTCGCAGGACCGGGAAGGGGCGAGGAGTGTCGTTCGAGGTAGTGAGCGCATACACCCTGCTCGTCGGGGATGCGGACGAGCCCGCCACGGTGAGCGTGCACAGCACCGCCGACGACGCGTGGCGGGCACTGGACCGCGAGGTGCGGCGGCGTTGCGGGATGCGCCCGCGCCCCCGCCGCCGCACGGACGCCGACGCCACCACCCGCCTGGCCAACGCATGGCGGGCCGGTGACCCGGACACCCGCTACTGGAACGTCACGGTCCACCGGCTGCCCATCCCGCTCCCGGTGATCGCTCGGGAGGCAGTGGTCTCCGGCCGCTGAGCTGCACGAACGGCACCCTCGTCCGATAGGTTCAGACGGAAGTGCCGTTGGTTCAGCGGGTGGTTCGGACGCGAGCGACGCCGAGCATGTGCGAGCTCGCCGCGATGAGCTCCGGCGTGCCATCGAGCAGCCGCGCGGTGCGCAGCGCAGCCGGCAGCCGGGCGGCGGCCGGCTCGGGTTCGAGGGCCCGGAGCACCGCGCCCATCGGGCCCTCGACACCGAGGATGTCCACGTCGTGCAGCCCAGCTTCCTGCATCTCGTCGGCGAACTCGTCCACTCGGTGCAGGTAGGCGGTCGTGAAACCGAGGCGTGGGTCGTGGCAGCCGGTCGCGATGATCTCCCGAAGCAGGGGCTCGGTCACGTCGTCGACCCGGTCGCGCGCCCCCATCTCCAGCAGCGCGGAGTGCCGGCTGATCGCCGCCACCGCGATCGTCCCGCCGGCTGCAGTCACCCGGGCGGCTTCCCGAAGAGCACGAATGCGGTCGGCCCGGTCGACGAGGTGGTAGAGCGGGCCCATCAGGAGCGTGGCGTCCACGGCCCCATCGGGTTCGGTGAGCTCGCGAGCATCGCCGACGGCGGCCGTCACGCCCGGCAGCGCGCCGGCGACCTCGACGTGCTCGCGCACCAGGTCGACGACGTGCACGGTGTGGCCGTCCTCGGCGAGCCAGCGCGCGTGGACGCCGGTGGCTCCGCCGACGTCGAGCACCCGCGCCGGAGGGGCCGGCAGGTGCCGGCGCAGCAGCTCCTGCGTGCGCTCGAACTCCAGCCGGCCGTGCGCGGTGGCGCGCAGCCGGTCGTCCTCGACGAAGTGGTTCGCGTAGTAGGCGTGCAGGTCGGAGATGGGCGCCCGGAGCATGCGGCGATCGTGACTGCCCCGGTCACCTCCGGACAATCCGATTGGCAGCGCCGGGAGGATGGATCTCGTGGACCCCCTCCCGCTCCCCGCGGCACTGGCCGGGTCCGTTGCCGAGGACGGTTCGCCGGAGCGCGAGGAGTGGCTCGGGCGGCTCCCGGAGATCGTCGGCGGGTTGGCCGAGCGGTGGTCGCTCGACGTCGGGGCGCCGTTCCAGCCGGGGGGCCAGGTCTCGTGGGTGGCACCGGCGCGGGACGCTGCGGGCCGCGACGTCGTGCTGAAGGTCGGCTGGACCCACGACGAGGGCCGCGACGAGGCCGCCGGGCTGCGGGTGTGGGACGGCCGGGGCGCGGTGCGGGTGTACGAGACGCACGTCGACGGCCCGACCACGGCCCTGTTGCTGGAGCGCTGCACGCCCGGCACCACCTGCAGGACCGCGCTCCCCGAGCCGGAGCAGGACGAGGTCGTCGCCGGCCTGCTGCGGCGGCTGTGGCGCGAGCCGCCGGCCGGGCACCCGTTCCGCTCGCTGGCCGGCATGTGCGACTGGTGGGCCGGCGAGTTCGAGGACGACCTCGCCGCGGAGCCCGGCGCGCTCGACCCCGGGCTCGCCCGCGCGGGGGTGGAGCTCTTCCGCGGGCTGCCGCGCGAGGACGTCGCCCGGCGGCTCCTGGCCACCGACCTGCACGCGGACAACGTGCTCGCGTCCCGGCGGGAGCCCTGGCTGATCATCGACCCCAAGCCGTATGTCGGTGACCCGGCCTACGACGTCCTGCAGCACGTGCTCAACTGCCGCGACCGCCTGCTCACCGATCCCCGCGCGCTCGCCCGGCGGATGGCCGAGCTGGCCGGCCTGGACGCCGAGCGGGTGCAGCTCTGGCTCTTCGCCCGCACGGTGCAGGAGAGCGTGAACCTGCCCTGGCTCCGGCCGGTGGTGCGAAGACTGGCTCCGCAGTAGCCCCGTCGCACACCAACATCGGCGCTCGCACACGAACTGCAGTTGGTGTGCCGGCGCAGAAGTTGGTGTGCGAGCTACGCCTGCCGCGGCGCGTACTGGCGCATCCGGCCCAGCAGGTCGTCGACGCTCAGGTCGGGAGGCAGCGGGGTGCCGGTGAGCGTCCGCAGGTACAGCCCGTCCCCCACGAGCTGGGCGAGCCAGGCGAGCACCGGGTCGTGCAGCTCGTCGAGCAGCGCGGCGAATCCGTCGGCGTCGACCCGCGCGAGCGCGTCGCGGACGGCCTTGCCGGCCGCGGTGCTGTCGGCCAGGCGGAGAACGGCCAGGTAGGTGCGCGTCAGGCCGCCGGGGGAGGCGCCGCCGGGGGCGGACGTGCGGACGTAGTAGGCCACGGCGCCGTCGGGCGCGGTGCGGATCGCATCGGCGTCGGCCGCGCTGCGTTCCCGCAGCCGGTCGAGGAGCCCGGCGGCGAGGGCCTCCTTCGACGCGAAGTGGTAGAGCAGCCCGCCCTTCGACACACCCGCGGCCGCGACGACGGCATCCAGGGTGACGGCCGCACCGCCGTGCTCGATCAGGAGCGTCTCGTAGGCGTCCAGCACGCGATCGCGGGCGCTCGGCACCTCGCGAGTCTAGGCCGTCGGACGTGACGGGAATGACCAGGCGCTCTAAACCGTCTAGACGGTACAGTCGACAGCCGCTGCTCCCGAGGAACGCCCTTGACCGTCATTGCTCCCCGCCGGGCCCGCGCCGGCCGCCGTGAATGGTGCGCGCTGGCCGTGCTTCTCCTGCCCACGCTGCTCGTCACGATCGACAACACCGTGCTCGGGTTCGCCCTGCCGGCGATCAGCGCTGCGCTCTCGCCGTCGGCGGCGCAGCTGCTGTGGCTGGTGGACGTCTACCCGCTCGTGCTGGCCGGCCTGCTGGTGACGATGGGCACGCTCGGCGACCGGGTCGGCAGGCGCCGCACGCTCGTGGTCGGCGTTGCGGGCTTCGGCGCCGTCTCGCTCGTGGCGGCCTTCGCCGCGGACGCCGCGCACCTCGTGGCCGCCCGAGCCCTGCTCGGGTTCTTCGGCGCCATGCTGATGCCCGCCACCCTCGCGCTCCTGCGCACGCTCTTCCGGGACCGCGCCCAGCGCCGGTTCGCCGTCGCGGTCTGGGCCACCGGGTTCGCCGCGGGTTCGGCGCTCGGCCCGATCGTCGGCGGGCTGCTCCTGCAGCACTTCTGGTGGGGATCGGTGTTCCTGGTCAACGTGCCGGTGATGCTGGTACTGCTCGTGCTCGCCCCTGCGCTGCTCCCGGAGTCGCGCATGCCGCACCCGGGCCGGTTCGACCCGCTCGGGGTGCTGCTCTCGCTGCTCGCGATGGCGCCCGCCGTGCTGGCCGTGAAGATCGTCGCGCACGACGGCGTCACGCCGGTGGCCGCGCTGGCGCTCCTCGTCGCGGTCGTGGCCGGCGTCCTCTTCGTGCGCCGGGCCGAGGCCCGCCGGGCCGCAGGCGAGGAGCCGCTGCTCGACGTCACCCTGTTCGCGTCGCCGGTGCTGCGGCTCTCGGCGCTGGCGAACGCCACCACGATGTTCGCGCTCACCGGTCTGCTCTTCTTCTCCGCGCAGTTCCTCGTGCTCGTGCAGGGGCTGACGCCGATGGACGCGGGGTTCGTGCTGCTTCCCGGGTTCGTCGTGACGATGCTCGCCGGCCTGGCGGCCGCACGGCTGGGCCGGCGGTTCCCACTGCGCGGGCTGGTGCCGGCCGGGCTGTTGCTGGCGGCGTCCGGGTACCTGCTGTGCACGCTCCTGGGCGCCGGTCCGGCCCTCGCGGTGCTGGTGGCGGCGAGCGTGCTGGTCGGGGCCGGGATCGGCCTCTCGGAGACGATCACGAACGACGCCATCCTCGCCGCGGCCCCCGCCGACCGGGCCGGAGCGGCATCGGCCGTGTCCGAGACGGCGTACGAGATCGGTGCCGTGCTCGGCACGGCCGTCCTCGGCAGCGTGCTCTCGGCGGTGTACCGGGGTGCGGTCGAGGTGCCGAGCAGCGTCGGGCCGACCTACGCCACCGCGGCCCGCGAGACCCTGGGCGGAGCGGTCGGCGTGGCGCACCGGCTCACCGGGACGCCGGCCGCCGAGCTGCTGTCCTCGGCCCGGGCCGCGTTCACCGGCGCCATCGAGGTCACCGCGCTGACCGGCACCGCAGTGCTCCTTCTCGTCGCTCTGACGGTGTTCATCGGGTTGGCGCGGAGCCGCTAGCGCCGTCGTGCCCGGCGCGGGCCGCCGCCACCTCGTCCATGTGGTGCTCGGCCCATTCCTTGATGTGGGCGAGCAGCGGCATGAGCGTGTCACCGAGCGGGGTGAGGGCGTAGTCGACCCGCACCGGCACCGACGGTGTGACGGTGCGGCTCACCAACCCGTCCCGCTCGAGCGAGCGGAGGGTCTGGGTGAGCATCTTCTGGCTCACCCCGGCGATTCGCCGGCTCAGGTCCGAGTACCGCTGCGGCCCGCCGGCCAGCGCCGACAGCACGAGCGTGACCCACTTGTCGCTGATCCGGTCCAGCAGGTGCCGGGTGGGGCAGGACGCGATGTAGGCGTCGTACCGCCGGGCCGCCTCCGCGCGGCGCTCGCTCGCGGTGCGGGTGGCCATCTCACCTCCGCGTGCCGTACGCACTTCCAGGTGCCTTCTTCCCGATGAAGAGTAGCTCCCCGAACCTGGGGCCATGCGTGCATTGGTGACCCGGCGGCTCGACGGGCCGGACGGCATGGAGCTGATCGAGACCCCGGTTCCCGAGCCCGGGCCGGGGCAGGTCCGGATCGCGGTGGCGGCGAGCGCCGTGAACCCGGTCGACGTGGCGACCGCCTGCGGTGCGTTGCAGCGCCTCGGCCTCACCGCGGCGCGTGACCGGTACGGCCTCGGGTGGGACGTGGCCGGCACCGTCGACGCGGCCGGTCCCGGCGTGGACCTGTCCGTCGGCACCGCGGTGATCGGCCTGTCCGACCTGCTCGGGAGGCCGCTGAAGACGCACGCGGAGCAGGTCGTGCTCGACGACACCGCGGTAGCGCCCGCCCCGCGCGGCCTCGACCCGGTCGCGGCGGCGACGATCCCCCTGGGCGCCCTCACCGCCGACCAGGCGCTCGACGCGCTGGCCCTCCCCACCGGCGCCACGCTGCTCGTCACCGGCGCCGCCGGTGCCGTCGGCGGGTACGCCGTGCAGCTGGCCCGCCACCGCGGGCTGGACGTCGTCGCAGTGGCCGCTCCCGCCGACGAGCGACTCGTGCGCGAGCTCGGGGCACGGCACGTCGTGCCCCGAGGCGCCGACCTGCCCACCGCCGTGCGCGAGCTGGTGCCCGGCGGGGTGGGCGGGGTCGTCGACGCCGCGCTCGTCGGGGTCGCCGCCCACGAGGCCGTGCGCAACGGGGGTGCGTTCGCCCACCTCGCAGCGACCCCGGCGCCCGCGCCGTTGCGCGGCATCCGCGTGCACACCCTCCTCGTCAGCGCCGACGGCGACCGGCTGCGTCGGCTCGTCGGCCTGGTCGAGACCGGGGCCATCGGGACGAGGGTGGCCGGTGTGCATGCGCTCGAGGACGCCACGACGGCTTACCGGAAGGTGGCGGGCGGCGGGTTGCGCGGGCGCATCGTGCTCACTCCCGGAACGCCGCGATGACCTCGCCCATCCGGGCCACCGGCTCCGCGTCGCGCAGGTCGGGCAGGCGGACCGCGACCTCGGCCACGCCGATCTCCGCGAGCTCGCGGAACCGCCCGACCTGGTCGGCCACGGTGCCGGCGTGCACCTGCTGGGCGAACCGGCCGGAGTCGACGGGCCGCGGCCGGTGCGCCTCCACGAGGGCGGCCACCTCGGAGGGATCCCGGCCGACCAGCGCGGTGGTGAGGTGCGACAGCTCGACCTCGCGGCCGGTGCGGGCGCACTGTTCGCGCAGCACCCCGGCCTTGCGCGCCACGGACGGCAGATCCCCCAGCACGTTGGCGACGTCGGCGTAGCGGGCCGCGAGCGGCAGCGTGCGCCGCTCGCCCCCGCCGCCGAGCACGATCGGCACGTGCTCCTGCAGCGGCCGGGGGTAGCCGGACGTGTCGGGCAGGTCGAGCACCCGCCCGCGGAACGGCTTCCCGCCCGGGCCCCACAGCACCGGGAGCGCCGCGAGCGCGTCCTCGAGCAGGGCGTACCGCTCGGCGCGCGGCGGGAACTCGAACCCGTATGCCCGGTGCTCGGCCTCGAACCACCCGAGTCCGAGCCCGCAGATCGCGCGGCCGCCGCTGAGCACGTCGAGGGTGGCGACGATCTTGGCGAGGTGGCCGACGTTGCGGTGCGTCACGGCCGTGACGAGGCTGCCGAGCCGGACCCGTTCCGTGCACGCGGCGAGCCAGGCGAGGGTGGTGAAGCTCTCGGGGAAGTCCTCCCACGCCCGGCCGAGCTGCGGGATCTGCCGGAAGTGGTCCATCACGTAGATCGCGTCGAAGCCCGCGGACTCGGCCGCCACCGCGATCTGGCGCAACCGGTGCCGCATCCCGGTGGCACCTCCGCGGAACTCCCCGAGGTGCAGTGCGAACCGGATTCCGACGGGGGTTTGCCGCTGACGTTCGACGGCCGCGGCCGACTCCAGGAACACCGGCGGCACCACCCGCACCGGCTCGGGCGCGAGCACATCGTCGAACCCCTCGCCGGCCAGCGCGGCGCGCACCGCGGGCCACGCCTCGAGCTGCGCGGTCAGCACCGCGGCCGGCACGGGTCGGGGGCGGGTCCGGTTGCGCGCCCGGCAGACGCCGGCCGGTGTGTCGAACTCGACGGCGACGCACGCCATCCCGTGTTCACGGGCGAGGCGCACCCAGGTGGCCCGGCGTCGGCCGTCGAGCCCGGTGGTGTCGACGACGGTGGTCAGCCCGCGAGCCACGCGCCGGTCGACGACCGCGTCGAGCAGGTCGAACGCGTCCGCGCTCGCCGCGATGTCGTCCTCCCCCGCACCGACCAGCGCACGTAGCCGATCGCCGGAGACCACCGCGTCCGGCGGGAAGTGCTCCGCCGCCCAGGTCGACTTGCCGGATGCGACGGGTCCGGCCAGCACGACCAGGCAGGGCGAGGGCAGCCGCATGCCTCACTCCCTGAGGGACCGGACCAGGTCGACGACCTGGCGACCGAGCGGGCGCAGCACCGGTAGCCGCGAGAGGCGGACGAGCCGCGCGACGATCGGCACGGTGCGGTCCACGAGCAGGCGGGTGCGGGCGGCGTCGGGGGAGGTGTCGTGCACCCAGAACAGCACGACGCCGAGGTGCTGCAGCCACAGCAGTTCGGGGAGCTCGCGCGCCAGCTCGGGATCGAGGTCGACCCGGGCGCCCGCGAGCACCTCCCGGTAGAGGTCGACCGCGGCCGCCCGGGCCGCGCCCGCATCCGGGCTGAACGGCGACAGCGGGTTGCCGGGCTGGGCGGCCACCGCGAAGAAGCGGCCCGCGAACTCCCGGTACGGGCCGGCGGCGGTGATCCACGTGTGGAGCGTGACGCCGAGCCGGCCGGCCAGGCCGGTGTGCCCGGCGAGCTCGGGGAGCGCGAGCGCGCGGTGCTCGGCGACGAGCTGGTCGTAGAAGCCCTGGACCAGCTCGTCCTTCGAGGAGAAGTAGTAGTACGCGTTGCCGACCGAGACGCCGGCTCGGTCGGCAACGGCACGCATCGTCGTGCCGTCGAACCCGCGCTCGCGGAACAGCTCCAGAGCGGCGCCGACGATCGCGTCGCGGGTGCTCCCGGGAGCCGTGGTCACTGGTGGCCGGGCTCACCGATCCCGCGTTCGGCGAGGCGCTCCTGGACCTGCTCGGAGATCTCCGCGGCCCGCCTGCGTTCACGCACCCGGATGAGCACGAGCATCGAGATGCCGTAGGCGATGCCGAGCGTCAGCAGCACCACGCCGAGCTTCACGACGAAGGTCTGGAGCGGGTTGTCGCCGGACACGTCGGTGACCGAGATGATCGCCAGCACCCCGAGCGTGACCAGGTGGAACAGCACCGAGAGCAGCAGGTTGACCGATCGCGTGACCTTCTCGTCGTGGAAGACCTCCTGCAGGAACGGCTCGCCCGCGCGGACCAGGAGCCTCCCCACGATGAACGTCAGTACGACCGATACGGCGAGCAGGACGATGTACTGGATCATCTCGGCGGCCATCGGGCCCTCCCCGGTTTTTGAACGTGTTCAAAACGCTACGCGCCCGTGGCGGTGCCGTCCACGGTCCTGGGGGGCCGATCGAGTGTGGGCGCTCACAGCGCGCGGGTACCCGCCCGCACCCCGAGCTACGCCTCGACCGGCGCCCGAGAACCCAATCTCGAGGAAAGCGCTTTCGATTCCTCTGAATCGATTACCTGATCGGTCCTGTGAGTGAGCCGACAGCCACTCGCCGTGCATGGAATACGTGTCCGCAGGTACCGTCGGGGCCCATCTCCCTAGAGCACACCCACCCGAATCAGGGTCGGGTGTGCGTAGCATTTCCAGGACCGGGCAGCCGGCGAGGAGCGAGGACGATATGACTGCGATGACCGTGCCGGGGATCGACGGAGCGCCCACCGCCAACGCGGAGCTGCTGTCCTGGGTGCGTGGGGTCGCGGATCTCACCGCCCCGGACCGCGTCGTGTGGTGTGACGGCTCCGCCGAGGAGTGGGACCGCATGACGACGCAGCTCGTCGAGGCGGGCACCTTCGTGAAGCTCGACGAGTCGAAGAAACCGAATTCGTTCTGGGCTGCCTCCGACCCGGACGATGTCGCGCGCGTCGAAGAGCGAACCTTCATCTGCAGCGCGGAGGAGGCCGGCGCGGGCCCCACCAACAACTGGGTGGCGCCGGCCGAGATGAAGAGCACGATGACGGATCTCTACCGCGGGTGCATGCGCGGTCGGACGATGTACGTCATCCCGTTCTGCATGGGCCCGACCGACGCGGAGATCCCCATGCTGGGCGTCGAGATCACCGATTCGGAGTACGTGGTCGTCTCGATGCGGATCATGACTCGGATCGGTGCGTCGGTGCTGTCGCTCTTCGCCGACCGCGGTGACTCGTTCGTGAAGGGCCTGCACTCCGTGGGCGCCCCGCTCGAGCCCGGTGAGCAGGACGTGCCGTGGCCGTGCAACGACACGAAGTACATCAGCCACTTCCCGGAGACCCGGGAGATCTGGAGCTACGGCTCCGGCTACGGCGGCAACGCGCTGCTGGGCAAGAAGTGCTACGCGCTGCGGATCGCGTCCGCCATCGCCCACGACGAGGGCTGGCTCGCCGAGCACATGCTGATCCTCAAGCTGATCTCGCCGGAGGAGAAGGCCTACTACGTGGCGGCGGCGTTCCCGTCGGCCTGCGGCAAGACGAACCTCGCGATGTTGCAGCCGACGGTGCCCGGCTGGCGGGCCGAGACGGTCGGTGACGACATCGCGTGGATGCGTTTCGGTGAGGACGGCCGCCTCTATGCGGTGAACCCCGAGTTCGGCTTCTTCGGCGTGGCCCCGGGCACGAACTGGAAGACCAATCCGAACGCGATGCGCACGATCGAGAAGGGCAACTCGCTCTTCACGAACGTGGCTCTCACCGACGACGGCGACGTGTGGTGGGAGGGCCTCGAGGGTGAGCCGGAGCACCTGACGTCGTGGCTGGGTGAGGACTGGACCCCGGACTCGGACAAACCGGCCGCCCACCCCAACTCGCGCTACACCACGCCGATCTCCCAGTGCCCGGTGGTGGCACCCGAGTGGAACGACCCGGCAGGCGTGCCGATCTCGGCGATCCTGTTCGGCGGGCGCCGCAAGACCACCGTCCCGCTGATCACCGAGTCGCGCGACTGGCAGCACGGCACGTTCCTCGGCGCCACGATGTCGAGCGAGACCACGGCCGCCATCGTGGGCAAGGTCGGCAACGTGCGTCGGGACCCGATGGCGATGCTGCCCTTCATCGGCTACAACGTGGGCGACTACTTCCAGCACTGGCTGAACATCGGCAAGGGCGCCGACGCCGACAAGCTGCCGCGGATCTTCTACGTCAACTGGTTCCGCCGCGGCGAGGACGGCGGCTTCCTGTGGCCCGGCTTCGGGGAGAACTCGCGCGTGCTGAAGTGGGCCGTCGAGCGGATCGAGGGCACCGCGGCCGCCACGGAGACCGCGATCGGCTACGTCCCGACCGCCGACGCGCTGGACCGCGACGGCCTCGACGTGACCGCCGCCGACATCGAGGCGGCGCTCTCGGTCGACCCGGAGGAGTGGAAGGCGGAGCTCCCGCTCATCGAGGAGTGGTTCGCGAAGGTCGGGGACCGTCTGCCCACGTCGATGCGCGACGAGCTCGAGGCGCTGAAACTCCGCCTGGGGGCGTAAGCGTCGGACGTACGCCGGAGCCGGGGTGCCGCTGTTCGGTTCGCAGCGGCACCCCGGCTCGTACGATGACGCCCGTGAGCCCGTGGCGCCTGCTCCTGCTCGTGCCGTTCCTCACCCTCGTGACGCCGTGGTTCAACTCCGTCGAGCCGCGCCTCGCCGGGGTGCCCTTCTTCTACTGGGCCCAGTTCGCCTGGATCCCGGTCACGGTCGCGTGCCTCGCCGTGGTCCATCTCCGCACGCGCCGACCGCCGGACGAATCGTCGTGAGGCAGCCACCGTTCATCGCGTGAAACCGTCCGTTCGTCGAGCGGCTGCGCATCGTTCACGTGTCTTAATCGTTTACGTCCACGACGCGCGCCCGAATGACCCCTCCGTGCCCTGATCGGGTGGCCGGACGCCGCCGCAAGCGGCCGTTCCGGCGCTCGGCGATCGCCGAACGCTGTCGTCCATGACCCACAGGTGCAACATTCGGACGGCGCCTGCGATACAGGGTGACCACCGCCCGGCCGGTGGCAGCGGAGGTGACGACGTGCTCGAAGTCGGAACGGCGGACCAGCGCGGCGAGGCCGATGACCTCGCCGTCTTCGTCGACCGTCTCGCAGCGGCGGGAACGGACCAGTCCACCACGGACGCTCAGACGCACATCCACCACGCGATCGCGGCCGGCGCCGTGCCACCGGGAGTGCGCAGGCTGGCCGAGGCACTCGCGGCCTCCGTCGCCGAGCTCCCCCCAGCGCCGCGCGCGCCCGTGGAGGACACGGCGTCGTTGGTCTCGGCCGTCCGGGACAACACGCTGGTCGTCCTGGAGGACTTCGACGCGCCCGCCACCGCCCGGGCCGTCGCCGCACTGCTCGCCGACGGGAGGCGCGTGGTCGTCACGGGCGCAGCGCCCGCCGAGCTCGCCGCCGTCCGCGCCGCACTGCCGGGTGACTCCGTCGACCGCGCTCTCCCCCACCTGCCGGCGCTGCCGCCCGGCGAGCTGCGCGAGCTGAGGCGCCTGCTCGCCACGTCCACACCGGAGCGCCGTGCCCGCGGTGAGCAGCTCCTCCCGGCCGAGCCGGCCCTTCCGGATCCCGCAGAGGTCGCGCAGCTGTGCGCGCTCGCCGCGGGATCCGAGGCAGCAGGCGACGGCGAGTGGGTGCTGCCCACCCTCCTCGCCGACCTCGGCGAAGACCGTCGCGCCGCCGTCACGTCCGTCGCGGAGGGCGTCGAGCGCTCGCTCGCGGCGATGCCGTCGCGCACCGAGCACGAGTGGGCGTGGCACCTGCTGTCCGAGCTGATCTACGGGCACCACCGCACGGCGTTCGACCAGATGCTCGAGGACACCGCGCAGGTCATCGCCGTCCTGGACAACACCCGCTCCGCACCACCGGTGTCGTTCACGGCGGCGCCTCCGCCGGACGCGGCGGAGGCGCTGGTCCGGTACCGCGGGTTCCTCGCCGCGGGTGGCCGCTCGCGCTCGTACTTCCGGTCGGCGGCCCAGCGTGACGTACAGGCGGTGCTCGACGTGGCGCGGGTCGGCACGCAACCGCCCGAGACCGAGGACGACATCGACCGGGTGACCGAGTACCTGGAGCTCGTCGAGCGCCAGGCGCGTGTCGACGCCGCGTGCGCCGACCTCGGTGTGCCGGTACCGGCCGACGAGAACGAGCTCGCCGAGATCGCCGACGCGTTGGAGTGCGTGGCCACGGCGGCCCGCTCGGTGAGCGCGCTCCGCCACGACGTGCTGTTCCTCGGCGCCGACTCGCCGCTGTCGGCACCCGACGTCGACGCCGCCCAGGAGCTAGCGAGGGGTGTCCTGGAGTTCGCCGTCCACGGCTCGGGTGTCGACGCGGCTCGCCGGCTCGACGCGCTCGCCGACGAGCTCGCCGCGCTCAGCCCGGCCACCGCCATGGCGCCGGAGCACGAGCGGGCGGTCAGCGCGTTGCGCGAGCGCGCCGCAGCCGGCTACCTGGCCGCCGTCGAGGCACTCGGCGCCGCTCGCCGGGAGCAGCGCGACGACCAGCTGCGCGTCACCTTGCTCCAGCGCCTGGAGGAGGGGGCCCCACGTCTCGCGGAAGCCTGGGGGGCACTCGGCGAGACCAGCCCCGCGGCCCTCGGGTTCGTGTCGTTCATGCCGGTGGAGCCGCTGCTGTCCACGCTCCCAGCGCCCGACAGCGCCGATGTCGTGCTCGTGCTGGGCGCTGGTGGCCTCGGCGTCGAGCGGTTGCTGCTCAGTGCCGTGGCCCCCCGGATCGTCGCCGTGATCGGGCCGGACGGCGCCCGGGGCGACAGCCCCACACTGCTGAGCGTGCTGCAGCGCGCGTCGGCGCTGGTGATCCGGGGCCGCACGGCCGGCGGCCAGGTCGTGCCGTTCAACGGCGGATCGGCGCGCACGGCCGCCCGCATCGGACAGGCGGGGGCTTAGGCCGCTAGGAGCTGATCAAGCCCACTGCCCGACGGGCATGATCGGCAGTCTGGTGCGGGAGCGGCCACATGCGGCCGCCTTGCGACGCGGTCACCTGGACGCCGTTCGCTACGGCCGGAGTTGCTCAGGACCTCCTAGGCCCTAGGCCCGCACCCGTTCCAGCAGCTCGATCGGGTCGCTCCCGGAGGCGTCGGGCCGCCACTCGCCGCGGCCGGCGGGGCGGTCCAGCTGCCACCCGTCGGGCCTGCGGACCAGGCGCGCCATCGGTGTGGCCGACCAGGCCTGGCCGAGCTCCGGATACGCGGGCGGCCTGCGTTCGAGGATCGTGACCGCGTCGCCGTGGATCGTGTAGGCGATCTGGCGCTGGTCGCGCTCCCCGACGGGGACGCGCGCGGCGCACCACTGCGACAGCCGCGTGCGAACCTCCTCGGGCACGGCCATGCCCGCATCGTCCCTGCTCGGCGACCGCGCGTCGAGCGGTATGAGGGGAACGGCCGGGGGCGTTAGCGTCGGGGCATGACAGAAGCGGTCCCCGTGAGCCGGTTCGGCCACGTCGAGCTGGATGACATGCCCGACGACCTGCGCGCCCGTGTGGGCGCGGTGGCGGAGAAGTCGGGCTTCGTGCCGAACGTCTTCCGCGCCCTCGCCCGCAGGCCCGCGGAGCTGCGGGCCTTCCTCGACTACCACGACGCGCTGATGGACTCCGACGACGGGCTGAGCCGCGCCGAGCGCGAGCTGGTGGTCGTCGCGACGTCGGGCGCGAACCACTGCACCTACTGCATCGTGGCCCACGGCGCCGTCCTGCGGATCCGCACGAAGGATCCGGAGATCGCCGATCGGGTGGCGAGCAACCCGTGGGGCGTCGAGCTGGACGCGCGCGAGCGGGCGATCGTCGACCTGGCCCTGCTCGTCGCCACCGACTCGGCCTCCCTCACCGAGGCCGACCTCGACGTCGCCCGGGATGCCGGTCTCTCCGACGACGAGATCTGGGACATCGGTGCGATCACCGCGCTGTTCGCGATGTCCAACCGGCTCGCGCACCTCACGGCGCTGCGGCCGAACCCGGAGTTCTTCCTGATGGGGCGGGTGCCCCGCGGGTGATGCCCCGGCGCAACCGGGTCGACCCGTTCGGCGACCTGCACGCCGTGCCCGACCGGGGGAGGTTCACCGGGAACCGCGGGTGCCTGGTCGACGACGCGGGGAACGTCGTCCGCCACCACCGGGGCGACCTGTGGATCACGTGCGTCACGGCGTTCCGCGGCCGCCGGGTCGGGCTGGCCCGCCCGGGACGCTGGACCCCGGTCTTCTTCATGGACGATGCCGTGGCCCTGGCGGCGGGGCACCGGCCCTGCGGCGAGTGCCGGTACGCCGCCTACCGGTCGTACCGGGACGCGGTGTCCGAGGGCATCGGGCGACCGATCCGGGCGGGCGAGCTGAACCGGCGCCTGCGGGCGGAGCGGCTCCGACCCGGGCGCGGCGTGGCTCGCGCCGCGGACCGCCGTATGTGGTCCGCGCCCGCCCACGATCTCCCCGACGGCGCGGTGGTGCTGTCCGACGGCCCACGGCTCGTGTTCGACGGGCGCCTGCTGGCCTTCTCCTTCGCCGGCTGGTCCGACCCGGTTCCCGTGCCGGACGGGGAGGTTCCGGTCCTGACGCCGCCGACGTCGGTGTTGGCCCTGCGGAACGGCTACCACCCGGAGCTGGCGACGAGCGATCCGCTCACACACCAACATCCGCGCTCGCACACCAACTGCAGTTCATGTGTGAGCGACGGAGTTGGTGTGTGAGCGCTCGGTGGGTCAGCTCCTCGGGCGCAGCCTCAGCTCCTGCATTCCGCCGTCGACGGCAATCACGATGCCGGTGGTCGACGTCGAGCGCGGGCTTGCCAGGTAGGCGACCGCGCCCGCCACCTCGTCGGCCGACACGAGCCGACCGTGGGGCTGGCGCGCCTCCAGTGCGGCGCGCTCGGCAGCCGGGTCGTCGGCCCGTTCCAGCAGCCGCCCGACCCACGGGGTGTCGGCGGTGCCCGGGGCAACGGCGCAGACGCGGATGCCCTCGGCGAGGTGGTCCGCCGCCATCGCCCTGGTGAGGGCGTGCACGGCGCCCTTGCTGGCGCTGTAGACGGCCCGCTGCGGGATGCCGGCCGTGGCCGCGATCGAACCGGTGTTGACGATCGCCGCGGCCGGGGACCGGCGCAGCGCCGGGAGGGCCGCCCGGGTGGCGCGGACCATCCCGAGCAGGTTGACGTCCAGCACCCGGTGCCACTCGTCGTCCGGGTTGTCCGCGACGGTGCCCTGCGACCCGACCCCGGCGTTGTTCACCAGCACATCGAGGCGGTCCCACTCCTTCAGGACGCGATCCACCGCGGCGCGCACCGAGGCGTCGTCGGTGACGTCGGCCTGCACGGCGAGCGCCCCCTCCGGCGGGTTGCTCACGTCCCGGTCGAGCACGGCGACGCGGGCACCGTCAGCCATCAGGCGCTGTGCGATGGCCGCCCCGATCCCGGACGCCCCGCCCGTGACGGCCGCGACCAGCCCGTCGAAGTCCCCCGCCATCAGTGGCCGTCCACCATGGTGTGCCGCTGGCGGCCGAGGCCCTCGATCTCCATCTCCACCACGTCGCCCGCCTTCAGGAACGGGTACTTCCCGGAGAGGCCGACGCCCTGCGGGGTGCCGGTGATCACCAGGTCGCCCGGCTCGAGGGTCATGTGCTGGGACAGGTGCCACAGGAGGAACTCGACGCCGAAGATCATGTCCTTCGTGTTCGAGTCCTGGCGCGGCTCGCCGTTCACCCAGCTGCGCAGGCGCAGGTTGCCGTGCTCCACCTCGTCCGGCGTGACGAGCCATGGCCCGGTCGGGCAGAAGCCGGCCGCACACTTGCCCTTGCTCCACTGGCCGCCGGAGATCTCGATCTGGGCGTAGCGCTCGGACAGGTCGTCGGCCACCACGAAGCCGGCCACGTGGGCGAGGCTCTGCTCGGGCGAGTCGAGGTATGCGGTGGTGCTGCCGATCACGAGGCCGAGCTCGACCTCCCAGTCGACCTTGGCGTTCTCGCTGCGCGGCATGGCGACGCCGTCGTCCGGGCCGCCGACCGTGTTCGGTGTCTTGAAGAACACCACGGGGTTGTCCGGCGGCGCTGCGCCGGACTCGGCGGCGTGCGCGGCGTAGTTCATCCCGATGCAGATCACCGCGCCGGGGCGGGCGACCGGTGGACCGACGCGCAGGTCGGTCGCGCCCGAGAGCTCGGGGAGCGAGCCCGCATCGGCGGCCGCGCGCACGTCGTCCAGACCGCCCCTGACGAGGAAGCCGCCGTCGATGTCGCGGGCGAGCCCCCGCAGGTCGTAGGTCGCGGTGTCGGTGACGAGTGCCGGGATCTCGGCTCCGGCGGGTCCGAGGCGGGCGAGTTTCATCGCGGCTCCAAGACGGTCGAGGTCGTCGAAAGATCTGATGTCCCGGGAGGAACCTACCCGGTGTCGATGCCGGCAGCGGGGCGCAGGACGCCTTGACCAGTAGACATCCGATGTCTACGGTGAGCCGCGCATCGGCAGAAAGGACTGTGCGTGAGCCGCATCACCGCCCTGGAGACCGCGGACGTGCGGTTCCCCACCTCCCTCCAGCTCGACGGGTCGGACGCGATGAACCCCGACCCCGACTACTCCGCGGCCTACGTCCGGATCCGCACCGACGACGGCGACTCCGGCCACGGGTTCGTCTTCACCATCGGCCGGGGCAACGACGTGCAGGTGGCCGCGATCGAGGCGCTCGCAGGCCACCTCGTCGGCAAGGACGTCGAGCCGGTCCTCGCGCAGATGGGTGCCACTTGGCGCGACCTCGTGCACGACTCGCAGCTGCGCTGGCTGGGCCCGGAGAAGGGCGTCATGCACATGGCGATCGGCGCGGTCGTCAACGCGCTGTGGGACCTGCGGGCCAAGCGGGAGGGCCGCCCGCTGTGGCAGGTCCTCGCCGCGATGACGCCCGAGCAGCTCGTCGACCTCGTCGACTTCCGCTACCTCACCGACGCCCTCACCCCTGATGAGGCGCTGCAGATCCTGCGCACCGCCGAGCCCGGCCGCGCCGAGCGGGAGGAGCGGTTGCTGCGCGAGGGCTACCCCGCCTACACGACGACCCCCGGCTGGCTCGGCTACGACGACGAGAAGCTCGCGCGCCTGTGCCGGGAGGCGGTCGCCGAGGGGTTCGACCAGATCAAGCTCAAGGTCGGGGGCGAGCTCGCCGACGACGTGCGCAGGCTGCGGATCGCCCGCGAGGTCGTGGGGCCGGACGTCCGGATCGCCGTGGACGCCAACCAGCGCTGGGACGTCGCCGACGCGATCGCGTGGATCAAGGAGCTGGCGAGCTTCGACCTCGCGTGGGTGGAGGAGCCCACCAGCCCGGACGACGTGCTCGGCCACGCCGCCATCGCCCGCGGCATCGCCCCGATCCCGGTTGCGACCGGTGAGCACATGGCCAACCGGGTGATGGCCAAGCAGTTCCTCGCCCACGACGCGCTGCAGGTGCTCCAGATCGACGCGACGCGCGTGGCGGGCGTCAACGAGAACGTCGCGATGCTGCTGCTCGCGGCCAAGTTCGGGGTGCCGGTCTGCCCGCACGCCGGTGGTGTGGGCCTCTGCGAAGCGGTGCAGCACCTGGCGATGTTCGACTACGTCGCCGTGTCCGGGCGGCTCGATGGGCGGATGATCGAGTTCGTGGACCACCTTCACGAGCACTTCGTCACGCCGGTCCGGGTGAGCGGCGGCCGGTACCGGACGCCGACCGAGCCCGGAGCGGGCGCCGAGATGCGCGCCGCATCCCTCGCCGGGCACACGGTGTCGCGTGATGCCTGACCGCGTGCCTCCGCCCCGGGGGACGGCAGCCGGCGGAGCCGGCGGGGTGGGTGAGCTCAGCAAGCTCGGCTACGGCGGCGCGAACCTCGGCAACCTCTTCACCGCCATGTCCGACGAGCAGGCGCGCGCTGTTCTGGAGGCCGCGTGGAACTGCGGCATCCGCTACTTCGACACGGCGCCGCACTACGGGCTGGGGCTCGCCGAGCGGCGGCTCGGTGCCTTCCTGGCCACCAAGCCGCGCGCCGAGTTCGTCGTCTCCACCAAGGTCGGCAGGCGGCTCGTCCCCAGCCCGGAAACATCAGATGAGTTGGACGAGGAAGGCGGGTTCGTGGTGCCCGCCGACCCGCGCCGCGTGTGGGACCCCTCGGCCGACGGCGTGCGCCGCAGCCTCGACGAGTCCCTGGAGCGCCTCGGCCTCGACCGCGTCGACGTGCTGTTCCTGCACGACCCCGACGAGTACGACGACGTGGAGGGCTCCGTCCGCAGCGCCGTGCCCGCACTGGTCGGACTGCGCGACGAGGGCCTCGTGCGCGCCGTGGGCATCGGCTCGAAGTCGGTGGCGGCCCACCTGGCGGGAGTGCGCACCGGTGACCTCGACCTGCTCATGGTCGCCGGTCGCTACACGCTGCTCGAGCAGCCCGCCGCGCCCGAGCTGATCCCGCTGTGCCGGGAGCGCGGGGTCGGCATCGTCGTCGCGGGCGCCTTCAACTCCGGGCTGCTCTCGACGTCGACGCCGGGACCGGGCGCCCACTACGAGTACGGCGACGCCCCCGCCGAGGTCGTCGAGAAGGCGCGGCGGCTCGCGACGGTGTGCGCGGAGCACGGCGTCGAGCTCCCGGCCGCAGCGCTGCAGTTCCCGCTGCGCGAGCCCGCCGTCCGCTCGATCGCGCTCGGCGCCACCGAACCCGCGCACATCGAGCAGAACGTCGCCCGGATCGCCGAGCCGATCCCGGACGCGCTGTGGGAGCAGCTCGCCGCGGAGGGGTTCCTCCCGTGATCGACGCCCACCTGCACCTGTGGGACCTGCGGCGCAGCGCGTACTCGTGGATCATCCCCGAGCTCGGGCCGCTGCACACCACGATCACCGCCGAGCGGGCCGAAGGTGAGCTGAGCACGGTCGGCGTGGACCGGGCGGTGCTCGTGCAGGCCGAGGACTCGCTCACCGACACCGAGTTCATGCTCGAGGTCGCCCGGGAGCACCGCTGGGTGGCCGGCGTCGTCGGTTGGGTGCAGCTGGACGACCCGGCCGTCGCCGCGGCGCAGCTCGACCGGTTCGCCGCCGACCCCGCGTTCCGGGGGGTGCGCCACCTCGTGCACGACGACCCGCGCGACGACTTCCTCGCGCTGCCGGCCGTGCGCACCTCGCTGGGCGTGCTCGCCGAGCGCGGCCTCCCGTTCGACGTGCCCGACGCGTGGCCGCGCCACCTCGCCGCCACCGCCGAGCTGGCCGGGGCGCTGCCCGGGCTCGCCGTCGTGCTCGACCACCTGGGCAAGCCGCCCCACGGGAGGGCGGACTTCCCGGCGTGGCGGGAGGCGTTCGCCTCGGTGGCCGCCCGGCCGAACACCGTTGCGAAGGTGTCCGGCCTGCAGGTGCGCGGTGAGCCGTTCACGGTGGCGGGTATCCGCCCGGCGTGGGAGGCGGCGCTCGAACTGTTCGGCCCGGACCGGCTGCTGTGGGGCAGCGACTGGCCGATGACGTTGCTCACCGCCGGCTACGCCGGCACCTGGGAGGTCGTGTCGGGGCTCCTCGGCGAGCTCACCGAGGAGGAGCAGGGCAAGATCCTCGAAGGCACCGCGCGACGCGTCTACCGACTCTCCGCAGAGGAGGAGTAGTGCTCTCCGGCATCCACCCGCTCCTGACCGGGCCGCTGCTCGCCCACCTCGACGCGATGGGGCACTCGGACTCCGTCGTGCTCGCCGACGCACACTTCCCGGCCCACCGCCTCGGTGCTCGCGTGCTCGACCTGCCCGGCGTCGCGACGCCGGAC
This sequence comes from Pseudonocardia wallangbongensis, assembly GCF_054486945.1. Lineage (NCBI taxonomy): Bacteria > Bacillati > Actinomycetota > Actinomycetes > Pseudonocardiales > Pseudonocardiaceae > Pseudonocardia > Pseudonocardia wallangbongensis. The sequence continues at coordinate 156,170 of NZ_JBRERS010000007.1, forward strand.
CTCATGGCCGCGATCCGCACGGTCCTGCCGCTCGACGACGCGCCCGCCGTCGACCTCATGGCCACCCCGGACGGCGGAGAGCTCCCGGTGCAGAAGGACCTGATCACCGCCGCCGGCACGGGCGACGTGCGGTTCCTCGACCGGTACGCGTTCTACGACGCCGCCGCGCCCGCGTACCTGATCGTGCGCACCGGCGAGACCCGGGTATACGGCAACGCGATCCTCCGGAAGGGCGTCGTCAGGTGACCGGGGCGCTGTTGCTGGAGGCCCGTGGCGTCGGGAAGAGCTTCCCCGGTGTGCGGGCCCTGCAGGACATGCACATCGAGCTGCGCCACGGCGAGGTGCTCGCGCTCGTCGGGGAGAACGGCGCGGGCAAGTCGACGCTGATGAAGCTGCTGTCCGGCATCTACACCCCCGACGAGGGCGAGTTCTTCCTCGACGGGGAACCGCTGCGGGTGACGGGCCCGCGCGACGCCCTCGAGCAGGGCATCAGCATCATCCACCAGGAGTTCAACCTGATGCCCGACCTCACGGTCGCGCAGAACCTCTTCATCGGCCGCGAGCCCCGGGCCGGCCGGCTCTTCCTGGGCGAGCGTGCCCTCGATGCGAAGGCCACCGAGCTGCTCGAGCGGCTGCACCTGCCGCTGAAGCCGCGGCAGCGGGTGGGCGACCTGACCGTCGCGAAGCAGCAGATGGTCGAGATCGCCAAGGCGCTCTCCTACGAGCCCCGCATCCTGATCATGGACGAGCCCACCGCGGCGCTGAACGACGCCGAGGTGCAGGTGCTGCACGACCTCATCCGGCGGTTCCGCCGCCCGGACACCGGCGTCATCTACATCTCGCACCGCATGGACGAGCTGAAGGCGATCACCGACCGGATCACCGTGATCCGCGACGGCCGCTACATCGACACCCTCGATACGGCCACGACATCCATGAGCGAGGTCATCTCGCGGATGGTGGGCCGGGAGATCGCGGGCGGGCTCGGGCCCGAGGGGGTGCGGGACGACCGGCCCGTCGTGCTCTCGGTGCGCGACCTGTCCACCAAGGAACTGCTGAAGGACGTCTCGTTCGACCTGCGGGAGGGCGAGATCCTCGGCTTCGCCGGCCTGATGGGTGCCGGCCGCACCGAGGTGGCCCGCGCGCTCGTCGGCGCCGATCCCGTCGAGTCCGGCACCGTCGAGCTGCGCGGCGAGCCGGTGCGGATCGCGAGCCCGGCCGAGGCCGCGAAGCACCGGATCGGCTACCTGTCCGAGGACCGCAAGCACCTCGGCCTGCTGCTCGAGCAGGACGTCAACGCGAACATCGGGCTCAGCTCGATCCGCGAGAAGTTCCAGTCCTGGGGGTTCGTGCGCGACCGCGCGATGCGGACGCGATCGCGCGAGGTCGTGGACTCGTTGCGCATCCGGACCCCGTCGATCGAGCAGACCGCCAAGTTCCTCTCCGGCGGCAACCAGCAGAAGGTCGTCATCGCGAGGTGGCTGGTCAAGGACTGCGACGTCCTGATCTTCGACGAGCCGACCCGCGGGATCGACGTGGGCGCCAAGGAAGAGATCTACCGGCTGCTGAACGACCTCGCGGCCCAAGGAAAGTCGATCATCATGATCTCCTCCGAGCTGCCGGAGGTGCTGCGGATGTCGCACCGGGTCGTCGTGATGAGCGAGGGCCGGGTCACCGGGCAGCTCGATGCAGCCGAAGCAACCCAGGAGAGCGTCATGCACCTCGCCACCCTGCGTCCGGAGACGGAGGCCGTCAGTTGACAACCCCCACCGCCGCCCCCGAGGAGGAGCAGCGCAAGGTGGCGCCCGCCGGGGTGCGCCACACGTTGCGGGCCGGGCTGCAGCAGTTCCTCGCGTTCGCGAGCCTGCTCGTGATCTTCGTGATCTTCTCGATCGTCAGCCCGAACTTCTTCAACTACGGCAACATCACGAACATCCTGTTCTCGACGGTCGTGATCGGCACGCTCGCGCTCGGGACGACGTTCGTGATCATCACCGGCGGGATCGACCTGTCGATCGGTACCGGGATGGCGCTCTGCGCCGTGATGTCCGGGGTGCTGATCGTGAACGCCGGGATCCCGCTGCCGCTCGGCGTGCTCGGCGCGATCCTCTTCGGCGGGCTGATCGGCCTGGTCAACGGGCTCAACGTGGCGGTCCTCGGGCTGCCGCCGTTCATCGCGACGCTGGCGATGATGCTGGTGGCGCAGGGGCTGGCACTGGTCGTCTCGAACAGCACGCCGATCTACTTCGACCAGACCCCGGCCTACATCGACATCTCGATCGGCAGCATCATCCCCGGCGCAAACTTCCCCAATGCCGTGATCATCCTGGCGCTGGCGGCGGTGATCGCCGGCGTCCTGCTCAACAAGACGGTGCTCGGGCGCTACACGTACTCGATCGGCAGCAACGAGGAGGCCACGGCGCTCTCCGGAATCGACGTGCGCCGCTGGAAGATCCTGATCTACACGCTCGCCGGCCTGTTCACCGGGCTCGCGGGCGTGATGATCTCGGCTCGGCTCGGCTCGGCACAGCCCGCCACCGGCATGGGGTACGAGCTCCAGGCGATCGCCGCCGTCGTGATCGGTGGGACGTCCCTCTCGGGGGGCAAGGGATCGATCGTCGGTACGGTCATCGGTGCTCTGATCATCTCGGTGCTCAACAACGGGCTGCAGATCATGTCCATCCCGCAGGAATGGCAGAACGTCATCCTCGGCTGTGTGATCCTGCTCGCGGTGTATGCAGACCGGGCGCGCAAGAGCACCACCGCCTGACTTCATCCACGCTCGACCAAGGGAGCTCGATCGACATGCGGATCCACCGGATCGGAGCGGCCGTCGTAGCGGCCGCGTTCGCGCTGACGGCCGCGGCGTGCGGCGGATCGTCCGACGCGGGCGGTGGCGGTGACGGCGACCAGCCCTACCTCGCCATCGTCTCGAAGGGCTTCCAGCACCAGTTCTGGCAGGCCGTGAAGCAGGGCGCGGAGCAGGAGGCGGCCAAGCAGGGCGTGCGGATCAGCTTCGAGGGCCCGGCCAGCGAGTCCGAGGTCGAGGCCCAGGTCAACATGCTCCAGAACGCGCTCGGCCGCCAGCCCGACGTCCTCGGATTCGCGGCGCTCGACTCCCGCGCCGCGGCGCCGCTGCTGCAGCAGGCGCGCACCAGCAACATCCCGGTGATCGCGTTCGACTCCGGCGTCGACAGCGACATCCCGCTCACCACGGCCGCCACCGACAACAAGGCCGCCGCCGCCGAGGCCGCCAAGCACATGGCGGAGGCACTGGGCGGCGCCGGGAAGGTCGCCCTGGTCGTGCACGACCAGACCAGCAAGTCCGGCACCGACCGCCGCGACGGGTTCATGGAGTGGATGGCGGCCAACGCGCCCGGTATCCAGGTGCTCGAGCCGCAGTACGGCGGCGGCGACCAGGCGAAGTCGGCCGACATCACCAAGGCGATCATCGCGGCCAACCCGGACCTGAAGGGCATCTACGGCTCGAACGAGGGTTCCGCGATCGGCGTCGTCCGCGGCGTGCAGGAGAGCGGGGTGCAGGGCCTCACCGTCGTCGGCTTCGACTCCGGCGCGGGACAGCTCGAGGCGATCCGCAACGGCCAGATGCTCGGCGCTATCACGCAGGACCCGATCGGCATGGGGAGGGCGCTCGTCGACTCGGCGGTCAAGGCCCTCCACGGCGAACAGTTGCCGAAGGTGATCGACACCGGTTTCTTCTGGTACGACAAGACCAACATCGACAGCCCCGAGATCAAGGAGCTGCTCTACCAGTAGGCCGCCTCTCCGAAGGTTCAGGAAAGCCACATTCATGTACTGCAGGTACATGAATGTGGCTTTCCTGTACTACGGGGTCAGCCGACCGCCTGCCGCAGCCACTCCGCCACGCCGTTGATGTGCACCATCGCGTGGGCGGACACCAGCGCCGCGTCGCCCCTCGTGAGGGCCTCGACGATGGCGCGGTGCTCCGTCAGCGTGCGTTCCACCGCGCCCTCCTCGGACAGGCCGCGCCAGATCCGGGCGCGCAGGGTGCTGCTGGAGAGCGTCTCGAGCAGGCTGGTGAGGTAGGCGTTGCCGGCGAGCTCGGCGATGTAGCGGTGGAACACCTGGTCGTGGGCCACGAGGTCGTCCACCGACGTGGTGCCGTGCACCTGCGTCAGCAGGCCGCGCAGGTGCTCGATGTCGGCGGCCGTCGCGCGCGGGACGGCGAGTGTGGCCGCGGCCGGCTCCAGGATCCGGCGGACCTCGAACAGCTCCAGCACCGACGAGTCCTGGTGGATGTCGACCACGAAGGACATGGCGTCGAGCAGGATGTCGGGCGTGAGGCTGGTGACGTAGGTGCCGTCGCCGCGCCGGACGTCGAGCACGCGGATCACCTCGAGGGCCTTCACGGCCTCGCGCAGCGAGCTGCGGGAGAGCCCGAGCGCCTCGGACAGCTCCTTCTCCGGCGGCAGCCGGTCGCCGGGGCGCAGCTCGCCGGACCGGATCATCGCTTTGATCTCGAGGATCGCCTCGTCGGTGACGGCCACCCGTCGAGTCTGTCAGGACCCCGCCCTAGCGTCTGCCCGGTGCTGACCACCCTGGCCGTCGAGAACTACCGCTCGCTGCGCGATCTCGTGCTGCCGCTGTCCCGGCTCACCGTCGTCACGGGGGCGAACGGGAGCGGGAAGTCCAGCCTCTACCGGGCGCTTCGGCTGCTGGCCGACGCCGCGCGCAACGGGGCGGTCGCCGCGCTCGCCAGGGAGGGCGGGCTGCCGTCCGCGCTGTGGGCGGGTCCGGAGTCGGTCGGCCGGGCGGTCCGCGAGGGAAGGGCGGCGGTGCAGGGCACGCGGCGCACGAAACCCGTCGGGCTGCGGCTCGGCTTCGCGGGCGACGAGTTCGGTTACGCCCTCGACCTCGGCATGCCCGTTCCCACGGAGACGGTCTTCAACCGCGATCCCGAGTTCAAACGGGAGTGCGTCTGGCGTGGCCCGGCGCTGAAACCCGCGGCGCTGCTCGCCGACCGCGCCGGGCCCGTCGTGCGGGCGCGCGAGCAGAGCGGGGCGTGGGGTCAGGTGCCCCACCGCATCGGGCTCGCCGACAGCATGCTCACGGCGTTCGCCGACCCGCGGATCTCGCCCGAGGTGCTGCTGGTGCGCGAGCGGGTCCGATCGTGGCGGTTCTACGACCACTTCCGGACCGACGCCGACGCCCCCGCGCGCCAGGCCCGGGTGGGCACCCGCACCCCGGTGCTCGACCACGACGGTGCCGACCTCGCGGCGGCGTTGCAGACGGTCGAGGAGGTCGGCGACGCCGACGGCCTGCGGGCCGCGGTCGACAACGCGTTCCCGGGGTCGCGGCTGCAGGTGACCGCCGGCGAGGACGGCCGGTTCGAGCTGCGGTTCCGCCAGCACGGGCTGCTGCGCCCGCTGTCGGCCGCGGAGCTGTCCGACGGCACGCTGCGCTACCTGCTATGGGTGGCGGCGCTCCTGAGCCCCCGCCCGCCCGAGCTGCTGGTGCTCAACGAGCCGGAGACCAGCCTGCACCCGGACCTGCTCCCGGCGCTGGCGGCGCTGATCTCCGTCGCCGCCGCCCGCACCCAGGTCGTCGTCGTCACGCACGCGCGGCCGCTCGTGCGCGCCCTCGAGTCCGTCGACGACGCCGCGGCGCTGCTGGAGCTGGAGAAGGAGTTCGGCGCCACGGTGCTGGCGGGACAGGAGGTGTTGGACCGGCCCGCGTGGCACTGGCCGAAGCGCTGACCGGTTCAGAGCACCTTCGACAGGAACGACTTGGTGCGTTCGTGCTGCGGGGCGGTCAGCACCTCGCGCGGGTGGCCCGCCTCCACGACCCGGCCCTCGTCCATGAACACGAGGGAGTCGCCGACCTCGCGCGCGAAGCCCATCTCGTGCGTGACGACCACCATCGTCATGCCGTCGCGGGCGAGGCCGCGCATGACGTCGAGGACCTCGCCGACGAGTTCCGGGTCGAGCGCGGAGGTCGGCTCGTCGAACAGCATGAGCCGCGGCTCCATCGCCAGCGCCCGCGCGATCGCCACCCGCTGCTGCTGGCCGCCGGAGAGCTGCCCGGGGTAGGAGTCGCACTTCTCGGCGAGCCCGACCCGTTCGAGCAGCTCCACGGCGCGCCTGCGGGCGGACTGCCGCTGCTCCCGGCGGACGGTGCGGGGCGCCTCCATGACGTTCTCGGCGGCCGTCATGTGCGGGAAGAGGTTGAAGCGCTGGAACACCATGCCGATGTCGCGGCGCTGCCGGGCGACCTCGGACTCCCGCAGCTCGTAGAGCTTGCCGGCGGCCTCCCGGTAGCCGATCAGCTCCCCGTTCACCCGCATCTGGCCGGCGTCGATGCGCTCGAGGTGGTTGATGCACCGCAGGAACGTGGACTTGCCGGAGCCGGACGGCCCGATGATGCAGGCCACCTCCCCGGGCTCGACGGCGAAGTCGATCCCGCGCAGCACCTCCACCCGCCCGAAGCTCTTGTGGACGTCGGCCGCTTCGACCATGGGGACGGTCATCTCTGCTCCTCCGGGTTGCGCCGGGGGAAGAGCCGGGCGCCGGTCTGCCCGCGGTTCGTGCCGCGCCCGTAGTAGCGCTCGATGTACCACTGCCCGACGGAGAGGAGCGAGGTCAGCGCCAGGTACCAGATGGCAACCACGATGAGCAGCGGGATCGTCTGGAAGTTGACCGAGTAGATCCGCTGCGCCGACGTGAGCAGCTCGAAGTACCCGATGACGACCACGAGCGAGGTGGTCTTGAGCATCGAGATCGTCTCGTTCCCGGTGGGCGGGATGATCACGCGCATGGCCTGCGGGAGCACGATCCGGCGCAGCGTCTGCGAGCGTGACATGCCGAGCGCGCCGGCGGCCTCGCTCTGCCCCTGGTCCACCGACTGCAGCCCGCCGCGCACGATCTCCGCCATGTAGGCGGCCTCGTTGAGGCCCAGCCCGAGCAGGCACGCGGCGAACTGGTTGATCAGCTGGTTGGTGTCGAACGAGATGAACTCCGGCCCGAACGGGATGCCGAGCGAGAGGCGGGGGTAGAGCGCGGCCAGGAAGTTCCAGAACAGCAGCTGCGCGATCAGTGGCGTGCCGCGGAACAGCCAGATGTACACCGCGGACACGCCGGACAGCACGGGGTTCGGCGACAGCCGCATGATCGCGAGCGCGACCCCGCCGAAGATGCCGATGACCATCGACAGCACGGTCAGGATCAGCGTGTTCCGCAGGCCGTTCATGATCGGCGCGGAGAACAGGTACTGCGCGACGATCGGCCAGCGGAAGTTCTCGTTCGTGATCACCGTGTTGACGAACATCGCCGCCAGCACGGCCAGCACCGCGACGGCCAGCCACCGGCCGGGGTGGCGCACCGGCACCGCCTCGATCGGTTTCGGCCGGTTCTTCTCGAGGGGCAGGGGTTCGGCTGCCACCCGTCAGCTCCGGATCTCCGAGGTCGGGATCGCACCCTCGGCGACGTTCCAGTTGTCGAGGATCGTCGAGTAGGTGCCGTCGTCCATCAGGGCCTGCACGGCGCTGCGCACCGCCTCGGAGTACTGGCCCTCGCCCTTCGGAAGGGCGACGCCGTACGGCGCGGTGTCGTAGGTGTCGCCGATCTGCTCCACCGCCCCCTCGGTGGTGGTGACCGCGTAGGCGACGACCGGGGAGTCGGCCAGCATGGCGACGATCCGGTTGGCGGCGAGCGCCAGCGTCACGTCGGACTGCGCCTGCAGCTCGGTCACCTGGATCGCGGGCTTGCCGGCCGCCTGGCAGGCCTGGTTGCGGGCGGTGATGTCCTCGACCTGCGTGGTGCCGGCCTGCACCCCGATGTTCAGACCGCAGAGGTCGTCGGGGTTGACGTTCTGCGGGTTGCCCGACGCGACGGCGATGCTCGTGCCCGCCGTGAAGTAGCTGACCATGTCGACGACCTGGACGCGCTCGTCGTTGATCGAGAACGAGGACATCGCCATCTCGTAGCGCTTGGCCTGGACGCCGGCGATGATCCCGGAGAACTGCGTGTTCTCGAACTGCGCCTTGAGCCCCAGCTTCTGGGCGATCGCCGTGCCGAGGTCGACGTCCATGCCGATGATCGTCGTGCCGTCGGGGGCCGTGAACTCGTTCGGCGCGTAGGAGGCGTCGACCCCGAACTGGAGGACGCCGTCGGACGCGATCTGCTCGGGCACCATCTTGGCGAGCGCGTCGTCGCGCTCCACCGTCGGCACGGTCTCGGTCGGCGCGGCGCCACCCGGGGCGCCACCCGGCGCGGCCGCCGGGGGCGCGCCGCCGCTGCCGTCACCGCCCGCACCGCAGCCCGCGAGAAGGACGGCGAGCGCGGCTGCGCCTAGCGCGACCGGGAACGAACGGCGGATGGCGGGCACGTTGACCTCCTCGTGGGCGGTGATTACGCGGGGATGCTGCCACTCGTACGCCTTTCGGACATCTCGTCGGTGGTCACTGTTGTGTGACATCACCCAGAGTGATTCGGTGCAGATGTCCCGTGAGTCACGGGGCTAGGTTGGGTACTCCCGGAACCGGCAGACACCGTGTGAGCGTTGTCGCGGTGAGAACCACCCCCAACGGAGGACCCGATGGCCCTGATCAAACGCCTCGCCCTGCTGGCCACCGCGGCCGAGGCAGCTCGCCGTTATGCGAAGAGCAACCCTGACAAGGCGTCCAAGTACCTCGACCAGGCTGCGTCGTTCGTCGACAAGCAGACCAAGGGCAAGTACTCGGGCCAGATCCGCGGCGCCGCCGACAAGGCGAAGGGGCTCGCCGGAATCCGGCAGACGCCCGGCTACGGCGCCACCGGCAACGGGTACACGCAGGGTTACGACCAGAACGCGGGGTTCGGGAAGACGGCGGACTACAGCGCGCCGACCCCGCCGCAGCCCGGGCAGTCCGGCCCCACCGAGCCGGGCCGCTAGACCGCATCCGGAGCCGTCGAACGGCACGTCCAGGAGTCATCGGGACGTGCCGTTCGCCATGTCCGGCGCGTCCTCCCCCACGGGCGGGTGCCGTGTCAGGATGACGCCCTGAGCCGGTCGTGGACCCCGCACCGGGGCGTCCCCGACCGCAGCCGCCCCGCGTCCCGCCACGAACGGGAGCGGGTCGATGAGCAGGAGGAGGCACCGTGACCGTTCCGCACGACTGGACCCCACCCAGCACGGGTGTGCAGGAGTCGCGACCCACCCGCGACCAGGTGGTCGCCGGCCTGAAAGCCACCGACGAGGGCGACCCGGAACTGGTCCAGCTCCTCACCCCCGAGGGGGAGCGGGTGTCCGACCCCCGCTTCGACGGCTACGCCACCGACTTCGGCGTCGACGCCCTGCGCGACCTCTACCGCGACCTGGTGCTGGTGCGCCGGTTCGACCGGGAGGGCAACGCGCTGCAGCGCCAGGGGCAGCTCGGCATCTGGGTGCCGCTGCTCGGCCAGGAGGCCGCGCAGATCGGGGCTGGCCGCGCAATGGCGCCCCGGGACATGGCCTTCCCGTCGTACCGCGAGCACGGGGTGGCGTGGACCCGGGGAATCGACCCCACGGACCTGCTCGGCATCTTCCGGGGCACCGACCACGGCAGCTGGGACCCGAAGGCCACCCGTTTCCACCTCTACACGATCGTCATCGGCAACCAGGTGCTGAACGCCACCGGGTACGCGATGGGCCAGAAGTTCGAGGGCAAGGTCGGCGAGGGCCCCGACAGCGAGGCCACGATCTGCTTCTTCGGTGACGGCGCCACCAGCCAGGGCGACGTCCACGAGGGGTTCGTCTGGGCCGCGGTCTACGACGCGCCGGTCGTCTTCTACTGCCAGAACAACCAGTGGGCCATCTCGGAGCCCACCGAGCGGCAGAGCCGGGTGCCGCTCTACAAACGCGCCGGCGGGTACGGGTTCCCCGGCATCCGGGTCGACGGCAACGACGTGCTGGCGTGCCTCGCCGTCACGCGCTGGGCGCTCGAGGAGTGCCGCTCCGGCAACGGGCCGGTGCTGATCGAGGCGTTCACCTACCGCATGGACGCGCACACCACGTCCGACGACCCGTCGCGCTACCGGCTCGCCGACGAGCTGGAGCTGTGGAAGCTCAAGGACCCGATCGAGCGGGTGCGGGTCAACCTGGTACGCGAGCACCACGTCGGGCAGGAGTTCTTCGACGAGGTGCAGGCCGAGTCCGACGCGCTGGCGGAGCGGTTCCGCGAGTTCTGCGTGAACATGCCGCAGCCCACCCCGGACCGGATGTTCTCGCAGGTCTACGCGGAGCCGTCGCCCGTGCTGGAGGCGCAGCGCGCCGCGTACCTGGACTACCACGCCTCTTTCGAGGGGGCCTGACATGGCACAGACGACACTGGCCAGGGCGTTGAACAACGGCCTGCGTGCGGCGATGGATCGCGACCAGAAGGTCATCGTGATGGGTGAGGACGTCGGCAAGCTCGGCGGCGTCTACCGGGTCACCGACGGGCTGCAGAAGGACTTCGGCGAGCAGCGTGTGCTCGACACCCCGCTCGCCGAGTCGGGGATCATCGGCACGGCCATCGGCCTCGCGATCCGCGGCTTCCGGCCGGTGTGCGAGATCCAGTTCGACGGGTTCGTGTTCCCCGGCTTCGACCAGATCGTCTCCCAGCTGGCCAAGCTGCACTACCGGTCGCAGGGCAAGGTCCCGGTGCCGGTCGTCGTGCGGATCCCGTTCGGCGGGGGCATCGGCGCGGTCGAGCACCACAGCGAGTCGCCCGAGTCGTACTTCGCGCACGCCGCCGGGCTGCGGGTCGTGGCCTGCTCGAACCCGGCCGACGCCTACTGGATGATCCAGCAGGCCATCGCGGCCGACGACCCGGTCATCTTCTTCGAACCGAAGCGTCGGTACTGGGAGAAGGGCGAGGTCGACCCGGACGCCGACCCGCCGCCGCTCTTCGCCTCGCGGGTGGTGCGCCCGGGCCGGACGCTGACGGTCGCCACCTACGGGCCGATGCTGAAGACCTGCCTGGCCGCCGCCGCGGCGGCCGAGACCGACGGCCACGACCTCGAGGTGATCGACCTGCGCACGCTGTCCCCGCTCGACCTCGACCCGGTGGTGGAGTCGGTGCGGCGCACCGGTCACCTCGTCGTGGTGTCCGAGGCGCCGTCGGAGTCGTCGATCACCTCGGAGGTCGCCGCCCGGGTCCAGCAGGAGGCCTTCTACTCGCTGGAGGCGCCGGTGCTGAGGGTCACCGGGTTCGACGCGCCCTACCCGCCGTCGAAGTGCGAGGACGGCTACCTCCCCGACCTCGACCGCGTCCTCGATGCCGTCGACCGCTCGCTGGCCTGGTGATCGGGGTGCTCCGAGAGTTCACCCTGCCCGACGTCGGTGAGGGCCTCACCGAGGCCGAGATCGTCGTCTGGCAGGTGAAGCCGGGCGACACGGTCACCGTCAACCAGGTCATCTGCGAGATCGAGACGGCCAAGGCCGCCGTCGAGCTGCCGTGCCCGTGGGCGGGCACGGTGGGCGCGCTGCTCGCCGAGCCCGGCCGGACGATCGAGGTCGGCACGCCGATCATCACGATCGACACCGGTGGCGAGGCGCCTGCGCGTGGCGCGGCCGACGAGGAGGAGGTCCCCAACCTGGTGGGCTACGGCCCGCGCCAGGCCTCGGCGACCCGCCGCCCCCGGCGCATGGCCACCACCCCCGTACCGCAGCAAGGTGGCTCTACTCCGGTAGCTCCGGAGCAAAGCCACCTTGCTGCAGAACCGGAGCCGGCAGCCGGCCGCGGGCCCGTGCCGCTCGCCAAACCGCCGGTGCGCAAGCTCGCCAAGGACCTCGGCGTGAACCTGCGGAGCCTCAGCGGCAGCGGTGAGGGGGGCGTGATCACCCGCGCCGACGTGGAGGGCGCGGCGGCCCCGGCACTGGCCGCTCCGGCACCTCGCGTCGGCGGCGTGCGCCGGGAGCCGATCCGCGGGGTGCGCAGGGCCACCGCGGCGGCCGTGGCGGGCAGCGCCTTCACCGCGCCGCACGTCACCGAGTTCCTGGCCGTCGACGTCACGGCCACGCTCGCGCTGCGGGACCGGTTGCGCGCCACCCGCGAGTACGCCGAGGTGAAGCTCACACCGCTCGCGTTCGTGGCGAAGGCGGTGTGCCTGGCCGCGAAGCGCACCCCCGACGTGAACGCCTCGTGGGACGAGCCGGCCGGCGAGATCGTCTACTACGACCGGGTGCAGCTCGGGATCGCGGCGGCCACCCCGCGCGGGCTGATCGTGCCGAAGATCCGCGACGCCGACCTGCTCTCCGTGCGGGAGCTGGCCGGCGCGCTGACCGACCTCGCCGACACCGCCCGCACCGGCAAGACACCCCCGGCCGACCTGGTCGGAGGCACGTTCACCATCACCAACGTCGGCGTGTTCGGTGTGGACGCCGGCACCCCGATCATCAACCCGGGCGAGGCGGCGATCCTGGCGGTCGGCGCCATCAAGCCGATGCCCTGGGTGGTGGACGGGGAGCTGGCCGTGCGCACCGTGTGCCAGCTGGCGCTGTCGTTCGACCACCGCCTCGTCGACGGCGAGCAGGGGTCGCGGTTCCTCGCCGACGTCGGCGCGTTGCTCACGGATCCGGGGCTCGCGCTCACGTGGTGACCGATCCGTGACTGGATCCCGGGAGCACGGACGGCATCTCGTGCGTTACTAGGAGCATGGCGTTCGTGCTCCTGTACCTCGTGGTCGAGATCGTCGCGCTGGTCGCGCTCGGTTCGGCGATCGGGCTGGGCTGGACGCTGCTCGTGCTCCTGGCCGGTTCGGTGATCGGCCTGTGGCTCGCGCGCCGCGAGGGGGTACGGGCCGCGCAGGCCCTCGCCGAGGCGGTGAACAACCGGCGGGTGCCCACCGCCGAGGTCACCGACGGCATGCTCGTGGCCGCGGCCGGTGTCCTGATCTTCGTGCCCGGCCTGGTCACCGACCTCGCCGGCCTGCTGCTCGTGCTGCCCCCCACCCGCGCGCTGGTGCGCCGCAGGCTGGTGCGCGCCGCCGAGGAGCGCTCTCCGGAGCTGCGCACCGCGCGGATCCGTGCCCAGGCCCCGGTGGTCGACGGGGAGGTGGTCGACGGCGAGGTCGTCGAGCCCGATGCCCCGCGTCCGGACCGCCTGGTGATCGAGGGCACCGTCGTCCCCGGCGAGCCGCGATCCTAGGACTCCAGGGTCCAGGTGGTCGAGCACCGCGCCGTGACGCGCACGGGCTCCGGCTCCAGGCCGAGCGCGCGCACGTCGGGGCCGGCAGCCTCGGTCGCCGCCATCCGGTACGCGACGGGGGCGCCGTGCTCGGGCGCCTCGGACAGCCTCAGCAACGGCCCGAGCGTGCCGCCCAGCGCCACGGCGTAGCCCTCGGCGCGGGCGCGGGCGTCGGCCACCGCGCGTTCCTGCGCCTGCCGGTGCGCCGCGGCCGGGTCCTCGAGCACCCACCTCGGCCCCTGCAGGCCGGTGGGCTCGGCGCCCACGAGCGCCGACAGCACCGCGTCCAGCTCGGCGACGTCCGTGACGAGGAGCGCGAGGTCCTCGCCGGCCCGGCAACCGATCATCTTGTTGCCCCGCCACTCGTTGTGCACCCGCACCCGGCGGTGTCGTACCTGCAGGCCGGGCCGGCTGAGCGCGGGTTCCGCGGCCGCCATGCGGCGGCCGAGGTCGCGTACGGCGTCGGAGCGCGTGCGGGCCACCGCCGTGAAGCTCACGTCGAGCTCGGCGCGGTCGCCCGGCTGCTCGGACCAGCCGCTCCCCTCGGTCACGATCTCGGTCACAATCCCAGGTAACCAGATGCCGGAGTATCCGGCTCTCTAGTAGGCCACCGATACGGCCACATACGGAGTGATGGAATGGCTCGACCCCTCCCGCGCCTGCGACGGCTCGTGCGCGAGGGGCGCTCCGACGCTCCCGGACGCCTCGTCGACGGGCTCGGCCGCATCGGGCTCGTCGGCTACGGGGTGGTGCACCTCATCGTCGCGTGGCTCGCGCTCCAGGTGGCCTTCGGCGTGCCGGACGCCCCGCCCGACGCCGCCGGCGCCGTGGGGACCATCGCGCGTACGCCCGGCGGGCTCCTCGCGCTCGCCGTGGCCGTGGTCGGCCTGGTCGCGTTCGCGCTGTGGCAGGTCATCGCCGCGGCGGTCGGGTTCCGCTGGGTGCACGGCAACGAGCGGATGCGCAAGCGGGTGGGCGCGGTGGCGAAGTCGATCGCGATGGCCGGGCTGGCCGGGATCGTCCTCGAGTACCTCACGGGCATCGGCTCGGCCGACGCCACCACCGTGCCGCAGTTGGCGGCAGACGTGCTGGAGCTGCCGGCCGGACGCGTGCTGCTGGGGATCGTGGCCGCCGTGCTCGTCGCGATGGCCTGCGCGATGACCTACACCGGCGTGCGCCGCACGTTCATGGGCGACCTCGACGTCCACCGGCTCGCTCCAGCCGTACAGCACGCGATCGAGGTGGCGGGGGTGGCGGGGCACCTCGCCCGCGCGCTCGCGATCGGTGTGGTGGGCGGGCTCGCCGGCGCGGCCGCGCTGTTCGCCGACCCGGCCCGGGCCGGCGGTCTCGACGCGGCGCTCCGCGCGCTCGGGGACACGGCGGCGGGGACCTGGCTGCTCGCCGTGGTGGCTGCGGGCTTCGCTGCGTTCGGCCTGTTCTGCATGGCCGACGCCGGCACCCGCCGCGCCTGATCGCGCTCTATCCGCCTTTCTAGCACGATCGCTAGAAGCTCGTAGAACGGGCGATCGGCGACACGCCATCGGGTTCGATAGCCGCCTCTACGCTCCGGGCAAGATTCGCCGATACCGTCCGATCCGTGGACCCCGTGCGCAACCCGTTCGCGCCCGGCGCGGGCCAACGGCCCCCGGAGCTCGCCGGTCGCGACAAGGAGATCGACGCGTTCGAGATCGTGCTGGAGCGGGTCGCCCGCGGCCGGCCGGAGCGCAGCCTCGTGCTCACCGGCCTGCGCGGGGTCGGCAAGACCGTGCTCCTCGGGGAGCTGCGGTCGATGGCCATGCGGGCCGGGTGGGGCGCGGGGAAGATCGAGGCGCGGCCGGACGCCGACCTGCGTCGCCCGCTCGCCGCCGCCCTGCACCGCGCGATCCGGGACCTCGCGGTGCGCCACCGGGATCCGGAGCGCGCCGGTGACGAGCCGGTCGACCAGGACCGCGCCGACGAGGTGCTCGGCGTGCTGAAGGCGTTCGCGATGCGATCGGCGCCCGACGGCGCGAAGCTGCGCGACCGCTGGCAGCCGGGTATCGACGTCGCCGTGACCCACGGCAGGGCCGACTCCGGCGACATCGAGATCGACCTCGTCGAGCTGTTCACCGAGGTGGCGGGCCTGGCGCAGGAGGTCCAGTCCGGCGTCGCGCTGCTCATCGACGAGATGCAGGACCTGCGCCCGGACGACGTGTCGGCGCTCTGCGCGGCCTGCCACGAGCTGTCGCAGTCGCGCGCCCCGCTCGTGGTCGTCGGCGCGGGCCTGCCGCACCTGCCCGCGGTGCTCTCGGCCTCCAAGTCCTACTCGGAACGGCTGTTCAAGTACGCGCGCATCGACAAGCTCGACCGCGCCGACGCCGACTTCGCGTTGCTCGCACCGGCCGGGCGGGAGGACGCCGAGTTCGACGTCGACGCCCTCGACGCGCTGTACGAGGCCTCCGGCGGCTACCCGTACTTCGTCCAGGCCTACGGGAAGGCCGCGTGGGACGCCGCGCCCCGCAGCCCGATCGGGGCGGCCGACGTCAAGCTGGCGGCGCCGGACGCCGAGGGCGAGCTCGCCGTCGGCTTCTTCGGGTCCCGGTACGAGCGGGCGACGCCCGCGGAGCGCGAGTACCTGTGCGCGATGGCCGAGCTCTCCGAGGGCAGGGACGAGCCGGTCGGCACGGCCGGGATCGCCGACCACCTCGGCCGCAAGGCCTCGTCCCTCTCCCCGGCCCGTGACAGCCTGTTGAAGAAGGGGCTCGTCTTCTCCGCCCAGCGGGGGCAGATCGCGTTCACGGTGCCCCACTTCGGCCGCTACCTGCTCACCCAGCCCTGAAATCCCTGCTCTATACGGGTGAATCCTGGCCAACTTGCGACCACAGGTAACGGCCGGGGCTCGATGTCCGATTCCAGGTACAGCCCCGCGGCGCTGTCGGACCCCCGACCTGACAGCACCGCGGGGCTTCTTCATCTTCGGGCCGGTCAGGGCGCTGCCGGGGCCTCCTCGTAGCATCGGTCCGATGCAGGACGCCAAGCTCGAGATCCAGATGCTGCACGACCGGGTCCTCGTGAAGCCGGACTCGGCCGGGGAGCGGCGCAGCGGAGCGGGAATCGTCATCCCCGCAACCGCAGAGGTCGCCAGGCGTCTTGTCTGGGGAGAGGTGCTCGGCACGGGGGCGCACGTCCGCACCGTCAAGGTGGGCGACCGGGTGCTGTTCGCCCACGACGACCAGTACGAGGTCGACGTGCAGGGCGCCACCTACCTGGTCCTGCGGGAACGGGAAGTGCACGCCGTCGCCACGGAGCGCACCGAGCACGGTACGGGGCTGTACCTGTGACGGACCGGGCTGCAGCCCGGTCCGATGGTCGAGGGGAAACGGACTTCATGCCCGAGCGGCAGTCATCGCCTGGGGAGGCGGCGGCTCCTCCGGAGCCGGACATCACGGACAACGTGCGTGGCCCGAGGGGCACCGAGCAGGGCGCGTCGGGGGACGCGTGGCCGCCCTCCCCGACCCGGACGGCGGAGCGCGCGAGCGGCGACGGTGCGCACCCGGCCCGGCCGGCGCCGCGCCCCGGCCCGGCCCGGGAGCCGGACGGCGACGAGAGCCCCACGGTCCGCACACCCGGGCGGGCCCCGGCGGGTCGGGCCGGGAACGGCGGGCCGCCCAACGGCAGCCTGCCGAACGACCACGGAGCCAACGGTCGTGCCGACCACGGCCAACCGGCGGGCGAGCAGCGCTCCGGCGAGGCGACCACGGTCGTCGTCCCGGTCGCGTCCCGCTCCTCGGCCGACGGCGAGGCCACGCAGATGCTCCCGCGCACCGGGCCCCCGCTGGTGGACGACGAGCCGGTCACCGAGCGGATCCCGGCCATCAGTGCCGCGCCGCGCCCACCGCTGCCGCCGCTCGATGCGCCCACCCGGGTCGGCCTCGGCGGCCCGGACGACACGGACGGCGGGGACGGCACTGGTCGTACCCGCAAGCCCGGCCGTGGACGCAGGCGCGTGCTGGTGCTGGCGGCGGTCGTCGGCGCGCTCGGCCTGCTCTACGGCGCCGACCTGCTGCTGAGCTCCGGATCGATGCCACGCGGAGTCACGGTGGCCGGCGTCGGCGTCGGCACCATGTCGATGGCCGAGGCCGAGGAGCGGCTGCGGTCGGAGATCGGCGGCCGCATCGACGGCCCGATCCCCGTGACGGTCGGCGACGCGCGCGGACAGATCGACCCCGCCGCGGCGGGGTTGTCCATCGACTGGCCGGGCACCCTGGACCGGGCCGCCTCCCAGCCGCTGAACCCGATCACCCGGATCACCTCGTTCTTCGGCGAGCGCGAGACCGGTGTGGTGACGATCGCCGACCCCACCGCCGTGAACCAGGCGCTCGAGCAGCTCGGGCCGGTCGTCGACCGGGATCCGGTCGAGGGCACGGTGCGGTTCGACGGCACCCAGCCACAGCCGGTCGACCCGCAGCCCGGTCAGCGGCTCGACCTGAACGCGGCCATCGGTGTCCTGCAGCGGGACTGGGCCAACGGGGGTGTGGTGGCGCTGCCGGTCACCGAGCTGCCTCCCACCACCACGGCCGAGGACGTCGCCACCGCCATCCAGGAGGTGGCGCGGCCCGCGGTGGCCGCCCCGATCACGGTCATCGGCGAGAACAGCGTGCAGGGCACCGTCACCCCGGAGGTGCTCGCCGCGTCGCTCAGCTTCGAGGCCGAGAACGGCGGCCTGGCGCCGAAGCTGAACCAGCAGGCGATCCAGGACGCGCTCACGCCGCAGATGGCGGAGTCGGAGGAGCCCGGGCGGGACGCCACGTTCGACTTCTCCAGCGGCCGCGCGGTGGTCGTGCCGTCCCAGGACGGGCGCGGGGTGGACTACGAGGCCACCGTGGCCGCGCTGATCGGTGTGCTGGGCCGCCCGGACCCGCGCGAGGTCACCGCGGTGTACGCCGAGAAGCCGGCCGAGGTCACCACCGAGGAGCTGAAGGCGCTCGGCAACCCGGAGATCATCGGCGACTTCACGACCGGCGGCTTCGCCGCCGACTCGGGCCTGAACATCCGCCGGGCCGCCCAGCTGGTGAACGGCACCGTGGTGCAGCCGGGTGAGGTGTTCAGCCTCGATACGGTCACGGGCCCGCGCACCGCCGCCAACGGGTACGTCGAGGCCGGAGTGATCGACAACGGGCGGTCGGCGCGTGGCATCGCGGGCGGCGTCTCGCAGGTGTCCACCACGCTCTACAACGCCTCCTACTTCGCCGGGATGACGTTGCTCGAGCACAAGGCGCACAGCTTCTACATCAGCCGCTACCCGGCCGGCCGGGAGGCGACCATCGCCACCGGCGCGATCGACAACAGGTTCCGCAACGACAACCCGACCCCGATCATGATCCGCACGCGTTGGACCCCGACCTCGCTGACCGTGCAGATCTACGGGCAGCGCAAGTACGAGGTCACGGGCGAGTTCGGGCCGCGCACCGACCCGACCCAGCCCAACGAGGTGACGATCCCGGCCGGCGAGGACTGCCACGCCAGCAACGGGGCCCCCGGGTTCACGATCACCGACACCCGCACCCGGCGCGACGTCGACACCGGCGAGTCCAACTCGGAGACCATGACCACGCGCTACAACCCGGCCCCGAAGGTGGTTTGCGAGGATTAGTCCGGTTCGGGCTCACCTGCGTCGGGGGTTCCGAAAGCGGGACCCGAGTTCGTACCCTCGGTTGGTCAGCGTCGACGGAAGCGGGCGACCGGGATCGGGGGTACGAGCGATGCGTATCGCGGACGTACTACGGAGAAAGGGCAACGCCGTCGCCACGGTGGGGCCCCAGGCCACTGTCACCGAGCTGCTCGGCGAGCTCGCCGCCCACAACGTCGGCGCGTTGCCGGTCGTCGACGGCGGCAACCTCATCGGCATCGTCTCCGAGCGCGACGTCGTGCGGCGGTTGCACGCGGGCGGAGCCGCGCTGCTCCAGGCCACCGTGGCCGACATCATGACCAGCGAGGTCACCACGTGCGGCCCGGACGATGACGCCAGCGACCTCGCTGCCGTCATGACGTCCCGGCGGTTCCGGCACCTCCCCGTGGTCGTGGACGGTGAGCTGGCCGGCATCGTCAGCATCGGCGACCTGGTGAAGGCGCGCATCGACCTGCTGGAGTCGGAGCGCGCGCAACTGCAGAGCTACATCGCGGGGTAGCGGGGGTTCAACGCGAGCCGCAGCCGTGCCGGGGCCGCGTGCAGCTCGTGCTGCGGCAGCACGTCGGGTCCGCAGCTCGCGGTGCCGACGCCGCGGTGCGCCAGGTCGACGGTGAGCCGGACCCGGTCGCCGGGTACGAGCTCGACGGGGTGCCGCGCTGCGTCGAGGTCGGCGCTGGTCCAGCGCCGCACGGTGAGACCGAACGTCTCCGGGTCCCCGTCGGCCCCGGGGAGCGCCTCGATCCGCAGGCCGCTGCCCCCGCCGGTGAGCTCGGCCCAGCGCACGTCCGCGCGCCTGCCGTTCTCCTGCGGCATGACGTAGCGCGTCTGCAGCCCGTCCACCGAGCTGGTGAACCGCCCGACGCGCGCCGCGTGGTGGGTGTCGGGGTAGGCCTCGCCGGGTCCGCCGCCGTACCAGGTGACGGCGTCGACCTGGGCCGGCAGCGACCAGGCCAGGCCCAGCCGCGGGATCGGCCCCGGCCACTCGCCCTCCGGCTGCACGGAGACGTCGAGGAGCAACCCGCCGCCGGTGAGCGGGGTCCAGCGCATCGTGGACAGGAACCCGGCGTCGACGGCGGCCGGGGCCGTGCGGGTGCGCACGACGATCCCGCCGTCCTCGTCGCGGACGTCGAGGACCCGGTGCCGCAGCCGGTGCAGGCCGATCGCCCGCCAGGCGTCGGCGGCCGAGTCGCGCGGGATCCGGTCGTTGTCGGTGGGGGCGCGCCACACGTCGAGGCGCGGACCGTCGACCGCGATGCCGGCGAGCTCGGTGAGGACCCCGCGCACGCGGTCCAGCGGCACCACGCCACGGCCGGCCGCGGCCGCGGTGCGCGGGCGCGCCACGAGCCGCACCTGACCCCATGCGACCTCGTGGGCGGCAGGTGCCCACGGCTCGTCGGCGGCGAGGACGGCGCGCACGGTCAGCCACGTCTCGACCTCACGGCCCGCTTCGGCCGGCAGGTCGAGGTCGACGGCGTGGCCGGGGGCGACCGCGGGGACGTCCAACGGCCCGGCGTCGACCTCGACGCCGTTCTCCTCCAGCGCCCATGTGAAGCGCAGGTGGGCGAGGTCGAGCACCTCGTACAGGTTGGCGACGCGCAGGCGCCCGTCCGGGGTGCCGCTGATCCGCACGGGCTCGACGACCTTGGCGAACTCGTGCAGCCCCGGAGACGGGGTGCGGTCCGGGAAGAGCAGCCCGTCGGCCACGAAGTTCCCGTCGTGCAGCTCCTCGCCGAAGTCGCCGCCGTATCCGTAGAACTCGCGGCCCTGCGCGTCGCGGGTGCGGATGCCGTGGTCGATCCACTCCCACACGAAACCGCCCTGGCAGCGAGGATGGGCCTCGAAGAGCTCCTGGTACTCGGCGAGCCCTCCCGGCCCGTTGCCCATCGCGTGGGCGTACTCGCAGAGCACGAAC
The DNA here is from genome assembly GCF_054486945.1 of Pseudonocardia wallangbongensis. Taxonomy (NCBI): domain Bacteria; kingdom Bacillati; phylum Actinomycetota; class Actinomycetes; order Pseudonocardiales; family Pseudonocardiaceae; genus Pseudonocardia; species Pseudonocardia wallangbongensis. The sequence goes on from NZ_JBRERS010000007.1 coordinate 176,915, forward strand.
GGCGCGGCGCGGCGGGCCGCGTCCTGCACCGGGTCGACACCGCGGGCCGGCTCCTCGCGGCGGCCGATGAGGTCGGTCTCGGCCTGCGAGGCGTACATCCGGCTGTAGACGTCGGTGAAGCGCCCGTCGGGGCAGTGCTCGTAGTGCACCGGACGGCCCGGGTCGCGGTCGTGGGCGTAGCGGTACATGCGCTCGAGGTTGCGGCCGGTCCAGGACTCGTTGCCGAGCGACCACATGATCACGCAGGCGTGGTTCTTGTCGCGCTCCACCATCCGGCGCATCCGGTCCTCGAACGCGTCGCCCCAGGCCGGGTCGTCGGTGGGGTTGCCGCGCCAGCCCACGTGGACGAAGCCGTGGGTCTCCAGGTCGCACTCGTCCACGACGTACAGACCGTACTCGTCGCACAGCTCCAGGAAGCGTGGGTGCGGCGGGTAGTGGCTGGTGCGCACGGCGTTGACGTTGTGCCGCTTCATCAGCAGCACGTCGTCGAGCATGTCCTGCTCGGTGACGGCGCGGCCGCGGTCGGGGTGGAACTCGTGCCGGTTCACGCCGCGCAGCAGCACCCGGTTGCCGTTGACGGTGAGCAGCCCGTTCTCGATCCGGACCGTGCGGAACCCCACCCGCATGTCGACGCGCTCGGTGGCCGTCACGACCGCCACGTCGTAGAGCCGGGGTACCTCGGCGCTCCACGGTTGCGCGCCCTCGGCCCACACCTGTTCGCCCGCGGCGGCGTCGATCCCCAGCTCGGGGACGAGCACCCGGGCATCACCGGGGACCTCCACGCGCAGCGACCCGGCGCCGCCGTCGTAGCCGGCGTGCACGAACACGTCGTCCACCCCGCCGGCGGGCCGTGCCAGCAGCGCCACGTCCCGGAAGATCCCGGACATCCACCACATGTCCTGGTCCTCGAGGTAGCTGCCCGCCGACCACTGGTGCACCCGCACCGCCACCAGGTTGCCTGCGCCGGGGCGGACGACCTCCGTGACGTCGAACTCGGACGGGAGCCTGCTGCCCTGGGCGGTGCCGACCTCGTGCCCGTTGACCCACACGGCGAAGCACGAGTCCACACCCTCGAACCGCAGCAGGATCCGCTCGCCCGCCCACTCGGCAGGCACCGGCACCGTGCGCCGGTAGCTGCCCGTCGGGTTCTCCGTGGGCACGCGCGGCGGGTCGATCGGGAAGGGGTAGCGCGTGTTGGTGTAGGCCGGTTCGCCGTACCCGTGCAGCTGCCAGTGCGCGGGCACGGGCAGCTGCGCCCACCCGGCGTCGTCGAACGCCGGGTCGGCGAACCCGGCCGGGGCCTCCTCGGCGGTCGGGGACAGCGCGAACCGCCACTGCCCGTTCAGGCTCATGCGGGGTGCGTTCGACCGCACGGCCGCACGGGGTGGCAGCGCGGGCGTCCGGACGCGGGTCCTCGACGTAGGGCGCAGGCGTCACTTACGGGTCCCTCCTGGTGTACCGGCCGGTGCTGGCACGCACGATGAGGTCGGGGACCATTCGCACGGGGATGGGGTCGGCGGCGGGGCGCTCGATCTGGGAGAGCAGCATCGCGACGGCCCGGCGGCCCTCGTCCTCGAGGTCCTGGCGCAGGGTGGTGAGTGGCGGGATGAGGTAGGCCGCCTCCGGGATGTCGTCGAAGCCGACCACGCTGACGTCGCGGGGCACCGCCCGGCCGGCCTCGTGCAGCGCGAGCAGCAGGCCGATCGCCATCTGGTCGTTGGCCGCGAACACCGCGCTCACGTCCGGGTCGGCCGCGAGCACCCGCCCGGCGGCGTAGCCGGACCGCGCACTCCAGTCACCCTGCAGCGGCTCGTGGACCGGAGCACCGGCAGCCTCGAGGGCCGTGCGCCAGCCCTGCATCCGGGAGCGCGCCGCCTCCCAGCGCAGTGGCCCGGCCAGGTGCCGGACGGTGGGGTGCCCCAGGTCGAGCAGGTGTCGGATCGCGCCCTGCGAGCCCTCGGTGCCGTCGATCTGCACGCCCGCGGTGACGGCGTCGAGACCGCCGCACAGCACCATCATCGGGATGCCGGCGGGAAGCGTCCGCAGCGCGGTGGCGGCGTCGACCTCCGGGTCGATCGCGACGATGCCCTCGACGCCCTGCGCGGTCATGCGTTCGACGGCGGCCAGCGCCGACGGGCGGTCGAACCGCGAGAGGCTCTCGGTGCTCACCGTGTAGCCCGCGTCGCGGACCGCCGCCTCGACGCCGCGCAGCGTGGAGGCCGGCCCGTAGAGCCCGGAGCCGATCGTGACGACCCCGATCATGCGGGTGCGGCCGGAGGCGAGGGAGCGCGCGGCGGTGCTGGGCCGGTACCCGAGGTCGCGCATCGCGGCGAGCACGCGATCGCGGGTGGAGTCGCGCACACCGGGCTGGTCGTTGATCACGCGGGAGACGGTCTGGTACGAGACTCCCGCGAGCGCGGCGACGTCCCCCATCACCGGAGCTCCGTGCCGTCCGCTGGCTCGGCGGGCACCGTTCTCGGGCATGCCGCCTCCCCGATTCCGCTGTGAACGCTCACGAGACCCGACGCGGCGATGGAAGCCGAGGCCGGCGGTTTCTGGCAACCCCTTGACCCATCCGTGTGTGAGCGCTCACACTTGCGCCGCGGCGTAGCGAAGACGATCGAGGAGGATCGTTCGATGGCGGTTGCCAGCCCCTCCCGCCGGAGGGGGCTCACCGGATTCCTGTTCTTCGCCCCGTTCCTTCTCGTGTTCCTCGCCGTCATCGTCGCCCCGCTGGTGTACGCGCTGGTCCTGAGCCTCTTCCGGCGCCGCCTCATCGGCGGCACCACGTTCGTCGGGCTGGACAACTACCTCCGCGCCGCCGTGGACCCGCAGTTCCTCGCCGGGCTGGGACGGGTCGGGCTGTTCCTGGTGATCCAGGTGCCGGTGATGCTGCTGCTCGCCCTGTTCGTGGCGCTGGCGATCGACAGCAGGCGGGTGTGGTGGCCGAAGCTCTTCCGGCTCGGCGTCTTCGTCCCGTACGCGGTGCCCGCGGTGGTGGGCACGCTCATGTGGGGCTTCCTGTACGGCGGCCAGTTCGGCCTCGCCGGGCAGATCGCCGACGCGTTCGGCGCCGACCCGCCGAACCTCTTCGGGGCCGAGCTCATGCTCCCGGCCCTGGCCAACATCGTCACCTGGCAGTTCGTCGGCTACAACATGCTGATCCTCTACGCGGCGCTGCGGGCGATCCCGCAGGACCTCTACGACGCCGCCGAGGTGGACGGAGCCGGCGAGTTCCGGAAGGTGTGGAGCGTCAAGCTGCCGGCGCTGCGGCCCGCGCTGCTGCTCGCGTCGATCTTCTCGGTGATCGGGAGCTTCCAGCTCTTCACCGAGCCGAAGGTGATGATGGACCTCGCCCCGGCCGTGATCACCACCTCGTACACGCCCAACATCTACGCCTACGAGCTCGCCTTCAACGGCCAGCTCGTCGACTACTCGGCGGCGATCTCCGTGCTGCTCGGGCTGGTGACGATCGTCGTCGCCTACGTCGTGCAGCTGACCACCGCGCGGCGGGAGCGGATCCTGTGACCGCGGTGGAGACGGCTCCGGCCGAGCGCGTGCGCACGACCCGGCGACCGGCCGGCGGCGGCGGGGGCCGCGCCCGCAGGCCCAGCGTCATCCTCACCGCGATGCTCCTCGGCCTGCTGGCGTACTTCTTCCTGCCGCTCGCCTGGCTGGTGATCAACTCGACGAAGAGCACCACCGGGCTGTTCGAGAGCTTCGGGCTGTGGTTCGCCAGCGACTTCCACCTGTTCACGAACGTGCGCGACGTGCTGACCTACACCGACGGCATCTACGTCCGCTGGTTCCTCAACACGGTCCTGTACGCGGTGGTCGGGGCCGGCGGCGCCGCGCTGCTCGCGGCGCTGGGCGGATACGGCGTGGCGAAGTTCGACTTCCCGGGCAGGAGGTTGCTGCTCGCGGGCGTGCTGGGTGCGGTGATGGTGCCGGTCACCGCGCTGGCGATCCCCACGTACCTGCTGATGAGCTCCGTGCAGCTCGTCGACACGCCGTTCGCGGTGATCATCCCGTCGCTGGCGAGCCCGTTCGGGCTGTACCTGATGTGGATCTACGCGGCCGCCGCGGTGCCCGACGAGCTGCTCGAGGCGGCCCGCCTCGACGGCGCCGGGGAGCTGCGGATCTTCTGGTCGGTGGCGATGCGGCTGCTGGCGCCCGGTTTCGTCACCGTGCTGCTCTTCCAGCTCGTCCACGTGTGGAACAACTACTTCCTGCCGCTGATCGTCCTCAACGACCCGGCCTGGTTCCCGCTCACGGTCGGGCTCAAGCAGTGGAACGAGCAGGCCTACGCCGCAGGCGGGGGTGCCCAGGCGGTCTTCACGCTCGTCATCACGGGGTCACTGCTGGCGATCATCCCCCTGATCGCGGTGTTCCTCGTGCTGCAGCGGTACTGGCAGTCGGGCATCTCGTTGGGCGCCGTCAAGCAGTAGAGGACCACCACCCGGGGAGGACCGGAACGCATGATCCGATCACGGAGCACGCTCGCGGCGGCATCCGTCGCGCTGGCCATGGCGCTGTCCGCGTGCAGCAGTGGCGGTGGTGGTGGCGGCGACGGGGAGACCTGCGACGGCCCGCTCACGTTCTGGACGTGGGTGCCCAACATCCAGTCGACGGTCGACCTCTACGAGCAGTCCCACCCCGGCGTGGACGTCGAGGTGTCGAACGTCGGGCAGGGCGACGAGCACTACACGCAGCTGCGCACCGTGTTCTCCGCCGGCACCGGCGCCCCGGACGCCGTGCAGATGGAGTTCAAGAACATCCCGGCCTTCGTGCTCACCGACTCGCTCGTCGACCTCACCCAGTACGGCGCGGCCGACGTGGAGGATCGTTTCCTGCCCTCGGCGTGGCGCCAGGTGAAGATGGGTGACGGGATCTACGGCATCCCGCAGGACACCGGGCCCATGATCATGTTGTACCGGCCGGACATCCTCGACGGCCTCGGCATCCCGCTGCCCACCACATGGGACGAGTACGTCGAGGCGGCCCGGAAGATCCACGCGAGCGACCCGGACCGCTTCATCGGGAACATCGGTCCGGACGACGCCGGTGGTGTCTCGAGCCTGCTGTGGCAGGCCGGAGCGCGACCGTTCGCGCTCGAGGGCGAGTCGGCACTCACGATCGACTTCTCCGACGACGGCGCCGCCAGGTTCGCGAAGACGTGGAACCCGCTGGTGTCCGAGGGCCTGGTCGAGCCCGTGCCCGGCTTCACCGACGAGTGGTACCGGGGGATGGCCGAGGGCCGCTATGCCACCTGGGTGGCCGGCGCCTGGGCCCCGACGTTCCTGCAGAGCGTGATCCCGCAGGCCGAGGGCCAGTGGCGGGTGGCGCCGATGCCGAACTACGGCGAGCCGGTGGTGCCCGAGAACGGCGGGTCGTCCGTGGCCGTCACGACGCAGAGCGAGTGCCCGGCCGCCGCGGCCGAGTTCGCCACCTGGTTGAACTCCGACCCGGCCGCGGCCAAGGAGCTGAACGAGACCAGCCTCCTGTACCCGGCCACCAGCGCGCTCGTGCAGGACCCGGCGTGGCTCGCCGCGCCGATGCCGTTCCTCGGCGGGCAGCAGGCCAACCAGGTCTACGTCGACGCCTCGAAGCAGGTCTCGGAAGGCTGGCAGTACTCGCCCTTCCAGGACTACACCGAGTCGGTCTTCCCCGACACCGTCGGCCAGGCCTTGGTGAACCACACGGATGTGCAGGCCGGCCTCGACGCATGGGGCGAGCGGCTGCGCACCTACGCCACGGAGCAGGGATTCCAGGTGCAGGGCAGCTGATCTTCACGGAACCGGATTCCGTTGCACGAACGGCACTCTCGTACCGCTCTATCGGACGAGGGTGCCGCTCGTGCGGTCAGAAGGCGGCCTCTGGGAGCTCCATCAGGCTGTCGTCCGTCGCCTCCACCACTGCGCGTTGCGCCGTGAGCTGGGGCAACACCGTCTTGGCGAAGAACCTCGCTGCTCCCACCTTGCCCTCGTAGAACGCCGTGTCGCGAGCCGAAGGCTCCCCACCCAGCGCGACGAGCGCCACCTCGGCCTGGCGCATCAGCAGCCAGCCGATCATGAGGTCGCCGACCGCCATGAGCAGCCGGACGCTGTTCTGCCCCACCTTGTAGACACTCTTCGGGTCCTCGGTCGAGGCCATCAGGAAGCCGGTGAGGGCGCCCAGCATGCCCTGGACGTCGGCCAGCGCCGTGGCGAGCAGCGCCCGCTCCTCCTTCAGCCGTCCGAGCTCGTCCTCGGCGTCGAGGAACGCCTTGATCTCCCCCGCCACGTGCCCGATGGCCTGCCCGTCGTCCCGCACGATCTTGCGGAACAGGAGGTCCATCGACTGGATGGCGGTGGTGCCCTCGTAGAGCGAGTCGATCTTCGAGTCGCGGATGTACTGCTCGATCGGGTAGTCCTGCAGGTAGCCGGAGCCGCCGAGGGTCTGCAGCGAGAGCAGCAGTTGCTCGGTGGCGCGCTCGGAGCCCACACCCTTGACGATCGGCAGGAGCAGGTCGTTCACGCGCGCGGCGAGCGTGGTGTCGGCACCGGTGGCGTCGCCCGCCCTGATCTCGTCCTGGAACGTGGCGGTGTAGGTGTAGAGCGCGCGCAGGCCCTCGGTGTAGGCCTTCTGCAGCATCAGGATGCGGCGCACGTCGGGGTGGTGGGTGATGGTCACGCGAGGGGCGGACTTGTCGAGCTGCCGGGTGAGGTCGGCGCCCTGCACGCGCTCCTTGGCGTAGTCCAGCGCGGCGAGGTAGCCGGCCGAGAGCGTGCCGATCGCCTTGGTGCCCACCATCATCCGGGCGTACTCGATCACCTGGAACATCTGCGCGATGCCGTTGTGCACCTCGCCGAGCAGCCACCCGACCGCGGGGGTGCCGTGCTGGCCGAAGGTCAGCTCGCACGTCGTGGACGCCTTCAGGCCCATCTTGTGCTCCACGCCCGTGACGAAGGCGCCGTTGCGCTCGCCGGGCTCGCCGGTCTCGGGGTCGAAGTGGAACTTCGGCACCAGGAACAGCGACAGCCCCTTGGTGCCGGGCTTCGCGCCCTCGGGCCGGGCCAGCACCAGGTGCATGATGTTCTCGGTGAGGTCGTGCTCACCCGAGGTGATGAAGCGCTTGACGCCCTCGATGTGCCAGGTGCCGTCGGCCTGCTGCACCGCCTTGGTGCGGCCCGCGCCGACGTCCGAGCCGGCGTCGGGCTCGGTGAGCACCATCGTGGCGCCCCAACCGCGGTCGATCATGAGCTCGGCCCAGTGCTGCTGCTGTTCGGTGCCGTTGCGGTGCACCACGGCCGCGAAGTTGGGACCCGCCATGTACATGAAGGCGGCCGGGTTGGAGCCGAGGATCAGCTCGGACGCGGCCCACTGCACGGTGGCCGGGATGCCGTAGCCGCCGAGGTCGGCCGGCAGGCTGATCCGCCACCACTCACCGTCCCACAGCGCGCGGTAGCTGTCCTTGAGGGACTGGGGCAACGTGACCGAGTGGGTGGCCGGGTCGAAGACCGGCGGGTTGCGGTCGGCGTCGGCGAACGACTCCGCGAGCGGGCCCGTGGCCACGGTGTTCAGCTCCGTGAGCACGCCGCGCACCGTGTCGATGTCGATGCCGTCGAAGGGCGCGGTGCCCAGGCGGTCCTGCACCCGGAAGACCTCGAACAGGTTGAACTCGAGATCCCGCAGGTTGCTCCTGAAGTGGCCCATCGTGCATCGCTCCTCAGCAGGGTGGAACGGCCTACTCGTCGGTAACCATCAGCTTATTACTCATCAGTAACCCCGACAAGTCGCGGATGTGCGCTGCTCGACCGGGCGATCACACCTTCGAGCAGCAGCGTTGTGCGGGACGTTTGCGTAGCTCATCGTTCGGAGATCAACAGGTGGCCGGCGCGCGGGAGCCGGGAGGGGGCAATGAAGGGGAGGCGATGTGTGGGGTCCGAACGCGTCCCGGCGCAGCGTCCTCCTCGGCGGGCTCCTCCTCACCGGGACGATCGGCGGCCTGATCCGGCCGGCCGAGGCGAGTGCCGCGGGACCGGGGGTGAAGAGCCCGCCGATCCTGGGGTGCGGCGCGTGGCGCGCCCGTGAACCCTCGGCCACCATCCCCGTCTGGGACCGGCGCCCGGTGCGGATCATCGTGCACCACACGGCGACCCCGAACGTCGAGGACCTCAGCCGCGGCGCGGCCGAGTTCGTGGCCCGCACGATCCAGGACTTCCACATGGACCGGCGTGGCTGGATCGACACCGGGCAGAACTTCACGATCAGCCGCGGTGGCTACGTGCTGGAGGGCCGCCACCGCAGCCTCGAGGTGCTGCGCGGCGGCAACCGGCACGTCGAGGGCGCGCACTGCACCGGGCAGAACGTCGAGGCCGTCGGGATCGAGAACGAGGGCACCTACTCGACGATCACGCCGCCGGACGAGCAGTGGGAGCAGCTGCGGAGCCTGTGCGCGTACATCTGCCACCAGTACGGCATCGAGCCGTCCGAGATCGGCGGGCACCGCGACTTCAAGGACACCCTCTGCCCCGGTGACGCGTTCTACGCGATGTTGCCGCGCCTGCGCAGCGAGGTGGCGGACGTGCTCGGGGAACCCATGTCGGACGGGGCGGCCAGGCGGGTGTCGTGGCCGCTGCTGCGGTCCGGCAGCGAAGGGCGAGCCGTGCAGGCGGCCCAGCACCTCCTCCGTGCTGCCGGCCTCACCGACGTGCAGCCGAACGGCCGGTTCGACGAGCGGACGATCGCGGCCGTGCGGGAGTACCAGGAGGCCCATCGCACCGAGGAGATCAACGGGCTGATCGGCGGGGAGACGTGGCCGCTGCTCGTGACCGCGCGGGATGCCGACCACGACGAGATCGCGCTCGCCGTGCGGGTCCTCACCCCCGACGGCGCGGTGCGCGCGTCCGCCCTCCCCGGAGTCGAGGAGTGGAAGCGGCTGCTCAGCGCCGATCGGCGCCCATGAGGGTCATCAGGCGCGGGTCTCGTCCTTCCAGATCTTCCAGGGAGCCTCGCCCGTGGCCCAGACGCTGTTCAGCGCCTGGTAGTCCTTGTAGGTGTCCATCGCGGCCCAGAAACCCTCGTGCCGGTTCACGGTGAGCTGCTTGTCGCGAGCCAGCCGCTGCAGCGGCTCCGCCTCGAGGAAGAGGTCCTCCTCGTCGTCGAGGTAGTCGTCGAGGAAGGACTTCTCGAAGACGAAGTAGCCGCCGCTCACCCAGCCGGTGACCTGGGTGGGCTTCTCGTTGAACTCCGCGACGACGTTGCCGTCGACCTGCATCTCGCCGAACTTCGAGGTGGGGTGCACACCGGTGACGGTGCCGAGCCGGCCGCCGTCGGCGTGGACCTTCGCGAGGTTCCCGATGTCCACCGCGCTGACGCCGTCACCGTAGGTCATCATGAACTGCGGGGTGTCGATGTAGTCGCGGATGCGGCGCAGCCGCGCCCCCGTGCCCGCCTCGAGGCCGGTCTCGGCGAAGGTGATCTCCCAGTTCTCGTCCGCCACGCCGTTGCGGAACCACGGCTGGTGGTCGCCCTCGGACAGCGTGAGGGTGAAGTCGGACATGTGCGACCGGTAGTCCAGGAAGAACTGCTTGATCTCCCAGCCCTTGTAGCCGAGGCAGAGGATGAAGCGCCGGTACCCGTAGTGGCTGTAGAGCTTCATGATGTGCCAGAGGATCGGTCGTCCGCCGATGTCCACCATGGCCTTCGGCAGCCGTTCGCTCACCTCTCGGATGCGAGTGCCCTGTCCGCCGCACAGGATGACAACAGGCGTGTCGTAGTCCATCAGGAAGCTGTCCTCCGCTGTCTGGGGAGCTGTATGGGGAGTGCTACTCGCCGTGGTCGACGAGGGCCGTCGTTCCGCCCGATGTCGTAGTGCAGCCGGGGCCCGTACCGCAAATCCCGCGAGAGGCGAGACACTCTGCTATCGCGAGCTCCTGCCGAGTCGTCACATGGACGTTGGCCACGTCACCCGAAACGGTGACGACCCGGTGGCCGCGCTCGACCAGCAACCCGGAGTTCTCGACCGGGCGCGGGCGGTCGGCGTGCACGGCGCGGAGCACGTCGGCGCGGAACGCCTGCGGGGTCTGCGTCAGGACGAGGTCGTCCTTGGGCAGGGTCTCGAGCACCCGGCCGTCCCGCACCCGCTGCACGACCTCCAGTATCGGTACCACCGGCACGGCGCCGTCAGCGCCCTCCCGTACGGCTGCGACCACGGCCCTGAACAGCGCGTCGGACGCGAGGGGGTGGGCCGGGTCGGCCACCGCGACGATCGCCGCGTCGGCGGGTACCGCCGCGAGCCCCGCGCGCAACGACTCCGACTGGTGATCACCACCTTCGGTGACGGCGTCGACCGGCTCCCCGGTCCAGGTTCGTCCAGGGGGCAGCACGAGGACCACGCCGTCGCAGACGCGGCGCGCGGTCGCCAGCGAGCGGGCCACCATCGGCACGCCGCCGACGCTCTCGAACTGCTTCGACCGCTCACCGAACCGCCGCGACACCCCGCCCGCCAGCACGATCGCCCAGACGGACCCATGCATGTGTTCCTCCTGGAGCATTGCGGGACGATCGTGCCACTCACCTGATCGAAGGGGACCGCTGGGCACACGCCGGCAACCGCCGACTGCCAGGTGATCGGGTCCGCTGACTAACCTCCGATCAGTGTCGATGCGTACCCACCCGGCGCCGCGGGCCCCGGAGAGGCTGCTCGCGGGCTCGCCCGCGGCGCGTCGACTCGTGCACGAAGCAGCGGCGCGCTCCACGTCGTCCGCCCGGGTGGATGTGATCGGTCCGGGCGGGCACGGCAAGACCGTACTGCTCGACGCCCTCGCCGCCACCTTCGCGGCCGGGGGCCTCACCGTCCACCGGGAGATCGGCGCCATCGCGGAACTGGGCGTCGACGACGCGATCCTGCTCGACGACGCCCACCTGCTGTCGCCGGCCGAGTTGGAGCGGCTCGCGGCGCTCGCCGCGGCGCCCGGCGGCCACCTCGTGGTGGCGCACCGGCCGTGGCCGCGCCCGCCCGGCAGCGCCGCGCTCGGCAGCGCCCTGGCGGCCACCCGCCCGCCGGTGGTGCTGGAGGCGCTCGACCGCACCGGCGTCGTGGCCCGGGCGGCGCTGCTGCTGGGCGGTGACGATCCGCCCCCGGAGCTGGTGAACCACGTGCTCGAGCAGACGGCGGGCCAGCCGGGGCTGGTCGATCGGTTGCTCGGTGCGCTCCTGGAGCAGACCGGGCTGGATCGCTTCCGGGGCGTGCCGCCATCCGGCGAGCCGCCCGCCGGCCTGCTGGTGCAGCTCGGCTATCTGGTGCACGGCCTCGGCAACGGTGTGGGGGGTCTGCTGCTGGCCCGTGCGCTCGGCGCCCCGCTGGAGTCCGAGGTACTCGTCCCGATGCTGGGGCTCTCCCCCGACGACGGCGCCGCCCAGCTCGACGAGCTGCTGGAGGGTGCGCGGGCCGCGGGGATGCTCACCCGCGACGGGAGGGTCGTCCCCCTCGTGTCGGCCGCGGTGCTGGCGCGCGCCCCGCGGGCGTCGCGGGTGGAGCTGCGGCGCACCCTCGCGGAGATCGAGCTCGACCGCGGGGGCAACGTGTTCGCGGCGGCTCGCGGCCTGCTCGGCACGGGTGCGAGCGGTTCGAGGGTCGCGGCGGTGTTCACCACGGCGGGCGAGGAGGCGTTGCGCACCGGATCGCCCGCGGCCGGCGAGCTGTTCGAGGCCGCCGTGCATGCCGGGAGCCCCGCGCTGGGCCTGGCGGCGGGTCGGGCCGAGGCGGCGGTGCTCACCGGCGACCTCGACCTCGCGCTCACCCAGGCCGACCAGGTGTTGTCCGATCCCGATCAGGTGTCGCCAACGCAGGCGGTGCGGGCCGGCACGGTGGCGGCCGCCGTCCTCGCCCACCGCGGGATGCTCGGCCGCAGCGCGGAGCTGTACCGCTGGATGAGCACCGTGCTGGAACCCGCGATGGGCGCCACCACCGTGCTCGCCGTCCCCGCGCTCATCGGCACCGGCGCGCTCGACGAGGCCGGCAAGATGTTGCACGCGCCCGCGTCCGGGAACGGCGCTCCGGTCCGCCCGCCCACCCTCCTGGCCGGTGCCGAGGAGCTGATGGCCCAGGGCGTCTACGACTCGGTGGCCGGGTCGCCCACCGCGGCGCTGTCGCAGCTGACGCGTGCGGCGTCGCTGCTGGAGTCCTCGCAACGCGCGGCGCTGCTGCCGGACACCCCGGCCGCGCTCGCGGCGCTGGTCGCGGTGCACTGCGGCGAGCTCGACGTGGCGCAGTCGGTGCTGGAACGCGCCCTGCGGGTCGGGCTCGGCGGGCGGGGGTCCGTCACCCGCCACCGCCTCCTCCTCGGCTGGATCGCGCTGTTCCGCGGGGCCACGGGCGCGGCGCGCTCGGCGCTCACCGTCGCGTCACCGCCCGGCGCGGTCCTCGAACCCCGCGACGAGTTCCTCGCCGCGGCCCTGGACGTCGCGCTCGCCCGCAGGGCGGGCGACATCGCGGTGCTCATGACGGCCTGGGGCCGGGCCCGGGAGGCGATCGTGCGCCACCCGGTGGACCTGTTCGTGCTGCAGCAGCTCGGCGAGCTGTGGGTGGCGGCCACGCGGCTGCGGGAGGCGAGCTGGGTTCGCCCGCACCTCGACGAGGCCACTGACCTGCTTTCCCGGCTCGGCGACCCGGCGCTGTGGGCGGCGCCCCTGCACTGGTCGGGCCTGCAGGCCGCGATCCTGTCCGAGAACCGCGACGCCGCGAGACGGCATGCGTCGGCGCTGGAGACGGCCGCCGACGGCAGCCGGTACGCGTCCGCGATGGCGGCGGCCGCGCAGCACTGGGTACACCTGCTCGACGGCACCGTCGAGGCCGCGGGGGTGGAGGCGGCCGCCCGGGGCCTGCACGCCGTCGGGATGGCGTGGGAGGGCGGCAAGCTCGCCGGGCAGGCGGCGATCCGCACCCATGACCGCAAGGCGATGACGGCGCTGCTCGCGTGCGCCCGTGCCCTGCAGAGCACCGGCCCGGCCGCGCGCACCGTCACCGTGGAGGCCGACACGGACGGCGACCCGCGGGGCGTCGCAACCTCCTCGGCGGAGGCCGAGCCGCCGCCGGACCAGGCGTCCGACGGTATCGACGGGCCGCTGAGCGACCGGGAGCGGGAGGTGGCCGGGCTCGTGCTGGAAGGCCTGACCTACCGGCAGATCGGCGAGCGCCTGTTCATCTCGGCCAAGACCGTGGAGCACCACGTCGCCCGGATGCGCCAGCGCCTCGGCTCGGGCAGCCGTGGCGAGCTGTTCGCCCACCTGCGCCAGATCGTCGGGCCGGGCACCGAGGCCTGACGGCGGCTGCTACTGCTGCTGCATCGAGGCGAGGATGCCCTCGCAGCTGCGGACCACCTGCCGTGAGACGTCGGCGATCGCCCGGCTGGACAGCGGGCTCTCCCCCCGCCTGCGCCACCGGGTGGCCGCGTCGATGGCGGCGTCCCACACCTCCTGCGAGCCCGCGTCCGGCTCCAGCCCGAGCCGGGCGTACGGCGCGCCGCCGTCGCCGCCCAGCAGCCGCTCCGCCTCCTGCAGCAGCTCCTTGGGCAGCTTGACCGCGCCGGCCCGCAGCGCGGAGAGCAACCGCAGCTCGGCGAACTCGTGCGCGCCCGCCAGGATGCGTTCCACCTCGCCGGCCAGGGTGGGGGTGGCCGCGCGCGGCTCCTCACGAGTGAGCACGAGGTCGATGGCCAGCAGCGCCGAGCGCGCCTTGAGCAGGTCACGCCGCTCGCTGAACTGCGTGGAGAGCACGCTGCGCAACTCGTCGAGGCCGCTGCGCTTGACGAGCTCGGCCGAGATGGCGTTCGGGTCGGTCATGCCCTGCCGGATGAGCGTGGTGGCCAGCCGCACGCCGAACATCCCGAACCGCTCCATCAGGTAGGCGCGGGTCTCCGAGTCGGGGGCATCGGGCGAGTGCAGCTCGGTGCGGGAGAAGCGGTCCGCCGACAGCAGCATCGCTTCGATGTCCGAGCGGGGCATCGCGGCGAGCGCGGTGAGCGCCGTGAACTCGCCCTGGCGCATCGTGCGGCCGGTCTGTGCCAGCAACCCCGCGACGGCGACGACGGTCTGGCACAGGCCGCGGATCTTGTCGTCACCCCGGTAGCGCCGGGCGATCTTCCGCGCGGAGGTGAGCGCGTTGAGGCGGCCGGCGCCGATCTCGTCGGCGCGGGAGAGCACACCGATGGTGTTGACCGGGGTGGCGCGGGCCACGCCCTGGTCGAAGAACGATTCGAGGAACCGCACGTCCGTGTTGTGGAGGTGGCGCATCAGGTAGATGACGGCGTCGGCCTGCGTGGGTGCGTCCTCCGGCGCGAGGAACGCGCCCGCCCGCGACGACGTGTCGGCCGACAGCGATGCGATGCCGGGGGTGTCGATCAGCGTCTGCGTGCGCAGGCTCTGCGACGGCCACTGCACCTCGAGCTTGTCGACCCGCTCCACGGGGGTTCCGTTCAGGTCGAACGCGAGCCCGCCGCCGGAGCGGTTGATCGTGAGCTGCTGCGGGTCCGTGCCGCGGGGGTACATCATGACGCGCGGGTACTGGGCGTCGACGTACCACGTGACGACCCGGGTGCACTCGCCCGCGTCGGTCGGTGCGATCTGCTCCCCGACCAGCGCGTTCAGCAGCGTCGACTTGCCCGCCTTCACCTTGCCGGCGATGGCGACCCGCAGCGGCTCGTCGAACCGTTGCAGGTTGTGCGTCAGCCAGCCGTGCGCCTGCTGGCTGTCCTGGTAGGCCTCGATGGCCTGGCGCAGCAGGATCCGCACCGCGGCACCGAGCGGGGGCGCGGGCGCGGTCATGCGGCACCTCCGGAGAGCGCGGTCGAGCGTTTGTCGTTCACGAGTGCCTTGGCGCGCTGGGCCATGCCGTCGATGCGGGACAGCTCGGCCTTGAGGTCCTTGATCCGCTTCTCGCGGCCCGACGTGTTGGTCTTGAGCGCGTTCTGCGCGGACTGGACGGACGCGGAGATCGAGGTGCTCATCTCCTCGGCCAGCGCGCTGAAATGGTCGCGCAGCTGACGCTGGGTGCGCCGGAGCATGTCGGTGGAGTCCTTGCCCACCTGGAACGTGACCTCGTCGATGTGCTTGCGCACCCCGGTCTTGGCGTCCCCGCGGCGCTTCTGCAACATCCGCTTCTTCTCGTCGCGCACCGCCTTGATGCCGAGCAGCACACCTGCGGGAGCACCCGCGAAGATCGGGAGCCCGGCGAGCGTGCCCATCATGCCGAACATCAGCATGCCGCCGTAACCGCCCTTCAAACCGGTCAGGAGCTGGCCGCCGCGCGTGAGCTGCTCCACCTCCGGCTGGGTGAGCTGGTCGACCTTGCCGGCGATGCCGTCGTCGTCGAACCGCAGTTCCGGCATGGAGATCTCGGCGCCCTCGGCGAAGTGCTCGGCCACCTGCGTGGCGAGCCAGCGCGCCCGCTCGGCCGCCCAGACGAAGTTGGCCGACGCCGCCGAGGAGATCTGCTGGTGGAACCAGTCGGAGAACTGCTCCCACACCTCGGCCGGGTCCGAGTCGTCGATGAGCTGCTCGGCCTCGCGCCCGATCGTGCGCAGCCGGTCCCGCAGGTCGTAGCCGATGTCGGACTGCAGGTCGGCCACGCCGTCGTTCAGCGTGATCTGCCAGCGGGACGACCGGTGCTTGAGCTCGTCGGCCCGTGCCTTCGCCTTGGTGAGGTCCTCGACGAGTGCGTTGACCTTCTCCGGGTCCTCCAGGATCGCGAGCTCGGCCCGCATCCCGGACGACAGCTGGTCGGCGACCGAGAGCACGTCATGGCTCGTGGAGGTTCGGTCGAGATCGTCGGACTGGGCCACGACCTTGTGCAGCAGGTAGTCGACGAGCGGCTTGAAGCCGGACTCGTCCATCAGCTCGTTGTCCTGCTCCTTGGCCGCGTGCAGGCGCAACACCGACGACACCGGGAAGATCTCGGCCTCGACGCCGGCCCGGCGGAGGTGGCCGCGGTCGAGCTCCTCGATGCGCCGCCAGTGCGGGTAGAGATCGGTCTTGGTGAGGACGCACGCGACGTTGGGGCACAGCTTCATCGCCGCGTCCAGGAACTCCAGCTCGGGCGCGGTGTACTCCTGGGCCGCGTCGGAGACGAGCAGCACCGCGTCCGCGCTGGGCAGGGCCGACATCGTGGCTGCGCCGTGCGCCGACCCGAGCCCGCCGACACCCGGCGTGTCCACCAGCACCAGCCCGCCGGACAGCAGCTTGCGCGGCAACCCCACCTCGGCGTAGCTGAGCAGTGCCTTGTTGTTCGGGTTGCCGGCCTCCGAGACGTGCTGCACCAACTGGTTGGCCGGCACCGCGGTGCGCTCGGTCGAGTCCTCCGACTCGCCCTCGCGCACCAGCTCGGCCGCGGTGGTCTCGGCGTACTTCACCACCGTGGGCACCGCGGTGGCGATGTCGTCGTCCACCGGGCACACCGGGGCGTTCACCAGCGCGTTGACCAGCTGGCTCTTGCCCTGCTTGAACTCGCCGACGATCAGGACGCGCACGTCGGGGTCGGCGAGCCGCTTGCGGGTCTGGAGCAGTCGCCCACCGAGGTCGGGACGCTCGTAGGCGGTGGTTGCTTTCAGCGCGAGGTCGACCAACTCGACCGCTGCGGGAACCGCCACGCCGGGTCCTTCCCTCCTCGTCGACACGTGCCAGCCGTCGACCCGATACTGACTCACCGGATCGGCCGCTACGACACCGGCCCCGCCACCTCGGGTACTCCCGTGGGGTGGCGGGGCCGGTTGGCGGATCACCCGGCAGGCTACAGCGCCGCTCACCCGGCGCTGCCACCCAATGGTCAGACGACCTCGGCGCTGTACGACTCCTGGGTGCTGTCGTGGCTGTCCGTGGTGGTCGTGTCGTTGTCGGTGTACGTGCTGTGGTCGGAGCTGTCCGAGTGCTCGCTGTACTCGTCGTTGTCCTGGACCGACGTGTAGCTCGAGTTGTCCGACTCGTCGTGCCAGTCGGTGTCGGTGTTGCCCGAGTCGTTCGTCGAGCTGTCGCTGTTGTCGACGTTGACGTCGTCGTCGGACTGGTCCCGGCTGTCGACGCTCGAGTTGCCGTCCACCGCGAGGGAGCTGCCGTCGTCCACCGTGACGTCCCCGTCGATGTCGGTGGAGGACGTGTCGCCGTCCCCGAAACCCGTGACGTTGTCGTCGCCGTCCACGAGCTCGTTGTCGTCGCCGTCGACCGAGGTGTTGTCGTCCCCGTCGACGTTGCCGTCCCCGACGATGTTGTCGTCCCCGGTGGTGATGTCGGAGTCGTCGATGTCGTCGCCCGCCGCCACCGAACCGTCGCCGGAGGCCACCACGGAGTCGACGTCGATGTCCTGGTCGAAGTCGCCGCCGTGGGTGTCGATCTGCTGGTTGATCGAGTTGTCCGTGATCGTGTCGCCCTCGTTGGTGACGTAGTTGTTGGTCACGTAGGTGTCCAGGTAGCGGACCGCGGCCTCGTGGTTGCTCTCGCCCGGCTCCGGCTCCGACGCGGGCGGCGGCGGGGGCACGTGGACGACGTTGCCGCCGGAGTGGTGGTCACGGCTGAAGTCGGCGTCCTGCCGGTCCTGCAGCAGGACCAGCGCCTCGCGGATGTCCTCGGGCGAGACGTCGCCGCAGGACGAGAGGAAGCCCTCCGGGTCCTCGCGGTACGCGCTCGGGTCGCGCAGCAGGTTGAGGAGCAGTTCGAGCAGGTTGGTCGTCGACATCAGGGCTCAACTCCATCGGTGGGAGGTGCCGGGATCGGGTGGTTCCGGCGTTGGTCCGAACGGTATGGCGCTCGGCCATCCGGGCCATCGGGGATCGTCCAGAGTCTGGGATTCGTACCCGTTCGGGGATCGGGGACCCCACCCCGTAGGGGGTTCGGGGGACGCGGGACTCGCCCGAGGGGGTCAGGCCCCCTCGGGCAGCGTGGAGCCGCTGTCGTGGCCGTCCGCGAGATCTTCGGAAGGGACCTCGGGGAGGTCCGTGAAGCCACTGAACTCGGCGAAGTCGTCGTGGTGACCGAGGTCGTCGAGGGCGGTGTCGAACTGCTCGCCGGGATCGTGATCCGGCTCCGGTCCGGGAGCGGCCCACCTGCCGTCGTCGACGGGTAGGTCCGAGCCGGCCCCGTACCCGGTGTCGTCGCCTGTCCCGAACCCGCCGAGCGGCGCGACGCCGCCGGGGTCGTCGGGATCGGTCCACGACTCGTCCGGGCCGGCGTCCTGCGGGCCGGCGAGGTAGCGGGCCAGGTACTCCACGGCGGCCTCGTGGCCGTCGCCCGCGGGCGACGGAGGTGATGGCGCGATCGCGGCGTCGAGGGAGTAGTCGACGGTCTGGGTGTCCTGCACGAGCACCAGCGCGTCGTGCACGTCGGCGGGGGTGAGATCGGCGAGGCCGTGGGCGGCGAGCGTGCCCTGCGGGTCGTCCCCGAACCCGCTGCGCATCCCGGTGTCGGTGAGGAGCGCCTGCAGGAACTCCATCAGGGACAGCGTCTCGGCCATCGACTGGTCTCTCCGGTAATCGTGGGATCGGACAGAACGGTAGGTCCGGGAGGCCCCGCCGCCATCGGGGATGCGGCACCGTCCACCGATCCGGCATTAGGGGATCCGGGGCCTGCGCCCGTCCCGCAACGCTGCGACCCCGCCGCCGGCATCGCCGGCGACGGGGTCGCGGTGGTCGAGCTGATCAGGCGTCGATCGAGTAGTCCGAGTCGACGCTGCTGTGGTCGTCGGAGCTGCTCGAGTCGTTGTCCTCGTGGGTGCTGTGGTCGGAGCTGTCCGAGTACTCGCTGTACTCGTCGTTGTCCTCGACCGAGGTGTGGCTCGAGTTGTCCGACTCGTCGTGCCAGTCGGTCTCGGTGTTGTTGGAGTCGTTCGTCGAGTTGTCGCTGTTGTCGATGTTGACGTCGTCGTCGGACTGGTCGCGGCTGTCGACGCTGGAGTCGCCACCGATCGCGAACGAGCTGCCGTCGTCGACGCTGACGTCGCCGTCGATGTTCGTGGAGGAGACGTCGCCGTCGCCGAAGCCCGAGGTGTTGCCGTCGCCGATCACGGCCGAGTTGCCGTCGCCGGAGATCGAGGTGTTGCCGTCGCCCTCGATGTTGTCGTCACCGACGATGTTGTCGTCGCCGGAGGTGATCGTCGAGTCCTCGATGTCGTCACCAGCGGCCACCGCGCCGTCACCGGACGCGACCGTCGAGTCGACGTCGATGTCCTGGTCGAAGTCGCCGCCACCGGTGTCGATCTGCTGGTTGATCGAGTTGTCGGTGATCGTGTCACCCTCGTTGGTGACGTAGTTGTTCTGGACGTACCTGGTGATGTACTCGGCCGCCGACTCCGAGTCGCCGCCGTCGTGGTGCTCCACGGGCGACGGCGCGGCGATGTTGACCTCCTGGTCGCCGCCGTTGTACTCGCGGCTGAAGTCGGCGCTCTGGCTGTCGTCGTGCATCATCGTGAGCGCGTCCGAGACGTCCTCCGCGTTCAGGTCGCCGAGGCCGGCCTGCTCGAGGGCGTGGTCGGGGTTCTCGGCGAAGTCCTGCCGGGCCTCGTCGTCGAACATCAGGGAGCGGAGGAACTCCATCAGAGTCATGTGTTGTGTATCCCCTCTAAGTTGCGTGACTGCGGTTGGGTAGGCCGCGTTGAACAGAAGGTAGGGCGCAGGAGTTGCTCGGCCATCGGGGATCCCCCACAGTTGCGGGAAGCCGCCGTTCGGGGGACTAGGGGGACCCCCGATAGGGGCACTCGGGGGTGGGCCTTGGTCCAATAGGGCCCCCGGGAGGGGGCTAACGACGGGCTGGGATCCCGCGATGCGATCGTGGGACCGGTCTACAGGCCGGTTGTCGGGGTGAGGGGAAAGGCATGGCGTACCAGCTCGGGATCGACCTGGGGACGACGTTCACCTGCGCAGCGGTGTGTCGCTCCTCGGACCGCCGCTGGGGGGAGCCGGAAGTCGTCACCCTCGGTAGCCGCAGCGCCACGGTACCGTCCGTCGTCTTCGTCGGGCCCGATGGCTCGATGGTCGTCGGCGAGGCCGCCGAACGCCGCGCCCTCACCGATCCGGACCGGGTGGTCCGCGAGTTCAAGCGGCGCATCGGCGACCCGACACCCCTGATGGTCGCGAACCGGCCGTGGGCCCCGCAGGACCTCTCCTCGCGGCTCGTCCGCTGGGTCGTCGACCGGGTCGCGGAGCGGGAGGGCGGGCCCGCCGACCGGATCGCCGTCACCCACCCCGCGGCGTGGGGCCAGCACAAGAAGGAGCTGCTGGCCTCGGCGCTGGCGAACCAGGGCCTCACCGTCACGTTCCTGGCCGAGCCGCAGGCGGCCGCCACGAGCTACGCCGCGAACGAGCGGGTCGGCGCCGGGTCCACGATCGCCGTCTACGACTTCGGCGGTGGCACGTTCGACGCCGCCATCGTGCGCAAGGGCGACGCCGACTTCAGGCTGGTCGGCCGCCCGGAGGGCCTCGAACGGCTCGGCGGCATCGACTTCGACCAGGTCGTGTTCGAGCACGTGCTCGAGGGCATGCCCGACGCGTTCGCCGAGCTCGACGACACCGACCCCGCCGTCCTGTCGGCGGTGGCGCGCATCCGGCGGGAGTGCACCGAGGCCAAGGAGGCGCTCAGCAGCGACACCGAGGTGTCGATCCCGGTGCTGCTGCCGTCGTCCCGCGGTTCGGTGCGGCTGCACCGCAGCGAGTTCGAGGCCATGATCGGGCCGCAGGTGGAGGACACCGTCGCGGCCCTGCGTTCCGCGGTGCTCTCGGCCGGGTTCGCGCCGGACCAGCTGACTGCCGTGCTGCTCGTCGGCGGGTCCTCGCGGATCCCGCTCGTCGCGCAGCTGGTCTCCGAGCAGCTCGGCCGGCCGGTCGCGGTGGACGCGGACCCCAAGAACGCCATCGCCAAGGGCGCCGTGCTGTCGCTGGTGCCCCAGCCCGTCGCCGCACCCGCGCCGGGAGGCCCGCAGATGCCGCCCGGCGCGCCGCCGGTGCGGCCGCCGCACATGGCGCCGCCGCCTCCCGGACCACCCGGGATGCCCTACAACGGTCCGTACAACGAGGGCCCCTACAACGACGGCCCGCCGCAGTACCGCGAGCAGGGCGCCCCGACCCGCGGCGCGGGTCCCGGCCCCTACGGGCCGCCGCCGTCACGCCCGGCCGCCGAGCCCGCGGCCGCGGTGCTCACACCGCCGGGCCCGCGGCAGGCGCGGCACGCCCACCAGCAGCCCGAGCCGGAGTGGGAGGACGACTACTACGACGACGAGCCCGAGCTGCAGCAGCGCCGCCGGCCCAACGTGATGGCCATCGGGCTGGGCGCGCTGCTGGCCGTAGGTGCCGTCGTGGTGGCGATCGTCCTCTGGCCGACCGGATCCGACACTCCCACGGACCCCACGGGCAACGAGAGCACGGGCTCGAACTCCGCGCCGTCCGAGTCCGGCAGCGGTGGTGGCGGCAGCGGCGGCTCCGGCGGTGGGGGCGAGCCCGCGCCGGCCGTGCCCCCGGCAGACGAGGCGACCACCGCGCCGCCCACCTCTGCCGCGGAGGAGCCCCCGGCCACCTCCAAGACCACGTCGAAGTCCAGCCCCACGAAGGGCTCCACCAAGGACCCGGACTCCGGCAGCGACTCCACCAAGGAGTCGGACTCCGGCAGCGACTCCGACTCCGGCAGCGAGTCGGGCGGGAGCGAGGGCGACAGCAACGCGGCCGGCCCTGCCGGCGAGCTCGAACAGGTGGACCCCGCGGCCCCGACCGCACCGCCGGCCCTCTGAACCACCCCATCTGACACAGAAGAAAATCCGAGAAGGGACACCGCCGTGCTGCGGATGGGAGCGACGGTCGTCGCCATGGAGCTGGCGGCCGGGCTCGTGGCGTACGGGTACTTCGGGTGGCCGGTCCTCGTGATCGGCGTGCCCGTGATCGTCCTCACGCTCATCGCGCTCCTGGTCGTCCGCGCCTCGGAGGCGCCGCGCCGGATGCTGCAGGAGCATCGCGAGTCCCGCTGGGACCCGAACGCGGCGCTGCCCGGTGGCCTGATGAGCGGCTTCTTCGAGGTTTCGAAGCGACGTCCGCAGCCCTGAGGCGAACCGTTCCCGGCCCCGTGAGGCATGCTGAACGCTGTGCTGGTGGGGATCCTGTTCGCAGCTGTTGCGATGGTCCTCAACAGCTGCGGTGCACTGCTCCAGGCGGCGGGTGCCCGGCGGGCCACCCGGGCCAGGCCTGCCGCCGTTCAGCCGCGCTACCTCGCCGGGATGCTGCTGGACCTGGTGGCCTGGGGGTGCGCCGTGATGGCGCTGCGGGTGCTGCCCGTGTTCGCGGTGCAGGCGGTGATCGGAGGCACGATCGCGCTCACCGCCGTGATGAGCGCGCGGTTGATCGGGGCCCGGATGCCGACGACCACCCGGCTTGCCGTCACCGGGTGCCTCGCGGGCCTGGTGCTCGTGGCGGCGAGCGCGGGGAGCGAGCAGCCGCCGGTGCACCGGCCGGGCGTCGACGTCGTGCTGCTGTCGTCCGTGCTCCTGCTCGCGGTCGCGGTGCTCATCCTCCGCCAGGGCAAGCACGCGTGGCCGCTCGCCCTGGTATCGGGCCTGGGGTTCGGCGGCGGCTCCGTGTCGGTGCGCGCCGCGCACGTCCAGACCGGTGAAGGCCTCGACCTCGGGCTCCTGCTCGGGCAGCCCTCCACCTATCTCGTGGTCGGGTTCTGGCTGGTCGGCATGGTCGGTTACACGGCGGCGCTCTCCCGCGGCGACGTCGGCGCGGTCACCGCGGTCTTCATCGTCACCGAGGTGCTCGTGCCGGGGATGGTCGGGATCTGGCTGCTGGGCGACCCGGTCCGGCCCGGCTGGGGCTGGGTGCTCGCGCTCGGGCTCGCGGCGGCCCTCGCCGGCACGGTCGTGATCGCGAAGGCCCCACCGCTGCGGCCGCGCCGGACGAGATAGCGGTTCCGGTTCGTCCACGACAGCCGGTCGCCCGCCGTGGACGATGTCGGCATGACCTGGGATGACGTCGTGACGATCGCCGGCAGGCTGCCGGAGGTGGAGGTGTCCACCTCCTACGGCACCCCCGCGCTGAAGGTGAAGGGCAAGGGCTTCGCCCGGCTCCGCACCGAGGCCGAGGGCGGTCTCGTGCTGATGTGTCGGTTGGACGACAAGGAGGCGCTCCTCGCATCCGGCGATCCGGCCTTCTACACGACCCCGCACTACGACGGGTACGGCGCGATCCTCGTCGACCTGGAGCGGGTGGAGCGCGACCAGCTGGAGGAGCTCGTCGAGGAGGCGTGGCGGGAGCGGGCCCCGGTGCGCGTGCGGAAGGCGTACGACGCGGAGGCCGGAGGGCCCGGAAGTTCAGGAAAGCCACATTCCTGAACGTGCAGGACAGCAAAGTGGCATTCCTGAACCCTGCGCGGCCCGGGAGGAGGCCTACGTGTCGCGCTGACCCAGGGCGAGGCGGATCTGATCGGCCGGGTCGCCCTCGTGGTAGCGCCGCTCGTCCGGCTCGATGCCGTCGAGGAAGGCCTGGTAGGTGAGCGCGGCCTCGAGGTGCTGGACGGGGCGCACGAGCGCCAGGGCCCGGTCCGGGTCGCACCCGGGCACGGCGGCGCGCCACTCGGCCGTCCAGAGTCGCGTCGCCGGTGCGGCGAGCGCGGCCGGTAGCCACTCGGCGAGCCTCAGCACGTCGCAGGCGGGGTGGCCGAGCCTGGACTCGCACCAGTCGACGATGACGTTTCGGCGACCGTCGGAGCGCCAGTTGCCCGGGTGGAAGTCGCCGTGCACCAGGGTCTCGGGCAACCCCGCGTCGGCGATCGCGGCGGCGCGGTCCGGCAGCCCGGCGACGAGACGGGAGAGGGCTTCCCGTTCGGCCGCGTCGAGCTCGCCGGTCACGTCCGGGGCGAGCAACCGGTCGGCCCGGACGGCGAGCGTGGACATGCGGCGGTCGGGCAGGGCGGGCAGCGCGTGTCCCGCGAGCGCGGCCTGCGCGGCGACGTACCGCGGCAGCACCGCCCCGACCGTGGCGGCGTCGGCGTCCCAGCAGTCGCGGCCGGGCACGTCGGCCATCAGCATGCACGCGCCGTCGGCGGTGGTGGCGAGCACCGCGGGAACGAGGTCGGGGTCGTGCTCGGCCACGTAGCCGGCAGCCGCCGCCTCGTCCCCGAGAAACGGCGGCGTGCACTTGATCCAGACCCGGCCGGCCGTCGTGGCGAGCCGGTAGAGGCAGGAGAGGTTCCAGGACTTCACCTGCACCGGCGGGCCGGTGGGCGGCCGGTCCAGCGCGCGCAACGCGGAGATCGCCCAGCCCAGGATCCGCGCCGGACCTCCCGGCCCGGCCCAGTGCATCCGGTGCTCGTGCGGCGCGAGGACGCCGGGATCGGCGGCACCGTCCCATTCCGGTGCGGAGGCCGGCGGGGTCAGCGCCTCGACGAGATAGGTGACCTCGCCGCCGCGCATCAGCCTCCCGGTTGCCGTCACCAAGCGGAGCACGGCGGTGCGCGTGCCGAGCCGCCGGTCCAGCTCGGCCGCGACCGGCTCGACATCCGACCACCACGGGCCGGCCACGTCGAACGCGGGTAGCGCGCCGAGGAGCGTGCCGTCGTGCACCACGAGCGCGCGCACCCGGCGACCGGTCGGTTCCACGGCCCGATCCTCCCGGCGGGAACAACGGGTTTCCCGCTGTCGGTCCCCGATGCGAACATATGTTCGTGCCAGGCGCGGCCTCGATCCTCCACGCCGACCTCGACGCGTTCTACGCCTCGGTCGAGCAGCGCGACGACCCGCACCTGCGCGGGCGTCCGGTGATCGTCGGCGGGGGCGTGGTGCTCGCGGCCAGCTACGAGGCCAAGGCGTGCGGGGTGGCCACCGCCATGGGCGGGCGGCAGGCCCTCGCCCTGTGCCCGCACGCCATCGTCGTCCCGCCGCGCATGTCGGCGTACGCGGCCGCCAGCAAGGCGGTGTTCGAGGTGTTCCGGCACACCACACCACTGGTGGAGGGCATCTCCATCGACGAGGCGTTCCTCGACGTCGGTGGCCTGCACCGGATCTCCGGCCCACCCGTCGACATCGCGGCTCAGCTGCGCAGGGAGGTGCGCGAGCGCGTCGGCCTGCCGATCACCGTGGGCGTCGCCCGCACGAAGTTCCTCGCCAAGGTCGCGAGCGGCGTGGCCAAGCCCGACGGGCTGCTGGTCGTCCCACCCGACGGGGAGCTGGCGTTCCTGCATCCGCTGGCGGTGGAGCGGCTGTGGGGCGTCGGGCGGATCACGGCGGCCAAGCTGGCCGAGTACGGCATCTCCAGCGTCGGCGAGGTTGCGGCGCTTCCCGAGTCGGTGCTGGTCTCCACGCTGGGCCGCGCGCTGGGGCGGCACCTCCACGCGCTGGCCCACAACCGTGACCCACGCCCCGTCGTGGTGGGACGCCGGCGCGGGTCGATCGGCTCGCAGCGCGCCATCGGGCGCGGACCCCACACGGTGGAGGGCATCGACGCGGTCGTCGTCGGGCTGGTCGACCGCGTCACCCGGCGGATGCGGAAGGCCCACCGGGTCGGGCGCACCGTGGTGTTGCGGCTGCGGTTCGCCGACTTCTCCCGCATCACCCGCTCCCACACCCTCGCCCAGCCGACGTCCGGCACCGGGGAGGTGCTCGCCGCGGTGCGCGCGCTCGTGGCCCGGGCGCTGCCGCTCATCCGGGAGCGCGGGTGCACCCTCGTCGGCATCGCCGTCGGAAACCTCCACGACGACGCCACGATGCAGCTCGAGCTGCCGTTCGACGAGGGGGCCACCGACGCGCTGGACACCGCCCTGGACGAGGTGCACCGCCGGTTCGGCACCTCGGCCGTCACCCGGGCGGTGCTGATGGGGCGCGACCAGGGCATCGCGGTGCCGTTGCTGCCCGATTGATCGGGCTGGTCAGCGCCGTGCCAGCAGCAGCGCGCCGCGTTTGGTCACCGGGAGCGGGAGCGGGCCGCGGGCCGTGACCGCGTCGGCGAGCCGGCCGGCCTCGTCGGGAGGCACGAACCGCGCGCGGAGGTAGTCCCGCACGGCGTCGCGATCGGGGAGCGTGACGAGCGGCGCGTCCCACGCCTCCACGGTCACCGCGCCGAAGACGTCCCCCACGATGCCCGGCGCTTCCTCGCTGTCGAACGTCCCCGGTGTGGGGTGCCAGAACGGTGCCAGCTCGGGCGAGTCGGAACGTGCCACCGTGCCCGCCACGAACAGCCCGCCCGGCCGGAGGACCCGCCACGCCTCGCGGAGGCCGGCCGTGGGCCGGTCGAGGTGGTCGAGCACGTTGACGGCCACCACCGCATCGACGCTCGCGTCACCCACCGGAAGGGCCGCGACCTCACCGCGGACGACCGGCCCGTGGGTGCGGGCCGCCTCGACCATCGGGGCGGCCGCGTCGAGACCGATCACACGCAGCGGCCGGGCGGCTGCCGCGGCGGCGAGGGCGCCGTCCCCACAACCGGCGTCGAGCACGGTGGCGGCGCCCGCCGTGACGAGGTGCGCGACGATCCGGGCCTGCAGGCTCACCCCCGGCGCCGTGTGCGCCGCCGCCACCCGCATGCCCAGCCGGTACCGCTCGGGGTCGGCGTCGTAGTCCCGAGGGGTCGGCATGTGTGTTGATCTCCAGGTTGCGGCTGGACACCATGAGGGTATGGACGGACCACGCGTGACGCTGCGCGAGATGACCGAGGACGAGTACGGCTCGTTCATCGCCGGGGTGCAGGATGCGGTCGTCCGGGAGCTCGTCGCGACCATGTCCGAGGAGGAGGCCCGCGCCACGGCGGCGGGCGGGACCACGCAGTACCTGCCCCAGGGCGTGGCCACCCCGCAGCACACCCTCCTGATCGCCGAGGACGCCGCGGGCATCCCGGTGGGGAGCGCCTGGGTGGGGCCGGACCCGCACCGCGTCGACGGTACCGACGCGGCGTGGCTCTACGACATCAACGTGTACCCGCGGGCACGCCGCAAGGGTTACGGCTCGGCGATCCTCGCCGAGGTCGAGGAGCTCGTCGTGCGGGACGGCAAGATCCGCCTCGGCCTCAACGTCGTCGGCGCGAACGTGGCGGCGATCGCGCTGTACCGCAAGAGCGGCTACGCGGTCTCGACGATGCAGATGTCCAAGGCGCTCCGCCGGTAGCGGGCCGGGCAGGGGTTGCGGCCTACCGGCACCAGCTCGGGATGACCGTCCGTGGGATCGACCTGTCGCAGGCGATGGTCGAGCCCCACCGGAGTTGGCCGATCAGTGGCCGAGGTTGACGTGTGCCCTGTGGTGGTCGCCCTTCTCGATCAGGTCGACGAGCCCGAGGGCGTAGTCCGGGGCGGAGATCGCGCCGCCGTCGGGCTGGACCGCGACGTCGTCGCCGAGGCGATAACGGCCGAGGTGTTCGCCGGGCATGCGTGCGCCGAACCTGAGCGCCGGGCTCACGAAGACCCAGTCGAGGCTCGCAGGTGTGGCCGGGAGGTCCTCGATGACGAACGCCGCCCCGGCGCGGATCTCGTCGTGCAACTCCGCGGGGATGTCGCTGAGGTCGCTGACGAAGCGCTCCGCCCCGGGCGCGGGGCGGAGCGAGGAGGCGCCGCCAACGATGAACAGTCGTACGCCCGCGGCATCGGCCAGGCGTGCGAGGGTGCGGTAGAAGCCGCGCCAGGTGCCGGCCAGCGGGCCGCGCGGGGCGAGTGCGCCCACAACGACGTCGGAACCCTCGATCGCCGAAGACAGCGTTGCTTCGTCGGTGGCGTCGCCTCGGACATAGGTCACGTTCGGGATGGGCGCGTCGGGGAGCGAGCGGCTCAGCGCGGTGACCTGGTGACCGCGAGCAGCGGCCTCCGCGACGATGGCCGAACCGGCATAGCCGGTGCCGCCGATGACGGTAACGCGAGACATGAGGCGCCCTTCTACTGGAGGTATGGCGTCGGACGACGCGCTGCGATTACCGTATGAGCGCAGCTCTCCCACGGGAAGAAGGCACCTTGTGGTAACCACTCCGGCCGAGTCGGTGCTCCGCGGCAGCCCCTACCGCGCGGACTGCCCGACTCGCCACATCCTGGATCGCATCGGTGATCGTTGGACGGTGCTCATAGTGGGCGCCCTCTGGGACGGCAGCGTCCGCTTCTCGGAGTTGCGCCGACGCATCGAGGGCATCTCGCAGAAGATGCTCACCCAGACCCTCCGCGGGCTCGAACGGGACGGGCTCGTGCGCCGCACCGTCCACCCCGAGGTTCCGGTCCGCGTCGAGTACGCGCTCACCGAGGCGGGCCGCACCCTGCGTGGGCCGCTGCGCGCGCTGGAGGAATGGTCGATCGCGCACCTCGGCGAGGTGTCCGCGTCGCAGGAAACCTACGACCGCGCGGATCGACCTGCTCCTGGCTCAACGGATCGCGCCAAGTAGCGCTGCGATACCGGCGCTGCAGCGGCCGCATGCGATCTCTTCGGAGGCTCCACGACGAAGGCCCAGCTCCGGTGTGGACACCGTGTGAGCTGGGCCTTTGATATGAGAGCGGATGACGGGAATCGAACCCGCGTTCTCAGCTTGGGAAGCTGATGTTCTACCATTGAACTACATCCGCGTGGGCTGATCGAAGCCTAGCATCTCACGCTCCGTCACCAATAGGACCCAGCGCGTACCGCCATCAGGGTGGTTCTCACCCTTTCGGAACCAGCAGTTGGGATGAGCTCTCGACGCCTGGTCCATGCCCGGTTCACACTCCAGGGACCCGTCAGGCCAGCTCCCCCGGCCGAAGGATCCAGCATGACCGAGTTCGAAGCGTCGCTCGACGCGCTCCCCGACCCGGAGCACGACCACGACGTCCTGCTCGTGGCGGGCAGCCTGCCGGAGGTGGCACGGCTCGCCCCGGTGGCCACCGCGTTCGCCGAGGCCGACCGGATCCGCGCCCTGACGGTCGCCACGGGGCCGGACCCGATGTCGGTGCACGAGGCCTTCGAGGCGCTCGGGGTGCCCGCGGACGTCACGGTGCTCCTGCGGGAGCCGCCGGCCCCGCTGCCGGCGGCGATCGCGGCCACGCTGATGGCGCGGCTCGACGAGGTGCTCGTCGACCTCGACCCGTCGGCCGTGATGGTCTACGGCGGCGGGATGACGGCGGCCGTGGCCGCACAGGTGGCGTTCTGGCGGCAGATCCCGGTGGTGCACCTGCAGAGCGGGGTGGCCACCGACGACCTGCTGTGCCCTTTTCCGCAGGAGGCCAACCGGCGCATCATCGGTCAGCTCGCGTCGCTGTTCCTCGTGGCGGCGCAGTCGGCGACGGGCAGCCCGGTGGGGCCCAACGCGGTCGCGGTCGGCGAGACGATGACGGCCAACCCGCAGCCGGCCGACCTGTCGTTCGCGCGCCTCGTGCGGCGGGTGCGGGCAGGCGGGCCGCGGCTCGTGCTCGTCGGCCTGGATCGCGTCGACTCGCTCGGTGTGCTCGCCGGGCTCCCCGACCTGCTGGAGCGCGAACCCGACATCGAGATCGTGGTGTTCGGCGAGCTCGCGAGCCACGGGGCCGCCTACCCGCTGCTGGAGCACGAGCGGGCCAGGGTGGTGCGCAGCATGCCGCTCGCGGAGCTGGTGCAGCTCGTGGCGGCCAGCGCCGTGCTCGTCTCCGACGACCCGGACCTGGTGGCCGACGCGCCGGGCCTCGGCACGCCCGCCGTGCTCGTCGACGGACCGCACGTGCCCCAACCGGGCGACTCGATCCGCAGCATCCTCAGCCCCGCGGTCATGACCACGGTCCGCCAGATCATCGCGACCGCCGGGATCACCCCCGTCACGCCGTCCGACGGGCTCGCGGCCGCGCGGGTCGAGCAGGCGGTGGCGTGGATGTTCGGGCTGTGCCCGTCGCCGCTGCTCGGCTCACCGTCCCCGACGAACACCCAGGTCTGAGCCACCCACACCACCACTGGCTACCCTTGCGCGGTGCTGCTGTCCGACGGTGACCTCCGCAAGGAAATCGATGCCGGGCGGCTGGTGCTCGACCCGTGGGACGAGGAGATGCTCCAGCCGTCGAGCATCGACGTGCGCCTGGACCGCTTCTTCCGCGTGTTCCAGAACTCCCGCTACACCCACATCGACCCCGCACGGCAGCAGGACGAGCTGACGTCGCCCGTCGAGACGCAGGGCGACGAACCGTTCGTGCTGCACCCGGGTGAGTTCGTGCTCGGGTCGACCTTCGAGGAGGTCGCCCTGCCCGACGACCTGGCGGGCCGGCTCGAAGGCAAGTCCAGCCTCGGGCGGCTCGGCCTGCTCACCCACTCGACGGCCGGCTTCATCGACCCGGGCTTCACCGGGCACATCACGCTCGAGCTGTCCAACGTCGCGAACCTGCCGATCACGCTGTGGCCGGGCATGAAGATCGGGCAGCTGTGCCTGTTCCGGCTCTCCAGCCCCGCCGAGCGGCCCTACGGCAGCCAGGGCGTCGGCTCCCGGTACCAGGGGCAGCGCGGGCCCACACCGTCCCGGGCCCACCGGAACTTCCACCGTGCCGACACCCGCCGGTAGGAGGGCGCTCAAGAGCCCGGCCTGCTGCAGGACGCCTGAGGCGACCACCTGGCCGCTGCTCGCTACGGCCGGGGCTCTTCAGCACCCTCCTGTCGACTCGCCCGGTAGAAGGTCGTGCGGAGGCGACCACGTTCCCCGGTCCGGACGTCGGCGAGGCCGGCTTCGCGCATGCGGTCCGGGATGCCCTCGCCCGCGTTGTCCCGCAGGTGCTCGCTGCGCTGCATCCGGCGGCCGAACCGGCCGTGGTGGTGCCCGCCGACGTCGACCAGGTGCAGCTGCCCGCCCGGTCGCAACACGCGGCGGATCTCGGCGAGTGCGCGCCGCTTCTCGGCGTCGTCGAGGTGGTGGAACATGAACGCCGAGAGCACCCGGTCCATGCTCTCGTCCGGATAGGGCAGCTCGCCCGCCTTCCCCTGGTCGAAGCGCACCGCCCGGCCCGAGCGCGCGGCCTTGCGCCGGGCACGGGCGAGGGCGAGCGGGTCGGGGTCGATGCCCACGAGCTCCGCGCCCGGATGCATGCGCTGCGCGCGCAGCACGAGGTTGCCGGTGCCGCAGCCGACCTCGAGCAC
The DNA here is from genome assembly GCF_054486945.1 of Pseudonocardia wallangbongensis. Taxonomy (NCBI): domain Bacteria; kingdom Bacillati; phylum Actinomycetota; class Actinomycetes; order Pseudonocardiales; family Pseudonocardiaceae; genus Pseudonocardia; species Pseudonocardia wallangbongensis. The sequence goes on from NZ_JBRERS010000007.1 coordinate 207,939, forward strand.
CCGGTGGCCGGGCTCGACGGCGGCCAGTTCGACGAGGCGCCGGTGGATCCGGGGCGCACCGAGCAACCACGTGAACGGGTCGTAGAGCGGCAGCAGTCGGTCCCTGCCCATCGCGGGCAGGTAGTCGTGCTCGTCGTGGCGGCTGGCCATGGCGGCGGTCCCCTTCGGATGCGACGATGTTCGGATGTCGCACTCCAGGCTGGAGCTGCAGAAACCCGCTGCCAAGGGACGTTCGTCGGCCATACCGGGACTATCTTCGGTTCTGGTGCGGGCGGCGACCAGCCGGGGCGCGCCGGTGTACGGCTACCGTCGCCTGCCCGGTGTGCCCCCGGTCGGCGTGGTGCGCATCCGGGAGGGCCACACGAACCCGGACGGCATCGTGCGCCCCCATCCGCACGCCCACGACTTCCTCGTGCTCGTGTACGTCGAGCGCGGTGGTGGCCGGCTGCAGCTCGACGACCGGGAGTGTCGGGTCGGGGCGGGTGACGTGCTGGTCGTCGCACCCGGCGAGGTGGTCACGTTCGTCGAGCGCGCCCTGCACGATGCGGACGGGTGGTCGGTGTACTTCCCGCCCGACGTCATGGAGCCGGGCCACCTCCGCCCCCTCCTGTCCTGGCGGGCCCATCCGCTGCTCTTCCCGTTCGTCAGGGGGGTGGCGGGCGGAGCCCAGCGGCTGAGCGTCCCGCCGGGGCAGCGTGCCGCCTTCGTCGAGCACCTCGAAGGCCTCGACCGGGAGGTGCGGGAGCGGCGCGACGGGTGCGACGAGGCCGCGCTCGCGCACCTGACGTTGCTGCTCGTCGCGATCTCGCGGCTCGCAGCGGACGTGTCCGATGACCTCGCCCTGCGCGACGAGCCGCTGCTCGCCGCCGTCTTCGACGCGGTCGAGGCCGGCTTCCGCGGCCCGTTGAGCCTCGGGGACGTCGCCGCGGCCGTCGGGCTCACGCCGGGCCACCTCACCACCGTCGTGGGGCGCAAGACCGGGCGGACGGTGCAGCAGTGGATCACCGAGCGGCGGATGGTGGAGGCGCGGCGCCTGCTCGTCGACACCGAGCTGACCGTCGAGGCCGTCGCCGCCCGCGTCGGATACCGCGACCCCGGCTACTTCGCCCGGCGGTTCCGCAACGCCCACGGCGCGTCGCCACGGGAATGGCGCCGCGCCGGGCTCGTCCGGCAGGGCCCGGCGGAGGCGGAAACCCAGTAATCTCGGGCGGCGATGGAACCGCCGCGCGAACCCGGCCCCCCGTGGCTCCCCGAGGCGCGCCCGGCGTACCCGCCGCCCGTGCCGATGCAGCCGGGTCCGGGGCCCGGCGACAACCCGGGCCCGGCCCGTCCCCGGTTCGACTGGCGCCGCCTCACCCGCTCGCCGCGGGGCGCCGCCCTCGTCGCCGTCCTGGCGGCCGCCCTGCTGCTCTGGCCGTTCGCGGGCTTCTCATGGATCCCCTGGCTGATCGGGATCGTCGCGCTCGTCGTGCTCCGGTTGCTGCGCCTCGACGGCCCGCTCCGCGGCTGGGACATCCCGCTCGCAGGCCTCGCCGTCGTCATCGGGCTGATGGTGAGCACCGGCCCGTGGGCCTGGGCCCTGGCCGCGAGCATCGGCATCCTGCTGGCCGGGCTCGCCCAACTGCCGTGGTGGCGGCTCGCGGCGGTCGGGGCGGTGCTGTGCGTGGTGAGCGGGATCGGCTTCGGCCTGTCGATGCACCGGGACCGGATCGAGCAGGAGCAGGCTCAGGCTCGGGCGGGAGACCTGTCGCGCGCCGGTATCGCCGAGGAGAGCGGCGACATCGTGCCGACGCTCGTCCTGGCCATCACGCAGTCGGCGCCCGACCCCGACCTGCTCTGTGCCCTGCTCACACCGCCGGCCGAGGAGCAGTTGGCGCGAGGATTGGGCGTGCCGGACTGTGCTGCCGCCGCCCCTGCGCTCCACCAGCCGCAGCCGGCCGCAATGGCGCTGCCCACCGCGGGCATGCCGCGGGGAGCAGACCCGAAGCAACCCCCTCCTGCCGAGCTCACACTCGATGCCTGCGCGACTCGGTGGGCCGAGGCGGCCGGCGCGGCGCTCGGGAGAGTCCAGGTGAAACTGGTGGATCAGAACGAGCGCACCTACCTCGTCACCGGCTTCGCCCCGTGCGGAGGCTGACGGCGACGTCGCTGTTCACTGTTTTGTGTGGCCTTCCTGGTCCGGGGCACTGCCGTCTGGTCGCGCGCCCTTGGGCTCGGGGTCTCGGGTGTTCGCCCCGTCGACCGCGACATCGTCTTCCGGATCCGCCTGGGCCGCGGAGTCGTCGCCCGGACCGCTCGCCTCCGTGCCGCCGGCCGGGGTGGTGTCCGTCGTGTGCGGTGCGCCCGCACCGAGGGCGTCCACGGCCTCGTCGACCCGGCCGTTCCCGGTCGCGTCCCCCCGCTTGACGGCGGCGAGCAGCATCTGCGAGACGTCGAGGATCTCGACACCTGCGCCCTTGTCCTCGCTCTGGCGCTGGGTGAGGCCGTCGGAGAACATCACGCGGCAGAACGGGCAGCCCGTCGCGATCTTCTCGGCGCCGGTGCCGAGCGCCTCGTCGACGCGTTCGAGGTTGACCCGCTTGCCGATCTTCTCCTCCATCCACATGCGGGCGCCGCCCGCACCGCAACAGAAGGACCGGTCGGCGTGGCGGGGCATCTCGGCCAGCTTCACCCCGGCCGCCCCCACCAGCTCGCGGGGTTCGGCGTAGACCTCGTTGTGCCGGCCCAGGTAGCACGGGTCGTGGTAGGTGACGTCGGTCATCGCGTCCGGTTCGGTGACCGGCACCAGCTTGCCCTCGCGCACCAGCTTGTTGAGCAGCTGGGTGTGGTGCACCACCTCGTACTGCCCGTCCAGCTGCGGGTACTCCCGACCCAGGGTGTTGAGGCAGTGCGGGCAGGTCGTCACGATCTTGCGGGTGCCCGGCTCCCGGCCCTCGAAGACCGCGTTGAGGACCTCGACGTTCTGCTGGGCCAGCATCTGGAACAGGAACTCGTTGCCCGAGCGCCGCGCCGGATCACCGGTGCAGGACTCCTCGGGACCGAGCACGACGTAGTCCACGCCGGCGCGGTGCAGCAGCTCCGCGGTGGCCCGCACGGTCTTCTTCGCGTTGTCGTCGAACGCGCCGGCGCAGCCGACCCAGAACAGGTACTCCGTGTCGGCCGACAGCTCGCCCTCGAAGACGGGGACCTCGAAGTCGAGGTTCTTGGTCCACTCGAGCCGGTCCTTGGCGTTCTGGCCCCAGGGGTTGCCCTTGTTCTCCAGGTTGCGGAACAGCACCCCCAGCTCCGAGGGGAACTCGGACTCGATCAGCACCTGGTGGCGGCGCATGTCGACGATGTGGTCGACGTGCTCGATGTCCACCGGGCACTGCTCGACGCACGCCCCGCAGGTGGTGCACGACCACAACACGTCCGGGTCGATCACGCCGCCGGCCTCGAGGGTGCCCACCAGCGGGCGGGCGGCCTGCTCGGGACCGGAGCCCTGCACCCGCTCGAAGCCGGACTCCGCGACGCCGTGGCCGGGGTGTGCCGTGAGGCCCGCGGAGAAGTCGATCGACCCCTCCTCCGGGGCGTCCGTGCCGCCGATGATGTAGGGGGCCTTGGCGAGCAGGTGATCGCGCAGGTCCATGATCACGAGCTTCGGGGACAGCGGTTTGCCGGTGTTCCAGGCCGGGCACTGGGACTGGCAGCGGCCGCACTCGGTGCAGGTCGCGAAGTCCAGCATGCCCTTCCAGGTGAAGTCCTCGACCTTGCCGCGGCCGAACGCCGCCTCCTCCGGCGGGTCCTCGAAGTCGATGGGCTCGCCCTCGTGCTCGATCGGCTGCAGCGGCCCGAGCGCCTTGGGCAACCGCTTGGCCGAGACGTTGAGCGGGGCGGTGAAGATGTGCAGGTGCTTGCTGTAGGCGATGATCACGGTGAAGACCAGCATCACGGCGATGTGCAGCAGCAGCCCGATGCTCTCCAGCACGAACAGGGTGCCCTCGCCCACCCCGGCGAACAGCTGTCCGACCGCCAGCGAGACGAACGCACCGGACTCGTAGGGGAACACGCCGAGTGCCGCCGACGCGCCGCGGAAGAAGAACATCGTCCACAGCACGTTGAAGATCATGAAGAGGATCAGCCACGCGCCGCCGGTGTGCGAGCCGTAGAACCGCGACGCCCGCTGCAGCCGGTCGGGGGCGTTGCGGATGCGGATCACCGAGAACACCGCGAGGGAGATCAGCGCGGCGGCGGCGATGAAGTCCTGCAGGAACCCGAGGAGCGGCCAGTGGCCGATCAGCGGGATGTGGAAGTCCTCCACGAACAGGGCCCCATAGGCCTCCAGGTACACCGTGATCAAGATCACGAACGCCCAGAACGTGAAGAAGTGCGCCAGGCCGGGTACCGACCACCGCAGCAGCTTCCGCTGGCCGAACACCTCGACGAACTGCGCCTTGACCCGCTCGTTCATCTGCTGGACCCGGTCGCGCGCCGGTTGCCCGGACCTGATCAGCGTGTAGAGCCAGTAGGCGCGGCGGCCCGACACCGCCAGGGCGAGAACTGTCATCGCCAGTCCGATGACGAGTCTGAGAACCACGGCTTTCCTCCCAGGGCTGGCGCCGCGAGTGGTGGACCGCGGGCCGTTGCGGAGCAGGGTAGACCGGTGCTCCCCGCCGCGCGCCGGCGTCGTTCAGGCTGATCAGGCCACAACCTACTCGCCGGTAACAGCGGAGCGCGTTGCGACCCTAACCCGCCGTTCGGGGTCCCGCCCCCGGGTGGGCGGCGGGACATCGGTCACTCAACCGGTCCGGATCGGGGGTTCGCGACCCCGGCCGTTCCCCCTTGCGCCCCGTCGTATCGCTGTCCGTGTCGGTCGCCTGTAACGCGCGGGCGACTCGCTATGCTCCCGGTGGTCAACATGGTCTACTCGTCGGCGGTGCCCGGAAAGAAGACCAGGTCGGGCGCCCAAAAGCCCGAGGTGGTCGGGTACGCGGCGAACTCGGGTTGGCAGCGCCACGAGGAGGAGCCGTCATGACCGGACCACAGGTGCTCGTTCTGCATGCGCAGGCCCTGAGCACCAGCGGTCTCCAAGGGTGGATCCAGGACAACGTGATCCCGCTCATCCTGCTCGGCATCGCGATCATCCTGCTGTGGATAGGCGGAAAGGGTGACAACGCCGGCGTTGCGCGCCGCAGCGTCGGACTGATCGTCGGCCTCGTCGCCCTCGGCATCGCGGTCTCCGGCAACGGTCCCGAGATCGGCAACTTCCTCGCCGGTCTCCTCGTCGGATGATCTGATCCGTGCTCGTCCGCACCGACGACGAGATCTATCGCGTCGACTCCGTCTGGCTCGGCCCGCCGCGTGCCACGTTCCCGTGGCGGGCGAGGTACGTGAGCTATGGCCTCGGACTGCTTGTCATGATCTTGATCATGTTCGTGCAGCGCCGGGTCGGGATCGGTCTCGACTTCTTCTCGGTCGCGTGGGCACTCGTGCTCACGGTGGTGGTCACGCGCTTCATCGGCCAGCGCATCAACTACGAGCGCCCGCTCGGCCAGGTCGTCGGGCTCTTCCGGCACGAGGTCACCGGCCCGCGGCGGCGCACCGCCGGAACGGGTGGGGTGGTCCGTTCGAGCCACGTCCGGATCGGTCCGGCGGTCAGGCCGCGCAAGGTGCGCCGTGGGAAGCCGCAGCAGCAGGCAGGACGCCGGGCGGAGCCCGGCCCCTGGGAGAGGCGTTCGCGTGTCACGAGGTGACGCGGGCCGGGACCGGAGACCCAAGGAGCGGGCGAGCCGCAAGCGCGGCCGCTCGCTCGCCGGGGACGGTGGGCTGCCCACGTACGAGCCGAACATCGCGCTGCGCTCCATCGAGGGGCACCTGACCCGCACCGGCACGCAGGTCATGGCCTGGTACCGGCTCGCGGCGCAGGCGTGGAGCTTCCGCAGCGACTCGCAGCGCGAGGTGCTGATCCGCCAGATCGCGGCACAGGTCGGCGAACTGCAGGGCCGGTGGCTGCACCTGCGCGTCACCACCCGGCCGTACCCGGTGCACATGTGGGCGGAGTCGTTCGACCACAACGCGCTCGGCCGGATGCCGGACGTCGCGGGCGCCCTCGGCTGGGACGGCTTCCTCGAGGGCGAGCAGCGCCACCTCATGGGCCTGTCGATGTCGGACAAGGAGGTGTTCCTCGGCATCGAGGTCTCCGGGCGGCGCACCCTGGACCGCTGGGTCGAGCGCGCGGCGCCCGTGCTGGGCAAGGTCGCGCCCGCCGCGGTGCGGGCCGAGATCGCGGCGCTGTCCTCGGAGGTCGCCCACCTGAACGCCCTGGTCGCCGGCACGGGGCTCGACGCCGTCCCGGCCACGTCCGACGACATCGCATGGCTGATGCACCGGTCCTGCGCGCTCGGCCTGCCCGCGCCCCGCACGCTGACCGTGGTGCCCGGTGGATCCCACCGGTGGGAGACCGAGGACCTCGCCGCGTTCACCGACGGCGTCGAGATGTACCAGGAGCCCTACGCCCCCACCGTGCGGGTGGTCGGGCGGCTGCGCGCCCAGACGGTGAGCCGGAACGTCGCGGTCCTCTCGCTCGGCCTGATGGAGGGCCTGCGCATCCCCGAGGTCGACGACCCGTGGATGCAGCACTCCGACCGGCTGCCGTTCCCGGTGGAGTGGTCGGCACGCATCTACGTGCGCAAGGCCGAGGAGGTCGCCGGCGAGCTGCAGCGCCAGATGGGCAAGGTGCGCAGCCAGATCCGGCACTACACCCACGACCACGACCTCGACCCGCCGATGTCGCTCGCCCGCCAGGCCGACCGCGTGCTGGAGGTCGAGGACGAGCTGACCAGCGGCCTCACCCAGATCAACACCCGCCTCTACGGCTGGTGGCGGGTCGCCGTCTCGGGCAAGGACGAGGCCGAGGCGGTCAGCCGCGCGCAGCAGGTGCTCGACGTGTACCGGCCGAAGGTGCAGATCGAGCACCCGGAGGCCCAGTACCGGCACGCGCGCGAGTTCATCCCGGGCGAGCCCCTCGCGTCCACCGCCTACCGCAGGCGTGGATCGGTCATGTGGGCCGCGTCGGCGGTACCGGCGGCCACCGCGTCGGTCGGCGACCGGCGCGGGATCATGATCGGCGAGACCTGCACAGCCACCCGGCGACCGGTGGCCTGGGACCCGTGGCTCGCGCAGGAGGTGCGCCGGGCCTCCGGGCTCACGGCGGTGGTCGGTGGCCTCGGGTCCGGGAAGTCGTTCCTGACGGGCCTGATCACCTACAAGACCCTGCGGGCGGGCGCCCGCTGGACGCTGCTGGACCCGTCCGGTCCGCTCGCGCAGCTCACCCGCCTGCCGGAGCTGGCGCCGTTCTCCCGGCACATCAACCTGCTGCGGGCCGACCCGGGCATCCTCAACCCCTACCGCGTGGTCGCCGAGCCCCGCCCGGAGCACTTCGCCGACGAGGAGGATCCGGAGCGGGCGTGGCGCCGGGAGCGGTCGCTCGCCGCGGCCACCCGCCGCCGGCTCGTGCTCGACGTCCTCACCGGGCTGCTGCCCTACGACGTCGCCCGGATGCCGCACACCCGCATCGTGCTGTTGCGCGCCGTGCGGGAGGTCGGCGGTGCCGCCGACCGCCACCCCGGCCAGGTCATCGACGCGCTGCGCCGGCACGCCCGCGACGGCGAGGACCACGCCGGCGTCGTGGCCGACTTCCTCGCCGAACGGCGGGAGCTGCCCCAGGCCGCCCTGCTGTTCCCGGACACCTCCCGCGAGGACCCGTGGCAGGCCGACCGCGACTACCGTCTCACGGTGCTCACGATGCAGGGCATGACGCTCCCGCGTCCCGGCAGCCCGCGCGAGGAGTGGACCGACGCCGAGGCGCTCGCCGTCGAGCTGCTGAACCTGGCGTCCTGGCTCACCCAGCGCACGATCTACGACGCCGACCGCAACCTCCGCAAGGGGGTGGCCCTCGACGAGACGCACTTCCTGTCGCAGGTCCCCACCGGCAAGGTGCTGATCGACCGGCTCGCCCGTGACTCCCGCAAGTTCAACGTCCGTGCGCTCTTCGCCTCGCAGCTGGCGGGCGACCTGCTGCGCGTCTCCGGGTTCGCATCGCTGGTCAACGCCGTGTTCGTCGGCCGCACCGACGACGAGGAGGCCCAGCGCGAGGCGCTGCGGCTGCTCAAGGTGCCCACCGGGGTGGGCTACGAGCAGATGCTCGGCACGCTGTCGCCCCGCCCGCGGCACGACGACAAGCCGGACGACACGCCCCGCCAGTTCATCTTCGCCGACGGCCACGGCGGCGTGGAGAAGATCCGGATCGACCTCGAGGCACCCCACCTGGAGCACGTCCGGGAGGCCCTCGACACGAACCCGGACGCGAGCCGGGTCTCGGTCCGCGGCGCACCGGTCGCCCCGCAGCAGGTCGTGCACGCGCCCGCCGAGCCGGCGGCAGCCCGCCCCGTCGTGCTCGGCCGCGCGATCACCGTTGACGTGGGCAGCGACCTCGGCGACGACCTGACCTCCCTGGACGGCGACGACGAGTTCGACGACCTCGACGACCCGGACGACCTGCTCGGTCGCGCACCGGGCGGGGTGGTGGGCAACGGCCATGGCCCGCACCTGGGGCGCGACGAGGACCTCGACCTGCTGGGCGACGTCGACCCCGGCACCGACCTGGACGACGAGCCCACCATCGCCGACGGCACCGATCGCTCCGCCCACGGCCGGATACCGGCGGCCGGGGAGGCCCGTCGGTGATGCCCGGAGGCACCCCGGCAGCCGCTGGCTGGCTGCCGGTCGCCCTGGTGATCGTGGCGGCGGTCGCCGTCGCCATGCGCCGCCACCGGGCGCGGCGGCACCGGAGCGATCCCGCTGCGCGCCGGCGCAAGCGGATGGCGATGCTGGTCGTCGCCGGGCTCGTCGGCGGTTCGGTCCTGCTCGGGCAGCCCGCGTTCGCCCAGGGGTTCGACTGCAAGGAGTCGCCGGAGCCGGACCGGCCCGGCACCGGTCTGGTCGGCTCGCTCGATCCGCCGCGGGCCAGCCACGGTGAGATCGGCAGCGTCTACCGCGAGGTCGGCTACGCCGGGCTGGTCTGGCACAACTACGACATCGGGTGCGCCGGGGCGGCGCTCAACCCGTCGACCACCACCGACACCTGGCTGGGCAACCAGGCCATGAACCTGGCGAAGTTCGCGGTCGGCGGCGTCAACTGGGCGCATTACCTGATCGCCGGCGGCGGTGAGCTGCTGTCCCCGCTGGACCAGCTGATCGGCAACGGCACCCGGGCGATGTACGACGCGGTGTTCACCACGTTCATCGGCCCGGTGCTGCTGCTGCTCGCGGTCATCCTGCTGGTGCTCGCGCTGCGCGGTGACCTGGCCCGCCAGACCCAGCGGGCCGCGCTCGCGGTGGTGGCGCTCGTGGTCGGCTCCGCGGCTTACCTGGCACCGGTCGACTGGGCCAAGGCGGCCGACCCCCTGCTGCTCGACGGGGTCACCAGGATGCAGGAGGGCTTCCTCGGCCAGGTCGGTCTAGGCACGAGGGACACGCTGCCGACGGTGCTCGTCGACCAGGTCGTCTACCAGAACTGGTTGCGGGGGGAGTTCGGCGCCCCCGACGTACCGCAGGCCCAGGAGCTGGGACGGGACCTGCTCCGCGCGCAGACGTTCACGAAGACAGAGGTCGCCGAGGGCCAGGACACACAGGTGCTGGCCGAGCAGAAGAAGGCCGACTTCGCCGCGATAGCCGGCCGCATGGGCGACCGGTACCCCTACTTCCAGGGCGAGTCCGGCAGCCGCATCGGTGCCGGCGTCCTCGCGGTCGTCCAGGCCATGTGCATCGCGCTGTTCCAGCTGCTGTCGAAGGTGCTGGTGCTGGTCGCGATGCTGGTGCTGCGGCTGCTGGTGATGACCGCGCCCGCCGTCGCCGTCATCGCGATCCTCAAGCCGGAGATCATGCCGGCCCTGCTGCGCGTCGCGGGTGCCGCAATCGTCAACACGCTCGTGGTCGGCGCCCTCGCCGGCTTGCACGCGCTGCTGGTCGTGTCGCTCTTCCGGCCCGGTTCGGGGATCGACCTGTGGCTCGCGCTGCTGGTCACGGGTGTGGTCACCGTGGTCCTGTGGGCGGTCGCACGACCGTTCCGCCGGCTGGTGTCGATGGTCTCGCTCACCCGCGAGCAGTTCGGCGGCATCGTGCCGGGCGCCGGCACCGGACCCCTGTCGCGGGTGTGGCAGCGCGTGCGCGGCGCCCCGGCCGACGACGACGACCGTCAGACCCGGTGGTGGGACGAGCGCCGCGGCGCGATGGCGAGCGCGGGCCGGTCCGGGGGCCTGCGGCCGGAGTCGGAGCCCGGGATGCGGGTGTCGGCCTCCGTGGCGGACGTGCCCGCGCCGCGGAGGACCCCGCCGGACCTGGCGCCGACCCCGCTCGTGCCCGCCGCGCGTCGCCCCGCGTTGCCGGCTCCTCCCGACGACGCGGTGACCACCGGCGGCCTGCCGAACTGGGGCGACTCCGGTGAGATGGACGACCGGGTGATCTACCGCAGGCCTGACGCCGTGCCGCTGCGCCCCGGCGGCGCGCGCCCGGTGCAGGCGGAGATCGTCGACGGTGTTCCGGTCTACCGCATCTACCGGCCGCGCTCGGACCAGACGGCGTTCTTCCCCGGCGGCGGCCGTGCCGATTAGGACGCCGCACGGCCGATCCGCGGCGTACCGGGCGATCTGGGCCTGGCCGTTGCGGTCGCCGTTGCGGCTCGCGGTCACCGCGGTCGTCGTGATCGCCGTGGTGGTCGGTCTGACCTTGGCGGCCGGCGTCCTCGGGCCGGGGCGGGCCGGGAACGGGCCCGCCGATGCTTCCGGCGGGACGGAAGGGCCCGCCGGGCGCCGACCCGGTGTCGCCGGCACGCCGACGCCGACCATGTTGCCGCCGGTGCCCGAGCTCACCCCGTCGCAGCTGCCCCTGTCCGCGGCACCGGACGCGGCCGTCGAGGTGGCGGCGCGCTGGGCCGCGGCATGGGTGCGTCCGCGAGAGGGCATCACGGCCCAGCAGTGGCTGGACGGCCTGCGGAGGACGACCACCGACGAGTACCTCGGGGTGCTCGCGGGTGTGGACCCCGGCAACATCCCCGCGACGCGGGTCACCGGCGAGCCGCGCCCCGTTCGCGTCGCCCCCCGCTCGGTGCAGGTGGAGGTGCCGACCGACGCGCTCAAGCTGCTCGTGCTGGTCGTGCGCACCGAGGACGGCTGGCGGGTTGCCGGCTACGACCGGGAATGAGGGGCGCGCATGTCAGTGCCCCCCGCCGGGAGTCCGGCACGTACCTCGACGGCCCAGGTTCCCGCTGGGCGCACCGGCGAACCGGCCGAGTACGCCCGGTACGAGGCCGGCCCGCCGGCACACCCATCGAAAACCTGGATCCGCCGATACACGCACCGGACCCCCGGCGGGGGGCACTAGGTGCGCCCCCTGCGCCCGCTGCGGCTGCTCGTTCCGGTCGTCGTCCTCGTGGCGGCGCTCGGCCTCTTCCTCGGCGTCGGCTTCATGGCCTTCACGGCGAGCACCGGCGGCTTCGGCGGCGGGACACCGAGCTACGGCGCCTGTGATCCCGGTGTGCGGGCCCCGGTCGGCCCGCTGGCCGGCAGCCGGGCCGGAACCCGGATCGGGGATCTGAGCGACGAGCAGCGGCAGAACGCCTCCACGATCATCGGGGTGGCCCGCGACATGGGGGCGCCGCCGCGGGCGTGGCTGATCGCGCTGGCCACGGCGATGCAGGAGTCGACGCTCCGGAACCTGGGCTACGGGGACCGCGACTCCCTTGGGCTCTTCCAGCAGCGCCCTTCCCAAGGGTGGGGCTCACCGGTGGAGGTCACCGATCCGGCCTACGCCACCCGGATCTTCGTCGAACGCCTGTTGCAGGTTCCCGGCTGGGAGACGATGCCGGTCACGGTGGCGGCCCAGACCGTGCAGCGGTCGGCGTTCCCCGACGCCTACGCGAAGTGGGAGCGCCTCGCCGGGGAGCTCGTGCAACAGCTCGCGGACGTCGCCGACCCCACGGGCTGCGGGCGCACCGCCGTGCTCCCGGAGGGCGTGACGGGCGCGGCGGTCGCGTTCGCGCTGGGCGAGGTCGGCAAGCCCTACGTCTGGGGCGCCACCGGCCCCAACACCTACGACTGCTCGGGGCTCATGCTGCGCGCCTTCCAGGCGGCGGGGATCAACCTGCCCCGGGTTTCGCGCCAGCAGTTCTACGCGGGCGGGCACGTCCCGATCGCCGAGGCGCAGCCGGGTGACCTCTTGTTCTACGCCACCGACCCGTCGGATCCCGCCACGATCCACCACGTGACGCTGTACCTGGGCGACGACCAGATGGTGGAGGCGCCGTACACCGGTGAGCAGGTGCGGGTGCGGCCGGTGCCGTGGAACTTCAAGGAGCTCGTGCCGCTGGCGACGCGGCCGGGCACCACGCCGAACCGCGCACAGTGATATCGATACTGTCGCGTTCGGCAATCCGTACGGCAGGAGTGGTAATGGCCCCCGACAGCTCGGTCCCGGCGTCCACCACGCCTGTGCAGGACTACCTCGACCGGCCCGCCGTGGGCGCCACGACGGACCATCTCGTGGTGCCGCGTTCGCTCGCGCAGTCGATGCCGCTGCGCTGGCAGCAGGTGTTCGTCGGGCTCCTCGCCGACCTGCACGACGCGTACGGGCACCTCCCGTGGCCGGACTACAAGGTGGTGCCGAGCCGCTGGGAGCTGTTGGTCGACCTCGACGAGCAGCAGCTCGCCGCCGCCGGCTACCACGCGGACCTCGGCGCGGAGGGCCAGCTGGAGTACCTCGACGCGGACGAGAACGCGGTGGCCGACCCGGAGCACCACCGGGTGCTCGCCCCGGTGGACGACCCGCTGCCGGCCGTCTCGGCCGGCCGGGTGGAGCCGCGCCCCGCGGCGCCGCTGTAGAGGTCGCGAGGGTCACCCCTCTCCGGAAGGTCGATCGGGCTCGGGAACACGATCGGATGCCTGCGCGTTGGAGCCCTTGAGCAAGTTGAGCGTGGGCGGCTCAAGGCATCGACGATGCACTCGGGCAGTCCATGGCAGACTTGAGTGAAGGCAGCTCAAGGTACCCATCATCGGAGGCACACACCATGGCTCGTGCGGTCGGCATCGACCTCGGGACCACCAACTCCGTCGTCGCCGTCCTCGAAGGTGGCGAGCCGACGGTCATTGCCAACTCGGAGGGTGCGCGCACCACTCCGTCGGTCGTCGCGTTCGCCCGTAACGGCGAGGTGCTCGTCGGGCAGTCGGCGAAGAACCAGGCCGTCACCAACGTGGACCGGACGATCCGGTCGGTCAAGCGCCACATCGGCACCGACTGGAAGACCGGCGACGTCGACGGCAAGACCTACTCGGCGCAGGAGATCAGCGCGCGCGTGCTGCAGAAGCTCAAGCGCGACGCCGAGTCCTACCTGGGCGAGGAGATCACCGACGCCGTGATCACCGTGCCCGCGTACTTCGAGGACGCGCAGCGCCAGGCCACGAAGGAGGCCGGCCAGATCGCGGGCCTCAACGTGCTCCGGATCGTCAACGAGCCCACCGCGGCCGCGCTGGCCTACGGGCTCGACAAGGGCGAGAAGGAGCAGACCATCCTGGTCTTCGACCTCGGTGGCGGCACCTTCGACGTGTCGCTGCTGGAGATCGGCGAGGGCGTGGTCGAGGTCAAGGCCACCAACGGCGACAACCACCTCGGTGGCGACGACTGGGACGAGCGGGTCATCAGCTGGCTCGTCGACAAGTTCAAGGGCAGCCAGGGCATCGACCTCAACAAGGACCGGATGGCCCTGCAGCGGCTGCGTGAGGCCGCGGAGAAGGCCAAGATCGAGCTGTCGAGCCAGTCGACGGCCACGATCAACCTGCCCTACATCACGGTCGACGCCGACAAGAACCCGCTGTTCCTGGACGAGACGCTGTCGCGCGCCGAGTTCCAGCGGATCACCTCGGACCTGCTCGACCGCACCCGCGCGCCGTTCAACCAGGTGATCAAGGACGCGGGCATCTCGGTCGGCCAGATCGACCACGTCGTGCTCGTCGGCGGGTCCACCCGCATGCCGGCCGTCACCGAGCTGGTCAAGGAGCTCACCGGCGGCAAGGAGCCCAACAAGGGCGTCAACCCGGACGAGGTCGTCGCCGTCGGCGCCGCCCTGCAGGCCGGCGTGCTGCGCGGTGAGGTCAAGGACGTCCTGCTGCTCGACGTCACCCCGCTGTCCCTCGGCATCGAGACCAAGGGCGGCGTGATGACCAAGCTCATCGAGCGCAACACCACGATCCCCACCAAGCGCTCGGAGATCTTCACCACGGCCGACGACAACCAGCCGTCGGTGCAGATCCAGGTGTTCCAGGGCGAGCGCGAGATCGCGGCCTACAACAAGAAGCTCGGCATGTTCGAGCTCACGGGCCTGCCGCCCGCCCCGCGAGGGGTGCCGCAGATCGAGGTCTCCTTCGACATCGACGCCAACGGCATCGTGCACGTGTCCGCGAAGGACCTGGGCACGGGCAAGGAGCAGTCGATGCAGATCACCGGTGGATCCGCCCTCGGCAAGGACGAGATCGACCGCATGATGCGCGAGGCCGAGCAGCACGCCGACGAGGACAAGAAGCGGCGTGAGGAGGCCGAGGTCCGCAACCAGGCCGAGTCGCTCGTCTACCAGACGGAGAAGTTCGTCAAGGAGAACGACGAGAAGCTGCCGGCCGACGTCAAGGACTCGGTCAACGCCGCGCTCGGCGAGGCGCAGACCTCGCTGAAGGGCACCGACACCGAAGCCATCAAGGCGGCGATGGAGAAGCTCGCCACCGAGTCCCAGAAGATGGGCTCCGCGCTGTACCAGCAGCCGGGCACCGACGGTGCGGCCCCCGGCAGCGAGCCCGGCCCGCAGGCCCAGGGCGGCACCGACAGCGCGGCCGACGACGTGGTGGACGCCGAGATCGTCGACGAGGAGAAGGACAGCAAGAAGTGAGCGAGCTTGCGAGCTCACCATCGAACACAGCAGTCGCGCTAATGCGGCCGACGGGCGTCAGCGAGGAGGTCTCATGAGTCGCCACGACCGCAACGAAGCCGAGAAGGGCGACGGGGAGCGGGTCGTGGTCCGGGACCGGCGCCGGATAGATCCGGTCACCGGTGAGGTGCGCTCCCCGGCCGAGCAGTCGGCCGGGGCGGCCCCCGCCGGTCCGGAGCAGCCCGCCGAGCAGGCGACCGGGCCTGATTCCGTCGCGGCCGCCGAGCTCGCCGCCCAGGTCGCCGAGCGCACGGCCGACCTGCAGCGGGTGAGCGCCGAGTACGCCAACTACCGGCGGCGGGTGGACCGCGACCGGGAGAGCGTGCTGGTCGGGGCGCGCGTGCAGTTCGTGTCCGAACTGCTCACCGTGCTCGACGACCTCGACCGCGCCGAGGCCCACGGCGACCTCACCGGCCCGTTCAAGTCCGTCGCCGACAAGCTGGTGGCCGTCACGCAGAAGCTGGGTCTGGAGCCGTTCGGCCTGGACGGCGAGCCCTTCGAACCGTCCGTCCACGAGGCCGTGCAGCACGAGGCCAGCACCGTCGAGGGGCCCACGGTCACCGTGGTCTCCGCGGTGTTGCGCCGCGGCTACCGCATCGCCGACCGCGTGCTGCGGCCGGCGATGGTCACGGTGGCCGACCGCGCCGACGACCTCCCGCCGATCGACCCCGAGAACGGCGGTCCCAGTCCAACAGCAGATCCGGCCGAAGAGCCCGGTCCGGGGCACTAGCGACGCAGAGGAGGCGGAGTGACCCAGCGGGACTGGATCGAGAAGGACTTCTACCGCGAGCTGGGCGTCGCCTCCGACGCTTCGGCGGACGAGATCAAGAAGGCGTACCGGAAGCTCGCGCGCGAGCTGCACCCGGACGCCAACCCCGGTGACGCCAAGGCGGAGGCCCGTTTCAAGTCGGTCTCCGAGGCCTACGGGGTGCTCTCCGACGAGAAGAAGCGTCGCGAGTACGACGAGACTCGCGCGCTCTTCGCCGGTGGCGGCGGGTTCGGTCCCGAGGGCTTCCCCGGTGGTTTCGGGTCCGGCGCCTCCGGCCAGGGCTTCGACCTGAACGATCTGTTCGCGAGGTCCGGTGCCGGGGGCACGGCCGGGGCCGGCGCCGGCGCGGGCGGGCTCGGCGACCTCTTCGGCGGCCTGTTCGGTAACCGGGGTGCCGGCCCGACCACCTCCACGCGTAGCCAGCGCGGCGCCGACGTCGAGAGCGAGCTGCGGATCGACTTCGTCGACGCGGTGCGGGGAGCGGAGGTGCAGCTGCGGCTCACCTCGCCGGGCCGCTGCGAACGCTGCGGCGGCACCGGCGCTCGGCCGGGGAGCACCCCGCGCACCTGCCCGACGTGCAGCGGCGTCGGCCTCGTGAGCCGGAGCCAGGGCGCGTTCGCGTTCTCCGAGCCGTGCCGCGACTGCCGCGGCACCGGCCGGATCATCGACGACCCGTGCCCGGAGTGCGGCGGCGACGGCGTGAGCGCGCGCACCCGCACGATCACCGTGCGGATCCCGGCCGGCGTGTCGGACGGGCAGCAGATCCGGCTCAAGGGCCAGGGTGAACCGGGCAGGGGCGGTGCGCCGGCCGGTGACCTGTACGTCAAGGTGCACGTCACACCCCACCGGCTGTTCGGACGTTCGGAGCGCAACGCGGACGACCTCACGCTCACCGTTCCGGCCACCTATCCGGAGCTGGTGCTCGGGAGCACCGTCACGGTGCCCACGCTCGACTCCACGGTGTCGCTGAAGATCCCGGCCGGCACCACGAGCGGTCGCACGTTCCGGGTTCGCGGGCGCGGGGTACAGCGCAAGGGCAAGACGGGCGACCTGCTCGTCACCGTCGAGGTGGCCGTGCCGGCGCGGCTCGACGATGCAGCCACCGAGGCCCTGCAGTCATACGCCGAAGCCATGAAGGAGTTCGACCCGCGCGCCGACCTGCTGGGAGGTGCGCGATGACCATGGGCGGCCACGGCCTGCCACCCGGAACGAGCATGGACAGCCCGATCTTCGTGATCTCGGTGGCGGCCGAGCTCGCCGGCCTGCACGCCCAGACGTTGCGCAGCTACGACCGGCTGGGGCTGGTGCGCCCCGGCCGGTCGGCCGGTGGCGGGCGCCGCTACTCGCCGCGCGACATCGCCCTGCTCCGCGAGGTCCAGCGGCTCTCCCAGGAGGAGGGCGTCAACCTCGCCGGCATCAAACGGATCATCGAGCTGGAGCAGGTGGTCGACGAGCTGCACGCCCGCATGGAGGAGCTGGAGCAGGAGCTGGCCGCCGCGCACGCCGCCGCCGAACAGGCCGCGGCCGCGGTGCACGCGTCCTACCGGCGTGACCTGGTTCCGGTCGACCGGCGCCAGTCCCTCGTCGTGTGGCGGCCGAAGCCGCGCAAGTAGCCTTCGATCTCCGGCCCGTTCAGGGCAGGATCGCGTCGACGTAACCGCCGTCGACCCGCACGGCACCACCGGTGGTGGCCGAGGCGGCGTCGGAGGCCAGGTACGCCACCATGTTGGCGATCTCCCCCGGTTCGATGAGCCGCTGGAGCAGCGACTGCGGCCGGTGCTCGCGCATGAACTGCCGCGGGCCACGCATCGATGTGCGCGGCCATGATCGGCGCGATCGGGACATGAACTGCACCCGTGCAGCTCATGTCCCGATCCTGCTGATCAAGGCGATTGTGGCCTCCGGTGGCGGCCCCGGGCCGTTGCCGGCCGGGCCGGCCGCGGCGAGCCGTACGCCACGGTCGTGACCACTGGGCTGGTGTTCTGCTCGGGCCGATCATGCGCCGCGAGCAGTACCTCAGCGTGATCGCGGCCGCTGTGGGGTGCGGGTCGGATCGATCATTGGTCGCACCGCTGCGCGGCGCGGGCATTCACCGGGGGATCCCGCTGCGGTGGGCGCGCCGTGCCCGACCGGTCGCTGCGTGCCCGGCCTCCGGCGCCGGCCTCGCGCGTGTTCGGCCCGGTTCGTCGATTCCTTCGGTCTGGGTGGGTGGCTGGGTTGGGTGCACTACCGGATCCTGAGGTTGCGTGGGCGGCCGTCCTCGGCTGTCCGGCACGCCGGTTCGCGACGAGACCGTTGCCGCCGGGTGCGCGCGGACTATCCGGTGGTCCCGCCCCACATCCACCACGGCCCCGGCGAGAGTCCGGGCGCGTTCCGCGGAACCGACCCCGAGTGGTAACCGGTGCAGCATCGAGCTACTGCGCCCCGGACAACTCGATCGCGGTGCTCGGTCGTCGAGCGGCCGCGCCGGCCCCGCCGTCGCGAGCAGCACCTCACCGCGGCCCCCGCCACCGTGGAGTGCGGCTGATCACCGCCCCGGTCGGCGATCACGAAGTCCGGCCCCAGCAAGCTAGTCCATCGTGAACGGGTCGTACTTGATCCGGTCCAGCGGGGTGCCGGCCACCAGCATCCGGGAGACGGTGGCGCGGATCATGGCGGGTGAGCCGCAGACCAGCACGTCGTGGTCGGCCCACGCCCCGTACCGGGTGACGGCGTCGGCGAGGGTGCCGCGCTCGGCGCCGGAGGAACCCTCGTCCTCCTCCACGACGGGGATGACGTCGAGCCAGGTGTTGCTGTAGGAGAACTTGCGGAGGCTGGCGAAGTCGTAGAGGTCGTCCCAGGTGCGTCCGCCGACGAACACCTGCGTGCGCGGCTGCTCGGGCCGCTCCGCGATGTCCTCGAGCAGGGCCTTGATGGGGGCAACGCCGGTGCCGCCGGTGACCATCAGCAGGTCGCGCCCCGTGCCGGGGTCGACGTGCATGCGTCCCATCGGGGGGCCGATGCGCCAGGTGTCGCCGAGCTGGGAGTGGGCGACGATGGCGCGGCTCACCCAACCGCCCTCGACGGCACGGACGTGGAACTCGAGGCTGCCGTCGTCTCGGGGTGCGTTGGCGGGCGAGAGGTAGCGCCACAGCCGCGGGCGCTGCGGGGTCTCGATGCTGACGTACTGGCCCGCGCGGTACGGGACCGGTTCGCTCGGCTGCACGGTGAGGATCGCGATGTCCCATCCGAGGCGCTCGTGCGCCACCACCCGGCCGAGCCAGGACGCCGGCCCGCGCTCCGCCTGCGCGGCGGTCTGCATGTGGCCGGCCAGCGCGGCGTAGGCGTCGGTCCACGCGTCGCGGACGGCGGGGGTCCAGACGGTGGCGCCGCCCGTGGTGGCGATCGCGGTGAGCAGCGACTCGCCGACGGCGTCGTAGTGCTGGGCGACCACGCCGAACTTCCGGTGGTCGCGCCCGAGCTGCTCCAGGAAGGGCACGAGCTCGTCGGGCTGGTCGATCATCTGCACGAAGTGCACGAGCGCGCGCATCAGGCGGCTGCGCTGCACCTCCATGTTGACCGGGAACAGGTCCCGGGCCTCGGGGGCGATCCGGAACAGGGTGGCGTAGAAGAGCCGGCCCATCTCCTCGACGTTGGGCTCGACCTCCGCCCAGCTGTCCCTGATGAGCTGTGCCTGGCCGTGCTCCTCGCCGCGTGGCTCACCGATACCGTGCAGATCAGCGGTGAGCAACTGTTCAGCGGTCATGAAGGCCGGCTTCTTCCTGCTCGTCGGGACGGGGAGCGCGGGACCGGGGTCCTGGCGCCCGAGCTTATCGCGCGAGACGGGATTCGGTGACTCTTCGGCGCTCGGATGGCACGGTGGGAACGTGGCTCCCCCAACCCAACCCCTCGCTCACACCCGCCCGGCGACCGTCCACCGCACCGTGGAGGTGCCGTCGCCGTCCGAGGAGTGCGATCCGACACCCGGATCGGCGGGTGAGCACGTGCTCCAGTGCGCTTACGGCACGGAGTCGCGCGCTCGCCGTTTCTATGCCGACCAGGTCAGAGATCGCTTGTTGCCGAGCATGGCGGCGTTCGTCCAGCGGATGGAGATGGTGTTCGTGGCCTCGGCGGATGGGCGCGGTGAGTGCGACGCGTCGCTCCGCGCCGGTCCTCCCGGGTTCATCCGCGTCCTCGACGCCCGCACGCTCGCGTACCCGGAGTACCGCGGCAACGGCGTGCACGCGAGCCTCGGCAACTTCTCGGAGAACGGGCACGTCGGACTGCTGATGGTCGACTTCGTGGAGGACCTCGTCGGGCTCCACGTCAACGGCAGGGCGAGGATCGTGGAGGCCGCGGACTTCGGCACGGCGTTCCCGCACGTACCGACGGACGACGACCGCGGTCGTCGGGCGGAGCGGTGGGTCGTCGTCGAGGTCGAAGAGGCCTACATCCACTGCCGCAAGCACATCCCGCGCATGGCGCGCGTGTCCGAGAAGCGCGAGTGGGGCACGGACGACCCGGGCCGCAAGGGCGGTGACTACTTCGGCGCGAAGGAGACGCCGCGCTGGCGGCCACGCCCGCACGCCGGGCGCAGGCGCTTCCCGAGCACCACCCACCTCGGCGGGGGCAGCGCGCGGATGCTGCGGCCCCAGGTACGGCCTTAGGTACGCAGTTCTCCGACTGTTCCTCGAGGGAGCCGGGCGACACGCTCGGCAGGCCTGCCGTCCGACGAGGAGGAACGTGATGATGACGGACTCGGCCGCCGGCACCGCGGCGAACGGCGACGTCGGTGCAGCGAACGTCGCCGCGCTGCGCACGGGGTACGCCGCCTTCGCGTCGCGGGACGTCCCGCTGGTGCTCGCCCTCCTGGATCCCGACGTGAGGTGGGTCGAGACCGCGGGCGGGCCGTTCGCCGGCACGTTCGTCGGGCCCGAGGACGTCGCCGCGGGGGTGTTCGGCCGGGTCGCCGCGGAGTGGGCGGAGTTTCACGTGGAACCGGAGGAGTACATCGCATCGGGGAGTTCCGTCGCCGTGCTCGGGACGTACCGGGGCACCTACCGGACGACCGGGAAGGCGATGACCGCGCGGTTCGTGCACGTGTACCGGTTCCGGGAGGGGCGGGTCGTCCGGTACGAAAGCGTCGCCGACTCGGCGATGCTGAACTCGGCGCTCGCCTGATCACCGACGGGTGGCCCTTGAGCGGAACACGCTCAACTTTCCTGACGTTGTCCCTGTCGACGGGCACGATGGTGCCCGAACCGTCCACGTGCAGGAGGAACCGAAGGGATGGATTCCTTCAACCCCACCACCAAGACGCAGCAGGCCATCTCGGCAGCGGCGCAGGCGGCGGCCCTCGCCGGCAACCCGGACGTCGGGCCCACGCACCTGCTCGGCGCGCTGCTGGCCCAGGCCGACGGCATCGCCGCGCCGCTGCTCGCCGCTGTGGGCGCCGACGCCGCGGCGGTGCGCAGTGAGGCCACCCAGCTCGGCAACCGGCTGCCGTCGGCGTCCGGCTCCACGGTGAGCGCTCCGCAGCTGTCGCGCGAGGCTCTCGCCGCCATCAACGCCGCCCAGCAGCTCGCCACGGAGATGGGCGACGAGTACGTCTCCACCGAGCACCTGCTCGTCGGGCTGGCGTCCGCCCCGGGCCAGGTGGCCGACCTGCTTCGCCGCCACGGCGCCACCCCCGACGCGCTGCGCGAGGCCTTCGCGAGGGTCCGCGGGTCGAGCCGGGTCACGAGCCCCGACCCGGAGGGCACCTACCAGGCGCTGGAGAAGTACGGCGTCGACCTCACCGAGCGGGCCCGGGGCGGCGAGCTGGATCCGGTGATCGGGCGCGACACGGAGATCCGCCGGGTCGTGCAGGTGCTCTCGCGGCGCACCAAGAACAACCCGGTGCTGATCGGCGAGCCGGGCGTCGGCAAGACCGCCATCGTCGAGGGCCTCGCCCAGCGGATCGTGGCCGGTGACGTCCCGGAGTCGCTGCGCGGCAAGCGGGTGGTGTCGCTCGACCTGGGCTCGATGGTCGCCGGCGCGAAGTACCGCGGCGAGTTCGAGGAGCGGCTGAAGGCCGTGCTCAAGGAGATCACCGACAGCGCGGGCCAGGTCATCACGTTCATCGACGAGCTGCACACGATCGTCGGTGCCGGGGCCACCGGTGAGGGCGCGATGGACGCCGGCAACATGATCAAGCCCATGCTCGCCCGCGGCGAGCTGCGGATGGTCGGCGCCACCACTCTCGACGAGTACCGCCAGCGCATCGAGAAGGACCCCGCGCTCGAGCGCCGGTTCCAGCAGGTGCTGGTCGGCGAGCCGTCGGTGGAGGACACCGTCGGCATCCTGCGCGGGCTCAAGGAGCGTTACGAGGTGCACCACGGCGTCCGGATCACCGATGCCGCGCTCGTGGCCGCCGCCACGCTGTCCGACCGCTACATTACTGCGAGGTTCCTCCCGGACAAGGCGATCGACCTCGTCGACGAGGCCGCGTCCCGGCTCCGCATGGAGATCGACTCGCGTCCCGTCGAGATCGACACCGTCGAGCGCGCCGTGCGCCGGCTGGAGATCGAGGAGATGGCGCTGGAGAAGGAGGACGACCCCGCCTCCCGCGACCGCCTCGCCACGCTGCGCGGCGAGCTCGCCGAGCGGCGCGAGGAGCTGTCGGCCCTCACCGCGCGGTGGCAGAACGAGAAGGGCGCGATCGAGAGCGTCCGCGAGCTGAAGGAGCAGCTGGAGGGGCTGCGCGGGGAGTCGGAGCGCGCCGAGCGCGACGGCGACCTGGGCAGGGCCGCCGAGCTGCGCTACGGCCGCATCCCGCTGCTGGAGAAGCAGCTCGCCGAGGCCACCGCCGTCACCGCGCCGGAGGCCGACCTGATGCTGAAGGAGGAGGTCGGCCCGGACGACGTCGCCGACGTCGTGTCCGCATGGACCGGCATCCCGGCGGGGCGCCTGCTCGAAGGCGAGACGGCAAAGCTGCTGCGCATGGAGGAGGAGCTGGGCGAGCGGGTCGTCGGCCAGGCCGAGGCCGTGCGTGCCGTGTCCGACGCCGTGCGCAGGGCCCGCGCCGGCATCGCCGACGAGAACCGGCCCACCGGCTCGTTCCTGTTCCTCGGCCCCACCGGCGTCGGCAAGACCGAGCTGGCCAAGGCCCTCGCCGAGTTCCTGTTCGACGACGAGCGGGCGATGGTCCGCATCGACATGAGCGAGTACTCCGAGAAGCACTCGGTGGCCCGGCTCGTCGGCGCCCCGCCCGGGTACGTCGGCTACGACCAGGGCGGGCAGCTCACCGAGTCGGTGCGGCGCCGCCCGTACACGGTGGTGCTGTTCGACGAGGTCGAGAAGGCCCACCCGGACGTCTTCGACACGCTGCTGCAGGTCCTCGACGACGGCCGGCTCACCGACGGGCAGGGCCGCACGGTCGACTTCCGCAACACGATCCTCGTGCTCACCTCGAACCTGGGCTCGCAGGCGATCGCCGACCCGGCGCTCGACGACCGCGGGCGCAAGGACGCGGTGCTGACGATCGTGCGGCAGCACTTCAAGCCGGAGTTCCTCAACCGGCTCGACGACGTCGTGGTGTTCCACGCGCTGTCCACCGAGGAGCTCACGTCGATCGTCGACATCCAGCTCGACGTGCTGCGCCGCAGGCTCGGCCGGCGGCGGCTCACGCTCGAGGTCACCGACGCCGGGCGCGAGTGGCTCGCCATGAACGGGTTCGACCCGGTCTACGGCGCGCGTCCGCTGCG
The DNA here is from genome assembly GCF_054486945.1 of Pseudonocardia wallangbongensis. NCBI lineage: Bacteria > Bacillati > Actinomycetota > Actinomycetes > Pseudonocardiales > Pseudonocardiaceae > Pseudonocardia > Pseudonocardia wallangbongensis. The sequence continues at coordinate 231,436 of NZ_JBRERS010000007.1, forward strand.
CCGCCTCGTGCAGTCCGCCATCGGCGACCAGCTCGCCAGGGAGCTGCTGGCCGGCGAGATCCGCGAGGGTGACACGGTGCGGGTCGACCTCGACCCGGTGGCCGAGGGCGGCACCGGTGCGTTGATCGTCGGGAGGGGGCTTCCGGCCGGCATGCGCTAGCGAATCGGCCGGACCGGGTGCGCGACGGAAGATCCACCAAGGATCGCCGGAGGTCCGTGGCGTTCCCCCTCGTGCGGGCCTGGCGCCGCTACGCTGCTCCACCGTGGGACTCTCGTCGACGGTGTGGTTCGTCATCGCCGTGATCGCGCTGTTGATCGGTGCCGCCTTCCTGCTGGCCGACAGCCGTCGCGGCTCCGGGGCGAAGGACCGGAAGCGATGGGCCGCGATGCGCGGCTGGGAGTTCCTCGACACCGATCCGGTGCTCCCCAGCCGCTGGCGCTACGGCACCATCCACCAGGGCGGCCCGGGTGTGGCACGCAACCTGATCAGCGGTGACGTGCCCACCCCGGACGGGCCGCGGATGGCGTACGTGTTCGACCACGAGCAGGCGGGGCGCCTGACCTCCATCCTGGTGGCGGTGCAGCTCCAGGAGCCGCTGCCGGCGGCCGTGGAGCTGCGCCTCCCGTCGGCGCCGCTGCCCGACGACGCCGGGCTCGACCTGCTCCAACCGGTCGGTGAGCGGTATGCGTTCGTCTCGGACGCCGCGGTGGTGCGCCCGCTGCTCACGCCCCGGCTCGCCACCGCGGCCGACTCGCTCGGCGACGACGTCGAGCTGCTCTGGGGCGAGGAGTCCTGGGTGCTGGCCACGGCGCCGCTGGCCTCGAGCGCCGACCGCGTGCAGGACCTGCTCGCCGACCTCGCCGAGTTCGCCACGGCGCTCGAGCAGGGGCTGGGGGTCCGCCTGCGCAAGGAGTCGTGAGACCCGCAAGTAGGGTCGTCACGTGCCCACTGCGTTGATCACGGGGGCGACGGCGGGGATCGGTGCCGCCTTCGCCGCGCGGCTCGCCCGGGACGGTCGGGACCTCGTGCTCGTCGCCCGCGACGGCGACCGGCTCGGGGCGGCCGCCGCCCGCTACCGCGAGCTCGGGGTGTTCGCGCAGGTGTTGGTGGCCGACCTCACCACGGCCGAGGGCCGGGACCGCGTGGGCGACCGGTTGACCGATTCGGATGCGCCGGTCGACCTGCTCGTCAACAACGCGGGCGCCACGCTGCGGCAGCCCTTCCTCGAGGCCGGTCCGGTCGCACTGCAGGCCCAGCACGACCTCAACGTCACCGCGGTGCTGCAGCTGACGAGGGCCGTCCTGCCGGGAATGGTCCAGCGGGGGCGCGGAGCCGTGGTGAACGTGGCGAGCATGCTCGGCTTCGTCACCGGCAGCCGTTCGACGTACACGGCCGAGAAGGCGTGGGTCACCGTCTTCACCGAGGGCATGGCGGCGAACCTCGCCGGCACCGGCGTGCGGGCGCTCGTGCTGTGCCCCGGTTTCGTGCGCACCGAGTTCCACGAGCGCGCCGGAATGGATGTCGGCGCGCGCCGTGGGCTGATGTGGTTGGACGCGGAGCGCGTCGTGGAGGAGTGCCTCGCCGACCTGGCGAGGGGGAAGGTGGTGTCCGTGCCGAGCCCGCAGTACAAGGCGATGGCCGCGTTGATGGATCTGTTGCCCCGCCCCGTGCTGCGGCGGCTCGTCGCTGCCGCCGAACGGCGTGGGCGATGAACCCGGACACCGAGCGCGAGGAGCTCGCAACGCTGGTGCGTGAGCTGGGCGTCGTGCACGAGCGGGTCACGCTGTCCTCCGGCGTGGAGGCCGACTACTACGTCGACCTGCGCCGGGTCACGCTCGAGCACCGGGCCGCGCCGCTCGTCGGCCGGCTGCTGCGGGTGCTCACCGCCGACTGGGAGTACTCCGCCGTCGGCGGTCTCACCCTGGGCGCCGACCCGGTGGCCGACGCCGTGCTGCACGCCGCCGCCGCGGAGCGGGCCGTCGAGCCCGGCACGTCACCGGTCGACGCCTTCGTCGTGCGCAAGTCCGCGAAGGAGCACGGGATGCAGCGGCTGATCGAGGGACCGGACGTCGCCGGTCGCCGGGTGCTCGTCGTGGAGGACACGTCGACGACCGGCGCGTCGGTGCTCACCGCCGTCCGCGCGGTGCGGGATGCCGGGGCCGAGGTCGCCGGCGTCGTGACCGTGGTGGATCGCGACACCGGCGCCCGCGAGGCGATCGAGGCCGAGGGCGTGCGCTACCGCGCGCTGCTCGGCCTGGCCGACATCGGCCTGGCCTAGAACTGCCGCATCACTCGATCGTGATCCGAACCGCGTCGAAGGCCGGGGTCTGGTTCGCCCGCTGCATCATCGGGATGCGGTGCGACCCGTCACCGGCCCACACGGCGCACTGGGCGGTGCCGGCCTCCGGCATGCCGCCCTCCACCGTGATGTTGACGGTGTCCGCGCCGGCGCCGCCCCCGTTGTCCTGCGTGGCGAGGAAGAACTCCGGCTCCGGCGCCGCGTCGGGCGCCTCGCTCGTGCTCTCGAGCATGCGGCAGGCCGTGTGGAAGTGGCCGCGCTGGATGCCGTCCCCGTTGAGGAACGAGCTCTCCAGGTAGTAGCCACCTGCCGCGGCACCCAGGAAGCGGTCGCGCACGAGGTTGCGGGTGCTCACCGACATCGTGAAGTCCTCGCCGGCACGCGCGGTCTGGGGGGACTCGGTGATGAGCAGCGACGGGCTCTTGTCCTCCGAGGCGACCTCGCCGAACGCGGTGTCGACGCAGCGCGGCGCCTCCTCGAACCCGTCGTGCGGTTCCAGGTTGCTGTTCGAGCAGTCCCGGCCGAGGACGTCGAGGCCGTTGTTGTCCTCGTTCCCGTTCCCGTTCCCGTTCCCGTTCCCGTTGCCGTTCCCGTTCCCGTTGTTGTTGCCCTGGCCGTTCCCGTTGTTGCCCTGGCCGTTGTTGTTGCCCTGGCCGTTGCCCTGGCCGTTCTGGCCTTGGCCGTTCTTGCCGTCCTGCTCGTTCTGGTTGTTCCGGCCGTCGTTCGCGCCCTGCTGGGCGGCGTCGTCGCCCTGCTGGGCGGCGTCGTCCCCGGCGGCCGCGTCCTCGCCACCGGCGTCGGCGTTCTGCTCGTCGCCCTGGCCGGCGTTCTGCTCGTCGCCCTGGTCGGCGTTCTGGTCGGCGTTCTGGTCGCCGCCGTCCGCGTCCGGTTCGGCGGCGCCGGCGTAGCCGACCTCGACGACTCCGCCGTGGCCGGAGTGGCCGTCGTCGGCGTAGGCGGCGCTGCACGCCGTGGGTAGGAGCGTCACCACGAGGGCGGCGGCGCATAGGGTGATCTTGCGTAGGGTTGCGGGATGCCTGGCTGTGCTGGTCGGGGACACGGGTCCTCCGTTCGGGGTCGGGGACTTGCACACCGGCGGGCGGGCCGCCGGTGCAGCGGCGGGATGAGCGGGGAGCTATCGCCGCATCGAGTGCCGTGCTCGTCGGGAGCGCGGCATCCGGTGGGAACCGGACGTGGAGACGGCTCGGTGGGAGCCCGAGTCGGTGACGGCGCGGTCGTCGCCGAAGTCCAGGTCGTCGTCTGGGGACAGGCGGTACGCGCCGCTGTCCGTGACCGTGGCCAGGGGGACGTCGCTACCGATCACGGGGATCGGTCCGGTGTCCTCGATGCCCACGGCGCGCGGCGCCGGGATCGCGGCCACGGCGGCGAGCTCGGGAAGGCGCGCTGCGGACGGGGCCATCGGAGCCTGGGGCACGGTGATGCGTTCGCGGCGGCTGGGCGCCGCGCGGTTGCGCAGGCCCCAGACGAGGGCGACCGCGGCGAGCAGCGCGGCGATGAAGACGAGGAACGGCACGAGCAGGTCGCTCATCTGGGTGCCGCCGCCGAACAGGCCGGGGCCGTGGTGGGGCAGCGCGCCGTAGTCGACGAGGCCGGTGGACTCCAGGTACTCGCAATGCCGGGTGACGAACTGGGTGCCGGTGACGGCGAACTGGCGCACCAGGTCGTTCTGGGTGGAGGCGCGTACCTCCGAGAGCACCGGGAGGACCTGGGCGTGGGCCTCGCGCACCCGCTGGATGTACGTGCGGTCGTAGTCCGACCCGGTCTTCGACGAGATCTCGGCCATCCAGCCCAGCTGCTGGGAGCTGGGCCCGTTCGGCAGCGGGACACCGAGCTGACTGGCGATCTTGCGCGTCTCCTCGTCGAGCTGGGCGTGCTCGGCGGCGAGCTTGCGGCCGACCTCACGCACGTCGGCGCCGACGGCCATCTGCTCGGCCTGCTGCGAGGTTGGTCCTTCCCAGAGGTTGGCCATCCGGACCTTGGTGATCAGATCGCGGTCGGCGGGCCCGAGCGGGCCCCACTGGGTCTGTTGCCAGCCGATCATGCCGGGGGCTCCGGTGGCCCAGGACTGGTAGACCGAGGCCGATACGGCGACGAGCACGGCGACGATCACGGCGCCGCGGAGCAATCGGGGGATCCGGCGGAGCATTGGTGCCTTCCTCTGGGGGAGCGAGGGGGAGCGGGGGGAGCGACCGCTCAAGCGAGGTCGAACTGTTCGGTGTGGATCCGGTCCAAGGGGGCGCCGAGGACGTCGAGGGCGCCCAGGGCATCGGTGACGAGGGCGGGCGGGCCGCAGATGAAGTAGTCCACGTCCGTGGTGTGGTGGGCGCCGCCGAGCACGGCGGAGAGCAGTTCGACGCCGATGTCCCCGGTGTGTCCCGACCAGCCCTCGACCGGTCGGCGCAGCACCTCGGTGACCTCGAAGTCGATCAGCCGCCGCAGCTGGGCGAGCTCGGTGCGGAACAGCAGGTCCTGCGGGGCGCTCGCGACCACGACGAGGCGGTACGGGCGGGGGTCGCGCCGGTGGGCGGCGGTGCGCAGCATGCTCATCATCGGGGTGATGCCGACGCCGCCGGCGATCATGACGAAGCCTGCTGAGGTCTCGACGTCGTTGGTGAAGGCACCGTGCGGGCCGTCCACCCACACGGTGGCGCCGAGGGGGAGGCGGCGCAGTGCGCGGGTGAAGTCGCCGGTGTGGCGGATCGTGAACTCGGTGTTGTCGGAGTGGGCGCTGGACGCGATCGTGAACGGGTGCTCCTCGGCCATCACGGAGCGGTCGAGGCGGATCCAGGCGAACTGCCCGGGCTCGAACGCCCAGGCGGTCGCCGGTCGGCCGTCGCGGCTGCACGGCGCGAGCGCGAGCGTGCTCACGGTGGGGTTCTCGCGCCGGATGTCGCGGACGACGAACTCCGTCGACGGGTCGTACATCGGCCGCCACACCCAGCGGTGACCGAGCACCGCCACGAGCAGCAGGGCGAAGAGCACGAACAACGTGCCGATCACGACGTCGCGGATGAGCTGGTTGAGCAGCCAGACGTGCAGGGCCGCGGCGACGAGCGCGGTGGCCGCGAGCGTGACGTGCGACCACTTCCACAGCTCGTAGGACAGCTGGGCCCGGTTGCGCAGCACGGTCAGGACGGCCAGCGCGACGAGGGCGAGCGTGGCGACCGTGGCCGCCTTCGCCCGCCCCGGGGCGGTGCCGAGGTTGAGCAGGTTGATGCTCGCCGGCTTGGCGGCCACCACGCAGGCGAGGTGGGCGAAGACCAGCGCCGAGGTGACGACGCCGAAGAAACGGTGCAGGTCGATCACCGACTCGATGCCGAACGCGCGGTTGAGCGAGCGCAGCCGGGACGGCAGCACGGCGGCGCAGACGAGCGCCGACAGCGCCAGCAGCCCGGTGATGGCGGAGAGTCGGTGCCAGAGGCCACCGGAGGTCGGCAGCCCGAGGTAGGCGTCCGACGTCAGCGCGAGGTAGGCGAACGTCGGGGCACATATGATCACCCCGAGTCCGCCCAACCAGGTTGCGCGCAGTAGCCGTTGATCCATGGCCGGTGACCGTATGAGGTGCCGTCCCATTGTGGTTGCGAAGCTGAGAGGGCAGTGGGTCGGAAGCGTTCACCGGCGCGACGAATGGTGGTGGATTGCGCCGTACGCCGTAATCATTGGACCGAACGCGGCGTAACGCCTTCAGGCGGCGGTCGTTGTTCTTTGCGGTTCGGACGCATCCTGCCGCTTGCCGACGGCGACGTACCGCAAGTGGACGTCACCGTGCGCGAGCGGGTCGGGCGACGCGACGGACGGGTCGCCGACCGGGCGAGCCGTGATCGGCCTGAGACGAATCGCCGCCGCGACCGTTCGGCGCGTTCCCAGGCCGGAAGCATGACGCGGACCCGGAAATCACGGCCGGGTCACGACCAGGGGTGCATGGCTCGCCGATCCGGTCGATCATCCCCGTTCCTGGTCGCGGTGTCGGCCGCTGCCGTTCTCGCTGCTGGCGACGCCTCCGACCGAGACCACGTCAGCAATTCCGCGGACCGCACCGACTGATCAAGATGGTGTCGGTGCTGTTATCATTCTGCGTACACTGTACTGAGAATGGGGACGAATGACGATCCTGGTAACGGGCGCCACGGGGAACATCGGCCGGAAGGTCGTCGACCACCTGCTCGCCCGCGGAGCCGGTGCGGTCCGGGCGCTCACCACGAACCCGGCCAAGGCCGCGCTGCCGGACGGTGTGGAGGTCGCCGTCGGCTACCTGCGCAGGCCCGCGACCCTGCCCGCGGCGTTCGACGGGGTCGAGGTGATGTACCTCGCGCCGACCCCCGAGACGGTCGAGGAGGTGCTCCGGTCGGCCCGGTCGGCCGGGGTGAAGCGCATCGTCGACCTGTCCGGCGAGCACGAGAGCTGGTGGGGCGGCGTCGCGACCGCGGTGGAGGTGAGCGGCCTGGCGTGGACGCACCTTTCGCCAGGGGACTTCATGGAGAACACCCTGAGCTGGGCCCCGCAGATCATCGCGGGCGACGCCGTCCGCGAGCCGTACCCGGAGGGCCGCAGCACCCCGATCGCGATGGACGACATCGCGCGGGTCGCCGCCACGGTCCTGACGTCCGACGGCTACGCGGGCCGGTCGCTGTCGCTGACCGGACCCGAGGTCCTCACCCGCGTCGACCTCGCCGACCGGATCGGGGCCGCGCGCGGCAGGCCGGTGCGGTTCGAGACCGTGACCCGGGAGGTCGCCGTGGCGGAGCTGGAGCCGACCATGGGCGACACCGCGGCGTGGTACGTCGACACGATCCTGAAGGGCGCCGTGGACTGGCCGGCCGAGGTGCAGCCCACGGTGCAGCGGGTCTGCGGCGCGCCTGCCACCACCTTCGCGCAGTGGGCGCGGGCGAACGCCGCCGCCTTCCTCCCCTGAGGGGGACCGTCGGCCGCGGCCGGGCATCATCGCGGCGTGGGTGAGCAGGGCGACGCCGTGGGGCCGAGCGAGTGGGCGGTTCCTGGCCAGGTGGGTGTGGGGCCGTGGCCGGGTGGACGGCCGGCGTGGCCGCGCGACGAACGGTTCGACCCGGACCTGCTCGAGCACGGCGACGCACGCAACGTGGTGGACGCCTACCGGTACTGGCGACGCGACTCGGTGGCGGCCGACCTCGCGCGCCGCGCCCACCCGTTCCACGTGGCGATCGAGAACTTCGGCCACGACCACAACATCGGCACGGTGGTGCGCACGGCGAACGCGTTCGCCGCGGCGGGCGTGCACATCGTCGGGCGGAAGCGGTGGAACCGGCGCGGCGCGATGGTGACCGACCGCTACCTGCGGGTGCACCACCACGACGACGTGGTGGCCCTCGTGGGGTTCGCCGCCGCCCACGGCCTCGCCGTGGTGGCCGTGGACAACACCCCCGGGGCGGAGCGGATCGAGACCGCGCGGCTGCCCCGCGACTGCCTGCTGCTCTTCGGCCAGGAGGGCCCCGGCGTGACCGGCGAGGCCCGTGCCGCCGCCGCGCTGACCGTGTCGATCGCCCAGTTCGGGTCGACCCGCTCGATCAACGCCGGCGTGGCCGCGGGTATCGCCATGCACACCTGGATCCGTCAGCACGCCGACCTGGACGCCGCCTGGTGACGCGGCGCCCGGCGATCAGACCGGCGCCAGCTCGTCGGCCGGCACCACCAGCAGCGCGCGGACCGGCGGATCGCCCGCTGCGCGGTAGAGGTCGTTGGCGGCGAACAGCCAGTCGGCCGACTCGGGGAACGTCAGCAGGTGGACGTCGCCGCTGCGCAGCCGGACGCGCTCGCTCGCGGCGAGCCCGCGGCCGAGGCGGACCAGCTCGCCCAGGTCGTTGAGCACCCTGGCGGCGACGGCCGGAGCCGTGGCGAAGAGGATCAGCTCGGGGTGGTCGAAGCCGGACAGGCCGACCGTGTAGACGTACGGCGGGCCGTCCTCGTCGCCGGGCATCGGCTGCAGCGCCCAGCCGTGGCGACGGATCGTGTCGCGCTGCCAGGCGTCGTACTGGTCGGCCCGGTGGGCGGATGCGATGGGCTCCATGTCTCGAACATACATTCGAACGCCGACGAAATCCATGAGGCTCGCCCGCGAGGGGGTTTGTAGGCTCCGGCGGTGCCGACCGTCCGCCAGACGCTCCTGTTCGACGCCGACGACACCCTCTGGGAGAACAACGTCCTCTTCGAGCGGGTGGTCGACGCGTACCTCGACTGGCTCGCCCACCCCACGCTGGACCGCGCCGCAACCCGCGCCGTGCTGGACGAGGTGGAGCGCGCCAACGTCGTCGTGCACGGCTACGGCAGCGCGAGCTTCCTGCGCAGCCTGCGCGACTGCTTCGAGCGGCTGAGCGAGCGCCCGGCCACCCCCGCCGAGGCGCGCGAGATCGAGGAGCTGGCGGCGGCGCTCGTGCTCGACGACGTGGAGCTGGTGCCCGGGGTCGCGGAGACCCTCGCCGAGCTCGGTGGCCGGCACGACCTGCTGCTGCTCACGAAGGGCCAGCCGGCCGAGCAGCAGCGCAAGATCGACGCCTCGAACCTCGCGCACCACTTCGCGAGCATCCACATCGTCGCGGAGAAGCACACCGGCACCTACCGGTCGCTCGTCGCCGAGCGCGGCCTCGCGCCTGCGGCGACCTGGATGATCGGCAACTCGCCGCGCTCGGACATCCTCCCGGCGCGAGCGGCGGGCCTGAACGCCGTGTTCATCCCGAACCCGCACACGTGGGTGCTGGAGGAGGACGAGCTCGACCCCGCCGACCACGGGGTGCTGCACCTGAAGCACTTCCGCGAGCTGACGGAGCACTTCTGATGCCGGTCGACCCGAGGGTGGACCCGGCTGTGTCGGTCGTCTTCATCTGTCACGACCGACACGGCCGCGTGCTGCTCGCCCGGCGCGGCCGCGGTGCCCGGGACGAGCCCGGTACCTGGGACACCGGCGCCGGAGCCCTCGAACACGGCGAGTCGTTCGCCGACGCCGTGCGGCGGGAGGTGCGCGAGGAGTACACGGCCGACGCGCTGGACGTCGAGACGATCGGCGTCCGCAACGTCCTCCGGGGCGGCTCCCACTGGGTGGCCGTCGTCAACGCCGTGCGCGTGGACCCGGCCGCCGTGGCGATCGGGGAGCCGCACAAGTTCGACGAGCTGGGCTGGTTCCCACTCGACGCGCTGCCGGCGCCGCTGCACTCCCAGCTGCCGGCGACCGTCGACCTGTTCCGCGAGTGGGTGCGCGGCACGTAGTTGCGCGCCCCACCGGCAGTCGGCGGCCTAGTACTGCACGGTAGATCGTGATCATGTAGCTGGTCGGCGGCGGTAGTGGCTGGTTCGGGCGCTGTGTTGGTGTCGGGTCGTCGGCCCAGCTGCGCGGCAGGTAGAGCTCCTGGTCGATCAACGCGTACCAGCTCATGCCCGTCGATGCGCCGGCATGATCCGAAGTTTCGGGTGTCCATGGCTGTCTCCACGACCATGAACGCCCGATACCTCGGATCTTGGCGGGGAAGATCGCGAGTATCGGTTGCCCACAGCTGTCTCCGCAGCCATGGCCATCACGCTCACCTATGCACGCCAGGTCCGGGTTCCGCTGATCAAGCCCCATTTTCGGGTCGTTCCACGCAGGCCGTCTCGGAAAGGTGCAGGGATGAGGCTTACCGGCGGGATCGCACCCCGGACCAGGTCCAGGGGGGTGGAGCCTCACGCTACGAGCCGGGCACGGCGCGCCCACTGCCAACGAATCCCCGGTCAGGCCGAGACGATGATCGTTCTTGCGTTCCGAAACGCACCCCACTGCCCGAGCAGGCTCGAACCGGGTTGGACATCGCGCCGACAGCACCGGGCCGTCACCTCTGGCCCGACACCCGGAACGCGACCCCCGACGGCGCCCACCAACGCGACGCGAGGGCGTGGGTGGGTGTCTGGCGCCAACTCCCGAAGGCAGCCGGCGCGGACCCCACACCACCAGCAACTCTGCGCCGGGCACCATCACGAACTCCGGCCTCAGCAAGCTAGGACCGCGTCTTCGCGTACTCCCCGATTCGCTCCATCACGGCCGCGTCCACCTTGCTCGGATGTCCGGCGTCGAACGGCGGCTGCGGGTCGTACTCGATGAACACCTGGGCGGCCTTCGCCGCCACGTCGTCGACGAGCAGTTCGACGAGCCGGATGGCCATGTCGATCCCCGATGAGACGCCAGCTGCCGTGATGATCCGCCGGTCCAGGTGCTCCACCACCCGCTGCTGGACGGGCTCGGCGCCGAACTGGCGCAGGTACTCGTAGATGCTCCAGTGCGTCGTGGCCGTCAGGCCGTCGAGCAGGCCGGCGGCCCCGAGGGCGAGGGAGCCGCTGCAGACCGACGTCGTGTAACGGGTGCCGGGGTGCACGGCGCGCAACCAGTCGAGGTACGGGCCGCCGGCGAGCAGGTCGCGGGTGCCGACCCCGCCGGGCACGACCACGACGTCCGGGCTGGGCACCTCGGCGAGGTCGGCGTCGACCGTGAGGCCGAGGAAACCGTTGTCGGTGCGGATCTCCCCGCGCCGCTCGCCGGTGAACACGACGTCCAGCTCGGGGATGCGCTGCAGCACCTCGTAGGGCCCGATGGCGTCCAGCGCGGTGACGCGGGGGAACAGGGCGATGGCGACCTGCACGGTCGGCTCCTTTCTAACGCACCGCGAAGCGGCGGCGGTAGTGGTCGGGCGGGACGCCGAGGCGGCGCAGGAAGGCGCGGCGCATGGTCTCGGCGGAACCGAAACCGGCGCGGGTGGCGGCCACCGTGACGAGCACCGGTTCGGTCTCCAGCAGGCGGCGGGCGGCGTCGACGCGCACCCGCTCGATGTAGTCGCCGGGCGGGCAGCCCAGCGCGCGGGCGAACTCGCGGCTGAAGTGCCGCTCGCTCATCCCCACCCGCGAGGCCAGCACGGAGACGCGCAGGTCCGCGGTCGGGTCGCCGTGGATGAGGTCCTGGGCCTCCCGGACGCCGGGGCGACGCGCGGGTGGCGCCCAGACGGGGCCGGCGAACTGGCTCTGCCCGCCCGGCCTGCGCAGGAACACCACGAGGTGGCGGGCGATCTGCTGGGCGACCTCCGGCCCGTGATCGGCTTCCACCAGGGCGAGCGCGAGGTCGATGCCGGCGGTGACGCCCGCCGAGGTCCAGATCCGGCCCTGCCGCAGGTAGATCGCATCGGGCCGGACGTCGACGGCCGGGTGGGCGCGGGCGAGGCCGGCGGCGTAGTACCAGTGGGTGGTGGCGCACAGCCCGTCGAGCAGGCCGGCGGCGGCGAGGGCGAACGATCCGGTGCACACCGACACCACCCGCTCGGCTCGCTCGGCGGCGCGGCGCAGCCAGTCGACGAACGGGTCGGCGCTCGACATCTCCACGGCGGCGTCGCCTCCCGGCACGAGCAGGGTGCCGATCGGTCCCGACTCGGGCAGCGGGCCGTCGGCCACCAGCCGCATGCCGCTGTGCCCGCGGACGGGGCCCGGCCGCTCGGCCACAAGCGAGACGCGGTAGCCGCGACCCTCCCCGCTGCGCTCGAGCAACCGCGCGGTGCCGGCCAGCACCTCGTGCGGTCCTGCCACGTCGAGCGGCTGCACGCCCTCGTAGAGCGGGATCAGGACCTCGTGGGCGGGCACGAGATCAGCGTCGCCCGGTGCCGTTGTGGCGTCAACGACACGAGTCCCTCGCTTTCGGCCATCGGGCAGACTGGCCAGATGGCTGCCGCGGACGTCGACTGGAGGGAGCGGGCGGGCATCGCTGAGCGCGCTGTCGTCCGCCGGCACGTGCGCCGCGTCGGCGGTGTGCTGCCGGGCACCCGGATCGGCCGGGTCCGCTGGCCCCGCCGGGGCCCGGCGCCGCTCGTGCCGTGGCACTACTGGTGGCAGGCGCACCTGCTCGACTGCCTGATCGACGCGCAGCTGCGCGCCCCGGACCGGATGCGGGCCAGGACCATCGCGGCGTTCGCCCGCACCGTGCGGTTGCGCAACGGGTTGTCGTGGCTCAATCGCTACTACGACGACATCGCCTGGCTCGGCCTCGCCCTGCAGCGCGGGGGCACCCTGGTCGGGCGGGCCGGGCCGGCGGCGTTACCCAGGATCACGAGCCGGCTGCACGACGGCTGGACCGAGGGCGGTGGCGGCGGGATCTGGTGGCGCCGCGACGACGACTTCAAGGCGGCCCCGGCCAACTGTCCGGCCGCCATCCTGCTGGCGCGCGACGGGCAGTCCGCGTTCGCCGCGGCCATCACCGACTGGATCGCCGAGACGCTCGTGGATTCCGACTCGGGGCTGGTCCGCGACGGCGTGCGGGTCGCGCCCGACGGCACCGTGCGCGCCGTCGAGCCGTACGTGTACACCTACAACCAGGGCGTCTACCTGGGGGCCTTGGTGGAGCTCGCCGCCCGCGACGGTCACCAGCGCTGGACCGACCGCGCGCTCGCCCTCGTCGACGCGGTGCGGCAGCGGCTCGCCGGGCCGGACGGCGTGCTGCCGGGGTCGGGCGGGGGCGACGGCGGTCTGTTCGCTGGCATCACGGCCCGCTACCTCGCCGATGCCGCCCTGCGCGTCCCCGAGCTGGCCGACGCCACGCGCGAGCTGGTGTTCGCCAACGCCGAGGCCATCTGGAAGGGACGCGCCGAGATCGGCGGCGGGCCGGTCTTCTCGGCCGAGTGGCGCGACCCGGCGCCGGAGCCGCGGGCCGGAACGCCGGAGGCGGACCTGTCGGTGCAGCTGTCCGGCTGGATGCTGCTCGAGGCCGCGGCCCGGCTGCAGGAGGCCTGAGCTCCCCGAGCCGGGAAGGTCACGCCGCGTCGCGCAGGTCGTCCGTCCCGTCCTCGGGATGCTCCGCGGCCTCGTCGACCGGCTTCCGTACGTCCTGCAGGTAGCGGAAGAGGCCGTAGCCGCTGCCGACCACGAAGAAGCCGACGGCGAGGATCGTGGCCGCTTCCTTCAGCCACGGAAGGCTGCTCAGCAGGCCGGGGCCGTAGTAGCCGAGCATGATCAGTGTGGGCACCCACAGGAGCGCGCCGACGGCGTTGGCCACGATGTAGCGCCGGTTGTCCATCCGGGCCGCGCCGGCGATCATCGGCGCGAGCGTGCGGACCCACGGCAGCCAGCGGGCCACCACGATCGCCCAGAAGCCCCAGCGCTCGAAGAACGCGGCGGCCCGGTCGAGGTTGGCTCGGTTGAGGATGCGGCCCTCGCGGCGGGCGAGCATGCGGGTGCCCGCGTACCGCCCCACGAGGTAGCCCACCTGGTTGCCGCCGACGGCGACGGCCGCGGCGACGAACCCGAGGGTCCACGCACTGGTCTCGTGCGCACCGTGGGCGAGCACCACACCGGCGGCCAGCAGGAGGGAGTCGCCGGGCAGGAACATGCCGATGATGAACGAGCACTCGAAGAAGACGAATACGAGGACGACCGCCCACACCGTGATCGGCCCCGCCTGGTCGAGCGGCCCGGCGAGGGCGAGCTGCGCAGCGGCGACGTCGGTCACGGGACTCCAGGGTAGGCGCTCCCCAGAGGCTCGCGGGTGGGTTGCGGGGCGTTACGCCGCATGCCTCCGTGGCTTGCGCCGCGCGCGCAGCACCTCGATGACGATCGGGAGCAGCGAGATCGCGACGATGAGGATCAGCATCAGCTCGATGTTCTCGCGCACGAACGCGAACTGGCCGAGCCAGAACCCGAGAACGGTGACGCCCGCGGCCCACACGACGCCGCCGATCAACGAGTACGTGAAGTAGCGCCGCGCTTCCATCCGGCCGACGCCGGCCATGACCGTGATGAACGTGCGCACGATCGGCACGAACCGGGCGAGCACGATGGCGCGGTTGCCGTACTTGTCGAAGAAGCCCTGCGTCTTCGCGACGTGCTCGGGCCTGAACAGGCGCGACTCCGGCTTGTCGAAGATCGCCGGACCCGCCTTGTACCCCACCCAGTAACCGACGGCGTTGCCGAGGAGGGCCGCGGCCACCAGGATCGCGCACACCAGCCACAGCGGGGCGGCGATCGAGCCCTGCGCGACGAAGAGCCCGGCGGTGAACAGCAGCGAGTCACCGGGCAGGAAGAAGCCGAGCAGCAAGCCGCACTCGGCGAAGATGATCAGGGCTAGTCCGATGAGCGCCCACGGCCCGAGCCACGAGATGATCGTGTCGGGCTGAAGCCACTCCGGGCCGAGTGCGAGCGTCACGGGAACAGACGGTACCGGTCAGCCCAGCGGCGGCAGCACGCCCGGGGCCAGCAGGGACAGCAGGGCGAGCGCTGTGCCCAGCGCGGCCCCCCCGAGCAGGGCGAGCATGAGGGCGGTGGCGGTGCTCGTGCCGGAACGCCCGGGAACGCGGCGTCCCGGGCGCGTGGTGCCCCGGCCGCCGGCGCCGGTGGCCCTCGCCTGCAGCGCTTCGGCGAGCCGTCGCTCGGACTCGTCGGTCGCGGTCACGGGCCCATGTTGCCGTACGAACCTCAGGTACGCGAACCCATGACCCGGGCGACGGCGTCGATCGCCCGGCTGGCCGTGGACTTGACCGTGCCCCGGCTGATGCCGGTGGCCTCGGCGATCTCGGCCTCCGACAGGCCGCCGTAGTAGCGCAGCACCAGTACCTCGCGCTGCCGGGGTGGCAGCGTGGAGAGCGCGTCGACCACGGCCTGGTGCTCGGCGGACAGCAGCGCGAGCGACTCGGCCGATCGGGCGTTGACCTGGTGCGGGGGCACGTAGTCGCGCGCGGTGCGCCGACGCCGCAGCACCGAGCGCGAGCCGTTGACGACCGCGGTGCGCAGGTACCCGACGGCCGCGGCCTCGTCGCGCAGCCCCGACCAGTGCCGGTGCAGCCCGGCGAACGCCTCCTGCACGACGTCCTCCGCCGTGCTCGGGTCGTCGACGAGCAGGATGGCCAGGCGCACCATCCGCATGCGGTGGTCGCGGTACAGGTCGGAGATCGTGAGGGGCGCGCCGGGCGTGTGGGCAGGCTGGGGCCGCGCGTCGAGGCGTCGCAGTCGCGAGAGCGTGGCCTCGACGGCGTTTCCCCCGCCATCCCCCAGCACCCTGCCAAGCCTAGTGCCCCCGGCCACCGCCGCCGACAGGCACGTCGGGCGGGCCGTGCGGGATACTGCAGCGCGAAAGCCGCGAACGTCGAGGAGGGTCAGTCGTGCCGATCGCCACCCCCGAGATCTACAACGAGATGCTGGACAAGGCGAAGAGTGGTGAGTTCGCCTACCCGGCCATCAACGTCACGAGCTCGGAGACCCTGAACGCCGCGTTGCGCGGCTTCGCCGAGGCGGAGAGCGACGGGATCGTGCAGTTCTCCACCGGCGGGGCGGAGTTCGCCTCCGGCGGCAAGGTGAAGGACATGGTCACGGGCGCCGTGGCACTCGCCGAGTTCGCGCACGTGGTCGCGAAGAAGTACCCGGTCAACGTCGCGCTGCACACCGACCACTGCCCCAAGGACAAGCTCGACTCCTACGTGCGGCCGCTGATCGCGATCAGCCAGGAGCGGGTCGACCGGGGTGACAACCCGCTCTTCCAGTCCCACATGTGGGACGGCTCGGCCACCGAGCTGCACGAGAACCTGCGGATCGCGGCCGAGCTCCTCGACGGTGCCGTCAAGGCGAAGATCATCCTCGAGGTCGAGATCGGGGTCGTCGGCGGCGAGGAGGACGGGGTCGCCAACGACATCAACGAGAAGCTCTACACCGCGCCCGGTGACTACGAGGCCACGGTCGAGGCGCTCGGCGGCGGGGAGAAGGGCCGCTACCTGCTCGCGGCCACCTTCGGCAACGTGCACGGCGTCTACAAGCCGGGCAACGTCAAGCTCCGCCCGGAGATCCTGAGGACGGGCCAGGAGGTCGCCACCGCCAAGCTGGGGCTCGCGGAGGGGTCGAAGCCGCTCGACCTGGTCTTCCACGGCGGGTCCGGCTCGCTGCTCGAGGAGATCCACGAGGCGCTGGGTTACGGGGTCGTCAAGATGAACATCGACACCGACACCCAGTACGCCTTCACGCGCCCGATCGCGGCCCACATGTTCAGCAACTACGACGGCGTGCTGAAGATCGACGGCGAGGTGGGCAACAAGAAGGTCTACGACCCGCGCTCGTACATGAAGGCCGCCGAGGCCGCCATGGCCGAGCGGGTGGCGTTCGCGTGCGAGAACCTCAAGTCGACGGGCACGAGCATCCGATGAGCTTGCAAGGGAACCTGCTCGGGCCGGACCCGACGCTGCTGCCCGTCGACCCGGCCGCCGCCGAGCTCGACCGGGGCACCGAGGCGACCCGGGTGGCCGCCGCCCACCCGACGTCGAGCCTCGCGTGGGCGGTGCTCGCGGAAGGCGCGCTCGACGGCGGGGAGACGATCGCCGCGTACGCCTACGCCCGCACGGGCTACCACCGCGGGCTCGACCAGCTGCGCCGATCGGGGTGGAAGGGCTTCGGCCCGGTGCCGTGGTCGCACGAGCCCAACCGGGGCTTCCTGCGGGCGCTCGGCGCTCTGCACAAGGCCGCCGCGACGATCGGTGAGGAGGACGAGGCGGAGCGCTGCCGCGTGTTCCTCTCCGAGTCCGACCCCGAGGCGGCCGCGGCGCTCGGCCTCGGCTGACCGAGTGGGTCAGTAGTGTCCGCGGCGTCCCGGCTGCGCACCCGGCTCGCGGCCGGTGGCCGCAGGCTGCAGCTGTCCGCTCTGCCGATCGGGCAGTGCGCCGTCGCCGCCGGCGTCGCGTGGTTCGTCGCCACCGAGCTGATCGGCCACGCCCGCCCGTTCTTCGCGCCGATCGCCGCCGTGATCAGTCTCGGCATCTCCCTGGGGAGCCGGCTGCGCCGGACCGCGGAGCTGGTCTTCGGCGTCAGCCTCGGCGTGCTCGTCGGGGACGCGCTGATCTCGGTGATCGGCAGCGGGCCGTGGCAGATCGTGCTCGTCGTGGCGCTCGCGATGGCCACCGCGGTGTTCACCGACGGGGCCACGTTGCTCGTGGGGCAGGCCGGGGCGTCGGCGGTGCTGGTGGCCACCCTCCTCCCGCCGGGTGACGCAGGCGGTTTCGACCGCTGCATCGACGCCCTGGTCGGCGGCGCGGTGGCCCTCGCCGTGGCCGCCGTGCTGCCTGCGGACCCGGTGGGCCCGGTCCGGCGCGAGTCGCGCGCGCTGCTGGACGAGCTCGCCGCGGTGCTCGCCGACACGGCCGCGGCGCTGCGGAAGCATGACGCCGAGGCCGCGTCCGCCGCTCTGGCGCGGGCCCGGGCCAGTCAGCCGCTGATCGACGAGCTGCGTGCGGCACTGCGCGGCGGCCACGAGGTCACCCGGGTCTCGCCGCTGTTGCGCCGCCACCGCCGGCAGCTCGCTCGCTACGGGGAGCTGGCGAAGCGCGCCGACTACGCCATGCGCAACGCCCGGGTGCTGGTGCGCCGCACGTACACCGCGCTCAGCGACGGCGAGCCGTCCGCCCCGGAGCTCGCCGACCTGCTGAGCGAGCTGGTCACCGCCGTCCGGGTGTTGACCGCCCAGCTGGGCCGGGACGGTGACCGGGAGCTGGCCCGCGAGCCGGTGATCGAGGTCGTCGACCACGCGCGGGCGCTCGTCCGCACGTTCTCCCCCGGCCCGTCCGAGGTCGTGATCGTCGCGCAGGCGCGCTCGATCGCCCTGGACCTCCTCCAGGCCACCGGGATGTCCCGGCCGGAGGCCCTCGACGCGATGCGCAACGGGGACTGAGTGCCGCCGGGTATTGCTGCAACGTCGTCCGGGTGCCGCCGTCCGGGTGGTCCTACCTCGGAAGCTTCATGATCGGGAACCCGACGGTCCCGATCGACGTTCCCCGCCCGTGCATCTGCTCGTGCGCTGGTTGCTCGCCCCGCTCGCCAGGCTCATCTACCGCCCGGTGGTGCACGGTGCGGAGTCGGTGCCGCGGCACGGTGCGGTGATCCTCGCAGCCAACCACCGGGCTGCGGTCGACACGGCGGTGATCGCGCTGACGGCCGGTCGTCCCGTGTCGTACCTCGCGAAGTCGGAGTACTTCGTCGGCAAGGGGCTGAAGGGCCGCGCGCTGGCGTCGTTCCTCTCGGCGCTGGGGTACGTACCGGTCGACCGCGCGAACGCGAAGGCGGGGCTGGCCGCCCTGCACGCGGCGCGCGGGGTCCTCGACGCCGGGGGTGCGTTCGCGATCTACCCCGAGGGCACGCGGTCCCTCGACGGGCGGCTGCACCGCGGGCACACCGGCGTGGCCAGCCTCGCGCTCTCCACCGGCGCGCCGGTCGTGCCGGTCGGCCTGATCGGTACGGAGATGGTGCAGCCGGTGGGCAAGCGGTTCCCCCGGCCGTACCGGGTGGTGGTGCGGTTCGGGCAGCCGCTCGACTTCAGCCGGTACGAGGGGCTCGAGGGTTCGAACGCGATCCGCCGGGCCGTCACCGACGAGGTGATGGACGCGATCGTGCGGCTGTCCCACCAGGAGTACGTCGACAAGTATCACGAGCGCCCCGCGGCCTGACTCCGGGAGCCCGCCATGTGCACGGCGAAGGCGAGCCCGGCGCCGATGAACCAGCTGAACGCGGCTGCGTCGGAGGATCCCAGCAACACGACGAGCATGGCTACGGTGGCGCCCACCGCGGTGGCGGCGATCGCCACGGGGTTGTAGCCGCTCCGGTAGTGGTAGGCCCCGTCGGCGCGCAGCGTGTAGAGGTCGTCGACCGCGACCCGGCGCTTCTTCACCAGGTAGTAGTCGGCGATGAGCACGCCGTACAGCGGGCCGATGAAGGCGCCGAGGGTGTCGAGCGTGTAGTGGATGACGTCCGGGCTGGAGTAGAGGTTCCACGGCGTGATCAGGACCGAGCCGACGGCCGCGATCATCCCGCCGGTGCGCCAGCTGATCCGCTGGGGCGCGACGTTCGAGAAGTCGAAGGCGGGCGAGACGAAGTTCGCGACGATGTTGATGCCCACCGTCGCGATCATGAAGGTCAGCGCACCGAGTACCACGGCGTAGGTGTTGTCGAGCCGCGCGACGGTCTCGACCGGGTCGGTGATCAGCTCGCCGAACACCGGGAGCGTCGCGGCCGTGGTGATCACCACGAGCAGCGCGAACGCGAGGAAGTTGATCGGCAGCCCGAGGAAGTTCCCCCGCTTGACCACGGCGAACGAGCGGCCGTAGCGGGCGAAGTCGCCGTAGTTGAGCATCGGCCCCGAGAAGTAGGACACCACGAGCGCGATCGCGGTGAGCATCACGGGAACCGACGCCCACCCGGTGATGCTGACCTCCACCAGGTTCAGGTCGATCTCGCCCCAGCCCGCCGCCGCCACGAGATAGCCGGCGAGCAGGAACATCACCACGTAGACGGCGGGACCGCAGAAGTCGATGAACTTGCGGATGGCTTCCATGCCGTTCCAGAACACCGCCGCCTGCGCCACCCACATCGCGAGGAACGCGGCCCAGCCGAGCGCCGAGAGCCCGGCGAGCCCGTACGCATCGACGTCCGCGTAGGGCGCGAGCCCTGGCCACAGCTTCAACGCGACCACCACGAGCGACGCCGACGCCAGGTAGGTCTGGATCCCGTACCAGGCCACGGCGATGAGCCCGCGGATGATCGCCGGGATGTTGGCGCCGAGCACGCCGAACGCGACCCGGGAGATCACGGGGTACGGGGTGCCGGTGGCCTGGCTCGGCCGCGCCACCAGGTTGCACAGCGCGTAGACGATCGTGATCCCGATCAGCAGCGCGACCAGCACCTGCCATGCGGCGAGCCCGAGGGCGAACAGGCTGCCCGCCGTGACGTACCCGCCGACGCTGTGCACGTCGGACATCCAGAACGCGAAGAAGTTGTAGCTGCCCCAGCGCTGTTCGGGGAGCGGCGCGAGGTCCTCGTTGGTGAGCCGGTCGTCGTAGGGATGACGGACTCCCGCATCGGAGTTGGTGAGGGAATCGGTCATCACGCCTCCCGCGGCAGTGGTCCGGATACGACCCGCTCGGGACGGTAAGCGACGCCCCGGCGCGTCAGTCGGCCTCGCCCGATGATTCACGCCGAATTGCGCCGGAGGAAACAAATCTCAACTTATAATTGGCGGCCGGCCCTTGAACCGTTCGGCTACGGCGGATCCGGGGCGTGTGTGGAGATCGTCGTGCGCAGGTGCTCGTGGTGGCGCGTGGCCTGCTCCCGCAGGGCCGCGGCGTCGCGTGCCACGAACGCCGCCAGCATCCGTGCGTGCTCGGCGTGCAGGGCGCGGCGCTCGGCGAGCGGCACCTGCGCCATCGGCTGGTAAGGCTCGGTGAGGTTCCACGCCGACTCCAGCATCGCCTGCAGCCGGTGCATCCCGGCCGGCGCCACCAGCGCGAGGTGGAACCGGCGGCTCTCCCGGTTGTAGCGCCGCCCGTCGCCGTCCTCCACCGCCGCGGCGAGCGCGTCGTGGGCGTCCCGCGCCCGTGCGTGGTCCTCGCCTTCCGCCTGTGCGACGGCGGCGGCCAGCGCGGCCTGCTCCAGGACGCCGCGCACCACGTACAGCTCGTCGAGCTCGGCCGGGGTCAGGCACGCCACGGTGTAGCCGCCGCGCCTGCGGTGCTCCACCAGGCCCTCGCCGACCAGCGTCTTCAGCGCCTCGCGCACCGGGATCACGCTGACCTCGAACAGCGCGGCCACCTCGTCGCTGGGGATCGCGAGGCCGGGAGGGGCGTCGCCCGCGAGGATCACCCGGCGCAGCTCGCCCAGCACCGCCTCCGGGACGCCGGCGCGCCGGGAACGGGTCAACGCCGCGACGAACGCGGAGGCCTCCTCGGGCAGCTTGCGCCGGGGACGTTGCCCGTATCCGGTCACGACGTCACCGTACGGCCGCCGACCACCCCGGGTGGGCGGCCACGGCGTCGGCCA
This sequence comes from Pseudonocardia wallangbongensis, assembly GCF_054486945.1. NCBI lineage: Bacteria > Bacillati > Actinomycetota > Actinomycetes > Pseudonocardiales > Pseudonocardiaceae > Pseudonocardia > Pseudonocardia wallangbongensis. The sequence continues at coordinate 252,561 of NZ_JBRERS010000007.1, forward strand.
GCGCGCGCTGCGCGGACACGGCGTCACCACCGACGGCCGTGGCGAGGCAGCCCCGGCCCGGCAGCGGGCTGAGCGACCAGCAGTCACCGGCGACGGCGCCGGTCGGGTCCGCGCCCCAGACGAGCACCTCGGTGCCCAGCACCCGGTGCCCCGCCAGGTGGGCGGCCGACGCCTGCAGGCCGGCATCGCCCAGCTCCTGCTCCTGGACGAGGAGCGGCCGCGTCCCGTCCTGCACGCGGACGAGCCCGTGGAACCGCCCGGACGGCTCCCCGCTGCGGCCCGCCACGAGCACCTCCCGGTATCGCAGCCGCGACCCCGCGCCGAGCTCGACGTGCAGCTCGCCGTGGTGGTCGGCCCGCCGCGTGACCACCGTCGGCTCGGGGAGGAACTGCAGCCGGGCCCCGTCGGCCACCCCGAGCCGGACCACGAGCCGGCTGGGCCGGCCGGCCGGCCCGGGCAGCGCCAGCGTGGCGGCCACCCCGGTGAGCACGAGGTCGGCGCCCGGCCCGACCTCGACGTCGAGCCCCACGTCGTCGCCGCCGAGCGGGCTCGTGGCCGAGCCGACCATGTGGACGGTGGCGGCCGGCGAGCACGCGGCCGCGGCTCCCCGCTGGGGCAGCAGCGCCAGCGGCGGCTGCGCGCGCAGCTCCCGCACCACGCAGCGCCCGTCGGGCCCCCGCTCGACGACGATCCGCGCCCGCGCCCGCACTAGGCCGCCGCGCGGACGGCCCCGACCTGCGCGACCACCCACCCGGCGACGTCCGTGGCGGCCGGGTCGGCCACCAGCGACTGCGCGAGCACGGGCAGGTCGCCGCGCATCCGGTGCGCGTCCGACGTCATGACGTCCAGGTCCGCCCCGACGAGTGGGGCGAGGTCGATCTTGTTGATCACGAGCAGGTCGGCGGTGGTGACGCCGGGCCCGCCCTTGCGCGGCACCTTGTCGCCACCCGCCACGTCCACCACGAAGATCTGGCGGTCCACCAGCCCTCGGCTGAACACCGCGGTGAGGTTGTCGCCGCCGCTCTCGACGAGCACCAGGTCGAGGTCGCCGAACCGCTCCTCGAGCAGCTCGATGGCGTCGAGGTTGGCGGTGATGTCGTCCCGGATCGCGGTGTGCGGGCAGCAGCCGGTCTGCACGGCCTCGACCCGCTCGGGCGCGAGCACCGCGTTCCGGCGCAGGAAGTCGGCGTCCTCGGTGGTGTAGATGTCGTTGGTCACGACCGCGAGGCGCAGCCGCTCGCCCAGCGTGCGGGCCAGCGCCGCCACCAGCGCGGTCTTGCCGCTGCCGACGGGCCCGCCGATGCCGATCCGCACGGCGCGACCGCGCGGCGCGACCGGGATGTGCTGGTCGGGCTCGGATTCCGTGGGGTCGAAGCTGATCAGATGACCGTGCCCGTGGCTAGCTGACAAAGAGACGCACCTGCTCCCGGTGGTGGTGGACGTGGGCCTGGGCCATGAGGTCGAGGCCGGGTGCGCCGGGTGCGGGCAGCAGCTCGGGCGGGCGCGGCGGTGCGGCCTCGGCGACGACCGCGTCGAGCACCGGTCGCAGCGCGACGACCGTGGCGTTGACGGCGAACGGGTCCAGCCCGAGCAGCCGCACGGCGGCCGACGCCGGCCCGCTCACGGCGAGGTAGGCCGCGCACTGCGCGGCCTCGGCCGGGCTGCCGCCGTCGATCCCGATCACGGCGCCGACCAGCAGCGGGTGGTGCGGGCGGGGGTTCGCGGCCACGAGAACGTCCAACACGGGCGACGGCCACGCGGCCCGGGCGGCGCGCAGGGCCGCCCGGCCCTGGGCCCGGGACGCGTCGCGCTGGGCGGCGGCAGGCGTGCGGGCGTCCAGCTCCGCGTCCAGCACGGCGAACGGCGCTTCGGTGGCGACGGCGGCCGCGGCGAACGCGGCGGCGACCAGCCCCGCCGTGCGCAGCCGCCCGTGCAGGAACGGCGCGAGGTCGGCGACGCCCGTGACCAGCCCGCGCGCCACGGCTTCCTCGAGCCCACCGGAGTGCACGTGCCCGCCCCCGGGGAACCGGGCGTCGGCGAGGGTGAGGGCGGCGAGCGAGGGCATCAGAAGAGGAAGTAGCGCTGTGCCATCGGAAGCTCGGACACCGGGGCGGGCTCGACCAGCTCGCCGTCGATGCGTACGGCGAACGAGTCCGGGTCGACCCGCACGTCCGGGGTGGCGTCGTTGGCGATCATGTCCGCCTTGGACACGGAGCGGGTGTCGGCCACCGCGAGCGCGGGCTTGGACAGGCGCAGGTGGTCGAGCCCGGCGTCGAGCGCGGCGGCGGCGACGAAGTTCCGGCTGGTCTCCGCGGCCACCAGGGGTGCGGCCCCGAACATCGGGCGCGGCAGCACCGGTTGCGGGGTGGGGATCGAGGCGTTCGCGTCGCCCATCTGCGCCCACGCGATGAACCCGCCCTTGAGCACCAGCTCCGGGCGCACGCCGAAGAACTTCGGCTCCCACAGGACGAGGTCGGCGAGCTTGCCCACCTCGACCGAGCCGATCTCGTCGGCCATGCCGTGCGCCAGCGCCGGGTTGATCGTGTACTTCGCGACGTAGCGCCGGGCGCGCAGGTTGTCGGCCCGGCCGTCGCCGGGCAACGCGCCGCGGGTGGCCTTCATGACGTGCGCGGTCTGCCAGGTCCGGATGATCACCTCGCCGATGCGGCCCATGGCCTGGGAGTCCGAGCTCATCATCGAGATCGCGCCCATGTCGTGGAGGTGGTCCTCGGCCGCGATCGTGCTGGGCCGGATGCGGCTCTCGGCGAAGGCGAGGTCCTCGGGCACCGCGGGGTTGAGGTGGTGGCAGACCATGAGCATGTCGAGGTGCTCGTCGATCGTGTTTACGGTGTGCGGCCGCGTCGGGTTCGTCGACGACGGCAGCACGTTGGCCCGGGCGACCACCTCGATGATGTCCGGCGCGTGCCCACCCCCGGCGCCCTCGGTGTGGAAGGCGTTGATCGAGCGACCCGCGATCGCGGCGAGGGTCGAGGCGAGGAAGCCGGCCTCGTTGAGCGTGTCGGTGTGGATCGCCACCTGCACTCCGGACGCGTCGGCGACCCGCAGGCAGGCGTCGATCGCGGCGGGCGTGGTGCCCCAGTCCTCGTGCAGCTTGAACCCGCCCGCGCCGGCCCGCAGCTGTTCCCACAGTGCGTCGGCGCTGGTGGTGTTGCCCTTCCCCATGAGCAGCACGTTGATCGGGAGGTGGTCCATCGCCTGCAGCATCCGGCCGATCGCGCGCGGCCCGGGCGTGACGGTGGTCGCCTTGGTGCCCTCGGCCGGGCCGGTGCCGCCGCCGGCGAGGGTCGTGAGCCCGGCGGCGAGCGCGGTGTCGACCAGCCCGGGGGTGATGAAGTGGACGTGGCAGTCGATCCCGCCGGCGGTGAGGATCTTCCCGTTCCCGGAGACCACCTCGGTGGACGGGCCGATGACCAGCGCGTCGTCGACACCGTCCATCGTGTCGGGGTTGCCGGCCTTGCCGATGCCGACGATCCGCCCGTCGCGGACGCCGACGTCGGCCTTGACCACCCCCCAGTGGTCGAGGACGACGGCGCCGGTGATCACGAGGTCCGGGGCGCCGCCTGCGCTCGTGCGGGTGGACTGGCCCATCGACTCGCGGATCACCTTGCCGCCGCCGAACAGCACCTCGTCGCCGGACGCGGGCCCGCGGCTGCGGTCCTCCGTCACCTCGACGAGAAGGTTGGTGTCGGCCAGCCGGATGCGGTCGCCCGCGGTCGGGCCGAAGAGGTCGACGTAGCGGCCGCGCTCGATCGAGGTCATGACGCCGGGTCCCGCTCGTCGAGGGCGCCGGAGTACTCGGGCCGCAGGCCGGGCACCCGCCGCGCGCCGGCCAGCGGCACGAGCACGACCTCCCGCTCGACGCCCGGCTCGAACCGCACGGACGTGCCGGCGGGGATGTCGAGGTGCCGGCCCCACGCCGCGGCGCGGTCGAACTCGAGACCGGGGTTCACGGCGGCGAAGTGGTAGTGCGAGCCGACCTGCACCGGCCGGTCGGCGGTGTTGGTGACCACGAGCGCCGTGCGCTCGCGGCCCGGGTTCAGGTCCACCGGCTCGTCGCCGGGGAGCACCTCGCCGGGGACCATCAGACGATCGGGCTGTGGACGGTGACGAGCTTCGTGCCGTCCGGGAAGGTGGCCTCGACCTGCACCGAGTCGAGCATCTCGCCCACGCCGTCGAGCACGTCGTCCCTCGAGAGCACTTCTCGTCCGCTCGACATGAGCTCCCCGACGGTGCGCCCGTCGCGCGCGCCTTCCAGCACGTGATCGGTGATCAGCGCAACGGCCTCGGGGTGGTTCATCCGCAGACCCCGTTCCTTGCGGGACCGGGCGACGTCGGCCGCGACGTGGACGAGCAGCTTGTCGCGCTCCTGGGGGCTCAGGTGCATGCCCGCCATCCTCACCGCGGTTTGTTACTCGGATGCTTCGATCATGTTTCGCCGCTCGCACCTCGGTGGGTGACGCAGCGCATGCGACCGCATCGGGCGGGCCTCACCTGATCGTGAGATGGTGCCTTGATGAGCGAGCCAGCCCAGTGGGGCCCGCCACGCTTCGATGCGGCTCCACGACCGTCTGCTCCCCACCCGACGGCTCCCCACCCTGCCGGCCATCGCCCGCCCGTCCCGCCCCCGGCGTACCAGGACCGGACGGCGTTCCTCGCCACCACACCGATCCCCACGGTGCGGGCGGAGGTTCCCCGGAACCCGACGCGCAGGTCCCGGCCCCCGGTCGACGACTACGACGACTACGACTCCGACCGCCCGCGCAGGAGGGGGCAGATCTTCTCCGGCCTGGTGGTGCTCCTGGCACTCGCCGCGGCCGCGCTGATCTACTACCTGACCTACCAGATGCTCTCGTCGGTCCGCGTCACCTCCGGTGACGCGCTCGGCGGCGTCGGGGGCCAGGCGATGAGCCTGGTCGGGGTGCTGTTCGGCGCCCTCGTGGTCTTCGTGCTCGCCGTGATCGCCCTCGTGATCGCCCGGCCGAAGGCGCTCGCGGGGCTCGGCCTCGCCGCGTCGCTGCTGCTGCCGGTCGCCGCACTCGTGCTGGGCCTCTGGTACGGCGGCTCGGTGCTGCGGCAGAACGTCGAGAGCGAGATCGCGCAGGCGGGTCCCGAGGTCGCGGCGCAGGGTGCGGCCGCGGTCGCCGACGCCATCGTCCAGGAGCTGGAGAACCGCGGGATCGACGCCGGCCCGGTGCGCGACCTCATCAGGTCGGTCGTCGGGTAGGGCGATCGAGCCGAGTATTGCTACATGCACTGCTCCAGCAATACTCTTATCTATATGAAGACGATGATCGACCTCGACGACGACGCCGTCGATCTTGCGGCCAAGGAGCTCGGTACCACCACGAAGAAGGACACCGTGAACGCGGCGCTGAGGTTCGTCGTCGAGCGCAGGCGGCGGATCGAAGCCCTGCTCGACGACCCCTATGCGCTGGGCACGGGTCCGGACATCGGAGACCCTGAGGTCATGCGCCAGGCGCGCAGGTGACGGCGATACCGGGACGGCTCTACCTCGTCGACACGTCCGCGCTCGCGCACGTCCGCCACCCCTCGGTTCGTCAGGTGATCGCCGGGCTCCTCGCCGATCGCGCCGCAGCCACGTGCGTCACGGTGGACCTGGAGGCCGGGTACTCCGGCCGGAACGAAACTGACGTGCGAACGATCGCCCAGCGCCGGCGCGAGCAGTACGTGCTCCTGCCGATCACCGAAGTGATCGCCGAGCGTGCCCGGGACGTCCAGGTCCGGATGGCGGCCCGCGGTCACCATCGTGCAGCCGGGGTCATCGACCTGCTCACGGCCGCCGTTGCCGAGTTCCACGGCGCGGTGCTGCTGCACTACGACGCGGACTTCGAGCACATCGCGGCGACGACCGGCCAACCACAGGTGTGGGTCGTACCGCGAGGGAGCGTTGATTGATCCCCGTCAGATCGCCATCGCCGACCGAACGTCGGTGACCGAGCCCGCGCCTCCGCGGCCCTCCGCCGTCACCCGGCCCGAGGCGAGCACGTAGTAATGGCCCGCGGCGTCCAGGGCGAAGCCGACGTGCTGCTCGACGAGCAGCACCGACAGCCCGCCGCGGCGGGTGAGCGCGCGGACGGCCGCCTCGATCTCGGCCACGACGGACGGCTGGATGCCCTCGGTCGGCTCGTCGAGGACGAGCATCCGCGGCTGCGTGATCAGGGCGCGGGCGATGGCGAGCTGCTGGCGCTGGCCGCCCGACAGCAACCCGGCGCGCCGGCCGAGGAGCTCTTTCAGCGCGGGGAACAGGTCGAGGGCCTCGTCGATCAGGCCGGCGCCGCCCGGTTTCGTGTCGGCCACGACCTGCAGGTTCTCCAGGGTTGTGAGCTGCCCGAACGACTGCTGGCCCTGCGGCACGTATGCGAGGCCGCGGCGCACCCGCTGGTGCGGCTGAGTGCCCGTGACGTCCTCGCCGTCCAGCAGGACCCGGCCCGCCCGGGTGGGCAGCAGCCCGACCGCGGCTCGCAGCAGCGTGGTCTTGCCGGCGCCGTTGTGGCCCATCACGGCCACCACACCGTCCGTGGGGACTTCGATCGAGACGCCGTGGATCACCGAGGTCCGGCCGTAGCCGACCTCGACGCCTTCCAAGGTGAGCATCAGACCTCCCCGAGCACGGTCTCGACCTCGGCCCGCGAGTGGTGGCCCGGCCCGAGGTAGACCTCCTGCACACGGGGATCGGCCTGCACCTCGCCGACGCTGCCCTCGGCGAGCACCTTCCCGGCGTGCAGCACGGTGACGGAGCCCGCGAAGGAACGCATGAAGTCCATGTCGTGCTCCACCACCACGACCGTGCGGTCGGCGCCGATGCGCTGCAGGAGCCGCCCCGTCTCGTCCTTCTCCTCCGCGCTCATGCCGGCCACCGGCTCGTCGAGCATGAGCAGCCGGGCGTCCTGCACGAGCAGCATGCCGATCTCGAGCCACTGCTTCTGGCCGTGGGCGAGCACGCCCGCCGGCGCGTCCACCAGCTCGGTGAGCCCGACCGTCTCCATGGTGCGTTCGACCTCCTCGGGGATGCCCGGCCTGCGCCGCACGAGCGTGAGCGGGCGGCGGCGGTGGCCGGCGGCGATGTCGAGGTTCTGGAGCACCGTCAGCTCTTCGAACACCGTGGCGGTCTGGAACGTCCGCCCCACGCCGAGCCGGGCGATCCGGTGCACCTTGCGGCCGGTGAGCTCGTGCCCGCCGTACCGGACCGAGCCGGTGGCGGGCGCGAGCCCGGACACGGCGTCGATGAGGGTGGTCTTGCCGGCGCCGTTGGGCCCGATGAGGAACCGCAGGTCGCCGGGCAGCACGGAGAGGTCGACGCCGTCGACGGCCACGAACCCGTCGAAGCTGACGGTGAGCCCCGAGATCTCGAGATAATCCTGCTGCATCAGTTCCCTCCCGAGGGAGCTGGAACGGGTTGCGCGGACGGTGCGGGTGCGCTCGCCCTCGTCCGCCGCCAGGCCAGCGACGCCAGGCCGCCGGGCAGGAAGGCGATCACGAGCATGAACAGCAGGCCCTGCGCGTAGGTCCAGCCCGACGGGAACTGCTCCGACAGCGCGCTGCCCGCCCACGCCACCGCGATCGCGCCGAGCGCCGGCCCGAACAGCGTGGTGCGCCCGCCGATGGCGACCCCGATCAGCATCCCGATCGACGGCACGATGCCGACGTCGTTGGGCGAGACGATGCCGACGATCGGCACGAACAGCGCCCCGGCGATCCCGGCCATGAAGGCCGCCACCACGAACGCGACGGTCTTGACGTTCGCCGGGTCGTAGCCGAGGAACCGCACCCGCTCCTCGGCGTCGCGGCAGGCCACGAGCAGCTCGCCGTAGCGGCTCACCATGAGCTGGCGGGCCAGCGCGAGCACCAGCAGCAGGACGCCCGCGGCCGTGAAGAACAGCACGAGGCGGTTGGCCGGGTCGGAGAGCGCGAACCCGAAGAAGCCGCGGAAGCCGGACAGGCCGGTGGAGCCGCCGGTGCCCGTCGGGTTGCCGATCAGCAGGATCGCGAACGCCGCGGCGAGGGCCTGGGACAGGATCGCGAAGTACGCCCCGCGCACCCTGCGCCGGAACGTCGCGAGCCCGAGGACCGCGGCGACGGCCGCGGGCAGCAGCAGGATCGCGAGCAGCGTGACGATCTCGGAGCGGAACGGCTCCCACCACCACGGCACGTCGTCCGACGAGATCAGCGCCATGAAGTCGGGCGTGCCGCCCGGGCCCGCGTCGGCGAGCTTCAGGTGCATCGCCATCAGGTAGGCGCCCATCCCGAAGAACACGCCCTGGCCGAGCGTCAGCATCCCGCCCCGGCCCCACGCCAGCCCGATCCCGACCGCGACGATCGCGAAGCAGAGGAAGCGGCCGAGCTGGTCGAGCCGGAAGGGCGAGAGCGCGAGCGGGGCCACCGCGAACAGCAGCACCGCGGCGGCGGCGAACGCGGCGGGCACGGCCCAGCGTCGGTTCATGCGAGGCTCCTCGTGCGCACCGTGAAGATCCCCTGCGGCCGGACCTGCAGGAACGCGACGATCAACGCGAACACCAGCACCTTCGCGATCGACGCGGTGGTGGAGTACTCGATCCAGCTCTGCGCCACGCCGAGCAGGAACGCGGCGATCACCGCGCCCCTGATCTGGCCGATCCCGCCGACGACCACCACGAGGAACGCGTCGACGATGTAGGACGTGCCGAGGTTGGGCGAGATCGAGCCCATCAGCGCGAGCGCCACCCCCGCGACGCCGGCCAGCCCGGACCCGATGAAGAAGGTGATCCGGTCGGTGGCGCGGGTGGAGATCCCGGAGGTCTCCGCGAGCGGCCGGTTCTGCACGGTGGCGCGGATCCGCCGCCCGAGCGCGGTCCAGCGCAGCGCCGCGGCGAGCGCGAGGAACGCCGCGACCGCGAGCAGCAGGATGAACAGCCGGGTGCGCGGGAACGAGAACCCGAGCACCTCGACCGGCCCGGAGAGCCAGTCCGGCGCCGGCACGTCGACACCGGCGGTGCCGAAGACGTCCCGGGCGAGCTGCTGCAACACCAGCGAGACACCCCAGGTGACGAGCAGGGTGTCCAGCGGCCGGTGGTACATCCGGCGCAGCAGCGCGGCCTCGAGCACCACCCCGAGCACGCCGCCCACCGCGAACGCGATCGGCAGCGACACCAGGAGTGACAGCCCGGCCGCGCCCAGGACGTTCTGCGTGACGTAGGCGGTGTAGGCGCCGGCCATGATGAACTCGCCGTGCGCCATGTTGATCACGCCCATCTGGCCGAACGTGAGCGCGAGACCGAGCGCCGCGAGCAGCAGGATCGAGCCGCCGGACAGGCCGTTGAAGACCTGCGTGACGAGGACGTCCACGTCAGTCCGCCAGCCCGCCGGCCCACGGGTACGTCTTCAGGTACGGGTCGGGTTCGATCGGCTCGCCCGACGACCACTCGGTGTGGATGAGGCCGTCCGCGCCGACCTTGCCGATGAGGGCCGTCTTGGCGATGTGGTGGTTCTCGCCGTTCACCGTGACCGTGCCCTCGGGGGCGTCATAGCTGACGCCGCCCGCCGCCGCCTGCACCGCCGCGACGTCGAACGAGCCGGCCTTCTCGACCATGCCCTTCCACAGCCACAGCGACGTGTACGCCGCCTCCATCGGGTCGGACGTCACGCGGTTCGCCCCGTACTCCGCCTTGAAGGCCTCGACGAACCGCTGGTTCGCGGGCGTGTCGATGGTCTGGTAGTAGTTCCAGGCCACCGGCTGGCCCACGATGTTGTCCACGCCGATGCCACCGACCTCCTCCTCGGCGATGGACACGCTGATCACCGGCATCGCGTCCGGCGTCAGGCCGAGGTTGCGGTACTCCTTGAAGAACGCGACGTTCGAGTCGCCGTTGAGGGTGTTGAACACCGCGCCCGCACCCGCGTCCCGGACCTTGGCGACGATCGTGGCGAAGTCGGTGTGGCCGAGCGGGGCGTACTCCTCGCCCTTGACCTCGATGCCGTTCGCCGCCGCGTACGCCTTGATGATCTTGTTGGCGGTCTGCGGGAAGACGTAGTCGCTGCCCACGAGGAACAGGCTCGTGACGCCCTGTTCCTTCAGGTAGTCCAGCGCCGGGACGATCTGCTGGTTGGTGGTGGCGCCCGTGTAGAAGATGTTCGGCGACGACTCCAGGCCCTCGTACTGCACCGGGTAGAACAGCAGCGAGTCGTTGCTCTCGAACACCGGCAGCATCGCCTTGCGCGACGATGAGGTCCAGCCGCCGAACACCGCGGCCGTGCAGTCGCTGCGGATCAGCTTCTGCGCCTTCTCGGCGAAGATCGTGGGCTCGGACGCGCCGTCCTCCGCCACGACCGACAGCCGCTTGCCCAGCACCCCGCCCACCGCGTTGATCTGCTCCGCGGCGAGCGAGAGCGAGTCGAAGACGGTGTTCTCGCTGATCGCCATCGTTCCGGAGCGCGAGTTCAGGAACCCGATCTTGATCTCGCTGCCCGACGTGTCGACGCAGGACGGCGGTGCTGCCGCACCCGCGGGTCCGGCGGCATCGACGCGGGCTCCGCAGGCGGACAGCATCAGGCCGGTCGCCAGCAGGGCGGCGGCCCCGATGGCTCGGCGAGATCGAGAGGTGGTCACGGGCGAACCTTTCCGAGGACGACGGGCCTCGGCCGAACGTAGGAACGCGATGTTTCGCCCGTGATCTGATCAGGTGAACACGATGTGTCCTGGCCCTCACCGACCGTGCCGTTCAGGGGCGGACGAGCAGCCAGCCCTCCGTGTGCCGGTACCAGGTCCTCCGCGGGACCGGACGCGGATGGGGCACCCCGTCGGCCACGACGACCGCCGGCTCGCAGCCCACCTGGACGGCCCGGCCCAGCGCCGAACCGGCGCCCCGGGGTGCGCGGACGGGCACCGGGCGCATCCGCCCGTCCGGTGCGCGGCCGCTCCAGCCCGCTCGCACGGCGATCCCCTGCGGGCCGGCGGTGACGACGAGCCTGCGGGCGTGGCCGCGCAGCACGAGCGTCTCGTCGCAGTAGCACTCGCCGCGGACGTCGCGGATCTCGCCGCGGCCCACGAGCACGCCGCCCGTGTCGTCGCGCACGAGCGGCACGGACGAGGCCTTCCCGGCCACGGCCAGCGTCGCAGCCGCGGCCCCGGTGGGCACGCCCCACGCCGCGGTGGCGGGCGAGCGCCGCGCCGGCAGGTAGGCGACCTCGACGTCGAGCCGTTCGGTGCGCAGGAGCCGCAGGAGCACGGCGGCGAGATCGGCGTCGGTCCCCGCGACGACCAGGCGCCGCGGGGCGTGCTCCCTCAGAACGGGGTCGACGTCCGTGCGCCCGGGGCGAGCGGGCAGTGACACCGAGTGGGCTACCGCCGCCAGTGCAGCGAGGGGACCACCCGGGCGACTACCGTGCACGGGGAGCCGCCGGCCCTGCCCCTCGTCGGAGCAGGTCAGCAGCACCACTTCCGAATCGATCGGGCTCACTGATCGGTTACCCTCCCCCGCCGCGGACGAGGCGCGGCCAGGACTGGAGTTTCACATGCCGGCGATCGTGCTGATCGGCGCCCAATGGGGCGACGAGGGCAAGGGCAAGGCCACCGACCTCCTGGGTGGTCAGGTCCAGTGGGTGGTTCGTTACCAGGGCGGCAACAACGCCGGCCACACCGTGGTGCTGCCGAACGGCCAGGACTTCGCCCTGCACCTCATCCCGTCCGGGATCCTCACGCCAGGCGTCAAGAACGTGATCGGCAACGGCGTGGTCGTGGACCCCGGTGTGCTGCTCGACGAGCTCTCGGGACTCGAGGCGCGAGGCGTGGACACGAGCGACCTTCTGATCAGCGCGGATGCGCACTTGATCATGCCGTACCACGTGGCGATCGACAAGGTCACCGAGCGGTTCCTCGGCAAGGCCAAGATCGGTACCACGGGACGCGGGATCGGCCCCGCCTACCAGGACAAGGTGGCCCGCGTCGGCGTGCGCGTGGCGGACGTGCTCGACGAGAAGATCCTGCACCAGAAGGTCGAGGCGGCCCTCGACTACAAGAACCAGGTGCTGGTGAAGGTCTACAACCGGCGCGCGCTCCAGGTCGACCAGGTCGTGGACACCGTCCTCGCGCACGCGCGCAAGTTCGCCGACCGGATCGCCGACACGCGCCTGCTGCTCAACAAGGCCCTCGAGGCAGGCGAGACCGTGCTACTCGAGGGATCGCAGGGCACCCTGCTCGACGTCGACCACGGCACGTACCCCTTCGTCACCAGCTCGAACCCGACGGCCGGCGGCGCCGCCGTCGGTTCCGGCATCGGGCCCAACAAGATCACCAGGGTGATCGGGATCCTCAAGGCCTACACCACCCGCGTCGGCTCCGGCCCGTTCCCCACCGAGCTGCTCGACGCGATGGGCGAGCACCTGCGCAAGGCGGGCGGCGAGGTCGGGGTCACCACCGGCCGGGCGCGCCGCTGCGGCTGGTTCGACGCGGTCATCGGCCGGTACGCCGTCCGCGTCAACGGCATCACCGACTTCTTCCTCACCAAGCTCGACGTGCTCTCCGGGCTCGAGACGGTGCCGATCTGCGTCGCCTACGAGGTCGACGGGCGCCGGGTCGACGACATGCCGATGACCCAGACCGACGTCCACCACGCCCTGCCGGTCTACGAGGAGCTCCCCGGCTGGTTCGAGGACCTCTCGGACTGCCGGACGTTCGACGACCTGCCGGCAAACGCGCAGGCCTATGTTCAGCGGATCGAGGAGCTGACCGGCGCTGCGGTGAGCGCGATCGGCGTGGGCCCCGGCCGCGAGCAGACGATCACCCGCGAGTTCTGACGCCCCTCGCCGCGGCTGCAGGGCCGGGGCGAACAGCAACAGGACCGCCACCGCGGCCAGCACCGCAGCGGCCACCACTCCCGCCTGCCCGGGCAGTGGTGGCCGGTGCGGCCAGCCGAGCAACATCACGCCCGACGCCGCGGCGACCGCCCCCGCCAGCAGCGGTGTGGCCGACCCCAGAGCGGCATCTGATCGAGATCCGGCGCGGGTCACGGGGGGTGAATCGGCCGAACACCTCCAGACGTTGCACCGATCGGCGGTGCGTGAGTACCCGTGCGAGCCGGGTGACGGGTCCGCTCAGCTCACACACCAACTTGCGCGTCGACACACCAACTGCAGTTGGTGTGTGAGCGACGGAGTTGGTGTGCGGGCCCCCGGTCAGGCGGCGCAGTTGCCCGTGTCGACCTCGCGGCGCAGGCTGTTGGCCGCCTGCACCGCACCGGACACCTGATCGACGGTGAGGACGAAGCCGGTCTCCTGGTCGTCGAGCGCGGCCCCGAACACGACGCCGATCACGCGGCCGTCCGGTGCGATCATCGGGCCGCCGGAGTTGCCGGAGCGGACCACCGCGCGCACCGTGTACACCTCGCGGGTGACCTCGCCGTCGTCGTAGATGTCCGGGCCCTTGAGCCTGATCATCGACCGGACCTTCGCGGCAGTGGCCGTGTACGGGCCGTCGAGCGGGTAGCCGACGATGATCGCGTCGTCACCCGCGACGGCGGCCTGGGCATCGAAGTCGAGGGGGTCGGCGTCGAGGTCGGGCACGCGGAGCACGGCGACGTCCACCGCGGGGTCGTAGAGCACCACCTCGGCGTCGAGCTCCCGCACCCGGCCGCGCCTGCCGACGACCTCCACGCCGGTCTCGGCCGTACCCGCGACGACGTGGGCGTTGGTCAGCACGAGCTCCGGCGCGATCACGAACCCGGTGCCCTCGAGCTGCCGAGCACACGACGGCGCCCGGCCGCGGACCTTGAGCACGCTGCTCGCCACGTCGGCGACGATCGGGCTCTGCGCGAGCGCGGCGTCGGGCACGCCGACCTCGGTGATCGGGGTCTCCGCGAACGGGCTCAGGACGTCCGGGAAGCCCGAGTTGTTGAGCAGCTGGCGCAGCTCCTCGGGGAGCGCCTTGGCCGCCTCGGGCATCACGTTGTCGACGGCGCGCAGGACCTCGGAGCCGCGCACGCCGGCGGCGAGGCCGGGAAAGCTGGCCGAGGCGAGCGGGAGGGCGACGAGCCAGGCCGCCACCACGACCGTGATCGCCTGCAGCACCGAGCCCAGCGTGGAGTCGACCTGCAGCGAACGCTGCCCGGTGATGCGGTCGCGGATCCGCCTGCCGAAGAACACGCCGGTGGTCTCGCCGAGCGCCACCAGCATCACCACCACGACGATGCTGACGATCACGCGCGTGGTGGGCGCCTCGACGCCCGCCGCGAGCAGCGGCGCCAGCCGGACGCCGAGCACCGCGCCGGTGAGCACGCCGACGAACGACAGCAGCGCCACGGCCATGCCGTGGCGCCACCCCGAGACGGCGGCGATCAGAGCTAGTAGGACGACGACGAGATCAACCCAGCTCACGTCGCCGCCCCCACCCTCACGATCCTGCGACCTCCTGCCGACCGGCACGGGCCGCCGACCACGCTGCGTCCAGGTCCATCACCCGAGTGGTGTCCCACGGACGCGCCCATCCGCCCCTATCCAACAGCGCGGACAATAGGCCCCCCGTGAAACCCCACACGAGCAACCCCGCCGTGACGAAAGCGGGGCCGAGGAACCCGGACGAGTGACGGACGCGAATCCGGCGAGCCGGATCCGCGAGGTCGGAAAGGGGCACCCGCACCACGCTGGCCGTTTCCCGCGGGTCGACCGCGTGCACCGCCACCGGCCGCGTCCAGTGTGCGAGCACGGGCGTGACGATGAACCCGGACGGCGGTACGAACAGGTCGGGGAGCAGCGCGAGCGGCACCACCCCGTCGGGCTCGACCCCGGCTTCCTCCTCCGCCTCGCGCAAGGCCGTGGCCACCGCGTCGTGGTCGCCGGCCTCGGCACCACCGCCGGGGAAGGCGACCTGTCCGGCGTGCTCGCGCAGCGTGCTGGCGCGCTCGACGAGCAGCACGTCCGGGCCGCGGCGGGCATCCTCGCCGAAGAGCACCAGCACGGACGCGCGGCGCCCACTGTCCGGCGGCGACATCCGGTGTCGGACCAGCTCGGTGGCGTCGACCCCGCGGACACCGGACAGCAGCGGCCGCAGCCACCGCGGAGCCTGCTCGGGTTGCAGCAATTCGCTCACGAGACCTCCTCGCTGACGCTCGTCGGCCGCGTTCGCGGGGCTGCTGTGCCGATCGGTTCGCTCGCAAGCTCGCTCACGAGTCCTCCTCGCTGACGCTCGTCGGCCGCGTTCGCGGGGCTGCTGTGCCGATCGGTTCGCTCGCAAGCTCGCTCACGAGAGCCGCTCCACCGCGGCGGCGACCTCGTCGGCGGTGCGGAACGGGGTGGGCGGGTCGACCCGGGCGACCGTGCCGTCACTGCGCACGACGTACGACGCGGGCAGTGCGGGGGGCACCTGGAGCGCGGCGCGCAGGGCGCCGTCCGCGTCGATGACCGCCGGCAGCCGCACCCCGAGCTCGGCGAGCAGCGACAGCGCGGCACGCGGGTCGTCGCGGGTGTCGACGGTGAGCACCGGGACCGCTCCCGGACGGGCCGCGTACTCGGCGATGGCCGGCAGCTCCTCCCGGCAGGGCGCGCACCAGGACGCCCAGACGTTGACCAGCGCCGGACCGCCCGCGAGCGCCGCTCCGACGTCGACGGAGCCGGGGGCGCCCAGGCACGGGGCCGCCACCCCGGCGAGCGGACCCGCCGGGGCACCGCCGGTGGGGGTGGGGCACGGGATGGACCCCGCGTTCGCTCGCGCCGCGGCGAGGTCGGCATCGGAGACCTGCGCCTGCTCCACCGTCCCGCGGGCCGCCGGCGCATCCGGTGCGCGATCGCGCGGCCACAACGTGAACACCGCGACGGCCGCGAGCAGCGCGACCAGCAGCGTGGCGACGACCTCCGAACGGCGCACCCGGAGCTCGCGGCTCACGGGGCGTCGGCGTCCTCACCGCCGGATGCGGGGGGCGCCTCGTCGTCGGGGATGCCGACCATGGCGAGCAGGTGGGTGCGCGACGGGCCCTTGACAAGTGCGGCGGCCTGCCCCGGGTCGGTGGGGCCAGCGCCGTAGGCGGGGCAGTCGGCGGAGAGCGAGCACGCGCCGCACGCGGGCTTGCGGGCGTGGCAGACCCGGCGCCCGTGGAAGATCACGTAGTGGGACACCATCGTCCAGTCCCGCTTGGGCACGAGCGCGCCGATCGCGTGCTCGACCTTGACCGGGTCCTCCTCGCTCGTCCATCCCCAGCGCCGCACCAGGCGGCCGAAGTGGGTGTCGACGGTGATGCCGGGGGTGCCGAAGGCGTTGCCGAGGATGACGTTGGCGGTCTTGCGGCCGATCCCCGGCAGCGCCACCAGCTCCTCCAGCGTGCGCGGCAGCGCACCGTCGTGCTTCTCGACGACGGTGCGGCCCATCCCCATGAGCGAGTTGGCCTTGTTCCGGAAGAAGCCGGTGCTGTGGATCATCTCCTCGAGCTCGGCGCGGTCGGCCTGTGCGTAGTCGAGCGCCGTGGGGTAGCGCCGGAACAGCGCCGGTGTGACGGAGTTGACCAGCTTGTCGGTGGACTGCGCGGACAGGATGGTGGCCACCGCGAGCTCGAGCGGCGTGGTGAAGTCGAGCTCGCAGTGGGCGTCGGGGTGGGTGGCGGCCAGCATGCGCAGCATGCGGCCCACCCGCCGGGACCGGCCGAGGGCGGGCTCCCCCGCGGCGACCCGCTTGGCGAGCCGGGCCGCGCTGCGTGCCGTCGCGGGGGGCGCTGCGGGCGTGCTCCGGGAGGCGATGGTCACGGGGACGAGCCTACGGAAGGCATCCGACATCCCGTGATGCCGGCGTCGGGACGGTCACGGAGGGTGGCGGCTCGCGTCACGAAACCGTAACGGGATGGGAACTCGTCGACCCCCGGCGCGAGTCGCCGCGCTCGATGCGAGACGATCGACCTCGACATGACTGCCTGGTTGTCCGTACTCGTACCGCTGCTGGTGATGTTCTTCGCCCTCGGCATGGAGCGCGTGGAGTCCCGGCTGCGGGAAACCACCGTGCGCCCTGAAGAGGTCGAAGAGCTCCTCGAACGGCCTCGGCCGGACGAGGTCCGCGCCCTCTTCCGGCAAGGGTCGAGCCGAGCGCTCGAGCTCTTCCGTCTGCGCAACCGTGGCTCCCGTGGTCGCAAGTCGGCCCGGCGCGACAAAGCGGCTTGACGGGTCCACGGGCGCGAGACCGGGTGAAACTCGCCCGGTCGGGCAGGGAATTCGACGGCTACGGCGTCACACAGGGTGCGCGCAACCCCTAGACTGACCGGCCGGTGATCCGGCCGCGGGGCAGCGGCCTGGGACGAGGAGCGAACCAGTGGACGACGTACTGATCCGCGCAGGGATTTTCCAGGGTGTTGAGCCCCACGCGGCCGAAGCGCTGGCCCAGGCGCTCGAGCCCGCGGACTTCCCGCGCGGGCACGTGATCTTCGCCGAGGGCGAGCCGGGCGACCGGCTCTACATCGTGGCCAGCGGCAAGGTCAAGATCGGGCGCAAGTCCCCGGACGGCCGGGAGAACCTGCTGATGGTGGCCGGTCCCTCGGACATGTTCGGCGAGCTGTCCATCTTCGACCCGGGGCCGCGCACGTCGTCGGCCACCACGGTCACCGAGGTCCGGGCCTTCACCATGGACCGGGCGGCCCTGCGGGAGTGGATCGGCAAGCGACCGGAGATCGCGGAGCAGTTGCTGCGCGTCATCGCCCGGCGGCTGCGGCGCACCAACAACGCGCTCGCCGACCTCATCTTCACCGACGTCCCGGGGCGCGTCGCGAAGGCGCTGCTGCAGCTCGCGCGCCAGTTCGGCTCGCAGGAGTCCGGGCTGCTGCGCGTCACGCACGACCTCACGCAGGAGGAGATCGCCCAGCTCGTCGGGGCGAGCCGGGAGACCGTCAACAAGGCCCTCGCCGACTTCGCGCACCGCGGCTGGCTGCGCCTGGAGGGCAAGAGCGTGCTGATCCTCGAGCCCGAGCGGCTCGCGCGCCGCGCCCGGTAACGACCGCAACCTCACCTTGTGAACGGCACCGCTTCGGCGGTGCCGTTCGGGTCATGCCGGGCGAAAGTATTGGTACGGCCGTACCAGATTGTGCGACCCTGGGCCCATGTCGTCCTCAGCGTCGCTCGCCGACTACCGGGCCGCCCTCACCGCGCCCGGTGCGGCGGTTCCGGTCCTCGCCTCCGCCGTCGGCCGGTTCCCGATCGCGATGCTGCCCCTGGCGACGCTGCTGTACGTCCAGCGCGAGACCGGTTCGTTCGCCGCCGCCGGGCTGGTGTCCGCGGGGCAGATGATCGGCGTCGCCGCGGGCTCCGTCGCCCAGGGCAGGGTGATCGACCGGCTGGGCCCGAGCCGGCCGCTGCTCCTGATCGTCGCGGCGTTCGTCCTGGCCGTCGCCGCCCTGGTGGCGGCCGTCGAGGCCGGGCAGCCGCTGCCCGTGCTGGTCGCGTTGGCGACCGTCGCGGGGATCGTCCGGCCGGCGCTGGAGGGCGCGTCCCGGTCGCTGTGGACCCGGCTCGTCCCCGCGGGGCCCACCCGGTCGGCCGCCCTGACGTACGAGGCCATCAGCCTGGAGGTCTTCTTCATCCTCGGGCCGGCGATCGCCGCGTTCCTCGTGGCGGCACCGTGGCCGGGCCTCGGCCTCGTCGTCGCCGGCACCGCGATGGCGCTCGGGGCCGGCGGGTTCGCGGTGAGCCGCCCGGCCCGCGGAGTCGGCCGCGCACCCGCTCACGCGGGCGTCTCCCTGCTGGGCGCGCTCGCCCAACCCGGGATGCGCACGGTGGCCGTGGCGGCCCTCGGGTTCGGGCTGGTCATCGGGTCGGTGGAGGTCGGCGTGCCCGCGGTCACCGCGGCAGCCGGATCACCCACCCTCGGTGGCGTGCTCCTGTCGGCGTGGTCGATCTCCTCCGTGCTCGCCGGCGTGCTCTACGGGATGCGCCCCTGGCCGCGCCCGATGCACCTGCGGATGCCGGCGCTCCTCGGCGGCTTCGCCGTGCTCGTCGCCGCGATGGCGTTCGTCGGGCCCACCGGCTCGATGGCGGTGCTCGTGATCACGATGATCCTGTCCGGGGCGCTGATCACCCCACAGGTCACCGGGCACTCCCTCGCGGTCGACATCGCGGCCCCGCCCGGCACGGCCGCCGAGGCGTTCGGATGGGTGATCACGGCCGCCACCCTCGGCATCGCCACCGGCCAGTCCAGCGCCGGGATCGTCGTGGAGACGTTCGGCCCGCCCGCGTCCTTCGTGTCCGGTGGCGTGGCGGGTGTGGCGCTGGCGGCGGTGCTGTGGCTGCGCCGGGCGACCCTCCTGCCGCAGCAGGCGCCGGCGCCGGTCCCGTGATTGCAGCAGAGCCACTTTCATGCCATCTCGCTGCATGAAAAGTGGCTTTCCTGCAACGGGGTCAGGCCTTGCGGAGGTGGTCCAGCTGGGCCCGCACCGAGAGCTCGGCCGCGGGCCAGAGCACCCGGTCGACGTCCGCGTAGACCACCTCCACGACCTGGCGAGGGGTGGTGTCCGGGCCGAGCCGGGCCAGCGCCTCCCGCACCTGCTCCAGCCGCTCCTCCCGGTGGGCGAGGTACGCGGTGGCGACGGTGTGCGCGTCGGGGAGTTCGGGGCCGTGGCCGGGTAGCACCGCGGTGGCGGGAGCGAGCTCGATCAGCCGGCGCAGCGAGTCGAGGTAGGGCCCGAGCGCGCCGTCCGGGTGGGCGATCACCGTGGTACCGCGGCCGAGGATGGTGTCGCCGGTGAGCACGGCCGGGGCGGCGCCCGGACCGGCGAGCAGGAACGACAGCGAGTCCGACGTGTGGCCGGGCGTGGCGACCACCCGCAGCTCGACGCCCGCGGCCGCCACGACGTCACCGTCGCCGAGCGCCTCCGACCCGAGCACGAGCGTGCGGTCGAGGGCCCGCACCGGCGCGCCCGTGAGCTCGGCGAACCGACGGGCACCGCCGGCGTGGTCGTGGTGGCGGTGGGTGAGCAGCACCAGCTCGACCGGGCCCTGCGCGGCCACCCGCTGCAGGTGCTCCTCGTCCTCCTCACCGGGGTCGACCACCACACACGCCTCCTCGCCCGGCGCCCGCAGCACCCACGTGTTCGTGCCGTCGAGCGTCATCGGGGAGGGGTTCTCGGCGAGCAGCACCGACGCCAGCGGGGTCACCGGCCGCAGCACGCCGTACGCGAGGCTCATGCAAGCTCCTCGCTGGCGCTCGTCGCGGGCATTCGCCCAGGCCGCTGTGCCGGTGATTCGCTCGCAAGCTCGCTCATTGCGGGCCGGCCCGGGAAGCCGGCCGCGGGGACCTCGGTGTCGTCGGGCAGCACGGCGACGAGCCGGCCGCCGTCCCTGCGCACCGTGGGCACGATCGGTCGGATCGTCCGCTCCGCCGCGGCGGCGAGCACGGCGGCGCTCTCGCCGAGCCCGGCGATCTCCTGCAGGGTGCGCGCCGTCGGTGCCATCAACCCCATCTCGTCTTCCTCCCAGCGTTCGAGTGCCTCGTCGGGATGCCACCAGAGGGCCTCGACGGCCTCGGTGGTGTGCGCGTCCGCCTCCTGCCCGTCCGGTACCAGCGCGACGAAGAACGCGGTGTCGTAGCGCCGGGGCGAGCCCTGCGGCGTGATCCAACGCGCCCAGGGCTGCAGCAGGTCGGCGCGCAGCACCAGGCCGGTGGCGGCCAGCATCTCGCTGAACGACAGGCGGTGGGCGACGACGTCGGACCGGTGCTGCTGCAGGTCGGCCGGTGTGCCCGGCCCGGCGAGGAGTACGCCGCACTCCTCGAAGGTCTCGCGGACCGCGGCGTGCACGAGGGCACCGGCGAGGTCGACGTCGACCCCGAACCGTTCGGCCCACCAGCGCGGCTCCGGACCGGCCCAGCGGGCGGGGTCCGCGCGGTCGGTGGCGTCGACCCCGCCGCCGGGGAACACGGTCATCCCGCCCGCGAACGGCATCCCCGTGACCCGTCGCTGGAGGAAGACCTGCAGCGGGCTGCGTCCGTGCCGCGGGCGTGGATGGTCCCGCACCAGCAGTACGGTCGCGGCCGGACGCGGGACCACCGGTGCGGAGGGCATGAGCGGAGGCTAGTTGGCGTCGCGGGAGGATGTGCGCCATGGATCGGCTGCGGGTGGGTCTGGTCGGTGGCGGCCCGTGGGCCCGTTCGGTGCACGGACCGGGCCTCGCGGCCCATCCCGGCACCGAGCTCGCGGCCGTCTGGACGCGCAGGCCGGAGGTCGCGGCCGAGCTCGCCGACGAGTACGGCGTCCGGTGCTACGACGACATCGAGGTGCTGTTCGACGCCGTGGACGCGGTCGCCTTCGCCGTGCCGCCGCGGGTGCAGGGCCGGATAGCGCCCTTCGCCGCGGCCGCGGGCAAGCACCTGATCTGCGAGAAGCCGCTCGCGGGCACGGTCGGGGAGGCCCGCGCGGTCGCCGGCGCGGTCGAGCGCACCGGGGTGTACTCGACGATGGTGCTGACCATGCGGCACGCGCCCGCAGTGCAGGACTGGCTCGCCGAGATGCCGCCGGAGCCGGCCGGACCGGACACCGTCGCGTCGGCGAGCTGGATCTCGGGCTCGCTGCTGGGCGGGCCGTACTGCACGTCGTCGTGGCGCGCCGAGGGGGGTGCGCTGTCGGACCTCGGTCCCCACGTGATCGACCTCCTCGACGCCGCCGTCGGGCCGGTCGTCGAGGTGCCGTGGGCGCGGTACGACGAGCCCGACATCTGGCGTTTCGGGCTCCTGCACTCCGGCGGGGCGCAGAGCACCGTGACGTTGTCGATGCGCGTGCCCGTCGACCCGTCGGAGATCGAGTTCACGGTGTTCGGCGGCGCCGGACGCCACCGGCTCGCCGGCCGCGGCGCCGACGCGCCCACCTGCTACGCCGCGCTGCTCGACGAGCTCGTGGCCGCCGTCGACGGCTCCGGCCCGCCGCCCGCGCTCGACGTCACGCGCGGCCTGCGCCTGCAGGAGCTGGTGGCCGCCGTCCGCGCGGCGGTGGACTGACCCGTCCGCGCTGCGCGTCAGCCGGCGTAGTCGGGGGGCGAGCCGCGGTGGCTGCCGTTGGTGGGGGCCCCGTTGGTGATGCGGCGGCCGATCCGCTGCCGGCGGCCCTCGAGGAGCTCGGCCTGCAGGCGGGCCAGCAGCCGGCGGTCGGCGTCGCTCAGCCGGGCGATCGAATCGGGGCGCAGCCCGAACTCCTCGCGGTCCTCGTCGTCTCGTTCGGGCGGCTCGTCGCCGGTGTCCTCCGCCTCCTCACGGGAGGTGGCGGAGCCGTTCTGAGCCGGGTCGTCGGGGAAGCGGTGCCGGGGCACCGGCCGCGGCGCGGGGCGACCGGGCTCGACGTCCTCGACGGGCTCCGGCTCCGGCTGCTCGTCGAATGCCGAGGGCGCCATCGCCCAGGTGCCGGAGAGCCACTCCTGCGACCACTCGTCGTCCTGGGGAGGGGCCGGTTCGGGCCGACGGTCGGCGGCGGGGCGCCGGTCGCCGGGGCCGAGGGGGTCGTCCTCCGGACGAGTGGGGTCCAGTAGCGGTGCGAGCAGCGGCCGGTGCAGCGGCCCGTTCAGCGGATCGCTCAGCGACTCGAAGGCCGGCGTGTCGCGCCGCGGCTCCTGGGGCTCCTGGGAGCGTTCGTCGACGGGTGGTTCGACCTCGTGCTGCTCGTCGCCGACCCGCCGCAGGGACGGGCGCCCGTCGGTGACCGGCTGCGGGCGCGGGATCGGGTTGGGCCCGGTGCGCCTGACCAGCGGGATCGGGTTCGGGGTGGCCCGCGAGATCGGTGTGACGGTGGGGTGGGGCCGGTTGGAGCGCCCCGACAGCGGCGTGGGCGGAGGCGGCTGTGGCGCCGACGGAAGGGGGATCGGTCGCGCCGGGCGGGACTCGTCGTGCACCGCGAGCGGCCGGGGCGCCGCGAGCGGGTGCGGCGACGGCGGTTCCGGGAACGACTCCTCGGCGGCTGCCGCCGGGGCGTCCTCCTCCTCGTCGTCCTCGTCCACCCCGTCGTCATCCACCCGGTCGTCATCCACCCGGTCGTCGAGGTCCTCGTCGTCGTAGCGGCCGTCGTCCTCGTAACCGTCCTCGTAGTCGTCCTCGAGTTCGGCGTCGACGCCCTGCTCGTCGTCCTCGTCCTCGTACTCGTCGTCGTGCCGGTGTCCCGGTTCGGGGGCCAGGCGTGCGGTGACGGACTCGGGCCCCTCGGGCTCCGGCGCGCCTGCGGGCTCCAGCCGCGCGGTGGTGGCGGCCGACTCCTCCGCGGTCGCGCGGTCGTCGTCGTACGGTTCGGCTGCCTCGCCGGCGGGCCGTGGCGCCGGGGACGGCGGTTCGGGTGCGAGGGGGTGGGGATCGGGGGCGAACCGGCGCGGACGGTCGACGGGCGGGGCGAGCGCGTGCCGTTCCACGGGCGGCGCGAGCTGTGGCGGCGGGACGGGCCGCTCGACCTGGGGGGCCGGGCGCCACGGCCGGTCGTCGACGACGTCCTCCCGCAGTTGCACGGCGGCGTCGAGCGCCGCGATGTGGTACGCGGGAACCGGGCCCTCGGCCGGCAGCACCTCGACCGACGCGGGCGCCCCGGCCCGCTCGAGGGCGGCGGCGAGCTGGTAGGCGAGCACCTCGGCCCGGCGGGTGCGGTCGTGCACCCGGACCAGAACGACGGGATGCGGGAGCGGCCCCGGCGCCGTGCCCGCCGGTGTGAGGCGGCGGGCGAGCAGCACGGTGCAGCCGGTGAGCGGGCGGGCGGGGAACTCGAGCAGGGCGCCTGCGACCGGGTCGTTGCCGCCGGGAGGGGCGAACCGGTGCTCGGTTGGGCCGGAGGCGTGGGGCGGCGGGAGCGCTGCGGCGGGCCCGAGGTCGGTGCGGGCGGCCTGGGCCGCCGCGACGAGGGCGGAACGAACCGGCGGCGGCAGCACCGCCCGCGCGGCGACCAGGCTCGCGGTGAGCATCTCGACGGCGCGGGCGTCCTCGCCGAGGGCGACCAGCTCACGGGCCCAGCGCAACAGGTCGTCGTCGACCCGACCGGCCAGTGCCAGCAGCAGGTCGTGCGTCGTGTCCGACGTCGGGTCCTCCACCTGGCCTCCTCCCCTCGTGTCGGTCGCTCCCCTCACGCGCCGACCAGCGCTGTGGCGGATCGCCACAGCGGCCTGGATCCGATGATGGCCGCCTGGTGGTAGTCGGAGCGCTCCCCGTGCGGTGGGAGCACCTCCACGCACGGTGTGCGGTCGCCGTGGGCGCGCATCACCCGCTGGAGTGTCCCGGCGAGCTGCCACGGCCGTTCGGCGCCGAGCACCAGCACGATCCGTTGCGAGTCGCGCCACGACTGGCGTAGCTCGAC
Source organism: Pseudonocardia wallangbongensis (assembly GCF_054486945.1). Taxonomy (NCBI): domain Bacteria; kingdom Bacillati; phylum Actinomycetota; class Actinomycetes; order Pseudonocardiales; family Pseudonocardiaceae; genus Pseudonocardia; species Pseudonocardia wallangbongensis. The sequence goes on from NZ_JBRERS010000007.1 coordinate 276,842, forward strand.
GCACCCGGGGTGGCCGCGGACGACCGCGAGCACGGAGAGGGCAGGCGTGTCGACGGCGCCGTCGCCGGGCTGGAACGCGGCGCGGGTGGGCGGCGGCGTGGCGGCGGGCAGCACCGCGTCGAGCAGCGGGTGGGCCGATCCGACGGCCGTCTCGAGGAGGTCGCGTTCGGCGTCGGTGATGCCCACGCGGTGGCGCAGCAGCTCGCGGGGAAGGGTGGAGCCCAGCACCTCCCGCCCGTCGTCGGCGAGCCAGTCGCGCATCCGCCACAGCAGCCCGTCGGGGAGCCGGCCGGCGAGCCGCAGGAGCAGCTCGTGGCACGCGGCGTAGGAATCGCTCACGAGTCCTCCCCGCTGGCGCTCGCCGGCCGCGTTCGCGGTGCTGCTGTGTCCATCGGTTCGCTCGCAAGCTCGCTCACGACGCGGCCAGCTCCACGACCAGCTCGACCTCGACCGGGACGCCCAGCGGCAGCTCGGCCACCCCGACGGCGGACCGCGCGTGCCTGCCGGCGTCGCCGAAGATCTCGCCGAGCAGGTTGGACGCGCCGTTGACCACCTTCGGCTGTTCGGTGAAACCGGGCGCCGACGCGACGAACCCGACGACCTTGACGACTCCCGCGACCGCGTCGATGCCGACCAGCGCGTCGACGGCGGCGAGCGCGTTCAGCGCGCAGATGCCCGCGAGCCGGGAGGCCTCCTCGACGTCGATCTCGGCGCCGACCTTGCCCAGGCCGGCCGGCTTGCCGTCGACGAACGGCACCTGGCCCGCGGTGAACACCAGCGAGCCGGAGCGGCGGGCGGGGATGTAGGAGCCTGCCGGGGCGGGGACGGCCGGGAGCGTGATGCCCAGCTCGGCGAGGCGCTCGCTCGGGGTCGCCACCGCGTCAGCCCTTGGCCGGGCGCTTGAACCACGCCACGAGCTGTTCGGGATTGGCGCCGGTGGTGACGGTGACGAGCTCCCAGCCGTCGCGCCCGAAGTTGTTGAGGATGGCCTGGGTGTTGTGGATGAGCACTGGAGCGGTGAGGTATTCCCACCTGACGTCCGACGTACCGGGGGAGGTCATGACAGGTCACTGTAGCCAGCGCCTCACCCCGCTGGGGCGGCCGGTCACGTCCGGCCTCCGTAACCTGGAACGGTGAGTTCACCCGGTTGGCCAGCATCGCTGTCGGAGGCCCGGCTGCACGTCGTCTCCGGCAAGGGCGGCACGGGCAAGACCACCGTGGCCGCCGCGCTGGCGCTGGCGCTTGCCTCCGGGGGCCGGCGCACCCTGCTGGTGGAGGTCGAGGGCCGGCAGGGCATCGCGCAGCTGTTCGACACGGCCCCGCTGCCGTACGAGGAGCGCCGGATCGCGATCGCCCCCGGGGGCGGCGAGGTCAGGGCGCTCGCGGTGGACGCCGAAGCGGCGCTGCTGGAGTACTTCGAGCTGTTCTACCGGCTCGGCATGGCGGGGCGCACACTGCGCAGGATGGGCGCCGTCGAGTTCGCCACCACCCTCGCCCCGGGGCTGCGTGACGTGCTGCTCACCGGCAAGGCCAAGGAGTGCGTCAACCGGCGGGACGCCGACGGGCACCCCGTGTACGACGCCGTGGTGCTCGACGCACCGCCCACCGGCCGGGTGGTGAGCTTCCTCGACGTCACCAAGGCGATGGCCGACCTGGCGCGCACCGGCCCCATCCACAGCCAGGCCGAGGGCGTGGTGAAGGTGCTGCACTCCCCGCTCACCGCGGTGCACCTGGTCACGCTGCTTGAGGACCTGCCGGTCACCGAGACCCTCGAGACCGTCGACGAGCTCACCGTGGCCGGCTTCCCGGTGGGGGCCGTGATCGTGAACCGGGTCCGCCAGCAGTGGCTTCCCGACCGGTCGGTGGCCGCGGCGGCCGGTGGCCGGGTCGACTCCGGTCGCATCCGCGCCGGTCTCGCGTCCGCGGGCGTCGACCTGCCCGCCGACGTGATCGACGGCCTCGTGGGCGAGACCGTGGAGCACGCCGTGCGGGTGCACGGCGAGGCGGCCGCGCTGGCCCGGCTGGAGGAGGCCACCGCGCTGCCCCGGCTCGAGCTGCCGGACCTCGTTGGGGGTGTCGACCTCGGCTCGCTGTACGAGCTCGCCGAGGCGCTGGCCGAACAGGGTGTCGGATCGTGAGCGAGCTTGCGAGCGAACCGATCGGCACAGCAGCCCCGCGAACGCGGCCGACGAGCGTCAGCGAGGAGGACTCGTGAGCCCGCGCCCGGCTCCCGCGCTCGACGTCGACGCGATGCTCGACGATCCCGACACCCGGATCATCGTGTGCTGCGGCTCGGGCGGCGTCGGCAAGACCACCACGTCGGCCGCGCTCGCGATCCGGGCGGCGGAACGCGGCCGCCGCACCGTGGTGCTCACGATCGACCCGGCGCGCCGCCTGGCGCAGGCACTCGGGCTGGAGGCACTGGGCAACGAGCCGGGCCGCGTGGCCGACGCCCGCGGTGACCTGCACGCGATGATGCTGGACATGCGCCGGACCTTCGACGAGATGGTCCACGCCCACGCCGAGCCGGACCGCGCCGAGGCGATCATCGCGAACCCCTTCTACCAGACCATCTCCTCGTCGTTCTCCGGCACGCAGGAGTACATGGCGATGGAGAAGCTGGGGCAGCTCGCGGCCACCGGCGAGTGGGACCTCATCGTGGTCGACACGCCGCCGTCGCGCTCCGCACTCGACTTCCTCGATGCGCCGCAGCGCATGTCCACCTTCCTCGACGGCCGGATGATCCGGCTGCTGTCGGCGCCCGCGCGGGCGGGCGGCCGGGGCCTGCGCAAGCTCGTGGGTGCGGGCTTCTCGCTGTTCGCGAAGGGGGTCTCGACGATCCTCGGCGGCCAGATGCTGGCCGACGCGTCGGCGTTCGTGCAGGCCTTCGACACGATGTTCGGCGGGTTCCGGGAGCGGGCCACGGCCACCTACGCGTTGCTTCGCTCGCCCGGTACGGCGTTCGTCGTGGTGGCCGCGCCCGAGCCGGACGCGTTGCGCGAGGCCGCGTACTTCGTCGACCGCCTCGCCACCGACGACATGCCGCTCGCCGGCCTGGTCCTCAACCGCACCCACCCGGTGCTGGCCGACCTCTCCGCCACGAAGGCCCGCGGGGTGGCCGACGAGCTGCGCTCGGCGCCGCTGGCCGCCGCGGTGCTGCGGCTGCACGCCGACCGCGTGGACCTCGCCGACCGCGAGGAACGCCTGCTCTCCCGCTTCACGGGCGCCCACCCGGGGGTGGCGGTCACCCGCGTCCCGGTGGTCGCGGGCGACATCGCCGACCTGGACGGCCTGCGGGAGGTCGGCGCCCGGCTCGCGGGCGCCGCGGACTCCGCGGCGGAGCCCCTGCGCTCGGCGCGTTAGGGGGCGGCCGGAGGGCCGGCGGCGGTCATGCCGACTCGTCCAGGTGCCGCTGCCGCCGTTCCTCGTGCTCGGCCGCCTTCGCCAGCTGCTCGGCCGTCTCCTCCGCCACCGACTCGTAGTGGGCCGTGCGGGCGTCGTGCAGCAGGTCGGCCCACGAGGAGACGTCCGGCCGGGCGCGCAGGAGCGCTCGCCGCTCCCGCTCCGTCATGCCACCCCAGACGCCGAACTCGATGCGCTGGTCGAGGGCGTGGGCGAGGCATTCCGTGCGCACCGGGCAGGCCCGGCAGAACAGCTTCGCCTCCCGCTGCCGCGCCCCTGTGACGAAGAGGCCCTCGGCGTCGGCCGTCCGGCACCGCGCAGCCGCCCGCCAGTTCCACCGGCCCGTCATGGTCGCTCCTCCCCGGATCGAGTGCTTGTCATGACCAGCACAGACGGATTCTCGGAGCCCGGGGTTCCAGCGGAAACCGAGCAAAACTACTCAATCGCGGTCGGGTGATCTCCCCTACTCCGTTCGGCCGTCCGCGTACCCTGGCGCCCCGTGAGCTTCCCCAGCCATCTCGCTCGGCCGATCGGCCTGCTGCTCGGGCTCGGGCTCCTCGCGGGTGTGGTGGTCGCCGGGATGGCTTTCCCCCTCACCGCCGGCCTCGGGCTGGTCGCGAGCGACACGGGCGACAGCGTCAACACGGTTTCCGCCGACCTCGTCGACGGCCCGCTGCCGCAGAGCACCACCGTCACCGACTCGTCGGGCGTGCCGATCGCACGGTTCTTCGAGCAGGGCCAGAATCGGCACTCCGTCACGGCCGACCAGGTCTCGCCCGCCATGAAGGCGGCCATAGTCGCGATCGAGGACCGGCGGTTCTACCAGCACAAGGGCGTCGACTGGCAGGGCACGCTGCGCGCGCTCGCGGCCAACTCGGCCTCCGGCGAGGTCGTGCAGGGCGCGTCGACGCTCACGCAGCAGTACGTCAAGAACTACATGCTGTACGTGGCGGCGGAGACCGAGACGGAGCGGCTGAAGGCCACCGAGCAGACGCCTGCGCGCAAGCTCAAGGAGGCGCAGATCGCCCTCCAGATGGAGCAGCGGCTCTCCAAGGACGAGATCCTCACCCGCTACCTCAACATCGTCTCGTTCGGCAACGGGGCGGCGGGCATCGCGGCGGCGGCGCGCACCTACTTCAACACCACGCCCGACAAGCTCACCGTGCCGCAGGCCGCCCTGCTCGCCGGGATGGTCAACAGCACGTCGGCGTTCGACCCCGTCACCAACCCGCAGGCGTCACTGGAACGGCGCAACCTGGTAATCCACCAGATGCGCGACCAGCAGATGATCGACGACGCGCAGGCCGAGGCCGCGCTCGCCACCCCGCTCGGCGTGGCCAACCCGCTCAACACCCAGCCCAACGGCTGCATCGGCGCGGGCGACGCCGGCTTCTTCTGCAAGTACGTGGTCGAGTACCTCACCGAGGCCGGCTTCTCCCTCGATCAGCTCAACCGGGGTGGCTACACGATCAAGAGCACCCTCGACCGCAACGTGCTCGACCACATGAAGGCCTCGCTGGACGCGGAGGTCCCGCCGCAGCAGCCGAACGTCGCCAACGTGATGTCGCTGGTGCAGCCGGGCAGCGACAAGCACCGTGTCCTGGCCATGGGATCCAGTCGCGTCTTCGGCCTCGACGCCGAGGAGAAGGAGACGAGCTACGGCCTGCCGTACGAGCCGGTCAACCTGGGTGCGGGATCGACCTACAAGATCTTCACCTCCGCCACGGCCCTCGAGAAGGGCATGGGCATCAACTACCAGCTCACCGTGCCGCCGAGCGGGTACGCCTCGCCGATCTACGTCGACGGCGCGGGGCGCCCGCTCCCGGTCCGCAACGCGAGCGAGAACACGCCCGACCGCATGTCGCTCACCGACGCGCTGGCGACGTCGCCCAACACGGCGTTCATCAAGCTGGAGGAGTTCACCGGCATCCCGCCCGTCGTCGACATGGCGGTGCGGCTCGGCATGCGTTCGCTCGCCACCACCCCGTTCGTCGACCCGGCCACGGGGCGGCCCACCGACCGCTCGATCGCCGAGGTCACCAAGGCCCAGAACCTCGCTTCGTTCACCCTCGGCGTCAGCCCCACGAGCGTGCTCGAACTGGCGAACGTCGGCGCCACGCTGGCGAGCGCGGGCAAGTGGTGCCCGCCGAGCCCCATCGAGTCGATCACCGACAACGCCGGTAAGCCGGTTCCGGTCACCGAGGCGCCCTGCGAGCAGGTCGTCGAGCCCGGGCTGGCCAACGCGATGTTCAACGCGCTCAGCAAGGACGACCTGCCCGGTGGCACGGCGTCCGGTGCCGCCAGCCAGGTGGGCTGGAACCGGCCGATGGCCGGCAAGACCGGCACCACCCAGCAGCACAAGTCGGCCGCGTTCGTCGGGTTCGTCCCGCAGCTGTCCGGCGCGGTGATCACGTTCGACAACTCGCGCGCGCCCCGCCCGCTCTGCGACGGCGCCGGGTCGCCGTTCCCGTGCCGCAGCGGCAACATCTTCGGCGGCAAGACGCCGGCCGAGACCTGGTTCGGCGCCATGAAACCGCTGGTCGATCAGTTGCCGCCGCTCCCGCTACCGACGGTGGAGGAACGCTTCCTCGAGGGCGGCGAGGAGTCCCGGATCCCGGACGTCATCGGTGACCCGGAGAACGAGGCCCGCGAGGAGCTGGAGGACGCCGGCTGGAAGGTGTCGGTGCGCGAGGTCGACAACGCAGCCGACCGCGGCACGGTCGTCGGCCAGGACCCGAACGGGTCGGCGCTGCCCGGCGAGCCCGTCGAGCTCAGCATCTCGAGCGGCGAGGCCCCACCGGCTCCCGACGCCCCGGGCGACGATGACGACGACGATGACGACGACGGAGGGGACGGCGACTGAGCCGTGTCCCGTGGATCTCGGGCGATGTACTCGGGCGTGCCGACAGCTGCGGAACGCCGGGGAACGGATCGGGGTCGACGGCGACTCGGCCGACTGCATGCGGGGCCGGGTGCGGCGAGCCGGGGACGGCACGCCCGCGCAACGGGCCCAGCCGGGCGCCACCCCGCGGCAGAACCCGCTCGCACACCAACTTCGGCGCTCGCACACCAACTGCAGTTGCTGTGCCGGCGCACAAGTTGGTGTGCGACCGCCATCTCGGCGACGACCGCGACATCGGCGACGACCGCGACGTCACCATGACCCTAGGAGGCTTAGCCGGAGCGAGGTGACGGTGCGCGGCGAGCTGTCACCCACCAGGGTGAGTGCCGCGCCGGGACGTCCGGCATCCTCGATCGTGGCGTCCTGCGCGCCTACCATCCGCCCGCGTGACCGCCTGTTCGGATGATGGTTCGTCGTCCGCGCGGGACGGGCCCGGCGACGGCTCGCCCGCGGAACACAGGCCTGAGCCGCCGATCCCCAGGCCACGGGCACCCGGGCGGCCGCCCGACCCGCCGCCGCGGCCCCGGATCGTCGACGAGCCGGGGATCCTCGGGCTGTCCCGGCTGACGCGCGGGCGGTTCGGCTCGCGGCTGTTCAACCTGTTCTTCCTGCTGGTGTTCGTCGTGATCCTGATCCAGATGGTCTCGGCGATCCTCGACCACCCCTGGTAGCGGCCCGCGAGCACCGGGAACCCCCTCGGGTGTCCCCGGCTACCCTGGCCGAGGACAGCGGCCCGCGCTCGGAGGAGGTGAGGAGCGATCGCCACCGAGTCCGCTCCGCCCCGTCCGGCCGGGGGGACACCACAGCTGTCCGCCCCCACCGCGCATCGCGTCCGCAGCGTGCTCGCCATCCCGGCGTTCCGCAGGTTGTGGCTGGTCACGTCCGTCGCGGGGGTCTGCGACTGGATGAGCCTGCTCGCGCTCTCCGCGCTCGCCACCCAGCTCACCAGCGGTTACACGGCGCAGAGCTTCGCGCTCGGCGGGGTGGTGGCCACGAAGCTGTTCCCGGCCCTCGTGCTCGGGCCGCTCGCCGGGGCGCTGGCCGACAAGTTCGACCGCCGCCGCGTGATGGTGGTGTGCGACCTGCTGCGGTTCGTCCTGTTCGTGTCCATCCCGATCGTCGGGTCGTTGTGGTGGTTGTTCATCGCCACGTTCCTGATAGAGATCTGCGCGCTGTTCTGGATCCCGGCCAAGGACGCGTCGGTGCCCAACCTGCTGCGCAGGCCCGACCAGGTGGAGACGGCCAACCAGCTCAACCTCGTGATGACCTACGGCGTCGCGGTGATCACGGCGGCCAGCCTGTTCGCGGTGATCACCCGGGTCGGCGGGGTCGTCGGTGGCAGCGGTTCCGCGCTGTCCACCGTGTTCCTCGCCCTCGTCATGAGCGGGGTCGCGTACCTCGTCATCGCGCTCACGGTCTGGTTCCGCATCCCGGAGATCTCCGGGCGCGCCACGGAGCGCAGGGCAGCGGGCCCGAGCCTGGTCGGGATGCTGCGAGACGGTGCGTCGTTCGTGGTGCGCACCCCGCTGATCCGCGGGCTTGTGATCGGGATCGTCGGCGCCTTCGCCGCGGGTGGCACCGTGGTGGGCTCGGCCACCCTGTACGCCTCCAGCCTCGGCGGCGGCAACGCCGCGTACGGCGTGCTGTTCGCGTCGGTGTTCGTCGGGCTGGCGCTCGGCATGGGGGCGGCGCCGAGGATGGCGCGCCGCATCCCGCACAACCGGCTGTTCGGCGCCGCGATCGTCGCGGCCGGGCTGGCGCTGGTGCTGGTGTCGATCGCGCCGCACCTGTTCGTGGCGATCGCGGCCGTGATGCTCGTCGGCGGGTTCGCCGGCATCGCCTTCCTCACCGGCCTCACGATCATCGGTTCGCAGGTCGCCGACGAGATCCGCGGCCGGATCGTCGCGTTCGTGCAGTCGATCGTGCGGCTCACGCTGCTCGGCTCGATGGCGCTGGTGCCGGTTATCGTCGGCTTCGTGAGCGCGCGGTGGATCCACGTGTTCGGCTATCCGGTCCTGGTCGACGGCACGCGCGTGGTGATGCTGGCCGGCGGGCTCGTGGCCGCGGTCGTCGGCATGCTCGCCTACCGGCAGATGGACGACCGGCGCACCGAGCCGATCCTGCCCGACCTGCTGGCCGCGCTGCGCCGGGGCGAGCCGCGCCACGGAGCCGGGGTGCTGATCGCCGTCGAGGGCGCTCCGGCCGAGGAGACCACCGAGCAGGCGGCCCGGCTGGCGCGCCGGCTGCGGTCGGCCGGCTACCTCGTCGTGGAGCCCGACGACGGGGAGCGGGACCGGGAGCGCTGGACGGCCGCCACGCGGGAGGCGGCGCTCTCCGGCCCGCGGGCGCAGGCCCTCGCGGCCGCGGCGGTGCAGGCCGACCAGGTGGAGCGGGTGATCCGGCCCGCGCTGGCCAAGGGAGCTGTGGTGGTCGTCGACCGATTCCTGGTGAGCAGGCTGGCGCAGTTCGGGGTGGCGGCCGACCGCGCGTCGTCGGCCGGTCAGCCGGAACTGGACCCCGCCGAGCTGGAGAGCCTCGCGGCCTGGGCCACCGGCCGGCTGCGGCCGGACGTCTCGGTGTTGCTCGACCGGGCACCGGTCGCGGCGCCGCCGCAGGTCGGCGGCGTCGCGGGTGAGGAGCACGTGCGCGTGCAACGGCTGCTCACGCGCATGGCGGCGGCGGAGCCGCACCGCTACGTGGTGGTCGACCCGGACGGCCCGGCCGACGAGGTCGCCGAGCGGATCTTCGCCGGCCTGCAGCCGGTGCTCCCGGCCCCGCCCACCCGGGACGTCGATGCGGCGGTCACGCGATGAGAGAGCGTCAGCGAGCGAATCATCGGCACAGAGCCCGCGCGAAGCGTCGGCCGAGCGTCAGCGAGGCCGTGCGTTGAGCGTCTGGGACGAGGTGGTCGGGCAGCCGGCCGCCGTCGCCGAGCTGTCCGCCGCCGCGTCCGACCCGTCGGCGATGACCCACGCGTGGCTCTTCACCGGCCCGCCGGGGTCCGGCCGGTCGGTGGCGGCGCGTGCGTTCGCGGCCGCGTTGCAGTGCCCGCGGCACGGGTGCGGGGAGTGCGTGGCCTGCCACACCGTCCTGGCGGGCACCCATTCCGACGTGCGCGAGGTGGTGCCGGAAGGGCTGTCGATCTCGGTGCGGTCGATGCGCCAGCTGGTGCAGTCCGCGGCGCGCCGGCCGGCCACGGGCCGCTACCAGATCCTGATCATCACCGACGCCGACCGGCTCACCGAGAACGCTGCCAACGCGCTTCTCAAGTCGATCGAGGAGCCGCCGGACCAGACGATCTTCCTGCTCTGCGCGCCGTCCGACCACCCCGAGGACGTCGCCGTCACCATCCGGTCGCGGTGCCGCCCGGTCCCGCTGCGCACTCCGTCGGCACCGGCCATCGCCGACGTGCTGGTCCGCCGCGACGGGATCGACCAGGAGACTGCGAGCTGGGCGGCGTCGGTGGCCGGGGGGCACGTCGGGCGCGCGCGGCGGCTGGCCCGTGACCCGGCGGCGCGGTCCCACCGGGAGCTCGTGCTGGGCCTGCCCCTGCGCGTGCGCAACCTCGGTGACGCGTTCTCCTACGCCGGCGACCTGGTGCGGGACGCCAAGGCCGAGGCCACCGAGCTGAGCGAGAGCCGCGACGCCGCGGAGCGCGAGGAGCTCGCCGTCGCGATGGGCGCGGGCGGCACCGGCAAGGGCGCCGCCGCGGCCGCGCGCGGGGCCAAGGCCGCCGAGCGGGACCTGGAGCGCCAGCAGAAGTCGCGCAACACGCGCACCCAGCGCGACGCGCTCGACCGGGCCCTCGTCGACCTGGCCGGGTTCCTCCGCGACGCGCTGGTGGTGGGTTCCGGCGCGCAGGTGCCGCTCACCCATCCCGACCGCGACACCGACGTGCGGCGGGCGGCCACCGACTGGTCCGCCGAGTCGGTGCTGCGCAGGCTGGAGGCCGTGCTGGCCTGCCGCACCGCGCTCGACCAGAACGTCAAGCCGGAGATCGCGGTCGAGGCGATGATGACGGTGCTGCAAAGGGGATGAGTTGTCGGCGCAGTCCGGCAGAATCTCTTCGTGTGGGACACCCGGCAGGCACGGTCATCTCGGCGCGCGAGTCCGAGGTGCTGGCGGCCGTCGGCGAGCACCTGAGCAACGCGGAGATCGCCGCGCGGCTGTTCATCTCGATCCGCACCGTCGAGAGCCACGTGTCCTCGCTGCTGCGCAAGCTGGGCGCCGAGGACCGCAGGGCCCTCACCGCGATCGCCGGCGAGCTCGCGGCCGTCCCGCCGCGGCCCGCGCCCGCCGCCCTCCCAGCCGCGCTCACGTCGTTCGTCGGCCGGTCCCGGGAACGCGCGGAGCTGGCGGCCGCGCTCGACGGGCAGCGGCTGGTCAGCGCCGTCGGTCCGGGCGGGGTGGGGAAGACGCGCCTCGCGCTCGCCGTCGCTGCCGACGTCAGCGACCGGTTCGCCGACGGCGTCTGGTACGTCGACCTCGTGCCGGTCACCGACGCCACGATGATCGCGCCCACGATCGCGGCCGCGCTCGGCCTCGGCGAGCAGCAGGGCCGCACGCGGCAGCAGACGGTGCTCGAGTGGGCGGCAGGCCGGCACGCGTTGTTCCTGCTGGACAACTGCGAGCACCTCCTCGACGGCGTCGCCGATCTCGTGGAGCGGCTGCTCGCCCACGGCCCCGGCGTCACCGTGCTGGCCACGAGCCGGGCCCGGCTGCTGCTGCCGTTCGAACGGGTCTTCCCGGTCGACGGCCTCTCCGTGGGCGACGGCTCGGACGGTGACGCGGTGGCGCTGTTCGAGGAGCGCGCCGCGGCCGCCGGCGTCACGCTCGGCGAGGACGAACGGCCCCGGATCGCCCGCGTGTGCCGCGGGCTCGACGGCGTGCCGCTAGCGATCGAGCTGGCGGCCGCCCGGCTGTCCGCGCTGGGCGTCGACGGGCTGGAGGCCGGGCTGGCCGACCGGCTGCAGCTGCTCACCGGCGCTCGCCGCGTCGACAGCCGGCACCGGTCGCTGCGCTCCACGCTCGACTGGAGCTACGCGCTGCTCGATCCGCAGGCCGGGGAGGTGCTGCGCCGGGTGGCGGTGTTCGCCCGGCCGTTCCGGGCCGAGAGCGCGGCCGAGGTGGCGGGGACGGGCGTGCGCGAGGTCGCCGCCCATCTGGCCTCGCTCGCCGACCACAGCCTCCTCGTGCCCGTCGCGGCGTCCGACGGCACGCGCTACCGGGCGCTGGAGACCGTTCGCCAGTACGGCGTCGAGCTGTTGGACGAGGCGGGCGAGCTCGCGGAGTGCCGTTCCCGGCACCTGAGCTGGGCCTGGCACGCGGCGGCCGGGCTGCTCGCCGACGAGGCGGTCGACACGCCCCGCTGGCGGGCCCGGTTCGACCGGCTCGCCGACGAGTTGCGGGCCGGCCTCGGCTGGGCCGTCGAGTCCGGTTCCAAGGACGCGTACGAGGGCAAGGTGCTGCTCGCCACGCTGTGCCACCGCCGCGGCATCGCCACCGAGGCGCAGTGGCGCTTCGAGCAGGCCGCCGAGCTGGCGCCCGACGACCGGCGCGCGGCGGAGTCCCTGCACCTCGCGGCGGGCGTGGCGGCCAACCGGCTGGGCGGCGACGACGCGATCCGGCTCCACCAGGACGCGGCCGACCTGTGCCTGCGCGCGGGTGACGCCTCGGGTGCCGCCCGGGAGCTCGCACGGGCGGCCGAGCTGTGGAACCGGGCGTCCGGCACCATCGCGGCCGGGCCGGACGAGCTGGCGCCCCGCGCACTGCTCGACGAGGCCTGGCGCCTCGCCGGCGAGGACCCAGTCACGCTGGCGCGCATCGCGGCAGCCGAGGCGTTCGCGGTGCCGGAGACCGAGGAGGCGAGCGCAGAGGTCGTCGACGCCGCCCTGGACGCCGCGCGCCGGTCCGGCGATCCGATGGCCGAGAGCACCGCGCTGGACCGGCTCACCACCATTCAGCTCTCCCGTGGTGAGGCCCGGGCCGCACTGGCGAGCGCGCTGCACCGCATCGAGCTGCTCATCCCGCAGGTGCTCGACCCGTGCGTGGGCTTCGAGCTGTCCGATGCGCACGTGATGGCCGTCGAGTCGGCGATCGCGGCGGGCGATCTCGCCGAGGCGCGTCGGCTCGCGGAGCGGATGCCCGACCTCCCGCTGCACCGCGAGGACGAGCACGTCGCGGTGGCCCGGCTGATCCAGGTGTGCGCGCTGGAGGGCGACTGGCAGCGCCTCCTCGCCGCGGGCGACCGGTTCCGCGAGGGCTGGGAGCGCGCCGGGAGCCCGCGCGTCCCCACGCTGCGGCGGGCCGCGCGGGCGATGGCCACGGTCCACGGCATGCGCGGCGACACGGCGGCCCACGACGAGTGGATGCGGATCTTCACCGCGCTGGTGCCGTACGTGCGCCAGACGCACGACCAGCACTCCAGCGCGTTCTTCGAGGCGCTCATGCTGCTGCACCTGGGCCGGGCGGGGGAGGCCGTGCAACGGCTGGAGATCCATCCGCGCGAGCTGCGGGCCTGGTACCAGAGCATCTGGCGTCCGTGGTACGCCGCGGCGTGGGCGGAGGCCGGTGTGCTCGCGGGGGAACCGGATGCGGCGGAGCGCATCGCATCGGTCCGGGCCACCACCGCGGAGAACGCCGTCACGGCCGCCCTCGTGCAGCGGGCCGCTGCGCTCGCCGCAGGCGACCGCGGCGGCATCCTCGCCTCCGCGGATGCGCTGGAGGCGGCCGGCTGCCGCTACCAGTGGGCCCGCAGCCTGCTCCTCGCAGGCGGCCCGGAACGGCAGCGGGGCGTGTCGGCGCTGGTCGCAATGGGCGCCGCGGTCGTCTGAGGGCACACGCACGGACCGCACGGACCGAGGAGTCCGTGATGGTTCCGTGGTCCGTACGGATGTCCCGCAGGTCCTGGCGGACGATCGTTCTCCGCATGCTGAACCAGCTCCACACCGCCGGTGACCTCGCCGCCGACCGCCGCCGCACCCTGCGCGCCGAGGCGGACGCCTACCGGCTCGCCCGCATCGCGCGGCGCGGGGGATCGGCCGGCCGCAACCGGCGCGCGCGCCACGGCTGGTTCCAGCTCTTCCGGCCGCGCGGGGCTCAGCCGGCAGGGAGGGCGCCCGCGTAGCGTTCGAGCAGGCGGCCCCACCGCATGGCGGTGTTCGGCGATCGAGGGGAAATGGTCGCCAATCGATCTCCAGCAGCGACCGTCCGCCCTTGGTCAACGCCGCCGGGGCGGTTCGTCTCGCGACGCTAAGGCATCTCGAAGAAGATCATGGGGTTGTCGCCGGGACCGCGGACCGGCGCCAACCCCAGCTCCTCGCGCAGCCCGGTGAGCGTCGCGTAGACGTCCCGGGCCTTCGCGCGGGAGGGGGTGAAGAACGGCGCGCCCCGCTCGTCCAGCCAGCGCACGACGACCTTCCCCTCGTGCAGCGGGAGCGTGGTGCGGAAGTGGTAGACGTCGTGCACGCTCACCGGGATCCCGGCCGGCACCCGCGGGAACAGGTGCTCGAGGTACCAGCGGGCGAACCGGCTGCTGTGCGCGGCGTCGACGAACAGGTAGCCGGTGTCGACCGGCACCCGGTCGAGGGTCTCCTGGATGTCGCCCTGCACGAACGTCCAGCGCCCGTCCGCGAGGTCCGCCGGCACGTTGCGCACGACGTTGTCGATGCGGTCGAAGCTGTGCAGCCGGCCCGACCCGTTGTCGCGCAGCGCGCTGAGGATCCAGGAGGTCGACCACCCGTGGAACGTCCCCAGCTCCACCACGACGGCAGGCCGCGTGGCCCGCAACAGCAGGTAGGTGATCTCCGCTTCGAGGTCGTCGAGCTGGGGGGTCATCCGCGCGCCCATCGACTCCGCGTACTCGCGCTGCTGCTTCCCCACCGCGGCGAGATCACCCGCGTGCTCCCGGTAGAGCGTGCGGACGTACGGCAGGTCGATCTGCTCCAACGGACGGCCTCCAGCGGTCGGGGCGGGCCCGGCCACTGTATCCGCCGGTCAGCGGCGTTCCGGGCCGGGCGACAGGGCGTCCCGGCCCGCTCGCTACACTGGGGCCACGCACCACCCGCCGCCTTAGCTCAGTCGGTTAGAGCGACGCACTCGTAATGCGTAGGTCTGGGGTTCGACTCCCCAAGGCGGCTCCACTTGCTCCTCGCCCGTAGGTCGGGAGCTGCTCGGGTGACGCCATTGGGTTGCCCGAGGTCGCATGGCGCGTCCTCGGAGAGCATTGCGACGACCCGTTGTGGGTGGCGGGCGACTGCGGACGGCGTCAGGGCAGCAGTGTGAACGCCGGGATGTGACGGGGGCGGACGGCGTGGAAGTGCCGGTGGTCAAGCGTTGCCACCTCGGAAACGCGGAGTCGTTCGGCGATGGCGACGACGGCGGCATCGGTCGTGCCTAGCGGAAAGTCTGCGTACGTGTCGACCAGTTCGGCCATGCGTTCGTAGTCGGGGATCTCGAGGTCGACGATGCTGATCGTCTGCAGGGCGATCGAGCGAAGGAAACGCGCTCTCGACCTTCGCTCCGCCGGCCCGGCCGAGTAGGTATCCGACCTCGGCCACTACAGGAGCCGGTACGAGGATCGGGCGGCCAGCCAGGTGCAGGCTCGTGAACAGGTCGGTGCAGGGACGGTTGTCCGTGTCGCTCCGGTCCGCTGCGGCCACGAGTGGACCGGTGTCGCAGACGATCACTCAGGAGCATCCGAAGCCGTCGGCGAGTAGATCGCCGTGATTGCGGCCGAGATCCGACCGCCCACTCTCGAACGATCCGAACCAGGCCGGGGGCCATTGGCCGGCGGGCCGGAGCTCGATCTGGCGCCGAACTTCGGCGAGGACGGCCGGCACCCGTTCGTCGGGCAGTTGCTCGACGAGTTGCTTCAGCTCATCGCGCTCAGCACTCACGCAGTCAGCGTACCTAGCAGCCGTAAGGCTCGGCGTCGAAGACGCGGATCAGCGTCGGTGGTCTGATGGAGCACCTTCGCTCAGAGTGATTCGGGTCACTTGCGTCGGGCAAGCGATCATGGAACTGTGCTCGGCTGGGTCCATGGATCTCGATCAAGTTCGAGCGGTCGTGGCCGCCTATCCCGCCTCTCGCCTCATCGAGGCCAACGGTGACCTGTTCGCCATCTACGACCCCGACGGCGACTACGAGCAGCGGCCACGGCAGGGCTGGGCCACCGTCGTCAGCTCCGATGTCAACGACACCGCGTCCGACCTCGGGCGGCCCGGGGTGTTCCGGCTCAACATCGGCCTGCCGAAGGCCCGTTTCGCGGGGCTGTTCGACGCCGAGGCCGTGCACGACACCACAGCTCTCGACGTCGTGATGCCGCACCCGGTGTACGCCGGCTATCACTGGGTCTGCGTGCTCAACCCGGACACGACGTGGCCCGAGGTCCACGAGCTCCTCGACGACGCCCATGCGTTCGCTGCACGCAAGCACGACAACGCCGAGAAGCGGCGCGGACAGCGGGCGTGAAGGCGATCGAGGGCCTGTAACGGCGCGCGGTCCCCGGCCGAGACGTGAGTTGCCCCCAGCCCTGTGCGGCGACGTGACAGCTCCCCCTGAGCCGGCCGCCGCTCTCCCAAGGAGTCCCGCGCGTGCCGCGTCCTGCTCGTGCCCTGGCCGTCTCCGGTGCCGTCGTCGTCGGCGTGCTCGCCGGCGGCACCGCCTACACGGCCTCCGCCGTGCAGTCCCCCGACGGGACGCGCGTCGGGCCCGCCACGGGCGTCGTGAGCCCGGGCGACGTCGCGGGCGTCCGCATGGCCGACTACATCGTCACCACCACACCGAACGCGACGCCGGCACCGCCCACGCCTCCGCGCCCGACCAGGCCGGCGGAGACCACCCGACCGGCTGCGCCCGTGGAACCGGCGCCGGCGACGGGCTGAGGCGGCTACGGTCGACGACCGGCGGGAGACACCAGGAGGAGCGGGAACATGACGCCGGACGACCTCGCGGCGGTTCTCGGCGGGATGCCGCACGCCACGGTCGACGAGCCGTTCGCCGAAGGCGTGCCGGTGTACAAGGTGGCCGGCAAGGTCTTCGCCATCTTCCAGCAGCACGGCTCGCCACCGGACGTCACGCTGAAGTGCGACCCGGAACGGGCTCGCCAGCTCCGGGAGCAGTACCGGTCGGTCGTCCCCGGCTACCACGTCAACAAGAGGCTGTGGAACACGATCAGCCTGGACGGTGACGTCCCCGACGACGATCTCCTCGATCTCGTGCACCACTCCTACGAGCAGGTCGTCGCCGGGCTGCCCGCACGCACACGCGCAACCCTCCGGTCGGGCCACAGCCCGGCCGATCGCCTAGACGATTGATTCCGTGAAGTTGGTGTTCAGTGGTCGTAGGCGGTGAGGTTGCCGTGACGGGCCCGTCGTCGCGCCGGTCCGGGAGCAACAGTCTGGCTGCTCTGTCTCCTCAGGCGTTGATCGCCAGTACTGGTGTCAGGGCGACATTTCTGACGCCCTGACACCACTTCTGGCGATCATGAGGGTGTCGTCGGCCGGTGCTGCGGTCGGGTGGGACGCAACCTGCTGTGGTCCCGTCCCCATGACCCCCACAACGCCCCGCCACACCCTGCTGATCATGGCCCCCGCAAGGCGAGTCGATCACAAGGTGAGTATCCGATACCCACGCTGGGCGGGGTGCAACGGCACCACCGCAGGATGAGTGGCACCCAGCAGGGGTCGGTGTCGTCGAAGACGGGCGTGCCAGCGTGTCGGGGACGGCTGTCACGGTGACCACGGGGTCCGGTAGCTGCGCCCACCCGACCACGCTGCCCGCGCGAAGGGGGCGGCCGAACCGGGGGAAACGCACGGGAGGCCCGGGCGAGGCGGGCGATGCAGTCCGCCACCGGCCGGGAACGGCGCGCCCACGAGAGCGTCTTGTGGTCATGTCGACGCCATGCGTTTCCGATCAAGGGTCCGGGACCCGTGGTGTCGACATGATCATGCGCGGAGGTGCGGACCGTGGAACGCGACGACCACCACCTCCCCGGGCACCTCCCCGGGCGCGGACCGGGTGGAACGACCCGACCCCGATTCGGTCAAGTTGGTGTTCAGTGGTTGCAGGCGGTGAGGCCGCGTGTGCCGGGCGCGCTCCTGGCCGATCGACACACCACCTTCAAGGAATCGATCATCTAGGGCCCCGGCTCCACGGCCACGGTTCACCCACCTCGCATGACGCCGCGAGGCATGCGCGTTCCGATCCTCGTCGAACCGGTGACGGGCGGAGCGAGGAGGGCCAGCGGTGAGCGAGGCGGGGTTGAGCGCGATGGGCCGGATTCCCACGATCGAAACCGGCGGTGGCGTGGTGTCGGCGTGGTGGGACGACGAGGGACGTTTCCACGTCCGTGTCGACATCGACGGGATCCCCGACTCCCGGCTGATCGACGATCAGGTGCCGCTGGACATCAGCGTCGGGGACCAGCAGGTGTTCCCGCCGGTCGACACCGACGACGACTGGGACGACGAGCTGTAGCGACTCGGCGGACGCGCTGGCCACCACGACAACAAGAGGCTGTGGGACACGATCGGCCTGGACGTTGACGTCCCCGACGACGATCTGCTCGATCTCGTACACCACTCCTACGAGCAGGTCGTCCGGTCAGCGGATCTCAGGCCGGCCTCCCCTCGGGTAGAGGTGGTGGTCGCCACTCCCACGGTTCCGGGATCGATACGGGTCCCGCACACGGGGACAGGACCGGACCGCCGCCCGTAGCGTCATCGGTTTGTCCAGGTCATGTGTGCGGGAGGCTTCGGTGGTACGTCCACGTCCAGCAGTCGGTTCCCCGGTCGGTCAGCGTGCGCAGCTCGTGTTCGACTTCGCGGACGGGAGCCGCGAGCAGGTCGACCTGCTCGGCGGAAAGGGCGCGAACCTCGCCGAGATGACGAAGCTCGGCCTGCCCGTCCCGCCGGGGTTCACGATCACCACCGAGGCCTGCCGGTACTACCTCGCGCAGGGCGAGGAGCCGCAGTCGCTGCGGGTGCAGGTCACGATGGCGCTGCGCAGGCTGGAGGACCAGCTGGGCCGCCGCCTCGGCGACGTGCAGGACCCGTTGCTGGTCTCGGTGCGCTCCGGCGCGAAGTTCTCCATGCCGGGGATGATGGAGACCGTCCTGAACGTGGGCCTGAACGACTACTCGGTCAAGGGGCTCGCCGACGCAGCGGGCGACGAGCGGTTCGCGTGGGACTCCTACCGCCGGCTCATCCAGATGTTCGGCCGGACGGTGCTGGGCATGCCGGGTGCCCTGTTCGAGGACGAGCTGGAGGCGGCGAAGAGGCGCACGGGCGCGCGCACCGACGTCGAGCTGCCCGCGGAGGAGCTCGCCGGGCTCGTCGAGTCGTTCAAGCAGGTCGTGGCCGCGCACTCCGGGCGGGAGTTCCCCCAGGACCCGCGGGAGCAGCTGGACATGGCGATGCGGGCGGTCTTCGACTCGTGGAACACCGAGCGGGCCCGGATCTACCGCAGGCGCGAGCGCATCCCGCACGACCTCGGCACCGCGGTGAACATCTGCGCGATGGTGTTCGGGAACCTGGGCGAGACGTCCGGCACCGGTGTCTGCTTCACTCGGGACCCGGCCACCGGCAAGCAGGGCGCCTACGGCGACTACCTGGGCAACGCGCAGGGCGAGGACGTCGTCGCCGGCATCCGCAACACGCTCACGCTCGAGGACTTCGCCCGGCTCGACCCGGCGTCGCACGCCGAGCTCACCCAGGTCATGCGGCGGCTGGAGACGCACTACCGCGATCTGTGCGACATCGAGTTCACGGTCGAGCGCGGCAAGCTGTGGATCCTGCAGACCCGCGTCGGCAAGCGGACGGCGGCCGCGGCGTTCCGCATCGCCACCCAGCTGATCGACGAGCGCCTGATCACCGAGGACGAGGCGCTGCACCGCGTCACCGGGGAGCAGCTCGGCCAGCTGCTCTTCCCGCAGTTCGACGTCGACGCCCAACGTGAGCTGCTCACCCGCGGCATGGCGGCCTCACCGGGTGCGGCCTCCGGGAAGCTGGTGTTCGACTCGGCCACGGCCGTCGAGTGGGCCGGGCGCGGCGAGGACGTGCTGCTGTGCCGGCGCGAGACCACCCCGGACGACCTGGCCGGCATGGTGGCGGCCGTCGGCGTGCTGACCAGCCGTGGGGGCAAGACCTCGCACGCCGCGGTCGTCGCCCGCGGCATGGGCCGCACCTGCGTGTGCGGCGCCGAGGAGCTCGACATCGACGTCGAAGCCCGCACCGTGCGGGTCGACGGCACCACGCTGACCGAGGGCGACGTCGTCTCGATCGACGGCTCGACCGGCGAGGTGTTCGCCGGCCGGCTGCCCGTCGTCGCGTCACCGGTCGTGAACTACCTGGAGCGTGGCCTCGACGCGGCGCTCGCCGAGGCCGAACCGGACACGGCCGAGCTCGTGCGTGCCGTCGACCGGCTGCTCCGCCACGCCGACCGCACTCGTCAACTCGGCGTGCGTGCCAACGCCGACACCGCGGACGACGCCACCCGCGCCAGGGACATGGGCGCCGAGGGCATCGGGCTGTGCCGCACCGAGCACATGTTCCTCGGCGAGCGGCGCGTGCTGATCGAACGGCTGGTGCTCGCCGAGGATTCCGCCGAGCGGGAGGCGGCGCTCGCGGAGCTGCTGCCGCTGCAGCGCGCCGACTTCATCGCGCTGCTCACCGAGATGGACCGCCTGCCCGTCACGATCCGGCTGCTCGACCCGCCGCTGCACGAGTTCCTGCCCGACCGCACCGAGCTGGCCGTCAAGGTCGCGGTGGCCGAGGCGCGTGGCAAGGCGGACCCGGAGGCCGAGCGGCTGCTCGTCGCGGTGGAGCGGCTCCGGGAGTCCAACCCGATGCTGGGTCTGCGCGGCGTGCGCCTCGGGCTGCTGGTCCCGGGCCTGTACGCGATGCAGGTGCGGGCGATCGCGGAGGCGACCGCGGAGCGGCGCAACGCGGGCGGCGCGCCGGTCGTCGAGATCATGGTGCCCCTGGTGGGCTCGGTCATGGAGCTGCACCTGATCCGCGACGAGATCGACCAGATCATCGCCGACATCGCCGAGAGGTCGGGCGCGCAGCTGGAGATCCCGATCGGCACGATGATCGAGCTGCCCCGCGCCGCGCTGACGGCACGGCGGGTCGCCGAGGCCGCCGAGTTCTTCTCGTTCGGCACCAACGACCTCACCCAGACCACCTGGGGCTTCTCCCGCGACGACGTCGAGGCGTCGATCTTCGCGACGTACCTGGAGAAGGGCGTGTTCACGGTGTCGCCGTTCGAGTCGCTCGACCGTGACGGCGTCGGCGCCCTGATCCGCACGGCCGTCGCGGCCGGCCGGGAGACCCGACCGACGATCAAGCTGGGCGTCTGCGGGGAGCACGGCGGGGACCCCGAGTCGGTGCACTTCTTCCACGACGCCGGACTCGACTACGTGTCCTGCTCGCCCTACCGGGTCCCGGTGGCCCGGCTCGAGGCAGGCCGTGCCGCGCTCGCGGCCGATACCGGGCTCTGAGGCAGCTATCCGAGGAGAGAACCGCTCGTCGTCAGGAGGTCCTGCGTGTCGAAGGGGTGGTCCTGCCAGATCCGGCGGGAACCCTCCTCCGGGTAGGGCTGCACCGACGGCTCGGCGTCGTACACGCGGGTGGAGCGGTCCGCCGGCGCATAGCCCGGCCAGCCGGGGTCGCCGGTGGCCGCGAAGCGGAGCCAGTCGGCGCGCATGACCCCCGACAGGTGCACCGCCTCGTCGGCGACGCCGGCACCGTACGCGGCGCGGAGGGCGTCGACGTCGATCGAGCCGAAGAGGAGCCGGACGTCCAGGCTGTGCGAGGCGCCGTCCGGCCCGGGGCCCCACCGGAGCTCGTACGTCCACGCCCGCCCGCCGCCCGCCTGCTGGGCGTCGGCGAGCTGGAGACTGGGCATCCGCATCAGCCAGTCCGCGTTGGCCAGCTCGTGCAGCAGGGCGGGGCCGGCCTCGGGGTATGCGGCGCGGTAGGCGGCACTGCCGCCCGGCACCAGCTTGTCGAGCGTGGCGGTCGCCTGAGCGTCGGTGATCTCGCCACCGCGCCGGGCCGCCATCGTCCGGTACTCGTCGCGCGTGTGCCCGACGAGCAGGTCGACGCCGCGACCGGCACCGTCGGCGAGGGCGGGCCAGGGCGCCCGGGGCAGGGTGTCGCCGTCGACCACGGGGGAGAACGGCGTGGGCGTCGTCGCCATCGGCCCCCATGTCCGGACCCGCCGCGGCAGTGAGCGGACGATGGCCTGGGTCACCCGCACCAGCTCGGACGACGGGATGCGGGCGAGACCGGCGGCGGTGGCCTCGGCACCGACGCTCGAGGCGATCGCCGCCGAGACATCCGCTGCGAGTCCTCTGGTGAAGAACGTGCCCGGCACGCTCTGCGCGATCGCCCGGCGGAAGAGACCAGCCGCCGCCGGCATGGCGAGCAGCGCGGCGATCGAGCCCGCACCCGCGGACTGGCCGAACACCGTGACGTTGCCGGGGTCGCCCCCGAACGCGGCGACGTTCTCCTGCACCCACCGCAGGGCGAGGATCTGGTCGAGGATCCCGCGGTTGTCCGGCGCGCCGGCGAGGTGCGCGAAGCCCTCCACACCCATGCGGTAGTTCAGGCTGACGACGACCACGCCACCCGCGGCCGGCATCGCGCCGTCGTGGTGCGGGTTGGCCGAGCTGCCGTGCAGGTACGCCCCGCCGTGGATCCACACCATCACCGGGAGACCGGCGGCTCCGGGGTCGGGGGTCCAGACGTTGACGGTCAGCCAGTCGTCGGATGCGTCGGGGGGCGACGACTGCTGCGGGACCGGCGGGCCGAACGTGGCCGCGTCGCGGATCCCGTCCCAGGGCAGAGCCGCAACCGGCTCCCGGAACCGCAGCGCGCCGACGGGGGGCTGGGCGTAGGGGATACCGCGAAAGGCAGCGATGGTGCCTTGCCGGGTTCCGCGGACGGTCCCCGCGACGGTACGGGCCTCGGGATCGATGCTCATGGCGTCATCGTCACATCGTGGTCGTTCCGTACCTCCACTGGAGTAGGCCCGATGACGCTCCGGAGCCGATGTGCCCACCGCCCGGGCAGGAGAGCGTGGGCTGATCGCAGCGTCGAGCGAGAAGCGAACGTGGAGGCCGAACCGTGTCGATTGCCCGCGGTTCCGGTCGTTTCCCGGTGAATCTCCCGACGCTCGTGCGGTTCATCGGGCCGTATTCGTCCCGTCGAGCAGTGCTCCGTTGTCGCTGCGACAGCAGCAGCGTGCAGCTCGCACCGATCTCGACGTGCCCCGGGTTCACGGCGGGCCGGCCCACGTGGCCCGCGCCTCGCGACAACCCGATCTGGGCGTCGACCAGACCAAGGATGACGGCGACCCCGGATGTCTGAAATCCGGCGGTGCCTGTCCAGATCCTGCCTTCTCCCGCTCCTTCTCCTGGTATAGCTTCGCTCTCAGCTCCACTCGGCGCGCGTTGCTGACTCGGTCGCAACGTGAGCCCGGAGAGCAAAGATCGACCTTCCGTTGCTCGACTCGGTCGCGACGGAGCAGCGCCGGTTTGTGGCGCGCGGTTCCCACATGTGCGATGTCGTTCGCACGGTGGATGTCCATTCCCCGCACGATGACGCCGGATCCCGGCTGTTGATGCTCCTCTCCCAGGAAGTTGGTCCGACATGTGGCACCGATCCGCTCACGACGGTGAGGCCTCGCGCCTCCCCGCGTGCGCTGGTGCCTCTGTTCGGTTGCGGCTGTCGCTGCGGGACCGGGTCCTGGGAGTGCTGCGGTGGACGCTGGGGCTGGCCGGCGCCGTCGTGGTGCTGTGGTTGGGGACGGCGTTCCTCGCTGCCGCACCGGCGGCGGCTGCGGTCACCGTTCCGGTGGTGGCCGCGCAGCAGGGCCTGATGAAGGGGGGTGTCATCAGGCCCGCAAGTGGTGGTGGCGACGACGGGGACTCCGATTCCGACTCGGGCAACTCGGACTCCTCCGACGATGACGGCGACGACGAGTCGGATGACGACTCCGAGAAGAAGTCCGACAAGAAAGAATCCTCCTCCGACGAGAAGAAGTCGGAGAAGAAGTCCGAGAAGAAGGACTCCGACGAGAAGAAGAAGTCCGACAAGGACGACTCCGACAAGAAGGACTCGGCCAAGGACGAGGACTCCCGTGACGACCGGGACCATGACGTCGAGAAGGAAGAGAAGGCCGAGAAGAAGGCGCAGCGCCAGCACGAGGACTCCGAGGAGAGCGCGGAACGCGCCGACCACGAGGAGGACGAGCGCGCCGACGCCGACCGCGATCGGAGCGACGGTCGGAGCGACGACTCCGAGTCCGGCGATCGCGACCGGAGCCGCGAGCCGTCGGAGGGCAGCAGCCCGGCCGACGCGGAGGACGCCGGCGATGCCGGGGCCAGCGGTGAGAAGGCGGACGAGGACGCGGCCGCAGAACGCGAGCCCGACGACGAGCAGAGTGCCGAGGCACGCGACGCGGACGATCGCGACGGTGCGGCTCGGGACGATGGGACCGCGGCGGCAGGCGGCTCGAGCACGCCGGAGAAGGCCGACGACGACGAGTCCGCGACGACGGAGCGTGACCAGGATGGCGACGACGCCGACGACCGCTCCCGGCACGCTCAGGCGGAGCGCGCGGACCGTCCGGACGACGCCGCCGAGCGGGACGCCGACGGGAGCGTCGAGGACGATGCGAGCGACGAGGACGGTGTGAGCCGGCTCGCGATGGCTTCGAACGACGACCAGGACGACCAGCGGGCCGAGGACGGGGAGTCCCTCGATGCCCTGCGGTCGACCGGCGACGCCGACGAGCGGGATGACGATCGCGACGATCGGGACCTGGCCGGGAAGGCGGTGCGGGCGGCGCTCGACGGCGACGATCGGGCGCGCGGCTCGACCGACTCCGAGGAAGATCGCGATCGCGAGGACACGAGTCAGGGGGCTCGGAACCTCGTACGCGACGCGCTCCGGTCGGCGGGCGATGAGGGCGACGTGTCCGACGCCGATGTGTCCGAGGACGACGTCGAGCGCATCGTCGACTCCGCGGCTGAGGAGCTCGATCTCGCCCTCGACCCGGACAGCGGCGCGGCCGAGCAGTTCAGCGGGACGCGGGATGGGTCCGATCACGACGAGCGGCTGTGCGAGGGCGAGGGGTGCGAAGGCTCGGGGACGGGGCAGCAGCAGGCCTCGTTGCTCAGCGCGAGCGATCCACCGGACGAGGACTCCGCTCGGAAGTCCGACGACGATGACGACGATGAGGACGCCGACGATGACGACTCGGCGGAGCGGACCGAGCAGGTGCTCGAGGACCGGATCGAGGTCGACAAGAGCAAGGACGAGCTGGAGCAGGAGAAGGAGAAGGTCTCCGCAGGCAAGGCGTCCCAGGCCGACTACGACGAGAAGGCCAAGGAGCACGCGGAGCTGGAGAAGCGGGCGGCGGAGCACCGGGCCGATGCGTCGGAGGACGACGTCGAGCTGGTCGACGAGGTCGTGGACGGCCACCGCGAGTTGAGCGAGCGCGAGAAGGAGCTCGCGGCCGAGGAGGCGCAGGTCGCGTCCGGTGCGGTCGACGAGGACACGCACGAGGAGAACGTCGCGGACTACGAGGAGCGGCGCGACGACGTCTACGAGGCCACCGACGAGTTGATGGACGCCACCGACCGGCACGTGTCGACGGTGTCCGAGGACGACCTGGATGGTGAGGGTTCGGCCGCGGGTTGTGACTCGGACGGTGCGTTCACCGGGTGCGGGTCGGCGAGCGAGTCGGCGGACGGGGAGAAGGACTCCGAGCGCCGGTTGTGCCTGTCGGGGGTGTCGTCGGGGTGTGGGGCGTCGTCGGAGTCGGGTGGTTCGAAGTCCGAGGCGTCGTGTGATGACTCGGGTTGTGGGAGTAGTGCGTCCAGTCGCGGCGCGGACGGTGGAGCGACGAGTGCGTCGGCGCGGTGCACCGGGGACTGCGGGCTGAGTACCCGCGCGGACCGACATGGGTCCGAGGCGTCCTGTGACACCGGGGGCGGGTCGTGCGACAGCCGCAGCAGGGGCTCCGGCGCCGACGAGCCCGATGTGCGGAAGGCCACCACGGTCGACGACGACAGCGGTCGGGTCGAGGGCGGCGGCGCGGCCGTCTGCGAGGGCAGCTGCCGCACGTCGAGCTCCGTCGACGTCGACGAGACGGTCGTCGCCGATGCGGAGGTCGACTGCGACGCGGGGTGCTCCGGGGCGGCCAGCACCACCGGCGACCACAGCGCGCCGACGAAGACGGTCGCGGCCACCAGTAGCAAGGCCGGGTGCACCGTCTCCGGCGGTGGGTGCTCCGCCCGCAGCGTGGCCGGCGACGCGGACGCGAAGGCGGCGGTCGAGGTCGACTGCGAGGCCGGTTGCGACGGCAAGGGCACCGCGGTCACGAGCGGGTCGGCGGGCGCGGAGCGCGCGAGCGACGGAGCGGCCAGCTGCGTGGCCCGCGGCGGGGAGTGCGAGGGCGCCAGCGAGACGCGCGTCGACGACGCCGGCGTGACCGATGGCGAGAAGTCGGCGTTCAGCACGGCGGCCGCGAGCGTGGACTGCGGCGGCACCCGGGGTTGCTCGGGCGAGGCCGGCGCGAAGACGGACGGGAAGGTGACGGGGGCCCCGGCGGTCGCGGGTGGCACGGCGCCGGTCCGGGAGACGAGCGCGGCGTCGACCTGCGCCGCGACGGACGGCGGCTGCGTGAGCAGCTCCTCCTCGCGCGTGGACGACGCGGCCGGGGCCACGCGCAAGGCATCGACCATCGCGGTGCGGGAGCTGGCTGCCAACAGCGCGGCCTCCGCGCGGGCCACGTGCGCCGCGGCGACCTGCACCGGCCGCGGGTGGAGCACGACCTCCGGCGCCGCTTCCGGGGACGTCGCCGGCGTGCGCAGCAGCACCGCCGGATCGTCGTGCACCGTGCACGGGGCCGGTGGAACCTGTTCGGGCGGGACCGACACGACGGTCGCCGACCGCGAGCCCGCCTCGGACCCCGCGGTCGCGACCGTGTCCGGCCCGGTGAGCGTGTCGAACGCGAGCGCCTCCGTGGAGTGCAGTGGCGGGATCGGCGAATGCGGTGGGACGTCGGCGTCGTCGACGAGCGCGCAGGACACCGGGGTGACCCCGCACGCGCGCGGTACGTCCGCCACGGCGGGGTGCACCGTGACCGGTGGCGGTTGCTCCGGTGGGACGAGCTCCGCGGCGTCCAGTGCCCCGGACTTCGTGGTGACCGACCCGGTGACCGGGCTGCCGGTGGCGGGCCAGCCGATGGCCGGGCCGTCCTCGACCTCGTCGTCGAGCGCGAGCGTGGTGTGCCCGGCGGGCACGACGTGCTCCGGTTCGGTGCGCACGAGCACGACGGCGTGGGACGGCGCGGTCGCGAACGGCACTCCGCGCACGTCCGAGGGCACCGCGTCCTGCGCGGGCGCGACCGGCGGCTGCGAGGTGCGTTCGGTCTCGTCCGCGTCCAGCGGCCCCGGTGCGGCGCTGGCGTTGGCCGGTGGCCCGCAGCAGGTGAACGCGGCCCGGCTGCCGGCCGGCCCGTCCGCGGCCTCGGCGGCGGGTGCGGCGATGACCTGCGCCGGCGAGATCGCCTGCACCGGGTCGGTGGCCAGCGCGGCGACGGCGACGGACCCGGTGGTCTCCCCGGATGCACGCGGCTCGCACTCCACGGGTTCCTGCGAGGGCGTGTCGGGTGGGGTGTGCCAGGCGGTGACCAACTCGGCTGCCTCGTCGGGTTCGGACGCGAACGTGATCGCGCCGCTGGTGGCGGAGCGGTCGACGGCGAACGCGACGGTCACATCGGGCACCACCGGGGAGCAGGCGCCTGCGGATCAGCCGCAGGATGGCGGCCCGGGCCAGGACCAGCCCGCGACCTTGCCGGCCCCGACCGCGCCCGGGTCGAGCGCGAACTCCGGCGGCACAACTGTGCCCGGCGCGTCCAGCTGGACGATGGCGTCCGCGACGCTGTCCTGCACCGGCGGGATCGCCTGCTCCGGCACGGCACGCACCTCGGCCGCCGGCAGCGACGGCCCGGCCACCGTGAATGGAGCGAACGGGGCCCGTGGCCCACCGGAGGGTGGATCGTCCACCACCAGCGCCACCTGCACCAGCGGCCAGTCCGGCTGCCGGGCGCAGACCAACTCCACCGCGGCGTCCGGCCAGGTCGTGGCCGACATCGTCGCCGAACAACAGAACAATGCAGCCGCACAGGCTGAGCAGCGGGCCCTCGAGGCCGAGCAGCTCGCCGCCCAGGCCGGGAAGATCGCCGCCCTGCCGGGCGCGACCGCAAACCTGATCAAGACTGCGGCAGACCTCGCAGCGGCAGCCACCGAGGCACGGCGCACCGCCACGCAGGCCGCCCTCGTCGCGGCGAAGCCGGTGACGCAGGCGCCCGCGACCTATGCGCAGTCAGGCGCCGAAGCGGTGTGCAGCGGACCGGGTTGCACCGCCGCCACGACAGCCGACACCTCTGGTACCCCCGGGACGTCCCACACGGACGGCATGTGCGTCGGAGGTTCCTCCGGATGTTCCGTCGCCAGCAACGCGACGGTGACCCAGGCCGGGAACGCCGGTACCGCCGCGGACGGCACACCGATCCCCGGCCGGGCAGCGACTGCGGAGACCACCTCGACCGCGCAGTGCGCTGACGAGAACTGCAGGGCCACCCTGCGCGGCGGTGCAGAGGTGACAGCCGCTGCCGGTGGTGCCCGCACACGCAGCACCGCCGCCGGTGACACCCGCTGCGACGGCCCGTGCATCGCGCAGATCCAGGCGGGCACCACCCTGACCACGAGCCCGCTGAACGCTCCCGACGACCAGCAGTTCGCCACGTCCTCCGCCTTCGCCGCGGCCACCTGTGAGAACGGCTCTGCCGACGGATGCGCGACCCGGGCAGGCTCGAACACCCGGGCCACCGGGTCGTCCACCGTGACCGCCACCGCTGACGCCTACTGCGTCACCACCGGCGCCTGCCGGGCAGGAACCGGCGGCACGATCGCACCAGATCTCGCCGACGTCATGGCAGGGTGCACCGGCACGGGCTGCACGACCCGTACCAGCGGCGACGCCACTGCGCCTGCCGTCGGCGGTACCAACACCGCCACCGCGCACTCGGCCTGCACTGCGAGCACCGACGGTGAGTGCGCGGGGACCAGCCGGGTCGCCGCCGCGCAGGACTACGCGCTGGCCGCTGCCGCCTGCGCCGCCACTCCCGGATCGGCCTGCGCGTTCGGCTACCGCGCCGAGAGCCATGCCGGTGCCGCCGATGCCGCCGCCGATGCCGTCGGGTACCAGGACGGAGCCGTCGGTGGCGGCCAGGTCATCACCTCCGCGCTCGCTCAGAGCGGCCCGGAGTGGGCGCAGTCCGCGGCGTCCTGCCAGGCGACCGAGGGCACCACCTGCAGCTACCGGTACGAGGCCACCAAGTCCGCGGCTGCGAGTGACGCCGCTACCGGCTCCTATGCCACCGCGCACGCCCACGGCTCCGACTCCGGCACCGTCGGTGGGGGCGCGGTCGTGGTCACCGCATCGGCCTCGGCCCAGGGCAACACCGCCCAGGCCACCGCCACCTGCGTCGGTGCTCCCAACTGCAGCTCCAGCTTCTACGCCGAGGCGCACGACTCCGCCGAGGCCTTCTTGCCGCCCACCGAGACCGAGTGGGGTGGTATCCAGTCGGCGCACCGAATGGGTGCGTGCTCGGGCAGCAACGGCGGTTGCGGGGTCACGGCGATCGCCGTCCCCGGCATGGCCGGCGGCGGCGAGAGCTACTGCTTCGGCGACTGCTCCCGGTTCGTCCAGGACGGCTCCACCGACTTCACCCCCACCGTCGCGCCCTACGGGGTGCAGGAGGACCCGACCGCGCAGCCCGGCACCGACAAGAACGGCAACCCGATCCCCCCGATGGGCGAGGAGGTCGTGGTCGCCGAGGGCAAGACGGTGTACGAGCACGTTCCCGTTCGCGACTACGACGGTGACCTCAAGCCGGGCGCCACCCGTCCCGACGCCGTCGGTGTCGAGGTCCGGGTCGAGGACCACGGGCAGGAGCAGAAGCGCACCTGCCCGACCACCCAGGTCTGCTCCGCGGGCGGCAGCGGCCCCCGTGCCGGCTACAACCCCAGCGCGCCGAAGGGCAGCCAGTTCGAGGTGTCCGTCCCGGTGTCGCCCGGCTCGTCGCAGCGCCACGCCGCCACCGGGGAGACGGGCGCCCGTCTCGGCCAGGACGCGGCCGGCAACACCCAGGCCACCACCTGGGGATCCGCCGGGTCGGTCACCGACGGCCGCACCGGTGTCCGGCTGTCCTACAACCAGGACGCGCCCAATACGCTCCGTATCATCGACCGGCCTCGGCTGCCGTTCGAGGGCACCATCAAGGGCCAGGTCACCGACTTCCGCGGGCCGGTGGTCGACCTTCCGCCTGCGATCGCTGCCACCGCTCCCGCCGGTCCCCGCTTCGACGAGCTCACCACCTCCGGAACCTGGGTCAAGCTGTCGGGCAACGGTGCCGGCCAGGCCCTGATCTCCTTCGACAAGGGCAACTTCACCTCCGCCGAGGGGGACATCCTCACCCACGGCGACGGCCGCATCGCGATCGCCACTCGCGACGCCACCGGCTACAACGGCTCCGTCACGATCAACGGCACCGGCACGTTCACCTCGGCCGAGGGCGGCGGGCTGGCCTGCTGGAACTGCGAGCAGGGCGTCTCCTACCTCCCCACAGAACCTGGCGTCGGCGGCGTCAACACCTGCCGCGTCAGCACGGGTGGCTCGTCATGCACCGGCACCGGTCCGGCCTACAACGGCGGGCAGGACATCCAGGTCGCCACCGTGGAGCACGGCAAGACCGGCGCGGCGGAGTTCGTCCAGTACATGCGCAACGCCGACGGCAGCGGCGGCGGTGCCGCCATGTTCGTCAGCGGCGCGGGCCACGCCAGGGGCACCGAGGTCAACGGCGGCTGGATCGAGACCCTCGACAAGCCCGGCAAGCGCGGCGCCTCGCTGCTCTACGCCGTCCGCGACGCCGACGGCACCTACTACAACCGCGGCCAGTCCTGCTCGGCCACCGAGGCCTGTGCCGGTTCCGACCCGCTCGACCGTCGCCTTCGGTGGATCGACCCCACCCCGGAGGTCACCGAGGCCCTCGGCATGACGGCGCCCGGTGACCCGGAAACCGGATCGGGCCTGCTGCGCGACCGCGGCACCGCCGTGTTCGCCTACACCCGCGACCAGAGCCACCTGAGGTGGATGGCCGAGACCGGCAACGACCGCCTCGGTCCGGTGGCCGACAAGATCCGCGCAGCGATGGCCGACGGCCTGAGCCTCGCGGAGGTCCACGACCTCGCCGGCGAGGTCGACAAGCTCCCCGCGCACACCATGGACCGTGCGCTGGGCACCGATGCCGCCCTCGACACCGTTCTCGCGGTCAACGGCACCCGTCCCCAGACGATCGAGAGCATCGAGCGGCAGCTGGCTGAACAGCCCGAGCTGGTCGCGACCTTGAACCCCGAGTACACCTACGACCCCGACGTCGACCCGTCGAACGGCCAGATCGAGACCGCACGGAACAACCTTCTCAAGCGCCAGGACGACGCGGCACGAGCGCAGCAGAAGCTCGAGCAGGTCCAACCACAGCGAGACGCACTCGATGCGCGGGCCCAGACGAACGCGCAGGCCTACCAGGATTACCTGGATGGCAAGCGCACCGACTTCGATGCGATCGAGGCCGAGGCCGAGGCCATCGATGCGGGCTACGACGCACTCGCCGCGCAGGAGCAGCCGATCCGTGACGAGATTGCCGCGGCGCTGGACGGTTTGCGCGCATACGACGCCGCGGCTGCGGCCGCCGCCGGACAGGATGATTACGCTTCCGCGATCACGGGTGCGGACCGCAACCTCGATGCGTTGCGGGGGCTCGACAACGCACTGCGCGAGCTCAAGCCGCAGCTGAGCACCGACCAGGACTACGCGGACGCCCAGACGGTGCTCGGCTTCGCCGACGGGGTGGCGGCGGGCTACGACGCCTCGATCGAGGCTCCGCGCACCCCCCGCAACCGGCTTCACGACATGAGGCTGCCCTCGACCGGGTCGTACGACCTGGCACTCGGTCTGCGGGCCGCTGCCGGCTGGGACTACTTCACGGGACTCCGCGACGATCCGAACACGCCGCTCGTCGGCCCGGGCGGGCGCGATCTCACCGACGACGAGCTGAGCAACCTCGCCGCCACGTGGATTCCGATGAACGACCGGGAGCTCGCCGGTGCCGCAGGGTTCAGCGGTCGCACGCCGGCACGCGTCGTCGCCGGCTACGCTGCCACCCCTCAGGCGATGCAGGATGCGATAGCGCTCGTCGCCGGCCCGGCCGGCGACCCCCAGCGGCCCGGGCGGATCGAGGACTTCTTCAGCCGCGCCAACGTCGTCAACGGCAGCTACCCCGAGCTGGCCGCGAGCCTACCGGCCCGGGAACGGGACAAGCTGGATGCTTTCGCCGAGGACGTCGACCCGAAGAGTGTTCTCGGGTTCTTCGACTTCGCCTTCGACGGCTCTCAGCAGATGACGGCTGCGGCGGTACGCAGCTACGACCGCGCGTTCGGTTTCGGTACCGACAACAGCTGGCGAAACACCGGGCGCACACTCGTCGGGCTGGGCTCAGCGGTGCTCGGCGCGCCAGGAATCGCAGCGGGCGGAATCGTCGACGCGACGAACAGCATCCGCGAGATCACGACCGGCGAGGTCGCCTCGCCACGCCGGCCGGGGGAACGCTGGGCCGACTACTACGCGCGCAACCATCCGCTGGTCGGCGGCGGAATGGTCGTTCCCGTGGCAAACACGGTCGACCGGGCCAACAATGGAATGCTACTGTCGGCGTACGTCGAGGATCCCCTCGGCACGTTCCTGAACGACGCGGCTATTCCGGCGATCGCACTGGGTGGGGCAAAGGGATTCGCCGACCGCTCGGCGAGTGCCGCAGCGACGAGGGCGGCCACGGGGTTCACCCCGGAGACGTTCTTGCCGCGTAGCTCGGTGCTCGCACAGCGCTCCGGCCTGCCCGCGGCGTTCCGGGTCGTCGGGCTCGGTGTGCGTGCCGTGTCGGCGGCAGCCTCCCGAGGCCTCGAGGCCGTGGGTCGGCGCCCGGGAACGATTGTCGGCCGGTACGGACACGGCAAGGCGCGGTCCGAGGGATTCGGGGCGCAGCAGATCGGCCCGTCGGGGTCGCGAGGTGACCAACCCGCGGTAGTGGCGCCGTCCGTTTCGACCCTGCCGGAGAGCGTGGCGGGCCGCCAACGCGTCGACGGCGCGGGCGACACCGGGGGACATCGCGCCGATTCGATGTTCGACCAGCTGGTGGCGGAGAACGACGCGATTCGGGCGGCGCCGTACACCGAGGGTGCAAACCGATCGATCAGGAACAAGTGGCCGAACCGCACCATCACCACCGGCCGCGCCAGTGGTGTGGTGAACGGTCGGCCGTTCGACCGAAGGATCGCCGTCACGAGCGGTGAGGAGCGCCTGTTGAAGGGCACCGGTGGCGAAGATCTGAGTGTGCTGCCGGCGAACGGGCACCTCATCTTCAAGACCCGTGAGTTCGACGGCGCGCCCCGCAAGTTCGACTCTGAGCCGAAGGCTTTCGAGGAGCTGGCCCGGGAGATACTGAAAGTCGCTTCGGGGCGCAGTAGGCAGGCCGTCGAGAATGCAATCGTGGACGCGATCGAGCGAGCTCCAAAAACCAGGAACGGCTATCCCGAGGACGTCATCGGGGATGGCTATCCCGAGGACGCCAAGGCGGTCATCGAGGACGCCGCGGCGCGGCTTGGCGTCGATCTCGATGGCATCGACATCACGGTGGACCTCGTCATCGACTACCCGAGGGGTCGTCGTGAAAAGACTCCGGACGATCAGATCTGCGGGTCGTGTCAACCCTTGCTGAACGCCTTTCGGCAGGCATTCCGCGGTAAGGTGGCCATCAGGGCGAGGAACCCGGACGGCGAAACGTTGTGGGAGGATTGATCTCTGATGGAACGGGGCGCGACGGACGCGGTGGGCCGGGTGCGAGAGATCTTCGCGACCGTGGTGGCCGAGGGGTTCCGCGCGGAGGTCGTGCAGGGCGCGTCGGACGAGGAGATCGACCACATGGCGATGACGCAGGGTGTGTCCGCAGTGCCCGCCTCCTTGAGGGAGGTTCTGCGACTCCTCGGTCGGAAGCCCACCGTGTGGTTCTCCGGATCGACGTTCGGCGTCCACGTCGACGCCGCAGTGAAACAGGACGCATTGGACTGTTTCGACGAGGCCGACGAGCACAGCATGCGGGACCCCCGCAACATCCTCGCCGTCGTCGACGCCGCCGGCTCCTCATACGTGGTGGTGGACGGCGCGGACCTGGAACGTCCTGATCCACCACTATGGGTGCTCACCGAGGCCGGTGACGTGCGGAAGCGCTGGGGGTCCGTCACGGAGTGGTTCGCGAACGTCGCAGACGGAGTTCTGGAACGCAAAGCCATGCTGGCCTCACGGCGGGCGGAAGGTATCACCGATCCCGTTCGGGACGCCTACTTCGTGTGGTCCTGAGGCGCGTCGCACTCCGCGAGCCGGGCCCGGATCTCGGCGGTGCTGAACTCCTCGTCCACGGTGATGTCCGTGCCGAGGCGCGAGAGGATGTCCAGCGCGGACCGCCAGTGGCGGCGTGCCTCCTCCCGCCGGCCGAGGGCGTGGTGGGCGCGGGCGAGGCCGTCGTGGGAACGGGCCTGGTCGATGGGTTGTCCGAGGTCGGTGGCGAGCTCGAGGGCCCTGCCGTGGCGGGCCAGTGCCTGCTCGACCCGCCCTGCGGCGGTGTCGAGGCGTCCCATCCCGTCCAAGGCCTCGAACACGCCGTTGTCGTTGCTCAGCCGTTCGGCCAGGCGGAGGCCCTCCAGGTAGGTGTCCTCGGCCGGCCCGTGGCGGCCCAGCACCCGGTGGACCCATGCCTGACCGAGCAGGCCGTGGAGTTCGCCGAGGGAGTTGCCGATCTCGCGGGCGAGCGAGTGCGCCTGCCCGAAGAAGCGGGCCGCCCGCTCGTACCTGGTGCCGGGGTCGGATCTGTCGGCCGTGGCAGGTTGCGTCAGATGCAGCCAGCCGAGGCGGTAGAGGGCATCCCCCACTCCGCTTCGGTGCGCGATCCGCCGACCGATCTCGAGCGCCCGACCGACGTGCTCGATGGCGGCGTCGTGGCTGTCCTGCAGGCTCAGGAGGAAACCGAGGCCGAGCAGCGCGTCCACCTCGGCCCGGTGGTTGCCGACGGAGCGTGCGATCCCCAGCGCACCTCGGTAGTGATCGGTGGCCAGGATGGTCCGGCCCTGCCGGCGGTTGACGTGGCCCAGGCTGGTGAGCACGTCCGCCTCGCCGGTCGCGTCGCTCGTGCGGCGAGCGACGGTCAGCGCTCGCTCGTGCAGCAGCTCCGCCTCGGCGTAGCGGTCCCGCGTGCGCAGATGTCGATCCAGCGTCGTCGACAGGTGCACGGTGTGGTTGCGCGGGCAGAACTCGGCGGCATACCGGGCGGCGGTGAGCAGGTTGGGCAGCTCGAGGTCGAGCCACGCGGCGGCTGCACCCGGATCGCGGAAGTCGGGTGTGGGGGTGGCGGTCGCGGGCGTCGGCGGGCGTCGTTCCCGCTCGTAGGGGTACAGCACGTCCATCGCCACCGACGCGGTGTGGCTGTAGTAGGCGAACATCCGGCCGAACGCGGCCGCCCGATCCGGTTCCTCGCGTTCCGCCGCCGCCGAGGCGTGGGAGCGGACCAGGTCGTGGAATGCGTACCTGCCGGGCACCAGCTCCTGCAACAGGCTCACGTCGATCAGGTCGTCGAGCAGCTGCGCGGCGCGGCCCACCGTGGCGTCGATCAGCGCCGCAGCCACGTAGAGGTCGAAGCTGGATTCCGGGAGCGGGCCGCACACGCGGTACGCGCGCTGCAGCTCGGGGCTGAGCTGCCGATACGACATGTCCAGTGCCGCGGTGACGCTGCGCTCCCCCAGCTCCAGCTCGCCGAGCCGTTCCTGCCGATCACGCAGCCCCTCCAGCAGGTGCCCCACCGCCCACGCCGGACGCGACCGCAGCCGAGCGGCCGCGATCCGCAGGGCCAGTGGCAGCCGCCCACACAGCTCGACGACATCGTCGACCCCCGCGTCGGCGTCGACCCCCGCGGATCGTGCGAACAGCGCAACCGCATCCGGATGCGACAGCACATCCAGCGAGACCGTCAGCGTGTGATCCAGCTCGATCAGCCGGCTTCTGCTGGTCACCATGGCCAGCGATCCGGGGGTGCCTGGCAGTAGCGGGCGCACCTGTGCCTCGCCGGCCGCGTTGTCCAGCAGGACCAACATCTTCCGATCGGCCAACCGGCTGCGGTACAGCGCGGCCCGGTCCTCCGTGTGCGCCGGGATCTGCTCCCCCGGCACTCCCAGCGCCCGCAACAGCCGGTCCAGGGCCTCCGCCGGCTGTACCGGATCGACGCCCGGCGTGTAGCCGTGCAGGTTCAGGAAGAGCTGCCCGTCCGGGTACTCGCCCGACAACCGATGGGCAGCGTGCAGCGCCAGGGCGGTCTTCCCGATCCCGGCCATCCCGTCGATCGTCGCGATCACCACCGTGCTCATGTCATGAGCCCGTTCCAGTGCGGTCAGCTCCGGCGAACGGCCGGTGAACAACGGGGGCGCTGCCGGCAGTTGCCGCAGCACGGCCATCCGGGCCTGCTCCGCCGGCTCGCCGGATGCCGGAGCCGGCGAACGTGGTCGGTTCGGCTCCGCCGGTTGTGCATGTGCTGCTGCGGCAAGCTCCTCCACCTGGGCGGGCCCCAGGTTCAACGCCTCGACCAGCCGGCGGAGCGTGACGCCGTGGGGCCGGGTTGCGGCGCCCGTCTCCAGGCGGCGGACCGTGCGCACGCTCAGCCCCGCCCGCTCGGCGAGCTGCTCCTGGGTCAGCAGCGCCTGCGCCCGCCAGGCCTGCAGCAGTGCTCCCGCGCCACCACCGCCGTCCGGCGGGGGAGAAGAGCTCGTTGCCACCCCAACCCCAAACTCCCGGCCGAGCCTCCAGACCGTGATGTGTCGTCCACCATATCTCTGCGTGCAGGTCGGTGATCCATGCCGCTCGCCGCGGTTTTGAACCGACCGTTCCAGAACGTGTTACGGTACCCCGGTGCCCCGCCCCCGGACCTTCGACGAGGACCGTGCCGTCGACGCCGCGATGCGCACGTTCTGGGCCAACGGCTACGAGGCCACCACCACGGAGGACCTCTGCGCCGCCACCGGCCTGGGCCGCAGCAGCATCTACAACACGTTCACGAGCAAGCACGAGCTGTTCCGCCGGGCGCTGCTGCACTACGTGGAGATGATGAACGCGAACCAGCTGGGCATCCTCGAGGACGTGGAGCGGTCGCCCGCCGAGCGGCTGCGGGCGTTGTTCGCCGCCGTGATCGACGGTGAGATGGCGACGCGGCGGGACGGTCGCAGCATCGGCTGCCTCACCGTCAACACCACGGTCGAGCTCGCCGGGCGGGACCCCGCGGCCGCCGAGATCCTCGACCGCGACGTCGAGTGGCGGGCCGCCGCGCTGCGCGTCGTCATCGACGCCGGTCAGCGGGCCGGCCAGATCACGTCGGCACGGGATCCGGGCGCGTTGGCGCGCTACCTGAACGCGGTGATCGGGGGCATGCGCGTGGCCGGGCAGGGCGGCGCGGACCGGGCCGCCCTGCGGTCCATCGCCGACACCGCGCTGGACGCGCTGATCGGCTGACCCGAACCCGTTCGTGGTGGGGCGGAGGCGTGCCCAAGTTATGGATAGATCAGTACAAAACTGGAGGACCGCAGTGCAACGTGCCGTGTACGTGCTCGCCCTCGGCATCTTCGCCTTGGTCACGAGCGAGTTCGTGGTGGCCGGGCTCATGCCGCAGATCGCGTCCGGGCTGGACGTCTCGATCCCCCAGGTCGGCTACCTGATCACCGCGTTCGCCGTGGCGATGGCCGTCGGCGGCCCGGTACTGACGGTCCTCGTGATGCGGCTGCTCCCGAGGATCGCGCTGCTGCTGCTCTTCGCGCTCTTCCTCGTGGGCAACGTCCTGGCGGCCATCGCGCCGAACTACCCGGTGATGCTGCTCGCCCGGCTGGTCGCGGGCACCGCGTCCCAGGCGTTCTTCGGCGCCGCCGTGTCCATCTGCGTCGTACTGGTGCGCCCGGAGGTGCGGGGCCGGGCGCTGTCGGTGGTCATGAACGGCCTCATGCTCGGCACGCTGCTCGGGCTGCCGCTCGCCACGTTCGTCGGTGGCGCCCACGGGTGGCGCGCCGCGTTCTGGGCGATCTCGGCGCTGACCGTGGTGGCGGCCCTCTGCACGCTCGGCGGGGTGCCCGCGCTCGAGCGCATCGCGGCCGGCCCGCTGCGCCAGGAGCTGGGGGTGTTCCGGCGCCCGCGACTGTGGCTGGTGCTGTCCACCAGCCTGCTCGTGATCGGCGCGACGTTCTCCGCGTTCAGCTTCCTCAACCCGATCCTCACGGCGGTCAGCGGGTTCGACGCGGGTGCCGTCCCGCTCCTGCTCGTGGCCTACGGCGGCGCCACGGTCGTGGGCAACACGATCGTCGGGCGCCTCGCCGACCGGCACGCGCTCGCCGTGCTGCTCTGCGGGCTCGGGCTGAACCTGGTCTTCCTCACCGGGTTCGCCCTGTTCGCCCACGTCGGCGCGGCGGCGGTGGCGTGCATGCTCGGGATCGGGCTCGTCGGCGTCACGATGAACCCGGCGATGGGCGTCCGGGTGCAGCGGGCCGGGAACATCGGGCCGCTCGTCAACACGATCCACGGCTCGTTCATCACCGGCGGGATCATCGTCAGCTCGGCCGTCGGCGGGCTCTCGATCGACGGGTTCGGCCTGCGCGCGCCGCTGTGGCTCGGGGCGGGACTCGCGGTGCTCGGGATCCTCACGCTGCTGCCCGATCTCGCCCGCAGGGCCGCTCCGGAGGTGCGTCAGTGCCAGGTCGTGGCGTGAGCGTCGAAGAGTTCGGGATCGCTCTCGACGGGCAGCACGCACACGACGTGACCTCCGGGCACGCGCAGGATCCGGCACTCCAGCCACCGCCCGACCTGCTCCGCTCCGAGCGCGAGCAGGCGGGCGGTCTCGGCGTCGGGGTCGTCGGACTCGATGTCGAGGTGGATGCCCGGCGCGTCGTCGACGGCCTGGACCGCGGTGACCAGACCGGGGACCGCGCCCCGCAGCGAGGTGAACTGCGGGTGGTCCGGGAGCGGGCGAGCGGGCACGCCGAAGGCGGCGGACCAGAACTCCCCGGCCCGGGCCGCCTCCTCGGGCGGGGTGTCGATGATGACGGCGTAGACACGGCTGCGGTGCATGCGGTTGATCCTTCCCGGTCGCGCCGGTAGCTTCGTCCGGGTGACTGCCGGGTCGGCCATGGGCCATTCACGGACGGGGCACCCGGCCGGGGCGTGACGCCCCTGCGGGCGCGGAGCCCGCCGCTTCTCACGAACTCCCACACCCATCGGACTTCGTGAGAAAGGATCGATCAACCCGCATGCCCCTCGCACTCCAGCAACAGGTCATCGACGAGTTCCGCGCCAACGGCGGCCAGGTCGGTGGACCGTTCGAAGGCACCCGCCTGCTCCTGCTGACCACCATCGGGGCGCGGTCCGGCGCGCCGCACACCGTGCCGCTCGGCTACCTGCCCGACGGCGGCGAGCAGTTCCTCGTCATCGGTTCGGCGGGCGGGTCGCCGCACCATCCGGCCTGGTTCCACAACCTCGTGGCCCAACCACGCGTCACGGTCGAGGACGGCGTCTTCATCGCCGACGCGCGCGCCGTAGTACTGGAGGACGCCGACCGGGACCGCGCCTTCGCCCGTGCTGTGGCTACCGATCCGGGCTGGGCCGCGTACGAGGAGCGGTCCGGGCGCGTCCTTCCCGTGGTCGCGCTGCGGCCGCTGCCCGGTCCGCCCCGGTACGCCCGGGGATCGGCGGTCTCGGGTGCCACGCTCACCCGGGTCCACGACGCGTTCCGGCGCGAGCTCGCCCTGATCCGCGCCGAGGTGGCTGCGACCGGCACGAGTGTGGGCGTGCAGCTGCGCATGAACTGCCTGACCCTCTGCGCGGGCCTGCACAACCACCACCTCGGCGAGGACGGCGCGCTCTTCCCGCTGCTCGCGGCGCGGCGGCCAGACCTGGAGCCCACCCTCGACCGCCTGCGGGTCGAACACGAGCGGATCGCCGCGCTCGTCGCGCAGCTGCGGGCCGCCGTCGACGGGGCCGCGGACCCGGTGCGGCTGCGGCGCGAGGTCGACCGGCTCACCGGGGAGCTCGAACAGCACCTCTCGTACGAGGAGGAGCAGCTCGTCCCGGCGCTGGACGCGGTGGTTCTAGGCTGAGCCGGTGACGGGGGACGTGCTGATCCGCCAGCTCGAGTACCTCGTCGCGCTGGCCAGGGAACGCCACTTCGGCCGGGCCGCGCGGGCGTGCCACGTGAGCCAGCCGGCCCTGTCGGCGGCGATCCGCAGGCTCGAGCACGAGCTGGACGTCCCGATCGTGCTGCGCGGGCAGCGCTTCGGCGGGTTCACCCCCGAGGGCCAGCGCGTCGTCGGCTGGGCGCACCGGATCCTCGCCGAGCGCGACGGCCTGCGCACGGACGTGGACCGGATGCGGAGCGGCCTGTCCGCCACGCTGCGGATCGGCGCCATCCCCACGGCGGTGCCCGCGACACCGCTCATCACGGCGCGGTTCGAGGCCGCCCACCCGCGGGCGCGGGTGCGGATCGAGGCCCTCTCGTCCCGGGAGATCGCGCGGCGGCTCGCCGACTTCGAGCTCGACGTGGGCATCACCTACCTCGACGACGAGTCGGCGGCCTCGCTGCGCGTGGTGCAGCTGTACTCGGAGCGCTTCCTGCTGCTGATGCCGGCCGACAGCCTGCTCGCCCGCGAGCGGGTGGTGGAGTGGGCCGCGGCGGCGGAGCTGCCGCTGTGCGCCCTCACCCCGGACATGCGCAACCGGCGGATCCTCGACGCGACGATGGCGACGGTCGGGGCCCGGCTGGCACCGGTGATGGAGACCGACAACGTCGGCGCGCTGTACGCGCACATCGCCAAGCGGGGCCTCTCGAGCATCGTGTCCCACGCCTGGGTGCACGCGTTCGGCGTGCCGGTGGGCAGCTGCGTGCGCCCGCTCGCGGAGCCCAACCCGCACCCGCCGGTCGGGCTGGTCGCGTTGCCGCGCGAGCCGCCGTCGATCCTCGTGGACGCCGTGTGGACCGCGATGGAGGGCACGGACCTGTCCGCCGATTTCGAACGGTCGCTCGCGGGGGCGCTCGAACAGTAGTTCGCTTCTTCCACGGGGTTGTCCACAGGGTGTGGAGAGCGGTGCGTGAGGATGGGTGGCATGACGAGCGTCCGCTGGGGAGTGGTGGGTCCGGGCCGCATCGCGGCGAAGGTCGTGCGGGACTTCGCGCACATGCCCGATGCCGAGGTGGTGGCGGTGGCGTCGCGGTCGGCCGAACGGGCCCGGGCGTTCGCCGACGCGAACGGGATCGTGCGCGCACACGGCTCGTACCGCGCGATCCTCGACGACGCCGACGTGGATGCGCTCTACATCGCCACCCCGCACCCCCAGCACCGCGCGGTGGCGCTCGCGGCGATCAAGGCGGGCAAGGCCCTGCTGGTCGAGAAGTCCTTCACCGTCACGCCCGCCGCCACCAGGGAGATCGCGACGGCGGCCCGCGATGCCGGGGTGTTCGTGATGGAGGCGATGTGGACCCGCTTCCAGCCCGCCGTCGTCCGGCTGCGCGAGCTGATCGCGGACGGTGCGATCGGCGAGGTCCGCGGCGTGCAGGGCGAGCTCGGCGTGAACGCCCCCACCGATCCCCTCGACCGGTTCTACAACCCCGCGATCGGCGGCGGTGCCCTGTTCGACCTGACGGTCTACCCGGTGTCGTTCGCGCAGATGGTGCTCGGCACCCCGGACACGGTGGTCGCGCACGGCGTCCTCGCGCCGTCGGGTGTGGACGTCGAGGAGGCCGTGCTGCTCGGGTGGGCCGACGGGCGTACGGCGTCGCTCTTCACGTCGTTGCGCTGTGCCACGCCGGGGCAGATGCGGGTGTTCGGCACCGGCGGCTGGATCGACGTCCTGCCGCGGTTCCACCACCCGGACACGATCGTGCTCCACCGCGCGGGCCGCGATCCCGAGGAGATCACCCGCCCGCACACCGGCGGCGGGTACGTGCACGAGCTGCGCGAGGTCACCGACGGCGTACTGGCCGGGCGGACGGAGAGCGCGGTGATGCCGCCGGCCGACACGATCGCCGTGCAGGACGTGCTCGGTGCGGTGGCCGATCAGCTCGGCATGCGGCCACAGGAAGGTCCGGCCGAGCTCGACGGCTGAGCCCGGCGTCAGGCCCGGTCGCGCCAGTTGATGGCCTCGCATGCGGCGACCACGGGCCATGCGACGACGGCGCCGGCCACCCAGACCGGACCGCACGCGGCCACGGCGAGCGGACCGCGGGCGTGCAACGCGCGCAGGTCGCGCCGGAGCGCTGCGGTGACGGCGGGCCCTTCGAACCCGGCGAGCAGGATCAGGAGGATCGCTCCGACCACGACGTAGGCCAGCAGGATCAGTATCGCGATCAACGGGCGGTCTCCATGTGGGACGCGGCGGCCAGGATCGCCGCCGCCAGCGCCCGTGCCTCCTCGGGGGTGTCCAGCGTCCGGCCCGGGACCACCAGGATCCCGCCGCCGAGCAGGTGGACCCCACCCGCCCACGTCAGCTTGTACGGGGCGTGCTCGGCGTACCCGGCCGGCCGGATCGACTCCGGCAGTTCGACGATCGCGCGGACCGGCTCCTGCGGGCGATCGTCGCCCGGCCGGCGCAATTGGGTCACCCGGCTGCCCTTGGCAGCAGCCCCACCGAGCAGGGACTGCAGCAGCTTCCGCCTGCGGATGCGGCCCGGCGCGGGATCGGGGTGGGGGGAGCCGCGTCGGGGGAGAGCGTGGCACCCCTCGGCCGTGCGACCCGGCCGTGCGCTGCGGGTGCGGGCATCGGAACTCCGATCGGGATCGGGATGCGACGGGTCCGCCCCGCCGCAGGGGACGCTGCGGAGCGGCCGGTCCGTCGGGCGGCGGGTGGCCATCACGCCGCCCGGCGGACGTCGGTGGCGGGGCCTGCAAGGGACGAGAGCACCTGGCGTACGACCGCACGCCGGTCGTCCTCCTGCTCCGGCGACCCCCAGTCGATCAGGGCGGCGATCCGGGCGACGAGATCCGGGTCGCCCGGATCGACCGGCCCCGTGACGGGGAGGCGGACGATGCGGTAGCCCCTGGTGTCCAGCCAGGACGCGATGTGGGCGGGCGCCAGGGTGGCGGGCGCCTTGTTCGTGCCGTTGGCCAGGAAGTAGTCGGTCATCGCGCTGCCTATCACTGCCGCGGTGTCCACGGCTCACAGGATGGCGCGCCGGTGACCGGCCTGTCGTCAGGGCTCGCGGCCATCTCCGGTACCGGCTGGCTGGAACGCCGCGCTCACCGTGAGCCTCACCTTCCGGCTACCTTCAATGTGCACCGCTGACGCCGCTGCGATCCTGATCGCGTGGGGCGGTGCATGATCGTGGACGACAACGAGCGATTCCTCGCGGTCGCCCGGGATCGCCTCACGCGCGACGGCCTCGACGTCGTGGCCACGGCCACCTCGCAGAAGGAGGCCCTCCAACTGGTGGAGGACCTGCACCCGGACGTCGTACTCGTCGACATCAGCCTCGGCGCCGAGAGCGGCTTCGAGGTCACCCGCCGCCTCGTCGAGGACTTCCCGGACCTCGAGGCCCGCGTCGTCCTGATCTCCACTCGCGATCAGGACGACTTCGCCGATCTGATCGCGGCGAGCCCGGCCGCCGGCTTCCTGCCGAAGAACCTCCTCTCCGCGCGCGCCGTCTGCGACCTGGTGAGCGTCACGGACTGCTGATCGTCGCTCCGACCCGATAGCGTCTTTCCGGTGCGGGCCTGGGTTGCGCCCGCACTGCGCCGCTTGCCCGGCGGGGTGCTCGCAGGCGCAGTGCTGGCCGTCGCGTGGTGGGCGGTCCGCGCGCGGCTCGACGAGCACGAGTCGGCGCGGCTGTCACAGGAGCAGGCGGCGCTGCGGCGCGTGGCCACGGTCGTCGCGCGCGGAGCGCCGGCCCAGGAGGTGTTCGCCGCCGCCGCCGACGAGGTCGCCGCGGTGCTCGGGGCCGACGTGGCGTGCCTCATCCGGGCGGACGTCCCGACGATGGTGGCCGCGAGCGGCTGGGACGACGCACCGATCGGCGCGGTGCTCGACAGGTACCCGGAGCTGCGGATGTTCTTCGAGCTGGGCGAGCCCCACCGGGTGGACGACCTCTCCCGGGTCCCCCACGAGGCCCAGGTTCTGGAGGGCTCGGGCGTCCGCGGGCTCGTCGCCACCCCCGTCACGGTCGACGGGCGTTTCTGGGGGGTGCTCGTGGCCGGGTCGCGCAGCGGGCCGCCGCCGGTCGGTGCCGAGCACCACCTCGTCCAGTTCACGGAGCTCGTCGGCACCGCGATCGCGAACACGGAGAGCCGGGCGGAGATCCTCCGGCTGCTGGCGGAGCAGGGCGCGCTGCAGCGGGTGGCCACCCTCGTCGCCACCGGGGCGTCCTCCACGGAGGTCTCCCGGGCGGTTGCCCTGGAGGTCCGCGGCCTGCTCGGGGTGGACGAGG
Organism: Pseudonocardia wallangbongensis; assembly: GCF_054486945.1. NCBI lineage: Bacteria > Bacillati > Actinomycetota > Actinomycetes > Pseudonocardiales > Pseudonocardiaceae > Pseudonocardia > Pseudonocardia wallangbongensis. The sequence goes on from NZ_JBRERS010000007.1 coordinate 320,826, forward strand.
CCGTGGTGAGCCGCTTCGAGCCCGACGGCGGCGCCGTCCTGCTCGTCGGGATCGGCGACAACATCGAGCAATGGCCGCCCGGCACGCACGTGGCGGGTGACGACATGTACACGGTGTCCGAGGTGTGGCGGACCGGGCGTTCCGCGCATTTCGACGCCGACCGGTGGCAGCAGGACGACGGCCCCGTCGCGGCGAGCCTGCGCCGGATGCGCGTGCGCTCGGTGGTCACCTGCCCGGTGACGGTGGAGGGACGGCTCTGGGGTGCGGTGACCGCATGGTCGAGCGGGATCTCACTGCCCGACGACACCGAGCACCGGATGGCCCGCTTCACCGACCTCGTCGCGATGGCGATCGGGAACGCGGAGAACCAGGCCAAGCTGGCCGCGTCGCGGGCCCGGATCGTCGCGGCCTCCGACGAGGCCCGGCGGCGCATCGAGCGGGACCTGCACGACGGCGCCCAGCAGCGGATCGTCTCGCTCGGCCTCGAGCTGCGCCTCGCGCAGGCGGGCGTGCCCGACGGGCTGCCGCAGGTGCGGGACGGGATCGCCCGGATCGCCGACGCTCTCGCCGACGTGCTGGACGAGCTGCGCGAGACCGCGAGGGGGATCCACCCGGCGATGCTGTCCGAGGGCGGGCTGCAGCCGGCCCTCCGCACGCTGGCGCGGCGGGCTCCGGTGCCGGTCGAGCTCGAGGTCGCCACCGACGCCCGGTTCCCGGAGCCGGTCGAGGTGGCGGCGTACTACGTGGTGTCCGAGGCGTTGACCAACGCGGCGAAGCACGCGAGGGCCTCGCACGTCGCCGTGGCCGTTTCCGAGCGGGACGGCGACCTTCGGCTGTCCGTGCGCGACGACGGCGTGGGCGGGGCCGAGCCCCAGGGCGGGTCCGGCCTGGTCGGCCTGCGCGACCGGGTGGAGGCGCTGGGCGGGACGATCGAGGTCCAGAGCCCGAGGGACGGCGGGACGAGCCTGGTGGTCACCCTGCCGGCCGTGGACGGGCAGGACCCGATCACCGCTTCTCGAGGTAGGTGAGCACCGCGAGCACCCGGCGGTGGTCGTCGTCGGTGTCGGGCAGACCCAGCTTCGTCAGGATGCTGCGCACGTGCTTCTCGACGGTGCCCTCGGTGATCCACAGCCGCCGGGCGATCCCGGCGTTGGACTTCCCCTCGGCCATGAGGGAGAGCACGTCGCGCTCCCGCTCGCTGACAACGGCCAGCGGGTCGTTGCGCTTGCGGGCGGTGACCAGCTCCTGTACGAGAGCGGGGTCGACGACCGAACCGCCCCTGGCGATCCGCTCGAGCGTCTCGATGAACTCGGTGACGTCGCTGACCCGGCTCTTGAGCAGGTAGCCGATCCCCCGCCCGCTGGCCAGCAGCTCCATGGCGTGGTCGACCTCGGCGTGCGCCGACAGGACCAGGATCCCCATGTCCGGCCGGTCCCGCCGGATCTGCTTCGCCGCGTCCAGCCCCTCGGTCGTGTGGGCCGGCGGCATCCGGATGTCGACGATCGCCAGTTCCGGCTCGGCGTCATGCACCAGCTCCAGGAGTTGGGCGGCGTCCCCGGCCTGTCCCACGACCTCGAACCCGCTCCGATCGAGCAGGCTCGCCAGTCCCTCCCGGAGCAGGACGTCGTCATCGGCGACGACAACCCGCACCGCGGTCATGACGCGATTATCGGTGTCCGGAGCGGCACTGCCCACACTGAGGGCGTGCTCATGTCCATTTGGCGACACCTCGCTGCTCCGTCCGGTTATGCCGTAGCCGGTTCATCCTGCTCCCGTCGCGCGACGAGGGCGGTCAGCGCGGCGGCCACCAGGCAGGCGGCCGCGCCGAGCGCAAGGCCGGCCCGGCCACCGAAATGCTGGCTGACGAAGCCCGCGATCGGGCCGCCGATGGGCGTCGAACCGAGGAACGCGACGGCCCAGAGCGCCATGACCCGGCCGCGCATGTGCGGTGCCGAGGTCAGCTGCAGCGTGCTGTTGCCCGTGGACTGGAAGGCGACGCTCGCGGCGCCGACGAGGGCCATCCCGAGCAGCGCGAATGCCAGGCTGGGCGCGAGCGCGGTGGCCAGCATCGCGAGGCCGAACGCGCCGGCCGCCGTGGCGAGGGACCACAGCCCGGTGCGGCCCCACGCGGCCATGCACAGTCCGCCGATCACCGCGCCCACGCCCATGGCCGCCGTCAGGAACCCGTAGGTCCTGGCGTCGCCCGCGAACGTCTCGCTGGCGAAGATCGGGAGCACCACCTGGAACTCGAAGGCCAGGCACCCGATCAGTGCCATCGTCAGCAGGGGCACGGCGAGTGCGGGGGTGCGGCGGACGTAGTCGAAACCCTCCCGCAGCTGGCCGGGCGCGCGGGGGGTGGGCGTGGTCGGGGTGAGGGCGGTCAGGTCGAGCCGCAACAAGGAGCTGATGACCGCGACGAAGCTGGCCGCGTTGAGCAGGAAGCAGACGGCCATGCCGCCGGTGGCGATCACGATGCCCGCGATGGCCGGCCCGACGGCGCGGGACACGTTGGCCAGCACGGAGTTGAGGCTGACGGCGTTGCGCAGGTTGTCCGGCCCGACCAGCTCGAGCACGAAGGTCTGGCGCGCCGGGTTCTCGAAGCTGCTCACCGTGCCCAGCACGAAGGCGAGCACGTAGACGTGCCACAGCTGCACGGCGCCGGTGGCGGTGAGGACACCGAGGATCGCCGCCTGCGTGCTCATGACGACGAGCAGGCCGATCAACAACCGGCGCTTGCCGATGCGGTCGACGACCACGCCCGCGTACGGGCCGAACAGCAGGACCGGCAGCGTCTGCAGGGCGACGACGAGCCCCACCGCGGTGGCCGAACCGGTGAGCTGCAGGACCAGCCAGGACTGGGCGATCGTCTGCATCCACGTGCCCGCCAGCGAGACGGCCTGGCCGCCGATGAACAGCCGGTAGTTGGGGGTGGAGAGGGAAGCGAAGGTCTGGCGGCGTAGCGCGTCGAGGGGGGCGAGCGCCCGCTCGCCGATCAGTGTCATCCGGTCTCCATATAGTTGCTTGCCAATAGGCAACTATACGCCGTTATCGGGCCGCCGGCCCTGTGCTCCCGCGCACGACCAGATGGGTGGCGAGCTCCACACGCGGTGGCGGGCCCGGGATGCCGTTCCCCGCGTCGAGCAGCAGCCGCACCGCTTCGGCCGCCATCCGGGCAAGCGGCTGGCGCACCGTCGTGAGCGGCGGCGTCGCCAGCTCGCTGAACGCGATGTCGTCGAACCCCACGATGCTGAGGTCCTCCGGGATGCGCAGCCCCCGTGCCGCTGCCTCCTGGTAGACCCCGAAGGCCTGCATGTCGGATCCCGCGAAGATCGCGGTCGGTGGCTCGGGCACGTCGAGGACGGCGCGGGCGCCTTCCTTGCCCCCGCTCGTGCAGAACTCGCTGAAATGGACGAGCCGCTCGTCCACGGGGATCCCGGCCCGGCCCAGCCCGGCCCGGTAGCCCTCCACGCGTTCCTGGCTGCACGCCAGCTGCGGGCGGCCGGAGAGCGCGGCGATCCGGCGGTGGCCGAGCGCGAGCAGGTGCTCGACGGCGGAGAGGCCGCCCGCCCAGTTCGTGGCGCCGACCGTGGCGAACGACGGGTCGCTGCCGCCGACCGGGTCGAGCAGCACGACCGGCGTGCGCAGCGCCGCGAGCTGCTCGACCGCCTCCGGAGCCGCCTCGCTGACCACCAGCACGAGGCCGTCGGAGCGCCGGGTGGCCAGCCGGTCGAGCCACTGCCGGTCGCCGGCGGGAGACCGCCCGGTGGAGGTGATGACGATCTGGCTGCCGACCTTGCGGGCCTCGGCCTCCGCGCCGCGCAACACGTCCACGGCCCACGGGGAGTCGAGACCGGGCACCGCCATGTCGATCAGGCCCACCGGCCGCTGGGTGCCGGACGCGCGGCGCTGGTAGCCGCGGTCGGCCATGATCTGCTGCACGCGCCGGCGGGTGCCGTCCGCGACGTCGGCCCGGCCGTTGAGGACCTTCGACACGGTGGGCACCGACACGCCGGCGGAGGCGGCGATCTCGGCGATCGTCACGCGACGGCTGGTCATGGCATCAAGGTCCTCCCGCAGAAACTTTCGACGTTCGTGCTCCCGCCGTGTGCGGCTTGACGGGCCGCAAGGCCGAACCTACCGTCATCGCCGCGAATCGCAAATGTCGGAAACTTTCGGTCTCGGAGGGAACGTGTCCATCAGAACCGAGGCCTCCTCCCGGGTCGCCGAGCTCATCGCGCGCATGACCCTGGAGGAGAAGCTCGCCCAGCTGGTCGGGCTGTGGGAGGGGCGTGGGGGCTCCGGTGCGGGCGGCGACGTCGCACCGATGCAGGACGCGATGCAGGCCGACGACGCCGGCTTCGAGGCGTTCGCCGCGCACGGGCTCGGGCAGCTCACCCGCCCGTTCGGCACGGCGCCCGTCGAGCCGGTGGCCGGTGCGCGGGCCCTGGCGGCCAAGCAGCGCATGCTGGTCGAGCACACCCGCCTCGGGATCCCCGCGCTCGTGCACGAGGAGTGCCTCACCGGCCTCGCCGCCTGGAAGGCGACGACGTTCCCGGCGCCCTTGTCCTGGGGCGCGAGCTTCGACCCCGCCCTCGTCGAGGAGATGGGTGCGGCAATCGGGGAGTCCATGCGGAGCCTCGGGGTGCACCAGGGGCTGGCCCCCGTGCTGGACGTCGTGCGCGACGCCCGCTGGGGCCGTGTGGAGGAGTGCATCTCCGAGGACCCCTACGTCGTCGGCACGATCGGCACCGCCTACGTGCGCGGCGTGCAGTCGAGCGGCGTCATCGCCACGCTCAAGCACTTCGTCGGCTACTCGGCCTCGCGGGCCGGGCGCAACCTCGCCCCCGTGCACGCCGGGCCGCGGGAGGTGGCCGACGTGCTGCTGCCGCCGTTCGAGATGGCCGTGCTCGACGGCGGTGTCGACTCGGTCATGAACTCCTACGCCGAGATCGACGGGCTGCCGGTGGCCGCCGACGCCGCCCTGCTCACGGGCGTGCTGCGGGACCGGTGGGGGTTCGGCGGCACGGTGGTGGCCGACTACTTCTCGGTCGCGTTCCTGCACACGCTGCACCGGGTCGCCGGCGATCTCGGCGACGCCGCCGCGCAGGCCCTTGCCGCGGGCATCGACGTGGAACTGCCCACCGGCAACGCCTTCCTCGGGCCGCTGGCGCAGCAGGTGCGCTCCGGCGCGCTGCCGGAGGCCGTCGTCGACCGCGCGGTCGAGCGGGTCCTGCGCCAGAAGGCGCGGCTGGGCCTGCTCGACCGGCAGCCGGACGACTACGCCGAGGTGGGCGCCATCGACCTCGACCCGCCCGCGCACCGCGCGCTGGCGGCCAGGCTGGCCGAGGAGTCGGTGGTGCTGCTGTCCAACGACGGCACCCTGCCGCTCGCGGCGCCGGCCCGGGTGGCCGTCGTGGGCCCGAACGCCGACGACACCGCGGCGCTGTTCGGCTGCTACAGCTTCCTCAACCACGTGCTCGCGCTGCACGACGGCGTCGAGCCGGGTCTGGAGATCGCGAGCGTGCTGGACGCGGTGCGGGCCGAACTGCCCGCCGCCGTCATCACGCACGCCCGTGGCGCGGGCGTCGACACCGACGACACGGGTGGCTTCACCGAGGCGGTCGCGGCGGCGCGGGCCGCCGAGCTGTGCGTCGCGGTCGTCGGCGACCGGGCCGGTCTCTTCGGCCGCGGCACCTCCGGTGAGGGCTGCGACGCCGACTCGCTCGACCTGCCCGGCGTGCAGCGCGGGCTCGTCGAGGCACTGCTGGAGACCGGCACCCCCGTGGTGCTCGTGCTGCTCACCGGCCGCCCGTACGCCCTCGACTGGGCGCTGGAGCGGTGCGCCGCCGTCGTGCAGGCGTTCTTCCCGGGGCAGGAGGGCGCCGCCGCCGTGGCCGGCGTGCTGTCCGGACGGGTCAACCCGTCCGGCCGGCTGCCGGTGAGCATGCCGCGCTCCGTCGGGGCCCAGCCCTACAGCTACCTGCACCCGCCGCTTGGCGGGGCGAGCTCGGTGAGCAACCTCGACACCGCCCCCGTCCGCCCGTTCGGCCACGGGCTGTCCTACACGACGTTCGCCCACACCGACCTGCGGCTCGCGGCGGCCCAGGTGCCCACCGACGGAGCGATCCTGGCGACCTGCCGCGTCACGAACACCGGCGACCGGTCCGGTGCCGACGTCGTCCAGCTCTACGCGACCGACCCCGTCGCCTCCGTGACCCGTCCGGTGGTGCAGCTGCTCGGGTACGCGCGCGTGCACCTCGAACCCGGGCAGAGCGCCGACGTCGAGCTCGACGTGCCCACCCACCGCCTGGCCTTCTCCGACCGGCGCATGGTGCGGGTGGTCGAGCCGGGCGCCGTGCACCTGTTCGTCGGGCGCAGCTGCGCCGACCCGGTGCTCGAGGCGGAGGTGGAGCTGACGGGCCCCGTGCACGAGGTCTCCACGGCCGACCGGCGAATCGTGCAGGTAGCGGTTACGCGCTGAGTCACGCACCTCCTGCGGGATAGAACTGCCGTTCAGGACCGTGGAACCGGTGGGGTTGCTCCTCACCGTCCCGGAACCAGACGACGGGATGGCGGGTGCCCAGCTCGGCGAGGGCGAACCGGGTGACCGATGCCGACGTGATGCGGAAGTCCCGGGAGCGGTCCATCGCGTAGGCGCGTGCGTCGGCCTCGGATCGAAAGATGATCTCCACCGCTCCCGACTCGCCGGGCTTCGTGACGTGGACGGTGAAGAGCGGCTCAGAGGGGTCGCGGGGTGGCATGGCCCTGGACGCTAGGAGGTCTCGGAGGCTATGCGAAGGGCGGACGGCCGTCCCGCCGACACCGTCGTGGACGGCGCCGGGAAGACGCTGCTGCCCGGGCTGATCGACGCCCACACCCACGCCGTCGACGGCAGCCTCGCGCAGGCACTCGCCTTCGGCGTGACCACGGAGCTGGACATGTTCAGCCTGCCGTCGAACCTGGTCCGGCAGCGGCGGCTCGCGGCCGAACACGACGACGTGGCCGACATCCGGTCCGCCGGCATGCTGGCCACGCCCCCGGGTGGGCACCCGAGCCAGCTGCTCGACGCCGCCGGCGAATCGGCGCGAGCGGCGTTCGGCGACGACCGGTTCGAGTCGATCAGCGACCCGGGCGAGGCGCGGGCGTTCGTCGAGGCCCGCCTCGCGCAGGGCGTCGACTACCTGAAGATCGTCGTCGACGACGGCGCGACGGGCGGGTCTCGGGAATGCGGAAACGCTCGCGGCGGCCACGAGTGTGCCGGCCCGGCATTTCGGTCTCGACGACCGTGGACGGATATCACCGGGCCTCCGTGCCGATCTCGTGCTCGTGGCCGGCGACCCGACCGCGGACATCCGGGCGACGGCGGCGATCGTCGACGTCTGGCGCCGGGGAGTTCGCCACGAACGGCCCAGATCGCGGACATCGGGCGGCGAGGGGTGCCTCGCCGCCCGGCGGGTGGCGGCGCTCACGACACCCAAATGTCATCTGAGTGCCATGCGGGAGCCATCGGAGATGCGCGCACTGGACGCGAGAGGGCTGCAACCTGATCACTGTTCGCGCCGGGTACCGGTTGGTTGCTGACGTCTCGCAACTGACGGGCCGCGCGGGCGTGGTGTGGCTCGAGCCGCCCCGGCAAGTCGCTCGCCTCAGGCGCGACGGGTACCGGTGGCCGCGGGCCCTTCTGGTTGCATCCATCCCTTTCCGCTGGTAGCGGCGATTCATTGGAGCCCGTCATGGTTCGGATGTCTGTGCGTGAGGGTGAGGCCGTCGGCCTCGCCCTGCGTACGGACGTCGACGCCGTGCGGCTCCGGCTTTCGCCTGCCGAGTGGCTGTGGGGCGCGGTGCGGTGGGCGTGCACGCTCGCCGGAGCCGTGGTGGTGCTGTGGGTCGGGGCGGCGTTCCTCGCGACGCCTGCGTCGGCGGCGGTTGTGGTGCCGGCGGCGGCCGTTCAGCAGAGCCTGATGAAGGGGGGTGCAAGCAGCAGGCAGAGCGGCGACGGCGGCGGGGACTCGGGCGACGGGGACTCGGGCGGGGACGACGGCGGCTCGGACAAGAAGGAGAAGAAGTCGGAGAAGAAGGAAAAGAAGAAGGACAAGAAGTCCGAGAAGAAGGACAAGTCTGAGAAGAAGGAAGACAAGTCCGACGAGAAGGATGAGAAGTCGGGCAAGGAAGAGAAGAAGTCGGACGAGAAGAAGTCTGAGAAGAAGGACGAGAAGTCCGACAAGGACGACGAGAAGTCCGAGAAGAAGGCGGAGAAGGAGTCCGAGAAGAAGGACCGCGAGGACTCCGAGGACTCGGACGACCGGGAGAAGAAGGCGCGGGAGCGTCAGGCCCGGGAGAGCGACGAGGGTGCTGACGGGCGGGAGAAGGGTCGCGAGCGGGACGAGGCGGACGATCACGAGCGGGCGGGGCGCGAGGAGCGCGAGCGTGAGTCCGGGGGGAGTGACTCCGCGAGCGGCGACTCCGACGCGAAGGACGGCGACAAGGCCGGCGAGCGTGGCTCCAAGGATGGCGACGCGAAGGACGCGAAGTACTCGGCTCGCGAGGACGGCGACGCGAAGGATGGCGACGCGAAGGACTCGGCTCGCGAGGACGGTGAGCGGGTGCGTGATGCCGTTCGGGAGCGGGTGCGTGACGCGTTGGGTGAGGTTCGGGAGCGCGCGGAGCATGCCCGGGACGCGGCGGGGGATGCCGGCGAGGACGGGGACGACGACCGGCGGGCCACGCCTGCCGACGGGAAGCAGGCACGCGCCGCGGATCGCGACGACGACGGCAAGCGCTCCCGCAAGAAGGGCGACGAAGGCGGCGAGCTGCGGGAAGCGGTCGACAAGCTGCCCGAGCGGGTCGGCGGGAAGCGGTCAGAGCGGCCGGCCGATGCGGTCGGGTCCGCCGACCAGGAGGACGGCTCCGCCAAGAAGAAGACCGCCGAGCGGGCGTCCGGGAAGCGGTCGGGCGAGAAGACGGGGTCCGACTCGGGTGAGCGTGTGAAGTCGTGGGCGAAGCTGGCCCGTGACATCGCCGAGGCCGTCGGGTCGCGGGAGCGGGACGAGGACTCCGGCGAGAAGGAGAAGGGCCGGTCCGGGGACGTCCGGCGGCTGGTCGAGCGGGCCGGCGAGATCGTGCGGGATGTGTCGGACGGCAAGGTTGACGGGGATGTCGGCAAGTCCGTGAAGGGTCTGGTCCGGGATGCCGCCCGGGTGGCCGGCGAGCACGGGGACGTCTCGAAGGAGGACGTCGAGCGGGTCAGGGGTGAGGTCCGCAAGGCGGTCGGCCGGGACAAGAAGAAGTCGGCGGCCAAGGATGAGAAGGCGCTCGCCAAGCTGCTCTCTGCCGGTAAGGGTGGCAAGTCGGTGAAGCTGGGCGGGCTGGACCGCGGGGATCGTGAGCGGTTGTGCGGTGACGGTGGTTGTTCCGGGCTGAGTTCGGATGAGGTCTCGGCGTTGTCGTCGCGGGAGTTCTCGGATGCGCGGTCTCGTGGGCCGCCGCGTGGCGGGGATGGCGACGAGGACGACGACGAGGATGGGGACGAGTCGGACGACGCCGAGGATTCGTCGGAGCAGACGGAGAAGGTGCTCGAGGGCCGGATCAGCGTCGACAAGAGTGAGAAGAAGCTGGCGCAGGCGAAGAAGGATGTTGCGTCGGGTAAGGCCACCAAGGCCGAGTACGACAGGCAGGTGAGCGCGCACAAGAAGCTCGAGACGCGGTACGAGGCGGATCGGGCGGAGCTGTCGCAGGACCGGGCCGGGTTGGTCGATGAGGTTGTCGACGGGCACGAGAAGCTCGACAAGAGCGAGAAGAAGCTGGCGGCGGAGGAGAAGAGGGTCTCCTCCGGTGCGGTGACCGCGGCCGCGCACAGGAAGAACGTGAAGGCGTTCGAGGAGCAGCGTGATGAGGTCTACGAGGCTACCGACGAGTTGATGGATGTGACCGACCGGCACGTGGAGACGGTGTCGGAGGACGATCTGGATGGTGAGGGTTCGGCCGCGGGGTGTGGTTCGGATGGGGCGTTCACGGGGTGTGGGTCGGCGTCGGAGTCTGCGGATGGGGAGCGGGACTCGGAGCGGTCGTTGTGTCTGTCGGGGGTGTCGTCGGGGTGTGGTGCGTCCTCTGAGGCTGGGGGTTCGAAGGCCGAGGCGTCGTGTGACGGTTCGGGTTGTGGGAGTAGTGCGTCCAGTCGTGGTCGCGATGGTGGGGTGACGAAGGCCTCCGCGAGATGTGATGGCAGTGGGTGTGATCAGTCCAGTCGGGCCGATCGGGAGGGTGCGTCGGCCGAGTGCGAGTCCGACGGCGGGACGTGTGGCAGCAGCAGCTCCGGGTCGGGCAGGGACGGGCCCGCCACGCGGTTGGCCGCGCTGAGCGAGGACGCCGCGGACGCGGAGACCGGCCAGACGCGCCGGCAGGGCAGCAGCAGCGCGCACTGCGCGGGCGCCGGTGGGTGCGCCACCTCCAGCCGGGTGGACCTGGGCGACGAGGACTCCACCGACGCGGTGGTGGCGGACGCCGAGGTGGACTGCGGCGCCGGGTGCAACGGCACGGCCAGCAGCAGCACCGACGCCGGGCACGACAGCAACGCGGGCAAGGCCGCCGCGGGTGGGCCGGGGTCGGCCACCGACGGCAAGGCGGACTGCACGGTCTCCGGCGGCGGCTGCTCGACCCGCAGCGAGTCGGACGCCGGCCGCGAGGAGGCCGGTAGCGGGGGTGGCAGTGACGCGGTGGTCGAGGTCGACTGCGGCGCCGGCTGCACCGGCGCCGGTACGGCGAGCACCGCGGGCAACGGGCGCGGAGTCACCGCGGCGAATCGCACGAGCAGCGGTACCGCGTCGTGTGAGTCCGCGGGCAGCGGTTGCGAGGCCTACGCCGGCACCGATGTGGACAGCCGCGCCGACGAGCGGGACGCGCACCTGGCCGCCGACGGCACGATCCGCCCGGCGGCGCTGACCGACGGGGACGCGAGCGCGTCGAGCTCGGCGGGCGCGAACGTGGACTGCGACGCCGCACCGTGCGGCGGGAAGGCGTCCAGCACGACCACCGGCGCCGCCACTGGGGCTCCCGCCAGCGCGGGTGCGGCGGCGCCGGTGCGCACCACCAAGGCCTCCTCGCGGTGCGAGGCGACCGCCGGGGGCTGCGGCACGCAGTCCGACTCGCAGGTGTCCGACCGCACTGCCGAGCAGCCCGGGGACCTGCTGGCCCGCACCGGCAAGGCCGTCGGGACGCGGGTGCTGGAAGCCGTGAGCTCGGCCGGCAGCGCGATCGAGTGCGCGGCCGCCGCCTGTGCGGCGTCGGGGTCGAGCACGACCTCGGGTGGTGCGTCGGGTGATGTGCAGGGGGTGCGGGACAGCACCGGCACCTCGTCGTGCTCCGCGCACGGCGCCGGCGGGGGCTGCACCACGTCGGCCGGCACGACGGTCGCTGACCGGGATCCGGCCCCGGACGGCGCGAAGACCGGGGTGGCCGCGGTGTCCGGCCCGGTCAGCGTGTCGACCGCCGACGCGTCGGTGCGGTGCTCCGGCGCCGCGACCGCCTGCGGCGGTACCGCCTCCAGCGCGACCAGCGCGCGGGACACGGGTGTGAGCCCGCGCGCCCGCGGCACCTCGGCCACGAGCGAGTGCACGGTGACCGGCGGCGGTTGCTCGGGCGAGACGTCCTCCGCGGCGTCGAGCGCCCCGGACTACGTCGTGGTCGATCCGAAGACGGGCCTGCCGGTGGCCGGGCAGCCGGTGGCCGGGCCGTCCTCGACGTCGTCCTCGAGCGCGAACCTCGTCTGCGAGGCGGGGGCCGGGTGCTCGGGCTCGGTGCGCACCAGCACCACCGCCTGGGACGGCGCGGTCGCGAACGGGACGCCGCGGACCTCGCAGGGCACGGCCTCGTGCACGGGGGCGACCGGTGGGTGCGAGGTGCGGTCGGTGTCGAGCGCATCGTCCGGCCCGGGTGCCGCGTCGGCGCTCGCCGGGCCCGGGCAGCAGTCGGTGAACGCGGCCCGGATGCCCGCCGGCCCCTCGGCGGCATCGGCCGCGGGTGCGGCGATGACCTGCGAGGGTCGCCAGGCGTGCACGGGGAACGTGACCAGTGCGGCGAGCGCGGTCGACCCGTCCGTCTCGGCGGAGGCGCGGGGCTCGCGCAGCACGGGCTCGTGCGAGGGCGTGTCCGGCGGGGTGTGCCAGGCGGTCGCCAACTCCGGTTCCTCCACCGGGCCGGACGCGAACGTCATCGCGCCGCTGGTGGCGCAGCGGTCCACCGCGAACGCCACGGTGTCCTCCGAGACAACGGGGGATGCGCCGGCGCAGGACGGTGGGCAGGACCAGCCGGCCACCGTGCCGGCTCCGGCGGCGCCGGGTTCGTCGGCGAACTCCGGCGGGCCGACCGTGCCGGGCGCGTCGAGCTGGTCGATGGCATCGGCGACGGTGGACTGCGCCGCGGGCGCGGTGTGCGCGGGCACGGCTCGGACCTCGGCCGCGGGCAGTGACGGGCCGGTCGCGGTGAACGACGGGAACGGGGCGCGCGGCCCACCGGAGGGCGGCTCGAGCACCAGCGCTACCTGTGCCAGCAGCCGCTCCGGTTGCCAGGCGCAGACCAGTTCGACCGCGGGGTCCGGCCAGGTCGTGGCCGACATCGTCGCGGAGCAGCGGAACAGCGCAGCCGAGCAGGCGCAGCAGCAGGCCAGGACGGCCGAGCAGCGCGCGGCGGAGGCTGCACGGGTGGCCGCCCGACCGGGCGCGACCGCCGCACAGAAGAAGACCGCCGCCGACGCCGCGAAGGCCGCGACCGAGGCGCGCAAGGCAGCCGCAGAGGCCGCCGGGCTGGCCGCGAAGCCGGTGCCGGATGCTCCGGCCACGCTGGCCCAGTCGTCCGCCACCGCGCAGTGCGCCGGAGCGGGCTGCACGGCCTCGACCACCGGTGCCACCTCCGGGCTCGCCGGGGCGGCGCGCACCGACGCCACCTGCACCGCCGCGGCGAGCGGGTGCGTGGTGAGCAGCGAGTCCGCCGCCCAGCTAGTCCGCAACGCGGGCCAGGTGCAGGGCAAGGACGAGCCGGTGCCCGGGTACACCGGCACCGGCCAGGCCACCTCGCAGCTGGCCTGCCCCGAGGCCGGGTGCACGGGCCGGCTGTCCGCGAAGGTCGACGCCGCATCGGGCGCCGCCGGCCGGCAGACCCGGAGCACGGCCACCGGCAACACCGCCTGCGCCGGCACCACCGCCTGCCAGGCCCAGATCTCCGCCGGGTCCACCGTCACGGTGAGCACCGCGGAAGACCCGGCCGCCCGGTTCACCACCACCAGCGCCACCGTGACCGCGGCCTGCGACGACGGGAGCGCCGCCGGCTGTGCGACGCGGGCCTCCTCCACGACGACGACGGCCGGCCCCGGCCTCCACGGCCGGGCCGCGGCGACGTGCAACGCGGCCGGTGGCTGCTACGCCGCGAGCGGCGGGACCGTCGCGGCGGGCCTCACCGAGGCCACGTCGATGTGTGCCGGGACGGGTTGCCGCACCAGCACCGACGGGGCTGCGCGCAGCACGGCGCCGGGCGCGCGGAACACCGCGACCTCCCACACCGCGTGCGTCGCGGGGGCGAACGGCCAGTGCTCGGGCTCCAGCCAGGTCGGGGCGAGCGAGGCCGGAGCCATGGCGACGGCGGCCTGCCAGGGCACCGAGGGTTCGACCTGCAGGCACAGCTTCGCGTCGGTGAGCTCCGCGTCGAGCTCGACCGGTGGGAACGAGGCCACGGCCCACGCCGACTGCGGTGCGGGCGGAGCCGGTGGATCCGGGTGGTGCGGCACCAGCGCCGCGGCGCAGACCGCTCCCGACCGGGCGATGGCGGCGGCCGGTTGCCAGGGCAGCGCCGGCTCGGGCTGCTCGTACTCCTACCGGGCGCACAGCTCGGCCTCGGCGCCCGGCGCGTTCGGCACCGCCACCGGCTACGGCTCCGGGACCACCGGCGGCGGCATGGCCATGACCACCGCGATGGCGGCCGGCGGCGACGGCGCGGCCCAGGCCGGGGCGTCCTGCACGGGCAGCGCGGGCACGAACTGCTCCTACTCCTACCGGGTGCACACCTCGGCGTCCGCGCCCGGCGCGTTCGCGACCGCGACCGGTTACGGATCGGGCGGCATGGGCGGCGGCATGGTCATGACGACCGCCTCCGCATCGGGCGGCGGGGACTCCGCGCAGGCCTCGGCCTCGTGCACGGGCAGCGCCGGAACGCACTGCAGCCACTACTACGAGGCCACGGCGTCGGCGTACGCCTCGCACCCGTCCGGCTCGTGGGCGTCGGCGTACGCACACGGTTCCGGTGGCGGCGGCATGGGCGGCGGCGGGGTCGCCGTGATGGCGTACGCGCAGGCGGAGGAGGGCTTCGCGAGCGCCGGGGCGAGCTGCTCGGGCGCCGCCAACTGCTCGGCGTCCTTCACGGCGCACGCGGCGGCCCACGACGAGCTGAACACGCCCTACGGCAAGTACACGGCCGACAAGTGGGCGACGTGCTCCGGCTCGGGCAACGGCGGATGCGGCGCGTGGGCGGTGGCGATCGCCGGCCCGAACGGGGTGGCCGACGCCGGCTGCACCGGGGACGGTGGGTGCGACGTCGGCGGTGCCGGGCTCGACTTCCAGGCCGCGAAGATCGACACCAGCGGTCTGGGCGTCTTCGTGGACGAGAACGGTCAGCCGATCGACATCGAGGACGTCGACGAGGACCACTCGGCGGTCCGCGTCACCGAGGGGCCGGACGGCGAGGTCGTCGTCGAGATCAAGCCGGCGGGAACCGACCAGATCGAGACGCACACGTGCCCCACGTTGCCGTGCCAGTTCACCTACGGGGGGATGACCGGCGGCAACGACCACGGCCAGGGCAACCCGAACGGCGACTACTACGCCGGGATGCCGGTCGAGGGCAAGCCGGGCTCCGAGCACGAGGTGCGGGGCACCGAGGGCGTCGGGATCGCCCAGGATGCCGAGGGCAACGCCGAGGCGTGGGTGCGCGGCCGGGGTCGGGCGATCGACGGCCGCACCGGCGACAAGATCGTCTTCACGCGGAAGGCGCAGGCGGAGTCGGCGCTCAACAACGTCCGGTTCGCCAACACGAAGGGCTCTCCGTTCGCCAGCACGTGCAACGGCGGGTGCGAGTGGTGGTCGCCGACGGGCGAGCACCTGGTGGTCGACGGCAACTGGGGGCAGGTCCAGGCCCAGGACGGGTCCGGGGCCCCGGCCCGGATCAAGTTCCACGGCGGCGGGGAGTTCACCAACGCCCAGGGCGACGTGGTGCACGCGGACAACCTGCCCGGCGGGGTCACCGACATCATCGGGCGCGGGCGCGACCTCACACCGGGGATCTACTCGATCAAGGGCGCCACCGGTTACATCCAGTTCGTCGACCCCAACTACAACCCGGCGAACAACCCGCGCTTCTCGGAGCAGGAGGGCACGAACCTCTTCAGGATCGAGATCACCGGCGGCGACCTGAGCAAGGGCATCAACGCGACCACGCCGGGCAAGAACGGCAAGGGCGGGTCGCTGTGGTGCCAGGGCGACTGCGTCCGGACGATGCCGGGCGTCGCCAGCAGCTACGAGATGGACCCGCGGCCGTACAACCCGGTCACCAGCTGCAAGAACTGCCAGATCACCGAGCAGCTCCCCACCGGCACCGGGCGGTTCCCGAACGGCTTCGGCAGCGTCACGCTGTTCGACGACAGCAACGGCGGCACGGTCACCCGCTACACGCCGTGGGGCGACTTCCAGAGCTGCGAGGCCGGATCCGGCGGGAAGTGCGGGTTCACCCAGTACAACCGCTCGCTCGCGAACGCCGAGGGCAAGGGGGCCGGTCAGGGCGGCGGCGCGATCTGCGGCGCCTCGGGTGCCAACGGCTACTGCGGCGGCCGGAGCTTCGAGGGCCACTCCCAGAACGCGATCGTGGTCGAGCAGGGCAAGGACAACTGGGTACCGGTCCGCACCGGCCTGCTCTACCCCGACGCGGACGGCTCGCACACCGGCCGGTACTGCTCGGGTGGCGCGAACGCGTGCCTGGGCGAAGGTGCGCCGGAGTTCGACGCGCCGCCGGAGTCGAACGCGGCCATGGCAGCGGTGCTCGACCCGACGATGCAGATGTCCGAGGACATGGCGGAGCAGCTGTCCGAGCTGAAGGGCCCGGACGGGAAGTCGCTGCTGGGTCGGGACGCCGACGAGCGGCGCCCGCTGACCGCGTCGGAGATCAAGCAGCTCAGGGAGTCCGGCAACCAGGACGTGCTGGACGCCTACAACCGCGACCTGCCGCTGTCGCAGACCCAGAGCGACGGCGCCCAGATGTCGTGGTTCGAGGACACCGTCACCATCGAGGAGCTGCAGCCGAAGTACGAGGAGCTGCAGCCGCAGATCGACGATCTCGCCACGAAGACCGAGAACGCGCTCGCCGACGACAACCACATCGATGCCGGGGAGTGGGCGGACATCGCGCCGCTGCGCGACGCGATCGACGGCAAGGCGCCCGGGCTGCTCGCGAAGTGGGCGCCGGCGTCGTCGCGGCTGCAGCTGATGCGCGGCGCGGCCTGGACGATCGACGACTTCACGGCCGCCAACGCCGAGGCCGGCAACGACCGGCAGCTCGTCGAGCACTTCCTCGGCGACGCGTACGACCCGTCCAAGGCGCCGACGATCGACCAGCAGAACGACGTCATCGAGATCGTCGCCAACCAGCAGAAGGCCCTCTCGGACGCCAACTACGCCATGCACACGGATCTGGGTCCGCGCACGATGGCCCTCAACGAGCGCATCGCGAAGTTCAACTACGCCGCCGGGGTCATCGAGGGGCGGGGCGGGCCGAACACCGGCGAGGCGATCTGGCTCAACCAGGAGTACGAGGCGATCGGTGTCGAGCAGGACGCCCTCACGGTCGCCCAGCGCCCGTACCTGGCGAAGATCGACGGCGCGGAGCAGACGCTGCGCGAGACCGACCTCGCCTACGCCGACGCGTCGGGCAACCCCGGCTGGGCGGGCGACCTGCGCGACGCCCTCGGCCGGCACAACCGGATCAACGGCCTCTACCAGCAGCTGTCCGTCTCGCAGCAGAAACGGCAGCGGACGCTCGCGGGGACGTTCGGCACGCTGAGCTCGCTCACCGAGCTGCGCTACACCTATGTCCGGGACCGCAGGTTCGAGGCGCCGAAGAACTACGAGCCGGGCGACCCGATCGGGCCCGACCAGAGCCTGCTCGGCGGCCGGGCCCTGCCCTCGACGATGCTCCCCGACTTCCGCTACATCCACACGGCCGCGCCGCTGATGGCCGGCTGGCGCAACTACGACGGACCGCTGAAGAAGGTCTTCGCCGAGAACAAGGACCTGGGCCTCGACACGCTCGACGGCCGGGCGAAGCTGGCCATGTACGGCCTCACGCCGCAGATGAAGGAAGCAGAGATGCTTCCGACGGAGATCGACCCGACG
The DNA here is from genome assembly GCF_054486945.1 of Pseudonocardia wallangbongensis. Lineage (NCBI taxonomy): Bacteria > Bacillati > Actinomycetota > Actinomycetes > Pseudonocardiales > Pseudonocardiaceae > Pseudonocardia > Pseudonocardia wallangbongensis. The sequence continues at coordinate 338,249 of NZ_JBRERS010000007.1, forward strand.
GACGCCGAGCTGAAGCGCTGGGTCCCCGAGGAGTTCGTCGGCGACGTGAAGAGCCGGATCGAGGAGCTGTCCGCCGACGGCGAGCCGGTCGAGCGGATCTCGATGCCGTACTACCAGCCGAAGACCGACGACGAGGAGGGCGGCTGGACCACCGTCACCCTCTTCCGGGTCAAGCAGGACGACGGCACATACCGCTACATCGACATGAAGGGCGCGCATTTCGGCGACCTGCAGGACTTCCGCGACAACAACGAGGTCCTGGCCGAGGACGGCGTCCTGATCGCGCCCGACAACCTGAACGACCTCTCCGGCCTCGACGAGAACGGCTACCTCCCCGGCACGGACTCCGAGCGACCCGACGGCTGCACCAGGTGCCACATCGTCGAGACGACCGGCCACACCCCCGCCAGCTGGTGGGACAAGTTCGGCGGCTACGTCGTCGGCGGGGCGATGGTGGTCGGCGGGGTGCTGCTGTGGGTCGGCGGCGGCGTGGCCACCCTCGCCACCCTCGGCGCGGCGTCGCCGCTGGGGGTCGCGGCCGCGGTCGGCGGTACCGCCTTGATCACCGCGGGGGTGGCCTACACCACCGTCGACGCGGTCGGCAACATCATCAACCGCAGCGAGCACGGCCAGTCCAACGGCTTCGACAACCCGGCCGCGGTGGCCGACTACATCGGCCTCGCCGGCAACCTGCTGACCGTCGTCGGGGTGGGCGTCGGGATCAAGGCCGCCGCGAGCGGCGCGGCCCAGGCCACCGCCCGAATAGGCGGCAGCCTCGGTGTCCGGGGCGTCGGCGCCACGGCGTGGCAGCGGGGCATCACCGCGGCCCCCGGCTGGCAGACGGCCTGGCACGGCGCGCAGGCGGCGTCGAGCACGACCTGGCGCGGGATGCTCGGGATGACCACGGCGACGGCCGGCGCCCGGGTGGCCTACGGCGCGAACGCGCTCGCGTTCGGCTCCTTCGGCTACACGGTCGGCCAGAACGTGTACTCGACGGTGGCCAACTGGGGCTCCATGACGCCGGCCCAGAAGAGCATGGCCGTCCACGGGTCGATCCAGAGCGGCATGATGCTCGGGGTGCCGGTCCTGCTCGGCGGGGTCGGCAAGTGGTCGGGTGTCCAGGCCATCGGCCTGCCCCGGGCCCGGAAGGGCGTCGAACCGGCGACCCTCACGACGCCGGGCGCGGAGCGGGTGGTGGGGGCCGGGCCGCTGGGCCGGGCGCTGGGTGACGCGTCGTCCATCCCGCCGGGCCGCGGTGGCATCGCGGGTGAGGGTGGCCTCCCGGGCAGCGGCCGGCCGTTGTCGGCCCGGCAGCTGGCCAAGGTCGAGGGCATCAGCCGGAAGCAGGCGCGCGCGAGGCTCCAGGAACGGCACGACGCGGCGAACCTCCAGCTGGTCTCGTGGATGCGGAACCAGCGCACCGGGCCGTCGCGCTCGGCGTCGGAGCTCGTCGAGCAGCTGGGCGTCACCCCGCGGCAGGCGCGGGACGCGCTGCGGGCCATGAACGGGACGCGCCTGGTCGACCACGTCAACGGTCAGGCCGCGATGCGCGAGTCGGCCACGTCGCTCGCCGGCACCTACGGGGTGGGCAAGGGGCTCGCCAAGGGCGCCCTGAAGGTGTCGGGCATGCGCGGGCTCGCGGAGCTGGCCGGCAAGATCGCGGACGGATCGGTCCGGCCGCTGTCGGTCGACGAGATGGCCACCACGTTCGGCATCTCGCGCTCCGATGCACGGCTCGCGGTGCGGATGTCGAACCGGTACGCCGAGGTCGAGGGCCGGCAGATCCCGGTGGTCGAGCGGGTCCGGCAGCTGGTGCAGAAGGACCGGGCGACGGCGGTCGAGACGCTGGTCCGCGAGTTCGGGGTGACCCGGGCCGACGCGGACGCGATGCTCCGCCTCACCGGCGTCCGCGGTCTGCCGGAGCGGATGGAGGCGATCGGGAAGGGCGAGTACCGGGCGCTCACCAAGACGGTCCTGGCGAGCGAGTTCGGGGTCGGCCGCGGCAACGCCCGGGTCGCGCTGCGGGCCGCGCGCAACATCGCGCTGGTGAACCAGCTCGGCCGGCTGGCGGAGGGCGGACCCCGCCCGACGGCCGAGGCGCTCGTCCGCGACTTCGGCATCGCCCCGGCCGACGCCCGCGCGATGCTGCGCGTCGCCGAGAACCCCGCGCTGGTGACGCACATCGGGGAGATCGTGCGCGGCGCGTACGACGTGCCGTCGGCCCAGGATCTGGTCGCGGTGTTCGGGATCGACATCGCCACCGCGGAATGGGCGGTCCGGGTCGCCGGCAACACCGCGCTGTCCCTCGAGATCGGGCTCCCCGGCACGGGCGCCATCCAGGCCCTGCGCGTCGGGAAGCTGGCTGCCCAGTTCGGCCTCGGCCGGGGCGACGTCCGGGCGGCGCTGCGAGCCGGGTCGAACCCGGAGCTCGCCCAGCAGCTCGCGGCGGGCGCGCTCCGCGCAGGCGACGGGATCGAGGCGCCGCCCGCATCGGCCGACGGCGGCGTGCCGCGCGCGGTGGGCGGGGACGGGGTCTCGAGCGACGGCACCGGTGCCGGTTCGGGCGACCGGGCGACCCCCGACGCACCGGGTGCCCCGGAGAACCCGGCGACCCCGCCGATCCCGGGCAGCCAGGGCCACGAGACGCTCCCGCCCGGACCCGGCGCCGGCGGCGGCCGCCAGCACCAGACCGGGGGCAAGGGCGGCAGCGGTGGCGCGAAGCAGGGCGACGGCGACGGCCCCGCCGAGGGTTCGGGCGCCGACGGCGGCGCCGGCGATGTGAGCACGTCCGGGCTCGGCCTCGATCCGAACCCGGTCACCGGGACGGCGTCGGGCGTGCCCCCGCCGGCCGGACGGTCCAAGCCCATCTCGGCGAGGAAGCTCGCCCGGGCGATGCAGGGCAGGGTCGGTCGCCCGATCGAGGCCGTGGCACGCGGGATCCGCACCGGCCTGTTCCGCAAGCGCATGCCGGTGGACGAGCTGCGCACGCAGATCGCGTTGCGGCGGCAGCTCCAGGAGGCGAAGGGGGAGCACCAGGACTACGGGGTCAGGGAGTACGAGGACGGGGGCGAGAGGCTCGTCCAGGTCGAGCACCGTCCGGCGGCGCCGGAGGTGGCACGGCGCAAGGGCGCGAGATCCCTGGATCCCCGCGGCACCCTCGCGAGGCTCTGGCACCAGGCGCTGGAGGACGCGGCGCTGGCGGATGCCAAGGCCGGGTTCCTGGAGCGCAGGCTGCGTGCTGCCGCGGACGGCGAGAAGGTCGCCGTCGAGCACGCGCTGCGTGCCGCCCGGAACCGGGCGCACCAGGTCGGCAAGGAACTGCGTGCGTTCCGCGAACACGCGCCGCAGGTCGAGGAGACGCTGCGGCCGTACCTGGGGACGGTCGAAGGCGTCGAGCGACTCATCGCGGAGTGGCGGGGCTCGCGGGGCTTCGAGGACCTGGTCCGGAAGCTGCGCACCAACGAGGTCGGCGCGGACCAGCTGACCGAGGTCCAGCGGTGTGCGCTCGTCTGCGAGGCGAACGCGCGCGCGACCGAGGAGCACAGCGGCGAGCGCCAGGAGCCCTACGACGTCCAGATCGCGGCGTTGCTGGCCCTGGACCGGATGCCCGTCGCGGGCCGGCTCGACGTCCTGCTGCGCAGGCACCTGCCGCGCGGTGTGGTCGTGCAGATGCTCACGGGCGAGGGCAAGACCCTGGTGGCCCGGCTCTGGGCGGTGAAGCGGGCGCTCGAGGGTGAGCCGGTCGTCGTGATGACCCACAACAGCACGCTCGCGAAGGAAGGCGCCGAGCAGGCCGCGCGGGTGGCGGAGCTGCTCGGGATCGACGTGAAGTACCGCGAGCCCGGCCGCAACACCGTGGCCGGCGTCGGGCGGAACGAGCCGGACGGGTTCCTGGGGACGCCGGAGGCGCCCGCGAACCTGCGCGAGATCTACCGGGCGGAGATCGTCTACGGCTCCGCGCGGGAGATCGTCTCCGATTGGCAGCGCGGCCTGCACGACACGAACCTGCGCTTCGGACCTCGCCACGTGTTGATGGACGAGGTCGACATGCTGGCCATCGACTGGGGCCGCACCGCGTACCGCCTCGGTGAGCAGGCCGAGGGTTCGGTGGGCAACGCCGCCGAGATGTACGCGATCGCCGACCTGGCCCGCGCCTTCCAGGAGGGCGAGTACAGCACCGTCGGCGGCCGGGTGCGGATCAGCGCGGAGCAGGCGAAGGCGTTCGCCGAGCGCGTCGGTCTGGGCGGCGAGCTCACCAGGCGGCACATCGCCGAGATCGCCGACGCCCTCACCACCGGGTGGCACCATCGGTTCGAGCGGGAGTACTTCGTCCAGGACGACAACGCCGTGCCCGTCGACCAGGAGAACGGCGAAGCGATGCCGGGCGTCCGCTGGTTCCGCCACGGGCGGGTCGAGGCGTTCGAAGGCATGACGATCAAGCCGGCCCTGCGCACCCTGTCGGAGAAGACGCTCCTCGACTACCTGAACTCGCAGCTGTCCTACCGGGGTGTCACCGGCACCGCGAAGAGCGCGGAGGCGGTCCTCGCCAAGGTCTACGGCCTCGAGGTCCTCGAGCTGGCCACCAACGACCCGCGCCGGCTCGCGGAGCTGCCGCGGCGGGTCTTCGCCGACGCCGGGGCGCTGAACCGCAGCGTGGCGGAGGAGATCCTCGAGGCCCACCGGCGCGGCGACGGGCGCCCGGTCCTCGTCCTGATGCGCGACATCCTCGACACGCGGGCCTTCGCCGCCATGCTGAGGGAGGTGCTGGCCACCGGCCCGCACCCGGTCGAGCCGCGGGTGGTCAGCGCGCTGACCCCGCACCAGCTGTACGAGACGATCGCGAAGGCCGAGGCGGGCAAGCCGTTCGCGGTCACCGTGGCCACCGCTCGGTTCGGGCGCGGCACCGACATCGCCCTCGGCGGGCACCGGGACTTCCCGGGGGCGAGCGCCGCGGCCCGCGACCTGCTGATCGCCCGGGGCGGCGGGCACGTCGAGATCATCAACATGTTCGGCACCCGCCGGGCCGTCGAGCAGGGTGGTGGCCGGTTCGGCCGCAACGGCCAGCCCGGCACCTGGCGCGAGTCGCTGTCGCTGCAGGATCCGCAGCTCGCCGCGTTCGCCGGCCGTCGCCTGCTGCGGTACCTGCGGAACCACAGCTCCGGCGAGCTGGCCGGCTGGCGGCTGCGGCTGGCGAACCGCGTGATCCGCAAGGCGCAGGAGCGCGCGGAGGCCCGGCGCACGAGGGAGCTCGTGCTGACGGTCAAGGGCAAGCTGCGGCCGGAGAACGTCGTCGACCAGGTCGTCGGCACCCGGGCGGCGGCCCCGATCGACCAGGCGGCCCGCGCGGTCCAGGATGCCGGCGAGCGGCTGGCCTACGTGCGGCGGGCGTTCGCCCAGCACGGTGGTCTCCTCGACGGCACGCCGGCGCGGCTCGTCGAACTCGGACCCGTGTGTTCGGACCTGTGCGCGGCACAGGAGCGCTTCGGTACGGCGCAGCGCGAGTACCGGGAGCTGGTCGAGCGGGTCCGCCCCCGCGTGCCCACGCTCCCGGCGGCGCAGCCCGGCCCGGCCCCCGCCCAGGCCGCCCACACCCCGGCCGAACGGGAGCTGAGCCTGACCCGGGACCCGGTCGACGAGGCGCGGCGCCAGGTCGCGGCCGGTGACCTCCCCGGTGCGATCCGCACGCTGCAGCGGGTCGCCCGGGACGCCGCCGACGTGGCCGCCGCGCTCCCCGGCGAGTGGGGTGCGGCTGCCTGGACCGCCACCGAGGTACGGCACCTGGTCGCGCTGCTGCAGCGGGTCGTGCTGACCCGCCGGCACCTCGACCCGGATCACCACCGGTCGGTGGAGCGCGACCGCACGTTCCTCGACCGGCTCGACGCCCTCGTGGCGACGCTGCCGGCCGGGACGGCGGCGCGCGCGGCGGGCGCGGTCGCGCTGCAGGAGCACAGGTTGCGGGAGCTGCTGGCGCGCTTCGACGAGGCCGCCGCCCGGAGCCGGCCGGGTGAGCAGGCCGGTGCGGGCAGGCCCGGTGCGGCCGGGACGGAGCGCGCCGGTCGGGCGCTCGCCCCCGCGGACCAGCGGTGGGCCGCGGAGCAGGCGCTGCGCCTGGTCGTGTCCGGGCTGGACGGCCCGGTCGGTGCGGCCCGGGACGGGCTGGCCGGGGCCCGGGCCGGGGCGGCCGCGGCGGACGCGGAGCTGGCCGCCCTCCAGCGGCACGGGGTGCGGTGGCTGTTCGCGGGCCTCGACGCCACGCCCGGCCGGGTGGCCGCGGTGGCACGGGCGCTGCGGGTCGACCCGGCGGAGGTCCGGCTGTTCGCGGACGACCCGACCTTGCCCGCCGCCGCGGCCGGCCTCGGCGAGCCGACCGGGACGTTCGAGGAACGGAAGGACCGGCTCGCCGCCGCACTGGCCGCGCTGGAGGCTCGGCTGGAACCCGCGATCACGGACGTGCAGAACGCGGACCGGGCACTCGCCGACCGGCAGGCGGAGCGGCGGACCGCGCTGGAGGCGGCGGTGCGCACGGCGGCCGGGGACGGGCTGCCGATCGACCGGATCGCGGCCGTCACCGGGCTGACGCCGGAGCAGGTCGGCGAGATCGTCGGCGGCTCCGGTGGCGGGGACGATGCTGGAGGGTCGGGGCCGACCGCGTCCGGTGGCGGGCCGGTGGTCGGTGGCGGATCGAGCCCGACCGCGAGCGGGCCGGACGGGGCGTCCACCCCACCGGCCGGATCCGGTGGCACGTCCGAGATGCAGGCGGCCGGGCCGCGCAGGTCCGGCCCCGAACCCCGGTCCCGCGGCCCGCCGTGGTGGAAGCGCTTCTTCTCCACACCACGCCTGGCGTGGACGGTCGTGCTCTTCGTGGGTGGGTTCGTGGCGAGCCTGGCGGCCGCCCGATACGGCGTGGCCGACACGGGCGTGCTGGCCGCCGGGGTGCTGTGGTGGCCGGGCCGGCGCGCCGCCGCCGATCGGCTCCGCGAGGACGTCGCGGAGCTGCGTCGCAGGCGGGACGATGCCGAGCAGCTCCTGGCCACCGTGCTGGACGACGTTCACCAGCACGAGCGGGGCCTCGGCGAGCGGCTGGGCTGGGTGCCGGCGCTCGCCGAGCGGCTGCGCGAGCTCGGCCGGACCGACGACGAGATCGCCGACGAGCTGGGCGGCGCGCTGGGCGTGCACCCGCAGCGGGTGCGGGCGCGGCTGGCCGATCCGGCGCTGGCCGGCGATGCTCCCCTGCCGTCGGAGCTGACCGCGGCCGGCCTCTCGGCCGCCGAGCTGCTGGTCGAGGTCCGGCACCAGGTGGCCCAGCGCTCCACGGCGCTCGACGTGGCCACGGAGCCGCTGGGCGAGGCGGCGCAGCGGGCGACCGAGGCGCGGACGTCGTTCGAGACGGATCGCGCGACGGCGGCGGTGGTCGCCCTCGACGCGGGTGTGCGGGCCGGCACGGTGCGCCGCGGCACGGGCCTGTCCCGGCACGAGATCAGGTCCCTCCCCGCCGATCCCCCGACCCTGTCCGACGCGGCCGACCGGATCTGGCACCGGGTGCTGGATCGGGTGCAGGACGTCCGTGACGTCGCGGGCAACGTGCGGCGGTGGGGGCTGGACCGCTGGAAGGACGCCCGTGCGGCCTGGGGCGGGGCGCTGGACCGGTGGCGGGCGGCGCGGGTGCTCCGCGAGCAGATCCGGGGCGTCGCCCGGCTGCGGGCGCTGACCGGCCGGACCGCGCGCTCGCTGCACCGCGAGCAGCGGGTGGCCGAGCGGGCGGTCACCGCCGAGCAGCTCGGCTGGGTCGCGTGGCTGGCGCGCGTCAACTCGACGATGCCGGTGGGTGCACGGCTCTCCGAGGCGCAGCTGGTGCAGCGGGTCGCGCGAGCGCTGGGGCTCGGCGAGCGGGCGGCGCGGCGGCTGGTGGCGCGCGCCCTGCGGCTCGACGCCGCCGCGGTGCAGCCGCCCGCGGGGGTGCCCGCCACCGGACTCCTGCTCGGCCAGGCCGTCACGGTGGTCGAGCACGCGTTCGCCGCGGCGTTCCCGAACCTGACGGTCGCCCGCACCGCGGACGCGGTCGCCGGGCGGGCGCTGCGCGGCGCCCGGGACACCGCGGTGCAGATCGCGACGGACGCCGGGGTGCCGTCGGCGCGGGCCGGTGGGCGGCTCGACCGGGCCGCGCGGGGCCGCGGCCTCGCCGGGTTGCGGAGCCGCCTCGTGGCCCACCTGGAGCTGGACGTTCCGGCGGCCGAGCGGAACCGGCGGCGGCTGGGCCGGCTGGCCGGGTTCGGCGTCGGAGCGGGGATCGGGGTCTTTGCCGGCGGGCAGCTCGGGATCGTCGGTGCGGCCGCGGTCACCGGCCCCATCGGCCTGGTCGTCGCCGCGGCCGCGCTGGTGGCGGCGGCCCGCGCGGTGTGGACGCCGCGCCAGACCCGGGGCCCGCCCGGGCAGGCGCTGATGCGCGGGCTGCGCGCCCACGGCCCGCGGATCGGGCTGTGGCTGGTCGGCGGGCTGGCGGTCGGCGCGGCCGGACCGGCGGCGTGGGGCATGGTGCAGCTCGCGTGGTCGGTGCTGTGGCCGGTGTTCGCCCACCAGCCCGGCCTGCGCGGGATCAAGGCGCTGCTGAGCCCGCTGGTGTCGGCCGGGTTGGTCTACCGGTACGTCCTGCGCCGGCAGTACGCCAACCAGGGCTCCGGCATGCAGACCCATCCGCGGCGCGACGCCCGCCGGTCGGCGGTGCTGGCGTACCTCTTCACCGCGGCGGTCGGCCTGACGCGGGTGTTCGTCCCGGTCCACGTCCCGGCCTGGCTGGTGCTCGGTGCGGTGGCCATCGCGGGTGGGATCGCCGCCGCGATCGTGCAGAAGAAGGACCTGAACCGGACCCGCACGATCAAGTCGGTCATCACCGGGACGCTGTCCGCCGCGGTGTACCTCGTGATCAGCGGGTTCGCCGGCGGCCTGAGCCCGGGCGCGCTGCGCGAGCTGATCAACACGCTGGCGGTGGCCACGCTCGTCTACGCCTCGCCGACCGTGATCGCGGAGTACGTCAACGGGCTGGTCGGCCGGATCATGGCGCCGATCGCGAAGCGCAAGGCGAAGAAGCTCCAGCTGAAGGCGAGCGCCGCGGACGCGTCGCAGCGGACCGCGGACCGCCAGCGCAAGGCGTTGCTCGCGTGGCTGGACTACAAGAACTTCTCGCCGGTCGACACCCGGCTGCTGTTGCGCAAGGCGGTCGACCCGGTGCTGGCCGGGCTCTCCTCGGTCGTGATCGGCCTGGCCTGGGTGAGCCGGGCGTGGGTGGACGCCAACGACTCGCTCACGGCGGTGCTGGTCCGGTTCGTGGTGGCGGCCGTGACGGTGTGGCTGATCGGGAAGCTCGTCCGGGATCCCGACGAACACCGGGCCGGGTACTACGGCTACCGCGGGTCGCGGCAGCTCCGGTCCCCGTCCCGCCTGATCTGGTCGCGCAACCGGCTGCACCGGCGGATCGCGGCCCATCGCGTGGAGCTGAACACCCTGCTCGGCCGGGTCGGGCTGACCGGCCCGCTGGACGACGAGCTGGCACGGCGCCTGGCCGCCCGGTTGTGGCTCCGGATGTCCGCCGACATCCACGAGCCGCTGGACGAGTGGGAGGCCCTGCCCGACACGCCGGCGATCAACGCGGCCCTCGCCCGCGAGCGGGCGGCGGCGGGGCAGCGCCGGATCCACCACGTCGACACGGTCGCGCTGATCGTGCCGATCCTCGCCGCCGATCCCGCCGCGCTCGACCGGGTGGCGGCGACGCTGCCGCCGGCCGCCGCCGAGGTCCTCACGTTCCAGCGGGAGCTCGCCGAGGCGTTGTGGGCGCAGGCCGGTCTCGGGCCGGAACCGGCCGAGCACCGGGTCTGGGCGAAGCGGCTGGCGCAGGAGCTCGAGGAGCGCAACCGGCTGCGGGCGAAGTACCTGGCCGGCCCGCGGCGAGCCCTCCTGGAGGAGATCCGCCAGCACTACCTCGACAACCACCGGTCGCGGCACCCCGACGCGAAGCGGGCGCGGGCGGAGCTGCGGGCGCTGGAGTTCGAGCTGAACGGCATGAGCAAGCCCCGTCACGAGGCGCTGGAAGCGGTGGCGCAGCTGGCCGAGCAGCGCCACCGCAGCGTCAGCGACGCCGCCTCCACGGAACAGCAGGCGCTGGCCGCCCGCCGGGCCGGAGCGGGCGGGCAGCGGGTGTGGGAGCTCTGGGAGCTGGCCGAGAGCATGCAGCTGTTGCGCTCCGCGGCGTTGCTGCGCGTCGAGGTGGACCTGAGCGACACCCATCGGACGTGGAACCGGCAGCGCTGGAACGACGCGATCGCCCACGCCACCGAGACCACGCCGAACGCCGTGCCCGCTTCCCTGCTGGACCGGTTGCTGGTGATCGCCGGCCGGCGCCGGCCCGGCACCGCCGCCCAGCTCGCCGCCCAGTTCGGCGGCACCGGCTGGGAGGAGACGCTGGCCGTGCTCGTCACGTTGGGCGCGCTGCACGGTGACGAGACGACGGGCTACCGCGCCGACGAGGAGCTGACCGCGCTGTGGCGGGCCGCCGCGCCCCGGCTGCGGCACGCCGTGCGCGCCGACCCGCTGGCCCTGCCCGGCGGTGCCGAGCTGCAGCCCCTCACGCGCCGTCAGCGCGGCATGCCCGCAGGCGTCGACCCGTATGTCTCCCCGGCGGAGGAGGACGCCTACACGGCGCTGCGGGAGATCCTGAGGGCCGGTGACCTGGCGTTCCGGCACTGGCGTGACGGCTGGGTCGACGACGCGGGCATCCGGTGGCGCAGGTCGAGGAGCCTGGGGTACCTGCTGCGGCACTCGGCAGGCCGGCTCGACTGGCCGCTGCCCCCCGACCACCCCGCCGCCCCGGTCCGGTTCGCCGCCGCCGTGCGGGACCTGGTGGCGGCCCGCTGGCGGCACGCGGTGCTCCCCGGTGCGCACCGCCGCGAGCTGGGCGCACTCGTGCGGGACACCGACCGGGCCGACCGGCTGTACCACCGGGCCCTGCGTGCGGCCGAGTTCCTCGCCGACCAGCGGAACGTCGCCGGGTTGCCGGCCGAGGCGGGAGCGCTGCTGGACATCGCGCGCCTGACGCAGGTCCGGGCGTACGGCCCGCTGGCCGAAGCCCGTGGGCAGGCGAAGACCGACCTCGACGCGATCGGCTCCTACCCCCACCAGATCGACCGGACGCTCACCGGTGCGGACGCGGCCCGCATGCACGCCCCCGGCGCCGACCCGCTCCCGCCGACCGCCGCGTTCTGGTTGCGGGAGATCGCCCGCGAGCTCGACGCCGCCCGCAAGCGGCTCAACCACCTGCACCCCGGCCCCGAGCGCGACGAGGCGCTGGCCGAGGCCCGGCTGTCGCTGGAGCGCTACAAGATCGACCGCGACTACGCGTGGGAGACCGGGCTGTACCGCACCGCGGGCGGGTGGTCGGTCATGGAGACCGCACGCGTTGCGGCGAAGAAGCTGCGCGGCCGCCACCAGGACCTGTTCTCGGTGGAGCCCGCGCCGGCCTCGAGCGGGGGACCGGTCGTCCCGCACCAGGACTGGCTCGAACGACCCTACGGCGACGACGCCACCGCCGACCGCGGCATGGCCGCCGTGACCCGTCGCGGCCAGGGCAACCGCACCAACCAGGACGCGGCCCTGCTGGTGACCCTGCCGAACGGGGACCGGGTCGCCGCCGTGGTCGACGGCGTGTTCAGCTACCCCGACTCGCGGCTGGCCGCCAACAGGTTCGCGACCGCGTTCCGGGCCGAGCTCACCCGCACCGACCGCGGCTCCCGCACGCCCGCCAAGGCACTGGACGACGCCCATCAGGCCGGCTCGTCGGCCCTCGGCATGCACTACACGCCGGCCACCGGGCACGGCGCCGTGGCGTACGTGGCCGCGTACCACGCCGCCGACGGCACGATCACGATCGCCCACGTCGGCACCGCCCGCGCCTACTTCCTACCCGTCGACCGCACGCTCCGCGGCGAGCAGCTGACCACCGACGACTCCCGGGGCGGGCCGATCACCGAGGCCGGGATCATGACCCGCTGGGCGGGCAGCGACTACCGCACCGCCCCCACCGTCACCCGGTTCGCACCGGATGTGCCGGGCGTGCTCGTGCTGACCACCGACGGCCTGTGGCGCTACTTCGACGAACCCGACGACCTCGCCCTGGCGGTCGGGGTCCACGCCGACCCCGCCGCGGGCGCCGCCCGGCTCGCCGACGCCGCCCAGCAGGCCGGGGGCCGCGACGACCTCACCGTCGCCGTCCTGCGGGCCTTCCCGTCGGCCCACGGCCTCGGCTCCGGATCCCGGTCGCTCGGCGGCGGTGCGGTGGCCGAGCAGCCGCTGGACGGCGCGGCACGCGAGCGCGTCGTCGCCGTGCTGCGGGCGGTCGGACACTCCCTGACCCCGCTGGAGGCGATGCCGCACCGGATGCCGCGCGGCCCGCCCGGCGTGCGGGTGCTGGTTCTCGACGGCGAGCTGCCGGTGCCCGGGGTGATCGCGTTCGGGTGGGGCGAGCGGGGCGTCGTGGTGATCACGCGGCGGATGCTCGACGAGCTCGCGGGCCACCTGGCCGCCGGGCGCCTGGACGCCGCGTGGTGGTTCGGGCTGCTCGAGCACGAGCGGGACTTCCACCTGCCCGGCGGGGTGCACCGCGGGGAGCACGGCGGCCCCCGCCACGACGCGCACGCGGACGGGTTCGCCGGCGCGCTGCGGGCCGCCCGCGCGCAGCGGTGGGTGGCCGAACCGGAGCTCGGCCCGGCCGCGCGCAACGCGTGGGCCGCGTGGCTGCGCTCGACCCGGTTGCGGCTGCCCGGTGACGGCGAGCTGGGGCTCGTCCTGCACAGCTGGCTGCTCGACACCGCGGCGCTGCTGGACGGCCAGGGGTGGCACCCGACGTGGCCGGCCCGGCCCACCGTGGTGTTCCACCGCCGCACCGACCCGGGCGGGACGGGCTGGCAGCTCGACGGGACGACGCTGCACGTGGTGGCCGCCGACCCGGCCGACGCGGTGGCGGCCCTGGTGGAGGCGCTGTTCGGCGGCTGGGCCGGGTTCGGCCCGCAACAGGCGCGGGTCGCGGCCGTGGTCGTCGCCGCGGTCGCGAACGGCCTGCGCCCGTCCACCGGTGAGCAGGGCGTGCCCGGCCGGATCGCCGAGCTGTTCGCCGACTGGTCGTCCTGGCGGGCCCTCGCGTCGGCGTACGCCGGGCAGGTGCAGGCGGCGGGGGCCGCGACGGCTCCCGCGGAGGTCGCCGGCCGGGCGGGGCCGGGGCGGCGGCGGGGGGTGCTCACCCGGTTGTTCGCGCGCGTCACCGGCCGGTCGGGCCATCGCAGCGCCGAGCCGGGTCCGGCGTCTGTGACCGACCGGCTGATCGGCCTGGCCACCCCGAGGCCGAACCAGATGCCGGAGAACTACCCGGCCGAGCTGGCGCTGGCGCGGTCGCACGGCATCACCCGAGCCCGGCTGGGCAGCGCCGCCGTCGCCGAGCTGGCGCGGTCCCGGCGGCTCGTCAAGGGCGTGCTCACCCGTGACGGCGAGCTGTGGCTCATCCCCGCGCTCCTCCCCGGCCCGAGCGGCCGGGCCGAGGACGTCGTGGAGCTCAGCCACGCCTTCGCCGCGGGCGGTCGCGATGTGCAGGTCGCCTTCACGGCCGTGCTCCGGGCGGACGGCGACCAGCTCGTGGTCGAGGAGCTGAGCGCGTGGAGCGGGCACTACAACGACGGCAACACCGTCCAGGAGAACTGGCGGGTCGTCCACCGGGCCACCGCGGCGCTCCGGATGCACGCCGTCCTCGTCTACGACGTGCTGGCGGAGGTCGACGGGTCCATCGGCCTCGGCGGAGGGCCCGCCCGGCCCGCTCCTCAGGGCCCGCTGGAGGTCGAACCGTTCGCCGACGGCGAGGAGACCACGTTCTGGAGGGCGCTCCTGGCGGCACGGCGGGCGCGGGATCTCCAGCGGCGGGTCCCGCGCCGCCCGGACGTCCGGATCAGGGTGGTGACGACCGGCAGCGTGGTCGCCGCGATGGCCCGCGAGGGTGCGGGGGCCCGGGCGGCGGGGATCGAGGCGAAGGTCGGCGCGTACACGGTCCGCCGCCGCAACGAGCTGCGCCACTTCGGCCTGCGCCGGCCCACGGTGTTCGTGACCAGCCGGATGGTCCACGAGTTCGAGGCGTACGCCGCGGCGGGGCTGCTGCCGGCCGACTGGTTGGAACGCCTGCTGCTGAAGTACGAGCGGGCCCGGGTGCACGGCGAGGCGTTGATCGACGGGGTCCCGTTCCGCGAGTACGGCGACGGGCTGGCCGCGGAGCTGCGCCGCGCCAGGGAGCTCGCCGGGGCGGACCCGGGCCGGTACGCGCCGGGGCCGGCCTCCGCCACCGGGGTGCCCGACTCGTCGCGGTCCGGCGCGGTCGTCCGGTTCGGGGCGGCCGCGGGTGTGGTGCGGGTGGCCGCGGTCGTCGTCGGCCTCGGCTGGGCGGTGCTGCCGGCGGGGAGCGGTTGGGTCGTCGCCGCGGCGGCGGTGCTGCTGGGGGCGCGCGAGGGGATCCGCCGGTTGCGGGCGGCGCGGACGCTGCCGGCGGCGATCCGGGGTGCGCCCGACGGCCCGCTGCGGGTCGTGTGGTTCGACTCCAAGACGGTCCACGGTGGCCGGTACCAGGTGTTCCTCGGCGACCGGCTGGTGGGGATCTACAAGCCGGCGCGCTGGTGGCGGCGGTGGAGCGCGGCGGAGCCGGTCCGGGAGATCGCCACCTACCTCGTGGCCGACGAGCTGGGCTGGGGTGGGCTCGTCGCGCCCACGTTCGCCTGGCACGGTCCGTGGGGCCGGGGCTCGGTGCAGCTGTGGGTGCACGAGGTCCCCGACGGCGCGACCGAGGCCGCCGCGACGCGTGACCGCCTGCGGGCCGGCGTGCTGGACTACGTGATCGCGAACCTGGACCGGTCGGGTGGCAACTACCGGACGGGCCGGCGCGGGGCGCTGCGGCTGATCGACAACGGTGAGGCGTTCCCCGGACGTCCCCTGTTGGGCGCGTTCACGAGCGCCCTGCAGGTCGTTCTCGCGGGGGTCGACAGCGGCGACAAGACCAGCCAGCCGTTCACCTCCGAGATCGCCCGGGCCGGGGCGCCGATCGACGCGCAGGTGCTGGCCGAGCTGGACGCCGTCCACCGGCGGCGGCTCGGGGACCGGCTGCACGGGGCCGGGCTGTCGCGGCGCGCGGTACGGGCGACGCTGGCGCGGATCGACGCGGTGCACCGCGCCGGAACCATCACCTGGGAGATGCTGAGGGTCCAGGGCGAGAAGCCGTGGGCGCCGCCGCACGGCCGGGGCGGGCCGCTGGCCGTGGGCGATCTGTCCGCGCCGGTGGTACGCCGGGTGTTGCGCGTGCTGCCCCGGCTCGCGGCGCGGATGCGGCCCCTGTCGAGGTGGGCCTACCCCGCGTTGCCGCGCGGTCCTCCCGGCGCACCCGAGATCCGGGTGTGGGACGCGGACGACGCCACCGTGGAGGCGTTGCGGCGGGCCGGTGTGCGGGATCCGGCCGGGACGTTGATCGCGTTCGGGTGGGTGCACCCGGAGCACGCCCCGCGCGGGGCGATCGTGGTGTTCCGGCACGTCGTGGACGAGGTGCAGCGGCTGGTCGAGTCCGGGCGGCTGGACGCGGGCTGGTTCACCGACCTGATCGCCTACGAGACCCGGTTCCGCGTCCGCGGCCACACCCGCTCCGCGGACGGGCGGTCGCGCGAGGCCGTTGCCGCCGACCTCCTCGACCGGCTGGGGCGGGCCCGGCGGGCGGGCGCGGCGCCGACCCTCCACGACTTGCGCCGGCACGCCGGCGCCGGGTGGCTGCGCCGCGCGCTCCTGCGCTACCTCGTCCCGCGCGACCCGGCCGCGTCGGTGCGTCGCCACGAGCGGGCCGGGATCCCGCTGGTGCGCAAGCTCGTGATGGCCACGGCCGGGCGGCTGAGCCGGTACGGCGAGGGCAGCAACTACCGGCTGGATCTGACCCGGGACCCGCTGGAGGCGGTGACGGCGTACGCGCTGCGGGGCAGCGTGATCAACGAGCTCCTGCACACGTTCGGGGCGCTGTACTCGGTCCGGCACGTGATCGAGGGTGCGATCGCCGGGCAGTTCGGGCCCGGTTTCGTGGTCAACGCGCTCGGCGTGGTGGCGAACCTGGCGCTGGTGGCGCTGCAGCGCTACAACCGCGCCCGCATGGTCCGGGCGGCCGACCGGCTGCTCGCCCGTGGTCGTGGTTACCGATCCGACTACCGGAACTGGGCCGGCCTCGACCAGCAGGCCCTCCGCCGCCACCACACCGGTGCGCCGAGGATCCCGCGCCCGTGGCCGTGGGTCACGTCGACGATCGTCGCGATCAACGTGGCGGTGTCCGCCGTGGTGGCGCAGGCCGAGCTGGGCAACGCCCGGCTGTACGCGTGGATGGCAGAGCACCTGCCGTTCGTGGCCGCCCAGGTCGAGGCCGGGCAGTGGTGGCGGGTGCTCACCTCGGCGTTCCTGCACGACGGCCTGGCCCACCTGCTCTCGAACATGGTGGTGTTGCTGCTCGCCGGGCCGGTGCTGGAGCGGGCGGTGGGCCGGGTCCGGATGCTCGCGATCTACGTCGCGGCACTGCTCGGGGGCGGGCTGGCCGCGCTGTGGTTCCTCCCGGCCACCGTGCCGGCGGTCGGCGCGTCCGGTGCGGTGTTCGGGGTGCTCGCGGCGGTGTTCTGGCTGCGCCGGCCCGCCGCGATGGACGGCCGCGTCGCTCGCTGGGTGTGGCGGGCGCTCCCCGCCGTGCAGGTCGTGCTGGCACACGGCCCGAACGTCGGCACCGCCGCGCACGTCGGTGGGCTCGTCGTCGGATCGGCGATCGCGGTGCTGATCGACCGGTTGGGGCACCCCGCGCCGACGCCGTCGGTCCGCGCGCGGGCCGAGCTCGACCGGATCGTCGACGCCAGCGGGTCGAGCTGGACGGAGCGCCGGCGGGTTCGGCGAGCGATCAGGCAGGCCGAGGAGCGCCACTGGGGCAAGCGGATCCCCGGCAACCGGGTCGCGCAGGCCATCGAGTCGGAGGTCGAGCGGCTCGCCGACGCTGCGGCGCGGGCCGGCCTCGAGCTCTCCGGAACCGAGCTGGTCGACCTGGCCGCGCGCCAGGTGCGGTGGCACCCGGCCCTGGACCGGCTCACCCCGCACGGCGACGGAGCCGCGCACCGGATCAAGAGCGTCGCCATCGAGAACCTGCTGGCCGGGGCCCCGCCGGAGCTGCACGACACGGTGCTCCGGGAGTGGACGGGCGCGGAACCCGGTGCCGGCCGGCACGGCTCCGGCGGCGCCGTGGCCGTGCGTCCGCTGACCGGGCGCGACCGGGAGCGGGTCGTCGAGGCGTTGCGGGGTTCCCGGGATGCGCTGACGCCGTCGGCGGAATGGGCGACGGCGATGCCGCGGGCCCCGCCGGGAGTGGAGGTGCTGGTCCGGGACGAGGAGTTCCCGGTGCCGGGGGTGATCGCGTTCGGCTGGGCCGAGCGCGGCGCGGTGGTGATCACCCGGGCGGTCGCGGAGCGGATCGCGGCGCGGTACGCGGTGGACCCGGCGGGCGTGCAGGCCTGGTGGCAGCGGCTGCTCGTCCACGAGGTGGGGTTCCACCTTGGCGAGCACCCCGAGCACACCGGTCCCCGGCACGATGCGGATGCCGCTGCGCTCGCCGCCGAGTGGTTCGGATGGGTGGTGCCCCGCGGGCCACGGCCGATGACGGGCGCCGGCGGAGCGCGCTCCCCGCCCGCGACGGCCGCCACGGTCTGGATCTGGCACGAGAAGGGGATGCCGCTGGTCGAGTTCCGGCGCAAGGCGGCGAACCTGCTCCGGCTCGGCGACGCGGGCCGGCTCCACAAGGCGAGGAACCCGGTCGCGCGCGATCCCAACGTGACCCGGAAGTACGTCCGCGAGCTCGGCAACAGGATCAGGAGGGTGGTCGGCCCGGTGAACGCGGAGCACGCCGAGCGGCTGATCCGCCGGGTGCAGGAGCTGATGGACCCGGATCACGTACACGAGCTGCAGCTGGGCGGTTCCGACGTGGCCGGGAACCTGCGGATGCTGGACCGGCTCACCAACCGGGGGATCGGGGGTCGCCAGCTGCGGCCGCAGCTGATGTCGCTGCCCGACGGCACGCCGGTGCGGGTCGACGTGCTGGACGTCGCGGAGCTCGGTCGTCAGATCAGCGCCGTCGTCGGCGGGGGCACGCTGACCTATCGACGGCTGGCGGAGGTCGTCGGCGTTCCGCGGGCGGTGCTGCGCGGAGCGGTTCGCGAGGACGAGACCCTGCAGGAGGTCGGTCGCAAGCACGCGGTCCGCCGTGCGGGCGACCGCGACGAACGCGAGAGCGGATCGCGGCTGAACGAGATGTCGTTGGCAGGTGCCCTCGCGATGCTGAGCGTCATCTGGGGCTGGCAGATCGCTGCGGCGACGGTCCTGGGACTCGCCGTGCTGTCGCTGGTCCTGCTCGGTGTGAAGGCCGTGGTGGCCGCGATCCGGCGTCCGGGTCCGCCCGGGGACGCCGGGTCCGTCGAGGACCAGGGCTCCACCCCGCCCGTCCGGTCGGGCCCGGTGCGCCGGCCCGGCCGGGGCGGCAGGTGATCGGCGTCAGAAGCGGCCGCCGCCGCCCCGGCGGGCGCGGCTGGCCGAGCCGCCGAAGCTGCCCGGTGAGAAGCCGCCCCCGCCGCCCCGGTGGCCGCGGTAGCCGCCGGCGGCACCGGACAGGATCCCGCCGAGGATCATGCCGGCGAGGTCGGCGCCCGCGCTGCTGGTCATGCCGGGCCGCGACCACTGCGACACGTCCCGCCGGGCCAGGCGCAGCGCGTCCTGGGCGAGCGCGTCGGCGTGCTGCGCCTCGCGGAGCGCGGCCACCGGGTCCGGCCCACCGGCCTGTTCGAGGTGGCGGTGGGCCTCGGCGAGCCGGGTGCGCGCCTGGGCCCCGACCGCCCCGCGCCGGGTGCCGACGAAGTCCTCCGCCGCGGCGACGCCCGAGCGCGCGGTGATCACGGCCTGCGCCAGCGCGGCGACCGCCTTCCGTTCCCGTTCCGCGGCCTCGCGGGCGTCGGCGATCCCCTGGTCGAGAGCGGTGCCGGCCTCGCCGAGCAGTCGCAGCGCCGCGATCGGGTCCGGGAGCGTCCCACCGGCCGCCTCGTCGGCGGCGGTGAGCGCGGCCGCCGCCCGCGCGACCACCGGGGCGATCTCCGCTCCGGGCAGGGCCCGCGCCTCGGCGAGGTCCAGCTCCACCTCCGCCCGGGCGGCCGGCACCTGCTCGGCGGCGGCGGCCAGCTCGGACTCCCGGCGCCCGATGCCGTCGAGCAGGGCCTCGGCCTGCGTGATCGCGTCCTCCGCCGCCCGACCGGAGACGACGGCGGCCGCCGGGTCACCGCCCAGGCCCTCCTGCGCCTCCGCGAGCTCGGCGTCGGCGGCGGTGAGCAGCTCCCGCGCCTGGTCGAGATCACCGTCCACCGGTTCCAGCGCGGTCGCGGCGTAGCGGGACCGCAGCGCCGTCCACGCCGCCTCGACCTGCGGCAGCCGGGCGCGGACGCCATCGAGGCGGGTCCTCAGGTCGGCGACGTACCCCGGCGCACGGGCCTCCAGGCCCCGGAGGGCGTCGAACGCCTCCACCTGCTCGTCGAGCCGGTCGTCCGCCGCGGTGGCGATCCGGACGATCTCGGCGTGCAGCGAACGCGCCGTGCGCTCGTCCTCCGGCTCGCCGTCGTCGAGGCGCTGGCGCAGCGTGAACGCCTGCAGCATGTCGGCGCGCGACTGTTCCAGCGCGGCGGCGAAGCCGGACACGGCGTCCTCCCCGAAATGGGTCCGCGCGGCCGCGAGCTCCTGCTCGGACGTGCGCACGGCGTCGTCGACCTCGATCAGAGCGGCGCTGGCCCGGTAGGCGAGGTCGGCCGTCGAGACGTCGGAGAACTCGTCGGGCGGCAGATCGGGTGCCGGAGCCGCGTCGGCGGCGCGCCGCCGCCTGCGGTGCAGGGCGTAGGCGCCCGCACCGACCACGGCGACGCCCCCGACCACGGCCAGCCCGATCCCGAACCCGCCACCGCCACCGGAACGCAGCCCGTCGGCCAGTGCGACCGCCGCGCCGGCCCAGGCCTCCGCGGAGAGCCGCGGCTCGACGTCCTCGGTGCGGATCTGATCCAGCCGCGACTCGTCGACCGGGAATCCGGCGGCCACCGAGAGGCCGTAGGCGCGATCGACCACGGCGACGGCGAGCAGCGCGTCCTCATCGCCGAGCTGGGAGAGCCGGGCGCTCTCGTGGGCCCACTCCTCGCCGTCCGCCCCGTCGAACGACTCGACGAACACGACGAACAGGTCGACGTTGTTCTCGGCCCGGAGCTGCTCGATCGCCTCCTGGATCGCAGCGACGTCGTCCGGCGCGAGGACCCCCGCCCGGTCGGTGACGCGGTCGTCGAGGCGCATCGGCGGGTCCGCCGCAGCACCTCCGGCGCTCAGCACGAGCATCGCCAGCACCCCGACCAGCACGAACAACCTGCGCACGGCGACCTCCGCGATCGAGAGGACGCCATCATCGCGCGCCGGTCCACCGGCGCCCGATTGGCCATCGGCAACGGCGCCCCCATCGCCCACGATGGGAAAGTGGCAGTCGTCGACCTCCGCCCGCTCCCCGTCACCCGCAACCCGGGCCGCAGGCTGCCCCAGCTCTTCTGCGGGCTCGTGCTGTACGCGGTGAGCATGGCGATGCAGATTCGCAGCGGCCTCGGGTTGAACCCGTGGGACGTGCTGCACGAGGGGATCACCAAGCAGACCCCGCTCAGCTTCGGGATGGTCACCGGGATCACCGGCGCCATCGTGCTGCTGCTGTGGATCCCGCTGCGCCAGCGACCCGGCATCGGCACCGTGGCCAACGTCCTCGTGATCGCGGCGATCGTCGACACCGCGCTCGCGCTCCTGCCCGCCCCGGACGCGCTCGCCGCCCGGATCGCGCTGCTGGTCGCCGGGGTCGTGCTGAACGGCGTGGCGACCGCCGCCTACGTCGGGGCGCGGCTCGGCCCCGGCCCGCGCGACGGCCTGATGACCGGGCTGGCGGCGCGCACCGGGCGGTCCGTGCGCCTGGTGCGCACCTGCATCGAGGTGGTCGTGCTGGCGTGCGGATGGCTGCTCGGCGGCACGGTCGGCGTCGGCACCGTGCTCTACGCGCTGGCGATCGGCCCGCTCACCCAGGCCTTCCTGCCGCTGGTGGCGGTGCGCACCCGCTCATAGCCCGGCTGCAACGACCTCAGGCCGCGATCGGCTCCCGCTCGGCGTCCACCAGCCGCCACGGCCGCACGACCAGCACGAGCACGGTCAGCGACAGCACGAGCCCGCTCGCGATCGTCGCGCTCATGGCCGCCGCGTCGTTGCCCAGCACGCCGACGAGCGGCGAGACGAGGGCACCGACGCCGAACTGGGTCGCTCCGAGCAGGGCGGCCGCCGTGCCCGCCGTCTCGCCGTGCCGTGACAGCGCGACGGCCGGGGCGTTCGGCAGCCCGAAGCCGACGGAGAGCAGCACCATCCAGAGCGGGACGAGCACGCCGAACAGGCCGCCGATGCCCGACGATGCGACGGTGACGAGCAGCAGGCTCGCCGTCGCGGCGATGGCGACCGCACCGAGGAGCAGCTGCTGCGGCTCGAAGCGGCGCAGGAGCACGGGGTTGAGCTGGCTGGCGAGGATCAGCCAGATCGCGCCGCTGGAGAACGCGAGGCCGAACTGCTGCTGGTTCAGCCCGAACTGCTCCTGGAACACGAACGACGCACCCGAGACGTAGCTCATCACGGCCGACATCGCCAGGCCGGCGACGAGCACGAGCCCGACGAACGTGCGGTCCTGCAGCAGCCCGCGGTAGGTGCGCAGCGTGCCCACCACCCCGGACGTGACGCGGCGGTGCGGGGGCAGGGTCTCGGGCAGCACGCGGGCGGCCACGGGAAGGAGCAGCAGGCCGAAGAGCGCGAGCACCGCGAAGACGCCGCGCCACGAGGTGAACGCGAGCAGCCACGCCCCGAGGGACGGGGCGAGCACCGGGGCCGCGCCCATCACGAGGATCAGCCGCGACAGCAGCGTGGCCGCGGCGCGCCCGGTGTAGAGGTCCCGCACGATCGCCATCGCGGTCACCGTGCCGGCCGCCGCCCCGAGGCCCTGCAGCAGGCGCAGCGCGCCGAGCACCTCGACGTTGGGCGCCACGATGCACAGCAGCGAGGCGATCACGTGCAGGGCGACGCCCGCGAGCAGCGGGCGCCTGCGCCCGAACCGGTCGGAGAGCGGACCGATCACGAGCTGGCCGAGTCCGAGTCCGAGCAGGGTGCCGGTGAGCGTCAGCTGCACGGAGGCGGAGGTGGTGAGCAGCTCACCGGTGATCGTCGGGAGCGCCGGGAGGTACATGTCGATGGTGAACGGGCCCAGCGCGGTGAACGCGCCGAGCGTCAGAACGAGCCGGAGGCGGTTCCCCGGGGTGCCCGGTACGACCTGTGGGGCACGGGCGGGAGTCAGCGTCACTGATCGATGAAGAAGGAACGTCGCCGCGGCATTCCGGCCCGCCGGCTTCTGTGGGGCAGGACACTGGTGTCCTGGACCGGAGGTCCACCACGCAACTCGACGGCCCAGCTTCCCGCTGGGCGCACCGGCCGAGTACGCCCGGTACGAGGCCGGCCCGCCGGCACACCCAGCGAGAACCTGGATCCGCCGATTCACGCACCGGACCTCCGGTCGAGAACACTGGCCCCGTGCTGATCACCGACCTCACCACGCCCGCCCTGCTCGTCGAGCGCGACGTCCTCGATGCCAACCTGGCGACCATGAGCGAGGCCCTCCCCGGCCCGCGGCTGCGCCCGCACGTGAAGGCGCACAAGACCACGGCGCTCGCGCGGCGGCAGGCGGCCCTCGGGCACGCCGGGTTCACGTGCGCCACCGTGCGCGAGTGCGAGGTGATGGCGGCCGCGGGCCTGGGCACGGACCTGCTGCTCGCCAACGAGGTGCTGGACACCCGCCGTCTCGGCGCGCTGGTCGCGGACGGGGCGCGGGTGACGGTCGCGGTCGACTCCGCGGAGACCGTCGCCGCGGCCGTCGCGGGCGGGGTCCGCGAGGTGCTCGTCGACGTGAACGTGGGGCTGCCCCGGTGCGGTTGCCCTCCCGAGAATGCCGGTGAGCTGGCCGATGCGGCGCGAGCCGCCGGCCTGGGCGTCCGCGGTGTGATGGGTTACGAGGGGCACCTCATGCTCGTGCCCGACCCGGCCGACCGCGCCCGCATGACCCGCGACGCGATGGAGCTCCTCGTGCGCGCCGCAGGGGACGTCGGCGGCGAGATCATCAGCGCCGGCGGCACCGGCACCTACCTCGACAACACGTGGGCCACCGAGATCCAGGCCGGCTCGTACGCGCTGATGGACACCGCGTACGGCAAGATCGGCCACCCGTTCGGCCAGGCGCTGTCGGTGCTGGGCACCGTGATCTCGGTGTCGGCCGACCACGCGGTGGTGGACGTCGGGCTGAAGTCACAGTCCCTCGACCACGGCATCCCGACGATCGAGGGCGCCCAGGTGTGGTTCTGCTCCGACGAGCACACGACCTTCGCCCCCGAGACCCCGGTGCGCGTGGGCGAGCGGGTGCGCGTGCTCCCCGCCCACGTCGACCCGACCGTCGCCCTGCACGAGCTGATGCACCTGGTGGACGGCGCGACCGTGCTGGAGACGTGGCAGGTGGACATGCGGGGCTGGTGAGGGTCAGCCCGTCAGGTCGGCGGAGAGCCAGCGCTGCGGCCGGACGTGGTAGACGACCTGCTCACCGTGCTCGGCCATGGCGAACTCGAGGTACGTGTCCACCCGCTCGGGCGGCAGGTACCGCTCCGTCATGGCCCGCACGATCTCGTGGGTGCCGGGCTCCGTGCGCACGACCGGGCCTTCCACCGACACGTAGCGGACCCGGGCCCCGGCCTCGTCGACCATCAGCGACACGCGCCCGGCGGCGTCGATCAGCTTCGCCTTGCGCGACCCGACCGACGTGTGGAACCAGACGTCGCCGCCCGGCTCGTACTGGTACCAGATCGGCACGACGAGCGGGGCGCGGTCCGGCCCCGCGACGACGGACAGCGCCGCGACGTGCGGCTCGGCGAGGAACTCCTGGCGTTCGCGCTCCGGCATCGGCATGCGCGCAGGGTAGGAGCGGTGTCCGACAACGTACGGTGCACCCATGCTCGTAGAACGCATGCGCGCCCACACCTCCACGATCTTCGCCGAGATGTCGGCGCTCGCACTGCGGACCGGCGCGATCAACCTCGGCCAGGGCTTCCCGGACACCGACGGCCCCGCCTCCCTGCTCGAGGACGCCGCTGCGAACATCAAGGCCGGGATCAACCAGTACCCGCCCGGGATCGGGGTGCCCGAGCTGCGCACCGCCGTTGCCGAGCACCAGCGTCGCTTCTACGGTCTCGACGTCGACCCGGACGCCGTGCTCGTCACCACCGGGGCCACCGAGGCGATCGCCTCCGCCGTGCTGGCGCTGTGCGAGGCGGGCGACGAGGTCGTGACGTTCCAGCCGTACTACGACTCCTACGCGGCCACGATCGCGCTCGCGGGCGCGGTGATCCGCCCGGTGCCGCTGCGGCCGAGCGGCACCTCGTTCGCCTTCGACCCCGACGAGCTGCGTGCCGCGTTCTCCGCGCGGACCCGCGTCGTGCTGGTCAACACCCCGCACAACCCGACCGGCACGGTGCTCGACCGCGAGCAGCTCACGCTGATCGGCGAGCTGGCCGCCGAGCACGACGCCGTGGTCGTCACCGACGAGGTGTACGAGCACATGATCTACGACGGTCGGCCGCACGTGCCGATGGCCACCCTGCCCGGGATGGCCGAGCGCACGCTCACGATCTCCTCGGTCGGCAAGACCTTCTCGGTGACGGGCTGGAAGGTCGGCTGGGTGAGCGGGCCCGGCGAGCTCGTGTCGGCGGTGCGCGCGGCGAAGCAGTTCCTCACCTACGTCAGCGGCGCCCCGTTCCAGCCCGCGATCGCGACCGCCCTCGGGCTGCCGGACTCCTTCTACGCCCAGCTGGCCGGCGACCTGCTGCGCAAGCGCGACCTGCTCTCCGCCGGGCTGCGCGAGGCGGGCTTCACCGTGTTCGACACGGCGGGCACCTACTTCGTGGTCACCGACGTCACCCCGCTGGGATCCGCCGACGGCGCCGGGTTCTGCTGGAGCCTGCCGGAGAAGGTCGGGGTGGCCGCGGTGCCGGTGTCGGTGTTCTGCGCCGACCCGGAGCTGGGCCGATCGCTCGTCCGCTTCGCCTTCTGCAAGCGCGACGAGGTGCTGGCCGAGGCGGCGTCCCGCCTGGTGGCACTACGAGCCGCCGCGACCTGACGGCGGCCGCTCGGCGCGCCACTGGCACCACCGCACACATCGGATGGGGACGGCACAGAGCGCCCGGCGTGTGTGCCGTTCTGACCCGGTGTGTGCGGTGCCCCTATCGCGGCTCTTGCGCGGGCGGCACTAGCAGCAGCGTCTTGCCGAGCACCGTGCGCGCTTCGATGCCCGCGTGCGCGTCGGCGGCCTTCGCGAGCCGGTAGGTCTGGCCGATCAGCGGGCTGATCCGGCCGGCGGCGGCGTCGGCGAGCGCTCGCGCCGTGAGGCGGAGGCGCTTCTCGGGGGTGAGCTGCACCTCGCCGATGCCGGTGAGGGTGACGCCCCTGCGCCCCGCCTCGGCCGGGTCGATCCGGGCGAACCGGCCGCTCGGGGTGCCGTGCGCCGAGAATCGTCCGCCCGGTGCGACGAGCCCGAAGGCCGCTTCGCCGACGGCCCCTCCGACGTTGTCGAGCACGACCGTGGCGCCCGCGCCGCCGAGCGCGGAGCGCGCCCGGTCCATCCAGCCGGCCGCCTCCGGGTCGATCACGGCGTCCGGGCCGAGCGTGCGGATCAGGGCGAGCTTCCGCTCGTCCCGGGCCACCGCGACCAACCGGGCACCGGCGGCCTTCGCAAGCTGCATGGACACGATGCCGAGCCCGCCGCTCGCGCCGACCACCAGCACGGTGTCATCGCCGGTGATCCGGGTGGTCTCGAACAGCGAGAGCGCCGTGACGGCGTCGTGCAGCAGCGCCGCCGCGTCCTCGAGCGCGTGGCCGTCGGGAACCGGGGTGAGGCCGGCCGCCGGCACGACCACGCGCTCGGCGTAGCCGCCGGTGCCACCGGTCTCGGTGGCGACGGCCCGCCCGGTCCAGCCCGGATCGACGCCCGCCCCGACGTTCAGCACGTGCCCGGCGACCGCGTTGCCCGGAACGTACGGCGGTGTCATGGGCCAGTACGGCCTTCCGTCACCGCGCCGCACCATCGTCTCGAGCCACAGGACGTCCGCCGCGCGCACCGCGACGACCACCTCGCCCGGCCCGGCGACCGGGTCCGGTACCTCGTGCGGGACCAGGACCTCGGGCCCGCCGAACCGCTCCACCACGACCTGTTGCACGCCTCGTCCCCTCCGCCTCGTGTGGGACCCAGCATCGGATCTGAAGTCAGGTTGAGGTCAAGGGCGTGGTGGTGGTGGCGACGGCGTCGAGGGACAGTCCGAGCGTCTCGGCGAGCGCGGCGACCGTGAAGAACGCCGGCGTGGGGATCCGGCCCGTCTCGATCTTGCGCAGGGTCTCCGCCGAGATCCCGGCCGCCGCGGCCACGTCGACCAGGCTGCGGTCGCCGCGGGCGTCCCGCAGGAGCAGGCCGAGTCGCCGGCCGCGCTCGCGGTCGGCGGGGGTCAGCGGGACGCGCACCATGGATCCGATAGTAATACCGGTATAGTTATCCTAATGATCGAGCTGAAGACCGCGTCCGAGGTGGACGCGTGCGAAGCCGCGGGCAAGATCGTGGCCGACGTGCTGGCGGCCGTGCGCGCCCACGTCGCGCCCGGCGTCACCACGGGCGAGCTGGACGCGCTCGCCGCCGACCTGATCGCGGACGCCGGGGCCCGCCCCAGCTTCCTGGGTTACCACCCGTCGTGGGCGCCGGTCCCCTACTCGGGCGTGATCTGCGCGAGCACCAACGACGCCGTCGTGCACGGCATCCCCGGGCGGGAGCGGCTGCGCCAGGGCGACGTCCTGAGCGTCGACCTCGCCGTGCACCTCGACGGCTGGTGCGCCGACGCCGCGTTCAGCACGGTCGTCGGTGGCACCGGGGATCCGCGGGACACCGCCTTGATCGAGACCGCCGAGCGCGCGCTCGCCGCGGGCATCGCGGCCGCGGTCGCCGGTGCGCGGCTGGGCGACATCGCGCACGCCATCGGCACGGTCGCCCGCTCCGGCGGGTACGGGCTGCTGGCCGACCACGGTGGGCACGGCGTGGGGCGCTCCATGCACGAGTCGCCGAGCGTCGCCAACGAGGGCCGTCCGGGGCGCGGCCTGCCGCTGCGGCCCGGGCTGGTGATCGCGCTCGAGCCGATGCTCCAGGCGGGGGGCGCCGACACCTACCGCCACGACCGCGACGGCTGGACGATCCGGACGGCCGACGGCAGCCGCGCCACCCACGCCGAGCACACGATCGCGATCACGGAGGGCGGCCCCCGCGTCCTCACCGCGGGCCGCCCCACGTCTTGACGGCCCCGCTAGAAATCAGTGGTGGCTGTTACGGCGCTGTACCGCTACCCGGTCAAATCGATGCTCGGCGAGCCGCTCGGGCGTTGCCGGATAGACGAGCGCGGGGTGGTCGGCGACCGCGCCTACGCCCTCGTGGACGTCGAGACCGGCACCGTGGCGAGCGCGAAGGTGCCGCGTCTCTGGGGCGGGCTGCTCGGGTTCTCGGCCCGATGTGTCGACGAGGCGGGCCGCGCCGAGGCGCCGTCCGTCGAGATCACGTTCCCCGACGGCTCGGTGCACCACAGCGGCGATCCGGACATCGACGCCGCGCTCAGCGCCGCTGTCGGCCGTGACGTCCGGCTGATCGCCACCCCACCGGACGGAGCCGGGTTCGAGGAGGTGTGGCCGGAGATCGACGGGCTCGCCCCGGAGGCGGTCATCGCGGCCACCCGGGTGCGCGACGAGGACACCGGGGAGCGGGTGAGCCGGTTCGACCTCGCCGCGATGGCGCCCCACCCGTCGTTCTTCGACCTCGCGGTGCTGCACCTGCTCACCACGGCCACGCTGGACCGGTTGCGTGAACTCGCGCCCGACGCCACGTTCGACGAGCGGCGCTACCGCCCCAACGTCGTGCTCGACGGGGAGGACGAGGGTTTCGTGGAGAACGCGTGGGCCGGCCGGCTGATCGCGTTCGAGGGTGGCGCCACCGTCGCGGCGTCGATCCCGACGATGCGTTGCGTCATGACCACGCTTCCGCAGGGCGACCTGCCCCGCGACTCCGACACCCTCCGCGCCATCGCCAAGCACAACCGCGTGATGATCCACGGGCTGGGGACGTGGGCGTGCGCAGGCGTCTACGCGGACGTCACGGGCTCCGGTGAGCTGGCGGTGGGCGAGGCGTACGAGCTCCGCGGCCAGCGCCCCCTACCGCCCCCGTAGCGCCTCCGCGATGCCGTCCGCCCATTCCAGCAGCCGTTCGTCGGCGCCGGGGCGGCCGACGCACTGCAGGCCCACCGGGAGCGCGGGGCCGCCCGGTTCGCGCGCCACCGTGCCCGCGGGCAGCGACAGCGCAGGCAGGCCGGACTGGGTCCACGGCACGCTCATCGTGGGGTTGCCGGTGGTGTCCAGCCCGTGGGGGGCGGGACCGGTGGCCGACGGGCAGATCCAGACGTCGACGCCCGCGTCGACCATGCGGTGCGGCATGGTGCGCCGGAAGGCGTGCACCCCGTCGAGCGCCGCGGCGTAGGTGGCGGCGTCGGTCGCGCGGCCCTCGCGGATGGCGGCGGCGGTCTGCGGGCGGTAGCGGTCGGCGTAGCGGTCGAACCAGGTCTCGTGCGTGCGCGCGATCTCGACGACGCTGACCACGGTGTGCTGCTGGTTGACCTGGGCGATGTCGTCGAGCGCCGCGACCTCGCGCACCTCGTACCCGGCCGCACGCAACGCGGTGATCTGGGTGGCGAACTCGCCGCACGCGCCGACGTCGGTCTGGTCGAGGTAGGGGCCCGCGGGCACCCCGAGCACCGGGCGATCCCGGGCCGGGGCGGCCGCCCACCCGTACACGAGGGCCGCGGCAGCGGCCCTGGCGTGGGACAGGTCGGCGGCGAACAACCCGACGGTGTCGAACGTCGGCGCGTTCGGGATCACGCCGTCGCAGGGCACGCGGCCGTAGGACAGCTTGAAGCCGATGCACCCGCAGTAGGCCGCCGGCCGGATGACGGAGCCGACGGTCTGCGTGCCCAGCGCGAGCGGCACCAGCCCGGCGGCCACGGCGGCCGCCGACCCGCTGCTCGACCCGCCCGGCGTGTGCTCGGGGTGGTGCGGGTTGCGGGTCGGCCCGGGAGCGAAGTAGGCGAACTCGGTGGTGACGGTCTTGCCGGCCACCACTGCTCCGGCCGCGCGCAGCCGGGTGACCGCGGTGGCCTCGGGCCCGGCGAGGACCTCCACGGGCAGCGTGGAGCCGGCCCGGGTGGGCAACCCGTCGACGCGGTACACGTCCTTCACGCCGAGCGGGACTCCGTGGAGCGGGGGCCGGTGCTCGGGGTCCGGCCAGCGGCGGGCGATCTCGGCGACGTCGGCGGCGACCCGCTCGGCGCGGCCGGGCTCGTCGACGAAGGCGTGCAGGTCGGTGTCGGCGTGCGCGATCCGTTCGACGATGGTGGGCACGTCCCGACCGTAGAACGTGCGCCGGCGATCGGACAGGTGCGTGGTCGGGGCCGGGTCCGGCAAAATCCGGACATGCCCCCCGACACGCCGGACGCCGCCTTCACGGCCGACACCGCCGCCGCCATCGCCCGCGCCCGCCAGCACGGGGTCGGTGACCTGCTGCGGCGCACCGCGTTGCGGTACCCGGACAAGGTCGCGGTCGTGTCCGGCGAGCGGCGCTTCACGTACGCGGAGTTCGACGCCGCGGCCAACCGGGTCGCCAACGCGCTCGCCGCCCGCGGGGTGGCGAAGGGCGACCGGCTGGCGCTGCTGTCGCGCAACTGCTGGGAGTACGCGGTGATCGCCTTCGCCACGGCGAAGCTGGGCGTGGTGCTGGTGCCGGTGAACTTCATGCTCGGCCCGTCGGAGATCGCCTTCATCCTCGGCCACTCCGGGGCCACCGGGATCGTGGCGCAGGACGTCCTCACCGAGACCGCGGCGGCGGCGCTCGCGGAGGCGGGCCTGACCGACGGCGTGCGGGGCCGCATCGGCGGGGCGGCCGGGGGCTGGGAGGACGTCGCGGCCTGGTGGGCCGCCGGGCCGGAGCACGACCCGGAGGTGGCCGTCGCCGACGACGACCCGCTCCGCCTGATGTACACCTCGGGCACCGAGTCGCGGCCGAAGGGCGTGATGCTGTCGAGCCGGTCGCTCATCGCCCAGTACGTCTCGTGCACGATCGACGGCGGGATGGGCACCGACGACGTCGAGGTGCACTCGCTGCCGATGTACCACTGCGCCCAGCTGGACTGCTTCTTCTCCGTGGACGTCTACCTGGGCGCCACCAGCGTGATCCTGCCCGGGCCGGACCCGGCGGCGTTGCTCGCCACGATCGAGGCCGAGCGGGCCACGAAGCTGTTCTGCCCGCCCACCGTGTGGATCTCCCTGCTGCGCCACCCCGACTTCGACACGCGGGACCTTTCGAGCCTGCGCAAGGGCTACTACGGCGCGTCCGCGATGCCCGTGGAGGTGCTCAAGGAGCTGCAGCGCAGGCTGCCCGAGGTCCGGTTCTGGAACTTCTACGGCCAGACCGAGATGGCCCCGCTCGCCACGATCCTGCGCCCGCACGAGCAGTTGCCGAAGGCCGGTTCCGCGGGCCGGGCCGCCGTCAACGTGGAGACGATGCTGGTCGACGAGCTGGGCGAGCCGGTGCCGCCCGGCGGGATCGGCGAGATCGTGCACCGCAGCCCGCACGCCGCGCTGGGCTACTACGCCGACGAGGAGAAGACCGCCGAGGCGTTCCGCGGCGGCTGGTTCCACTCCGGCGACCTCGGGATCATGGACGAGGACGGCTACCTCTCGGTGGTCGACCGCAAGAAGGACATGATCAAGACTGGCGGGGAGAACGTGGCCAGCCGCGAGGTCGAGGAGGCGATCTACCTTCTCGACGGGGTCGCCGAGGTCGCCGTGTTCGGGATCGGGCACCCGCGCTGGATCGAGGCGGTCACCGCGGTCGTCGTCCCGAAGCCGGATGTGGGCCTGACGGCGGACACCGTCCTGGCGCACGCCCGGCAGCACCTGGCCGGATACAAGTGCCCGAAGTACGTGGTGTTCGCCGACGCGCTGCCCAAGAACCCGAG
Organism: Pseudonocardia wallangbongensis; assembly: GCF_054486945.1. Taxonomy (NCBI): domain Bacteria; kingdom Bacillati; phylum Actinomycetota; class Actinomycetes; order Pseudonocardiales; family Pseudonocardiaceae; genus Pseudonocardia; species Pseudonocardia wallangbongensis. The sequence goes on from NZ_JBRERS010000007.1 coordinate 369,586, forward strand.
CGGAAAGATCCTCAAGCGCGAGCTGCGGGCGCAGCACGCGGCGCTGGCCGAGAACCCCTAACAGCCCCATCAGCACTATGGAGCCACAATGCTGTTCTCACGGCCTACAGATCGCGTTATGGCTCCATAACGCGGCCCCACGGCGCCACGGCGCCACTCGTCTCGCTACCGCAGCGCGGACTCCACCGCACCTCGCCGGGCTGCTGGAGTGGATCGACACCCACATCCCCGACGTGCAGCAGGCGCGCGCCGAGCGGGCCTCAGCCCACCGACGCTAGGCCGGTCGGCTCGTCCTCGGGGAGCACCTGCGCGGGTGCTCCGGCCTCGGCCTCTCCGTCCAGCAGCGGGCACGCCAGCCACGGCTCCGGGATCCCGAAGCCGTCGACGAGGGTGCGGGCGTGCGGCCGCAGCCGCCCGCAGAGCCCGTTGACCGCCTGGGTGACGGCCTTGGCCCGGCCCGGGGTCAGGTAGGAGTGCTCGATGAAGAACGCGCGGTCGCCCTCGATCACCGACAGCGCGTAGAGCCGGAGCACGTCCGCGAGCAGCGCGCGCACACCGGCGTCGGTGGTCGCGTCGACGGCGGCGGCGAAGGCGTCGAACACGATGCGGTCGACGTGGGCGCGGGCCGCGACGAGCAGGTGGTCCTGCGCGCCGTTGAAGATCCCGAACTGGTCGGCGCCCGGCGCGAGGGCCTTGCGCATGCGCTGCGCCGCGTTCGCCAGCAGGTGCTGCTCGCGCTCGACGAGCAGCCACCGCTGGTAGTCGCGGTCCCGGACGTCGCCGCGGCGCACCAGCGCCCGCACGCCGGTGCGCTCGGCGACCATGCCGCCCACCAGGTCGGCGGCGAAGCGGGCCTTGCCGGCCAGGTCGAGCCGGCCGAGGTGCCGGGCGTAGTCGGACAGCAGCGTCTTCGCGACCAGCTGCAGCAGCACCGTGTTGTCGCCCTCGAACGTGGTGAACACGTCCGTGTCGGCCTTGAGCGTCGGCAGCAGGTTCGCGGCGAGGTAGCCCGCTCCGCCGCATGCCTCCCGGCAGGTCTGGATCGTCGCGGTGGCGTGCCAGGTGCCGACGGCCTTGATCCCGGCGGCCCGCGTCTCCAGCTCGCGCTGGCGCCGCTCGTCGCCGTCGGCGCCCGGGGTCTGCAGGTCGTGCATGTCCGACACCAGGTCGCTCTGCGCGAAGTGCAGCGCGTACGTCGTGGCGAGCGCGGGCAGCAGCTTGCGCTGGTGCACGAGGTAGTCGAGGACGACGACCTCCTCGCCGGTGGCCGGGTCGGCGAACTGCCGGCGGGTGGCGCCGTATCGGATCGCGAGCGCCAGTGCCTTCTGCGTGGCGGTGACGGCGCCGCCCGCCACGCTGATCCGGCCGCGGACGAGCGTGCCCAGCATCGTGAAGAAGCGGCGCGTCTCGTTCGCGATCGAGCTGGTGTAGGTGCCGTCGTCGGCGACGTCGCCGAACCGGTTGAGCAGCGCCTCGCGCGGCACGCGCACGTGGTCGAACGTCAGCCGCCCGTTGTCGACGCCGTTGAGACCTGCTTTCCGGCCGCAGTCGCCGATGGTGACGCCCGGCAGCGCCGCGCCGCCCTCGTCCCGGATCGGGACCAGCAGCGCGTGCACGCCGTACGACTGGCCGCCCGTGACCAGCTGCGCGAAGACCACGGCCATGCGCCCGTCCCGGGCGGCGTTGCCGATGTAGTCCTTGCGTGCGCCCGGGTCCGGCGTGTGGATCACGAACTCGCCCGTGGCCGGGTCGAAGGTCGCGGTGGTGCGCAGGTGCTGCACGTCGGAGCCGTGGCCGGTCTCGGTCATCGCGAAGCAGCCGAGCAGCTCACCGTCCATGATCTGCTCCAGGTACCTGTCATGGTGACGTGAAGTGCCGAGCACCTGCACGGCGCCGCCGAACAGGCCCCACTGCACGCCGGCCTTGACCAGTAGCGACAGGTCGCCGTATCCGAGCATCGCGAACGCGGTGACCACGCCGCCGACGTCGCCGCCGCCCCCGTAGGCGGGATCGAAGCCCTGCCGGCTCCGTCCCGTGCCCGCGAGCAGGTGCAGGTTCTCGGTGGTGAGCGCTCGGTACTCCTCGGTGGAGAGGTCCGGGTCCGGGTTGAACGCGAGCTCGTCCATCTGGGCGCGGATCTCGTCGCGGACCTGTACCCACCTCCCGTCGAGGACGCGCTGCAGCGCGTGCCGGTCGACCGTCATGGCGTCTCCTCCTCGGTGCGGGCGACCATCCCGGAAAGGCCCACCCAGGCGAGGGCGGTGAGGTGATCGGCCAGCTGTTCCCTGCTCATTCCCGCCGGGCGGGCGATCCAGTTGTCCGCCGCCGAACGGACCATCCCGACCACGCCGTGGCCCCACGGCACGGCGGGGGCCGGATCGGCGCCCACCGCGGTCAGCTGCTCGGCGATCACGTCCGCCACCTGGTCACCGATCAGCGAGACGAGATCGGCGACGAGGTCGGCGTCGGCCAGCGGGCGGTGCACCACGAACCGGTACACCTGCGGGTCGTGCTCGATCAGCCGCAGGTACACGGCGATGGCGGCGGCGGTCTTCGTGCGTGGGCCCGCGGCGCCGTCCATCGCCGAGCGCACCTGCCCGAGCAGTACGTCCGCCACCCGCTCGCAGACCGCGACGTAGAGCTGGGTGCGGTCGGCGAAGTGCCGGTAGACGGCGGTCTTGCTCGTGCGTGCGGCCGCGGCGACGTCGTCCATCCCGGCGCCGGCGCCGTGCTCGCGGATCGCGGCGATCGCGGCGTCGGTGAGCTCGGCGCGCCGCGTGCGCCGGTGGGCGTCCCACCGGCTGGCGCGCCGATCCCGTACCCGCTGCACGGAACTCACGGTACCGGGTACTTTGGGTACCGGCTACTCGTGGGTAGGAGACCGAAATGCCGGAGACCCGGAGGAAGGCCGCCGTCATCGGCGGCAACCGCATCCCGTTCGCGCGCGCGAACGGCGCGTACGCCCGTGCGTCGAACCTCGACATGCTCACCGCCACCCTCGACGGCCTCGCCGCCCGCTTCGGCCTCGCCGGGCAGCGCCTCGGCGAGGTGGCCGGGGGTGCGGTGCTCAAGCACAGCCGAGACCGCGACCTCACCCGGGAGGCGGTGCTCGGCAGCACGCTCTCGGCGTACACGCCCGCCTACGACGTCCAGCAGGCCTGCGGCACCGGCCTGGAGACCGTGGTCCTCGTCGCCAACAAGATCGCACTCGGCCAGGTGGACAGCGGGATCGCGGCGGGGGTCGACACCGCGAGCGATGCGCCCGTCGCCCTCAACGACGACCTGCGCCGCGTACTGATGGCGCTGAACGGCGCGAAGACCCTCGGGGCGCGCATCGCCGCGCTCCGCGGGCTCCGGCCGGACCAGGTCGTGCCCGAGATCCCGCGCAACGCCGAGCCGCGCACCGGGCTGTCCATGGGCGAGCACGCGGCCCGGACCGCGGTCGAGTGGCACGTGGAGCGCGCGGAGCAGGACGAGCTCACCGTCGCGAGCCACCGCAACCTCGCAGCCGCGTACGACCGCGGATTCTTCGACGACCTGGTCACCCCGTTCCTCGGGCTCACCCGCGACCAGAACCTCCGCGCCGACACCTCGGTGGAGAAGCTCGCGAAGCTGAAGCCGGTGTTCGGCAAGGGCGAGGGGGCGACGATGACGGCGGGGAACTCCACCCCGCTCACCGACGGGGCCTCCGCCGTGCTGCTCGGCACCGACGAGTGGGCCGCCGAGCACCGGCTGCCGGTCCTCGCGCACGTGGTCGACGCCGAGACCGCGGCCGTGGACTTCGTGCACGGCCACGACGGGTTGCTCACGGCGCCGGTGTACGCGGTGCCGCGGCTGCTGGAGCGCAACGGCCTCACGCTGCAGGACTTCGACTTCTACGAGATCCACGAGGCGTTCGCGTCCACCGTGCTCGCCACCCTCACGATGTGGGAGGACCCGGCGTTCGCGAAGGAGCGGCTCGGCCTGGACGCCCCGCTGGGGTCGATCGAGAAGTCGAAGCTGAACGTCGCGGGCTCCTCGCTCGCCACCGGCCACCCCTTCGCGGCCACGGGCGGGCGGATCGTCGGGACCCTCGCCAAGCTCCTGCACGAGAAGGGCGCCCCGGCGCGCGGCCTGATCAGCATCTGCGCGGCAGGCGGCCAGGGCGTCGTCGCGATCCTGGAGGCGGCCCGATGACGAACGACACGCTGCGGGACCTCTCGCAGTACCGGCTCGTCCAGCGGCTGGGGGTGCCGCGGATCCCGCTGCTGCGCCGCTACGCACCGGGTCAGCCGCTGCTCGACGGGCCCGCGCTCGTCGCGGCCGTCGGCGGGGGCGGGGCGGCCGACGGCGTCCGCGCGGTGCTCGCCGACGCCGGTGTGGCCGAGGTGGGCGAGGACGGGAAGGTCGCCGCGGCCGTCCTCGACGCAACCGGCGCCCGCACCCTCGACGACCTCGCCGCCGCCCAGCAGATCCTGACGCCGGCGGTGCGACGGCTCGCCCCGTCCGGGCGGCTGCTGCTCCTCGGTCCGGTCGCGCCGGCCGAGGACGTGGAGGCCGCGGCCGTGGCGCAGGCGTTCGAGGGGCTGGTCCGCTCGGCGGGCAAGGAGGTGCGGGCCGGGGCCACGGCCAACCTGCTCGCCGTGGCGCCCGACGCCGGTGCCGGTGCGCTCGCCTCGTCACTGCGGTTCTTCCTGTCCGCCCGGTCGGCGTTCGTGTCCGGGCAGGTCGTGCGGATCGCCGCGCCGGTCGGGCCGGCCGAGCCGGGCGACCCGGCGCGGCCGCTCGCCGGTCGGGTCGCCGTGGTCACGGGCGCGGCACGCGGCATCGGCGAGGCCGTCGCCGACACCCTCCACCGCGACGGCGCCACGATCGTGGCCGTCGACGTCCCGGCGGCGGGCGATGCGCTCGCCCGGGTCGCCAACCGCACCGGCGGCACCGCGCTCCAGCTCGACATCACCGCGCCCGACGCGCCCGAACGGCTGCTCGCACACCTGCGGGAGCGGCACGGTCGCGTCGACGTGGTGGTGCACAACGCCGGCATCACCCGCGACAAGCTGCTCGCCAACATGGACGCCGACCGCTGGAACGCCGTCCTCGCGGTGAACCTGCGCTCGCAGCTGGCGATCAACGAGGCGCTGCTGGCCGGTGGCGACCTGCTCGGCGACAGCGCGCGGATCGTCTGCATCTCCTCGATGAGCGGGATCGCCGGCAACCGCGGGCAGACGAACTACGCGGCGAGCAAGGCGGGCGTGATCGGCATGGTTCGCGCGCTCGCCCCGCGCTTCGCCGGCCGGGGTGCCACGATCAACGCGATCGCGCCGGGTTTCATCGAGACCGCGATGACGGCGAGGATGCCGCTCGGCACCCGGGAGGCCGGCCGGCGGGTCAACAGCCTCCGGCAGGGCGGGCTGCCCGTCGACGTCGCCGAAGCGGTGGGCTGGCTCGGCCAGGCCGCGTCGGCCGGCGTCACCGGCCAGGTGGTGCGCGTCGACGGCCAGAACATGCTGGGGGCCTGATGGCAGGCCTCGGCACCCTGTACGTCAAGGCCGCGATCGGCGCTATCGGCCCGCGTGGGCACGAGCTGCCCGACACCGCCCTGAGCAGGGACGTCTCCGTCGACCGCAACCACCTCGCGGAGTACGCCCGTGCGTGCGGCTTCCCCGTCGGCGACGCGCTGCCGCCGACGTACCCGCACGTGCTGGCATTCGGCCTGCAGGTGGAGCTGATGGCGCGGCGGTCGTTCCCGCTCCCGCTGCCCGGCCTCGTCCACGTCCGCAACGCGATCACCGTGCACCGGGCCGTCGACGCGGCCGAGCCGCTCGCGCTGCGCGTGCACGCCGACGGGCTGCGGGCGCACCCGAAGGGGGCTCAGGTCGACCTCGTCGCCGAGGCCGACGCCGCGGGTGAGGTGGTGTGGGAGGGCCGCAGCACCTACCTCGCCCGCGGCGCCACCGCACCGGAGGGCGCACCCGAACCGGCGGAGCCGCCCGGGATCGAGGACGCCGCCCCCGTCGCGACCTGGCGCGTCGACGCCGGCACCGGCCGGCGGTACGCGCGGGTGAGCGGGGACGTGAACCCCATCCACCTGCACCCGTGGACGGCGAAGGCGTTCGGGTTCCCGCGCGCGATCGCCCACGGGATGTGGACGGCGGCCCGCGCCGTCGCCGCGCTCCAGGGCCGGCTCCCGAACGCGCTCACCTACGACGCGGTGTTCGGCAGGCCGCTGCTGCTCCCCTCGACCGTGGAGCTCCGCACCGTCGCGGACGGCGACGGGTGGCGGGTGGAGGTCCGAGGCCGCAAGGGCCCGCACCTGACGGGTCGCATCACGCCGGCCCCCTGATCCGTCCGGGCAGGCGGTTCCTCCGATCGGCTAGGAGGGCGCTCCTAGACTCGTTGTTCATGGCGCGCAGCGGGCGGGGTCGGCGGTGGGTCATCGACTGGCCCGCCCGGACCGCACTCGCCGTCGTCGTCGTGTTCGCGAACCTCGGCGGCGCGATCGTGGTGTTCGCGCTGGCGGCGTGGGTGCTGCCGGAGGGTCCCCTCGTCGACCCGGGCCGGGTCCGCACGCTGAACGTCGTCGCGTTCGGCGTCTACATGGTTCTGGCGGTGCCCATCGGGTTGCTGTGGGGTCGAGGCCGGTTCCGGCTGCGCCCCGGTGAGACGGACGCCGAGCAGCGCCGGGAGCGGCGCATGGTGCTGTACGGGCCGCTGCGGCTCGTCACCGTGCAGGGGGTGCTGTGGGCGCTCGCCGCCGCCGTGTTCTTGCTGCTCAACCTGCCGTACTCGCTGCGGCTCGCCGCGTCGGTGGGCGAGACGATCGTGCTCGGCGGCATCACGACGTGCGCGCTGGCGTACCTGCTCAGCGAGCGGATCCTGCGAGGCACGGCGGCCGAGGTGCTGGCCGCGCAGCCGCCGCAGCCGCGGCGCGGAACGCCCGGGATCGTCGTGCGGTCGCTGCTGTTCTGGGCGCTCGGCACCGCTGTACCGGTGGTGGGGTTGATGGCGATGGCCGTCTCGGCGCTCGCGCACGGCGACATACCGGCCACCCGGCTCGCGGTGATCATGCTCGCGCTCGGTGGGATCGCGCTGGGTGCGGGCCTGCTCGTGACGGTCGGGGCGGCCCGGGCCCTCGCCGATCCGGTGAACGCGGCGCGGCTCGGGATGCGGAAGGTGCAGCACGGCGAGCTCGAGACGACCGTCACCGTCTACGACGGCACGGAGCTCGGGCAGCTCCAGGCCGGCTTCAACACGATGGTCGCCGGCCTGCGTGAGCGGGAGCGGATCCACGACCTGTTCGGCCGGCACGTCGGCCGCGACGTGGCCCGGGCGGCGGCTGCCGCGGGCGAGGTCCGCCTCGGTGGTGAGGTCCGGTCCGTCGGTGTGCTGTTCGTGGACCTGGTCGGGTCGACCTCCCTCACCGCCGAGCGGCCTCCCGAGGAGGTCGTCGCCCTGCTCAACCGCTTCTTCGCGGTCGTCGTCGAGGTGGTCGAGGAGCACGACGGCTGGATCAACAAGTTCGAGGGCGACGCCGCGCTCGCGGTCTTCGGGGCGCCGGTGGACGGGACCGACCCGGCCGGGTGCGCGCTGGCGGCCGGCCGCGTGCTGGCGACCCGCCTCGCCGGGGAGCTGTCCGACGTCACCGCCGGCATCGGGATCTCGGCGGGCGACGCCGTGGCGGGCAACGTCGGCGACGTGCGGCGCTACGAGTACACCGTGATCGGGGACCCGGTGAACGAGGCCGCGCGGCTCACCGAGCTGGCCAAGACCGTTCCCGGCCGGGTGCTGGCCGCTGCCGACGCCGTGGCGATGGCCGCCGGCCAGGAGGCCGCGCGGTGGGAGATCGGCGACGCCACCGTGCTCCGCGGCCGCACCGCTGCCACCCGCCTCGCCGTCCCGGAGGAGCACGCCCGCCCGGAGCGCGACGGGTCGGCCACGGCCGCCGCTCCGTCGACGGCGCCGAGGTGACCAGGCCCGGATGAAGATCGCTTCGGGGACCTTCCGGCTCTACGGCCGAAAACCGCGTGTCGGGGGCGGGACGCGGAACTAGCGTCGGCCTCGTGAGCTCCCGTGCCGTCGCCCTCGCCTCCCGCCGCCGCTGGGGCGCGCCGGTGGCCGTCGGGTTCACGGTGCTCGCGTGGGCATCGGCGTTCGTGGGGATCCGCGCCGTCGCGGTGCACTACGAGCCCGGTCCGCTGACCCTCGGCCGGTTGCTGGTCGGGTCGCTCGCGCTCGGCGCGGGCCTGCTGGTCACGCGGCGCTGGGTGTGGCCGACGCGCCGGGAGTGGGCGCTGGTCGTCCTCTGCGGGGTCGCGTGGTTCGGGATCTACAACCTCGCCCTCAACGCGGCCGAGCAGCGCATCGACGCCGGCACCACCGCGATGCTGGTGAACGTCGGGCCGATCCTCATCGCGCTGTTCGCCGGGCTGCTGCTCGGCGAGGGCTTCCCGCGGTGGCTGGTGATCGGTGCGCTCGTCGCGTTCGGCGGGGCGGTCCTGGTCGGCGCGGCCACCTCGAACGCGTCGGGGTCCGACCTGCTCGGGGTGGCGCTCAGCCTCGTCGCGGCGGTCACGTACGCGATCGGCGTGCTCTCGCAGAAGCTCGCGCTGCGCAGGCTGCCCGGGCTGCAGGTCACGTGGCTGGCCTGCACGATCGGCGCGGCCGCCGCGCTCCCGTTCGCGCCGGGCCTGGTCACGGACCTGGCCGCCGCACCGGGCGCGGCCACGGCCGGCCTCGTCTACCTCGGCGCCGTGCCCACCGCTCTCGCGTTCAGCACGTGGGCCTATGCGCTCGCGCGGATGGACGCCGGGCGGCTCGGCGTGAGCACCTACCTGGTGCCGCCGATCACGATCCTCATGTCCGCCGCCCTCCTCGGCGAGGCGCCCCCGCTCCTCGCGATCGTCGGCGGCGCGGTCTGCCTCGTCGGCGTCGGGCTGTCCCGGCGGCGTTAGCGGAGCTTCGCGAAGAACTCCGCGATGTCGGTCGCCAGCCCGTCGGCGTCGACCATCGCGACCATGTGGCTCGTGGACTTCCACCCCGACCAGGTCAGCTCCCGTCACCCGAGGCGGATGCGGTAGTCCTCGTCCTCGACATCCGTGATCAGCATGTACCCGGGGGCGTGCGAGATCGCGAGCGGCGGCTTGGACTCGACGACCGCGGCCTGCGGCGTGACCCCGCAGCCCCAGAACACGGGCACGTCGCCGGGCTCGAAGACCACCGGGTCGCCGTAGTCGGGGGCGCCGATGTCACGGATGCCGAGCTCGCGCGGATCGCCGACGTGCACGGGCGCGCCGTGCACCGCGGGGTACGCCGCGGTGACCCGCACGGCCGTCTCGACGAGCGCCCGCGGCACCGGCCGCATCGACACGACCAGCGGCCCGCCGATGGATCCGGCCGGCCGGCAGCGCACCGACGTCCGGTACATCGGCACGTTGACGCCCTGCTCGACGTGCCGCACCGGCACGCCGGCCGCGCCGAGCGCGCGCTCGAACGTGAAGCTGCAGCCGATGAGGAAGCCGACGAGGTCATCGCGCCACCGGTCGAGGACGTCGGTGGGTTCCTCGACCAGCTCGCCGTCGACGTAGACGCGGTAGCGGGGGATGTCGGTGCGGATGTCGCCGGCCAGCAGCGGGCCCGAGACCGACCCCACCTCCAGGACGTCCAGCACGGGACAGGGCTGCGGGTTGCGCTGGGCGAACAGCAGGAAGTCCCACGCGATCTCCTGCGGCACCGCGATCAGGTTGGCCTGGGTGTAGCCGTCGCACCAGCCGGCGGTGGGCGTGACCAGGCCGGCGCGGAACTTGGCGCGTGCGGCGGAGGGGATCTCGGAGCGACTCATGGGTTCTCCTCCCACGGAGGCGGGACGAGGACGAACCGCACGCGCTGGCCGGGGCGCACCTGGGCGGCCCGGTCGACGTCGGCGTCCAGGACGACGGCGGCAACCGGGTAGCCGCCGGTCACGGGGTGGTCGGAGAGGAACAGCACCGGCTCGCCGCCGGGCGGCACCTGCACCGAGCCGCGGATGATGCCCTCGCTGGGTAGCTCGCCCGAGCCGGCGCGTTCCAGGGGGTCGCCGTCGAGGCGCATACCCACCCGGTCGCTGCGGCTGGAGGCCGTCCAGGCGGTGCGGGCCAGCCCGCGGACGTCGGTGAAGAACTCGGCGCGGGGACCGGGGACGGCCCTGAGCACCACCTCGTCGCCCGGGGGCACGCCCACCGGCGCGACGTCGATCAGTGGCAACTCGTCGGGCTCGGTACCGATCGGCAGCATCGTCCCCGGCGTGAGCTTCTCCGGCCCGAGCCCGGAGAGGATGTCGGTGCTGCGTGACCCGAGCACCGGCTCCACCGCGATGCCGCCCCGCACCGCGAGGTACGTGCGCAGTCCGGTGGGCGGCACGCCGAGCCGCAGCACCTGGCCGGGCCGCAGCACGACCAGGGAGTGGTGCCCGACCGGCGTGCCGTCGACGTCGGCGGGTGCGGGGGCCCCGGACAGCGCCACCGTGAGCAGGCCGTGGGCCCGCACGGCGAGCCCGCCGAACACGACCTCGATGCCGGCCGCGCCCTCGGGGTTCGCGACGAGCCGGTTGGCCAGCTGCAACGCCCTGCGGTCCGCCGCACCCGAGCGACCGACCCCGGTGGCGGCGAGGCCGGGTCGGCCGAGGTCCTCCACCAGCGCCAGCGCGCCGGTGGCGGCAACCTCCAGCTTGCGGGTCATCCGACCGCCTTGAACACGACCGTGCACCCTGGCGTTACTAGCGCACCGCGGTCGATGTTCCACAGCTCCGCCTCGGTGTGGCCGATCAACTGCCAGCCACCGGGCGACGAACGGGGGTAGACACCGCTGAACTCACCGGCCAGCCCGACCGCCCCGGCCGGTACCGAGGTGCGCGACTCGCGGCGCCGGGCCACCTCGAGCCGTGGGTCGCCGCCCACCAGGTACGCGAACCCGGGGGCGAACCCGCCGAAGGCGGCCCGCCACGGCGTGCCGGTGTGTGCTTCCACCACGCCGTCGGTGCCGAGCCCGGTGAGCTCGCCGACCTCGTCGAGGTCGGGTCCGTCGTAGACGACGCCGATCTCCACGCGCTCCCCTTCCGGCGGCGCCGCACCGGGCTCGATGTCGAGGTCCAGCACCGCACGCCGCACCTCGGTGAGGTCGGTGCCCGGCTCGACGCTGAGCAGCACCGTGCGGGCCGCCGACACGACGTCCAGAACGCCGGCCGGCGGCGCCGCACGCACGGCGTCGGCGAGGGCGAGGACCTCGGGCAGCCCGTCGACCTCGACGAGCAGCCCGCTGTCCCCGCACGGGAGCAACCTCACCCCGACCCCTCCACGAACGGACGCGGTGCGACGCCCGCAGCCTCCAGCCCGGCGCGTACCGCCTCGGCCATCGCGACCGCGCCCGGGGAGTCCCCGTGCACGCACGCCGACTCGGCGTCCACGTGCACATCGGTGCCGTCGACCGCGGTGACCTTGCCGTCGGTGACCATCCGCAGCAGGCGGGCGGTCACCTCCTGGGGATCGTGCAGCAGGGCACCCGGCTGGGAGCGGGGCACCAGCGTGGCCTGCGGCGTGTAACCGCGGTCGACGAAGAACTCGCGCACCGCGCGGAGGCCCGCGTCCTCCGCGGCGGCGAGGAACACCGAGCCGGGCAGCCCGAGCACCGGGAGCCGCGGGTCGTAGGCGCGCACCGCGGCCACCACCGCGGCCGCCTGCGCCTCGTGGTGCACGATCGTGTTGTAGAGCGCCCCGTGCGGCTTCACGTACTTCACGCGCGTGCCGGCCGCCCGGCAGATCCCGTCGAGCGCCCCGATCTGGTACACCACGTCGTCGGCCAGCTCGTCCGGGGCGACGTCGATGAACCGCCTCCCGAACCCGGCCAGGTCGCGGTACCCGACCTGCGCCCCGACCGCGACCCCGCGTTCCGCGGCCAGGGCGCAGGTCCGACGGAGGGTCGTCGGGTCGCCCGCGTGGAAGCCGCAGGCGACGTTGGCGGAGGTGACGAGCGCCAGCATCGACGCGTCGTCACCGAGCTCCCATCGGCCGAACGACTCTCCGACGTCCGAGTTCAGATCCAGCGTGCTCATGCGAACAGCTTGCCGAGTCCGGACAGTGCCGCGTAGCCCATGTAGAGGGTGAGCAACCAGGCGAGGACGCCGATGCCGAGCAGCCAGGCCGGGTACTTGTAGCCGCCCAGGAGGTCCCGGCGCCGCCACGCCACCCAGAGCACGACCGTGAAGCCGATCGGCAGGATCAGCCCGTTGAACGCGCCCGCGAACACCAGCAGTGTGGCCGGTGCGGTGCCGATCACAAGGAAGATCACGGCGGAGAGGGCGATGAAGCCGACCGTGAGCAGGTTGCGGGTGCGGTCGGTGGTCGTGGGGCGGGTCAGGAACGACACCGAGGTGTAGGCGGCGCCGATGACGGAGGTGAGGGCCGCGGCCCACAGGATGATGCCGAAGAGCCGGAGGCCGACCTCACCCGCAGCCGCCTGGAACGCGCTGCCGCCCGGGTCGTCCTTGGCCAACGCCACGCCGCCGGCGACGACGCCGAGCACCGCGAGGAAGAGCACCACGCGCATGACGGCGGTGACGAGGATGCCGATGACCGAGGTCTTGGCGATCTCGGTGGCGTGCTCGGGGCCGGTCATGCCGGAGTCGAGCAGCCGGTGCGCGCCCGCGTAGGTGATGTACCCGCCGACGGTGCCCCCGATGAGGGTCGTGATCACCAGGAAGTTCACGGTGTCGGGGAGCACGAAGCTGCGCAGGGCCTCGCCGACCGGCGGCTGCGAGACGATCGCGACGTAGGTCGTCATGAGGATCATCAGCCCGCCCAGCACGACGACGATCCGGTCCAGCGCGACGCCGGCCTTCTTGCTGAGGAAGATGGCGATGGCGATCACCGCGGAGATCGCCCCACCGATGCGGGGATCGACCCCGAGCATGGCGTCCGTGCCGAGCCCGGTGCCGCCGACGTTGCCGATGTTGAACACCAGCCCGCCGATGACGACGAGCGCCGCCAGGACGTACCCGATGCCCGGCGCGATCTTGTTGCCGAGATCGTGCCCGCGCTGACCGGAAACGCCGATCACCCGCCACACGTTCAGCTGGACCGCGATGTCCACCAGGATCGACGCCAGGATCGCGAACGCGAACGCCGCGCCGAGCTGCGCCGTGAAGGTCGCGGTCTGGGTGATGAAGCCGGGGCCGATGGCGCTCGTGGCCATCAGGAACATCGCGCCGAGCACCGCGCTGCGGCGCGTCCCCGAGCTCATGGCGGCTACTGCCTTTGTATCGCTCATCGCCCGCTCCCTCCAGAGATGGGTGACCCGCGGCACACCGCCGCTGGTTGCAAGGGAGCGTAAGGATCGTTCAACGATACTGCAATACTTCAAGGACAACTTCTTGTAACGGCCATGTGCCGCGGACCTCGGCCAACCGCACCTGTACATCGCACCGGGAGCGGGCGGACACTGTCCGCGACCGCGCTGAACACGCGGTACGGGTGTGCCCACCCGGGCCCGGTGCGCGGTCAGGGCCGTCGACCGATCCCCCCTCCTCGGTCGACGGCCCGCCTTTCTAGTGGCCGAGGTCGCGCAGGGCGGCCATCGCCATCCGCCGCAGCATCGCCGCGGCCTCCGGCGTGCGACCGGCGTGGGGGGTGGAGTTGAGCAGGCCGAACGTCCCGTGCGCCGCGGTGCGGGCGGCGTCCACCGGCAGGTTCGGGTGTGCCCGCCGCAGCGCGTCCACCCAGACCTCGACGTAGGTGCGCTGCAGCCGGCGCACCTTCCTCCGGTCGGGGCGGGGCAGGTTCGCGAGGTCGCGGTCCTGCACGACGATCAGCTCGGGTTCACGCTGGGCGAAGTCGGCCTGGAACTCGACGAGCGCGGCGAGCAGCTCGTGCGGGTCCGACGTCTGTGCGGCCCGCTCCTGCCCGCCCGCCAGCAGGTGCTCGCTGATCCCGACGAGGAGCTCCGCGAGCAGCGCCTCCTTGCCCGGGAAGTGCCGGTAGAGGGCGGGCCCGCTGACGCCGACCGCGGCGCCCAGGTCGGCGATGCTGACGCCGTGGAACCCGTGCCGGGCGAAGAGCTGTGCGGCCACCGCGAGGATCTGCTCCCGCCGGGTGCCGGCGGGCGTCGCGGCGGGCGTGGCCATGCGCGGTAGCTAACCACGGGTTAACGCCCGCTAACAGGGTCGGCGATCTCAGCCGGGCCACAGCGGGGCTCGTTACGCTGTACGGATGCCACGGCCGCTGGGATGGCTGCGCGCACGCATGGGCGTGCGGGCGGTGTCCGCACTGTCCGCGGCCGTCGTGGTCGCGCTCGCGCTGGTGGTCGCCGGTGTCGCGTTGGTGCTGCTCGTGCAGCAGTCGCTGCGCCAGCAGGTGCAGGCGGACGCCAAGGCCCAGACCCAGGTGATCGCCGCCCGGCTCGAGGGCAACTGGCGGAGCGAGGCCAACGAGAACGCCCGCGAGGCCATCGACGCCCTCATCCGCCAGTCCGACCTCGCTCAGGTGCGGGTCGCCTACGGCGGAGACGGTGACGACGACGACCAGCCGACGTGGACCATCGAGGCCGGCACCGACGCGGTCGGCCGGGACGTCCTGATCTCGGACATCCGGCCGGGCGACGGCGAGACCGTCGTCCAGTCGAACGTGCCCGTGCGCAAGGTCGACGGCAGCGTCGTGGACACGGTGCTCGTGGCCACCGCCACGGAGTCGGCCGGCCGGGACGTGATCCTGCTGTACGCGGCGCCGCTCACCGTCGTCGAGGCCGCCACCAACACCCTGCTGTCCTTCCTGGTCTGGGGGGTGCCGCTGCTCATCGTGGTCGCCGGGGTCACCACCTACCTGTTCTCCGGCCGTGCGCTGCGCCCCGTCGAGGCGATGCGCGGGCAGGTGGCGGCGATGACGGAGAAGGACCTCGAGCAGCGGGTGCCGGTTCCCGCCGCCCGGGACGAGGTGGGCCGGCTCGCCGAGACCATGAACGGCATGCTCGCGAGGCTGCAGGACGCCCAAGGTGTGCAGCGGCGGTTCGTTGCCGACGCCAGCCATGAGCTGCGCAGCCCGCTCGCCACGATCGCCACCGGCCTCGAGCTCATGCAGAACGGCACCGTCGACCGCAGCACGGTCACCGCCCTGCGAGGTGAGACCGCCCGGCTGAACAGGCTGGTCGAGGGGCTGATCCTGCTCGCGAGGGCCGACGAGCGCGGGTTGCAGCCGCGGCGCGAGGAGGTGGACCTCGACGAGGTCGCCGAGCTCGAACGGGGCCGCCCGGCCGACGGGACGGTGATCGCCGAGGTGCGGGCGGTTCCCGTGCGGGTCGTCGGCGATCGCGGCCAGCTGGCGCGGGTCGTGCGCAACCTGGTCGACAACGCCCGCAGGCATGCCCGTTCCCGCGTTCTCGTCACCGTGGCGCGCGACGGGGACACGGCCGTTCTCGAGGTCTCCGACGACGGGCCGGGCGTGCCCCATGCCGACCGGGCCCGGGTCTTCGAACGGTTCGTCCGCCTGGACGACGCCCGTGCGCGCGCCGACGGCGGCTCCGGGCTGGGGCTGGCGATCGTCGCGGAGGTGGTTGCCGCGCACGGGGGCGCCGTCGAGGTCGCCGACGGCCCGGCAGGCGGCGCGCTGTTCCGGGTCCGGATCCCGGCCGCCGCCGCCCCGGAGGTGCAGCCCGACGAGGCGTCTCCCGTCGAGACTGCAGCGCCGAAGACGCCCGCCGTGGCGGCCCCGGTTCCGCCGTCCGCTCCGGTGCCGCCCCCGCCCTCGCCCCCGCCCCCGCCGCTGCCCCCGCCTCCGACGAAGCGGACCGCTTCGGCCAACGCGTGGTTCGCCGACCCCATGCCGGCCCCGGACCCCACGTGGACGGGTGACGCCGCCTGGACCGGCGAGGCCGCCTGGAGGGAGGGGCAGGCCCCACGCCCGACGCCGCGGCCGCACCCCACGCGCCCGCTCGACGCCACGCAGCGCCCGGTGCGCGACGAGGACGCCCGGCGCGACCCGGTCACGGCCCCGGGTGGCATCCCGGTGGTCCCGCAGGACGGGCGGGCCCGTGAGCGGACCAACGGCACCGGGCCCGCGCGGGGAGCGGCGCCGGATGACGAGCCGAAGCCGGCGTCCCGGCCCGGCCGGATCCCCGCGCCACGGCCTCAGCCCGGCTCCGCCATGCGGTAGCCGACGCCGCGCAACGTCTCGATGCTGCTGGTGCCGAACGGGGCGTCGATCTTGCGGCGCAGGTAGCCGACGTACACCTCGACGACGTTGACCTCGCCCTCGTAGTGGGCGTCCCACACGGCACGCAGGATGTCGGTCTTGGTGACGACCTCGCCCCCGTGCCGCATCAGGTGCTCGAGCACACCGAACTCGCGCGGGGTGAGCGTGATCTCGACGTCCCCGCGGTGCACCCGGTGCCGGGCCGGGTCGAGCTTCAGGTCGCCGACGGTGAGCACCGTGGGCCGGGCGTCGCCGGCCCGCCGCAGCAAGGCCCGCAGCCGGGCGAGGAGCACGACGAACGAGAACGGTTTGACGAGGTAGTCGTCGGCGCCGAGGTCGAACGCGTCGGCCTCGTCGTACTCGCCGTCCTTGGCGGTGAGCATGAGCACCGGCGTCCACACCTCGGCGGCGCGCAGCCGCTGCAGGATCCGGTACCCGGACAGGCCGGGCAGCATGATGTCGAGGACCACGACGTCGTGCTGGCCGGTGCTCGCCGCCGCGAGCCCCGACACGCCGTCGTGCACGACCTCCACCGAGTGCCCCTCGGCTGCGAGCCCGCGCCGCACCATCTCCGCGAGTGGTACCTCGTCCTCGACCAGCAGTACGCGCACAGGCAGACGTTATCGGGCCGCCCGTATCGCCCGGGTGGGGTCGTCGGTTCAGGCGGCGGTACCGGTGAGCTCGGCGCCGCGGGTCTCCGGCAGCAGGAGCGCGCAGAACACCATCACCAGGTAGGCGATCCCGGCGAACACGGCGATCGCCACGCCGATCGAGATCGCGTCGGCCAGCAGCCCGACGAGCAACGGGAAGAGTGCGCCGATGCCGCGGCCGAAGTTGTAGCAGAAGCCCTGGCCGGACCCGCGCAGCTCGGTGGGGTACTGCTCGGTGAGCAACGCGCCGAGCCCGCTGAAGTACGCCGCGGACACGAAGCCGAGTGGCAGCGCGAGGGCCGTGAACACCGGGGTGGGCAGGTCCAGGAGCGTGAACGGCAGGACGATCACGAACGCGGCCACGGCGCACACGACGAGGGCAGGCCGGCGGCCCATGCGGTCGGTGAGCCACGCGCCGAACAGGTACCCGGCGAACGCACCGACGATCACCAGCAGCAGGGTGCCGCCGATGCCGAGGACGTTCAGACCGCGGGCGCTGTGCAGGAACTGCGGGAGGAACGTCGTGAGCGAGTAGTAGCCGCCTTGCGCGCCGGTGCACAGCAGCGCGCACACCACCGTGGTCCGCAGCAGGTCTGGGCGGAAGATCCCGAGGAAGGACGGGCGCCCGGCCCGCCGGTCGGCCTGCCGGACGAACAGGTCGGGCTCCGGCACGTGGCGCCGGATCCAGAACACGCCCAGCGCCGGCAGCACACCGAGCACGAACAGCACGCGCCACGCCGTCTCGGGAGGGAACAGCGACTGCGTCAGCACGAACAGCCCGACGGCGACGCCCCAGCCGACGGCCCAGCCGCTCTGCACCGTTCCGACCGCCCGCCCCCGGTACTGCGCCCGGACGGTCTCGCCGATGAGGATCGCCCCGACCGCCCACTCGCCGCCGAACCCGAACCCCATCAGCCCGCGGAAGATCAGCAGTTGCGTGAAGTCCTGGGCGAACCCGCAGAGGAGCGTGAACACCGAGAACCAGGCCACCGCGACCTGCAGCATCAGCGCCCGGCCGTACCGGTCGGCCAGCACGCCCGCCGCCCAGCCGCCGACCGCGGAGCACATCAGCGTGACGGTGCCGATCAGCCCGGCCTGTGCGTTGGAGGCCAGCATCCCGACCGAGAGCAGCACCGGGATCAGGAGGCTGTAGATCTGGACGTCCATCGCGTCGGTCGCCCAGCCGCCGAAGCAGGACCAGAACGTCCGTCGCTCAGGTGGCGACATCGACCCGTACCAGCGGCCATCGGTGGCGGTCATCTGCATGGCCTACCAGCGGGAGGTCATCTCGGCAACCGATCCTATGATCATCCGGGACTAAGCCGATCGGGTGAACGAGAGGTTAACGTGGGCTGGGACGAGATTCGGGATCTGCACGTCGAGTTCCTCGCTGAGCAGGGCTTTCGGCCGAAGGTGGACGACGAGGGCGACATCCACTTCCGGTACGAGGGCCGGCACCACTTCATCATGGAGACGCCGGACGAGCACTACTTCCACCTGCTGTTTCCGAACTTCTTCCCGCTCTCGAACGAGACCGAGGTCGAAGAGGCGGCGCTCGCGGCGTCCACCGCGTCGCGGGCCACCAAGGTCGCGAAGGTGTACCTCAACCCGGCGCAGGACAACGTGAGCGCGTCGGTCGAGCTGCTCGTGAGCGACCCGGCCGATGCTCACGCGCATTTCCTGCGCTGCCTGGGCATCATCGCCACGGCGACCGGGAAGTTCCTCGAGGAGATCAGCGCGCGGCTCGCCGTCGCCGCCCCGGCGGACAGCACGGTCTGACGTCCAACGGCCCCGTGGTGCCTGCGCCGGTCAGCCCCGGCTGCCCGTCTCCTCCGGGTCCAGGAGGCGCCGGACGGCCTTGTCGACGAGGACCGGCAGGTAGTCGCGGACCGTCGCCGAGTCGAGCCCCTCGCGCTGCTCGGCGATGTGGTGCAGCACCCGGTCCGCGTCGGCGCCGCCGTTCGGCGCGAGGTCGCGCAGGAGCCGCGCGGTGACGTCCTCCCACTGCTTCGCGAGGCGCTCGGCGTTCGCCCTGGCCAGGAAGTCGTCCTCGTCCTCGTCGCCGTCGCGTGGCGCTGCGGGGGCCTTCGCTGCCGGGCCGGATGCGGTGAGCCGGCCCAGCCCGGCCAGCAGGCTGGGCGCACCCGGGAGCCGCGGCTGCCGGGACTCCGGATCGAGCAGCGGGCCGTTGTCGACGAGGGGCGCGCCGGACTTCAGGTTCCGGTCGATCTTGCGGTGGACGTGCTTGAGGTTCTCGTCGGTCCGGCGCGGGACGGGCTGCGCCCAGCGGGACGAGGAGTTCGATCGCTCGGGAGCGGATCCGGTCGGCGGGGTCACGGGCGGGATCCTCCGGTCGGTGCGGGTCGGTGATCAACCGATCGGAGGCTATCGCCCCGCTCGGGCCGGCGCGCTGGCGATCTAGGTTAATGACCGTTAACATCGCGAGGGCTCCGACGGAGGAGGTCCGATGCCCGTCGCCACGTCCGGCACCACGCCGCGAGGTGCCGCGTCCCACCCCGATCTCGTGGCCGACCTGAAGGCCCGCCTCGCCACGGCCGCGCTCGGCGGCTCGGAGCGTGCGCGCACGCGGCACGTGGAGCGCGGCAAGCTGCTGCCCCGCGACCGGGTCGATGCGCTGGTGGACCCGTCGAGCCCGTTCCTCGAGCTGTCCCCGCTCGCCGCGAACGGCATGTACGGCGACGAGGCCCCGGGGGCAGGCCTGATCACCGGTGTCGGCCGGGTGGCGGGGCGGGAGGTCGTGGTCGTCGCCAACGACGCCACGGTCAAGGGCGGCACCTACTACCCGATGACGGTCAAGAAGCACCTGCGCGCGCAGGAGGTGGCCCTGCACAACCGGCTGCCGTGCATCTACCTGGTGGACTCCGGCGGCGCCTACCTCCCGGAGCAGGACTCCGTGTTCCCCGACCGCGAGCACTTCGGCCGCATCTTCTACAACCAGGCGCAGATGTCCGCGCGCGGCATCCCGCAGATCGCGGCGGTGCTCGGCTCGTGCACGGCGGGCGGCGCCTACGTGCCGGCGATGAGCGACGAGGCCGTGATCGTGCGCAACCAGGGCACGATCTTCCTCGGCGGCCCGCCGCTGGTGAAGGCGGCCACCGGCGAGGTCGTCACGGCGGAGGAGCTGGGCGGGGGCGACCTGCACGCCCGTGTCTCCGGGGTCACCGACCACCTCGCCGACGACGACGCGCACGCCCTGTCGATCGTGCGCTCGATCGTCGGCACGCTCGGCCCGCGCGCGCCCCGGCCGTGGGACGTCTCCCCGGCCGAGGAGCCGCTCGCCGACCCCGACGAGCTGTACGAGGTCGTGCCCACCGACTCGCGCACGCCCTACGACGTGCGCGAGGTGATCGCCCGGATCGTCGACGGATCGCGGCTGCACGAGTTCAAGGCCGAGTACGGCACCACGCTCGTCACCGGCTTCGCGCGCATCCACGGCCACCCGGTCGGGATCGTCGCGAACAACGGCATCCTGTTCTCCGAGTCGGCGCAGAAGGGTGCGCACTTCATCGAGCTGTGCGACCAGCGCGGCGTGCCGCTGGTGTTCCTGCAGAACATCTCCGGCTTCATGGTCGGGCGCGAGTACGAGGCCGGTGGGATCGCCAAGCACGGCGCGAAGATGGTCACCGCGGTGGCCACCACCCGCGTCCCGAAGCTCACCGTGATCATCGGCGGGTCGTTCGGCGCCGGGAACTACTCGATGTGCGGGCGCGCCTACTCGCCGCGGTTCCTGTTCATGTGGCCGAACGCGCGGATCTCCGTGATGGGTGGGGAGCAGGCGGCCACGGTGCTCGCGACCGTCGGCTCCGGGGTGGACGCCGACGCCGTCCGCGCCCAGTACGAGCACCAGGGCAACCCGTACTACTCCACGGCCCGGCTCTGGGACGACGGCGTGATCGACCCGAAGGACACGAGGACGGTGCTGGGCCTCGCCTTGAGTACGGCGGCGAACGCGCCGCTGGAAGCGCCCGGCTTCGGCGTCTTCCGCATGTAGGGAACCCGGTCAACCCCGACGAAGGAGGAGACGCGCGTGTTCGACACCGTGCTCGTCGCCAACCGCGGTGAGATCGCCGTTCGCGTGCTGCGAACGCTGCGGCGTATGGGCATCCGGTCCGTCGCCGTCTACTCCGACGCCGACTCGTCCGCGCCGCACGTCGGGCTCGCCGACATCGCCGTTCGGATCGGGCCCGCGCCGGCAGCGCGGAGCTACCTCTCCATCCCCGCCGTGCTGGACGCCGCTGCCGCGACCGGGGCACAGGCGATCCACCCCGGCTACGGGTTCCTCTCGGAGAACACGGCGTTCGCCGCGGCCTGCGTCGACGCCGGGATCGTCTTCGTCGGGCCGCCCGCGTCGGCGATCGAGGCGATGGGCGACAAGATCGCGGCGAAGGCCACCGTGGCCAAGGCCGGCGTGCCGGTCGTCCCCGGGTCGGACGGGGCCGGGCTCACCGACGACGAGCTCGCGGCCGCCGTCGAGGAGATCGGCTACCCGGTTCTGCTCAAGCCGAGCGCCGGCGGTGGCGGCAAGGGCATGCGCGAGGTGCACCGGCCCGACGACCTGCGCGAGGCGATCGTGTCGGCGCGACGAGAAGCGCGGGGGTCGTTCGGCGACGACACGCTGCTCGTCGAGCGCCTGGTGGCGACGCCCCGGCACATCGAGATCCAGGTGCTCGCCGACGCGCACGGCGACGCGGTGCACCTCGGCGAGCGCGAGTGCAGCCTGCAGCGGCGGCACCAGAAGATCGTGGAGGAGGCGCCGTCGGCGCTGCTCACCGGCGAGCAGCGGGAGGCGATGGGCGCCGCCGCGGTCGAGGCGGCGCGCGCGGTGGGCTACACCGGCGCGGGCACGGTGGAGTTCATAGTCGGCTCGGACGACCCGGACCGCTTCTACTTCATGGAGATGAACACCCGGCTGCAGGTCGAGCACCCGGTCACCGAGGAGGTCTACGGCCTCGACCTCGTCGAGGCGCAGCTGCGCATCGCGGCCGGCGAGGCGCGGCCCTGGCCCGTGCGCATCCGGCCGGTCGGGCACGCGGTGGAAGCGCGGATCTACGCCGAGGACCCCGCCTCCGGGTTCCTGCCCACGGGCGGGCGGGTCCTCGCCCTGCGCGAGCCGTCCGGCGAGGGGATCCGCGTCGACTCCGGGATCGCGGCGGGCAGCGTGGTGGGCAGCGACTACGACCCGATGCTCGCCAAGGTGATCGCGCACGGCGACGACCGCGCCGAGGCGCTGCGCCGGCTCGACGCCGCGCTGCGCGACACCGTGCTGCTCGGGCTCGACACCAACATCGGGTTCCTGCGCGCCCTGCTCGCCGACCCGGACGTACGGGCAGGCCGCCTGGACACCGGTCTCGTCGGGCGCAGGATCGACGGCTGGTCGGCCGCCGACCTGCCCGCCGACGTGCTCGTCGCGGCCGCCGCGCACGCCTTGCTGGACCTCGAGCCGGTGGGGCCGGTGGCGGACCCGTTCGACGTGCCGGGCGGATGGCGGGTCGGCGAGCCGGCGTGGACGACGTGGCGGATGTCGGTCGCGGGACACGACCCGGTCGCGGTGCGCATCCGGGGGCGGGCCGCGGCGGCCGAGGTGGCGGTCGGCGACGGCGAGCCCGGGTCGTGCGCGGCGTGGCGGGACGCGGGTGCGCTGGTCGTGACGCTCGACGGGATCACCCGCCGGTACGCCTGCGCACTCGACCGCGAGACCCTGTGGCTCGGCCGGGACGGGCGGGCGTGGGGCATCCGCGAGCAGGCCCCGCTCGACGCGGCAGCGTCCGCCGAGGCCGGAGCGGGCGGGCCGGTGCTCTCGCCGATGCCCGGCACCGTCACCGCCGTCGAGGTCGCGGACGGGCAGCCGGTCGAGGCCGGCGCGCGGCTGGTCGTCGTGGAGGCGATGAAGATGGAGCACGTGCTCACCTCCCCCGTCGCCGGGGTGGTCCGCGAGCTGCGTGCCCGGCCGGGCGACACCGTCGCCAAGGACGTCGTACTGCTGGTCGTGGAACCGGAGGTGGACTGATGGACCTCGAGCTGAGCGAGGAGCACGAGGCGCTGCGCGCCACCGTCGAGGACTTCGCCCGCAAGGAGGTCGCCCCCGTCATCGGCGAGCTCTACGAACGCGGCGAGTTCCCGTACCAGCTGGTGGCGCGGATGGGCGCGATGGGCCTGTTCGGCCTGCCGATCGGCGAGGAGCACGGCGGGATGGGCGGCGACTACTTCGCGCTCTGCCTCGCCCTGGAGGAGCTCGCGCGCGTCGACTCGTCGGTGGCGATCACGCTCGAGGCGGGTGTCTCGCTCGGTGCCATGCCGCTCCACCGCTTCGGCACGGCCGAGCAGAAGCGGCGGTGGCTGCCGGAGCTCGCGGCGGGCACGAAGCTGGGCGCGTTCGGCCTCACCGAGCCCGGCGGCGGTTCCGACGCGGGCGCCACGCGCACCACCGCCCGGCTCGACGGCGACCAATGGGTGATCAACGGCTCCAAGGCGTTCATCACCAACGCCGGCACCGACATAACCTCTCTGGTCACCGTCACCGCGATCACCGGGGTCGGGGAGGACGGGCGCAAGGAGATCTCGGCGATCGTCGTGCCCGCCGACACGCCCGGGTTCCGGGCGTCGCAGAAGTACTCGAAGGTCGGCTGGTCCGCCTCCGACACCCGCGAGCTGTTCTTCGACGACTGCCGGGTGCCGGCGGAGAACCTCCTGGGCGGCCGCGGCCGCGGCTACGCCCAGTTCCTGTCGATCCTCGACGAGGGCCGGGTCGCGATCGCGGCGCTGTCGGTCGGGCTCGCCCAGGGCTGCGTCGACGAGTCCGTGCGCTACGCCCGCGAGCGCGAGGCGTTCGGCTCGCCGATCGGCAGCTACCAGGCCATCCAGTTCAAGATCGCCGACATGGAGGCCCGCGCCCACACGGCGCGCCTCGCCTACTACGCGGCCGCGGCGAAGATGCTGCGCGGCGAGCCCTTCAAGAAGGAGGCGGCGATCGCCAAGCTCGTGGCGTCGAACGCGGCGATGGACAACGCCCGCGACGCCACCCAGGTCTTCGGCGGCTACGGCTTCATGAACGAGTACCCGGTGGGCCGGTTCTACCGCGACGCCAAGATCCTCGAGATCGGCGAGGGCACGAGCGAGGTCCAGCGCATGCTGATCGCCCGGCATCTCGGCCTGTAGCAGACCCCCCGGGGTCGATCACAGGGCCGCCGGGAGCGAGGATGGTGGGGTGAACGCCCTGTTCGCCCGGATCGTCGTACTCGTGAGTGGTGCCGCGATCCTGGTCGTCGAGACGCTGGCGACGCGGCTGGTGGCGCCGTACGTGGGGCTGACGCTCGAGTCGACGTCGGCCGTGATCGGTGTGGCGCTGGCCGGGATCGCCGCGGGGGCGTCGCTCGGTGGGCGGTGGGCCGACGTGCTCCCGCCGCGCCGGGTGGCCGCGGGTGCGCTCGCGGTGGGCGGGCTCGGGGTGCTCGCGGTCCGGCCCATGGTCCGCGTGCTCGGCCCGGCGCTCGGCCCCGGCCCGCTGGCCGCGGTCGTGCTCGTGGCGGTGTCCACGCTGGTGTCGGTCACCGCGCTCGCGATGGTGACGCCCGCGGTCACCCGCGCCCGGATCGCGCAGGTCGAGGGCTCCGGCGCGGTGATCGGCGGGCTGTCGGCCGCGGGCACCGTCGGGTCGCTCGCCGGGGTGTTCCTCACCGGGTTCGTGCTCGTGGCGTTGCTGCCGGTGGCGATGATCCTGCTGGTCACGGCCGCCGCGTGCCTGCTGCTCGCCGTGCTCACGGCCGTCGTCCCCGCGCGCAGGGCGGTCGCGGGCACGGCGGTCGCGGCCGCCGTGCTGGCCACGGCCGTGGTGGCGGTGCCCGGCCGGTGCGACGTCGACACCGTCTACTACTGCGCGAGCGTCCGCGCCGACCCGGCCGACCCGGGCGTCCGCGTGCTGGTGCTCGACGATCTGGACCACTCCGCGGTGAACCTGGCCGATCCCGCGTACCTGCGGTTCGCCTACACCCGGCGCTTCGCCGACGCGATCGACACGGCGTTCGCCCCGGGCGTCCCCCTCGACGCCGTCCACATCGGCGGCGGCGGGTTCACGATGCCCCGCTGGCTCGGCGCCACCCGTCCCGGCTCGGCCTCCACCGTCCTGGAGGTGGACGAGGGTGTCGTCGAGCTCGGCCGCCGCGAGCTGGGCGTGGCCGCGCTCCCCGGCGTCGACGTCCGCATCGGGGACGCGCGCAACCTGCTCGCCGCGTTGCCGGACGCGTCGGCGGACGTCGTGGTCGGGGACGCGTTCGGCTCCCGCTCGGTGCCGTGGCACCTGGCCACCGCCGAGTTCGTCGCCGACGTCCACCGCGTGCTGCGCCACGACGGCGTCTACGTGCTCAACGTGATCGACCGCGATCCCTGGCGGCTGCTCGCGGCCGAGGTGGCCACGGTCGCCCACAAGTTCCCCTACGTCGCGCTGCTGGCGCGGCCCGAGCAGCTTGCTCCCGGCGGCGGGGGCAACGCGGTCGTCGTGGCCTCGGACCGCCCGATCGACGCCGCCACGCTGGCCGAGCGCGCCGCCGTGCGCGGCGAGCCGGCGTCGGTGCTCGACGCCGGCGCCGCCCTCCGGTTCGCGGGGGACGCCGCCGTGCTCACCGACGACCGGGCACCGGTCGACCAGCTGATCAGTTGACCTCGCTACTGTTCGCGCGAGGAGGTGGCGGGGTGGCTGAGTGGGACGACCTCGTGGCGTTCGTACGGGTGCGCTACGAGATCATGCGGCAGGCCGACGGCGAGCTGTGGTTCCGCTTGCCCACGAAGGGTGACCGCACGCAGCTGGTGGCGGTGCGGCTGGTCACCGGGGAGGACGACCACCCGTGGGCGCAGATCACGTCGCCGATCGGGCGCGTGGCCGACCTGGACCTCGCCCGGATGCTGGAGCTCGCGGGCGAGTGCGTGGCGGGCGGGGCGGTCGCCGTCGACGGCGTGGTGCTGTTCCGGCACTCGATCCCGTTCGGCGACACCGCGCTCGACGGCTTCGACCGCCCGTTCCGGCTGGTGGTCGAGACGGCCGACCGCCTGGAACACGCGCTGACGGGCGGCGACGAGCACTAGCGCGCGTTCCGCGGCGGCTCCCACGATGTGAGAAGCCGGCCGACTTCGCACACCCAGCACCGACTTCGCACAAGGCCCGCCCTATGCGAAGCCCATGCAGGATGTGCGAAGTGCCCCTGGTGCCCACCGCGGACTCGCTAGCCGGCCCGTCTCTGCGCGCCTTCGGCGAGCAGGCCGGGGCGGTCGGTCACGGACTGCAGCTCCGTCAGGGTCGGGTGTCCGGCGGCGAGCAGGGCCGTGTCGGTGTCCGGCTCGGGCTCCGCGGCCAGCTCGGCCTCGTGGGTGTGCAGCAGGCCGCCGTCCTCGTCGCTGACGTGGTCGACGCGCACCCGGACCGTGCCCCAGTGCGCGAGCCGCGCCTCGCGCAGCTCGCCGAGCTCGGCGACGGGCAGGTCCGGCACGTTGAGCGAGAGCACGGTGGCGTCCGGTGCGCCGAGCAGCACGTCGAGCACGTCGGGCAGGAGCTTCAGCGCGGACTCCCAGTGCGGCTGCTCGGGCTCGATGAGCGGGGTGCCGAGGGAGACGGCGAGGCCTCGCCACCCGTGCAGTCCCGCCGCGAGCGCGGCCCCGATCGTGCCGGAGTGCAGCACCGCGTGCCCGAGGTTGGCGCCGATGTTGATGCCGGAGAGCACCACGTCCGGCTCCGGGTCCAGCCAGCCCCGGCCCGCCGAGTGGACGATGAAGGCGGGGTGGCCCTCGACGGCGAACGCCGGGATGCCCGGCAGGTCTTGCAGCTCCCGGCGGTGCACCCGCACGCGCCGCCCGTCCCGGACGGCCAGCACCGAACCGCCCACCCCGCTCGCGTCGACGTGCGGGGCCGCGACCACCACATCGAACCCGGCGTCCCGTGCCCCGGTGGCCAATGCCCGCAGGCCGGGTGAGTCGATGCCGTCGTCGTTGGTGATCAGGGCGCGGAGACGTCGGGAGGAGGCCACTCATCCACCGTAGGCGAGGCAGGTGGCCGCCGGACGGCTGCGCGATGACGCTCACGCGCACGGTTCTCGTTCCCTGAATCCCGTTCTAGGATCCACGTCACACCCACTGGGAGGTGCTGATGACGGACGCCGTCGCGACATCCAGTCTCGCCGAGATCGTCGACGTGGACATCGACGACGTGCTCGACTACGTGCACGCCGACCTCAAGAAGCTCCCCGGCTACCTCGACCTGTACCGGCGCTACCTGCGGCAGCGCTGGGACGTCTACGAGCTCGACTTCGGCCGGGACGTCCAGGACTGGAACACCCGGATGTCGCAGGAGGAGCGCACCGCGTTCGTCGCCATCTCCTCCGGCTTCCACCACGGTGAGCGGCAGGTAGAGGTGGAGCTGCCGGTGTTCATGCTCGGCGGCAGCGAAGAGTCGAAGATCTACATGTCGAGCCAGATCGAGGACGAGGCCCGGCACACCATCTTCTTCGACCGCTTCTACCGAGAGGTCGTCGGGCTGCCCGGCGAGACGGTGCAGGAGGTGCTCGACGCGTCGTTCCCGCACGTCTCGGAGACGTTCGTGGGCCCGTTCGGCCTCCTCGCCTACCAGGCCGACGAGCTGCGCCGCGACCCGGAGGACCCCGCCGCGCGGGTGCGCTACGGCACCACGTACTTCCTGTGGATCGAAGGCGTGCTCGCGCTGTCGGTCATGAAGATCACGCTCACCTACTGCCGGGAGCGCGGCCTCCTGCCGGCCTACTACGCCGGGTTCACCGCCACCTGCCGGGACGAGGCCCGCCACGTCCAGGCCGGGATGCGGTTCCTGCGCGACGCGGTACGCGCCGACCCGCCGCTGCTGCGCGAGATCCACGAGACGCTGCGCACGATCCTCGCCATGAACGGCGCCGTCAGCCGGCGGCTGGCACTCGAGGCGCTCGGCTGGAGCCCGGAGGAGGTACGGCGGCTGATGATCAGGCAGCTGTCGATGAAGCTGTCGGACGTCGGCATCGACCTGCCACCCGACCTGCGGGAGCGGATCCAGCAGATCGAACCCGAGGTGGCGGGCGGATGACGGCGCTGTTCTCGCCGGAGTGGGCGGATGCGGCGCGCGAGGCCGTCGACCGCGGCCCGTCCGACGAGGTGCGCGCGGGCAAGCTGCCCTCGTACTGGGAGTGGATCGACGACGCGCGGGCCCGGCACGACGGGACGTGGGCGCTCGTGGCCCCCGACCTGCCCGGGTGCCTGCTGCTGGAGTGGGAACGGGGCAGGTGCACGCGGGCGGCGGCCGCCGGGGCGGACGCGGCGCACGCCGCCACGTACGTGCTCAGCGCCCCGCTCGCGGTCTGGCAGGAGCTCGTGGGCGGCGCGGACGCCGGGCGGCTGGTGATGTACCGGCGGATCCGGTTGGAACGCGGCGACGTGCTGGGGTTCTTCCGGATCGTCTACTTCGTGGTGGAGTCGCTCGCCGCGATCGGCCGGGTCCGGGCGGGGTAGGGCGAGGATCCACGCCGCCACGGCCCGCCGAAGAAGCAGATCGCCACGCCGAACAGCGCCATGCAGCCGGCCGTTCCGGCCATCCAGGCCTGCCAGCCGGCGGCGGCCACCACGTGCGGCGCGACCAGGAGCACCACCACGGCCATGCCCTTGACCAGGAACGAGAAGAGGCCCCACGCCGTGCCCTGGAGGCGCGGGTCGATGTCCTCCGCGTCCTCGGAGAAGTTCGCCATCCACGGCGAGTAGGCGGCGCCGAGCACGCCGCCGAGCACCATTCCGGTGACCATCAGGACCGGTAGCGAGACGGACGGGCGGCCCAGCAGGGACACGAAGAACACCAGG
This sequence comes from Pseudonocardia wallangbongensis, assembly GCF_054486945.1. Classification (NCBI taxonomy): domain Bacteria; kingdom Bacillati; phylum Actinomycetota; class Actinomycetes; order Pseudonocardiales; family Pseudonocardiaceae; genus Pseudonocardia; species Pseudonocardia wallangbongensis. Next base: position 398,279 of record NZ_JBRERS010000007.1, read on the forward strand.
ACCACGAGCCCCACGAGCGTGCCGCCGAGCGCGAACGGGCGGCGCAGCTGCAGCCGGTCCGACAGCCGCCCGGCCAGCACGAGGGCCGCGAGGTCGAGGATCCAGAACACCGTCATGACCGCCGACGCCTGGGCCGTGCTCATGTCGAACGTCTGCACCAGCATCGTCTGCCCGTAGAGGGTGAGCGTCAGGTAGAGCACGAGCCAGAACGCGATCCCGACGACGTGGGCCCACGTCGTGCGGTGCGCGAGCAGGGTGCGGGCGAGCGCGGGCCGCTCGGCGTCGACGACGGTGAGCGCTGTGCGCTCGGTCTGCACGATCTTGGCCCGCAGCCGCGGCGACAGCTCGGCGATGTTGGCCGCGATCACGATCGACAGCACGAGCGAGATGCACCCCATGATCACGAACTGGGACTGCCAGGCGTCGTCGAACAGCGGCAGCGTGAGCCCGGCGATCGCGGCGGCGAGGAAGTTGGCCCCCACCGGCCCCCAGGTCCAGAACCCGAACGCCTGGGCGCGGCCCATCCGCGGGGAGAAGTCGCGCACGAGCGGGGCGGTGCTGGCGATCGCGACCCCGTCGATGAACGACAGCACGACCCGGGCGACGAGCAGCTGGCCGGGCGAGGTGATCAGCGCCATCGCGAAGCAGCAGAGCCCGGTGAGCATCATGAGCGGGATCAGGAGCCGGACCCGCCCGACCTTGTCGGTGAGCCGCCCGCCGACGATCCCGGCCACCGCCCCGGCGAGCGCCGCGACCGCCGAGATCGCCCCGTACGTCGCGAGGGTCATGTCCAGGTCCTCGAGCAGCAGCGGGACCACGGGCGCGATCTGGGCCTCGTAGGAGCAGATCAGGCTTGCCAGCACGGCCATCGCCAGTATCCGTAGCCGCCGCCCGCCGGTCGGGTACTCGTCGAGCAGGCGCACGTACCGGGGGCTCATTCGCGACCTCCTCGTCGCAGCGTTCGGACCGAGCCAGGCTCTAGAACGAGATCCCAGAATCGGCGGCGGGAGCCGAGCGTGTCAAGGGGCGGCCTCCCCGTGCTGCATCTCACGCACCGGTTCCGCCGGTTCCGTGTGGCAGGCTGGGCCCGCAGGTTCGCAGACGATCGGAGCGGGTGGATGCGCGTCTTCAGCGGGGTCGACGAGCTGCGCGCGGCGGCGGGCTCCCAGCTCGGAGTGAGCGACTGGGTCACGGTCGACCAGTCGCAGATCGACACGTTCGCCGACGCGACCCTCGACCACCAGTGGATCCACGTCGACGAGGAGCGGGCCAAGGCGGGACCGTTCGGCGGCACCATCGCCCACGGCTTCCTCACGCTCTCGCTGCTGCCGCACCTCGTGAAGCAGGCCTACCGCGTCGAGGGCACGAAGATGGGCGTCAACTACGGGCTGAACCGGGTGCGGTTCACCTCGCCCGTGCCGGTCGGCAGCAAGGTGCGGGCCGCCGTCGAACTGGTCGAGGTCACCGACGTGTCGGGCGGAGTCCAGATGACCACGAAGGTGACGGTCGAGATCGAGGGGTCGGAGCGACCCGCGCTCGTCGCCGAGTGGCTGACCCGGCAGTACGTCTGACAACGCTGCACGTCTGACAACGCAGCAACTCTGAGGAGGGCTCGATGCGAGAAGCGGTGATCTGCGAACCGTTGCGGACGCCGGTGGGCGGGTTCGGCGGTGGGCTGCGGGACGTGCCGGCACACGAGCTCGCCGCCACGGTGATCCGCGCACTGGTGGAGCGCACCGCCCTGCCGCCGGACGCGGTCGACGACGTCGTGCTCGGCCACTGCTACCCCACGATGGACGCGCCGGCCATCGGCCGCGTCGCCGCGCTGGACGCCGGGCTGCCCGTGACCGTGAACGGTCTGCAGATCGACCGGCGCTGCGGCTCGGGCCTGCAGGCGGTGCTGTACGCGGCGATGCAGGTGCAGTCCGGGGTGTCGGAGCTGGTGCTCGCCGGCGGTGCCGAGTCGATGTCGAGCGCGCCGTTCTACTCCACCGGGATGCGCTGGGGAGTCAAGGGCGGGCCCGGGGTGATGCTGCACGACGCGCTCGCCCGCGGTCGCGTCACGGCGGGCGGGATCAACTTCCCGGTGCCCGGCGGGATGCTGGAGACGGCCGAGAACCTGCGCCGGGAGTACTCGATCCCGCGCGAGGAGCAGGACGAGTTCGCCGTGCGCTCGCACCGGCGTGCCGCTGCCGCCCGCGACGAGGGCCGCTTCGCCGACGAGATCGTCCCGGTCACCGTGAAGGGCCGGAAGGGCGACACGGTCGTCGACGCCGACGAGCACATCCGCCCCGACTCGACGGTCGAGAAGCTCGCCGGGCTGCGCCCCGTGCTTGGCCGCGACGACGCGGACGCCACGGTCACGGCGGGCAACGCCAGCGGCCAGAACGACGGCGCCGCCATCTGCGTCGTCACCAGCCCGGAGAAGGCCGCCGAGCTGGGGCTGCGGCCGCTGGCCAGGCTCGTCTCGTGGGGTCTCGGCGGCGTGCCGCCCGCCACGATGGGCATCGGGCCGGTGCCGGCCGTGGCGAAGGCCCTCGACACCGCGGGGCTGACGCTCGCCGACATGGACCTGATCGAGCTCAACGAGGCCTTCGCGGCGCAGGTGCTCGCCTGCACGCGCGAGTGGAAGCTCGTGCCGGAGGACTTCGAGCGGGTCAACGTCAACGGTTCCGGGATCTCGCTCGGCCACCCCGTCGGTGCCACCGGCGGCCGGATCCTCGCCACGCTCACGCGGGAGATGGAGCGGCGCGGTTCCCGCTACGGCCTCGAGACCATGTGCATCGGGGGCGGCCAGGGGCTCGCCGCGATCTTCGAACGGGTGGCGGCCTGAGCGTGATGTGAAACACCTCTCTCGCCGGGTACGACAGCTCTCGTAGGAGATCGTCGCGAGAGGGGTCGAGGAGATGGCGGGCGCGGTAACTGCGACGTTGAGCGGGCGGGATCGGGCCGTGCTACGCGCGGTCGCCGCGGGCCGTTGCCGTCTCGGCGGTGGTTGGCAGCCCGAGCTCCTCATCGACGGGCTCGCCTGCGCCGACTCGGCGGCCGGGGGTCGGCTGGTCGCGGCCGGACTGATCAACCCGCCGGACCCGGACCGGTCGCCCGGCCCGGCCCGGATCACATCGCTGGGGTGGCGCGCCCTCGCGGGCTAGTGGGGTGTCCACGATCCTTCACCGGGTCGGGGCACGGCCCGGTTGCCGTGTAGGGGCCGCGAGTGGGTGGGGTTGGCGCGGTTCTCGGGTGCCCTCGAGTTGGCCGGTCGGAGATGCACCGCGGCGGGCCCCGGGCCGCTGTCGTGGGTTCGCCTCGGGTGGTCGCGTGGGCCGGTGGCGCGTTGCGCGCTGCGGTACCGATCGGGGCCGAGCCCGGAACCACCGAGTCCGTGGGCGCTCTGCGAGATGCGCGTCGTGCCTCCCGGACCTGCGTAGGAGCGCTCTCGTTGGGTGCATGTCGACTGCGTGTGGTCATCCTGCGATCGAGGATCGGGACCACCGGACAGTGGCGTGGGCACTCGGCAGTGACGGTCTCGTCGAGGGAGGGCGGGCCCCCGTGTCGGGGACGGCCGTCCACGCGACCACGGGTTCGGTCGTTCCGCCCACCCGACCCGCTCGCCCAGGTGAGTGACAGCGGCCAGTCCAAACTCCCCGTAGGCGGCCATTTACCGCCCCGGTGACGGCCAGCGTTCTCCCCGCTGGCGGCCAGATATCTCCCCGGTGATCAACCACTGGACGCCGGCGGCGAGGG
>NZ_JBRERS010000008.1:0-369575 GCF_054486945.1 Pseudonocardia wallangbongensis
CAGGGCGCCCCGGTGCCCAAGCGGATGAACCAGCTCGGCATGGGCGGCGCCCCGGTCCCCGGCTCACTGCTCACACCCGACTCACCCGAGGAGACCGCGGCCCTGGAACAGGCCCGCGCCGAGCTGGCCGAGGCCGAGGCCGCCGCCCGCAACGGGCACCAGCCCCCGGAGATCGAGGCCCGCTCCGAGGAGCGCGAGACGATCAGCCAGCAGTAGGAGAGTCGATACGACGAGGGCCCCGCCGGTGAACCGGCGGGGCCCTCGTCGTATCCGGCCGGCACATCGAGCGCTCACACACCAACTTCGGTGCTGGCACACCAACTGCAGTTGGTGTGCCGGCGCAAGGGTTGGTGTGTGAGCGGTCATCGCCGCCAGCGCGCCCCGGCCGGCGAGGCGGCGAAGCCGCGCTTCAGGCGTGTGGCGACCGGGTCGAAGTCGTCGATCTCGGGCCAGATCCAGCGGACCACCCGCAGATCGAGGTCGCGGATCTCGTCCTCACGCAGCTTCTCGGCCACCACGACGTCAGCCGGGTCCTGGCCCGGTTTCACCAGCCGCCCGTACTTGACCATCCCGTCGAACTCGCCGACGGTGTGCAGCTCGGGCCAGCCGAAGTCGACCTCGTACACCCTCCCGTTGCCCTCCACCTTCCACTGGAGCACCGGCACGGGCAGGCCCGCCCGCTGGATCGCGAGCCGGCTGCGGGACTCGCCGACGCTGTCGCTGCCCCCGTCCGCCAGCGCGATGACCCGGCGGGCCTGCGGTGCCCCCGGCCACCCGGTGCAGCGGCGGGCGGCCCGGGCGAGCTCGTCCGGGTCGGTGAGGTGCCTGTGCAGGGCGCTGTCGGCCACCGCGACCGCGGCGTCGAGGCCGGCGGTCCGGGCGATGTCGATCACGGTGCGGGCGGGTGCGGTGGCGAGCAGGCCGCCGATCTCCACGACCTCGTCGGGACCCAGCGGCGCGGCGTGCACGTGGACGCCTTCGCCGACCCGGCCACCGGTGCGCCGGTCGCGGGTGCGGTGGATGCGGTCGAGCGGCAGCCCCCACGTCGACATGAGGTGGAGCACGGCGGCCGAGACGTGGGAGAGCACGCCGTCGGCGGCCTCGCGCTCGTCGCGCACGGCCGCGAGCAGGGCGTGGCAGACCTCGAACCGAGGCGGCGTGCCCGGAGCCGGCAGGTAGGCGCCCCGGCCGATGCCGAGGAGCTCTCCGGATCGCCGCTGCCGACGCAGCTCGTGGTCGGTCCACCCGGCAGCGAGCAGCTGGCGACGCACGACAAGACGCGGAATGTCCACGTGGGGAGCATCCCCGGCACGGTGCTCTCGCGGGCCGGAATGGACGAACTGCCCGCTCACACACCAACTCTGGTGCTGGCACACGAACTGCAGTTGGTGTGTCGGCACCGAAGTTGGTGTGTGAGCGGGGTGGGTGGGGGCGACGGCTGCGGGGCGGACGCCGCCGGGGCGTCACACATCAACCGTGGTCCTCGCACACCAACACTGGCGCTCACACACCAACTGCAGTTGGTGTGTGACGGCCGAAGTTGGTGTGCGAGCGGGCGGTGGCGGCCAGCACCGCCAGGTAGAGCACGACGTAGGCGTCGGGCCAGAAGGAGATCAGGCCGGTGGCCGGGATCGGGCCGACCAGCGGGCCGGGCAGCGCCGTCACGACCGCGACGGTGGCGGCGAGCACCCCGGCCAGCCCGGCCGCCGCCCACCGGTCGCCCGAGATGGCGCGGGCGCCGAGGAGCACCGCGAGCGGGACGACCCACACGTAGTGGTGCGACCACGCGAACGGCGCGAGACCCGCGGAGCCGAGCCCGCACAGCGTCAGCGCGAGCACCTCGTCCCCGCGCCGGTGGGCCCGCACCGCGAGCACGATCGTGACGGCCCCGACCACGGCCGCGCCCGCGAGCCACGGCAGCCCGTCGACGCCCAGGCGGGCGAGCAGCCCGTGCAGGGAGTGGTTGCTGGGGCCGGCGACGTCGGAGATCCGGTCGGCCGCGAAGAACGTGCCCTCGATCCAGAACCGCACCGAGTCGGCCGGCGCCAGCACGAACCCCAGCCCCGCGGCGGCCGCGAACGTCACCATCGCCGTGGCCGCCGCCCGCCACCGCCGCGTGGCCACGAGGTACAGGACGAACAGGAGCGGCGTCAGCTTCACGGCCGCGGCGAGGCCGACCCCCACCCCGCGCAGGCGGCTTCCCGGCCTGCCGAGGAGGTCACCGGCCACGACGGCGAGCAGCACGATGTTGATCTGCCCGAGGTAGAGGGTGGTGCGCACCGGGTCGAGCGCCGTCGCGACCACCGCGAGCAGCACGGCCACCGGCCACCCGGCGCGGGGCACGCACCGGCGCACCACGTACGCCAGCAGCGCGATCCCCGCACCCGTCCACAGCAGCTTGAGCAGGTCCAGCGGCAGCAGCGCGAGCGGCGCGAACAGCACCGCGGCGAACGGCGGGTAGACGAACGGCAGGTCCAGCAGCACGCCACCCGCGTACAGCGGATCGCCGGCGAGCACGTGCTCCCCGCCCGCGCGGTAGACCTGCAGGTCGATCAGCAGCGCGTGCGCGCCCGGCCAGAGCGCGAGCACCACGGCCTGCGCGACGAGCACCAGCGCGGCGGCCCCGACGAGGAGGGGGCGCAAGTGGGCCCCGGCGGGGCGCACTTACTCGGGGAGGTCGAACTCGCCGGCGTCGACGCCCTTCACGAAGGCGTCCCACTCGGCGGCCGTGTAGACGTGCGGCTCGCAGTCCGGGTCGCCCGCGCGGCGCAACGCGGCCCCGCCACCGGGCAGGCGGGCGATCTCGACGGCGTCGTCGCCGGAACTGGTGCTGCTGCGCATCCAGACGACGTCAGCGGGCACGCGCGTACTCATGGGCGGTCGAACTCCCCGTTCCGGACGGCGGTGATGAAGTTCCGCCATGCGCCGGCGGAGTGCAGGTGGGGGGCGCGGCCGCGGTCCTTGGTGTCGCGGACGGCCACGCCGGTGGGGGTGGGCGCGACCTCGACGCAGCTGTTGCCGTTCACACCGCTGAAGCTGCTGGTCTGCCAGTGCAGTTCATTCTGTTGCACGGCATCGCCCTCCGCGGTCTGCAGCTCAGCGGCCACTCGGCAGATGAAGGCCAACGATTCGGCCGGAGCCAGCGCGAGCGACCGCAGTTGATCGAATACGAGTCTAGCCCTAACAAGGTCGGGCTCCTTCACCAGATGCGTCGCCCCGAGCGCGTGCTCGACGTACGCCATGTCGGGCTCATCGAGGTCGCCGAAGTTGAGGATGACGAACCCGGATCCGAGCCCACCATGCGCGCCGGGCGCAGCCCGAAGCACCTGAAGCTCAACCGTGGGGAGCGCGGCCGCAGCCACCAGGTGGGCGAGCTGGGCTCGTTGGGCACCAATGCCGCCGATGGGGTTCCGCAACACCGCTTCATCGATGATCGTCACGAGGTGCAGGGGGTCGTCTGCCGACCGCAGGCGCTCCTGCCGGATCATCCGGACGGTCAGAGCGCGCTCCCGCCCCTCGGCGGTGCGGATGACCATCGACGAGTCGTACAACGCGCGGGCGTACTCCGGCACTTGCAGCAGGCCAGGGACGAACCCCAGCGAGTACTCCTGCACCCGCACAGCTTCGGTCTCGTAGCCGATGTAGGTATCGTCGCCACGTCCGTAGGCCCGGTACCAGCCGGGCTTCGCCGCCTCCCGCGCCAGTTCGAGCATCTCGGCCCACTGGTCACCGGCGTCGTACAGGTCGAGCATGCTCTTGACCAGGTGCACGTCGGCCTTCTGCTGGCCGTTCTCGATGCGGCTCAGCCTGCTCGCGGACGTGTCCAGGGCGGGCGCCGCCTCGTCGAGTGTCAGCCGGGCTCCCTCCCGCAGCTCCCGCAACCTGCGTGCCAGGATGCGACGCCTGATCGACGCCCCGTTCCGCTTCGCCCCCATGCGCCCTCCGCGTCCGGCCGATGACCGATCGTGGCATCGGGAACGGCAGAGGTGGGATTCCCACCCCGGCTGCGCTGCGTGTTCGGTCACCTGCCGAGATCACCGGGTCGTGGTGATCTTCCTGCCATCGCGGTATTGACCTGCCGTGCAGGCGGGGTCACGCTGGGTGCTCAGGTGATACGGCAGGGCGGAAAGAAGGGGTCCGATCGGGGTGTTCGTGGCCGAGATCGACGGTTGCCCGGGCGAGGGGTACGTCGCCGTCCGGGTGACGGGCGACGTCGACACGGGCACCCGTGCGGAGCTCACCGACGCGCTGGAGCGCGCGCTCGCGATCGGGTCCCCGTCGGTCCTCGTCGATCTCACGGGTGTGCAGTTCTTCGCCGCCGCCGGCGTGCACTGCGTCGAGCGCGCGGTGGGTGCGCTCGAAGCGCGCGGCGGCGCGGCACACGTGGTGTGCCCCCGTCCCGGCGCGGCCTGGCGGGTGGTGTCGCTGCTCGGGCTGCAGCAGCAGTGGCTGGTGCACCAGGACGTCGAGGCCGCGATCGCGCGGTGCACCGTGCCCCAGTAGCAGCACCGCGCCGCGAATCGTGATCCACTGATCCGATGAGGGTCGACGCGATGCTGCGGGGCACGGGGCTGGCCGAGCTGGCGGCGGAGGCACGGGAGCAGGAGGCCGCCGGGATCGACGGGCTGTGGAGCTACGAGGGCCCGCACGACCCGTTCCTGCCGCTGATGCCGGTGGCCGAGCACACCTCGCGGGTGGCGGTGGGCACCGCGATCGCCGTCGCGTTCGCGCGCAACCCGATGAGCACGGCCTACGTCGCAGGCGACCTGCAGGTCCATTCGGAGGGCCGGTTCCTGCTCGGGCTGGGCAGCCAGGTCAAGCCGCACATCGAGCGCCGCTTCGCGATGCCGTGGAGCCACCCGGCGCGCCGCATGCGGGAGTACGTGCAGGCGCTGCAGGCCATCTGGACCGCCTGGGACACCGGCGAGCGGCTCGCGTTCCGCGGCGAGTTCTACTCCCACACGCTCATGACGCCGTTCTTCTCCCCCGCGCCGAGCCCGTACGGGCCGCCCGCGGTGTACCTCGCGGCCGTGGGCGACCAGATGACGCGCGTGGCGGGCGAGGTGTGCGACGGGCTGCTCCCCCACGCGTTCACCACCGAGCGCTACCTGCGCGAGCACACCCTCCCGGTGCTCGCCGAGGGCCTCGCGGCGAGCGGGCGGACCCGGGAGGAGTTCACGATCGCGTTCTCCGGGTTCGTCGTCTCCGGAACCACGGAGGAGGAGATGGCGGTCGCGGAACGGGGTGTGCGCGAGCAGATCGCCTTCTACGGCAGCACGCCCTCCTACCGGCCCGTGCTCGACCTGCACGGGTGGGGCGAGCTGGGCGTCGAGCTCAACCGGCTCTCCCGCGGCAGCGACCCCGAGCGGTGGCGGCGCATGGGCGAGCTGATCGACGACGAGGTCCTCGCGGCCTTCGCCGTGAGAGCGGAGCCGGACCGGCTGGGTGCCGCGCTCCTGGCCCGGTTCGGCGGCCTCGCCGACCGGTTCACCTTCTACGCCCCGTACCCCCACGACGCCGCCCTCTTCGCGGCGGCCACGGAGGAGCTTCGCCGGGCGTGAGGCCATCCGCAGGTTGGAGTCGTTCCGGAACGGGAACAGATCTGCCAACTGACCTGCAGAAGGAGTCACGATGCTCGCTGTCGCCGCAGCAATTCTCTTCGGTCTCGCCCTCGTCTTCGAACTAGTCGGCATCTCCGTCCAGGTGATCACGAGCACGCTGCTCGTCACCGCCGGCCTGTTCTGCCTCGCCCTGTACTTCGCGGGTGTCGGGTCGCGCCAGGTGACCTACCGCCGCCGCGCCCACCGCTGATCTCCCAAACCGCTTGACCCTGTCGCGACCCTGACCGGGTGGGGGCGGGGTTCGGGCGGTTGTGGGCGGCCGCCGCCGTCTCGAACGTCGGCGACGGGGTGGCGCTCGCCGCCGGCCCACTGCTGCTGGCGTCGCTGACCTCGGACCCCGCGCTCGTCGCGGGCGCGATGTTCGTACAGCAGCTGCCGTGGCTGCTCTTCGCGCTGCCGGCCGGCGTCTACGTCGACCGGCTCGACCGGCGCCGGCTCATCGTGCTGGTCAACCTGGTGCGGGCGCTGTCGTCGGCGGGCTCGCGGTCTCGGTCGCGACGGGCGTCGCGACGGTCACCGTCGTGTACGCGGCGCTGTTCCTGGTCGGCGCGATGGAGACGCTCGCCGACAACGCGAGCACCGCGCTGCTGCCCGCCGTCGTGGCCGCGGAGGACCTGCCGCGGGCGAACGCCCGGCTGATGGGCGTCCAGCTCGTCGGCAACCACCTGCTCGCGCCGCCGTTGGGCGCCGCGCTGTTCGTCACGGCCGCGGCGCTACCGTTCGGCCTCAACGCCGCGACGTTCCTCGTGGCGGCGCTGCTCCTGGCCACACTGCAGGGCCGCTTCCGGCCGGTGCACGACGAACCGCACCGTCCGCTGCGCCACGACATCGCCACCGGCATGCGCGCCCTGCTGGGCCACCCGGTGCTGCGGATGCTGGCGATCTGCCTGTGCTTCATGAACGTCACGCTGGTCGGCGCGTTCGCGATCCTCGTGCTCTACGCGCGCGAGCGGCTGGGGCTCGGCGAGATCGGGTTCGGGCTGCTGCTCGCGGCGAGCGCCGTGGGCGGGATCGCCGGCACGGTCGCGGCGGCGCGGCTGCAGCGCCGGTTCGGCACCGCGTTGCTGCTGCGCGCAGGGCTGCTGATCGAGACGTGCACCCACCTGTCGCTGGCCCTCGCCCGCGCGCCGTGGGTCGCCGTCGCCACCATGGTCGTCTTCGGCGTGCACGCGAGCCTCTGGGGCGTCCTCTCGGTGTCCTGGCGCCAGCGCGTGGTGCCCGACGCGCTGCGCGGGCGCGTCAACAGCGGGTACTTCCTGTTCTCGGTGGGCGGCGCGGCCCTGGGCGCGCTCGGCGGCGGGTTCGTGGCCCGCGGCCTGGGCATCACGGCGCCGTTCTGGATCGCGTTCGGCGGGATGGTCGTGCTCACGGCCGTGGCGTGGCGGCGGTTCAACCCGGCGTTGCTCGACGCTACGCGCGCCAGCTGAACTGGGGCTCGTAGCCCAGCACCCGGCGTGCCTTGTCGATCGACAACATCGTCTCGTGCTCGCCGAGCTCCTTCGTGACCGGCACACCGGGGTAGACCTCGGCGGCGAGGTCGGCGCTGGCCCGTGACATCACGGTGTCGGCGTTGGCGATCACGAACACGTCCACGCCGGTTGCCTCGTGCTCCAGCGCGCGGCGCACGGCCTGGGCGCCGTCGCGGCCGTCGATGTAGGACCAGAGGTTCCACCGGCGCAGCGCCGGGTCGGCGTCGAAGCCGGGGAAGCGCGCGTAGTCCTGCGGGTCCATCACGTTGGAGAACCGCAGGCCGATCATCTTCAGGTCCGGCACCCACCGGCAGAACTGCCGAGCCATCTCCTCCTCGAGGCTCTTGACCAGCGAGTAGGTGCTCTCGGGGCGCACCGGGTACTCCTCGTCGACCGGGATGTAGGGCGGCGGCACGTCGAACGGCAGCCCGAGCACGGTCTCGCTGGACGCCCACACGACGTTGCGGACACCCGCGCTGCGGGCGGCGGCGAACACGTTGTAGGTGGCGGTGACGTTGTTCGAGAACGTCGCCGCGTTCGTGGTGAGGCCCGGCGCGGGGATGGCGGCGAGGTGCACGACCGCGTCGACGCCGTCGTGGCGGTCGTCGACGGCGGTGAGGGCCTCGAGGACCTGGCCGTGGTCGGTGAGGTCGACGCGCACCGACACGGCGGCCGCCGTCTCCCGGTCCGGCACGCGGTCGAGCGCCACCACCCGGTAGCCGTGCTCCTGGAGGTGGCGCACCACGTGGCGGCCGAGCTTCCCGCTGCTGCCGGTGACGGCGACGGTGGTCATGGTGCTTGCCTATCACACGATCACAGTGCATCTGTAGCAGATCTACTCTGTTTCAGAGGTATATTTGCGACATGGTCACCCCGACGGCACCCACCGCGGACACCGTCTCCGAGACGTTGATGCCGGCGGTCGGCGCGGTGCGCCGGCTGCTGCGCAGGCTGGCCGGGCCGGTCGTCACTAGCACGCCGGACACGCCACGCGACGTATCGACGTCGCAGCGCGAGGTGCTCTTCATGGTGGGCAAGCGCAAGGGCAGATCGGTCGCCGAGATCGCCCACGAGCTGGGGCTCGCCCCCAACAGCGTGTCGACGATCGTCACGCAGCTCGTCGCGGCCGGGTTGCTGGTGCGCGAGACCGACCCGCAGGACCGCAGGGTCGGCCGGCTGACCGTCACGCCGCGGGCGCGAGACGCCCTCGACTCCGCCCGGGCCCGCAGGCGCGGCGTGCTGCACGAGGCGCTCGACCGGCTCACGCCGCGCCAGCTCGCCGACCTCGCCGCCGGCATCGACGCGCTGGAGGCGCTGGCCGGGGAGCTGCGGGACCTGGAGCGAGCGCGATGACCGTGCCGGCCGTGGAGTGCACCGGCCTGGTGCACCGCTTCGGGGAGACCGTGGCCGTCGACCACCTCGACCTCCAGATCCACGCCGGCGAGGTGTTCGGCCTGCTCGGGCCCAACGGCGCCGGCAAGACCACCACGATCCGCGTGCTGAACACGCTGCTGCCGGTGCAGGAGGGCAGCGTGCGGGTCTTCGGGCTCGACGTCCGGCGCCGCGCCACCGACGTCCGCCGCCACCTGGGCTACGTGCCGCAGCAGCTCTCGATCGAGGCCGCGCTCACCGGGCGGCAGAACGTCACGTGGTTCGCGCGGCTGTTCGGCGTCCCCCGCGCCGAGCGGGCGGCCCGCGTCGACGAGGTCCTGGACGCCATGGACCTGCTCACGGTGGCCGACCGCCGCGCCTCCACCTACTCCGGCGGGATGATCCGCCGCCTCGAGCTCGCACAGGCCCTGGTGAACCGCCCCGCCCTGCTCGTGCTCGACGAGCCGACGGTCGGCCTCGACCCCATCGCGCGCGCCGGGGTGTGGGAACGGGTGCGCCAGATGCGGACCGAGCACGGCATGACGGTCCTCCTCACCACGCACTACATGGAGGAGGCCGACGAGCTGTGCGACACCGTGGCGCTCATGCACCACGGCCGGCTGCAGACCGTCGACTCCCCCGCCGCGCTGCGCGCCGGGATCGGCCCCGATGCCACGCTCGAGGACGTCTTCCGCCGCTACGCGGGCGCCGGGCTCGACGAGCACAGCCCAGAGGGGATGAGGAATGTCCGTCGCAGTCGCACGACCGCGCGCAAGCTGGGCTGAGCCGGTCCGCCTGCTCGCCTCGCGCACCGGCACACTCGCCATCGTCGAGCTGCAGAAGCTGCGCAGCGACAACACCGAGCTCTTCACGCGCATGGTGCAGCCGGTGCTGTGGCTGCTCGTGTTCGGGCAGATCTTCAGCCGGATCCGCGCGATCCCGACCGGCGACCTGTCCTACCTGGCGTACCTCACGCCCGGGATCCTGGCGCAGTCGGCCCTGTTCGTCGCGATCTTCTTCGGGATCCAGATCATCTGGGAGCGCGACGCCGGCATCCTCACGAAGGTGATGGTCACGCCCACCCCGCGGGCGGCGATCGTGATGGCCAAGGCGTTCGCGGCCGGGCTGCGCGGGCTCGCCCCGGTGGTCGTCCTCGTGCCGGTGGCGCTGCTGCTCGGCGTCGGCATCACCCTCAACCCGCTGAAGCTGATCGCGGCCGGCATCGCCCTCATGCTGAGCGCCGGCTTCTTCTCGTGCCTGTCCATGGCGATCGCCGGCGTCGCACTCACCCGCGACCGGCTCATGGGCATCGGCCAGCTCATGACGATGCCGCTGTTCTTCGCCTCGAACGCGCTCTACCCGATCGAGATCATGCCGACGTGGCTGCAGGTGATCAGCCAGGTCAACCCGCTCACCTACCTGGTGAACGCCCTGCGCGGGCTGCTCGTCGGGGCCCCCGCGAACCTCTGGGCCGACTTCGGTGTGCTCGTCGGCGCCGCCGTGCTCGGGATCCTCGGGGCCGCGTCGCTGATGGGCAAGCTGGTGCGCTAGCGGCCGCGCTCCTCGAGGAGCGCGGCGATCCGCTCGAGCCCCGCCGCGGTCATGCCGAACTTGCCGCGCATCTCGATGAACCCGTTGTCCACCTTGCGGAACTCCTCGTCGATCCGGGCGAACCCGTCGTCCACCTTGTGCTCCAGGGCGTCGAACCGGCCGTCCACGGCCTCGAAGCGACGGTCGATCGCGTCGAACCGTTCGCGCGTCTGCTCGCCGAGCGCATTGACGGCCGCGCGGTTCGCGTCGACCTTGACGGCCAGATCGGCGAGGTCCCGATCCCGGGCGGCCGCCAGGTGGCGCGCCGCGGCGGCGTCGTCCCGGGCGACCTGGACGTCGGCCGACACCTGGCCGAGACGGACCTCCAGGGCGGCGACCCGGGACTCGATGTCGTCGGGAGCGGGCATGACCGGGAGCGTACCGGCGCCGCCGCGACGCCGGGCCGCCTCCGCAGAACCGAGGAGGCGGCCACCTCGCTGCTCGCTGCGAGGCCCGCTTCGGCGACCGGGTCACCAGAGGGATCATGATCGCCCGAACTGGTGTGGGGGCGACAGATCTGTCGCCCCCACACCCCAACTGGCGATCACCCCACGCGAGCCTCCGCAGCTCGCTACGGCCGGTCCCGCTTCCGGACAACTCAGCCGTCGAGGAAGCCGAGGACGTGGTCGCGCACCACGGCGGGCTGTTCGAGCGGCGGCAGGTGCCCGGCCCCGTCGATCAGCACGAGCCTGCTGTCGCGCAGGCGCGAGGTGAACTCCTCCGCGTAGACGGGGCTGACGAGCTTGTCCTGCGCACCCCAGACGATCAGGGTGGGCGCGGTGATCCGGTGGATGCGCCGGTGCAGGCCCTTCTCCGGGATGGGCCAGATGAAGTGCAGGATGCTCGCCATCCGCATGGCGACCTCGAACCGCGACTGCGGGTCGTCGGCCGGTGGGACGACGGCGTCCGCGAGCGGCCCCTCCGGGTCGGCGAGCAGCAGCCCGGGTAGCGCCTTGGGCGGCACCGCGGCGATGTCGGGGACGGGGGCGTCGTCGCGCCAGAACCCGATCGGCGCGATGAGCACCAGCTCGCTCACCCGGCGCGGGTTGTTGGCGGCCAGCTCGGCCGCCACCATGCCGCCGAAGGAATGGCCGACGACCTGCACGGAGTCCAGGCCCAGCACGTCCAGCAGCTCGTCGTAGAACAGCACGAGCTCCCAGATGCCGGGCAGGTGCGAGAGGTCGTCGGACGACCCGGCGCCGGGGTGCTCGACGGCGTGGACGGTGTGCCCGGCGGCGAGCGACTCGAGCAGCGGGTCCCAGACGAGGCCGCCGGCCCCGTGCAGGTAGAGCACCGGGTCGCCGGTGCCGGCGACGAGGACGCGGGCCCGGATCGGGCCGACGTCGACGGTGCGCTCCTCGACCCCTGCGGGCGCGGTGATGGTCATCGCTCCCCCTGCCCGGCCTGCGCCCCGGCGGGCGACCCGGTCACGGCACGGACGGCGGCGCCCGTGGGCCACCAGTTGTGGGTCCAGCCCTCGTCGTCCCAGATGTGGCGGATCCGGGGGATGACCTCCTCGGCGAACAGCGTGATGTTCTTCTTCGTCAGCTCGTGCGGCATCGAACCGACCTGCAGCAGCGCGTGCAGGTTGCCCACCCGCAGCGTCTTGGCGAGCTCGATGAGCCGATCGGCCACCGTGGCCGGGCTGCCGGCGACGATGAAACCCTCCTCGGTGAGCGTCTTCCAGTTCTTCTCCAGGGCCGCGGCCGCCGCGACGGCTCCCGGCTGGTTGGTCTTGATCGCGAACTCGGTGCTCTTGCGGGTGCGGTAACCGGGCGCCTCGAAGAAGTATCCCGGAATGTGCAGGCACTTCTTGAAGAAGTAGGCGCAGTGCTCGAGGTATTCCTGCTCGGCGCGCTCGTCGGTCTCCGAAACGCAGATCAGCTGCGCGAACCCGGCGCGGAACGGATTGCGCTCGACGCCCATCTCGTCCATCTTCTCCCAGAAGCCGTCCATGAGCTTCTTGCCGAACTTGGCGCCGAAGAAGGACAGGTAGCTGTAAGTGTAGTCGCGGTTGCCGGCCAGCTCCCAGGTCTCCACCGAGCCGCCGCCCGCGAGCCACACCGGCGGGTGCGGCTTCTGCAGCGGCTGCGGCCACGGGTTGACGTAACGCAGCTGGTTGTACTCCCCGTTGAAGCTGAAGGGGCCCGGGCGGGTCCAGGCCTGGATGATCAGCTCCTCGGCCTCGCGGAACCGGGGCCGGGTCTGCGTCGGCGGCACGCCGTAGCAGAAGTTGACGTCCATCGAGGTGCCGACCGGGAAACCGGCGGCGAGCCGCCCGTTCGACAGGACGTCCAGCATGGCGAACTCCTCGGCCACCCGGGTGGCCGGCGCGTACAGGGCGAGGGTGTTGCCCAGCACCATCAGCGCGCTGTTGTTCGGGGTTCGCCGGGCGAGCGAGGCGGCCATCAGGTTGGGCGAGGCCATGAAGCCGTAGCCGTTCTGGTGGTGCTCGTTGACCCCGATGCCGTCGAACCCGAGCCGGTCGGCCAGCTCCAGCTCGTCGAGGTTCCACTGGTAGTACTGCGCCACTTTCTGCGGATCACACAGAACCGAGTTCGGTGGGGTGACCCAAATACTTTCGTATTTCTTCTCGAAGTCTTCCGGGAGATCCCGATAGGGCATGAGGTGGAAGAAGATCGACTTCATGGAGGTCCTTCCATGAGGCGGACGTAGCGGCAGCGATACGGTCGCGATCCTCTTCGAGTGAATCATTCGCTTAGCTACATGTCAATTTCCTACCGGCCGCCGACCACGGCGGAACAGGAGCACGGCGACGCAGGCCACGACGACGCCGAGGCCCGCGGCGATCCCGGCGACCACCAGGCCCTCGGTATCGACGGGCTGGGCGACCCCTGGCGGGATGCCGTCGTCGCCCGGCCCCAGGTGGCCGGGTCCGGTGTGCGGCGCGGCGGGCAGCAGCGCCGGCTGGGGGGCCAGCTCCCCGGCCGCCTCGAGCGCGGCCGCCGCGTCGACGGCGCCGTATCCCGTCGACGGGTCGTGCCCCCGCCCATGGCGCGAGGCCGTCTCCCGCAGGACCTGCTCGACCTGCCTGCCCGCCAGCTCGGGGCGCGCCGACTTGAGCAGCGCGGCGATCCCCGCCACATAGGCCGTCGATGACGACGTCCCGTCGACCGCCGACCGGCCGCCCGTCGTGACGTCGGCCGCGCTCACCCCCTCGCCCGGCGCGAGCACGTCGACGTAGCTGTGCACGTTCGAGAACGACGCGTGCCTCCCGGAGCGGTCCGAGGCACCGACCGCGATCACGCCCGCGTTGTTGGCGGGGTAGGAGACCTCGTTGGTCGTCTCGGCCTCGTTGCCGGCTCCGGCCACCACCACGATGCCCTTCGCCGCGGCGTCGTTGATGGCGGCAGCCACGCCGTCCGAGTACTTGATCAGCTGGAACTCCCGGGTGCCGAGGGACAGCGAGATCACGCCCACCCCCGCGTCCACCGCGGCGAGGATGCCCGCCGCCACCGGGTTGCCCGCTTCCGTCCCGGCCGCGTCCTCGGCCTCGTCCGTGATCACCCGCAGGCCCAGCACCCGCGCCTCGGGTGCCACGTCCAGCACCTGCGAGGCCATTGCGGTGCCGTGCGTGCCGTAGCCCGGCGCGCCGGGATCGGCTCCTCCCAGCTGGTCGGGGCCCTCCTCGGCGCGTCCGGCCAGCGCCTCGTGGTCCACCTGGATACCGGTGTCGACCACGGCGACGGTGATGCCCGCCCCCCTGGACGCCGACCACGCCGCAGGCACCGACATCGCCTCCAGCTCCCACCCGGGCTCCTGCGCCCATGCCGTGGCCGGGCTGCCCAGCGTCAGAGCGGCGACCGCCAGCACCGCCAATGCGGCGCGCCGGCTCCTCGTGGTGGTCCGCGGGGTCACTGCGACAGCTCCTTGATCGTCACGAACAGGTCGTTGGCGTAGGACTGCATGGCGCGGTCGGCGATCGTGTCGAGGCTGCGTTCGTTGTCGGTGCCCGGCGACAGGTCGTCCCACTGCTCGGGCAGCTCCTCCACGGGCCGGCCGTCCGCGTAGCCCGCGGCCACGACCGCCAGGTAAGGCTGGTAGTCGACGCTCAACGACTCGATCGGCCCGATCGCCATGCCGCCGCGCCCGTCGTCGGACCAGCGCTCGGCCGGGGTGCCCGGGACCGGGTAGGGCTTCACCAGCTGACCCGGATACTCCGCGCCCGGGTCGAACGCGCCGTACACATCGATCGCGTCGGACCCGGATCCGAGCACGACGACGGCGATGGTCGCCACCAGCGTCGCGGTCGGGTCGACGTAGGTCGCCCGCAGCACCGCCTTGCACCCGGACGCCTCGATCGCCTCGATGAGCTGCGGTTCCAGCGCGGGGCGAGCACATTCGGTCGCCCCGTCGATGCCCTGCCGAGTCCACGACGGCACGTCGCGCACGACGCCGAGACGCTCGGGGAAGAACTTGTCGGCCGGCATGTCGTGCCACGCCTCGGGCAGGAACGCCTCGTTGACCTCCTGCCCCTGGGCGTCGGCGAACAGGGCCGCGGCGAGCACGCCGCCTCCGAGCAGGAGGAGGGCGCTGAGGATCGAGAGCACCACGACGCCCCTTTTCCGGGCGCGGCCGGTGTCCCTAGTCGGCGGGGCCGGCGGCTGCGGCGCGGCCGGCGGGCCGGGCGGAGGCGGAGGGTGCCACCCGTGGGGCGGCGGGGGCGCGGGGCCGGCCGGCGGGGGTGGTTGCCGGCGCGGCGGCCCCGGCTGCGGAAAGTGGGGCCGTCCGTCCGGACGGCCAGGTGGAGGCTGAGGCGGCAACGAAGAGCCCTTTCGGGTGAAGCATGTGCGGCGAACGGGTGACAATTGGTCGGGGAGGCTACACGACCGCCGCCCCGCCTGCCGCGGCTCCGGCTCAGCCCCCGACGGCGCGACGGCGGTTCGCGTCGACCTCCTCCGGCGGCACGGCCCGCGACGGGCGGGTGAGGATCTCCCGGACGACGGAGACCGGAAGCTTCGGCTCGCGGTCCTCGGTGAGCAGCCCGTTGCGCTCCTGCTCGGTGTCGGTCAGCTGGGTGTAGCAGAAGCCGGCCAGCTCGGGGTTGTCGAGCACGGCGTCGACGAGCTCACGCAGGCGGCCGGCCAGCTCCTCCGCCGACCCGACGGTGCCGTAGCCGAACCACTTCTCACCGGCGGCCGGGGCGTAGCTCAGCCCGCCGAACTCGGTGAGCACCACGGGCTTCCCACCGCGGTCGACGGGGTCGGCGAGCACCACCTTCTTCCGCCCGGGACGGCGGTCACCCAGCACCCGGTCGACCGCCGCGGGCCCGTCGTAGCGCTCGCGCAGCGACTCACCGTGCGGGGCGTAGTCGTGCACGCCCCAGATGTCGCTCTCGGTGTGCTCCCAGCCGTCGTTGGAGATCACCGGGCGGGAGCCGTCGAGGGCCTTGGTGAGGTGGTAGAGCGCGGTGGCGTGGTGGCGCTGCTCGGCCACCTCGGCCAGGTGCCAGACGCCCCAGCTCTCGTTCATCGGTACCCAGGTGACGACGCAGGGGTGGCTGCGGTCGCGGCGCACCACCTCCATCCACTCCCGCACGACCCGCTCCACGGCGCGCGGCGCGAACTCGAACGCGCTCGGCATCTCGTCCCACACGAGCAGCCCGATGCGATCGCACCAGGCGAGGAACCGCGGGTCCTCGACCTTCTGGTGGATCCGGATGCCGTTGAAGCCCAGCTCCTTGATCAGCTCGGCCTCCCGGCGCAGGGCGTCCGGGCCCGGGGCGGCGAGGTGCGACTGCGGCCAGTAGCCCTGTTCCAGGGCGAGGCGCAGGAACAGCGGCTGCCCGTTGAGCAGGAACCGGCCGTCGCGGACACCGGTGCTGCGCAAACCGAAGTAGGAGCCGACGCGGTCGAAGACCGCCCCGCCCTCGTCCAGCACCTCGACGTCCGCCGAGATCAGCGTCGGCCGCTCCGGGGACCACAGCAGCCGGCCGTGGTGCATGTCGTGGCGCGCCGCCGGGATGCCCACGTCGAAGCGGGAGTGCGTGTCGTGGACCCGCACCGTGTGCTCGGCGAGCTCCTCCTCGCCCAGGCAGAGGCGGACCCGCAGCCGCACGGGCCGGGCCGGGCGGCGGGACAGCGCCACCTCGCAGGTGACGGTGGCCCCGGCGACGTCCGGCGTCCAGTGCAGCTCGTCGACGTGCACGTCCGGGACGGTCTCCGCCCACACCGGCTGCCAGATCCCGGTGGTGCGCTTGTAGAAGATGCCGTGCGGCTCGTCGAGCCAGTCCTGCTTGCCGCGGGGCTGGGTGACGTCGTCGGCGTGGTCCTCGGCGCGGACGACGACCAGCTGGACGGGCCCGGGCACCAGCGCGTCGGTGACGTCGAAGGAGAACGGGGTGTGCCCGCCCTCGTGGCCGCCGACGTGCACCCCGTTGACCCAGACCTGCGCCGCGTGGTCGACGGCCCCGAAGTGCAGCAGCACCCGCCGGCCCGGGCCGGGCCCGGCGAGCTCGACCTCCCGCCGGTACCAGACGACCGGCCGCGGGCTCGGGTCCCCGATCCCGGACAGCTCCGACTCGTACGGGTAGGGCACGGTGATCGTCCGGTCGAACGGGTCCGGCGCGCCCGCCCAGCCCGCGCCGCGCCCGGCGTCGGCGTCGTCGAAGGCGAACCCCCACTCTCCGCACAGGTCCTGCCACTGCGGGCGGACCAGCTGGGGGCGCGGGTACTGCTCGTGCACGTTCTCTCCGTTCACCAGTGCGACAGCCGGGGCCGGCTGCGGTCCTCGATGCCCACGAGGACGTCGATCAGCAGTTCCTGCAGCTCCACCCGGACCTCGCGGTGCGCGGGGTCCGCCCACCGGTTCACGAGCTCGTCGGGGTCGGCGGCCATGTCGTAGAGCTCGCCGGTGCGCTCCCGCCCGCTCGCCGGGCCACCGTGGTGGACGACCAGCTTCCAGCGGTCGTGGCGCAGCATCGTCGCGTGGACCGGCGGGTCGTAGGCGTGCCCGCTGTTGCGGTACTGGCACAGGGCCCAGTCGCGCCACGCGGTGTCCTCGCCGGTGAGCAGCCCGCGCAGGCTCGCGCCCTGGTGCCGGGGCGACGGCCCGACCCCGGCGAGGTCGAGGAAGGTCGGCGCCAGGTCGACCCACTGCACGAGCTCGGCGCGCCGGGCGGGGGCGAACCGGCCGGGCCACCGCACGATCAGCGGCACGCGGACCGCGCAGTCGTAGTGGAACGGGCCCTTCAGCATGAGCTGGTGGTCGCCGAGCATCTCGCCGTGGTCGCTGGTGAACACCACCACGGTGTCCTCGGCGAGGCCCTCGGCGTCGAGGGCATCGAGGATCCGGCCGACCTCGGCGTCGACGAGCGTCACCATCGCGTAGTACTGCGCGCGGACCTCGGCGAGCTCGGCGGCGGTGTAGTCGGCGAACCCGCGCGCGTGGCCGGCGTAGGAGTCCTTCGACGCCTCGGTGAACACCGGCGGCTTGGCCGCCAGCTCGCCGTCCGCGGTCACCGGCGGCGGCAGCGTGGCCGCGTCGTAGCGCTCCCGGTACTCCGGCGGCGCGCCGAACCCGTGGTGCGGGTCGAAGAAGTTCGCGACGAAGAAGAACGGCGTGCCGTCCGGCCGGCCCGACGTCAGGAAGTCGATCGTCTCGTCGGCGATCCAATGGCTGTAGTGCGCCTCGGTGGGCAGGGTGTCCCAGCCGACCTCGCCGGCACGGGCCCGGGCGAACAGGTCGGGGTGCGCGGCGCGCAGCCACCGGTGGTAGGCGTTCTCCGAGGACCCCGGGTACGGGTCGTGCGCCCACCGGAACACCCGGAAACCGTCGTCGAGCCGGGGCTCGGACCGTCCGGCGAAGCAGGCGCCGAGGTGGAACTTGCCGACGAGCCCGCAGTCGTAGCCGTCGTCGGCGAGCAGCTTCGTGAACATCTCCGCGTCGGGCGCGATGTCCACGCCGTTGGCGTGCAGGCCGTGTGTGGAGACGTACCGCCCGGTCATCAGGGAGGCCCGGGACGGCGCGCAGACCGGGTTCTGCACGTAGCAGTTCTCGAACAGCACGCCCTCCGCGGCGAGCCGGTCCAGGTTCGGCGTGGCGATGTGCGGGTTGCCGGAGGCGCCGAGCGCGTCGAACCGCTGCTGGTCGGTGCAGATCAGGAGGACATTCGGGCCACTCACGACTTCACGGCTCCGGCGATCCCTTCGAAGAAGTAGCGCTGCAGGAACAGGAACAGGGCGACGATGGGGACGAGGGAGAGGATCGCGGCGGCGGCCATGCCGGGCCAGTCCACCGAGTTCTCCCCGACGAACGCCTGCATCCCGACGGCGAGGGTCCGCAGGTCGGGGCGGCTGAACGTGAACACCAGCGGGAGCAGGAACGCGTTCCAGGTGGCGAGGAACGTCAGGACGACGACGGTGGCCGTGACGGGACCGGCCAGCGGCAGCATCACGCGGAAGAACACCGTGCCGAAGCCGGCGCCGTCGATCACGGCGGCCTCCTCCAGCTCGCGCGGGATGCCGCGGAAGTAGCCCATGTAGAGCAGCACCGCCGCGACGTGCCCGCCCCCGGCCAGTGCGAGGACCATGCCGGTCAGGGAGTTGAGCAGGCCGAGCCGCTGCGTGATCTCGACGACCGGGATGATCGTGTACCCGGCGGGCACGAACAGCGTGCCGACCAGCACCGCGACCACGAACTTGCGGCCCAGGAACGAGTAGCGCGCCAGCACGTAGCCCGCCATCGCGCACCGCACCACGACGATCGCCACGGTGAACAGGGTGACCAGGATCGTGTTGAGCATGTACGTGCCGAAGTCGGCGTCGACCCACGCCCGGGCGTAGTTCTCCCACTCGAAGGCCTCGGGCAGCAGCTGCAGGCCCGCGGAGAAGACCTCCAGCTGACCCTTCACCGACGCCGAGAGCACCCACACGAAGGGGTAGATCCACACCGCCGCGAAGCTGAGCAGCAGCAACGTGACCAGCCACAGCAGCGGGCTGCGCC
Organism: Pseudonocardia wallangbongensis; assembly: GCF_054486945.1. Lineage (NCBI taxonomy): Bacteria > Bacillati > Actinomycetota > Actinomycetes > Pseudonocardiales > Pseudonocardiaceae > Pseudonocardia > Pseudonocardia wallangbongensis. Next base: position 19,016 of record NZ_JBRERS010000008.1, read on the forward strand.
GGGTGCGGCCGCGCACCGGCCGCGCCCGTTCCCGCCGCGCCGCGCGCGGTCGGGCATCCGTCGCGATCATGCGTCCCCTCCGGCCATCCGGCGCGCCGCCCGCACCCCGAGCAGCTGCGCGATCCCCACCACGAGCAGGACCAGGCCGAGCACCACCGCGGCGGCGGAGGCGAACCCGAGCTCGGGGACGGTGGCGGCGAACGCCCAGCGGTAGATGTAGAGCTCGATGACCTCGGTGGCGTAGTACGGGCCGCCGCCCGTCATCGTCATCACCAGGTCGAAGATCTGCAGGTTCTGCTCGATCGTCAGCAGCGTGATGATGACGAAGAACGGGATCAGCATCGGCACCGTCACGTGCCGGAACGACTGCCAACCCGACGCGCCGTCCACCTGCGCGGCCTCGAGCACGTCGCGCGGCACCGTCTGCAGCGCGGCGAGCCAGTAGATCATCGTCACCCCCACCCACTTCCAGGTGTGCACGGCCATCACGGTCCAGATCGCGGCGTGCGGCGAGCCGAGGAAGTCCACCCCCGGCGCGCCCGCGCCCTGCAGCACCTCGGCCACCGGGCCGTCGGACGGGTCGAAGACGAACTGCATGACCACGCCGACGATGGCCGTCGTCGTCACCACCGGCAGGAAGAACGCGGTGCGGAACAGCCGCTGGAACGGCAACCGCGGGTGGTTGAGCAGCAGCGCGATCGCCAGGCCGAGCGCCACCCGCAGCGGGACCGTGACGACCATGAACAGCATCGTGATCCCGAACGAGTTCCAGAACAGCGGGTCCGCGAGCACCTCGCGGTAGTTCTGCAGGCCGACGAACGTCTTGTCGCCGTCGAAGCCGTTCCAGGACAGGAACGAGTACCACCAGCTCGCGACGATCGGCCACAGCGTGAAGAGGCCGTAGAGCACGGCCGTCGGGACCAGGAAGAGGTAGGGCCAGCGGGCCTGCCACAGCCGGCGGCCGGTGTGCGCGATGGTAACGGTCGTCATGCGGCGTAGTCCTCTCCGCGTCGCCAGGCCGGGAAGGCCCAGTCGGCCACGCTGACGCCCCCGCCGACCTCGGCGACGGCGGCGTCGCGGGCGGCCGCCGTGTCGTCCGACAGCCGCCGCAGCCGGCCGCGGACGTCGGTGATCTGCCCGCTCGCGATGCCCTGGACGATCTCCCCGAGCCCCGGTTCCACCGGCTTCATCGCGGCGAGTACCTCGGCCACCCGCGGGTTGCGCGCGGTGACGGCCGGGCCGAGGAAGACGTGCTCGCCGAACATCTCGATGCAGCGCTTGTACGTGGGGTGCGCGTCGGATCCGGCGACGACGCCGAGGTCGAGTGGGGGCTGGTCCATCGCGGCGGCCAGGCCGCGCTGGTAGTCGCTGCTCACGAACAGCTCGAGCAGGGCCGAGGCCGCCTCGACCGCGCCGGACTGGCCGGACACCCAGAACGTGCCGTCGTTGGGCGGCCGGGTCAGCACTGGTGGTCGCCCGTCGGGGGTGGGGATCGGGCCCACCCCGACCCTCTCGAGGACCTTCGGGAACTTCCCGGCGAGGACACCGGCGTTGTAGGGGCCGTCGAGGAAGAAGGCCCCGCCCTCGGCGGCCCAGCGCACGCGCGCCGACCGCGCGTCCAGGGCCGTGCTGGCCAGGAACATCGTGCCGTCGCGGCCGAAGGACACCAGGAGCTCGATCGCCGCGACGAACGCGTCGTCGTGGAAGCGGTACTCCCCGGTGGTGAGGTCGAGGCCGTTCAGGCCCTCGCCCCGGGTGCCCGGGAAGCCCGCGGTCTGGGCGAGCTCGAGGACGAACGCGGACAGCCGGTCGGGGAACTGGAGCGGCAGCACGACCCCCGACGCCACACCGCTGCGCTGCACGGCGCGGGCGGCCGCGCGCAGGTCGTCCCACGAGGCGGGTGGCGACTCCGGGTCCAGCCCCGCCTGCACGACCTGCTCCCGGTTGAACCACACGAGCGTCTCGTACTGGCGCGGGGTGAAGATCGGGAACGAGTACAGCGCGCCGTCGAAGCTGTGCATCCCCTCCGTCACGATGCCTTCGGGCAACCCGGCGCGGATCGCGTCGGCCGTCGTGAGCGGGGAGAACCAGCCCTGCGAATGCAGCAGCGACGGCGGGACGCTGAGCCCGGCGAGCGAGAAGACATCGGGCAGCTGCCGGCTGCCGAACGCGAGCTGCAGGGCCTGTTTCTGCTCGTTGGGGTTGTAGACCGTGTACTCCACGGGCGGCCCGCCGCCCTTCTCGAACCGGCCGAACGTGGAGCGCTGGAGCTTCTCGAGCGGCGCGAAGTGATCCCACCAGCGCAGCGCGCCCGGCGTACCGGACGCCGCGCCGCCTGCCCCGCCGGCCGACGACGGTGCGGCGCCGCACCCGGCGAGCGCTGCCGTCCCGGCGAGGAGGCCCGCCGAGCGCAGGAGCGCGCGCCGGGTCAGCGGTCTTCCTGGACTCTCCACGGACACCTGCCTCGTCACGTCGGCGATCGTGCGGCGCAGGTTTACTACGAAGTAGATGCCGATGTAAAGGGCAGCAGTCAGAACTTGTACTACGAAGTAAGAGATCCGGTACGGTGAGCGGGTGCAGAACGGCCGGGAGGGGGGCGCACGGCCCCGGATGGTCGACGTCGCCCGCGTCGCGGGGGTCTCGCAGAAGTCGGTGTCGAACGTCCTCAACGGCTACGAGCACGTCTCACCCGAACTGCGGGACAAGGTCGAGCGGGCGATCGCCCTGCTCGGTTACGTGCCCAACCCGGCGGCGCGCACGCTGCGCACGGGCCGCACCGGCGTGATCGCCCTCGCCGTGCCCAACCTCTCCGCCCCGTACTTCGCCGAGCTGGCCAGCCACCTCACCGAAGCCGCCGAGGAACGCGGCCTCACGATCCTCATCGACGAGACCGACGGCGACGAGGACCGCGAGGCACTCATCGCGCGCGGGCTGCGCCACCACCTCATCGACGGGATCGTGCTGAGCCCGCTCGCGATGGATCCCGCGAGCATCGCGGCCGCCGCCCGCAACGTCCCGATGGTCCTGCTGGGCGAACGGGACCTCCCCGCCTCCGTCGACCACGTCGCGATCGACAACGTCGCCGCCGCCCGCGAGGCCACCGAGCACCTCCTCGGGCTGGGCCGGCGCCGGATCGCGGCCGTCGGCGGGCCGTTCGGCGACACGACGAGCACGGGATCGCTGCGGTTGCACGGCTACCGGACGGCCCTGGCGGACGCCGGGATCCGCGAGGAGGGCCTGGCCGTCCCCACCCGGCGGCTGCTGCGCCACAACGGTGCGGAGGCAGCCGAGCGGCTGCTCGCCGCGGCCCGGCCGCCGGACGCCGTGTTCTGCTTCAGCGACATGCTCGCGTTCGGCGTCATGCACGCCCTGCGGATGCGCGGCGTGCGCGTACCGGACGACATCGCCGTCGTCGGCTTCGACGACGTCACCGAGGCCGCCTACGCCAACCCGACACTCACCTCCGTGCACCTCGACCGGCGCCGGATCGCCCGGACCGCGCTCGACGTCCTGGTCGAGCGGATCGACGGGACCGGTGCCCGCCCCGCCGGCCGCATCGTGGTCGAGCACTGGCTCGTGGTCCGGGAGTCGACGGGCGGGCGGCCGGACGGGCCCGGGTCCTGACGACCCGGGTTTGATCGGCCCGAGTCGCGCCGAGAGAAAGACGCCGATTGCAGCGCCCTGCCGGGGAATCGGCTGCCGTCGTCGCGCCGCACCCCGGGCTTGATCAGCCGATCGGTGCATCCACGGCCGTATGCGGCCGCCCCCGCACCAGAGCCGTGATCATGGCCGCCACATCCGTCTCCGGTGGCGCCGCACACCACCTCATGATCGCCGGGGTCAGGGCCGCATCGGGTGCTCGTCGAGGAAGCCGGTGACGATGCGCACCACGTCGTCGGGGCGCTCGATGTGCACGCCGTGGCTGGACCCCGGCCCGGTCACCAGCTCGAAGCGGGCCTTCGGGATGGCGTCGGCCACCGCCTTCGCCTGCCGGGGCGGGGTCAGCAGGTCCTGTTCGCCGACGACGACCAGGGTCGGTGCCTCGATCCCGCCGACGCGGTCGATCGTGTCCAGGGCGAGGTCGGCGTCCCACTGCTCCACGGTGACCGCCATCTGCTCCTCGTTCTGCGGGAAGGCGGGGAGCATCGGTTCCATCAGCTGCGCGAAGTCCGGACGGTCCAGGATCTCGGGTGAGAACGCCAGCCCGGACACGGCGAGCGCCGCCTCCATGTCCCCGACGACGTAGGGCAGCCGGAACGCGGACAGCACCGCGCGCTGGAAGCCGTCGCACCGCCCCCAGGTGGCGAGCAGCACCGCCGAGGCGACCTGCTGCGGGTGCGCCAGCGCGAGCTCCTGCACCACCGCCGACCCGAGCGACCAGCCCATGGCGTGGGCGCTCGGTACGTCGAGGGCCTCGAGCAGCGCGGAGGCGTCCTCGGCCATGGAGGCGGCGGTGATCGGACCCGCGCCGCGCTCGCTGCCGCCGAGCCCCCGGTTGTCGAACGCGATCACCCGGTAGCGCTCGGCGAGCCGGGGCCGCAGCTCGGCCCACAGCGGGATCGCGCCGGAGGTTCCCATGATCAGCAGGAGCGGCTCTCCCTCGCCGCTCACCTCGTAGTTCAGCGTGACGCCGGTACGGACGGCCTTGCGGGGCATGGCGAGCTCCTCAGTGGTAGGCGAGCGACCCGTCGTCGAGATCGGCCTTCGGCAGGATCTCCTGCTCCTCCTCGTGCTCCAGCATGTGCGTCCACGGCTCGCGGTCGCCCTGCTTGAACAGCACGTGCTGCGAGCGCATGACGTAGCCGGCGTTGAAGTTCTCCGGGTCCGACCACGGCCGCAGCGCCATGTCGGCGTCCTCCGGCCGGATGGTCGGGACGACCGTGGTGGCGCCCTTGTCGCGCATGAGCCCGAACAGCCGGCCCACCAGGTCGCCGACCAGGTCCACGCGCAGCGTCCAGCTGTGCCGGAAGTAGCCGAACGTGTAGGCCATGTTCGGCACACCGCTGATCATGATGCCGCGCCAGGTGATCCGTTGCGTGAAGTCGACCGGCTCGCCGTCGACGGCGAACGCGACGTCCCCGAACGCTGACAGGTTGAAGCCGGTGGCGGTGACCACGATGTCGGCCTCGATCTCCTCGCCCGAGCCGACGCGGATGCCCTTCTCGGTGAACTCGTCGATCGTGTCGGTGACGATCGAGGCCCTCCCCTCCCGGATGGCCGCGAACATGTCGCCCTCCGGGACGATCGCGATGCGCTGCTGCCACGGGCGGTAGGTCGGGGTGAGGTGCTTCTCGACGTCGAAGCCCTCGGGCAGGTGCGGGCGGATGGCGTCCATCAGGTACGCGTGCACCTCGTCGGGCGCCTCCAGCGATGTCCGGGCCAGCCAGTTGAACTGCGTCATGTACTGGCGGCGCATGATCTCGTGCGTCCACTCCTCCGGGATGTCCAGCTGGCGCAGCGTCGCGGCGAGCTCATGGGTGATCGGCGAGGCGAGCCAGTAGGACGGCGAGCGCTGCAGCATCGTCACGTGCGCGGCGTCCTGCGCCATCGCGGGGATCAGCGTCGCCGCGGTGGCCCCCGAGCCGATGACGACGACCCGCTTCCCGGTGTGGTCGAGGTCGTCGGGCCAGCTCTGCGGGTGCACGATCTCGCCCTGGAAGCGGTCCATGCCCTCCCACCGGGGCTGGTAGGGCTTCGTGTGGTTGTAGTAGCCCTGGCACATCCACAGGAAGTCGGTGGTGAAGCGCAGGCGCTCCCCGGTGTCCTCCCTGGCGACGTCCACGGTCCACCGGTGGTCCTCCGTGGACCAGCTCGCGGTGGCGACCCGGTGCCGGTAGCGGATGTGCGGCCGCAGGTCGTGCTCGTCGATGACCTCGTCGAGGTACTCGAGGATCTCCTCCCCCGCCGCGATGGACGGGCCGCGCCACGGCTTGAACCGGTACCCGTAGGTGAACAGGTCGCTGTCCGAGCGCACGCCCGGATACCGGTGCGTCCACCAGGTGCCGCCGCGGTCGTCCTGGGCCTCCAGGATGGTGAACGTCCGCTCGGGGAACGCGTCCCGCAGGCGGTGCGCGGCGCCGATCCCGGAGACCCCGGCGCCGACGACGAGGACGTCGACGTGACCGGCGTCCTGGATGTCGTGCTCGGGAGCTGTCTCTGGTGCTGTCGTCATGGCTCGACCTTCGAGGGAGGATCAGGCGTGGTCAAGATCACGGTATGAGATCTCCGGACGACGGGGCCGTCCCAAAATCGGACAGTGCCCGCACTTGACCGGGGGCGCACGATGGGGTGGGCACGAGGAGGTGCGGGCGCATGGGAGACCTCGCGGATCGCCGGCTCCTGCTCACCTCCGCCCGCGCCGAGCTGCTGGAGTGCGCCGAGGCGGAGCTGCGCGGAGTGCCCGGCCACGTGGCCGCGTCCTGGCGACGCAGCGCCGCCGGCGGCGTCCACCCGAGCGTCGTCACCACCGAGTACCACGCCGATCTCGACCTCGGCTCGCGCCTCGTCCGCTGCGCGCGGCCGGTGGTCGAGCAGCTTGCCGAGCAGCTCGCGGACATCCCGGTGTGCGTGGCGCTCACCGACAACCGGGCCCGGCTCCTCGTCCGGGCGGACACCAGCCCGTGGATCGGCCGCATCGCCGACCGCATGTACTTCGCGCAGGGATTCGGCTACGCGGAAGGGGCGGTCGGCACCAACGGCGTCGGCACGGTACTGGAGTTCGGCGACTCGGTGCACATCGTCGGCGCCGAGCACTTCGTCGAGAGCCTGCAGCCCTACGCCTGCGCCGGGGCCCCGGTGCGGGATCCCTTCACGGGCCGGATCGACGGCGTGCTGGACATCAGCTGCCTGAGCGAGAACTCGTCGCCGGTCATGCACTCGCTCGTCCGCTCCGCGGCCGCGAGCATCGAGAACAACCTGCTGGCCGACCGCAACCAGCAGCAGCAGGCGCTGTTCGACGTCTACTCCCGCGTCGACGCGCGCACCCGGCAGGCCGTGCTGGCCGTCGGGCAGCGGACCGTGATGGCGAACTCGCCGATGCAGACGCTGCTCGTCCCGGGCGACCTGTCGACCTTGCAGGACCACGTCCGGTTCGTCATGGTCCGCCACCCCGCCGTGGACGACTGGCTCGACCTGCCGTCCGGCACCCGGGTGCGGTTGCGGGGATCGACCGTGCTGGCCGGTGGCGCCGTCGCCGGGATGGTCGGGGTGGTCTCGGTGCACGACGAGGCAGCCCGCGTCCCCGCCCGGCCGGCCGGTCGCCGGGTCCGCGCCGAGCCCGTGCAGGTGGCGCGGAGCAGCAGCCCCGCGTGGCGAGCCGCCGCGGCGACCGTGACGCGGGCCCTGCAGGCGGGCGTCGCGGTCCTCGTCCTGGGTGAACCCGGGACCGGGCGGTTCACGCTCCTCTCGGAGCTGTACGAGACCGGCCGGGTGGTCGCGATCGAGCCCGGGCAGGTCGAGGCCGCGCCCACGGACGTGGCCCGCCGGATCCTGCGGCCGGGGTCGCCGCCGGTGCTGCCCGTCCTCCGCGACGTCGACCGCCTGCCGGGCGCGGCGGTGGAGGCGCTCCTCGACGCGCTCGCCGGCGATGCCGACGGGCCACCGCTCATCGCCGCCACCGCCGCGGAGTCCGCGCCCGCCGCGCTGCTCGCCCTGTTCCGGACGTCGGCGACGGTGCCGCCGTTGCGCAACCGCTCCCACGACCTGCCCGACCTGGTCGACGCCCTGCTCGCCGAGCTGGCCCCGCATCGCGAGGTTCGGCTCTCCCGGGAGGCGCAACGGCTGCTGGGCCGCTACGACTGGCCGGGCAACGTGTCCCAGCTCCGGGACGCGCTCGCGGCCGCCCTGCGCCGGCGTCCGGTGGGCCGCATCGACGTGGCCGACCTGCCCGCGTTCTGCCAGAGCACGGCACGCGGCCCGCTGCGCCCCGTCGACCAGGCCGAGCTCGACGCGATCGTGGGGGCGCTGCACGAGGCCGGCGGCAACCGGATGGCCGCGGCCGCCGCGCTCGGCCTGGCGCGCTCCACCCTCTACCGCAAGATCCGGCAGTACGGGATCACCGTCTGATCCTGCGGTGTGCGGAGCGAACGGCACTCTCGGACGCTAGGGCCGGGGCTCGCGCGGGTCGGCGCCTGGTGATCGATCCGAGATGCGGGAAACTGCCCTGACGAGGACGTTCAGCGTGGTCTCGCAGCGATCACGCCCGGCCGCGCCGGCGCGTCCATGATCATGTCGACACCTTCGGGGTTGGATCTTGGTCTGAGACTCATGGGGTCTATCTGATCATGAAACGGGCAGAGCGCCCACCGGATCGGTAGTTCTCCCACCCGGCCCCGTCCGTACCGGCGCGCGCAACGCGCCACATGCCCACGCGTGCTCCCGAGGTAAGTCCACGACAGCGCGCGAGGCCTGCCCACTCGCGGCCCCACGCCCGGGCAAGGGCACATCACGATGCCGACGTGTGCTCAGCCGTCGTTCGACAGGTGCGAGCGAACGCGCCGCTCAGTCCTCACGCCGGGGGTTTACAGCGCTGTAAATCGCTGCTAGAACTCCGCGTGACCACCCGGTCCCCACCTGTGCGGAGACGCCTTGTCCTCAGATCCGGCACGCCCCGTCGCGCCCCACATCCTGCTGATCATGACCGACCAGCAGCGCGCCGACTTCACCGCGGCGGGCGGCCTCGGGCTGGACACGATGCCGTTCGTCGACTCGCTCGCGGCGAGGGGCACGGCCTTCCCCGGCGCCTACACCAGCTACCCGGCCTGCGTGCCGGCGCGCACGAGCCTGCTGACCGGCCGCTTCCCCACGGCGCACCGGGTGCGGCAGAACAGCACCCCGAACGCCGCGACGTTCGCCGAGGACCTGCTCGACGTCGTCCGCAAGGCGGGCTACAGCACGCATTTCGTCGGCAAGCCGCACATGTACCGCGGCCCGGACGACTTCGACTCCTTCCGCGGGCCCTACATGCACACGGGCGGGCCCGAGGGCGGCGCCGGCGACGCGGAGTTCGACGCCTGGCTGAAGGACCTCGACCACGGCGTGCACCCCGAGCCGACGCCGTTCCCGCTGGAGCGGCAGCTCCCCCACCGGATCGCCGCGGGGGCCGTCGAGGCGATGGACGAGGCCGACCCGGACCGGCCCATGTTCCTGTGGGTGTCGTTCCCGGAGCCGCACAACCCCTACCAGGTCCCCGAGCCGTACTTCGGGATGTTCGCGGAGGACGAGGTGCCCGACCGGGTCGCCGGCCCGGAGGCGATCCCCGGCCGGTCCGCGAAGTACCGGTGGCTGCGGGAGCTGGTCGAGGAGAAACGGCCGGGCTACGACGAGGGGTGGCGCCGCTATCGGGCGAACTACCTCGGCATGCTCCGGCTGCTCGACGACCAGATCCGCAGGCTCGTCGAGCACCTCGGCCCGCGCGCGGACGACACGGTGATCGTGTTCCTGTCCGACCACGGCGACTACGTCGGCGAGTACGGCCTGCAGCGCAAGGGCGCCGGGATGCCGGAGTGCCTGGTGCGGATCCCGCTGCAGTTCACGGGGCCGGGGATCGCGGCGCAACCCCGCCGCGCCGAGCTGGTGTCCATGGTGGACGTGCTGCCGACCCTGTGCGAGCTGGCCGGGGCGGCCGTGCCCGAGGGCGTGCAGGGCCGCAGCCTCGCACCGCTGCTCGCCGGGCAGGACCCGCCGCCCGGGGAGTTCGACAGCATCTACGCCGAGCTCGGCTACGGCGGCGTCGGCTACGGGGCCGACGAGCGCCCGCCGCTGCACTTCCCCTACGAGGGCGCCACCTTCGACGAGCTCAACTCGGTGACGCAGAGCGGCGGGCAGCGGATGGTGCGGGCCGGCCGGCACAAGCTCCTGATGGACGCCGACGGCGCCGGGGAGCTCTACGACCTCGACGCCGACCCCGCCGAGCTGCACAACCTCTTCGACGACCCGGAGCTCGCCGGCGTCCGCGACGCGCTGCTCGTGCTCCTCGCGCGCTGGATGGTGCGGGTCGCCGACGACCTGCCGACCGGCGCGTACCGCCCCAAGACCGTGCCCCACAACTGGCGCTGGGCCCGCCCCTCGACGACGACGGGAGAGCACTCATGACACGGATCGACCGGCGGGGCTTCCTCGGGCTGGGCGCCGCCGCCCTGCTCGCCGCCTCCACCACCGCATGCGGCTTCGGCGGCTCGGACGCGGGTCTGCGCGTCGCCTGGTACGGCGGGGGTCCCGTGCACGAGGCGATGGACAAGGCGCTCGCCGCGTTCTCCGGCGACCACCGCGACGCACAGGTCGCGGCCGAGCGGGCGGCCTTCAAGGACTACTGGGACAAGCTCGCAACCCAGGCCGCGGGCGGCCAGGCCCCGGACGTCTTCCGGATGTCGATGAGCTACTTCACCGAGTACGCCCAGCGTGGCGCACTGCTCGACCTGGCCGGCGTCCAGGACCGGATCCGGCTCGGTGACCTCGACGAACCGGTCGCCGACAGCGGCGCGGTGGACGGCGGCCTCTACGGGATCGGCCAGAGCACGATCACGCACGCGGCGTTCGTCAACCGGGCCCAGATCGAGGCGGTCGGCCTGCAGGTCCCGCAGACCGGCTGGACGTGGGACGACCTCGCGCAGCTCGCGCGGTCGTTCGCGGCCGCGGCGGGCGACGGCCGGTACGGCACCGCCGACGTCTGCGGCAACATCCAGATCTTCGACGTCTTCGCCCGCCAGCACGGCACCGACCTGTTCACCGCCGACGGGGCCCTGGCGGTCGGCCGGGACGTGATCGAGGAGTGGCTCACCTTCTGGGACGCGCTGCGCCGCGACGGCGCGGCCCCGCCGGCCGACATCACCACGGAGTCGACGACGTTCGAGACCTCGACGCTGACCGCCGGGCGGTCCCCGATCGAGTTCGGCTGGGTGCAGCAGGCCACCTTCTACCAGCCGCTCGTGCCGGACCCGCTCGACGTCGTCGCTGCTCCGGCCGGCTCCGACGGGGCGCTCTCGGGCCAGTTCGTCAAGGCGCTCGACTTCTGGTGCGTCTCCTCCGAGACCGGCGATGCGGAACGCGCCGCGGAGCTCGTCGACTTCCTGGTCAACGACGAGCGCGCGAACCAGGCCATCGGCATCACGCTCGGGATCCCGCCGTCGCCCCGCACGCGCGAGCTCCTGGGCGCCGACCCGGGCTCCGCCGCGGGCAAGGCGGTCGCCCTCGTGGAGGCGGTCAGCGGCCAGGTGGGACCGCCGCCCCCGGCATGGCCACGGGGGTACGGCGAGCTGCTCGACACGTTCAAACGCCACAACGAGGACGTCGGCTTCGGGCGGTCCGACCCGGCCGCCGCGGCGACCGCCATCGTCGACGAGGCCGACCGCATCCTCTCGTCATGACGGCGGGGACCGCCTCCCGCCTGCGCGGGAGCCTGCCCGCGTACGCCTTCCTCGCGCCGTGGATCGTCGGCATGCTCGGGATCACGCTCGGGCCGATGCTGATGTCGCTGTACTACTCGTTCACCGACTACGCGCTGCTCGGCGACCCCCGGTGGGTCGGGTGGGACAACTACGCCCGCCTCGCCGAGGACGAGCGGTTCCGGAGCGCGCTGCGCGTGACCTTCGGGTACGTCGCGCTGTCGGTACCGCTGGAGCTGGTGTTCGCCCTGCTCGTCGCGGTGGTGCTGAACCGGGGCCTGCGCGGGCTCGCGGCCTACCGCGCCATCTACTACCTGCCCAGCCTGCTCGGCGGCAGCGTCGCCGTCGCCATCCTGTGGCGCCAGATCTTCGGCCGCGACGGCCTGGTCAACGACGTCCTCGCGCTCGTCGGCATCGACGGCCCGGGCTGGGTGTCGTCCCCCCAGTACTCCTTGCTGACGCTCGTGGTGCTGCGCGTCTGGCAGTTCGGGGCGCCGATGGTGATCTTCCTCGCCGGCCTGCGCCAGATCCCGGACGACGTCTACGAGGCGGCGACGATCGACGGGGCGAGCGCGTGGCAGCGCTTCGTGCGGATCACGCTGCCGCTGCTGTCGCCGATCATCTTCTTCAACCTGGTGCTGCAGACGATCGGGGCGTTCCAGGCGTTCACGCCGGCGTTCATCGTCTCCGGCGGCACCGGCGGCCCGTCCGACTCGACGCTGTTCTACACGCTCTACCTGTACCAACGCGCGTTCGGCGACTTCGAGATGGGCTACGCCGCGGCGCTGGCATGGGTGTTGCTGCTGATCATCGGTGTCCTGACCGGCCTGAACTTCCTGTTCCGCCGGTACTGGGTGTTCACCGAGGACGAGCCGGGAGGGCTGCGCTGATGGCCGCGATCACGACGACCCGCACGGCCCCGGCCGCCCCAGCCGACCCCGCTCCCGCAGCCCGCCGGCGCCGACGCAGGCTGCTCGCCCACGCCGGCCTCTGCCTGGGCGCGGCGATCATGCTCTACCCGGTCCTGTGGATGCTGGCGAGCTCGTTCAAGACACCGGCGGAGATCTTCACGTCCCCGTCGCTGCTGCCCGCCGCGCCCACGGCCACGAACTACGCCGAGGGCTGGGACGGGCCGGGCCTGCCGTTCTGGGTCTACCTGCTGAACTCGCTGCTGGTGTGCACCGGCGTGGTGATCGGCAACATCCTGTCCTGCTCGCTCGCCGCCTACGCGTTCGCCCGGATGCGGTTCATCGGAAGCGGGCCGTTCTTCGCGCTCATGCTCGCCACGATCATGCTGCCGCACCACGTCACCCTCATCGCCCAGTACGCGATCTTCCGCGACCTCGGCTGGATCGACACGTTCCTGCCGCTGGTGGTGCCGAAGTTCCTCGCCACCGACGCGTTCTTCGTGTTCCTGATGGTGCAGTTCATCCGCGGGCTGCCGCGCGAGCTGTACGAGGCGGCCCGGATCGACGGCTGCGGGCCCTTCCAGATCTACCTGCGTGTCGTGATGCCGCTGCTGCGGCCCGCGCTGGTGACCACCGCGATCTTCTCGTTCATCTGGACCTACAACGACTTCTTCAGCCAGCTGATCTACCTGTCCAGCCCGGAGAACCTCACCGTGCCGCTGGCGCTGCGCTCGTTCCTCGACGCGTCGGGTGAGTCGGAGTGGGGCCAGATGTTCGCGATGAGCATCGTGACACTCGTGCCCGTCGTCGCCGTGTTCGTGGTCTTCCAGCGCAAGATCGTGGCCGGGATGGCGCACACGGGGCTGAAGTGACGCGCGCCTCTATCCTGGGCGCCATGCTCGTCGGTGCACCGGCCGGATGAAGCCCCGTCTGCAGGACGTCGCCGACCGCGCCGGCGTCTCGATGAAGACCGTCTCCAACGTCATCAACGGGTACGTCCACGTCTCGGAGGCGATGCGGGCGAAGGTGCTCGCAGCGATCGAGGAGGTGGGCTACCGGCCCAACCTGTCGGCGCGCAACCTCGCCCGCGGCCGGGCGGGGATGATCGCCCTCGTCGTGCCGCAGCTCGACATGCCCTACTTCGCGTCGCTGTCGATGCACGTCCTGGAGGCCGCCGAGGAGCAGGGCTGGGTGGTGCTGATCCAGCAGACCCGCGGCGACGCCGAGAAGGAGCGAGCGGTCCTCGCGGGCCGGTTCGCCCAGCGCGTCGACGGGCTCGTGTTCAGCCCGCTGCGGGTCGCCCCCGACGAGATCGGGCGGCGCGGCGACCGGACCCCGCTGGTGCTGCTCGGGGAACGGCCCGCCGGCGGCGTTGCCGACCACATCGTCGTCGACAACGTGGCGGCCGCCCGCCTCGCGGTGTCGCACCTGCTGGATCTCGGCCGGCGCCGCGTCGCGATGATCGGCAACTCGACCGTGGGCACCGACCGCCAGCGCTTCGCGGGGTACGCCACCGCGCTGGCACAGCGGGGGCTCGAGGTCGACCCCGAGCTCGTCAGGCCCGTTCCCAGCAACCGCGGCGAGGCGGGCGAGGCCGCGATGAACGCGATCCTCGCCGGCCCCGGGCCCCGCCCGGACGCCGTCTTCTGCGTCACCGACTGGGTCGCGCTCGGCGCCATCCGCTCGCTGCACCTGCACGGGCTGCGGGTCCCCGAGGACGTCGCGGTGGCCGGCTTCGACGACATCCCCTACGGCATGGCATCCACGCCCACCCTGACCTCGATCTCCCCCGACCGGGCGGCGATCGCCCGGGCGGCCGTCACGTCGCTGTCGGCGCAGCAGGAGGGCACCCACGCACCGCGTGAGATCGCCGTCGGGTTCGAGCTGATCGTGCGGGAGAGCACGGCCGGCATGGCGGGGGCGGCCTTCGTCGAGCCCGATCTGCTCCACGACGCCACCCTCCCCTTCGGACGGGCCACGCCCTGAGACACGCGGGGTCGACCCGGCACACCTGCGGACGTGACGAGGGTTACGCTGGAGTCATGCGCATCGCCCTCGCCCTCGCCGCGGCAGTACCGCCGCGCGTCGGCTGAGCCAGGCCGCCGGCGCGCCCCGCTCCCCCACCTCCGAGGCCTGGCTCGGCACCCACCATCCGTGGAATCCGGAGCCGAAGAAATGACTGTTCTCGACCACTCCCCCCGCAACACCGGGGCACCGCGCCTCCAGCGCCGCCGCGAGATCGTGACCACCGGCGGCATGCAAGGCGTCCTCGACATCGGCACCGCGCTTCGCGCATGCGGGTTCCCCGTGCGCGAGTTCGCCGTCGAGGTCCGCGACGGCGTCCCGTACAGCTCGGTCACCTGCACCGTGTCGCTCACGGCCGCCGAGTGCGACACCTTCGCCGACCGGCTCGGCGCCGTGCCGACGGTCGTCTCCGTCGAGCCCTGCTAGCTCACGGCTCCCGGGCGACGTTGGCGCGGAGCCGGGCGAGCACCGCGTCGGCGCGCTCCAGCTCGTCGTCGGACAGGTCGCCCCGCAGCCGCTCGTCGAAGTCGACGGCGGCCGTGCGCATCCGGTGGAACGCCGCCTCACCGTCGGGCGTCAGCTCCACCACGTGGATGCGCCGGTTCTGCGGGTCGCGCCGGCGCCGGACGAGCCCGCCCTCCTCCATCCCGTTGAGGTGATGGGTCAGCGTGGCCCCCTGGATCCCGACGGCTGCGGCGAGCGCGCGCTGGTTGGCGTTCTCGCGGGTCTTGAGTGCGAGCAGGATCAGCCAGATGTGCTCGGTGCCCCCCGCTGCGGCGAGTGCCTCGCCGAAGGCGCGGCTGACCTCCTTCGCCGTGCTCGCGAGCCGGCGTCCGATCGGCATCCCCCGTGGCGGTCCAGGCATGGGCGCAGCCTAGCAGAAGCGTTCGACATCTAACGTATTGACGCCTAACCGTTAGATGCCTATCGTTCTCGGCATGACCACCACCGAGAACGACATCCGCGAGCTGGGCAGCCGCTGGGCCGAGGCCGAGCAGCGCGGCGACGTCGACGCCCTCCAGACGATGAGCACCGCCGACTTCACGCTGGTCGGGCCCGCGGGGTTCGTCCTGGAGCGCGAGCAGTGGTTCGCCGGCTACCGGTCCGGCGCCCTTCGGATCCAGGCGCTGAACTGGGACGACGTGCGTGTCCGCGACTACGGCGACACCGCCGTGGCCATCGGCGTCCGCACGCAGGAAGCCACCTACCAGGGCACCCCCGCGGGCGGCCGGTTCCGCGGCACCCACATCGCGGCCCGCCGCGACGGGCGCTGGCTGATGGCCGGCGTGCACCTGAGCCCGATGGTCACCCCGCCCGCCTGACCCACCACCTCATCGGCCGAGGAGGCCTCCCATGCGCGTCAGCCTGAGCATCAGCCAGTTCCCGACGACCGCCGACCACACCCCGCTGGCCGGGATCGTGCGCGCCGCCGACGAGGGCGGGATCGACACGGTCTGGGTGCCCGACCACCTCGTCCAGTACGCCCCCGGCACCGACCCCACCGACCCGCACCTCGAGGCCTACACCGCGCTCGGCTGGCTCGCGGCCCGCAGCGAGCGGGTGCGGCTGGGCGCCATGGTCAGCCCCATCACGTTCCGGCCCGCCACACTGCTGATCAAGGCCGTCAGCACGCTCGCCGCGCTGTCCGGCGGGCGCGCCTGGCTGGGCGTCGGCACCGGCTACCACGAGCAGGAGGCGGCGCAGATGGGCATCCCCATGCCGCCGCTGGCCGAGCGGTTCGAGCGGCTGGAGGACACGCTGCGGCTGGCCCACCGGATGTTCGCGGGCGACGACTCCGCGTTCGAGGGCAAGCACGTGCACGCCGAACGACCCCTGAACCACCCCACGCCCGCGCACCGGCCACGGATCCTGGTCGGCGGGCACGGCGAGAAGAAGACGCTACCGCTGGTGGCCCGCTACGCCGACGCGTGCAACCTCTTCGACATCCCCGACGGTGGCGTGACCCTGCGCCGCAAGCTCGACGTCCTCGCGCGCGAGTGCGAGGCGATCGGCCGGCCGCGGGCGGAGATCGAGACCACCGTCGGCACTGCGCTGCACCCCGACGAGACGCCCGAGGCGTTCGCCGAGCGCTGCGCGGCCCTGGGCGTGCTGGGCGTCGAGCACATCGGCGTCATCACCCGAGCGCCGTGGACCGACGCCGACCTGGCCCGCCTGACCGCGGGCGCCGGCCTCATCGCCGGCTGATCGCCGAGCGCGAGGGTGCCGATCGCTCCCCTGGGCCGGAGTGGGGATCACTCGCGCCAGCGGTCCAGCGTGGCGTCGACCACCGGCCGCACCCGGGCCCGGGCCTCGTCCCGCGGGACGCCGGCCATCAGCAGCGCGTCGTACTCGGTGTCCTCGTGCCGGGCCGAGGCGACCACCGCACTGACGATTGCGCTCTCCTCCAGGGCCCGACCGGCCGCGCTGCGCCCGACCCGGCCGCTGCCCCGCAGCGCGGTGTGCGCCGCGATCGCCTCGGCCCGCCGCGGCGGGCACCCCGGGAACAGCTTCCCGATCTCCCCGGCCATCCGTGCGGTGAGCTCGACGTCCTGGCGGGCCCGGCGCTCACGGTCACGTTCCCGCTGCCGGTGCCGCGCGTCCTCGTCGGCGAGGCAGCTCTCCTCGGCCTGTCGCAGCGCCGCGTCCGCCACGAGGATCCCCTGCCGCTCGTAGCGCCTGCGGGACCGGGTCCACCGGACCACCACGGCGGACAGGGCGCTCGCCCGCTTCGCCCTGCGGGTGAGCGCGGCGTCGCCCGCGGGCAGGAACACGAGGGTGTCGAGGTCGGCGCACGCGAGGCAGAGCGGACCGGCGTCCTCCATCACGAGGAGGTCGCCGTTCTGCGCACCGCAGCCGGTGCAGGTCCAGTCCCGCACGGACGAGATCACCAGCAGCTCCGGCGGCCGGCCCTGCCGGCCCGCCGCCTGCTCGTCCCGCGCCGCGCCCTCGACGCGCCGCCGCCGTGAAGGCAATCCCCCTCCCGATCAGCCCGTGGTCGCCCCGTGTGCGGTGTCCAGCATCTCGGCCAGCTCGGCGACCTTCACCCGCTCCGCACCCCGAAGCCCGCCGCGGCGCACCTCCTCCGCGTCGACCCGCAGCCACGCCGTCCAGTCCACGGGACGCACGCCGTGGCCGGCGAGCGCGGCGCGGAAGGCCGCGGGGTCGGGATGCACCGGGTCGGGCAGGCCGGGGAGGTCCTCCAGCAACGCGGCGACCGTCTCCACGGCGTCGGACTTGTTCGTGCCGATCACCCCGGTGGGGCCGCGCTTGATCCAGCCCGTGACGTACGCCCCGGGCACCGGCTTCCCGTCGCGCACCACCCGTCCACCCTCGTTCGGGACGGTGCCGGTGGCCGCGTCGAACGGCAGCCCGGGGATCGGTTCGGCGTCGTACCCGATCGCCCGCACGACGAGCCCGACGTCGAGGGTCTCGTGCTCGCCGGTGCCGACGACCCGCCCGTCGCGAAGCACGTTGCGCTCGACGACCACGCCGCTGACCCGGCCGTCCGATCCGACGATCCGCACCGGGGACCGCAGGAAGCGCAGGTGGATCCGGCGCGGCTTGCCGGTGGGCTCGCCCGCCGACCACCCGGAGAGCATGTCGAGCATCTGCCGGTGCCGCCGGTCCTCCGGCTCCTCGATCCCCGCGGCGAGCAGGCCCTCGTCGTGCACGAGCACGTCGGCGCCCGCCAGCTCGCCGATCTGGCGCAGCTCCGCGGGGGTGAAGCGGATGTGCTGGGGCCCGCGCCGGATCAGCACGTGGATGTCGCGGACCGCGCTCGAGCGCAGGACGTCGAGCACCGGGCCGGGGATGTCGGTCTCCGCCATCTCGTCGGCGGTCTTCGCCAGCACGCGCGCCACGTCGAGCGCGACGTTGCCCGCGCCGACCACGGCGACGCCCGGGTGGTCGAGGAGCGGCTGCAGCTTCGTGTGATCGGGGTGTCCGCAGTACCAGCTGACGAACGCCCCCGAGCCCAGCGAGCCGGCCAGGTCCTCGCCGGGCACGCCGAGACCGCGGTCCACCGAGCTGCCCGTGGCGTGGACGACCGCGTGGAAGTGCTGCCGCACGACGTCCAGCGGCACCCCGTCGTCACCGATG
This sequence comes from Pseudonocardia wallangbongensis, assembly GCF_054486945.1. Taxonomy (NCBI): domain Bacteria; kingdom Bacillati; phylum Actinomycetota; class Actinomycetes; order Pseudonocardiales; family Pseudonocardiaceae; genus Pseudonocardia; species Pseudonocardia wallangbongensis. The sequence continues at coordinate 37,428 of NZ_JBRERS010000008.1, forward strand.
TGCACGCCACCCAGGAACTCGATCTGGGCCGGGTCGAAGGGCCGCTGCAACACGCGGATGACGGACTTCATCTTCACGTGGTCGGGTGCCACCCCGTAGCGGACGAGGCCGTACGGCGCCGGCAGCCGGTCCAGCACATCCACCACGAGCGGCTGGTCGGCGCCCAGCAAGGCGGCGGCGGCATACAGACCGGACGGGCCCGCTCCGATCACCGCGACCCGGGCCTGTCGCTGCTGCATGTGGTTCATCTCCTGTGGTGGTGGAGGCATCAGTCGGGGAGCCGGCCGAACGGCCGGGGGCCGCCTCGTCGGGTGCGCGGCAGCTGGTGTACGTAGGACCGACCCTAGTCGCAGGTCCTTCCGTCCGGGGACCGTCGGATGTCGCGCCCTCAGCTTCCGACGAGGGCGGCCCGCGCCGCGAACGTGCGGCGGAAGTCGACCGGCGCCACCCCGACCACCTTGCGGAAGTGGTGGCGCAGCAGCGCGGCGCTGCCGAAGCCGCAACGCTCCGCGACGTCGTCGATGCCGAGGTCGGTGTCCTCCAGGAGCCGCTGCGCCCGCAGCACCCGCTGCAGCGTGAGCCACTTGTGCGGGGTGGTGCCGGTCTCGGCCACGAATCGCCGCGCGAAGCTGCGGTCCGACATCCGGGCGCGGCGCGCGAGGTCGGACACCGAGTGCTCGACCTCCAGGTGCTCGAGCGCCCAGTCCAGCACGGGGGCCAGCCCGTCCGACCGGCACACCGGCGCCGGCTGCTCGATGTACTGGCGCTGCCCGCCGTCGCGCTGCGGCGGCACGACCATCCGCCGGGCGATCACGTTGACGGCGGCGCTGCCCAGCTCCCGCCGCACCAGGTGCAGGCAGGCGTCGATACCGGCGGCCGTGCCCGCGCTGGTGATCAGGTTGCCGTCGTCGACGAACAGCACGTCCGGGTCGATGCGAGCGCGCGGGTACCGCTCGCGCAGCTCGTCGGCGGTGTCCCAGTGGGTGGTGCACGGCCGGCCGTCGAGCAGGCCGGCCGCCCCGAGCACGAACGCCCCCGAGCACACGCTCAGCAGCGTGCTGCCCGCCGCGGCGGCGTCGCGCACCGCGTCGAGCACCTCGTCGGAGAACTCCCGGGCCCGCGTCGCCGAGATCGCCACGAGGTCGGCGCCGCGCAGCCCGTCGAGACCGCGGGACGGGACCATGTCGACGCCGACCGACGTGCGGATGGGCTGCCCCGCCACCTCTCCGCACACCCTCAGCTCGATCGGCGGCACCCCGTCCGCGGTGCGGTCGATGCCGAAGACCTCGCAGATCGTGCCGAACTCGAACGGGGTGGCCGGGGGGATCACCAGCGCGGCGACCGTGGACAACATGCCGACAGTGTAGTGGCAGGATCTTAATTGAGGTAGTCAGTTCTGCCACTGTCGGCAGCATGTTGCCGGGCGGAAAATTACTGCCATGACCACCGCGATCATCGTCCTCGCCCTCGTCGCCGCCGTCATCGCACTCTCGATCGCGCGTCCGGGCGATCCCGCCGCCGGGTTCCCCGGCGCCTACCGGGACCGGGACCAGGAACGGCAGTTCGCCGAGCTACGCGCCATCGCCGGCCACCGGACCGATCACCCCACGTGGAACGCGGCGAGCCGGGCGGCCTCGGCCCCCACCGCCCGCTCCACGTCGCGGTCCAGCCGGTGGAACGGCTCGAACCGCACCTCCCCGTCGGTGTAGCGCCAGGTGCCGGCCACCTGCCCGTCGACGAGGAACGTGGGCACCGACTGCGGGATGTTCCGGGCGAACACCCGCGGCCGGTGCTCCTCCGGCAGGATCTGGGCGCGCCGCGCGTGCACCAGCAGGTTGGCGTCCCACTGGCCGAGGAACCGCACGGGTGCGGGGGTGTCGGCGGCCGGCAGCGGCGCCCCCGGCACGTCCACCAGCTCGCCACCCGTCTCGGTGCGGTAGCGGCACAGCGCCATCCGGGCCAGCACCTCGCGCGTGGCGGTGATGTTCCACCCGCAGAACGAGGCGATGTCGGCCGCCGAGGCCGGCCCGAACCCGCGCAGGTAGCGGGCGGCGAGGAACTCCGCGGCGCCCGCCTGCGTGGGCGCCGGATCGGGGATCGGCACGGTGTGCTCCGCCAGCCCGTACACGTGTGCCCGCGGGGTGGGCCAGGTGCCGGCCGGCGGCACGCGCACCAGGTCGACCCACAGCTGGACCCCCGGCCACACCTCCCGGGGATGCCCCTGCGCGCTCAGCAGCTTCTGGATCTCGGCCTGCTTGAGCGGCCCGTCGGCGAGGTACGAGCGGACCTGCGCCGCGACCGCCGGCATGTCGACCGAGCCCGAGATCGGGTGGGCACGCCGCCACCACTCCCGCCGCGCCTCCCGCACCGCCTCCGTGAACGGCCAGTAGTCGGACGGCGAGACCATGTGGATGGTGCAGCGCATCACCCAGGCCTGCACGACGCGGCCGCCGAGCAACGCCTCCGTGAGCAGCTCGCGGCGGAAGCCCTCGAGGCGGGACCACAACCCGACGTAGCCGGACGGGGCGTACTGCGTCTGCAGCCCCGCCACCCGTTCGAGGGCCTGCTCGGGGCCCAGCGCGGCGCGCTCGAGCAGCAGCTGGCGCGCCAGCACGGCCCGGTTGAGCTCGCGGGTGGACAGCACGCGGTCGGTCACGGGCGCAGTCTGCCTGCCCGCGCCGACGGTCCGGTCAGGGCCGCTGGGCCAGCAGCCGGTCGACCAGATCCCCGGCGTGGCCGGGCGGCCCACTCACCTCGGAGGTGAGCGCGAGGTTCGCGGCCATCCGCTCGGGGTGCACCCCGAGCCCCTCCAGGGAGACCCGCAGCCGGGCGGCGGCTCCCCCCGTGGCGCGCAGCAGCTCGCCGAGCGTCTGCCACTCGGCGTGCCACGGCCCGACCGCCCGCTGGTGCTCGTGGTCGGCCGCCGCGAGCAGGACGGCGGCGAGGCCGGGCGCCCTGCGCGCGGCCCCGCGGGCCGTGACCGCCGCGACCGGGTTGCGCTTGTGCGGCATCGACGACGAGTCGCCCGGCGCGGCCTCCGACACCTCCCCCAGCTCCGTCCCGGCGAGCAGCACCACGTCGGTGGCCGGCTTGGCGCACGCGCCCGCGGCCACCGCGAGGGCCCCGGCGAGCTCCCCGATCCGGGTCCGCTCGGTGTGCCACGGTGCCGCGTCCGCCAGCCGCAACGCGCGGGCGAGCGACGCGGCCACCGCGGGACCGTGCGGGTGCAGGGACGCCAGCGTGCCCACCGGCCCACCCACCTGCACGGGCAACGCGGCGATCACCTCCGTGAGCCGCGCCCGAGCCCGATCCAGCCCGGCACACCACCCGGCCGCGACCAGCCCGAACGTCGTCGGAAGCGCCTGCTGCCCCAGCGTGCGCGCGATCATCGGGGTGTCCCGGTGGCGCCCGGCGAGGTCGGCCGCCGCGTCGGCGGCGCCACGCAGGTCGTCGAGCACGACCTCACCCGCCCAGCCGACGAGCAGCACGGCGGCGGTGTCCATGACGTCCTGGCTGGTGGCACCCGGGTGCACCGAACCCCCGGCCTCCCCCGCGGCGGCGCGCAGCATCCGCACCAGCGGGATCACCGGGTTGCCGCCCTCGACGGCGGCCCGGCCCAGCGCCGCCGGGTCGACCCGGAGCCCGGCGGCGGCCGCCTCGATCCGGTCCGCGTCGGCGGCGGGGACGATCCCGTGTTCGGCCGCGGCCCGCGACAACGCCACCTCGACGGCGACGAGCGCCGCGACCCACGAGGCGTCGTCGAGCCGGGCGGCCACCCGGTCGGCCCCGAACAGCGGGTCGAAGAGCGCGCTGGTCATGACGCGGACCGTACGGCCTCGGCGAACCCGGGCGTGCGGCCGGTCCCTCGGTCAGGCCCGCCGCGTCGGGGCGAACGCCTCCCGTTCGAGCGGGACGTCCGACGGGATCGGGCCACCGGTCACCACCGCCGCCGCGAACGCCGCGAGCGCCGGCGCCGTCTCGATCCCCGACCCGCCCTGGCCCGCGCAGAACCAGAACCCCGGCTGCCCCGGCCAGGCCCCGACCACCGGCAGCCGGTCGGGCACGAACGACCGCAGCCCGGCCCACGCCGTGCGCACCGACCGCAGGCCGAGGCCGGTGGCGGCCTCGACCCGCTCCAGGGCCGTGGCGACGTCCAGCTCGTCGGGGCGCGCGTCGTGCGGGTCCACCGGCGTCTCGTCGGCGGGGCTGACCAGCAGCCCGTCGCCCTCCTGCTTGAAGTAGAAGCTCTCGAGCGGGTCGACGACCATCGGCAGCCTCGCCCCGTCCGGCCCGTGCAGCCGGGCCGGATCGGGCACCCGGACCACGGCGATCGTGCGCCGGTACGGCGTGAGCCCGATCCGCGGAACGCCCGCGAGCCCCGCGACGACGTCCGCCCACGCGCCCGCCGCGTCGACGACCTCGGCGGCGTCGATCACCTCGGCGCCCGCCCGCACCCGCCACCCGTCGCCGCGCTTCTCCACCCCGGTGACGGGCGCGCCCGTGCGGACCGTCCCGCCGCGCCCGCGCAGTCCCCGGACGTAGGCCTGGTGCAGGGCCTCCGCGTCGATGTCCGCCGAGCCCTCCACCACGGCCGCCGCGCGCACGGCGCCCGGCCGCAGCACCGGGCAGCGCCGCAGCGCCTCGGCGGGCTCGATCGCCACCGGCGCCCCGGGCTCGCCCGCCTGTTCGGCCAGCTCGGTGGCCAGCTGCGCCTCACCGTCGGCGTCGAACGCGACGTGCAGCACCGCGCGCGGCGACAGCAGCGGCGGCGCCTCCAGCTCGGCCTCGAGGCGGGAGAACCGGGGGCCGCTCGCCACGACCAACGCGCGCAGCGGCCCCGCGCCGTGGCCCGGGATGTACGTGGCGGCGGAGCGGGCCGTCGAATGCCGGGCGAGCGCGGTCTCGGCCTCCGCCAGGAGGACCGAGCGGCTCGCGGCGAGCTCGTAGGCGATCGAGGCGCCCGCGATCCCGCCTCCGACCACGACCGTGTCGATGTTGGTCACGCCGCCGACGCTAGCGTCCCCCGCCGGAAGTTCGCTGGGTAAGTCGGTGGATCCAGGTTCTCGCTGCGCGTGCCGGGCGGCGGCCCTCGTACCGGGCGTACTCGGGTCGTCGGCCGGTACGCGCAGCGTGGAGCTGGGCCGCCGAATTGCTCGGCGGACTTCCGGCGGGGGATGCTGGGCCGTGCCCGTAATTCCGTGGCGACCCCCTCCGGACGGGCCTATCGTCCTTCTCATGCGCCTGTAGCGACGGCCGCCCCACGCGGCAAGCACGGCCCGGGCTTCCCGCCCCGCCGCTCCCGTCCCAGCCACTCCGGCCGGCCCTGGATCAGATCCGGGCGCCGCCTCGGCTCTGCTGCGCCGGCCCCGTCACCCTGCAGGAGGCCCCCATGACCGATCCGTTGCTCCCGTCCCTGTTCAGCGCGGTCGACGACGACGCTGCGCAACCGACCACGGCCGACGCCGACGCGGCGCCGGCCAACCGAGCGGCCCGCCGCGGCCGCGCGGGCAAGGACGCCCCGACCGGAGCCGTCCACGCAGGCTCCTCGGGACGCGCACGCGCCGCCCAGGGCCGCCGGATCAACCCGGTGCGGCGCACCGGTTGATCCACAACCGGTACCGCCGGTCCCGCGTCCACGGGACCGGCGGTACCGCGCGCAGACACCTTGCGGCGACGTGGGTCGGCGGGCTGCCGTTGCCGGTCGAGGTGCTGTTCTCGGGTGTCGGGCCGCGCAGCCCTCGATCGAGCGTCTACTCGATGTGGCGGCCGAGGAACTCACGGGCGCCGCGCAGCTTGGTGCGCAGGCGTTGCTGGGTGATGGTGCAGTCGAGCCGTACGTCGACCGGACCGGGCAAGGTGGCATCGGCTCGCCGGCCGGCGGGCAACGCGGCAGCGTCGAGGCCGTCCCGGCCGGCGATCAGGGTGCCCAGTTCATGACGGCTCACCGCGTCGGTTCCGGCGATGTGGTGGATGCCGGCATGGTCGGATGCTGCGAGTTCCAGAAGTGCTGCAGCCAGGTCGGCAACGTGGACGGGGCAGCGCACATCGTCGGTGAACAGCACTCCCGTCGTCCGGCCGGCGGCCAGGGCGTGTACTCGGCGTTCGTGGACGGAGCCCCCGTCGCCGATGATCAAGGAGGTACGGGCGATCACCGCGGATGGGCTGATTGCCTTGATCGCGGTCTCGGCTGCGGCCTTGGCAGCGCCGTAGGGAGTGGTCGGGTCGGGTCTCGACGTCTCGTCGTAGCGGATCGCGGCACCGGAGAACACCGCGTCACTGGAGACGTGAACGAGTCGCGCAGCCACCGAGGCCGCGGCGAGGGCGACGTGCACGGCGCCGTCGGCGGTGCTGGCCCAGTCGGCCTTCCGATAGGCGGCGTTGATCACCACGTTCGGCCTGGACGCAATCGCCAGGTCGGCAACCTGCTGGTGGTCCCGGACATCCACCTTGTGCCACACCGCGCCACGCACCCCGGTCGGTCGCGTCAGGTACGTCGCTGCGACCTGACCTCCGGCAGCCATCGCCTGCCGGGCAACCTCCCCGCCGAGGAATCCGCTGCCACCAACGACGAGGACTGTCATCGCCGGTCACGCTACAGCCGGCCGCAGGGTCCCCCGGCCCGCCGTCACCGCGACGACCACCTGAGCGGCCGCCGCAACGCACATCAGGAGGATCGGTGCACGCCAGCCGGAGCTGACGGTGTGCAGCAGCCCGAAGATCACCGGTCCGGCGGCGGCGAGCAGGTACCCGATCGACTGCGCCATCGCCGACAACGCGCCCGCCGCGGTTGCGTCGTCGGCGCGCAGGCCGAGGAAGGCCAGTGCGAGCACCAGGCAGGCTCCGCCGCCCAGCCCGAGGACGACGCTCCACAGGAGCGCCCATCCCGGCGCCACCAGCAGTCCGGCGTAGCCGGCGAGCAGGACCGCCGAGCTGAGCGTCGCCAGCACTCGTTGGTCACGTGCCCACCGCAGTGCGGCGGGCACGGCCAGGCCGGTCAGCACGGCGACTGCCTGGAACAGGAACAGCAGCCACCCCGCCGCGACCGCGCTCACTCCGCTGTCCTGGAACACCTGGGGCAGCCACGTGATGACGACGTAGAAGCCCAGCGACTGCAGTCCCATGAACGCCGTGACCGCCCACGCCAGCGCCGATCCCCACGGCAACCGGTGCCGGCGGATCCCCTCCGAGGACGGCCGCGGGTTCCGCAGCTGCGGGAGCCACAGCACGACAGCCACCAGTGCGAGCACGATCCAGCAACCCCACGCGGTCCGCCAACCGCCGGGGGCGACCTGGCTGATCGGCACCGCCACACCGGACGCCACCGCGGCGACACCACCCATCACGGTGGCGTACGCGCCGGTCAGCAGGCCCACGTTGGTGGGGAAATCACGCTTGATCAGGCTCGGCAGCAGCACATTGCCCACGGCGATCCCGGCCCCGATCAGCACGGTCCCCCCGAACAGGCCGATCGCCGTCGGCACCCACCGGACCGCGATCCCGACCGTCAGTACCACGAGCGCACCCGCGAGGAGCCGTTCGGGTCGCCAGCGCGCGGCCAGCCGCGGAACCATCGGGGACAGGCCCGCGAACGCCAGCAACGGCACGGTGTTCAGCAGGCCCGCAACGGCCGGAGCCAGGCCCAGCTCGGCCTGCACGCGATCCAGCAGCGGCCCGACGCCGGTCAGGCTCGCCCTGAGGTTCGCCGCCACCACCAGCAACCCCCACAGCAGTAGCGCCTGACCCGTCCGGTGCCCGTTCTCCATGCCCCCACGATCGGGCCGGACCACGGCGGCAACCAGGCCGTCGTCAGGGTGGCCCCCGCGGGGCCAGCCTGAGCGATGCCGACCGGCTGGCAGCGCCCATACGCTCACGGCATGGGCAAGCCGCTGGGGAAGTTCATCCGCGCCAAGCGCGACAGCATCCAGCCGGAGTCCCTGGGGCTGCCGGACCGCGGCCGCCGGCGGTCACCCGGTCTGCGCCGGCTGGACCTCGCCGCGCTGGCCGGTATCAGCGTCGAGTACCTGACCCGAATCGAGCAGGGCCGGGACCGCAACCCGTCGACGGCGGTCATCAACGCGCTCGCCGACGCGCTCGGCCTCGACCCCTCGGAGCGCGACCACCTGCGCTACCTCGCGAAGATCACCGGTGACGGCTGTTTCGCGCGCGCCCGGCCCACCCCACCGCACCGCCACGTACGACCCTCCGTTCTGAAGACGCTCCGCCTCCTCGAACCGGGGATCGCGATCGTGACCAACCGGCTCGGCGACATCCTCGCCCGCACCCGCGGCTTCGAGTCGATCACCAGCGGAACCGGGCTGCTCGACGCCGACCCTCCGAACCTCACCCGCTACGTCTTCACCGACCCCCGCGCCCGGACGTTCTTCACCGACTGGGACGACGTCGCGGACGAGCAGGCCTTCGACCTGTGGCTCGCACCGTCGGTCGAGAACTCCGACTGGCTCACCGCGGAGCTCACCCCCGTCGCAGGCCCCGACTTCACCCGCCGCCTGAACCGCCACCTGGTGCCCCGGCGGGGGACGCTCCGGCTCAACCACCCCGACGGACAGGACCTCCAGCTGCAGCGCGAGACGTTCGAACTGCCCGCGGACGCCCAGCAACTCGTCGTCTTCCTCCCCGTGGACGAGCGGACGGCCCGAACCGTCGGCCGGCTCCTCGGCGCCAGCCGGCTCCGATCCATCTCATGACGCACCCCGGGCCGCGCCGGCGAGCCTGGCCCCGCCGGCCAGCTCGTAGTTCTCGTCGGTGACGTAGACGTGCTGGGCGGCCCCGGTCAGGTTGCGCAGGTGCCGCTGCATCGGATGGCTCGATGCCAGCACGCGGCCGCCGCCGTACCGGAAGATGTCACCGACCAGGTCCGCGCACTCCTCCACCACGAAGGTGTGCTGCGCCCGCACGCCCGTCACGAACGCCGCGTCCATGCCGGGGCCCGCCGCCGCCCACGTCTCCGCCACCGCGGCCCGGTACAGCAGCCGCACCGCACGCAGCCGGCACTCCGCGCGGCTGAGGCTCTTGCGGAACACGGCACGCTCGCTCAACGCGCCGCCGCCGCGGGCGGTCCCGGCCGCCAGCGCCACCATGTCGTCCACGGCGCGGCGGGCGATCCCCACGACCACGGGGCTCAGCTCGTTGGAGACGAACAGCAGCGGGTCGAGCCGGAACAGGTCGCCCCCGCGGAGGGCCGACGGCCGCAGCAGGTCCACGGTCCGCGCGGCGGGGACGAACACCTCGGTCACGGAGAAGTCCCCGCTCCCGGTGCCCTGCAGCCCGGCCGCGAACCACGTGTCGTGCACCGTCGCCTCGGACTTCGGCACCACAGCGGCCAGCAGCACACCGTCTCGCCCCGCGACCTGGCAGCCCCCGACGAGCCACTCGGCGTGGTTCATGCCGCTGCAGAAGCTCCACCGGCCCGTGACCAGGTAGCCACCGTCGACGGGGACCGCCGTACCGCGCGGCGTGAACTGCCCCGCGCACACCGGCAGGCCCGCACCGGTGTCGGCGAACACCTCGGCGACGCCCTCCGCCGCGAGCCACCCGGCCACCACCCCGGTGGTCCCGTTGCCCACCATCGCCGCCCAGGCCGCCGAGGCGTCGTAGTAGGCCAGCTCCTCCAGCACGTCGCAGAACACCACCGGGTCCAGCTCGCTGCCACCGAGCTCGCTCGGGGTCTTCAGCCAGAACAACCGCTGACCGCGCAACAGCTCCACCACGTCGGCCGGGAGCGTCCGCTCCTCCTCGGCGCGCCGCGCCGCCCCCTCGAACACCGCTCGCCCCTGGCGAACCGCACCCAGTGCCTCATCCCCGTCGGCGCGCACGCCGCTCGCGGCCACCTCGGTCATGCTCCGCCTCACCCCATCGTGTCGACTCCGCGACCGTAAGGGCCCGCCCTTCCGCCGTCCAACACGTCGTGGTGTCGCCGATGGGAAGAGCGCGACCGGCTGTCCGACTTTGACGATCGCCAACCCGGCACCTGATCCTTGCCAAGATTTGACCTTGCCGTCTAAATTCTTACCGTGCGGTCAAAGCCCACTTACCTCGAGCAACAGCGCCGGGCGCAGCTGGTTGCGGCCGCCATCGAGGTCATCGCCGAGCGCGGCTACACCAACGCCTCGCTGTCGCTGGTCGCCGCGCGCGCCGGCACCAGCAAGGGCGTGCTCCTCTACCACTTCGCCGGCAAGGACGACCTGATCTCCGCCGTGGTCGGCGAGGTGTTCGCCGTGGCGCGCGACCTCGTCGGCCCGAAGGTCGCCGCCGCCGCCGGCCCTCGCGAGCGGCTGATCGCCTACATCACCGAACGCATCCGCTTCCTCGCCGACCACCGCGCACACATGCGGGCGCTGCTCGACATCGCCATCAGCTGCCGGGAACCGGACGGACGGCTCGTCTTCTCCGACAGCATCGTCGACCCCGCGGTGCGCGACATCGAGGCGCTGCTCGCGGGCGGGCAGGCCGAGGGCGTGTTCCGGGACTTCGCGACCCGCCCCATGGCGGTCGCGGTCGGTCAAGCCGTCGACGGGGTGCTGTTGCAGCTCACCGCGCACCCCGACCTCGACCTCGACCTCTACGCCGGCGAGCTCAGCACCACCTTCGACCTCGCCACCAGGAGGACACCATGACCCGCACGCTCAGCGGCATCGCTCGCCGCCGCTGGCGCGACCAGGACGTCGAGATCGCCTACGAACGGCTCGGCGAGGCCGGCGAACCGCTGCTCCTGCTGGCCGGCCAGGGCGGCCAGCGATTCGACTGGCGACCGGAGTTCTGCAGCGAGCTCCTCGCCCGCGGGTTCGAGGTGATCCGATTCGACCAGCGCGACACCGGCGCGTCGACGCGATTCGACCACCTCGAGCCGCCGCGCGACCTGCTGATGTGGCTACGTCCCTCGGCCGCGGCCGTCTACACCCTCGACGACCTCGCCGACGACGCGGTCAGCGTCCTCGACGACGCCGGCTGGGGCTCGGCCCACCTCGTCGGCATGTCCCTCGGCGCGGCAACCGCGCAGGTCGTCGCCACCCGGCACCCGGTCCGCGTGCGCTCGCTGACCTCCATCGCGGCCGGCCCGGCACCGCGTATCGGGATGCCCCGTCCCGGCACCGTGCTGCGGATGGTCAAAGCCCTCGGGGCCCCGGTTCCCGATGCGGCGTCGCTCGCACAGCAGCTGATCGCCCTCGACGCGATCGTCGGCTCCCCCGGCTGTCCCACCGATACCGAGCGCCTGCGCGCGCTCGCCGTCGAAAGCTTTCCCGGGCGCGCCTCCCCCGCGGCGATCCGCCGCCAGACCGCGGCGGTCGCCGCCGGTGGCGACCGCCGTGCGCAGCTCGCGGCGGTGACCTCACCGACGCTCGTCGTTCACGGCGGGAGCGACCCCGTGTGCCGGCCCGTCGCGGGCCGGGCCACCGCCAAAGCCATCCCCGGAGCGCGGCTGCGCACATTTCCGGGGATGGGTCACGGCTTGCCCCGCGAACTCTGGGGCGAGATCACCGACGCGATCGTCGGCATCGCCGGTCCGGGCCCGACGGCCGGACGGTGAGACCTGCACGGTGAGGCACGCTCGCGTCCCACCTCGACGGTGTTGGGGACGTACCAGAGGTACTCGCCGTCGGGCATGCAGTTCTCCTTCGTCGGGACAAACGGCATCGTCGTCACGCCGGGATTCGCTCCGCAAGCAGGCGGCCAGATGGCAGGAAAGGCCCGAAATCGTCCGGACGGCCGCTCAGCCGAGGAGCTCGAGGACCACCGCGCCGAGCACACCGCCCAGCACCACCACGACACCCGTGGCCAGCGTGGTCCGCCACCCCAGCGACCGGCCCACCATGACGGCGCCCGGGAGGCTGGCCGCGGGCAGCGTCAGGAGCAGGGCGCCGATCGGGCCGGCCGCCACCCCGGCCAGCACGAGCCCGGTCAGGATGGGTATCTCACCTGCGGTCGGGATCACGATGACCGCGCCCACCACTGCCGCGAGGAGGACCACCGCGACGCCCGCCCCGGCGTCGATCGGGAACAGCCATCCCCGGAACGCCCCGACGACCATCACGATGACGACGTACTCCGGCACGAGGACGACGACCAGCCGCACGAGCGCGCGGAACAGCCGCCGCGGCGCCCCGGCAACCCATGCCCGGTCGGCCCGCTCCACCTCCGTCGGAACGACGGAGGACACCGCCGGGGCCCGTCGGCCTTCCACCACGCGCGCCACGACCGCAGCCCCGACGACCACGACGAGCGCACCGACGACCAGCCGGGTCGCCGCCCACTGCCACGGGGCGACGAGCAGCAGGAACACCAGCACCGCCGGGTTCAGCAGCGGGTTGCCCAGCCAGTAGGCGACCGCCGCCGCGGTCCCCACGCCCTCGCGCCGCAACCCGACGACGACCGGCGCCGTGCAACACGTGCACATCATCGACGGCGTGCTCACCAGCCCACCGACGGCCGCGCTCGACACCCGGTGCCGCCGGTTGAGGGTGCCGGCCCACCACCCCCGCGGGACCAGCGCCTGGATCAGGGCGCTGATGAGCACCGCCGCCACGAGCGCCTTCCAGACGGCATCCGCGTACGCCGCGGTGAACGACACCGCCGCCTGCCACGACGGCGGATCCCCCGGCCGGACTCCCCCAACCGACAGGATGTCGGATCCCGACCACACCCGCTCCGTCGCCAGGGTCCCGATGCGCTGCCCGTACGGAAGCCACTTCGCCCACAGCAACAACACCGCCGCCACGCCGACGACCACGATCGCGAACGTGACCTGGGGACGGCCGAACCAGAACCTGCGCTCTGCGGCGTCATGCATCGAGGAACTCGCTCCGGTTACCGGCCTCAAGAACATCATCGTCTGTCGTCCAGGACGGTAACCCGGCGCCGCCTCCCCGCCGTGAGCCGTGCGTCACGTGGAACGCGGTCCGGGGGCCATCCACCGCGTTCCGCGGAACGCGACGCAGCCGCCGCGCGTCAGCGCTCCGCCGAGCGCGCCCACAGGTTGATGCCGCCGTCCACGGCGTGCGGCTCGATCTCCTCCAGCTCCGCGGCGCTGAACTCCAGGTTGGCGAGCGCGCCGAGGCTGTCGTCGAGCTGCGAGACGCTGCTGGCGCCGACCAGTGCCGAAGTCACGCGTTGGTCGCGCAGGGTCCAGGCGATGGCCATCTGGGCGAGGGACTGGCCGCGGGACCGCGCGATCCCGTTCAGCGCACGGATGTGTTCCAAGGCCCTGCCGCTGATCAGGTCGGGCGAGAGCGACTTGCCCTGCGCCGCGCGGGAGTCCGCCGGTACGCCGTCGAGGTACCTGCTGGTGAGCATTCCCTGGGCGAGCGGGGAGAAGGCGATGCAGCCCACGCCGGTCTCGCCGAGAGCGTCGAGCAGGTCCTCCTCGATCCAGCGGTTGAGCATCGAGTACGACGGCTGGTGGATCAGCAGGGGTGTGCCCAGCTCCCGCAGGATGGCCGCGGCCTCGCGGGTGCGCTCACCGCTGTAGGAGGAGATGCCGGCGTACAGCGCCTTCCCGGAACGGACGGCCGTGTCGAGCGCCCCCATCGTCTCCTCGAGCGGGGTGCTCGGGTCGAAGCGGTGGCTGTAGAAGATGTCGACGTAGTCGACGCCCATCCGGGCGAGCGACTGGTCGAGGCTCGCGAGCAGGTACTTCCGGGAGCCACCGCCCTGGCCGTAGGGACCGGGCCACATGTCGTAGCCCGCCTTCGTCGACAGGATCAGCTCGTCGCGGTACGGGCGGAAGTCCTGGGCGAAGATCGTGCCGAAGTTCTTCTCGGCGCTGCCGTAGGGCGGCCCGTAGTTGTTGGCGAGGTCGAAGTGCGTGACGCCGGAGTCGAACGCGCGCCGCAGGATCGCCCGCTGCGTCTCGATCGGCTTGTCGTCGCCGAAGTTGTGCCACAACCCGAGCGAGATCGCGGGCAGGTCGAGCCCGCTGCGACCGCACCGGCGGAAGGTCGGGCGTCCGGAGCCATCGGGGTCGTACCGCGCGGGGTCGGCGACGTAGGTCATGAGCACATCATCGTCCCCTCCCCACACGGCGACGCGACGCCTGCCCGGGCTCGGCCACCTGGTTGCGATTGCGTGACGATGCCTGACCGGGATACGTGGATGCGGAAAGATCGCTTCGGCCTCTCCGCGGATGCGGACCGGAGGTGTGTGTCGTGAGGGAGGTTGATGGTGAGGACCCGACTGCATGTTCTGTTCGCCGCCGTGATGGTGGCGGTGCTGGCCGGGTGCGGCGGCGGTGGCGGTGAGCCGGCGGGCGACCCGGCCGCAGGGGCGGCGGCGCCGGAGGCGCGGGCGTTGAACGTGTTCGCGGCGGCGTCGCTGACCGACGTGTTCACCGAGTTGAAGGCCCGGTTCGAGACCGACAACCCGGGCGTGGAGGTGCGGCTGAACTTCGCCGGCTCCTCGGACCTCGCCCAGCAGATCGTCAACGGAGCCCCGGCGGACGTGTTCGCGTCGGCGAACGAGTCGACGATGAAGACGGTCACCGACGCCGGCCAGGCGGCCGGCGAGCCCACCCTGTTCGCCACCAACGTGCTGCAGATCGCGACCCCGCCGGGGAACCCGAAGGGGGTCGCCACGTTCGCCGACCTGGCCCGGCCGGACGTCACGGTGGTGGTGTGCGCGCCGCAGGTGCCGTGCGGGTCGGCCACGGAGAAGGTCGAGAAGGCGACCGGTGTGACGTTGACGCCGGTGAGCGAGGAGTCGGACGTGAAGTCGGTGCTCGGGAAGGTGTCCACCGGCAACGCCGACGCCGGACTGGTCTACGTCACCGACGTGCGCTCGGCCGGCGACTCGGTGGAGGGTGTCGACTTCCCCGAGGCCGACCAGGCGGTCAACAACTACCCGATCACCGCGCTGGCGAACGCGCCCCAGCCCGACCTCGCCCGCTCGTTCCTCGAGCTCGTGACCGGCGAGTTCGGGAAGAAGTCGCTGGAGGACGCCGGGTTCGGCACCCCGTGACGAGCGGAACGCCGCGGCTCGCGCGGCTCGCCGGACTCCTGCTCGGTGCGCTGCTCGTGGGTGGCTGCGGGACCGCCGCCACCGTCGCGCCGGCTCCCCCGCCGGTGCAGGAGCAACCGGCGGCCGGGGTGGTCCGGCTGGCCGGCGACGTCCGCGAGCCACGTGACCTGCGGGTCGACGAGCTCGCGGGGCTGCCGCAGCAGACCGTGACCGTCCAGTACGGCAGCGGGTCGGGGCCGCAGAGCCACACCGAGCAGGGGGTGCTGCTCGCCGACCTGCTGCCGATCGAGGCGCTGGCCACCACGGACGCCAAGCACGACGAGCTGGCGTTCGGCGTGCTCGCGATCGGGTCCGACGGGTACGCGGCGCTGGTGTCCTACGGCGAGATCTCGCCCGAGTTCGGCAACCGCGGCATCCTCCTGGCCACCGCCGAGGACGGCGCGGCCCTGCCACGGCCGCGGCTCGTGGTGCCCGGTGACGTCAAGGGCGGCCGGTACGTCAGCGACGTCATCGAGCTCCGCGTGATCCGTTCCGATTCCTCGGATTGATTGACGGGGTTGCCTCCGCAGATGCGGAGTCGGATGCTGGCAGCCGGGGATCGGCCGTGTCCGAGCATGGAGGCAGCGATGGGCAGGTACCTCGGCCGGTTGGGCGGCCATGAGGGCTTCGGCGCGTGGAAGCTGGAGGACGGCTCGGTGATCGAGCCGGGCACGGTCGAGGTGACCGAGTTCGTCGCCTACGTGGCGGCCTGCTCCTGTTCGGGGCCGACCGGCGCGATGTCGTGGCTCGGGCCCGGCGAGCACCCGCCCACGGATGCGGGCGAGCGGGCCGCGGTGGACGAGTGGGAGCAGCTGCACGCCCGCTACCTGCTCACGACGGCCCGCCAGCCCGCGGTCGCCCACGCCGTGAGCTCGATGCTCACCCGGCTCGACGCGATGACGGTGGAGAGCCCCGTGGCCATGATCGCCGAACTGTGCAGGGTGCAGCACCGTAGCGGCGAGCTGCTGGCCCTGGCCGTCAGCCACGCCCGTGTCACCGGGGCGTCCTGGGCGCAGATCGCCGGCGGGCTGGGCATCTCCGAGCAGGACGCGCGCCGCCACTTCGGCGGCACCGGCTGACGGCTCACGCCTCCCGGTCCGGCTGTTCGACGAGGTGGTGCCGGTAGGCGAGGGCCACCAGCTGGGCGCGGTCGCGGGCGCCCAGCTTGGCCATCGCGCGGCTGACGTGGGTCTTCGCGGTGGCGTGGCTGATCGTGAGGGCCGTGGCGATGTCGGAGTTGCTCAGCCCGTGCGCGACCAGCCCGACGATCTCCTTCTCGCGGGCGGTGAGCTGGTCCAGTGCGAGCGGGTTCAGCCGCGGGCCGGCGGAAGCGTCGGTGAGCCGGGCGATCAGCCGACGGGTCAGGCCCGGCGACAGGAGCGCCTCGCCGCCCGCGACGACGCGGATCCCGTGCAGCAGCTGAACGGGTTCGGTGTTCTTGATCAGAAAGCCCGCGGCTCCGGCACCCAGCGCCTCGATGACGTACTCGTCGTGGTCGAAGGTGGTCAGGATGAGCACGTGGACGCCGCCGAGGTCCGGGTCGGCGGCGATCTCGCGGGTGGCGCGCAGCCCGTCGACGGCGGGCATCCTGATGTCCATCAGCACCACGTCGGGGCGGGTCCGGCGGGTCAGCTCCACGGCGGTTGCCCCGTCGGCGGCCTCACCGACCACGTCCATGCCGGGCTCGGTCTCGATGAGCACCCGGAAGCCGCCGCGCACGAGCGCCTCGTCGTCGGCGATGAGCACACGGATGGGACGCATGGTGGACATCATCGCGGGGGGAGCGGCAGCTCGGCGCACACCTCGAAGCCGCCTTCCGCGTGCGGGGCGGCGGTGAACCGACCGGACAGCGCGTGGGCGCGTTCGCGCATCCCGTCGATGCCGTGCCCACCCCCGGTGTCCGCGCCGGTGGCGGCCCCGTCGTCGCGGATCCGGATCAGCAGCCGGGACGGCCCGTGCTCCAGCGTCAGCCGGACGTGGTGCGCGCCGGCATGCCGCAGCACGTTGGTCAGCGCTTCCTGGACGATGCGGTAGGCGGCGAGGTCGACCGGGGCGGGCAGCGGTCGCGGGTCGCCCGCGACGTCCAGCTCGACCCGCAGCCCCCCGGCCTCGGCGGTGTCGATCAGGTCGGTGAGCCGGTCGAGCCCGCTGCGCGGGGCCCGCGGGTCCTCTCCCGCCGGGGCGTCGGCGCGCAGGATGCCGAGGATCGTCTTGACGTCGGTGAGGCCGTCGTCGGAGATCCGCTTGATCGCGGTCAGGGCCTCGCGGGCCTGCCCGGGGCGTTGCTCGATGACGTGCAGGCCGACCCCGGCCTGCACGCTAATGGTGGCCATGGCGTGCCCGACGACGTCGTGCAGCTCGCGCGCGATGCGCAACCGCTCCTCGGCGGCCAGCCGGCGCGCCCGCTCCTCGCGGTTCTGGGTCTCCCGGGCCAGCTGGGCCCGGGTGGCCGCGAGCACCGCCCGGTAGTAGCCGACGGCCGCGCCCGCGCTGCCCGCGGTGGCCGCCAGCAGCGCGACGACGGGGACGACGCCGACGGTCTCGGTGTCGCCGAGCACCACCCGGATCGCGAGGATCTCGACCAGCGCGGTGGGCGCGGCACCCCCGAGACCCCACCGCCAGCCGCGCTCCGCCGCGAGGGTGTAGCAGCCGATCAGCGGCGCGAGCACGATCAGCCGCCCGGGCTGTGCGAGGGCGAACCAGGCCAGGCTCAGCAGGTTGAGCACGACCAACGCCGAGACCGGGTAGCGGCGACGCAGGGCGACCGCGGTCCCCGTGGCCGCCGCCAGCACGACCGATCCGGCGTCCACCCGGCCGGCCTCGACGACCGCGGCGACGAGGACCGCGACCGCCACACAGGCGCCGAGACACGCGTCGAACACGACCGGCGACGCGGCGCCGCGGTACGCCGCCACCCGCATGATGCCGATCAGCCTCCCGCCCTCGCGACCATGGTGCGCCGACCGGGTACGGCGGCGCATCGACCCGTCGCGGTACGCCCGAGCTACCGCACCGGTCGAGGCCGCCTACCACCGGCGGCTGACCGTACGCCGACGGCATCAGCCGGGAAACACCACCGCGGCCCGACGCGCGCGCCCCGCTCGGCTCCCACGATCGGGGCCGACGCCCGCAGCCACCGCTGCGGGGGCACCGACCGAAGGGACCCGCGATGTCCACCCTGTACCTGCTCGCCGCACCGATGGCCGCCGGCTACGAGCTCGGGGTCGGGCGGGCCGTGCCCACCACCGCCGCCGTCGTGGGGCTGGCCGCCGTGGTCCTCGCCGGGGTGGCCCTCCGCCGCCGGAACGGGCGCCTCGCCGGCGTGTCCCTGGTGCTGGGGCTCCTCGGCGTGGTCGTCGGTGGGCTACACGGGGCCAACGCCGCCGGTGGGCTGGGGACCGGGAACGGGCTGGCCGGAGCGGTCGCGGCGGTTGCGCTGGGGCTGGTCGGCACGCTCCTCGGCGCGCTGGCACTGGCCCGCTCCCGCCGATCGCTGCACGCAGGGCGGTCGTGAGCCCGCGGTAGTTCCCGGGCGGCGCGGAACGGCGGATCCTGTACGAGCTCGGGTTCGCCCGCCGCGGGCCTGCGTCACCGCCGGTCGGTGAGCGACCGCGCCGCGTACGCCAGCGCGTACAGGAGCGAGCCGCCGAGGGCGAGCACCGCGCAGGCCGCCGCGACTCCGGCGAGCCCGGCGTTCCTGGGCGGCACGGGCGGCTCCACGACCCCGCCGCCGGCGTCGATCCAGATCTCCACGACGGCGCCGGCGGCGACCGGCACGTCGACGGTGACCGCCCCGGTGTGCCGGATGCCCGCCCGGTCGGTCCACCGCGCGTCGACCTGCACCGGGAGCCATGCGCCGTACAGGCCGCTCCGCCCGGATTCCTCGACCAGCACCGCGCTCGTCGGCCACAGCGCCGCGCCCCCGGCCTCCGCGCGCTCGACGTGCCGATCGTGCACGGCGAAGCCGAGGACCGCGGCCCCGACGACCAGGATCAGCACCGCGGCCACCAAGAGCCGTCCGTCGCTGTGCATCCGGATCACCTCCTGGGCGGGACGGCGCCCGCACGCCCCGCCCCAACGGTGGCAGGTCCCAGGCCCCGGCGAAAGCGGCTCTCGTCCCGCGACGGCGACGCTTGATCAGCGCATGCGGTTGTCCGGCCGCACGCCGGCCGGGACCTGACACTCATGACCGAGCGCTACGCGGCCGCGACGACGCGCCTGCGCAGCACCGTCACGGTGAGCGCACCGGCGACGGCGGCGGTGAGCGCCAGCAGCACGAACCCGAGCGAGTAGTCGCCGAGCACCCCGTAGACCAGCCCCATCACCAGCGGCGGGAAGAACCCGCCCAGCCCGCCCGCCGCGCCGACGAGGCCGGTCACGGCACCGACGCGCGCGGGCTCGACCAGCCGGGCGACGACCGCGAAGACCGCGCCGGTCCCGACGCCCAGTGCCGCGGCGAGCCCGAGGAACACGATCGTCCCCAGCGGGAGGAGGGGCAGCTCGAACGAGGCGAGGACGGCGAGCAGGCACACCGCCCCGAACGCGCTCGTGAGGACCGGCACCGGTGGGAAGCGGTCGCAGAGCCAGCCGCCGAGCGGCCGCATCGCGACCGCCAGCAGGACGAAACCCGCGGTGCGCAGTGCCGCGTCGCCACGCTCCAGGCCGTACGCCGTGCCGAGGTAGGAGGGCAGGTAGACGCTGAACGCGACGAACCCCCCGAAGGCCACGGCGTAGAGGAAGGCGAGCTGCAGCGCCACCGGCATCCGCAGTGCTGCGCCGAGCTGCGCGCCCATCGATTCGGTGGGGAGCGGCCGGTCGGGGCGGTCGCGCAGCAGCAGGTAGCCGACCGCCGCGAAGACCACGAGCACGACCGCGACCAGGTCGAACGGGAAGCTGGGTCCGAACGCGGCCGCCAGTTGCACCGTGGAGAACGCCGAGATCGCGGTGCCGCCCATCCCGGCGCCGAACACGCCCAGGGCGAGGCCGCGGCGGGCGGGCGGGTACCACGAGTTGACGAACGGAACCCCGATCGCGAACGTCGTGCCGCCGAGGCCGAGGAAGAAGCCGCCGACGAGGTAGGCGGCCAGCGAGTCGGCGAAGTGTCCGAGGTAGAGCACCGGCAACACGGTGAGCAGGGCGACGGTCGGGAACATGCGCCGCGCCCCGAGCCGGTCGGTGAGTGCCCCGACCGGGATCCGACCCAGCGAACCGACGATCACCGGCACCGCCACCAGCAGCGACTGCTCGAACGAGGTGAGGGCCAGCTCCTCGCGCAGGCTCGCGCCCAGCGGGGAGAGCAGCGCCCACGCCCAGAACGTCACCGCGAACCCCGCGGTGGCCAGGGTCAGCATCAGCGCGGGAGAGACCTCGTCGCGAGCCGTCATGGCGTCTCCTTCCGCGCGCCGACGGACACGGTCGGGGGGACCTCGGTCGGTTCCGTCCCCACCGCTTGAGAGGCAGTGTGATGAGTGCCACGGTGAAAGGCCAGGCGAGGCGGAGGGCGACCATGACCCGAACGGGTGGGACCGACGGGCCGGGAGCCGACGCCCTGCTGCGGACCGGGCGGTTCTTCACCCGGCGCGAGACGTCCGAGGACCTGAGGGCCGTGTACCGGGAGGGCGGCCGCGAGGGCGACGTCTTCTACCGGGACCGGTGGAGCCACGACAAGGTCGTCCGCTCCACCCACGGGGTGAACTGCACGGGATCCTGCTCGTGGAAGGTCTACGTCAAGGACGGGATCATCACCTGGGAGAGCCAGCAGACCGACTACCCGTCGGTGGGGCCGGACTCCCCGGAGTACGAGCCCCGCGGCTGCCCGCGCGGCGCGGCGTTCTCCTGGTACACCTACTCCCCCACCCGGGTCCGCTACCCGTACGCCCGCGGCGTGCTGGTCGAGATGTACCGGGAGGCGCGCGAACGCCTCGGCGATCCCGTGCTGGCGTGGGCGGAGATCACCACCGACCCGGAGAAGCGCCGCCGCTACCAGCGCGCCCGCGGCAAGGGCGGGCACGTGCGGGTCTCGTGGGACGAGGCGGTGGAGATCGTCGCGGCGGCGCACGTCCACACCATCGGGGCGCACGGGCCGGACCGGATCGCCGGGTTCTCGCCGATCCCGGCGATGTCGATGGTCAGCCACGCGGTCGGCTCGCGCTTCATCGAGCTGGTCGGCGGCTGCATGACCTCGTTCTACGACTGGTACGCCGACCTGCCCGTCGCCTCACCGCAGGTGTTCGGCGACCAGACCGACGTGCCGGAGTCCGGGGACTGGTGGAACGCCTCCTACCTGCTCATGTGGGGCTCGAACGTCCCGATCACCCGTACGCCCGACGCGCACTGGATGGCCGAGGCGCGCTACAAGGGCCAGAAGGTCGTCGTGGTGTCGCCCGACTACGCCGACAACACGAAGTTCGCCGACACCTGGCTCCCGGCCCAGCCCGGCACCGACGGTGCGCTCGCGATGGCGATGGGCCACGTCATCCTCAAGGAGTTCTTCGTCGACCGGCGCGTGCCGTTCTTCGTCGACTACGCGCAGCGCTACACCGACCTCCCGTTCCTGGTCACCCTCGAGGAGCGGGACGGCGGACACGTACCGGGCAAGTTCCTCACCGCCGCCGACCTCGGCGACGCGGGTGCGGGCGCGGAGTGGAAGACCGTGCTGCTCGACGGCCGGACCGGCGAGCCGGTGGTCCCGAACGGGTCGATGGGCTTCCGCTACACCGACTCCGGGCGGGGCCGGTGGAACCTCGAGCTCGGTGACGTGGCCCCCCGGCTCACGCTGTACGGCGGCGAGGTGGCCTCGGGGGATGGTGAGCCGGCAGAGCTTGCGGAGCCGGCGGGGCGGGTGAGCACAGTCCTGCTCCCCCGCTTCGACGCCCTCGACGGCACCGGTGGTGTCCTGCGCCGCGGGGTGCCGGTGCACCGGGTCGGCGACCGGCTCGTCACGACCGTGTTCGACCTGATGCTCGCCCAGTACGGCGTGTATCGCGACGGCCTGCCCGGCGAGTGGCCCGCCGGGTACGACGACGCGGGCGAGCCGTACACCCCCGCCTGGCAGGAGTCGATCACCTCGGTCCCGGCCGAGCAGGCCGCCCGGGTTGCGCGCGAGATGGCGCGCAACGCCGAGGAGTCCGAGGGTCGCACCATGATCATCATGGGGGCCGGCATCTGCCAGTGGTTCCACGGTGACGCCACCTACCGGGCCGTCCTGTCGTTGCTGCTGCTCACCGGGTCGATGGGGCGCAACGGCGGCGGGTGGGCGCACTACGTCGGGCAGGAGAAGTGCCGGCCGATCACCGGTTGGGCCACGATGGCGGGCGCCACCGACTGGTCCCGCCCGCCGCGCCAGATGATCGGTACCGCCTACTGGTACACGCACACCGACCAGTGGCGCTACGACGGCTACCGCGCCGACGCCCTCACCTCACCGCTGGCGCAGGGGCACCTGGCCGGCATGCACACGATGGACACGATCGCGCTGTCCGCCCGCCTGGGCTGGATGCCCTCCTACCCGCAGTTCGACCGCAACCCCCTGGACCTCGCCGACGAAGCAGGCGACGGCGACGTCGGGGCGTACGTGGTCGGCCAGCTGCGGTCGGGGAGGCTGAAGTTCGCGATCGAGGACCCCGACGCGCCGCGGAACTGGCCGCGCTGCCTCACCCTGTGGCGGGCGAACCTGCTCGGCTCCTCCGCGAAGGGCGACGAGTACTTCCTGCGGCACCTGCTCGGCACGCACCACAACGTGCTCGCCGAGGAGACCCCGCCCGACCGCAGGCCCCGCGACGTCACCTGGCGCGACGACCCGCCGGAGGGCAAGCTCGACCTGCTGCTCGCCCTGGACTTCCGCATGACCAGCTCCACGCTGCTCGCGGACGTCGTGCTCCCCGCCGCCACCTGGTACGAGAAGCACGACCTCAACACCACGGACATGCACCCGTTCGTCCACGCGTTCACGCCCGCGATCGACCCGCCGTTCGAGACGCGCACCGACTTCGCCGCCTTCCACGCGATCGCCCGCCGGTTCTCCGAGCTCGCACGCACGCACCTGGGTGTCCGGCGCGACGTCGTCGCCGTCCCGCTGCAGCACGACACGCCCGGCGAGACGGCGCAGCCGGGCGGGCGGGCGCGGGACTGGCGCAGCGCTGATGCGCGCTCCGCCGGCGCTACGCGCTGGTGCGAGGTCGAGCCGGTCCCGGGACGGACCATGCCCGGCCTGGTGGTGGTCGAGCGCGACTACACCGCGATCGCCGACAAGCTGGCGAGCATCGGGCCGCTGCTCGACCGGCTCGGCATGACGACCAAGGCCGTCACCTACCGGCCCGACGAGGAGCTCGCCCACCTCTCGGCGAAGAACGGCGTGATGCTCGGCGGCGCCGGGGACGGCCGCCCGGCGGTCGACACCGACGCCAAGATGGCGGAGGCGATCCTCGCCCTCTCGGGGACGACCAACGGCCGGCTCGCCGTCCAGGGGTTCCGCGAGCTGGAGCGCCGCACCGGCACCCGGCTCGCCGACCTCGCGGAGGGCAGCGAGGAACGCCGGATCACGTTCGCCGACACCCAGGCCCGCCCGGTGCCGGTGATCACCAGCCCGGAGTGGTCGGGCAGCGAGACCGGCGGGCGGCGCTACGCCCCGTTCACCGTCAACGTGGAGCGGAACAAGCCCTGGCACACCCTCACGGGCCGCATGCACTTCCTGCTCGACCACGACTGGATGCACGAGTTCGGCGAAGCCCTCCCGATCTACCGGGCTCCGCTGGACATGCACCGCCTCTTCGGCGAAGGCACCCCCGGGCGGCTCGACGCGGACGGCAGGTCCGTGACCGTCCGCTACCTCACCCCGCACTCGAAGTGGTCGATCCACTCCGAGTACCAGGACAACCTGTTCATGCTGTCGCTGTCGCGCGGCGGCCCGGTCGTCTGGATGAACGAGGCCGACGCGACGTCGATCGGGGTGCGCGACAACGACTGGGTGGAGGGCGTCAACCGCAACGGCGTGCTCGTCGCACGGGCGATCGTCACGCACCGGCTACCGGCCGGCACGGTGTTCGTCTACCACGCCCAGGAGCGGGTGGTGAACGTGCCGAAGTCGGAGGCCACCGGCCGCCGCGGAGGCATCCACAACTCGCTCACCCGGATCCTGGTCAAGCCGACGCACCTCATCGGCGGCTACGCCCAGCTGTCGTTCGCCTTCAACTACCTCGGGCCCACGGGCAACCAGCGCGACGAGGTCACGGTGATCCGCCGCCGATCGCAGGAGGTGAGGTATCAGTGATCGCAAATGGACCCCGTCATCCAACGGAACCTCAGGGGAACGTGACGGCGGGCGACCACGATCAACCCACTTTCGTGACGTGCGTACCCCGCGCAAGCGCCGTAGAGGTTCCGGGGAGGCGGGAATGAAGGTCATGGCCCAGATGGGCATGGTCATGAACCTCGACAAGTGCATCGGCTGCCACACGTGCTCGGTCACCTGCAAGCAGGCGTGGACCAACCGCAGCGGCGTCGAGTACGTCTGGTTCAACAACGTCGAGACCCGCCCCGGCCAGGGCTACCCCCGCCGCTACCAGGACCAGGAGACCTGGAAGGGCGGCTGGGTCCGCAACAAGCGCGGCCGGCTCACGCTCAAGGCCGGCGGCCGGTTCAAGAAACTGCTGTCGATCTTCGCCAACCCGGTCCTGCCCAACATCCGCGACTACTACGAGCCCTGGACCTACGACTACGAGAACCTCACCGACGCCCCGCTGGGCGACGACTTCCCCGTCGCGCAACCGAAGTCGCTGATCTCCGGCGAGCCCATGGCCGTCGAGTGGAGCGCCAACTGGGACGACGACCTCGGCGGCGCACCCGAGCACGGGCCGCGGGACCCGATCGTCGAGCGGATCCACCGCGAGTCCGAGGACAAGGTCCGCTTCGACTACGAGCGGGCGTTCATGTTCTTCCTGCCGCGCATCTGCGAGCACTGCCTGAACCCGTCGTGCGTGGCGTCGTGCCCGTCGGGCGCGATGTACAAGCGGGCCGAGGACGGGATCGTCCTCGTCGACCAGGACCAGTGCCGCGGCTGGCGGATGTGCGTCACCGGCTGCCCGTACAAGAAGGTCTACTTCAACCACCGCACCGGCAAGGCCGAGAAGTGCACGTTCTGCTACCCGCGCGTCGAGGTCGGGCTGCCGACGGTGTGCAGCGAGACCTGCGTGGGCCGGCTGCGCTACATCGGCCTGTTCCTCTACGACGCCGACCGCGTCACCGCCGCCGCGTCCGTCGAGAACGAGCACGACCTGTACGACGCACAGCTCGACCTGCTGTTGGACCCGCACGACCCGCGCGTCATGGCCGCCGCACGCCACGAGGGCATCGCCGAGGACTGGATCACCGCCGCCCAGCGCTCGCCGGTCTACAAGCTGGCCAAGGACTACCGGGTCGCGCTGCCGCTGCACCCGGAGTTCCGGACCATGCCGATGGTCTGGTACATCCCGCCGCTCTCCCCGGTCGTCGACCGGCTCACCGAGACCGGCCACGACGGCGAGGACGCCGGCAACCTGTTCGGCGCGATCGACGCGCTGCGCATCCCCGTCGAGTACCTGGCCGAGCTGTTCACGGCGGGCGACGTCGAGCCGGTCCGGGCCGTGCTCCAGAAGCTGGCGGCGATGCGGTCGTACATGCGCGACGTGACGCTGGGCCGCCCGCGCCGCGAGTCGGTCGCGGCGTCGGTGGGGATGACCGGTGGCGAGGTCCTGGAGATGTACCGGCTGCTCGCGATCGCGAAGTACGAGGAGCGCTACGTCATCCCCACCGCCTACGCCGGGGAGGCCCACCAGCTCGAGGAGATCGGCTGCAGCCTCGACGTCGACGGCGGGCCCGGGATGGTCGGCAGCGGACCGTTCGGCGAGGCGTCCGGGCGCCCGACGCCGGTGTCGGTGGAGACCTTCCACGCCCTGCGCGACCGGCAGACCAGCGACGCCTTCGCCGACCCGAGCGAGCCGGGTGCCCGGATCAACCTGCTCAACTGGGACGGCAAGGGCCGCCCGCCCGGGCTCTTCCCGCCGCGCAGGGAGGAGGGGCGATGAAGGCGGGAGACCGGGCGATCGCCCTCCAGGCGGCGTCGATCTGCCTGCAGTACCCCGACGAGCCGGTCCGGCAGCTCCACCCGCTGCTCCGGGGCGCCGTGGACGCGCTGCCGCCGGGACGGCCACGCGACCGGCTGACCGCGTTCCTGGACCACGCTGCGCTCACCCCACCCGGGACGCTCGCCGAGCACTACGTCGCCGTGTTCGACCGGCGCCGCCGCTGCTGCCTCTACCTCACGTGGTGGAGCGACGGCGAGACCCGCCGCCGCGGCGGCGCGCTCGCCGCGCTCAAGCAGCGCTACCGCGCCGCGGGCGTCGAGCTCGCGGGCGGCGAGCTGCCCGACTTCCTGCCCGCCGTGCTGGAGTACGCGGCCACCACCGACCTCGCCGACGGGCTCGCCCTGCTCCAGGAGCACCGGGCGGGCGTCGAGCTGCTGCGGCTCGCCCTGGTCGACGCCGCCACCCCGTACGCCGCCCCCGTCGAAGCGGTGTGCGCGCTCCTGCCGGGCCCCTCCCCCGCCGACGTCGCCGCGGCGAAGGCGCTCGCGCGCAGCGGCCCGCCGCGCGAGGAGGTCGGGCTCGAGCTCACCCCGTTCCCGACGGGAGGACCCCGATGACCGCTCTCGACGTCCTGCTCTGGGGCGTGCTGCCGTACGTGATGATCGCGATCCTCGCCGCGGGCACGATCTGGCGGTACCGCTACGACAAGTTCGGCTGGACCACGCGGTCCTCGGAGCTGTACGAGTCGCGGCTGCTGCGGATCGGCAGCCCGCTGTTCCACTTCGGCATCCTCGTGGTCGTCATCGGCCACTTCATCGGCCTGGTCATCCCGAAGAGCCTCACCGACGCCGTCGGCGTCTCCCAGGCCGCCTACCACGTCCAGGCGCTGTTGCTGGGCGGGATCGCGGGGTTCTGCACGCTCGTCGGCGTCGGGATCCTGATCTACCGAAGGCGCACCACCGGACCGGTGTTCATGGCCACCACCCGCAACGACAAGCTCATGTACGTCGTGCTGGTGGCGGCGATCGCCGCCGGGCTGGCGACCACGCTCCTCGGCGCGGCGGGCGGCGAGGAGCACGACTACCGGCTCTCGGTCGCCCCGTGGTTCCGGTCGCTGTTCGTCCTGCAGCCCGACATCGAGGCGATGACCCACGCGGGCATCGCCTTCCAGCTGCACACGCTCATCGGCATGCTGCTGTTCACCATCTGGCCGTTCACCCGCCTCGTGCACGCGTTCACCGCGCCGGTCCAGTACCTGTTCCGGCCCTACATCGTCTACCGCTCCCGAAGCGGTGGCCCCATGGTCCGGCCGCCGCGGCGCGGCTGGGAAAGGACCGGATGATGCGCAAGCTCTCGCTGGACGCGCTCGCCCGTGAGCAGCTCGAGGCGGCCCGCCGGGCGCCGGCGGGCCGGGCGGCGCACACCGCCGTGGGCGGGCACGAGCACGTCATGCGCCAGACGGTGATCGCGCTCCTGGCCGGCCGCGAGCTGGCCGAGCACGCGAGCCCCGGCGAGGCCACCGTGCACGTCCTGCTCGGCCGCGTCCGCATCGTGAGCGGCGACGACGCGTGGGAGGGCCGGCGCGGCGACCTGCTGGTCGTCCCACCGAACTCGCACAGCCTCGAGGCGCTGGAGGACGCCGCGGTCCTGCTCACCGTGGCCAAGCACGGCGGTCGTCAGGCCTAGGAGCGCGCTGGAAAGGACCCCGGAATACTGCGCATGGTTGCGGCAACGACGATGTGCACCCGATAACGGCAGGCCAGGGCGGCGGTCAAGGGCAGATGGCCGCTGCTGAAGATCGACTAGCGACCGTTTCGCCTTGATCGCCGAACGCCGGCGCGGCCGATTCGGCAACGCCCTCTGTGTGAGCGTCAGGTCCCGGTTCGGTCGATCGAGCAGGCCCACCGACCGGCTGGGCCACCGCGAGGAGCGGGCATCGGCCCGGTCGTCCGCCTGGCGATGACACCACCTGGACGCCGCTCGCTACCGCCGAGGCCCTTCAGCACGCTCCTGGCCAGCGGCGTGCAGGGCGCGGACGGTGTCGGCGTGCTCGCGCATGGTCTCCTGGCCGTCCCGTCCCGGCTGCCGGCCGAAACCGCAGTACATCGCCACGCCGAAGTCATCCAGGTACCGGGACGCGGTGGCGTGCCGCCGGCGCAGACCGGGAGCGCCGTCGAGCGGCAGCACGATGCCCAGGAACACCCGGGCATCGCCCGCCTCGAGGTCGGCCAGGGGCCGGAAGAAGCGCCGGTCCTCGCTGCGCAGGTACCGGGGCCCGGCGATGTGCAGCCAGTCGACCGGCCGCCCGGACTCCGCGACGGCGTAGTTGGCCATCCGGACCAGGAGATCCAGGTCGTGCGGCTCGTACATCGGCCAGTCCGGGAAGGTGCCGAGGCAGAGGTGGTAGCCGACCAGCACCTCGTGCGGGATCAGGTGGGTCAGGTTCCGCACCGGACGCGCGAAGCGTTCCCAGGCACCCTCCGGCGTCCACGCCAGTACCCGGTGGACGTCCTGCGTCTCGTAGGCCATGTCCCACTGGATCGCGAGGTCCCCGGGCGGGATCGCCTCCGTGAGCCGGACGAGCTCGCGCGCCACCAGGTCCTCGAACGCGCGCTCGGCGATCGGGTAGTCGCGCGCGAAGTCCGCCTTGAACGCGTTGAGCGCGCTCGCCGGGAACGGCAGCCCGACCTGGAACCGCACCCGCGGCGGGATCACCCCCTGCTCACGCAGGTCCCGGAACACCGCGTACGAGGCGATCGCGTCGTCGATGCGCGGCCAGCTGTCCCAGTGCAGCTCCCCGACGCCCGCGCGCACCCCGAAGACCGGGGTCTCGTGGGCGTGCCGCGGGATCCCCGTCGGCGACGCGGTCTCCTCGACCACGACGACGTCGGGGTTCGGCCGCGCCAGCCGCTCCCGCTCGTAGCCCACCCACGCGGCCCGGGGCCCGGTCTCCCCGTCGGGGAGCGCGAAGACCAGGTCCCCGAACAGCTGCGCGCCGGCCCGGAACGCCGACTCGGTCGAGTCCGCCGGCAGACTGCCGACCAGCAACAGCTCGCCGTTCACCCGACGCGTCATCTCCTGGCACCGTCCTCTCTCATCCCGGCGTCGTGACCCTGTCGGCCGCGATCGTGAGCAGGAGGCGCTCCTGGTCGCGGCCGCCGTACCAGGGATACGGCCCGCCGAGGTAGCGGCGGGCCAGCTTCTCGATGTGCTCGACCGCCCCGTCGCTCGTGGCGCCGAGGACCCGGCCGCGCACCCCGTAGTAGCGGGTGGGCTGGTCGGGATCGGCGACCGTCAGCGCGACCCGCGGATCGCGCTCGATGTTCCGGGTCTTCTGGAAGCCCGTGACGGTGTTGATCAGCACGTGCTCGCCGTCGGTGTCGACCCACGTCTCGGTGAGCTGGGGTGACCCGTCGGGCATGAGGGTGGCGACGAAGCAGAGGCTCGGTCGCTGCAGCAGGTCGTGCAGGCCTCGGGGCAGTTCCACGCCCCGACGCTAACCGGTCAGGCGCCGGCCGGCACCTTGTCCAGGAAACCCTGCACGCCCGTGATGCGGCCGTCCGCGCCCACCGTCGCGACGTCGAAGCCGATCACCAGCGGCTCCGCGCCCTCCGGGCCGAGGCCCCACCGGAAGCGGCACACGTCGTGGTGGGCGTCGACGTCACCGACCGGGCTGAACCGCATACCGGCGAACTGCTCCTGCGCGCCCGCGATCAGGGCGTCGAGCGCCTCGGTGCCGGTCACGTCGGCGAGCGGGTCGACGTAGCGCGCGTCGGGGGCGAACACCGCCTCGATCGCCGCGCGCCGCTCGGCCGGGTCGCTCGCGTTCCACGCGGCGAGGTAGCGCTGCACGAGGGTGGCGGTGGGGGTCGTGGTGGTCATCGTGGTTCCTCCCTGTCGTCTGCTGACAGGAAGAAGCCTCGCCCGGGCGAGGTGCCCCGGTCGATCACCTCGGAGGTAATGCGGCGGCGCCCCCGCCCCGATCGGGTGATCACGCCCCGCAACCCTTGCGCTACGGTCGCGAACGTGACCGAACCCCTTCCGGACGTCCGCCCTGACATTCCCCACGGGGCCCGGATCTGGAACTACTGGCTGGGCGGCAAGGACAACTACGCCGCCGACCGGGAGATCGCCGACGCGGTCAGCGCGGTGTTCCCGGAGATCGTCGACATGGCGTTCAAGTCCCGCCAGTTCCTGAACCGCGCGGTGCGCCACCTCGCCGGCGAGGCCGGGATCCGCCAGTTCCTCGACGTCGGCACCGGCCTGCCCACGATGCAGAACACGCACGAGGTGGCGCAGTCGGTGGCGCCGGACGCCAAGATCGTCTACGTCGACAACGACCCGCTCGTGCTCGCGCACGCCCGGGCGCTGCTGGTCAACACCACCCCCGAAGGCGTCACCAAGTACATCGACGCCGACTACCACGAGCCTGCTCGCATCACGGAGCAGGCGCGGGAAATCCTCGACTTCTCCCGGCCCATCGCCGTGATGTTCATGGGCGTGTTCGGCTACGTTCCCGACTACGAGGTGGCCCGCTCGATCATCTCGCGGGTGATCGAGGACCTGCCGTCCGGCAGCTACCTGGCGCTCTGGGAGTGCACCAGCACCAGCGAGGCGGTCGTCCGGGGCGCGCAGGCGCAGGCCGAGCTCGGATCGCCCTACCAGCTGCGCACCGTCGAGGAGGTCCGCGGCTGGTTCGCGGGTACCGAGCTGGTCGAACCCGGGCTGGTGCCGCTCACCCAGTGGCGCCCGGACGACGTGGAGGTCGGCCGGAGCGACCCGATCGACGCCTATGCCGGCGTCGGCCGCAAGCCCTGACCGAGCAGCTCGCGTGACCGTCGTGTGGTGGGCCGCTCCGCTGGCCCCCGAGGGGGCCGCGGGGCTGGTCGCGTTGCTGGACGGCCACGAGCGCGAACGCCTCCACCGCTTCCGCCGCCCCGCCGACCGGGCCCGCTACCTCGCCGCGCACGCGCTAGTGCGGCTGGTGCTCGCCGACGCCGTCGGCACGCCCCCGGCCGCGCTGGAGTTCGACCGCACCTGCCGCTGCGGCGAGCAGCACGGCAAGCCGGTCCTGCTCGGCGGGCCCGGGTTCTCGCTGACTCATGCCGGTGACCTCGTCGGCGTCGCCGTGCACCCCGGCGGGGACGTCGGGCTCGACGTCGAGGAGGTCCGCGAGCTCGCCGACCTGCCGGCGATGGCCGACCACGTCTGCTCCCCGCGGGAGACCGCGGCCGACGCGGAGGCCTTCTTCACGCTCTGGACGCGCAAGGAGGCGCTGCTCAAGGCGGTGGGCACCGGGCTGGCCGCGCCGATGTCGGCGATCACGCTGGGGCCGGCGGGGGTGCTCGGATGGACCGGCGAGGACGCGCCGCGCGAGCCGTTGTGGCTCGCCGACCTGCACCCTGCCGCCGGCTACCACGCAGCCGTCGCGGGGACGGGCGCGCGGCCCGCGGTCACCGAGGAGCGCGGGGACGGGATGCTCGGTCAGGCCCGGTAGAGCTTCTCCGCGTACGCCGCCCCGTAGTACCTCTCGAGCTCCTCGAGCGGGGCGTCCTTGTTGACGAGGGCCTTCGAGATGCGCGCCGTGGACGGGATCGCCGCGTGGTCCCACGTGTCGGGCTGCCACAGCTTCGAGCGCATGAACGCCTTCGCGCAGTGGTAGAAGACCTCGTCGATCGCGACCTCGAGCGCGAGGAGCGGCCGGTGCCCCTTCACCACCAGCTCGTCGAAGTAGGGGGCGTCGCGCAGGATCCGCGCCCGCCCGTTCACCCGCAGCGTGTCGTTGCGGCCGGGGACGAGGAAGAGCAGGCCGACGTGCGGGTTGGCGAGGATGTTGTGGTAGCCGTCGACCCGCCGGTTGCCGGGGCGGTCCGGGATCGCCAGCGTGTGGTCGTCGATCACGTGGGCGATCCGCCCTGCGGGGTCACCCTTCGGCGAGACGTCGAGGTTGCCCTGCGCGTCACCGGTGCCGATCAGGCAGAGCGGCGAGTGGTCGAGCCACAACCGGTCGATCGCGTCGAGCGACGGGCGGACCTTCTCGGCGACGGCCTTGATGGGCGGCCCGACGAGGGATTCCAGCTCTGCGGCGCTGGTGATCTCGGTCCGGAGGTCGGGGCTGATCTCTGCGGTGGCCACGTCTCCAGGACGGTACGGCCGGAGCTGTCGGTCCGTAAAGGGAGAATGGGTCACGTGGGCGCGCGCTGGGTCCTGCACCTGGACATGGATGCGTTCTTCGCCGCGTCCGAGCAGCTCACCCGCCCCACGCTGCGCGACCGGCCCGTGCTGGTCGGCGGCCTGGGGCCGCGCGCCGTGGTGGCCGGCGCCAGCTACCAGGCCCGCGTGTTCGGGGCGCGGTCGGCCATGCCGATGGGCCAGGCCCGCCGGCTCTGCCCGCACGCCGTGGTGCTGCCGGCGCGGTTCACCCTCTACAAGGAGCTGAGCTCGCGCGTGATGGCCGTGCTCGCGGACGCCTCGCCGGTCCTGGAGCCGGTGTCGATCGACGAGGCGTTCCTCGAACCGCCCGACCTGGCCGGGGCGTCCGCGGCCGAGGTGGAACGGTTCGGCGTCCGGCTGCGGGCCGACGTGCGCGCGGCCACCGGCATGCCGGCGTCGGTGGGCGCGGGGTCGGGCAAGCAGCTCGCGAAGATCGCCTCGGAGCTCGCGAAGCCCGACGGGCTGCGGGTCGTCGCGCCCGAGGAGGAGGGGGAGGTGCTCGCGCCGCTGCCGGTACGCGCGCTGTGGGGCGTCGGCCCGGTGGCCGAGGCCGGGCTGCACAAGCTCGGCGTGCACACGATCGGCGAGCTCGCCGCGATGGACCTGCGCGAGGTCCACGGCCTGCTCGGCACCGCGATCGGCACCGAGCTGCACCGGCTCGCCCGCGGCGTCGACGAACGACCGGTCGCACCGCGGGGCGCGGCCAAGCAGGTCAGCGCCGAGACCACGTTCGACACCGACCTCACCGCAATGGCCGCCGTCCACGACGCCGTGGCGCGGATGACCGAGGCCGCCCACCGCAGGCTCGTCGCGTCCGGGCGGGCGGCGCGCACCGTCACGGTGAAGGTCCGCAGCGCCGACTTCACCACGTCCAGCCGGTCGGAGACGGCCGGCATCGCCAGCACCGACCTCGTCGCCCTCACCGCCGTCGCCCAGCGGCTCGCGCGCGCCGCCGTGCCGGAGGGCGGGGTGCGGCTGATCGGCGTCTCCCTCGCGGGGCTCACCGACGACCCCCCGCCCGCCCTCTTCGAACCGGCCGCCGAACCCGCCCCGGTGCCCCTCGAGGTGCCCGAGCCCGCGCAGCCCGACGACCAGCCGACCGCCAACCGCCCCTGGCGCCCAGGCGACGACGCCACCCACACCGAGCACGGGCACGGGTGGGTGCAGGGCGCCGGCCACGGCCGCGTCACGGTGCGGTTCGAGACCCGCAGCACGGGTCCCGGCCGGGCCCGCACGTTCGCCGAGGACGATGCCGCCCTGGCCAGGGCCGACCCCCTCGCGAGCCTGGCCTGAACGCACTATGGAGCCATAGTGTCGTCCAGCAGGCCCTCAGAACAGCACTATGGAGCCATGACGCTGCTGGTCATGCGGGTGGGCGCCAGGGGCGGGGTGGCAGGACCGGGAGGCCTGTCGGGGCGCATTGGCCTCCTCTCTCGCCGGCCAGGCGGAAGATCAGCCAGCCGATCAGGCCCGCCAGCAGCGAGCCGGTCAGGATGCCGATCTTCGCGTCGGTGATGAGCTCCTCGTCGGTCAGGGCGAGCTCCGTGACGAAGAGCGCCACGGTGAACCCGATGCCGGCGAGCCCGGCGCCGCCGACGATCTGGCCCCAGCGCAGGGTGTCGGGCACGCGACCCCATCCGGTGCGCAGCGCCACCCAGGTTCCTGCCGTGACGCCGACGAGCTTCCCGACCGTGAGCCCGACGATGATCCCCCAGGTGAGCGGGGAGGCGACGGCTGCAGCCAGTGTCTCGCCGGTCAGCACGACGCCGGCGTTCGCGAGCACGAAGACCGGCACGATCACGTAGCTGCTCCAGGGCTGGATGCGCAGCTGCAGCCGCTCGTTGGGTGACACCGCCTCCGTGACCGCCGCCTGTGCGGCCATCGCCCGCTCCGGGCTGGGGTCGAGCAGGAAGCTGGTGCCCAGGACCTGCACGCGCATCACGTCCCGCGGGCGCGGCGCGTAGGCGTTGACGAGCAGGCCCATGGTGACCCCGACCACGCTGGGGTGCACCCCGGAGTCCAGCACCGCGAGCCACATGACCACGCCGATCAGCACGTAGATCGGGGTGCGCCAGAACGGCGCGAACCGCAGCCCGAGCAGGGCCGCGAACAGCACGACCGACCACACGAGCGAGGTGATCTGCACGTCCTCGGTGTAGAAGAGCGCGATCGCGGCGACGGCACCGATGTCGTCGACGATCGCGAGCGCGAGCAGGAACACGCGGAGCTGATCGGGGCAGCGCGGGCCGACGAGCGCGAGCACGCCGATCACGACGGCGGTGTCGGTGGAGATCGCGATGCCCCACGCCCCCGACGCCGGACCACCCGCGTTGAACAGCAGGAACAGCAGCGCGGGCACCGTCAGCCCGCCGATCGCCGCAATCGTCGGGGCCGCGAGCGCCCGGACACCGCGCAGCTCGCCGAGCACCATCTCCCGGGAGATCTCCAGCCCGACGCTGAAGAAGAACAGCACCATGAGCCCGTCGTTGACCCAGTGCCGCAGGTCGAGCGAGAGCTCCGTGGCGCCGAAGGTCAACGCGACCTCGGTGTGCCAGAAGTCCTCGTACCCGCGACCGAGGTTCGCCCAGGCCAGCGCGACCACCGCTGCGGTGAGGAGCAGCACGGCCGAGCCGGATTCGGTGCGCAGGAAGTCGCGCGCGGCACGACTGAGGTCGCCGCGCTCGGCTAGAGTTGTCACCGTCACGGCGCGATCCTGCCATCGGCGGCCGCCGCCCCGAGCAGCACGCCCACGGAGGTCACGATTCCTCTCCAACCGCGGATCGGCAGCTACGACCACCTCCTGGGCGTCCTCGGGGCGGAGCTCACGCTCGTCGAGTACGGCGACTTCGAGTGCCCCTACTGCCGGCGGGCGTACCCGATCATCGAAGAGGTCCGCCAGCAGCTCGGGGAGCGGCTCGTCTTCGTGTTCCGGCACTTCCCGCTGGCCGAGCTGCACCCGTTCGCCCTGTCAGCGGCCGTCGCCGCGGAGGGCGCGGCGCTCAAGGGGCAGTTCTGGCCCATGCACGCCAAGCTCTACTCGGGCGACGAACCGCAGCTGCGGCAGGAGGACCTGCGCCGCTACGCGGAAGAGCTCGGCGTCCCGCCGGAAAAGGTCACGTGGCCGCACACCCGGTTCGTCGAGGACCGGGTCGAGGCCGACTTCAACTCCGGTGTCCGCAGCGGCGTGCGCGGCACGCCCACCCTGTTCGTCAACGGCGAGATCTACCGCGGCTCGATCACGGTCGACCACCTCCTCGAGGCGCTGGAGACCACCGCTCCGGCACCGGTGGGCCTCGCGCGCTGACCACCGGGAACAGATCACCCGGCGCGCCGCGTTCGCATGACCACGGGTGGGGCGACGGGGGGACACCATGGGGGGCGTGCAGCGATCAGGCCGGTTGGGTGTGGCTCCGCTGGTCTTCGCGGTGATCGCGCTGCTCGCGCTGGCCCGCGCGACCATCATCATGATCTACCTCGGGGTCACGCACTTCCGCGAGGTCAACCCGATCTCGGTGCCGCTCAGCTACTACGCGTTCGTCGACGGCGGCGAACAGCTGTTCTTCTCCGCCGCGGTGGCGCTGGCCGTCGGCACCCTCGCCGTGCTGGCGGGGCTGGCCCGGTCGGGCGTCCGGATGGCCGGCCGACCCACGGTGCTGCTCGCGGTGTGGGCGCTCTGCCTCGTGCTCGCCGCGGTCTTCCCCGCCGACGACGCGCCGCGGATCCTCACCTTCGCCGGCTGGGTGCACCAGTTCGCCGGCGCCGGCATCCTCGCCCTCCTGTCGTTCGCCGGCGTCGCGGCCGCGGTCCGGCTCGCCGAGAAGCCGGAATGGGCGCCGGTCGTCTCCACGGTCCGCACGCTCTCGATCGCCGCCGCCGTGCTCGCCGCGGCATACGTGGCGAGCCGGCTGAACGACCTCGTGCCCGGCATCTACGGCCCCGTCGACGTCGGCGGCATCCTCCAGCGGATGGTGCTCGCTTTCTACGTCGCCGTCGTGGCCGCTTTGGCCGTGCAGCTCGTGCGCGTGTCCTGGCCCGCCGTGTGGCGCCGGGCCGCGGACGCCCCGAATCCGGGCGGGCCGACGGTCGCCCCGCGCCCTTAGGAGGGTCCTGAACAACTCCGGCCGTAGCGAGCGGCGCCGCCTGGGCGTCGCGCAGTAGGCCCGAGTTGTTCGGGGCGCTAGCGTCAGACCGGCTTCTCCGTCACCCCGGCGGCGTCGAAGGTGGCGACGTCCTGGAGGGCCTGTGCGGCGCCCTGGAGGAGCGGGAGGGCCAGCAGGGCGCCGGTGCCCTCGCCGAGGCGCATGCCCAGGTCGAGCAGCGGGTCGAGGTGCAGGTGGGCGAGGGCGCGGGTGTGGCCCGGCTCCGCCGAGCGGTGGCCGGCCACCCAGTAGCCCCGCGCGTCCGGGGAGACGGCGGCCGCGGCGAGCGCGGCCGCTCCGGCGCTCACCCCGTCCAGCAGCACCGGCACGCGCAGGGCCGCGCCGGCGAGCAGGAACCCGGCCAGCGCCGCGTGCTCCAGCCCGCCGAACGCGGCGAGCACGCCGAGCGGGTCGGCCGGGTCGGGCCGGTGCCGGGCCAGCGCCGTGGCCACCACGGACGTCTTGCGGGCGAGGGTCGCGTCGTCGACGCCGGTGCCGCGGCCGGTCACATCCGCCGGGCCGGCACCGGTGAAGGCGCTGATCAGGGCGGCGGCCGCGGTGGTGTTGGCGATGCCCATGTCGCCCGTGACGAGGCAGCGGTTGCCGGCCGCCACCAGGTCGCGCGCCGTCTCGATCCCCACGTCGACGGCGGCGCGCGCCTGTTCGTGGGTGAGCGCGGGACCGGCGGCGAGGTCGGCGGTGCCGGCGGCCACCCGGCGCGCGAGCAGTCCCGGAGCCTGGTCCAGCGGCGCCGCCACCCCGACGTCCACCACGCACACCTCGACGCCGAGCCGCCGGGCGAACGCGTTCACCACCGCTCCCCCGCCGAGGAAGTTCGCCACCATCTGCGCGGTGACCTCCTGCGGCCACGGCGTCACGCCCTGGGCGTGCACCCCGTGGTCGGCGGCGAACACGGCCACCGCCGCGGGCTCGGGCACCGGTGGCGGGCACGTCCCGGCGATGCCGGCGAGGGTGACGGCGAGGTCCTCCACCCGGCCCAGCGAGCCCCGCGGCTTCGTCATCCGGTCCAGGCGCTCGGCGGCCGTCGCCCGCGCGGCGCCGTCCGAGGGGGCGATCGCGGCGACGGTCTCGGCCAGCAGGTCCATCGGCGCCTCCCCGTTCACAGAGATCCGCCGCGGCCGGTGCGCTTCGGCGGGACGATCAACGTGGCCAGGTAGGGGCCCTGCCCGTCCGGGTCCAGGTCGGCGGCCGGGCGGATGTCCTCCTCCGGCAGGCCGAGGCCCTCGCCGTACACGGCCTCGTCGAGCCGGCCCGTCTCCCGGAGCACGGCGAGCGTCTCGGGCAGCATCCGGCCGAACTTGTACGCGGCGACGGCGTCGCCGCGCTCCAACGCCTCCCGGAACCGCTCGGGGCCCGCCGTCATCGGGAACAGGGCGAGCGGCTCACGGCCCTCCACCAGCGGCGTCCCGGAGCGGGCGGCCAGGTCCTGCATCGCGGTGATCCCCGGGACGAGCTGCACGTCCAGCTCGCCCAGCACGTGCCGGACCGACGTGGCGAGGTAGCTGAACGTGGAGTAGACGCAGGGGTCGCCGATGGTCGCGAACACGGCGGTGCTGCCGGGACGCGCGGCGAACCAGGCCGCCACCTGCGAGGCAGCGGCGTCCCACGCCCGCTCGCGACGCTCGGTGTGCTCCCGGTCGTGCAACGCGAAGACCACCCGCTCCACCCGCCAGGCCTCGGCGTAGTAGAGGACGGTCTGCTCGGCGCGCCCGGTCTCCCCGGAGTCGGCGACCGGGACGAAGACGACATCGGCCTTGGCCAGCAGGTTGGCCGCCTTGACCGTGACGAGCTCCGGGTCCCCGGGCCCGACCCCCACACCGACGAGCGTGTTCATTCCGCACCCTCCAGGTCACCCTCGAGGTCGAGGTAGGTCTGGCGGAGCCGGTCGAGCACGGCGTCGTCGGGCTTGGCCCACATGCCGCGGTCGGCCGCCTCCAGGAGCCGCTCGGTGATCCCGCGCAGCGCCCACGGGTTGGACTTCTCCATGAACGCGCGGTTGGTCTCGTCGAACACGTAGCTCTCGGCGAGCTGCCCGTACATCCAGTCGTCGACGACGCCGGCCGTGGCGTCGTAGCCGAACAGGTAGTCGACGGTGGCGGCCAGCTCGAACGCGCCCTTGTAGCCGTGGCGCTGCATCGCCGCGATCCACTTCGGGTTCACCACGCGGGCGCGGAAGACCCGCTTGGTCTCCTCGGCGAGCGTGCGCGTCTTCACCGCCTGCGGCACCGCCGAGTCGCCGACGTACGCCGCGGGCGAGCGGCCCGTGAGCGCACGGACCATCGCGACCATGCCGCCGTGGTACTGGAAGTAGTCGTCGGAGTCGACGATGTCGTGCTCGCGGGTGTCCTGGTTCTTCGCGGCCACGGCGATCCGCCGGAACGACTGCTCCATGTCGGCGCGGGCCTCGCGCCCGTCCAGGCCCCGGCCGTAGGCGTAGCCGCCCCACACCGCGTAGACCTCGGCGAGGTCGGCGTCGCTGCGCCAGTTGCGGGCGTCGATCAGCGGCAGCAGCCCCGCCCCGTACGCGCCCGGCTTGGACCCGAAGATCCGCGAGGTGGCGCGGCGGCGGTCACCGTGCCCGGCCGCGTCCTCCTCGACGTGGGCGCGCAGGAAGTTCTGGTCGGACGGCTCGTCCAGCTCGGCGACCGCCCGGATCGCGTCGTCGAGCAGGCCGATGACGTGCGGGAACGCGTCGCGGAAGAAGCCGGAGATCCGGACGGTGACGTCGATGCGGGGCCGGGCCAGCTCATCGAGCGGGACGATCTCGAAGCCGGTGACCCGGCGCGACGCGTCGTCCCACACCGGGCGGCAGCCGATGAGCGCGAGGATCTCGGCGAGGTCGTCACCCTGGGTGCGCATCGCGCTCGTGCCCCAGACCGTGAGCCCGACACTGCTCGGGTAGGACCCCGTGTCGGCGAGGTGGCGCGCGACGAGCGACTCCGCGAGGGCGGACCCGACCTCCCACGCGCTCCGCGAGGGGATCGCCTTCGGGTCGACGGAGTAGAAGTTGCGCCCGGTCGGCAGGACGTTCACCAGCCCGCGGGTCGGGGAGCCGGACGGCCCCGCCGGGACGTACCCGCCGTCGAGGGCGTGCAGGACGGCGGCGACCTCGTCGGTGGTGCGGTCCAGCCGCGGCACGACCTCGGCGCAGCCGAACCCCAGCACCGCCACGACGGCGGGGATCTCCTCCCCCAGCAGCGACGCGCAGACGGCCGCGGGCTCGCGCCAGCCGCGCTGCTGCAGGCCGGCGACGAGTGCCCGAGCGACCCCTTCGAGGACATCGACGAGATCGGCCCCGGTGACGGCGGGCCCGGGGGCGACGGCGAGCAGCCGCTGAAGTTCAGGAAAGCCACATTCCTGTACTGCAGGTTC
This sequence comes from Pseudonocardia wallangbongensis, assembly GCF_054486945.1. NCBI lineage: Bacteria > Bacillati > Actinomycetota > Actinomycetes > Pseudonocardiales > Pseudonocardiaceae > Pseudonocardia > Pseudonocardia wallangbongensis. The sequence continues at coordinate 77,239 of NZ_JBRERS010000008.1, forward strand.
AGGAATGTGGCTTTCCTGAACCTGGGCGCCGGGCGCTGCGAGGAGCGCCTGCTCGTCCAATCCCGCCCACTCCGCCAGCGCGGCCCGGAGGCCGGGCAGGGCCGCCTTCCCGCCCCACACCTGGCTCGCCCGCAGGATCGACAGCACCAGGTTCACCTGGGCCTCGCCCTCCGGGGGGCCGCCGAGGATGTGCAGGCCGTCCCGGATCTGGACGTCCTTGACCTCGCAGAGGTAGCCGTCGATGTGGAGGACGAAGTCGTCGAAGTCGTCCTCGCCGGGCGCGGCGTCGACGTGCAGGTCATGGTGGAGCTGGGCCGCGGTCACGACCTCCCAGATGCGGGTGCGCAGGGCCGGGAGCTTCGCGGGGTCCATGGCCTGGACGGCCGCGTACTCGTCGAGGAGCTGCTCGAGCTTGGCGATCTCGCCGTAGGTGTCGGCGCGGGCCATCGGCGGGACGAGGTGGTCGACGACCACCGCGTGGCCGCGGCGCTTGGCCTGGGTGCCCTCGCCGGGGTCGTTGACGATGAACGGGTAGACCAGCGGCAGCTCGCCGAGCACGGCGTCCGGGGCGTCCTCGGCGGCGAGGCCGAGGCCCTTGCCGGGCAGCCATTCGAGGGTTCCGTGCTTGCCGAGGTGGATCACGGCGTCGGCACGGAACTCCTCCTCGAGCCACCGGTAGGCGGCCAGGTAGTGGTGCGAGGGGGGCAGGTCCGGGTCGTGGTAGATCGCCACCGGGTTCTCCCCGAACCCGCGCGGCGGCTGGATCATCAGGACGACGTTGCCGAACTGCATCGAGGCCAGCGCGATGTCGTCCCCGTCCACGTACAGCGAGCCCGGCGGCTCGCCCCACTGCGAGCGCATGCCGTCGGTCAGCGCGGACGGCAGCGCGTCGAACCAGCGCCGGTACTCGGCGAGCCGGACGCGCGCGGGCGCGGCCGCCAGTTGCTCCTCGGTGAGCCACTCCACGTCGTGACCACCTGCGGCGATCAGCGAGTGGATCAGCTCGTCGGAGTCCTCCGGGAAGTCGCCGACCGCGTAGCCGGCATCCCGCAGGGCCCGCAGCAGCACGACGGCGGACGCGGGGGTGTCCAGCCCGACCGCGTTGCCCACCCGGGAGTGCTTGGTCGGGTAGCTCGACAGCACCACGGCGACCTTCCGCGAGGCCACCGGCGTGGCGTGCAGCCGGGCGTGCCGCACGGCGAGACCGGCCAGCCGGCCGGCCCGCTCGGGGTCGGCGCGGTAGACGGGGATGTCGTCGCCCGGCTCGGTCTCCTTGAACGAGAACGGCACCGTGATCAGGCGGCCGTCGAACTCGGGGATCGCGACCTGCATCGCGGCGTCCATCGGCGAGAGCGCGGCGTCCGACGCCGCCCAGGTGGCCCGCGACGTCGTCAGGCACAGCCCCTGCAGGACGGGCACGTCGAGGGTGGCGAGCGCGCCGGCGTCCCACGACTCCTCCTCACCACCGGCGCTCGCGCCGGCCGCGACCGTGCCGCCCGCCGCCAGCACGGTGGCGACCAGCGCGTCGGCCCCGCCCAGCAGCTGCATGAGCTCGGGCTGCGCCCCGCGCAGCGAGCCGCAGTGCACGGGCAGCGCGTTCGCGCCGCGGGCCTCGATCGCCTCGCACAGCACGTCGACGAACGCGGTGTTGCCCGACAGCTCGTGCGCCCGGTAGAAGACCACGCCGACGGTCGGCTTCGCCGGGTCCTGCGTGCGGGCGCCGTGGACGCCGAACTCGGGCATCGCGGCGGGCGGGTCGAACCCCTCGCCGGTGAGCAGCACGGTGTCGGAAAGGAACCGGTGCAGCTCGCGCAGGTTGGCGGTGCCACCGGCGGCGAGGTATCCGAGCGCCTCGGACGCGACCCCGGCCGGCACCGTCGACGCGGCCATCAGCTCCGCGTCCGGCGCCGCCTCCCCGCCCAGCAGCACGACCGGCAGCCCGGACGCCGCGAGCGCGTCCACACCCTCCGGCCAGGCCCGGCGGCCGCCGAGCAGCCGCAGCACGACGACGGCGACGCCGTCGAGCAACGGCGGCAGGCCGTCCGGCTCGACGCGGGCCGGGTTGGCGGTGCGGTACAGCGCGCCCGACCCGCGGGCGGCCAGCAGCTCCGTGTCGGCGGTGGACAGCAGCAGCACGGGCTGCGTCATCGGCGTTCCTCCCGAGGGTCCGCGCCCTCTGCTCGGCGGAGTCGTGACGGCAGCGAGTGTCTGGCTCCCGGGTGCTCCCCGGTGACAGTGGCGGGACCGCGCCGGAGTCACACCGGCTTCCTGCACTGCCGTCCCGGAGAACTGGAACACACGGCGGGTCCGGCGGTCAACGCGTCGTGAGGATGCCGACCTTCCCGGTGGGGGTTTGCCCCACCCCGTCATGACCGGCGCACCGCAGTGACCCGGCGCCCCGGAGGCGGAACGCTCGACGCGTGATCGGGAGCGGGGGGACGGTGCGGGCGGCGGTGTGGAGCGCGCGGCACCCGTGGTGGGCGATCGCGGCGTGGGTCGGCTTCGTGCTGCTGTGCGTCGGCGCGGGGGCGGCGACGGGCACGAACCGCGGCTCGATCGCCGACTTCCGGATCGGTGAGGCCGGCCGGGCCGAGACGATCGCCGAGCAGGGCGGGCTCACCCCGCCGCTCGTCGAGCAGGTGCTGATCACGGCGCCGGCCGGAGCGCTCGACGCGACGGCCGCCGGCCGCGGTGCCCGCTCGGGCTCGAGCGCTCGCCTGAGGTCGACCACACCGGCAGATCTGTCCCAGTATGCGAGACGCCGGCCGACTTCGCACACCCAGCATCGACTTCACACAAGCCCGGCCCTATGCGAAGTCCATGCTGGATGTGCGAAGTGCCCGCGATCGAGGGCGGACGCCGGGCCAGGAGCGACACGGGTGCGTCAGCGGCCGTGCGAGCCGGGCCGGACCAGGTGGCCGCCGAAGCCGACGGGTTCGAGCTCGTCGGCCAGCCCGGTCTCGAACGCGTCGGCGATGCGGTCGATCGTCCAGTTCCCGGTGAGCATCGTCCCGATGGCGGGGTGCCGGATCAGCCCGAGCTCGCTGCGGGCCCGGCGGACGATCTGGCCGGTCAGCGCCGCGGAGCGGTCGCTGAGCAGGTAGCGCACGACGGCGGCGACGTCCTCGGGGTGCGCGTGACCGTCGTGCGGCGGCAGCTTCATCCGCGTGACGGCCAGCGGGGAGACGGCGTTGACGCGAACGCCGGTGCCGTGGAGATCGAGCGCCCAGCCGTAGGTCAGCGACGCGATGGCGCCCTTGGTCGCGCCGTAGACCGCGAGCCCCGGCTGCCCGAGGTGGGTGCCCGAGGTGACGTTGACGATCGACCCGCCGCCCTGCGCGCGCATCCGGCGGATCGCCGCGTGGCCGCAGTGGATCGACCCGAGGACGTTGACCTCGACCATGGCCGTGCTCTGCTCCGCGGTGGTCTCCCACGCGGGTGCCTCGGTGAGGACCCCGGCGTTGTTGACCAGCCCGTCGAGGCGGCCGAACTCGCGGACGCAGGTGAAGACGACCTCGTCCGCGGCACCCGGGTCCGTGACCGAGTGCACGCTCGCCGCGGCCCGCCCGCCCCGCGCGCGGATCGCGGCGACGACCTCCCGCGCCGCGTCCTCGTCGACGTCGTTGACCACGACCGCGGCTCCGGCGTCGGCGGCGTCGAGCGCGTAGGCCCGGCCCAGGCCCCGCCCGCTGCCGGTCACGACGATCGCGCGGCCCGCCAGCTCGGCGCTCACGGGCGCTCCGCCGGGCGCAGCGCGTATGCGTTGTTGATGTGCGCGATCGTCTGGTAGTAGCCGATCGTCGTCACGAGCTCGAACACCCCGGCCCGCCCGAACGTCTCCTGGGCCGCCGCGAAGGTCGCGTCGCCGACGCGGTGGTCCGCCAGGAGCTGGTGCGCGAACCCGTGCACGAGCGCGTCGAGCTCCCCGTCGTCGTCATCGCCGAAGGCGGGCGCGCCCGCCCACAGCGAGCGGACCGTCGCGTCCGGCACGCCCACCGACAGCGCGAGCCGCTCGTGGGCCTGCCACTCGACCTCGCTGTCGGTGAGGCGCGCGACCGTGAGGATCGCCAGCTCCCGCGCCCGGTCGGGCAGCCCGACCTCGTACCGGACCGCCCGGCCGAGCCGCTCCAGCGGCGCCCCGGCGGCCGGGCTGAGCAGCATCGCCCGGTAGGGCCCGCTCAGCACCCCGTCGGCGTCGGCGACGGGGAAGAAGCCCGCCTGGCTCTGCCGGGGACCGCCGACGAACGTGGCGTGCAGGTCGCGCTGGGCGCCGTCCAGGTCGTCCGGACGCAGCCGCGGCAGCCGCTCGCCGTCACCCACGGCCCGCCTCCTGGGCCGCCGCGATCCCCGCGGCCCGGCCGAACACGAGGCCGCGCATCACCGACGTCGCGCCCGGGTACTTGTGGTGGTAGATCCCGGTGCACTCCCCCGCCGCGTAGACGCCGGGCACCGGGTTGCCGGCGGCGTCCACCACGCGGGCGCCCGCGTCGGTGGCGATGCCGCCGTAGGTGAAGACGATGTCGGTGACGAGCGGGATCCCGAGGAACGGCGGGGTCTCGATCGGCACCGCCCAGTTCGACTTCGGCGGCGTCAGGCCCGCCGTGTGCCGGCCGTCGGGCCGGCTCGGGTCGGACGGCCCGGGCACCACCGCGGCGTTGTACTCCCGGACCGTCGCCTCCAGGGCCGCCGCGTCGAGGCCCAGCTCGGCGGCGAGGTCGGCGAGGCTGTCGGCGCGGATCGGCGCCCGGTCCGTCAGCAGGCCCCGCTCGATCCCCGGCACCTGCAGGAACGACGCGTCCGAGACGAAGTACGCGCACGAGCCCGGGTTGGCGAGGATCGCGCGGGCGCAGTCCTCGTAGGTCTCGTCGACCGTGCCGGTGCCCTCGTCGAGGAACCGGCTGCCGTCTCGGTCGACGAGGATCCCGTACGGGAAGACCATCACCGACGCCTCGGGCTGGGTGCTGCGCGCGTCCACCGGCTCGCCGTGGAAGCCGGCCCACTCGCCGCCCCCGGCGGCCCCCAGCGCCAGCACCAGGTCGATGACCTCGCCGGTGTCGAACCGGCCCCCGGGCGCGATCGGCTTCATGCCGGCGGCCGCGTCGCCGAGGTGGCGCCGCAGCCGGTCGGGGTCGCCCTCGAAGCCGCCGCACGCGACGACCACGGTCCGGGCGGTGACCGTGGTCCCGGAGAAGGTCACCTCGTAGCCGGCACCGGCGGGGTCGATCGCGCTCACGGGTGCGCCGTAGCGGACGTCGACCTGGGCCTTCTCGCAGGCGTCGGTGAGCCGGCGCACGAGGGACTCGCCGCCACCCACCGGCATCATCCGCGGGCGCGAGGCCGTGACGAAGTAGGTGGCGCGCCGCTGGAACCGCACGCCGTGGCTCTGCACCCACTCCATCGCCTCGGGCAACCGCTCGACGAGCGCCTCGACGTAGGCGCGGTCGGTCAGCCCGCGCGAGAAGGACGTCATGTCCTCGACGAACCCGGCCGCGGGCTCGTACACGTCCTCGAGGCGGAAGTAGGCGTCGGTCCAGCGGGTGTTGCCGCCGGCCTCGGCGGCGTCCGCCTTCTCCAGCAGCAGGACGGTGCCCGACGGCCCCAGCTGCTCGGCGGCCGATGCCGCGGCGCCGAGGCCGGCGACCCCGCCACCGATGACCACGACGTCGGCCTGGCCCTCCACCTGCGCCATCACCGGCTCCCCTCGTGTGCGAGTACGGGCTCGGCGGAGCGCCGGACGTGGTCGCGGACGACCTGCGCCAGCAGCTCCGGACGGTCGAGGCTCGGCGCGTGCCGGGCGTCCAGCACCCGGGTGGCCAGCAGCGGCGAGAGGCCGTCGAGGTGGCGCTGCCAGTCCGGTTCCAGCAGCGGGTCCTGGGCACCGGCGACGACCGTGACCGGCACGGTGAGCTCGCGCAGCGGCGCGGGCCAGCCGTCGGGCGGCGGCGGGGCCGACCCGGCCGGGTGCGTGACGGTGCCCGCGAGCAGGCACTGCACGTGCCCGCGGCGCTCGGTGTTGGCCTGCCGGTCCGCGATGACCGCGGCGCGCCCGTCGAAGGCGCCGGCCATGTGGTCCATGACCCGCGCGATGTCCTCGACGGTGCCCGCGTAGCGGCCCAGCTGCTCGGCGCCGAACGCCGAGCGCCACGGCCCGCCCGACCCCGAGACGCTCACGACGCTGTGCACCGGGATGCTCGGCGTGGCGGCGACGGCGTCGCGCAGCAGGATCGAGCCGCCCATCGAGGTGCCGACCGCGTGGACCCGCGCGTCCGGCCCGCAGACGGCGCGGACGAACGACCCCAGGTGGGCGGCGCGGTAGGCGTACATCGACCGGTCGTAGTAGACGATCTTGTCGGTGCGGCCGAACCCCAGCATGTCGGGCGCGACGACGCGGAAGTCCGCGGCGAGCTCGGGGGCGAGGCGCGACCAGAGGGTGCGCGCGTCGGCGCCGAACCAGCCGTCGTGCACGAGCAGCAGGACGGACCGGTCGTCGCCGGCTCCGGAGTCCAGGTAGTGGGTGGTCACGCCGTCGTGGCGCACGTCGTGGGCGTGGAGGGAGGAGGGCAACGTTGATCCTTCCGGGTGGGGGTGGCTAGTCGTCCTGCCACGGGACGAGGCGGCGGCCGAGCATGTTGATCACACTGGAGCCCAGCCAGCCGACGAGGCCGACGATCGTGAGCCCGACGAACATCGCCGAGACGTTCAGCACCTGCCAGGAGTTCCAGATGATGTAGCCGATGCCGTCCTGGCCGCTCACGAACTCTGTGGAGACGACGATGATCAGCGCCTGGCCGAATCCCAGCCGCAGCCCGCCGATCACCGAGGGGATGGCCGCGGGGATCGTCACCCGCAGCAGCCGGGTGGTGCGCGGGAGCTCGAAGGCCTGCGCGACGTCGGCGTAGATCGGCGGGCTGTACGTGACCCCGCCGACGGTGTTGATGCAGACCATGAAGAACACGCCGAGCGTGACCAGCGCGACCATGCTCGCGTCGCCGATCCCGAAGAAGATGATCATCAGCGGGAACAGCGCCAGCTTCGGCAGCGGGTAGGTGGCCGTGATGACGGCGTTGAGCGCGTACCGCACCACCGGGACGAGGCCCATGAGCAGGCCGACGACGATCCCCAGCAGGGCGCCCAGCACGAACCCGAGCCCGAGCCGGATCCCGGACGCCGCGACGTTGTCCAGCAGCTCATCGCGCAGGTCGGAGTCGGTGACGTAGCGCAGGGACTCGAGCAGGACCGTCGACGGCGCCGGGAAGAAGTTCTCGTCGAGCAGCCCGGTGCGGCTGGCCAGCTCCCAGAGCAGCAGCAGCGCGACCGGCGTCAGGACGCCCCAGAGCAGCTTGCGCCGCCGCTCCCGCTGCCGCCCGCGCACCAGCTCCCGGGCCGTGTGTTCGCGCGGTTCCGGCCGCTGCACCCGGCTCACCACCGTGCTGAGCGTCGTCACGTCGCCACCTCCATCCCGGCCCGGTCCGGCGTGAGGCGATCGCCCACCGAGCCGGCGATCGCCTGCCACAGCTCGACGACGAGGTCGCCGAAGGCCTTGTCGCGGCGCAGCTCCGCCACGTCCATCCCGGCCTTCGGCGGGGCCTCGCGGACCATGTCGATGCGACCGGGTCGCGCCGACAGCACGACGATGCGGTCGGCGAGGGTCACCGCCTCCTCGATGTCGTGGGTGATGTAGACGACCGTGGAGCGGGTCGTCGACCAGATCCCCAGCAGCTCCTGCTGGATCACCAGCCGGGTCTGGGCGTCCAGCGCGGCCAGCGGCTCGTCCATGAGCAGCAGGTGCGGCTCCGTGGCCAGCGCCCGCGCGATCGCGACGCGCTGGCGCATGCCGCCCGACAGCTCGTACGGGTAGGCGTGGGCGAACTCCTGCAGGCCGACGAGCGCCACGACGTCGTCGGCGCGCCGCTTCTTGTCGGCGGCCGAGAGGCCCAGCTTCGCGAGCCCGACCGCGGTGATGTTCTTCGTGACCGTCAGCCACGGCAGCGTCGAGTCGCCCTGGAAGACGGTGGCGGCGGCCAGCCGGGCCCCGTCACCGCCCCGGCCGGCCCCGCTGACGTCGAGGTGCACCTCGCCGCCGTAGGTCCGGTCGAGCCCGGCGAGGACGCGCAGCAGCGTGCTCTTGCCGCAGCCGCTCGGGCCGATCACCGCGACGACCTCGCCCCGGGCGACGTCGAGCGTGACGTCGCTGATGGCCTCGACGGCGTCCCCCCGGCGGGTCAGGAAGGTCTTGTGCAGGCCGTTGATGCGGACGGCCGGGACCGCGTTCTCTGGGTGCACGTCGGTGTACTCCTCGGTCGGGGTCTGGCGTCAGGCGGCGGGTGGCGCGTAGGGGCCGAGCTCCCGGATCGCCGCGTCGCGGAACGAGGTGTCGACGAGCTTCGCCGCGTCGACCTGGACGTCGAGCATCCCGTTGGCCCGGTAGAACTGCTGGCAGGTGTTGATCCAGTCGAGGCTGATCGCCTGGTCCGGGTCGAGGCCGGCCGGGTTCGTCCCCGCGATGTCCTCGGCGGGGATCCCCACGGCGTCGGCGATGATCGAGACGATCTTGTCCCGGTCCTTGCCGTGGAACATCGCGTCGTTGTAGGTGCGCACGCCGCGGACGTAGGCCGTCATGAACCGCTGGGCGGTGTCGTGGTCGGCGATGAACTCCTTGCCGTACAGCAGGGCGGTGGTGCTGGCGCCGTTCGGGGGCAGCTCCTCGGTCATGTCGGACACGGGCCTGGCGATCCCGCGGTCGACGGCCTGGGTGAAGAAGGGTTCCTGCATCACCGCGGCGTCGATCGCGCCGTTCGACAGCGCGGAGATCTGGTTCGGCGACAGCACCGGGGTGATCTCGAAGTCGGTGCGCGAGAAGCCGTACTCCTGCAGCAGCATGTCGAGGTAGACGATCTGGATCGACAGGTCGCTGTGGATCGCGAGCTTGTGGCCGCGCAGCGACTCGAGGGTGGCCCGCAGGTCCCCCTTGTCGAACTCCGGGCGCACGGCCAGCCGCGTCGCCGACATCGCCGGGAGCGACCCGCGGGCGGGTGCCATGAAGTTCTTGTCCCCGACGATCTTGATGCCGAGGTCCTTGGCGCCCGCCTGGAAGGTGCCGGGGGTGATCGTCGCCGCGGCGACGTCGAGGTGGCCGGTCGCCAGCGAGTTCGTGATGGCCGAGGCGTCGTTCATGCGCTCGAACGAGACCTGAAGCCCCGCCTCCTCGAAGTAGCCGAGCGAGTCGGCGATGAACAGCCCGGCGTCGGCCGCGACCTGCTGGCTCCCGATCGTCACCTCCTTCAGCTCGCCCGCAGGGGAACCGCCGCTGCCGCCGCACGCGGCCAGGAGCGAGAGCGCCGCGGCGGCGATCGTCGCCCGGACTGGGAAACGGAACATCGCGCCGAACCTTTCGTCAGTGGAAGGTGGACGTCGAGCAGGTGGAGAAGCGCCCGTAGCGCCCCGCCTCGTACACGAGGGCGGGCGCGTCGGACTGGGTCCTGGCATGGGCGATCCGCCCGGTGACGATCCAGTGGTCGCCACCGGGGAGGACGTCGGCGACCTCGCACTCCAGCACCACGGCGGTGCCGGTCGCGAGCGTCGGCGCCCCACCGCGGCCGTCGCGGATCACGGGGACGAGCGCGTCGAGCGACGCGTCGCCGCGCGCGAAGGCGGCCGCCCACCCGTCCCGGTCCGCGGCGAGGTAGTTGATGCTGTAAGGCCCCGCGCGCCGGACCTCCTCGGCGAACGCCGTCTTGGCGTCCACCGAGAACGCGGCCATCGGCGGTGAGCCCGACAGCGCGGTCGCGGACGTGCAGGTGATCCCGCGGACCGGGCCGTCGACGGTCCTGACCAGCACGACGGCCACGGGCCCGGGCACCCGCCGGAACGCGCGCGCGAACTCCGCGCGCGAGACGAGGCTTCCCGCCGCCTGCTCAGCCATCCCGCTGCCCTCCCGGCTCGTCCGGGATCGGGAAGCACGCGACCACGTCCGGGTGCCGCGCCGGGGCGGATCCCGGGCCGGCGACGAGGACGGCGGTGGCCAGCCATTCCGCGGTGGTCGCGGAGCCGGCCACGACCGTCACCTCGCGCAGGCCCGACCGCGCGGGCCGGCCGGTGCGCGGGTCGATGACGTGGTGGCGCCCGCCCTGCGCGCGCTTCGACGTGCCGCTGGTGGCGACGCCCCCGTCGCGGAGCAGGAGGGTGCGCCCGCCGGGCAGGCCGATCGGCCACCCCTCGGCCGAGGGGCCGCCGCCGCGGGCCGCCACGTCCCCGCCGAGACTCGCGGCGGCGTCGTCGCCGAGCCACCCGGCGGCGTCGTCGGCCCAGAGCCCCTTGGCGAGCGCGCCGAAGTCCACCGCGGACCCGCGGGCGAGGCGGGCGCGTCCCGGCCGCAGCTCCAGCACCTCGGTCAGCGCCGGCACGGCGGCGGGCGGCTCGGCCGGGCGCCACGCCGACGGCCACGGCGCGACGTAGCCCGCCCGGCGCACCGCGGGCGTCACGGCGATGTTGACCAGGCCGTGGCTCTCGACCGCCACCCGCAGCGCGTGCGCCAGCAGGCGCTCCATCTCCGGGCCGACCTCGACCCACCGGCCCGCCGCGCCGCCCAGCACGGCCAGCTCGTTGCCGTCGACGAACCGGGAGAACCGCCGCTCCAGGTGCCGAAGACGCGCCTCGACCTGCGCGAACGGGGTGGCCGGCGCCCCGACGGAGGCGAGGACGACCTCGCACCCGAAGACGGTGCACGGGTGGCGGCGCAGGTCCACCGCGAGCGAGGTACTCATGCCCGGGGGTTGAACGGGTCCTTGATGCCCTGGCCGGCGTCCACCCAGACGCTCTTCTCCTCGGTGTACTCGCGCAGCGCGTCCGCGCCGTTCTCGCGGCCGAGCCCGCTCTGCTTGTACCCGCCGAACGGGGTGGCATAGGAGGTCTTGCGGTAGTTGTTGATCCACACCGTGCCGGCCTCGAGCCGCCCGGCGACCCGGTGGGCGCGCGCGACCGACCCCGTCCAGACCCCGGCGGCCAGGCCGAACTCGGTGTCGTTGGCGATCTCGACGGCCTCGGCCTCGTCGCGGAAGCGCAGCACCGCCGCGATCGGGCCGAACACCTCCTCGCGTGCGATGCGCATGTCGCTCGTGACGTCGGCGAAGACCGTCGGCCGCACGAAGAGGCCATCCGGGTGCCCCTCGACCTCGGCCCGCGCGCCGCCTGCGACGAGCCGGGCCCCCTCCGACCGCGCGATGTCGACGTAGTGCAGGACCTTGTCGTACTGCGTCCGGCACGCGACGGCGCCCATCTCGCTGGACGGCGAGCGCGGGTCTCCCACGGTGATCGCGTCGGCGGCCTTCCCGAGCCGGTCGACGACCTCGTCGTACACGGTGTCCTGCACGATGATCCGCGAGCCCGCCATGCAGGTCTGCCCGCTCGCGCCGAAGATGCCGGCGACGGCACCGTTGACCGCGCCGTCGAGGTCCGCGTCGTCGAAGACGATGTTCGGTGACTTGCCGCCGAGCTCCAGCGAGACCCGCGCCAGGCGACCGCCCGCGGTGGCCGCGATCGCGCGCCCCGTCGGCGTCGACCCGGTGAACGCGATCCTGTCGACGCCGGCGTGCGCGGTGAGCTCCGCCCCGGTCGGGCCGAGGCCGGTGACGACGTTGAACACACCGGGCGGCAACCCGACCTCGGCGGCCAGCCGGGCGACGCGCACGGTGGAGACCGGCGTGACCTCCGACGGCTTCGTGACGACCGTGCACCCGGCCGCCAGCGCCGGGCCCAGCTTCCAGGCGAGCAGCAGCAGCGGCGAGTTCCAGGGCGTCACCGCGGCCACGACGCCCACCGGCTCGCGGACCGTGTAGTTGACCATGTCGCGCACGTGCAGCGAGTTGGTGGTGCCCGTGGGCATCTGGGCGAGGCCCGCGTAGAAGTTGAAGTACTCCCGCAGCAGCTTCGCCTGCCCGTGCATCTCGCGCATGAGCTTGCCGTTCTCGCGGACCTGCAGGTCGGCGAGCTCCTCGGCGTGCTCCGCCACGGCCTGCCCGAACCGGATGAGGAAGTCGGCGCGGTCGGCGGCGCGGTAGTCCGCCCACTCGCCGCGGAAGGCGCGCCGGGCGCTGCGCACGGCCCGGTCGACGTCCTCCGCCGAGGCGGCCGCGGCGCGGACCCAGCACCGGCCGGAGACCGGGTCGACGACGTCGAAGTGCTCGCCGGAGCCCGGTGCCACGGTCTCGTTGTCGATGAAGAGCCCTTCGGCGGGGCGGCTCTCGCTCATGGACGACCTCTGTTCGTGGGAGTGCGGGTGCGGTCGCGGTCCGACGCTATCCAATTGCCCTACAATTGGTCAATCCTACTGCCCCACAGTCAGTGTTAGAGTGCGCGTCGTGACGACGCCCTCCCGCCTGTCCCGGGTCCAGCACATCGCCTCGCCGATCCGGGAGCAGACCGTCATGGCGATCCGGGACCAGATCATGGAAGGGGTCCTGCGCCCCGGCCAGCGGCTCGTCGAACGCGAGCTGTGCGCCCAGCTGGACGTCTCGCGCAACACGCTGCGCGAGGCGTACCGCCAGCTGGAGGCGGAGGGCTTCGTCGAGATGCGCCCACACAAGGGGCCCACCGTCCGCCGGATCACCGAGAAGGAGGCGCGGTCGCTCTACGAGCTGCGCCAGGCCCTCGAAGGCCTCGCGATCCGGCTGTTCACCCAGCGGGCGGGCGAGGAACAGCTGGGCGAGCTCGAGCGCGCCTTCGCCGAGCTGAAGGCCGCACACGACAGCGGCGACGTCACCGCGATGCTGCACCGCAAGTACGACTTCTACGACGTGCTCTACCGCGGCGCCGACAACGACGTCCTGCGCGACCACGCCAACGTGCTGCAGGGCAGGCTGGCGCAGCTGCGCGCCCGGTCCCTGTCGACCGGTGGACGCCCCGCCCAGAGCATCCGGGAGATCGCCGGCGTCGTGGCGAAGGTCGCCGCCCGCGAGGCCGAGGCGGCGCAGGAGGCGTGGAGCCGGCACATCCACAGCGCCTACCTCGTGGTCGAGCAGGCGATGGCCGAGCAGGCCGACTCGGCCTGAGGGCGGGGCGGGCCCGCCGGCTACCAGCCGACGATCTCGTTGCGCAGGTCGCCGTACTGGGCCACGAACCCGGTCGCGAGCTGCTCCATGTGCTCGCGCATCACCCGCTCGGCCCCCGCCGGGTCGCCCGCGAGGATCGCGTCCACCACGGCCGCGTGCTCCCGAAGGACCTCGTCCCGGCGCGCCGCCGGCCGGTCCTCCGCGATCGCCCGCTCGGTGTAGATCTCCTTGAGGGACCGGCCGAACAGGTCGAGCACCCCGTTGCCGGAGATCCCGGCGATCAGGCCGTGGAAGTCCTGCGTGGCCGCCAGGTACCCGGCCCGGTCGTCCGGGCCGAGCTCGCGGTGCGCGTCGATCGCGGCCCGCAGCTCCCCGATCGCCGCCGCCGGCCGGCGCTGCGCGGCGAGCGCGGCCATCATCGGCTCCATGATCACCCTGGCTTCCAGCAGCTCCCAGAACCGGGTGCGGCGCAGCTGCAGGAACCAGGTCAGCGAGCGGCCGAACGCCACCGGGTCGGCCTCGCCGACCTGCGGGCCCCCGTACCGGCCCGGACGGACCCGGACCAGGCCGTTGGCCTCCAGCATGCGCAGCGCCTCGCGCACCGTGGCCCGGCTGGCGCCGTACAGCTCGGCCATCTCCGCCTCGCGCGGCAGCGCCGCCCCGGCCGGCAGGTCCCGGGCCACGACGTCGTCGACGATCCGCCGGGCGATCGCCTCCGTGAGCTTCACCGCCCGCGGCCGGGAGGATCCGAGCACGGCGCCTGTCACGCCCCCATCCTCCCCCGTCGCGCTCCGTCGCCGGCATCCGCCCGCCCCCGCCGCTAGTTGCCGGCCGGCTGGCTGTACCGGACGGTCGCCCCGCCGTCGATCACCAGCGACTCCCCGGTGATGTGCCGGGCGAGGCCGGAGGCGAGGAAGACCACGGCGTTGGCGACGTCGACCGGTTCGGCGACCCGGCCGAGCGGGATCTCGCGCCGGTACAGCGCACCGAGCTCCCCCTCCGCCAGGTGCCGCCGCCGCGGGCTCGCCGTCGCGCCGGGCCGAACCGAGTTCACGCGGACCCCGTGCGGGGCCGACTCGATGGCGAGGGTGCGCACGAGCGAGTCGAGGCCGGCCTTCGCCACCCCGTACGCCGCCCGCAGCGGGGACGACATCGTCGCGTTGATCGACGAGACGACCACGACGCTCCCCCGCCCGCGGGCCAGCATCCCCGGGACGAACGCCCGGGCCACCAGGAACTGCTGGCGGAGGTTCACCTCCAGGACGTCGTCCCACACCGACTCGTCCATGGCCGCGAACTCACGGGCCGGCCCACCGAGGCCGACGACGTTCACCAGCACGTCGACCTCGCCCAGCCGGTCCGCCACCTGCTCGGTGAGCGAGCCGACCTCGTCGCGCCGGCGCACGTCCGCGGCGAAGCCCGCGTGGCCCGCACCGGGCAGCCCGGGAACGGCGGACGCGACCCGCTCGACGTCGACGTCGACGATGCCGACCCGGGCGCCGAGCCGGGCCAGGAGCGCCGCGGTCTCCAGCCCGATGCCCTGCCCGGCACCGACGACGAGCGCGCGGCACCCGGCGAGGCCCGGGTCGAACACGGCCTCAGCCCTCGGAGGCGAGGACACCGGCCTTGGCGAAGTTGCCGGGCGGGATGTCCTCGATGACGATCGTGACGGTCTTCGGCTCGCAGCGGTAGGCGTCGACGACGGCGTCGGTGACCGACTCGACGAGCCGGCGCTTCTGCTCGGCGGTGCGGCCCTCGACGGCCTGGACGATGATGCGTGGCACGGTGTTGCCTCCTTGGTGGGATCCGGGATCAGGACACGGCGCTGGCGAGGACCGGCGCCACGGGTCGGGTGTCGGAGTCGGTACGCCAGCCGGTGTCGTCGTCCTCCCAGCTGGCGCCCAGGTCGCGGACGCTCGGCAGGACCTTGTCGTGGAACAGCAGCAGGCTGTCGCGCACCTCGTTGCTGGTCATCTCGCCGGCCTGGTTCATGAGGATGAGGTTGCCGACGCCCGTCGTCTCGTACAGGTGGCGGATCTTGTCGGCGACCTGGTCCGGGGTGCCGACGAGCGCGATGCCCTCGTCGACGAGCTGCTCGAAGGACTGCTTGCGGATCGCGCCGAGCGTGCCGCGCATCGCGGCCACCGCCGCGGCGGGCGAGGAGTAGCCGGGCGGGACCGCCGCGCCCAGGCGCTGCTTGCCCGCCTTCAGGTACCAGAGCAGCTTCCGCCCGACCTCGCGCGCCTTCTCCTCGGTCTCGGCGACGTGGCAGAGCGACAGGTAGGCGAACTTGTCCGGCCCCGGCTCCGGCCGGCCCTGCGCCTGCACGGTGCGCCGGTACAGCCGGAACGAGTTGGCCGTGTCCTCGTACGTGCCCAGCAGGTTGCACAGGGTGTAGCCCTGCCGCGCGGTCCACTCGACGAGCCGCGGCGTCGTGCCGCTGACCCAGACCGGGGGCGCCGGCTGCTGGTACGGCCGGGGCCAGATGCTGACGTACCGGTACTGGTAGTGCTCGCCCTCCCAGGAGAAGATGTCCCGCTGCAGCCACGCCTCCCTGATCAGGTCGTGGGCCTCGAGGAACATGTCCATGTTCCGGGCGGGGTTCTCGTTCGACGGGTAGGTCTCCCCCTGCACACCCCGGACGAAGCCGCAGTCGATGCGGCCGCCGCTGACGTTGTCCAGGAACGCGATCTCCTCGGCCACGCGCACCGGGTTCGACCGGTGCGGCAGCGGGGTGCCCAGCACCAGGATCCGGCCGTGGCGCGTCCGCGCGATGACCGACGCCGCGCTCAACGTCGCGGACACGTGCAGGGTGGCCGCCGACTGGTGGTGCTCGTTCACCATCAGGTTGAACCCGAGCTGGTCCGCAAGCTCGTACTCGTCGAGGTAGCGCTGGTAGAGGTCGTGCCCGAGAACCGGGTCGTAGTACCGGTTGGGCAGGAAGTACTTCAGGCCGCCGTGGGCCTGTTCGACCTCGGGCGGCACGTACGGGTAGGGCATCTCGCTGAAGTGGAAGAACCTCACCGCCGGGCTCCCTTCACCTGGCTGTAGAAGTCGGCGACCACCGCCTGGAACGCCGCCGGCTGTTCGAGGTACGGGTAGTGGCCCGCGTCGGCGATCTCGACGTAGGTGGCCCGCGGCATCCGCTCGGCCAGCTCCCGGCTGTGGCCCGCGCGCAGCATCCGGTCCTCGGCGCCCACGACGACGAGCGTGGGCACGTCGATCGTCTGGAACCAGCGGCTCAGCCCGCGGCTGTGCAGGAACGGCTTCCAGATGTAGCGGGCCAGCGTGGCGCGTTCGGCGAACGCGATCTCGTGCTCGGCATCGGGGAGGTCGGCCGGGTAACCCGGCATCCGCAGGTCCCGGCACCGCCGCGGATCGGCCCACCCCAGCTCGACCTGCTCGGCCGGGTCGAGCAGCAGCACGTCGCAGAACTCCCGGTCCATCGGGCCGAACAGCTTCACGCCGTAGGGCGCCACCAGGACCAGCGACTCGAGCGACCGCCCCGCCATGAGCGCCAGCTCCAGCGCCACCCACCCGCCGAAGCCGGCGCCCGCCACGTGCGTCGGGCGCGGGTCCGCACCGTCGAGCAGGGTGTGGCGGAAGTGGTGCGCCAGGTCCAGGGCGCCGTCCCAGGACTCCCAGCTGCGGTCCAGCGCGTCGAAGGCGCCCTCGAAGCCCGGGTAGCGGGGGACGTCGATGTCGAGGTCGCCGTCCTCGCCGAGGCGTCCGAACACCCCCGGCGAGCGGTCGACGACATCCGCGTCGTGGAAGAAGACCAGGCGGTCCACCCCGGTCACGGTCGTCATACCCTCCCACCTCCCTGCGCTCCAATTACCCTAATAATTAGGGTTGATCAGGGCAAGGGGTACCGACAGATCGGGATGGGGACGCTCAGTCGCGGGCGATCTGATCCGCGAGGCGGCGGGCCACCACCGCGAGCCCGCGGGCGCGGTCGCGCTCGGCGACGCCCTGCTCGCCCTTGACGTTGGCCGCGATCAGCTCGGCCGCCGTCGCCGCCGCCGCGGCGGCGAGATGCACGGCCGCCGCCGCGTCACCGCGCAGCTGCGGGTTGCCGTTGCGGACCAGGTCGGCCGCGAGCTCGGCGACCTCGCCCGCCACGCCGGCGATCGCCACCGGAACGGCGATCGCGTCCTCCCGGGCCCGCCGGACGGCCGCGGCCCGGCCGGGCTCGTCACGCGGGAGCCGGACCGCCGCCAGGAACCCCCCGTAGGCGGCGGCGTCGGCATCGGCCAGCGGGGCGGCCAGGCTCCGCAGCTCGTCGGCCCGTTCGGCGGCTCGCTCGGCTGCCGGGCCGTCGCCGAACCGGGCGGCCATCCCGGTGAGCCCGGCGGCCATCGCCGTGGCGAGCGCGGCGACCCCACCCCCGCCGGGCGCCGGGGTGCGGGCGGCGACGGATCCGAGTAGGTCGCCGACGGTCAGGTCGAGCAGGGAGTCTGCCGGTTCGGACATGGGGGATCAGGTACCACGTGCGGTCACCTCGCCGGCGGCCAGGCCTGCCACGGGACCGACGACGACCACGGCCGGCGGGTTGATCCCCTGCTCCCGCACCGCGTCCGCGACGGTGGCGAGGGTGGCGCGCAGCGACCGCTGGATCCGCATGGTGCCGTCCTGCACCACCGCCACGGGCGTGTCCGCCGGGCGACCGCCCGCGATCAGGGCCTCGGCGAAGGCACCGATCCGCTCCACCGCCATGAGCAGCACCACCGTGCCGCGCAGCCGGGCCAGCGCGGGCCAGTCGACGAGGCTGCGCGGGTCGTCCGGCCCGACGTGCCCGGACACCACCACGATCTCGTGCGCCACGCCGCGGTGGCTCACCGGCACGTCGGCGACGGCGGGCGCGGCGAACGCGCTCGTCACGCCGGGCACAACGGTGACCGCCACCCCCGCCTCGGCGCAGGCGAGGGCCTCCTCGAAACCGCGGCCGAAGACGTAGGGATCCCCGCCCTTGAGCCGCACCACGAACTTCCCCGCCCGGGCGTGCTCGACCAGCAGCTCGTTGATCCGGGCCTGGTTCATCGCGCGGCCGTACGGGATCTTGGACGCGTCGACGACCTCGACGTGCGGGGCGAGCGTGTCCAGCAGGTCGCGCGGGCCGAGCCGGTCGGTGACCACCACGTCGGCGCGCGCCAGCAACCGCCGCCCGCGCACCGTGACCAGCTCCGGGTCGCCCGGCCCGCCACCCACCAGCGCGACGCCCGGCCGCACCGGCTCCGCCGCGTCGTCCACGACCCCGGCGTGCAGCGCCTCGACCAGCGCGGTGCGCACCGCGGCCGAGCGGCGCGGGTTGCGCCCGGCGAGCACGCCGACGGTGAGCGCGCCGTGGCGCCCGACCGCCGGGGTGACCGCGCTGCCCCGCGGGGAATCGTCGGCGCGCACGCAGAACACCCGCCGCTCCTGCGCCTCGGCGCCCACCTGCGCGTTCACGGCGGGGTCGTCGGTGCAGGCGATGGCGTACCAGGCGCCCTCCAGGTCCCCGCGGCGGAACCCGCGCGCGGTCCAGCGCACCTCGGCGGCGGTGACCATCGCCTCGACGGCCGGGGTGACCTCCGGCGCCACGACCTCGACGTCCGCCCCGGCGGCGAGCAGCCCACCGAGGCGGCGCTGGGCTACGCCACCCCCGCCCACCACGACGACGCGCCGGCCGGCCAGGTCGAGCCCGACGAGATAGGGATCCACGTGCGCCATCATCCCGCGATGACGTGGCCGTGCCCGTGACCGTGTGCCGGGTCGTCCGGGTGGTGGTGGGGCGTCTGCGCGGCGCCGAGCTTGTCCTCGAACCCGGGGAGCAGCACGCGGTAGGCGCACGTGTCGCAGTTCATCCGGATGTCACCGTGCAACGCCTCGTGGTAGCGCTCCAACACCAGCTCCGCCAGCTCGGCGCAGTTGCCGATGTGCCCGGCCACCCGCACGTCGACGTCCGGGTGCTGCGCGGCGAACGCGCGGGCCTGGTCGCCCACCCGTCGCGGCAGCACCCCGTCGAAGAGGAAGTAGGGCGCCACCACGACCCGCCGCGCACCCAGCGCCCGGCAGCGGGCGAGACCGCCCGGCACGTCCGGGCCGGTCAGGGAGACGAACGCCGGCTCGACGAAGTCGTACCCGCGGCCCTCCTGCAGCAGCCGCGCGACCTTGCAGATCTCCGCGTTGGCGTCCGGGTCGGTGGAGCCGCGGCCGACGAGCAGCACCGCCGTCTCCCCGGCCGGGGCGACCTCGGCGACGCGCTCGGCCACGACCTGCTGCAGGAGCGGGTGCGGCCCGAGCGGGCGGCCGAAGACGTACGCGGTGGCCGGGTCGCGCACGACCTCGCGCTGCAGGGCCGCCGGGATGTCACCCTTCGCGTGGCCCGCCGCGACCAGCACCATCGGCACGGCCGCCATCGTCGTGCTCCCGCGCCCGGCCAGCTCCGTCCAGGCCTCGTGCACCGTGGGCGCCGACAGCTCGATGAACCCGCCGGCCACGTCCGCCCCGCCGTCCGTGTCGAGCAGCCCGCGCATGCGGCCGGTGAAGGCGACGAACTCCTCGACACCGGTCGCGTCGACCGTGCCGTGGCCGACGAGCAGCAGCGGCGACGCCACCTCAGTCCACCTCCGCGTAGAGCAGCGCGTTGACGGCGGCGGCCGCGACGGCGGCGCCACCCCGCTCGCCGCGATTGCTGACCGCCGGGAGCCCGGACGCCCGCAGCGCGGCCTTCGCGGCCACCGCCCCGACGAACCCGACCGGCAGGCCGACCACGAGCGGCGTGCGCACCAGGCCCGCACCCGCACAGCGCACGAGCTCGGCCAGCGCCGTCGGCGCGTTCCCGATCACCCACACGGCACCCTCGGGGTGCCGCGCGACCGCGGCGCGGATGCCCGCCGCGGAGCGGGTCAGCCCCGGCTCCGGGTGCTCGGCGAGGTCGAGCGCGACCACCGCGGGCCGCGCCGTGATCCCGGCGGCCACCATCCGGACGTCGGCGACCAGCGGCGCCCCCGCGAGCAGCGCCTCGCGGCCCACGAGCAGGGCGGCCTCGGCGACGACGAGATCACCGGCCCACGTGGTGTCGGCGCTCGTGTGCACCACCCGCTCGACCACCGCGCGCGTGAGCGGGGTCAGGTCGGAGGTGTCGAGCCTGCTGCGCAGGATCGCGTACGACTCCTGCTCGATCGGATGCACGGCGGCGCGCGCGTTCACGATGCTCCTCCCCGGGTGTCCACGCCCGGACGGGGTCGGCGGTGGGCGCCGCGCGAGGTCTGGCTGCCGCGGGTTCGCGGATCACAGTGGCGGGACCGCTCCGGAGTCGCACCGGGTTCCCACGCAGCCGGTCGAGCCTAACCCGGCGCGGCCGCCGCTCCCCCACGGCGTGCGCGAGGTCGCACCGGTCAGACTCCGGGCGACCAGGCCGCGAGCTGCGCCGCGATCTTCTCCAGGTCGTCGAGGGTGCCGGAGGCGACGGCCAGGACGAGGTCGAACACGTCATCCTGGGTCGCGAACGGACCCTGACCGTTGATGTCCAGGAAAACGTAGGTCGCCAGCCATGCGAGCCGCTTGTTGCCGTCCACGAGCGGGTGGTTGCGGGCCAGCGAGTGCAGCAGCGCCGCAGCCTTGAGGTGCAGCTCCGGATAGGCGTCAGCGCCGAACGCGCTGGCCTGCGGGCGTGCCGCCGCGGATGCGAGGAGCCCGTGGTCGCGGACCGCGACGTCGCCGTCGACCGCGTACTGCGCGATGGTCAGGAGGTCGTCGGGATCGAGGTACTCGGTCACACCTCACCGAGCCGGCGTAGGGCTTCCGCATAGCGGTTCGCTCCAGCAGCCGCTGAAGCGGTCACGCGCGCGTCGTGGTCATCCTGCTCGATGTACCGCCTGATGGCGGCCCGCGCGACGGCCTGCATCGATCGGCCCTCGCGCTCCGCCTGAGTGCGCAGGGCCTCGGTCTCCTCGTCGGTGAGACGCAGTGTCATCGCCATGAGGGCATGGTATCGCGTTGATACCACTCAGCCCCAGCGATAACCCCGGGGCGTCACCATCCGCCCCGCCACCATCCGCGTCGCCGAGGACCCGACGACCACGGTCGTGAGCATGTCGACCTCGGCCGGGTCGAACCCGGCCAGCGGGGCCGTCCAGACCCGCTGCCCCGGCCGTCCCGCCTGCCGGACGGCGCCGACGGGCGTCTCCGGGGGGCGATGGGCGCGCAGCGCGTCGAGGGCGGCGCCGAGCTGCCAGTGCCGGTCCCGGCTGCGCGGGTTGTAGAAGCAGGTCACGAGGTCGGCCCCGGCGGCGGCGGCGACCCGGCGCTCGATCACCGGCCAGGGGGTGTGCAGGTCCGAGAGCGAGATCAGCACGTGGTCGTGCCCGAGCGGGGCGCCGAGCAGCGCGGCGGCAGCGAGCGCGGCCGTCACCCCGGGGACCCCGACGACCTCGATGTCGGTCCCGGCCGCCTGCAGCGCGGGGCTCGCCATCGCGTACACGCCCGCGTCGCCGGAGCCGATCAGCGCGACCGCGCGGCCCTTCGCGGCGAGCGCGACGGCGTCGGCGGCGCGCTCCTCCTCGTCGCCGAGCCCGCTCGCGCGGACCTCGGTGCCCGGGCGGAGCAGGTGGCGGACCTGCTCGACGTACTGGTCCAGCCCCACCACCACGGAGGCGCGGCGCAGCTCGGCCTCGGCGCGGGGCACGCGCAGGTCGGCCGCCCCCGGCCCGAGCCCGACGATCGCCAGCCGGCCGCGGGGCCGGATCCGCGCCGCCGCGACCGTGACGTTCTCCCCCTTGATCTTCTCGACCACCAGCTCGACCGGAGCCCCACCGCCCAGCTCGGCGGCCGCTTGCAGAGCGGCGGCCTCGGCGACGCTCGCCGTGCCGACCTCCGCCCGTACGACCTCGCTCGGGTTCGGCACGGCGACGCCGGCGAGCACCTCCGCCGGGTACGTCCGCAGCGGCGCGGGCGCGATCGCGGCGAGGATCCCGGCCTCGTCCGCCTTGAGGTCGAGGCTCGCGTACGCGAGCACGGCCCGCAGGTCGAACCCGTGAGAGGTCTCGATGCGCCGAAGAGCGGCGGTGACGGCGGAGGCAGCCACACCCCGAGCGGAACCGATGCCGATGACGAGGGTGCGAGGCACGAGCCGGGTGACGCCACTCCAAACGCGATCGGAAACGACGACGCGATGCCCCTGCGCTGTCGCAGCATGGTGGCTTTCCTCCGATTGAACCGGAGCAAAGCCACCATGCTGCGATTCGGGGGCGGGTGGCGGGAGCGGGGGGAGCGGGAACCTGAGCGGGTTCTCCACCACCGCCTCGCCGTTCAGGAGGGCTCGGCCCGCCGCGGCCGCGTCACCGACCACCACCGCGTCCAGCGCGGCCGCCAGGTCGTGGATCCCCGCGGTCCCCGTTGCGTCCGAAGCGGTCGTGATCACCGGCTGGGCGCCGAGAAGCGCCCCGACCCGTTCGGTCAGGGCGTTGGCCCCGCCCTCGTGCCCTCCGGTGAGCGCGACGGCGAAGCGGCGGGCCTCGTCGACGCATACCACGCCGGGGTCGGTGCGCTTGTCCCCGAGCAGCGGGGCGACCAGCCGCACGGTGGCGCCGGTGGCGAGGAAGAACACGGCGGCGTCCAGCCGGGGCCACAGCCCGGGCAGCTCGTCGAGGGCGTGCAGGCGGGCGCCGAGGGCGGGGCCGAGCTCGGCCGCGGCCCGCCGCCCGGCATCGGTCACGGCGAACAGGGCGATCATCGGCGGACTCCCCAGAGGATCGTGATCGGGTTGGTGGCGGCGAGCCGGACGGAGCCGCCAGGCAGGTCCGCGAACCGGGACGCCGCGAGCTGCACGCCGTCCACGGTGAGGCCGGCGGCCCGCAGCGCCGCGCGGGTGGGTGCGATCCGGTCCAGCGCGGCGAGCGCCACGACGACCCGCTCCGGCCCGGTCGCCGCCGCGGCGGCGACCACCTCGGGACCGCCCCCGCCGACGAACACCGCGTCCGGCCGGGGCAGCCCGGCCAGCGCCGCCGGGGCCTCGCCCGCCACGACGCGGACGTCGACGCCGTGGGCGGCCGCGTTGGACGCGATGCGCGCGGCGTCGTCGGCCCGCCGCTCGACCGCGAGCGCGGCCGCGCCGAGCCGGGCGCACTCGACGGCGACGGACCCGGAGCCCGCGCCGACGTCCCACGCCAGCGCGCCGGGACGCGGGGCGAGCCGGGCCAGCACGAGCGCCCGGACCTCGGCCTTCGTGATCATGCCGGCCCGGTGGTCGAACGCGTCGTCCGGCAGCGCCCACCCGCCCGCGGGCGGGACGGGCTCGCCGCCGGCGTACCAGCCGCGGGCCGGCACGGCGTCCGGGTCGCGGAGGCTCAGCACGACCGTGGGCGGGTGCCAGGCGTGGCCCGTGGCCTCGGCGGCGGGCAGCGTGACGATCCGCTCCCCCTTCCCACCGAGGTCCTCGGCGACGACGAGCGTGCGCGGCCAGCCCTCCAGCGCGGCGCCGATCTCCGCAGGTCCGGCGGCCGGTGCGGTGAGCACGGCGACGGCGGGCCGCGCCCGGCAGACGTTGACGGCGGGGCGCAGGTCCCGCCCGTGGGCGCTCACGACGGCGACGTCGTCCCACGGGCGGCCGAGGCGCGCGAACAGCAACTGCAGGCTGGAGCGCGCCGGCAGCACCACCGGTTCGTGCCCGCGCTCCCGCAGCAACCGCACGATGCCGAAGAAGCCCGGGTCCCCGCTGGCGAGCACGACGGCGCAGCGCCCGGCCAACCGCTCCAGCGCCGGCTCGACGGGCCCGAGCACGACCCGCGAGGCCGACGGCGGAACGGGGACGGCATCGAGGTGCCGGGCCGCCCCGAGAACGACGTCGGCGCGGGAGAGCGCGAGTCGCGCGGGTTCGGCGAGGGGCTCCCCGTCGATCCCGATCACGGTGATGCGCGCCCCGTGCCTCACGGGCCCGGGCGGGCCGCGGCACGCGCGGCGCGCAGGGCCTCGCGGGCCGCCCTCTCCGGCTTGCGGAACGTGTGGAAGTGCCCGGGGTGGTACAGGTGGCTGCGCGTCCCCGCCGCGTCCAGGGCCGCGCCGACCAGGAAGAGCGTCTGCCGCCAGAGCTTGTGCTCCTTGCAGACCTGCTCGACCTCGTCCAGGCGGCAGCGCAGGGTCAGCTCGTCGGGCCAGCTGGTGCGGTGGGCGACGACCACCGGGGTGTCGTCCGGGTATCCGCCCGCGCGCAGCTCGGTGACCATCTGGCCGGACCGCGCGGCGGACAGGAAGATCGCCATCGTGGTGCCGTGCCGGGCGAACTCCCGCAGCTTCTCCTTGGGCGGCATCGGCGTCTTGCCGCCCTCCAGCCGCGTGAGCACCACCGACTGCGCGACCTCCGGGATGGTCAGCTCCCGGCCCGCGACGGCCGCGGCCGCCCCGAACGCCGACACCCCGGGCACGATCTCCACCTCGAGCCCGAGCTCCTCGGCCGCGTCGTACTGCTCCTGCACCGCGCCCCACAGCGACGGGTCGCCGGAGTGCACGCGCGCGACCTTCAGGCCCTCGGCGGCGGCCCTCCGGTAGAGCGCGAGGACGTCCTCGTGCGCGATCTGCGACGAGTCGACGAGCTCGGCGTCGGGCCGTGCGTGCTCGGTGACGGTCTCGGCCATGACGAGGCTGGCCGCCCAGATCACGACGTCGGCCTCCGCGATGCGCCGCGCCCCGCGCAGCGTGATGAGGTCGGCCGCACCCGGCCCGGCCCCGACGAACGACACCCTCCCGCTCTCCACGCCGGTCAGTCTGTGCCGCGGGGCGGCGCGGAGTCCATCCGGCCGGGCGGAGTGCGACGTTGCGCACTCACGCCGGCTGCAAGGCCCGCAGCGCGGACGCGACCGCCGCGTCGGCGTAGCTCGTGAGGGGCTCGTCGCCCATCAGCACCGCGCAGTCCTGGAGCCCGCCGAAGGCGATGACGGCGCGGACCCGGTCGGCGGGCCGGTCGCTGCCGACCAGCGCCCGGTCCACCTCGAGGCGGCGGTAGAGCACCGCGGTGAGCACCCCGAGCCGGGAGAGCACCGCCGGTTCGCGCAGCACGCCCTGCAGCAGCTTGCGGTTGCGGTGGCACAGCTCGAGGTAGCGGCGCAGCAGGTCGGGCGCGTCGTCCGGCCGGGCGCCGCGGGCGTGCGCGACGTAGGCCTCGAGGTCCTCGACCATCGGCCGGGCGAGCTCGGCGAGCAGGTCGTCCTTGGACGGGAAGTGGTAGTAGAGCGCGGCCTTGGTGATGTCGAGCCGCTCGGCGATCTGGCGCAGGCTGGTCTGCTCGAACCCGTTCTCGGCGAACAGGTCCATGGCGACGGCGCGGATGTCCTCCCGCGTGTCGGCGTTGCGGCGCGGCACGGCCGGAAGCCTACCCGGATATTTACTTGCCGCCCGGTCAGTTCGTGCTTACCGTGCGGCAAGTAGGCATCTTTGGAGGATCCCATGACCCGCACCGTCCTGATCTCCGGCGCGAGCATCGCCGGGCCCGCCCTCGCCTTCTGGCTGCGCCACCACGGCTTCCGGCCCGTCGTCGTCGAGCGCGCCCCGACCGTCCGGGGCGGCGGCTACCCGATCGACGTCCGGGCCACCGCGACCGAGGTCGTCGAGCGCATGGGCCTGCTGCCCGCGCTGCGCGAGGCGCACGTCGACACGCAGGGCACGACGTTCGTCGACGCCCGCGGCCGGGTGATCGCCCGGATCACGCCGGAGGACTTCACGGGAAGCCCCGAGGGCCGCGACGTCGAACTGCCCCGCGGCGACCTCGCCCAGCTGCTCCACGAGAGCACCCGGAACGACGTCGAGTACCTGTTCGAGGACTCGATCACCGCGCTCGACCAGGGCGCGGACGGCGTGCGCGTGACGTTCCGGAACGCGCCGCCGCGCACCGTCGACCTCGTGATCGGGGCCGACGGCCTGCACTCGGGTGTCCGCGCGCTCGCGTTCGGGCCCGAGACCGGGTTCCGGCACGACCTCGGCTTCGCCTTCGCCGGGTTCTCCGTGGACGACCGCCGGGGACTCGACCACGAGGTGTTCGCGCACAACACGCCCGGGCGGATGGCCGGCTGCTACGCGGTGCGCGGGCAGGCCGGGCTCGTCGGGGTGCTGGCATTCGCCACGCCGCCGGGGTTCACCGTCGACCCCCGCGACGTGGCCGGGCAGCGGGAGGTCGTCGCCGCGGCGTTCCCCGGCGGCGGGTGGGAGGTGCCGCGGCTCGTCGCCGCGATGCGGACCGCGGACGACTTCTTCTTCGACACCGTGAGCCAGATCCGGATGCCGGCCTGGAGCGCGGGCCGGGTCGCGCTGGTCGGTGACGCGGCGTACGCGCCCGCGCTACTGTCCGGCCAGGGCACCAGCCTCGCGCTGGTCGGGGCGTACGTGCTCGCCGGTGAGCTCGCCGCGGCCGGGGGCGACCACGACGTCGCCTTCGCCGCGTACGAGCGGGCGCTGCGCCCGTTCGTCGAGCGCAACCAGAAGCTCGCGACGTCCGGCGGCGCCACCCTGATCCCGCGCACGCGCGCGGCCCTCTGGATGCGCGATCGCTTCCTCGCCGCGCTCCCCCACCTGGGCCCGCTGAAGCGGTTGTTCATGGGGCGGGTCGACGAGGCCGCGCGCTCCTTCCCGCTGCCCGACTACGCCCGTCCGGTGCCTGGCCCCGTTGCAGCAAAGCCACTTTCCCGCAACGACAACGCGTGAAAGTGGCCTTCCTGCAATCAGGCAGCCGTGCTGCGGCCGGCGTCCAGCGCACCGGGCGACGTCGCGAGGGCCGTTTCGAGGACCTGGAGGCGGCGGCGCGGGTTCATCAGGTTGCCGCCCATGGCGCGCAGGTCCTCGGGTCCGGGGGTCAGCACGGTGACCCGGGTGCCCAGCGCGCGCACCGCCCGCACCTCGGCGTCCAGCCAGCGGGTGAGCAGCCGGCGGACCTGGCGCTCGACGACCGCGACCGGATCGGTCGGGCGGTCGTAGGCGTAGCCGGCCATCGGCGCGAGGACGTACACCTCGTCCAGCACGGGCGCGTCCGGCCGCGCCAGCAGCGCGAGGGAGGTGGCCGAGGCGACGCCACCGTCGACGTAGCGCCGCCCGCCGATCACCTGGGGCGCGAACCAGCCCGGGATCGCGCAGGAGGCGAGCACGGCGTCGGCCACGGACGCCGCGGGGGCGCCCGCGCGCCCGAACACGGCACGGCGCCCCGAGTCGTAGTCGACGGCCACGACCCACAGGGGGCGCCCCGGCACCCACCCGTCAACTCGCGAACCGCCGCGGGCCTGCAGGACGTCCACCATCGCCGCGATGGAGGTCATGCGCGCCCGCCCGAGCGGCAGCAGGCCGGACGCGACTACCACGGGGTTCACCCGGCACGGCGCGACGGCCGCGGTGGCGAGCAGGCGCGGCGAGCCGATCCGGGGCAGCGGCACCGGCGGAAGGCCGTCACCGGACTCGCGCTCGATCGCGCGCAGCTCGGGCAGCTCGTCGGGTCCGCGGTCGGGGGTGGTTGCCGGGTCGGCGCCGCGCTGGTGGGCGAGCAGTTCCGGTAGGTCCATACCGCACCGCAACGCCGCACCGAGGACGGCGCCCGCGCTGGTGCCGAGGACGAGGTCGAGGTCGCCGAGGGGCCGGTCGAGGCGTTCGGCGAGGAGGGAGAGCACGCCCGCCGTCCAGGCCGACCCGAGCAGGCCACCCGCGCCGAGCACGAGGCCGACCCGCGGGGTGTGGCGGCGGCGGGAGCGAGGAGTGAGCGTGTTCTGCACGGCGACCTCCCCATTGAGCGTCGGTTACTGAACGGTAGCAAGCGACGCCGGGCGATCGCATCTCCGGACGAAGCGCCCCACCGCGGCCGGATCCCCTGCCGGGTGCGTGTGCAGGAACGACGCGTGCACGCCGCCGGCGACGAACCCCTCCGGCTCCGCCCGACGCCAGCCCCAGGCGGCGGGGCTCCCGGCCCGCGGGGCGACCGACCAGCGGTGGAACTCGTGCCCGGTGACGCGGGCGCCGACCGGGTGCAGCACCGAGTCGGCGAGCGCGACGGCGTCGCGATAGCCCAGGGTGAGCCGCTCGGCGCGGGTCGCCGCGGCGGGCAGGACGCCGCACATCGGGGTGCCGTCGAGCGTCTCGCACAGGTACAGCAGCCCACCGCACTCGGCGTGCACCGGCGCCCCGGCCGCGGCCAGCTCCCGGACGGCGGCGAGCAGCGACGCGTTGGCCGCCAGCCCGGCGACGTGCTCCTCCGGAAAGCCGCCCGGCAGCACCAGCCCGCCCGTGCCCGGCGGGAGGGCGGCGTCGTGCAGCGGGTCGACGGTGACCGGCTCCGCTCCCGCCGCGGCCAGCAGCTCGACGTGCTCGGCGTAACCGAACGTGAACGCCGGGCCGCCCAGCACGGCCACCACGGGCCGCTCGGTCCGATCCGCCGCGGCCCCGACCGCGTCCGCCGGCGACCACACCGGACCGGCCGGCAGCGGGGTCGCCAGCCCGACCACGGCGTCCACGTCGACGTGGGCGGCCACCAGCTCCGCCATGGCGTCGACGGCCGCGGTGGCCGCGGCCCCGTGCTCGGCCGCCGGGACAAGCCCGAGGTGGCGGGACGGGACCTCGAGGGCGTCCCGGCGGGGCAGGGCGCCGAGCACCGGCAGCCCGGCCTCGTCGGCGGCGGCCCGCAACACCTCCTCGTGCCGCGCGCTGCCCACCCGGTTCAGCACGACCCCACCGATCCGGAGGGTGGGGTCGAAGGAGCGGAAGCCGTGCAACAACGCGGCCAGGCTGCGCGACTGTCCCCGGCAGTCGACGACCAGCAGCACCGGCGCCCCGAGCAGCCCGGCCACCTCGGCGGTGGATCCGGCGCCGTCGGGTATGCGGCCGTCGAACAGGCCCATGACGCCCTCGACCACGGCGACGTCCGCGCCGGCCGACCCGTGGCGGGCCAGCGGGGCGATCCGGTCGGCGCCGACGAGCACCGGGTCGAGGTTGCGGCCGGGGCGGCCCGCGGCGAGCGTGTGGTAGCCGGGGTCGATGTAGTCCGGCCCCACCTTGAACGGCGCCACCGCGGTGCCCCGCCGGCGCAGGGCCGCGACGAGCCCGGTGGCGACCGTGGTCTTGCCGCTGCCCGAGGAGGGCGCGGCGACCGCGATCGCCCGCGCCGTCACTGGTGCCCGAGCACCGGGTGCGGCACGTAGGGGGCCTCCAGTGCGGCGATCTCCTCGTCGGTGAGCTCCACGTCGACCGCGGCGACCGCGTCCTCGACGTGACCGGGCTTCGTGGCGCCGACGATCGGCGCCGAGACCGCCTCCCCGTGCAGCATCCACGCGAGCGCCACCTGGGCGAGCGGCAGGTCACGGGCCTTGGCGACGTCGGCGACCGCCTGCACGACCGCGTCGTCGGCCTCGCCGTACATCCGGTCGCCGATCGGGTCGCTGCCGGAGCGGACGGTGGTGCGCTGCTCCGGCATCCGCGCGAGCCGCCCGCGGGCCAGCGGGCTCCACGGGATCACGCCGACGCCCTGGTCGAGGCAGAGCGGGTGCATCTCCCGCTCCTCCTCGCGGTAGATCAGGTTGTAGTGGTCCTGCATCGAGACGAAGCGGGTCCAGCCGGCCAGGTCGGCCGTGTGCTGCGCCTTCGCGAACTGCCAGGCGTACATGCTGGAGGCGCCGATGTAGCGGGCCTTGCCGGCGCGCACGACGTCGTGCAGGGCCTCCATCGTCTCCTCGATCGGGGTGTGCGGGTCCCACCGGTGGATCTGGTAGAGGTCGACGTGGTCGGTGCCGAGCCGCTTCAGCGACCCGTCGATGCTCGCCATGATGTGCTTTCGCGACAGCCCGCGGTCGTTGGGCCGGTCGCTCATCACCCCGTGCACCTTGGTGGCGAGCACGTAGTCGTCCCTGCGCGGGAAGAACTCGCGCAGCAGCGTGCCGGTGACCTCCTCGCTCACGCCGACCGAGTAGACGTCGGCGGTGTCGAAGAAGGTGACCCCGGCGTCCACGGCGCTGCGCACGAGCGGCCGGGAGGCGTCGATGTCGAGGACCCACTCCCGCCAGCTCGGCGAGCCGTAGCTCATCATGCCGAGGCAGATCCGCGAGACCTGCAGACCGGTCGAACCGAGTCGCGTGTACTCCATGCGATCTGTCTACTCCTGCCGAACGATCTCCCGCTCGTGGACCTGCAGTAGCGTCGGACGGCGTGGATGTCACCGACGCACCAGAGCAGCACCGCTACGAGGCCCGGATCGACGGCGAGCTGGCCGGGTTCGCCGAGTACCGCGCCTCCGATCGGATCGTGACGTTCGTCCACACCCAGGTCATGCCCGACTTCGAGGGCAAGGGCGTGGGGAGCGCGTTGGTGCGCGGGGCGCTGGACGACGTGCGCGCCCACGGCCGCAAGGTGCGTGCGGTGTGCCCGTTCGTGAAGGGGTACGTCGAGCGGCATCCCGACGAGTACGGCGATCTGGTGGCCTGACCCTCACCACTCGATGCCGCGCTGGCCCTTCTGGCCGGCGTCCATCGGGTGCTTGACCTTGCTGGTCCGCATGACGAGGTCCGCGGCCTCGATCAGCTCGGGCGCGGCGTCCCGGCCGGTGATCACGACGTGCTGGCGGCCCGGCCGGGCGGCGAGCACCTCGACGACCTCGCGCACGTCCACCCAGCCCCACTTCATCGGGTAGGTGAACTCGTCGAGCACGTACAGGTCGTGCGCCCGCGTCTCGAGGCGGCGGCGGATCTCGGCCCAGCCCTCGGCCGCGGCGGCGGCGTGGTCGTCCTCGGACCCCTTCTTGCGCGTCCAGGACCAGCCCTCGCCCATCTTGTGCCACTCGACGGGCCCGCCCTCGCCGGTCTGCTCGTGCACGCGGCCGAGCGCTCGGAACGCGGCCTCCTCGCCGACCTTCCACTTCGCCGACTTCACGAACTGGAACACCCCGATCGACCAGCCCTGGTTCCAGCCCCGCAGCGCGAGCCCGAACGCGGCCGTCGACTTGCCCTTCATCTCCCCGGTGTGCACGACGACCAGCGGCCGGTTGCGGCGCTGGCGGGTGGTGAGCCCGTCGGCCGGAACGGCCGTGACCTGCCCCTGCGGCATGTTGCCCTCCTACGCGGCTCGGGCGGCGCGGACCACGCCCGCGACCTGGTCGGCCGACAGCTCCGCGAGCCCCAGCGTCACGCCGCCCGCCGCCGCGGCCATCCGGGCGGCCAGGCCCAGGCGGACGGGGCCGCTCTCGCAGTCGACCACGATCGTCGCCACCCCGTCGGCGGCGAGCAGGCCCGCGGCGCGGCAGGCGTCGGCCACCGGGTCGCCACCCGGGCGGGCCGCGACGGTGGCACGGCCGTCGGTGAGCAGCACGAGCAGCGCGCGGCGCCGCGGGTCCCGCAGCCGCTCGACGCGCAGCACCGCCCGCGCCCGCAGCAGCCCACCGGCCAGCGGGGTGCGGCCGCCGGTGCGCAGCTGGGCCAGCCGGGTCTGGGCGGTGGGCACGCTGGACGTGGGCGGCAGGACCAGCTCGGCGCCGCCGGCCCGGAACGCGACCAGCCCGACCTTGTCCCGGCGCTGGTAGGCGTCGCGCAGCAGCGAGAGCACCGCACCACTCACGGCCGCCATCCGATGCCGGGCGGCCATCGAGCCGGAGGCGTCCACGGCGAAGAGGACGAGGTTGCCCTCCCGGCCCTCGCGCTCGGCGCTGCGCAGGTCGGCCGCGTGCAGCCGCAGCCCGGCGCCGGTGCGGCCGCGGCGCCGCTGGTGCGGGGCGGCCGCGGCGATCGTGGCGGGCAGGTGCAGGTCGGCGGCGCGGCGCGGCGCCACGCCGGAAGGGCGAACCACCCGCCCGGTGTCGGTGCGGGCCCGCGACCGGCGGCCGGGGGCGCCCTCGCCGATCCCCGGCACCTGCAGGAGCCGCGCCCGGAAGGGCGCGGATGCCGGGGGCGCGGCCTGGGGCCCGCCGTCCCCCGCCGGTCGTGGGGTGGCCCCGGCGTCGGAGTCCGAGCCGGAGGCCGGGGTCTCCCCGGGTTCCGGGGCACCCCCACCGCCGGGCCCGCCGTCGTCCGGGCCGTCCGGGGGTTCCTCCTGATCGGCCGCGTCGCGCAGCGCGTCGTCGAGGGCCTGCCCATCCATGCCGGGCTCGTCGAACGGGTCGCGGCGGCGCCGGTGCGGGAGCGCGAGCCGGGCGCCGACGCGCACGTCCTCCTCGGTGACGGCGTCGGCGCCGCGCCAGGCCGCATGGGCGACGGCGGCGCGGGCGATCACGAGGTCGGCGCGCATGCCGTCGACGTCGAAGGCCGCGCAGACGGCGGCGATGCGGCGTAGCTCCGCGTCCGGGAGCGCGACGGTGCCGACCCGTTCCCGGGCCTCGGCGATCCGCCGGGCCGTGGCCGTCTCCTCGTCCTGCCACGCGGCGGCGAAACCGGCGGGGTCCGCGTCGAACGCGAGCCGGCGGCGCACGACCTCCACGCGCGTCTCGACGTCGCGAGCCGCCCGCACGTCGACGGTGAGCCCGAACCGGTCGAGCAGCTGGGGCCGTAGCTCGCCCTCCTCCGGGTTCATGGTGCCTACCAGCAGGAACAGCGCGGCGTGCGAGACCGACACCCCGTCGCGCTCGACGTGGGCGCGGCCCATGGCGGCGGCGTCGAGCAGCAGGTCCACCAGGTGGTCGTGCAGCAGGTTGACCTCGTCGACGTACAGCACGCCGCGGTGGGCGTCGGCGAGCAGGCCGGGCTGGTAGGCGCGCACACCCTCGGAGAGCGCGCGCTCCAGGTCGAGGGAGCCGACCAGCCGGTCCTCGGTGGCGCCGACCGGCAGCTCGACGAGCCGCGCCGGGCGGGTCTCGGTGGCGGCGACGGCGGTGTGCGGGCCGTCCGGGCAGGCCGGGTCGGGCCCACCGGGCGCGCAGCCGAAGCGGCAGCCGGGCACCACGTCGAGCTCGGGCAGGAGCGCGGCGAGCGCCCGCACGGCCGTCGACTTCGCGGTGCCCTTCTCCCCGCGCACCAGCACCCCGCCGACGCCCGGGTGCACGGCGTTGAGCAGGAGCGCGAGCCGGAGGTCGTCGTGGCCGACGAGGGCGGAGAAGGGGAACTGCGTACCGCTCAACGCACGCCCTCGCTGTCGCTCGGGCGGCGCTTCGCGCAGGCGCCGTGACTTCGGTTCGCTCCGCAAGCTCCGCTCACGTTGCCGAGCCTGCCAGACCGGTGGTCACGACCGGGAGGCCCGCGGGCACACCGTGATTGATGACATGTTCAAGTGCGCAGGTATCGAGGTGGGTCTCGACGAGGTCCGCGAGCACGTCGAGCTGCGCCGTGCGCTGTGCCGCGAAGGACGTGTCCGGGGCCGGGACGAAGCCGGTCCGGCCGGCGTGGCCGGCGACCCGGCGCAGCAGCGCGCGGCGGAACCCGTCGTTCTCCAGGAGGCCGTGCCAGTGGGTCCCGAGCACCGCGCCGGCATCCGATCCCTCGCCGTCGACCAGCTGCGGGTCACCGCTGGACACGACCCGCCCGTGGTGGATCTCGTAGCCGCCGACCGCCTCGCCCCAGGCGGTGCCGGTGGGGTTGCCCAGGTGCTTGTCGGCGTCGAACGCGACCTCCAGGTCCAGCAGGCCGAGCCCCTCCGCGTCGCCGCCCTCCACCCGGCGCGGGTCGACGATCCGCCTCCCGAGCATCTGGTACCCGCCGCAGATGCCGAGCACCGGACGGCCGGCCCGGGCGTGGTCGAGCACGGCGTCGGCGAGACCGGTGCGGCGCAGCCAGGCCAGGTCGCTGACCGTGGCCTTCGATCCGGGCAGGACGACGAGGTCGGTGTCGGTCAGGCGGGACGGCTCGGTGACGTACCGGACGGCGACGCCCGGCTCGGCCGCGAGGGCCTCGGCGTCGGTCGAGTTGGAGATGCGCGGCAGGCGGACCACCGCCACCCGCAGCCACTGCGACCCCTGCGGCGGCGCGGGCCGGCCGAGCACGCCGTCGGCCACCGCGGAGAGCGAGTCCTCCGCGTCCAGCCAGAGCCGCTCCTCCCACGGCAGTACCCCGAGGGTGGGCCGGCCGGTGAGCGCGGCGAGCTGGTCGAGGCCGGGCGCGAGCAGCGCCGGGTCGCCGCGGAACTTGTTCACGACGAACCCGGCGATGCGCGCCTGGTCGGCCGGGCCGAGCACGGCGAGCGTGCCGAAGAGGTGGGCGAGCACGCCGCCGCGGTCGATGTCGCCGACGACCACGACCGGCAGGTCGGCGGCCTGCGCGAGGCCCATGTTCGCGATGTCGTGCGCCCGCAGGTTGATCTCCGCGGGCGAGCCGGCCCCCTCGCAGACCACGACGTCGTAGCGGCCGCGCAGGTCGGCCAGGCTCGCGACGACGACGTCGAGCAGCGCCGCCTTGCGCTCCTGGTAGGACCGCGCGCTCACGGTGCCGTCCACCCGCCCGCGCACGACGACCTGCGAGCTGCGGTCGCTGCCCGGCTTGAGCAGCACGGGGTTGAACGCGACGCTCGGCGCGAGGCCGCACGCGAGCGCCTGCACCGCCTGCGCGCGGCCGATCTCGCCGCCGTCCGGGGTGACGACGGAGTTGTTCGACATGTTCTGCGCCTTGAACGGCGCCACCGCGACACCCCGGCGCGCGAGCAGCCGGCAGATCCCGGTGACCAGGGCGCTCTTGCCCGCGTCGGACGTCGTACCCGCCACCAGCAGAGCTCCGTGCACGCCCGCCAGTGTCCCCCGCCGGGATCCCGTTGCGCGCATCGGCGGATCCAGGCTCTCGCTGAGGGTGCCGGCGAGACGTCCTCGTACCGGGCGTACTCGGGCGGGGCTCGCCGGTGCGCTCAGCGTGGGCCTGGGCCGTCGAGGCGTGTGGCGGGGTCCCGGCGGAGGACGCTGAGTATCGTCGGGTTGTGAAGTTCCTCCTGCGTCCCGGGTGGATCGCCCTCGTCGTGGCGGTGATCGGGTTCGCGGCCGCCGCGTTCACCCTGCTCGCCCCGTGGCAGTTCGGCCGGGAGGCGCAACGCGACGCCCAGCAGCGCGCGATCGACATCGCGTCCGCCACCGCCCCCGTCCCGCTCGAGGAGCTGGTGCCCCCCGGGGAGCCGGTGGCGTCCGACGACGAGTGGCGGCAGGTCACCGTCACCGGCACGTACCTCCCGGACGGGGAAGGGCTGGTCCGGCTGCGCGTGGTCTACGGGCAGCCCGCCGTCGAGGTGCTCACCCCGCTGCGCACCGACGACGGGCGCGTGTTCGCCGTGAACCGCGGATCGGTCGAGGTGGCGTCCGGCGCCTCGGTGCCGGAGTACGCGCCGCCGCCGGCCGGTCCCGTCACGCTCACGGCCCGGCTGCGGCTCGACGAGTCCGACCCGCAGCAGCGCGCCCCGATCGAGACCGACGGGCACCACCAGATCTACGCCGCCGACTCCCGCGCCCTCGCCACCGCCACCGGCGCCCACCTCGAACCCGGGTTCCTGCAGCTCGCCGACGGGCAGCCGGGCGTGCTCCGGCCGCTCGCCGTCGCCCCCACCAGCGGTGGCAGCGCGCCGTTCACGAACTTCTCCTATGCCCTGCAGTGGCTCACGTTCGGCGTGATCGCGCTGTTCGCGCTCGGCTACTTCGTGCGGCTGGAGCTCCTGCAACGTCGCGGCGACGAGCACGGCCCCGACCGGCGCACCCAGCGGGCGGCCCTGCGCCGCGCCCTCGCCGGGGAGGACGAGCCCACGGACGGCGAAGGGGGTCGTTGATGGCGAGAGCACGCGAGCTGCTGGACGCCGTGCAGGCGGAGCTGGCGCCACGGGACGCCGAGAACCGGCTGGCGCCGCTGGTCGCCGAGGGTGCCGCGCCACGCTCGGTGTTCGCGACCATCGCGGCCGAGGAGCTGCACATCGTGCCCAGCGACTGGCGCAGCCTGCACACCCTCGCCGCCCGCTCCGACGACCCGGCCGCCCGGGCCTACTTCAGCGGGCTCGCGGGCGGCGAGGAGGCCGCCCGGGCCTACGAACCCCGCGCGGGCTGCCAGGCCTATCCCGCGTACTTCGCCTGGCTGGCGCTGAACGCACGCCCGGCGGAGGTGGCCGTCGCGCTCACCACCAACTTCGGTGCGTGGGGCACGTACTGCGCCGCGATCGCCCGGGGGATGCGAGAGCACTACGGGTTCGGCGACGACGCCTGCGCGTTCTTCGACTTCTTCGCCACCCCGCTACCGGACGACCAGGCGGTGGCCGTGGTGCAGGCGGGACTCGACGCCGGCGCCCTCGATCCGGGCGCCGCCCGCCGGTACGCGCGGCTGTTCCAGAGCTACGAGCTGATGTTCTGGAACGCCCTCGCGGATTCCTAGGAGCGCCCGCGCCGGCCACCGCGCTGACGTACCGCTCGAACCGATCACGCGCCGCGAGCAGGGACCGCGTCGCCGGTCACCCATGATCTCGAGTACCGGTTGCCCAATGCTGCACCAACAGCAACCACGAACCGAAACCGCGGGGTCATCACCGCGGGCAGCCCGCCTCGCCGCGCCGGAGCAGGGAGGCGAGCGCGGCCGACAGGACCGCCGCAGCGGCGCCGACGAGCCGGGACAGGCGGGCCGCCCGCGCCAGATCCGCGGGCGTGGGCGGCGGGCCGGCGCCGAGGCGGGGCCGCTCCTCCGCCCCGTGCGGGTAGACGGTGCGCCCGCCGAGCGTCACGCCGAGGGCACCGGCGGCGGCCGCCTCCACCGGCCCGGCGTTCGGGCTGGGGTGTGCCGGGCCGTCGCGGCGCCATGCGGCCAGTGCGCTCCGCGACGATCCGCCGACCACCGGCGCGAACGCGGCGAAGAGCAGCGCCGACACCCGGGCCGGTACCAGGTTGGCCACGTCGTCGAGCCGCGCGGACGCCCAGCCGAAGTGCCGGTACCGCGGGGACCGGTAGCCGACCATGGCGTCGAGGGTGTTCACGGCCCGGTAGCCGAGCAGGCCCGGCATGCCGGCGAGTGCGCCCCACAGGAGCGGCGCCACCACCGCGTCGGAGGTGTTCTCCGCCATGGACTCGGTGCCCGCGCGGGCCATTCCGGCAGCGTCGAGGGCCGCCGGGTCGCGCCCGCAGAGCGACGGCAGGCGGTTGCGGGCGGCCGCGAGATCGCCCGCGCCGAGCTCGCGGGCCAGCCCGGCCCCGTGCCCGGCGAGGGACGACCCGCCGAGCACGGCCCACGTCGCCAGGCCGGTCAGCGCGACGCCGGCGAGTGGGCGGCCGACGGTGGCCCGCTCGGCGAGCGCCCCCAGCCCGGCGGCCCCACCGACGAGCACGGCCGCGTACAGCGCTCCCCCGGATCGCCGGTCGGCGTAGCAGCGCGCCTCGAGCGCGCCGGCGGCTCGACCGAACAGGGCGACCGGATGCCCGCGGTGCGGGTCGCCGACCAGCGCATCGGCCAGCGCCCCCAGGAGCAACCCGGCCGGCCGGACCCACATCGGCGCCATTCAGTCGCCCGCGACCGCCTGCCCGAGACGGAGCCCGTGCAGGCGTTGCGCCTCGCTGGCGATCTGATGGAGCGAGCACGGCCAGCGTTCCCCGGAGCCGCTGGCGGTGCGGCAGGACGCGCAGCGGCCCAGGCGGTCGGGCTGGTGCGCAGCGAGTAGCCGGCGCCACACCTCGGGCATGCCGGCCATGACGTCGGCGATCCCGCCTGGCGTCTCTGATTGCGTCACAACCGGTTCAACACCCGCAGGTCAGGACAGCTATTCCGGCTGGAGCCCGCGGTCGCCGAACGGCCGATATCGCACGTTCGACCGCAGGTGACGTCAGTCATAGCATTGCTCACTACCGATCGTCGGACGGCGAGGCCCGCTGGGCGCGGCCGTCACAGCGTGTACTCACCGACCGGTGAGGTGGCCCCGTCCGAGTGCAGCTCGGTCTCGCGCCCGCGCAGCTCCACCCGGCGGATCTTGCCCGAGATCGTCTTGGGCAGGGCCGCGAACTCGAGCCGCCGG
Source organism: Pseudonocardia wallangbongensis (assembly GCF_054486945.1). Taxonomy (NCBI): domain Bacteria; kingdom Bacillati; phylum Actinomycetota; class Actinomycetes; order Pseudonocardiales; family Pseudonocardiaceae; genus Pseudonocardia; species Pseudonocardia wallangbongensis. Next base: position 115,146 of record NZ_JBRERS010000008.1, read on the forward strand.
ATCCGCTTGTAGGGCGCCAGGTTCTCCCGCGCGAACTCGAGGATCGACCGGGCCGTCTCCTCGGTCGGCTCGTGCCCCGCCGCCAGCACGACGTACGCCTTCGGCACGGCGAGGCGCACCGGGTCCGGCGACGGCACCACGGCCGCCTCCGCCACCGCGGGGTGCTCGATGAGCACGCTCTCCAACTCGAACGGGCTGATCCGGTAGTCCGAGGCCTTGAAGACGTCGTCGGAGCGGCCGACGTAGGTGATGTAGCCGTCGGAGTCGCGGGAGCCGACGTCGCCGGTGTGGTAATAGCCGTCCGCCATCGCCTCGGCGTTGCGCTCGGGGTCGCCCTGGTAGCCGACCATCAGCCCGAGCGGACGGTCGGCCAGGTCGATGCAGATCTCGCCCTCGTCCCCCGGCTCTCCGGTCGCGGGGTCGAGGAGCGCGATCGGGTAGCCCGGGATCGGGCGGCCCATCGAGCCGGGCTTGACCAGCTGCCCCGGCGGGTTGCCGATCTGGAGGGTGGTCTCGGTCTGCCCGAAGCCGTCCCGGATGCGGATGCCCCACGCCTTCTCGACCTGCTCGATCACCTCCGGGTTGAGCGGCTCGCCCGCCCCGACGACCTTGGCGGGCGGGTTCGGCAGGCTCGACAGGTCGGCCTGGATGAGCATCCGCCACACGGTGGGCGGCGCGCAGAAGCTGGTGACGTTGCAGCGGTCGAGCACGCCGAGCACGGTCTCGGCGTCGAACCGCGCGTAGTTCATGACCAGCACGCACGCCTCCGCGATCCACGGCGCGTAGACGTTGCTCCAGGCGTGCTTCGCCCAGCCCGGCGAGGAGATGTTCAGGTGCACGTCGCCGGGCTGCAGGCCGACCCAGTACATCGTGGACAGGTGCCCGACCGGGTAGGACGCGTGGGTGTGCTCCACGAGCTTCGGCTTGGCCGTGGTGCCGGACGTGAAGTAGAGCAGCAGGGTGTCCGTGCCGCGCGTGACGCCGTCCGGGGTGAACTCCGTGGGCGCCGCCGCGGCGTCGGCGTAGTCGAGCCACCCCTCCGGCGCGCCCCGCACCGCGATGCGCGTGTAGTCCCCCTCGACGTCGTCGAACTTGCCGGCGTCGGTGCCCCCGACCACGACGTGCTTCGCCCCGCCGCGGTCGAGCCGGTCGCGCAGGTCGGACGCGGTGAGCAGCGTGGTGGCCGGGATGACGATCGCACCGAGCTTCATGGCCGCGAGCAGGGTCTCCCACAGCTCGAACTGGTTGCCGAGCATGAGGATGATCCGGTCGCCCCGGGCGACGCCGTGCCCGCGCAACCAGTTGGCCACCTGGTTCGAGCGGTCGGCGAGCTCGCGGTACGTCCAGTGCGCCTCGCTGCCGTCCTGCTCGATGATCCAGAGCGCGCGGGCGGCACCCCGCTCGGGGTCGGCGGCGACGGCGTCGAAGTGGTCGAGCGCCCAGTTGAACTCGTCGATCTCGGGCCAGGAGAAGTCACGATAGGCCGTGTCGTAGTCCTCGCGGTGCGCCACGAGGAACTCGCGGGCTGCGTAAAAGCTCTCTGCGGACCGGTTCATGACCCCACCTCGAAGTAGCCGCGCTGCCGACGAGACCTTACGACCGACCTTATGACCTTCGCACCGCACTCGTTCACCCCCGAACGGAAGGGCCCCGCCACCCGCCGTCCCTCGGACGCGCCGCTCCGTAGCCGCCCACGATCACGCTTCGAAGGCCTACGGTGACGCGGTGCTTCCGACCGGCCGACGCTCCTCCCGCCCGATCGTCGCCGGAAGGATCGTCGCCGGGCTGCTCGCCGGGTTCCTGCTCGCCGGATGCACCCTCACCGCGACCCCGGGCACGAGCGCTCCCGCCGGGACCGGCCCGGCGCCCACGACCAGCGAGTCCGCACCCCCGGCCGCGGACGTGGTGCTGCCCTGGCCCGCGGCGACCGCGGCCGAGGCCGCCGGCCTGCAGGCGGAGGTCGACCGCGGCTCGCAGCCGTGGCTGCTCGACCCCTCCGAGGTGGCCATCTCCTACGCGGCCGCGGCCCACGACTGGCCCGACGCCGAGGCGTACCCGGGTCCGGACGGCACCAGCGTCGACGTGCGCAACGCCGACGGCGAACGCCTCACCCTCAGCCTCGCCCAGCCGGCACGCACCGGGGACGACGGCATCTGGGTCGTGACGGCCGAGCGCCCGTAACCCCGCCGGCGCAGCCACCGCTCACACTGCGTGCTGCAACGAGTACTTACTCGCTTGTTCGGGTGAAGTCACCCCACGGGTGCTGCGTTCCTGAGGCATGCTGCGATGCAGAGGGTGACGCCGCCGCACGAGAGAGCGGCCCCAGTGCCCAGGGGGGCGAACGAGTAATGAGCAAGGACCTCGTCCAGCAGGACATGTTCACGGTGCTGCACGGTCAGCCGGCACCGGTCGTGACCCGCTGGAGCTACAGCGCGTACGACCCGTTCGCGGTCTCCCTCGCGGTGCGGACAAGGCACGACCGGTGGGTCGAGTGGCTGATCGGGCGGGAGCTCGTCATCGAGGCGCTCGAGGAACCGGCCGGCGAGGGCGACGTGCGGATGCAGCCGCTCACCGTGCAGGGCTACGACATCGTCGAGATCGAGATCCGGTCCCACGACGGGCGCGCGGTGCTCGAGGTCGACCAGGACCTGCTGCGGACCTTCGTGGACGCCACGCTCGAGATGGTGCCGGTCGGCACGGAGGCGGACCGGATGGACCTCGACGGCGAGATCGCCCGCATCACCCGCAGCTGCGCCGAGTAGCCGACCTCACCGCCACGCGTCGGGCCCGGCGTCCCGCCGGCCGTCGACCCCGGCGGCTCCCCCGGACCCCGGCTGCCTGTCGATCCGTTCGGCGCCGAGCCCATCGGCCGGCTCGCTCACCGGCGTGCCGGGAAGAAGGCCCGCCATCGAGCCGGGTGTCTCCGGTGCGGCGCCCCCACCGGCGAGGTGGAGCCGGTCCGGTGGCGAGTAGCCGGCGTCGAGGCCGTCCCGGTCGCCCGCGGGCGCCCCGAGGTGTTCCTCGTAGTCGCGCTGCGCCATGAGATCCCGCGTACCCCGGCCCCCGGGCCCCCACACCCGCACCGGTCAGGCGTCCGCCCGGTGGGTATCGATCCGCACCCCGCCGCGCGGCCTGCCGCCGACGTCCCGGGTGAGCCGCAGGCACGTCTCCACCCAGAGGTTCAGCTGGATCTCCTTCGCCAGCCGAAGCCGCGTGTAGAGCACGTCCGACAGCCGGTCGCCGGAGCGGGCCCACGACTCGATCTCGAACAGCATCTCCCCGCCCTCGGCCCGGCACCGGAACTCGATCTGCCCGGCCTCCAGGTGCCCGCGCAGGGTCGCCAGCCGGAACGACGCATGCCCCATGCCGACCACCCGCACCGGACCGTCCCACGGGCCCGGCATCCGGATGAGGAACTCGTCACCGACCCGCATCTCCCCGCCGGCCCCGTGAACCTTCTCGAAGACCGCGACCTCGGTCGGCGCGCCGCAGTTCGGGTCGCCGGAGAAGCGCCCGATCACCTGCTCCGGCGGTAGCGGCGCCCCCGCGATCCACACCGAGTAACGGCGGTGCAGCAGCGGACCCACCCCGTCCTCGATGCGTTGCAGGTCGTCGTCGACCAGGTCCGCCGGGACGGTCCAGGGCCGCTCGGACGCGTCCGCCGTCGTCGCGTCGATCGTCGTCTCGGTGCGGTGCATCGGCGTGGTGCGCCAGAGGTAGCGCCAGCTCACCCGGGCCAGGCCGAGCGGCCAGCGCAGCACGATCGCGGCCCGGTGCGCGAGGCCGCCCGGGGCGCGGCGCGAGCGAGGGCGTAGCGGCACGGGGGCTCGGGTACCCGCCGCGCATGCTCCCGAACGCCGCCCTGCTGAGCAGCGCCGCCCTCGCCTGCCGCGCCGCGTCGGTCGCCTCGATCGGCCTCTGCATCGGGCTGTGGGTGCGCGCCAAGACCGTCGACCAGGACGAGCGGGGCAACGCGGAACGCCGGGCCCTGTTCGTCGGGCTGTGGCCGCCGATGCTGTGGATGTTCGGCGACTCGGCCGCCGGGGCGGCCCGGCGCAGCGCCGACCGGTGAGCCGGTTCGAGGTCCGCACCCCGCGGTAGGCCCGCCACCGGGCATGATCCCGTGGTGCCGTCCGACCGCCCGTCCGCGCCCGACCCCCGCCTCGGCCGGGCGCGGGCGGCCGTCCTCGGGTCGCTGGTCGTCGCGGTCGCCTCGACGGTGATCTGGCCGGGGATCGGGGTGCTGCGCTTCGAGGCACGCCCCCTGTGGCAGGTGCTCGGCAGCCTCGGGATCCTCGCCGTCGCGGCCACGCAGGCCGCTGCGCTCTACGCCGCGGCCACCCCGGGCCTCGCGGAGCCGAGCCGCCGCCGGTACGTCGTCGCCTTCCTGGTGGCCGCGCTCGGGTCGGTGCCGCTCGCCGCCCCGGTCGGCGCTCCGGTCGCTTCTGGGGGCGCGGAGGGCTGGGACACCTGGGCGTGGCTGGGCGCCTCGGTGGTCGCGTCGGTCCCGCTGCTGATGCGCACCGCGCTCGCGGTGGTCGCGGGCGTGCTGGCCACCGCGCTGTCCGCCGTGATCGGAGCCGTGACCGGTGGCTCCCCCGCCACGTTCGCGCTGATCACGGCGGGGATGGGCGTGAGCCTGCTCGCCATCCACGGCCTGCCCGTCGTGCTCTGGCACCTGGTCCTCGAGGCCCGCGACGGCCGCGAGGCGCGGGCCCGGCTCGCGATCACGGAGGAACGGCTGCGGTTCGCCCGCGACGTGCACGACCTGCTCGGCCACCACCTCTCCGTGATCGCCCTGAAGGCCGAGCTCGCCCAACGGCTCGCCGCCGTCGACCCGGAGCGCGCCGGCCGGGAGGCGGGTGAGGTGCGCGAGCTCGCGGCCGCGGCGCTCGGCGAGATGCGCGAGGTCGTGCACGGCTACCGGGCGGTCGACCTCGGCGCCCAGCTGGACGCGGTCGCGCGGGTGCTGGGCTCGTCGGGTGTGCGGTGCACCGTGAGCGGTGACCCCGGCACGCTCCCCGACACCGTCGCCACCGTCCTCGCCGCGGCCGTGCGCGAGGCCGGCACGAACGTGCTGCGCCACAGCCGGGCGCGGTGGTGCACGATCGACCTCGTGCGCGGCGCGGACGAGGTGCGGCTCACCGTCGCGAACGACGGCGCGGGCGACGCGCGCCCCGACGCCCACAGCTCCGGCCTGGACGGCCTGTCGGACCGGCTCACGAGGTCCGGGGGTCGGCTGCGCACCGCCGTGACCGACGGGGTGTTCACCCTCGACGCCGTGCTACCGGTGCGCACGTCGTGATCCGCGTGCTGCTCGCCGACGACGAGGAGCTGATCCGCACCGCGATCGCCGCCCTCCTCGGCCTCGAACCCGACATCGAGGTCGTCGCGCAGGCGGGTGACGGCCGCCGCGCCGTCGACGCGGCGGTGGCACACCACCCCGACGTCGCGGTGGTCGACCTGGAGATGCCGGGTCTCGACGGCATCGCGGTGGCCGCGGAGCTGGCGACGGCGGCACCGGCCTGCGCGGTCGTGATCCTCACCGGGCACGGCCGCCCGCCGCACCTGCAACGCGCTCTCGCCGCCGGGGCCAAGGGGTTCCTCCCGAAGGGCTCACCGGGCGGCACGCTCGCCGACGTGATCCGGAGGGTGCACGGTGGCGCCCGCTACGTCGACCCGGCGCTGGCCGCCGACGCCCTCACCGCGCGCCCGTGCCCGCTCACCCCGCGCGAGCTGGACGTCCTGCGGGAGGCCGGCGCCGACACCCCGGTCGCGGCTGTGGCCCGCCGCGTCCACCTGTCACAGGGCACGGTCCGCAACCATCTCGCCGCGATCACCGCGAAGCTCGGCGTCCCCACCCGGGCCGAGGCGTACCGCACCGCGCAGGAGCAGGGCTGGTTCTAGGAACGCGTCCCGCGGAACCGGAAGGCCCGCGGGGCGGCGTCGACCTCGACGTCGGCGAGTCCGGCGGCGCGGAGGCGGTCGGGCAGGCCGCCCGGGTCGACGACGGTCATCGTGTCGCCGATGTGGATCATCCGGAACCGCAGGCTGAGCCGGCTGTCGAGGCCCGCGAACACGCCCCCGGGGCGCAGCACGCGGGCGGCCTCGGCGAACAGCCGGTCCTGCTGCTCCGGCGACGGCACGTGGTGCAGCATCGTGAAGCAGACGACCGTGTCGAACGACGCTTCGGGGAACGGCAGGTCCGCCCCGTCCCCGGTGTGCACGTCGACCCGGTCCCCGAAGCTCGCGCGCACGCCCTCGGCCAGGTCGGGGTCCACCTCCACCGCGGTGAGCCGGCCGCCCTTCTCGGACAGCCACCGGGTGGTCACCCCGTAACCCGGCCCGATCTCGAGGACGTCGCCGTCGAGCGGCACCGTGCGGCACACCCACGGCAGCACCTGGGAGTGCATCCGGGTGGCCCACGAGTCGGAGCGGCAGATCCGGCGGTGCAGCAGGTTCATCGGCACCTTGGCGAGGCTAGAGCCAGGACGCGCTGTCCGGCACCGGCTAACCTGCCGTCCCGTGTCGCGTTCCGGCCACCCGTCCGGCCTGCTGAGCCCCCCGCTGGGTGCGGCGCTCGTCGGCCGGTTCGCCCTGGCCCGCGGCCGCCGCTTCGCCGAGCACGTCCACCCGACGCACCAGCTCGCGTGGGCCGAGAGCGGGGTCCTGTCGATCTCCGCGGGCGACACCATGTGGGCGCTCCCGCCCACGCGCGCGCTGTGGATCCCCGCCGGCGTCCGGCACACCACGGCCGCGGCCACCGCCACCGCGATGCACAGCCTCTACCTGCGGCCCGACCGCGCCCCGGCGGGCTTCGACCGCCCCACCGCGCTCGCGGTGGCTCCCCTGCTCGCCGCGCTGATCGGGCATCTCGGCCGGGCGGAGCTGGGGGACGCCGAACGCGCCCGCGCGGAGGCCGTGCTGTTCGACCAGCTCGTGCCCGCCCCGGTGGCGTCGGTCGAGCTCGCCCTGCCCGCCGACGACCGTGCCCGCCGGGTGGCCGACGCACTGCTGGCCGACCCGGCCGACGACCGCGGCATCGAGTCGCTGGCCCGGGTCGCGGGCACGAGCCCACGGACGCTGCACCGCCTCTTCCACGACGCCACCGGCTACGGCCTGCGCGAGTGGCGCACGCGGGCACGGATCCGCGCGGCCCTGCGGCTCCTGGCCACCGGCGTCGCGGTGGGTGTCGTGGCCACGAGGGTGGGCTACCGCACCCCGAGCGCCTTCGTGGCGGCCTTCCGCAGGGTGCTGGGCACAACCCCGGCGCAGGTCTTCGGCCCGGCGTGAGCACTATGGCGATCGGGCTAGTACCTGTTCGCTACGAACAACTCCTGCGCCGGGAACTGTGTCAGGATCCTCGGGCCGTCCTCCGTCACCACGACCTCCTCCTCGATGCGGGCCGCCGAGAAGCCGTCCGTCGCGGGGCAGTAGGTCTCCAGCGCGAAGACCATCCCGGTCTGGATCTCGATGGGGTGTTCCAGGCTGTTGAGCCGGGAGATGATCGGCCGCTCGTGCAGGCCGAGGCCGAGGCCGTGGCCGAACTGCAGCCCGAAGGCCGCCATCTCGTCGGCGAAGCCGAACTCGGTGGCCGCCGGCCACACGCGCGCCACCTCGTCGGTGCCGACGCCCGCCTTGACCGTCTCGATCGAGGCGTCCATCCACTGCCGCGCCTTGGTGTAGGCGTCGCGCTGGGCGGCGGTGGCGCTGCCGACGCCGAACGTGCGGTAGTAGCAGGTCCGGTAGCCGTTGTAGGACTGGATGATGTCGAAGAACGCCTGGTCGCCAGGGCGGATGAGGCGGTCGGAGAAGTTGTGCGGGTGCGGGTTGCACCGCTCCCCCGACACCGCGTTGATCGCCTCCACCTGGTCGGAACCCATCTCGTAGAGCCGCTTGTTCGCGAGCGCCACGATCTCGTTCTCGCGGACGCCGGGTTTGAGCGCCTCGACGATGTCCTGGTAGACGCCGTCGACCATCGCGGCGGCCTGGGCCAGCAGCATGATCTCGTCGGCCGACTTGATCTGCCGGGCGTCCAGCATCAGCTGCTGGGCGTCGACGACGTGCAGGCCCTGGCGCTGCATCTCGAACAGGAACGGCGGCTCCACGATGTCGACGGCCACCGGCTCGTCGGCCACGCCCGCGTCGCGCAGCATGCCCGCGATCTGGGTGACCGCCGACTCCATCAGCCCGGCGTCGGGCGCGATCGCGCCGCGCAGCCCGAGCATCCCGGCCCGGCAGTTCTCCGGCCGCAGCCACGGCGCGTAGAGCTGGTGGTGGCGCGCCGCCGAGCCGAAGTCCCACAGCGTCGGCTCGCCGCCCCGGGTGAGCAGCGCGTAGCGGCTCATCTTGTCGCCGAGCGCCCCACCGATCCAGGTCTGGGTGGTGTAGCGGATGTTGTAGAAGTCGAACAGCAGGAATGCCCCGCACTCGCTCGACTCGAGGGCGGCCCGCGCCCGCGCGAGCCGGTACTCGCGCAGCCGGGCGAAGTCGACCCGCGTCTCGAAGTCGACGCCGCCGTGCCCGGGCGCCGCGATCGGCCGGGTCACGGGGCGAGCCCGTCGTCCACGGCCACGTCCTCCGGATCGAGCGTCATGCCCGCCCGGCGCGCCTGCTCCAGCAGCAGCGTGGCGAAGTCCTCGTCGAGGTGCCCCGCCCCGACCGCCGACGCCACGAGCTGCGCGGTGGCCGACGCGACCGGCATCGGCGCCTCCAGCTCCCGGGCGGCGTCGAGGCCGAGGTCGAAGTCCTTGCGCAGCAGCGGCATCGTGAACGTCGGGGCGAAGTCGAGGTTCACGAACGCGGGCGACTTGTACCGGGTGAACGTGGAGCCGAGCACGGAGTCGTTGAGGAACTCGAGGAACGCCGCGCGGCTGGTGCCGCCCTTCTCGGCGAGCACGGTGATCTCGGCGAGGCACTGGGTGACGACGCCGAGAAGCACGTTGTGGCAGATCTTGACCAGCCGCGCGACCTCGCCGTCGCCGACGTAGGTGGACCCGCGCCCGAGCAGCGCGATCAGCGGCTCCACCCGGTCGTACGCCTTCCGCGGACCGGACACGGCGAACGTGAGCTGCCCGGCCGCGACGACCTTGGGGTTGCCGCTGACCGGTGCCGCGAGGAACTCGGTGCCGCGCTTCGCCGCCTCCGCCCGAACGGCCGCGGAGGCCTCGACCGACACCGTGGACGAGTCGACGAGCACTCCCGGCGCGTGGTCGGGCGCGGTGAGGACGCCGCCGTCGCCGCTGGTGACCTCCTCCAGGTCGGCCGACGCCGCCACCATCACGAACACGACGTCGCGGTCGGCGAGGTCGGCGGGCCGGGCGACGACCTCGGCCCCGCGCTCGGCGAGCGGCTGCGCCTTCGCGGCGGTGCGGTTGTAGACCGCGACGTCGCACCCGGCGTCGAGCAGCCGCTCGACGAGCGCGGCTCCCATCCGGCCGGTGCCGATCCAGCCGATCCGGACACCTGTCATGGGTCGGGCTCCCATCGCACTCGCACTGCAATCGGTTGCGGTCGACTTTGCCCCTAGCCAGAAGGGCTGTCAATCGAAGATGGGCGGGCGTCTGATGCGAATCGGTTGCTGCGGTACCGTTGCCGCATGACGAAGCGCCCGACGATGTCGGACGTCGCGCGGGTGGCCGGGGTCCACAAGGCCACGGCCTCCCGGGCGCTCAACCCGGTCACCAGCGGCCAGGTCAACCAGGCCACCGCCCGCCGGGTGCTGGCGGCGGCCCGCCAGCTGGGCTACACCCCGAACGCCACCGCCCGCAGCCTGCGCACGAGCCGCACCTACACCGTCGGCGTGCTGATCCCCGACCTCACCAACCCGCTGTTCCCGCCGGTCGTCCGCGGCATCGAGAACGTGCTGTTCCCCCGCGGCTACACCGCGCTCGTCGCCAACACCGACAACGACCCCGACCGCGAGGCCGCCCACTTCGAGGCGCTGCTGGGGCGGCAGGCCGACGGCTTCATCCTGGCCACCGGCCGCCGCGACCACCCCCTCCTCGTCACGGCCCACCAGCGCGGCGTCCCCGCGGTGCTGGTCAACCGGGGCACCGACGACGCGCTCTACCCGCTCGTCACCGGCGACGACCCGGCCGGCATGACGGCCGCCGTCGACCACCTCGTCGCGCTCGGCCACCGCCGGATCGTGCACCTCGCCGGCCCCACCACGCTCTCCACGGGACTGCGGCGCGGCCAGGCCTACCGGCACGCCGTGGCCGCCCACGAGCTCGACACCCGGCTGGTCGAGTGCCAGTCCTACACCGCCGACGCCGGCGAGCGCGCGATGGCGGCCCTGCTCGCCGAGGGAGGCGAGCGCCCCACGGCGGTGGTGGGCGGCAACGACCTGATCGCGCTGGGCGCGCTGCGGGCGATCCGGGCCGCCGGGCTGCGCTGCCCCGAGGACGTCTCGCTCACCGGGTTCAACGACATGCCCTTCCTCGACGAGCTGCGGCCCGCGCTCACGAGCGTGCACGTGCCCACCCACGAGCTCGGCGTCGAGGCCGCGCGCCTGCTGCTGGAGCAGATCGAGGGCGCGCCCGCCGTCGCGAAGACGATCAGCCTGCCGCTGCGGCTGGTGGTGCGTGACTCGACGGCCCCGCCTGCCTGATGCCACCGCACACATCGACCGGAGGCCGCACAGATGGCGGGGCATGTGTGCGGTGCCGAGTGGGTGTGTGCGCTGGGGCTCGCCGGCCGTCATGTCGGCGCTCCGCCCAGGTAGAGGTCGGCGATCTCGGGGTGGGCCAGCACCTCGGCCGCGGTGCCGTGCAGCCGGACCCGGCCGCCCTCCAGCACGACGCCGTGGCTCGCCAGGCCCAGTCCGAGCCGTACGTTCTGCTCGACCAGCAGCACGGTCGCTCCCTCCGCGTTCAGCTCCCGGATCAGCGCGGCGACGGCGGCGAGGCTGCGCGGGTCGAGCCCGAGCGACGGCTCGTCGAAGAGGATCAGGCCGGGCGCGAGCATCAGGCAGCGGCCGATCTCGACCATCCGCCGCTGGCCGCCCGACAGGTTGCCCGCCGGGTCCCCGGCGCGCTCGGCCACGATCGGGATGCGCCGCTCGATCGCCCGGTAGCGCGTGCGCAGCAGGGCCCGGTCGCGGCGGATCAGGTAGCCGCCCATCAGGACGTTCTCGCGCACGGTCATGCCGGGGAAGAGCGCCTGCGACTGCGGCACCTGCGCCACGCCACGGCGCAGCACCTCCTCGGGCGGCAGGCCGCCGATGGGCCGCCCGCCGAACCCGACCGAACCGGCCCGCGGCCGCAGCAGCCCGGAGACGACCCGCAGCACCGTGGACTTGCCGGCCCCGTTGGGGCCCACGATGCAGGTGATGGTGCCAGGGGCGCAGACGAGATCGACCCCCCGCAACACGTCCCCGCCCCCGTACCCGGCGGTGACGCCCGCGAGGGTCAGCACGGCGCCCCCTCGAACCGCAGGTGGCACGGTCATCGCGGGACCGCCTTCTGCTCCGACCAGTCGTGGCCCAGGTACGCGTCCAGGACCACCTTGTCGTTGCGGATCATCGCCGGAGGGCCGGCGGCGATCGGGCGGCCGCGCTCGAACACCACCACCGGGTCGCACAGGTCGAGCACCAGCGGGATGTTGTGCTCGACGACGAGGAACGTGACGCCCTGCGAGTTGAGGTCGCGCACGATCTCGGCCAGCCGCGCCACGAGCCCGGGGTTCACCCCGCCCGCCGGCTCGTCGAGCAGCACGAGCTTGGGCTCCATCATCAGCACCTGGGCCAGCTCCACGAGCTTCTGCTGGCCGTAGGAGAGCGCGCCGGCCCGCTGGTCGGCGAACCGTTCCAGCCCGACGAACGCCAGCAGCTCGCGCGCCCGCTCCGCCTCGTGGCCGCTCACGGCGCCGGCGAGCATGGTGCTGAAGCGTGCGTCCGGCATCGGGGCCACGACGTTCTCCAGGACGGTCATCGCCTTGAACAGCCGCGTCACCTGGAAGGTGCGCCCGATCCCGGCGTGCCCACGCCGCCACGGCGGCAGCCGGTCAATCCGCCGCCCGTCGAACCAGATCTCCCCCGCGTCGGCGCGCATGGTGCCGGTGACCAGGTTGAACAGGGTGGTCTTGCCGGATCCGTTCGGCCCGATCAGGGCGGTGATGCTGCCCGCGTCCACCCGCAGGTCGGCCCCGTCCACGGCGACGAGCCCGCCGAAGCGCCTGGTCGCGCCCCTCACCTCCAGCAGCGGCCCGGCCGGCCGCTCGGGCGCGGGGGCCCGCACCTTGATCCCGTGCTTGGCCAGCGCGCCCGCGTGGTCGGTGTAGGTCACCTCCTGCGGGTGCCGCCGGCGCCACCAGGCCTCGACGGTGGGCAGCAGCCCCGCCGGCAGGAACAGCACCACCAGCACCAGCGCGAGCCCGAAGACGAGCACCCGGCTCTGGGTGCCGCCCCCGTACACGGTGGCGAGCTCGCTCGCGATCTGCACGAGGAACGCGCCGATCACCGGCCCCCACAGCGTGCCCCGGCCGCCGACCAGCGCCGCGAGCACGATCGTCACGCTGCCGAGGATGTTGAACGCGCCGATCGGGTTGAGGAACGTCAGGAAGTAGGCGTAGACCGCGCCCGCCATCCCGCTGACGAACACGCTCGCGCCGTACGCGGCGATCTTGTAGCGGGTGGTGTCGACGCCGATCGCCGCGGCCTTGCCCTCGTCCTCCCGGATCGCGACGAGGCCGGTGCCGAACTTCGTTCGCCGGATCCAGGCGCTGAACCCGATGCTCGCGAGCATCAGCGCCAGGAGCGCGAAGTAGAACGGAAGGTTGAGGATGTCGCGCGACCAGGTGGGCAGCGCGAGCGTGATGCCGTCGGAGCCGTTCGTCAGCGCGTCCCAGTTGGTGGCGATGACCTGGGTGGACAGCAGCAGCGCGATCGTGATGATCACGAAGGCGCTGCCGCGGGTGCGCAGCACGACGGATCCGGCCAGCACGGCCGCCGCGACGGCCACGAGCCCGCCCAGCGGGGCCAGCAGGAACGGGTTCAGCCCGGTCTGCGCACCGACGATCCCGGCCGTGTAGGAGCCCAGCCCGAGGAACACGCTGTGGCCGAGCGAGATGTAGCCGGCGTAGCCGGAGATGATGTTCCAGCCGACGGCCTGGGTGGCGAGCAGGAACGCCAGCAGCAGCACGACCTGCGGGTAGGCGTCGTAGGGCCGGATCAGCGGGTACGCCACGAGCGCGAGGACCAGCAGCACGCGCGGATCCGCGAGCCTCCTCACGTCGCCACGTCCTCGCGGAGCCGGGACCCGAACAGGCCCTGCGGCCGGACCAGCAACACGGCCATGATCACGACGTAGAACACGAGCGTGGACCACTGCAGCGACACGAAGGTGGCGGTCAGCGTCTCCGCGAGCCCCAGCACGAGCGCGCCGACCAGCGCCCCGGGGAGACTGCCCAGCCCGCCGAGCACGATGATCCCGAGCAGCCGCGAGATCCAGTCGTAGTGCGACGCCGGGAAGAACGGGTAGAGCACTGACAGGATCGACCCGCCGACGCCGGTGGTGGCGGCCCCGATCGCGAACGCGAGCGCCGCGGTGCCCGCCGCGCCGACCCCGACGAGCGCGGCGCCGGTGGGGTTCTGCGCCGTGGCCCGGATCGCGCGTCCGGTCCAGGTGCGCGTGAGCACGACGTAGAGCAGGCCCAGCACCACGAGCGCGGTCAGGAAGCCGTAGACGTGCGGTTTCGGCAGCGCGATCCCGCCGACGAAGAAGGACTCCTGGAAGTAGGCCGGTGTCGCGGAGCGGAACTTGTTGCCCGCCGTCACGTTGAGGACGCCCTCGATGGCGAGCGCGATCCCGAAGGTGAGCAGCACCGACATCGAGGCCGACGAGCCGCGGATCCGCGCGATGACGGTGCGGTGCAGCAGCCACCCGGCCCCGAACATCAGCGGGGTCATGACCAGCGAGGTGAGGATCGGGTCGATGCCGGTGGTCGACCACAGCCACCAGGTGAGCATCGCGACGAGGACCAGGAACGCCCCGTGCGCCACGTTGATCACGTGCAGCACGCCGAAGACGAGCGTGAGCCCGGACGCCATGAGGGCGTAGACCCCGCCGATGAGGAACCCGAGGACGATCGCCTGCACGAGTTGCACTACTGACCCTGACCCCAGGCCGGCTTGGGGTGCACGATGCGGTCGGTCGTGGCCCGGTCGGCGGGCGCGACGATCTCCACGTGCCCGGACTGCCACTGGGCCAGCAGGAACTTCGACTCCGGCGCGCCGGTGTCGTCCCAGCTCAGCGTGCCGAGGATCGTCTCCACCTGGTTGGCGCGCAGCCAGTCGGCGAGGGCGGTCTGGTCGATCCGCCCGACGGCGGTGACGGCGGCCTGCAGCACCTGCCCGGCGGCGAAGGCGTCGGCGGCGTCCTCGGCGGGCGTCTCGCCGTCGTACATCTCGGCGTAGCGCTGCACGAAGTCGGCGTTTCGCGGCGTGCTCGCCCGCTCGTTCCAGCTCACCGTGTAGAAGACGCCCTCCGTGTTGGCGATGCCGACGCCGTCGCTGTACTGGCCCGCGTTGCTCGGCGCCGAGGTCTGGAAGAGGATCGGCGGCGAGTAGCCCAGCTGTTGCAGCGACCGGACCAGGCCGACGCCGTCCTCGAACACCGCGCCCTGGGCCACCAGGTCCGGCCGCGCCGCGGCGATCGCGCTCGCGACCGGCTGGAAGTTGGTGGTGTCGGCCGGGTAGACCGAGCTGTAGACGGTCTGCACGCCCAGCGCCTCGAGGGCCTGCTGCATGGTGTTGATCACCGGCGTGGTGAACGGGTCGTCCTGCACCGGGTAGGCGGCGGTCTTCGGCCGCTGGTCCGGGGGCAGTGAGGCGATCCACTCCACGAAGACCTCGGCCTGGCGCGGGGCGGTGGCCGGCTGCGCGTAGAACAGGTACCGGAAGCCGCGCTCGAAGATGCTCGGCGCCCCGCCCGCCGGCTCCACGAAGAGCATCCCGTTGCGCTCGGCCACCGCCGACGCCGCGAAGTTCAGCAGTGACGAGAACGTGCCGAGCAGCAGGTCCACCCGGTCCTGGGTGATGAGCCGCGTGTAGTTCGCGACGGTGGTGTCCTGGCTGCTGGCGTCGTCGGTGATGTTCAGCTCCACCGGACGGCCGAGCAGGCCGCCCTCGGCGTTGACGATGTCCTGCCACACCCGGTAGCCGCGCTCGGCCTGGGTGCCGGGCTGGGAGAAGTCACCGGTGAGCGGCAGCGAGATCCCGATGGTGACCGGCCCGTCGGCGTTCGCCTCGGAGGGCGGGGTGCCGCAGGCGGCGAGGGTCACGGCGAGGACGGCGGCGACCCCGGCCGCGCGCAGCCGGGAGCGGGGTCGGGTGAGCACGACGCCTCCTGGGGTCCGGCCCTGCAACGATTCCAGCACTGCAACCGATTGCGATCCCGAATCGTGGTGGTGACGTCGCATCGTGTCAAGAGACTGCAGGCGGTTGGACAGCAATCGGTTGCGGCTCGATCGCTTCAGGCTAGGGTGCGGAGGTATGACCGCGCTGCTCCGGCTGGGCACGTTCAGCCCGTCCGTGCTGCTGGAGGTCGCCCGGGTCACCGGCGCGCTGCACGCGGCCGGGCTCGCCGTGGAGGAGGTGCCGGCCGGTTCGTCGCCCGCCCAGTTCGCCGAGCTGCTGGCCGGCGAGCTCGACGCGGCCCTCACGAGCCCGGACAACGTGCTCGCCTACCGGTTCGTCGCCGGCAACCCGCTGGGCCGCACCGGCGACGTCCGCGTCCTCGCCGCGATCGACCGCGGGCTCGGCCTGTCGCTCTTCGCCGCCCCGGGCCGCTCGCCCGCCGGCCTGCGCGGTGGCACGCTCGCCGTCGACGTCCCGGGGTCCGGGTTCGCGTTCGTCGCCGTCGAACTGCTCGCCCGCCAGGGCCTGCGCGCGGTCGGCGACTGCCCGGTGGAGGCGCTCGGCGCCACGCCACGGCGCGCGGACGCGCTGCTCGCGGGCCGGTGCGCGGTCACCGTGCTGAACGCGGGCAGCGACCTGCGCGCGGAGGCGGCGGGCGCGCGCCGGCTGGCCAGGGCCACCGCGGTCGGCCCCTACCTCGGTACGGTCCTCGCCGCGCACGGGCCCGCGGTCGACGCCGACGGCAGCGCCGTCGCCGCGCTCGCCGGGGTGCTCACCGGCACCGCGGCGCGGCTGGTCGCCGGCGAGCTGCACGACGTCGCGCGGACCGCGGCGGGACGCAGGCTCGGGCTCGACGGCCGCTCGGCGGCCCGCTACGTCGCCACGCTCACCGACCCCGCCGAGGGTCTCGTCCCCGACGGGCGGGTCGACCGGGCGGCGCTCGCCACGCTCGTCGAGCTGCGCAACCGGCACGGGACGGGCCCGCCGCTCGACGTCGACACCGTGCTCGCGGACGGATTCGTCGACGACCGGTTCCTCCCCGTCGGCTTCCGCGCGAACGGTCGCCCGGTCACCACCCCGGCCGAGCCCGGCACCCCGCTGCTGTACGTCCTGCGGGGCGACCTGGGCCTGCTCGGCACCCGGTTCGGCTGCGGCAGCGGCGAGTGCGGCGCGTGCATGGTGCTGGTGGACGGGCATCCGGTCCCGTCCTGCGACACGCCGGTCGAGTCGGTGGCCGGCAAGGACGTCGTCACCGTCGAAGGGCTCGGCGGGGGTGGACCCCATCCGCTGCAGGACGAGTTCCTCGCCGGGCAGGCCGCGCAGTGCGGGTACTGCGTCTCCGGGATCCTCGTGAACGCCGCGGCCCTGCTCGCCGCGCAGCCGCGGCCCACGGAGACGGCCGTGCGCGCCCACCTCGACCGCAACCTGTGCCGGTGCGGCGCGCACAACCGGATGGTTCGGGCGGTGCTGCGCGCCGCCGAGCGGATGGAGGGATCGTGAACGTCCCGCGCGTGCTCGCCGTGAACCCCCGGCTCGATGCGTGGCTCGACCTGTCCGAGCCGGGCGTGGTCGCGGTCTCCGCCGGGAAGGTCGAGCTGGGCCAGGGCATCCTCACGGCGTTCACCGCGATCGCCGCCC
Organism: Pseudonocardia wallangbongensis; assembly: GCF_054486945.1. Lineage (NCBI taxonomy): Bacteria > Bacillati > Actinomycetota > Actinomycetes > Pseudonocardiales > Pseudonocardiaceae > Pseudonocardia > Pseudonocardia wallangbongensis. The sequence continues at coordinate 132,142 of NZ_JBRERS010000008.1, forward strand.
ACGAGCTGGACGTCGACCCGGCCCGGGTGCGGACCCCGGCGGCCCGCACCGACCGCGGCCCGGACGGTGGCGTCACGGCCGGGAGCATGTCGTTGTCCGACGCCGGTGCCGCGCTGCGGCAGGCGTGCGCCGAGGCCCGGGCCGTGCTGGTCGCCGCGGCGGCGGCGAAGCTGCACGTCCCGGCGGCGCGGCTCGAGGTGCGGGACGGGCAGGTCCGCGCGCCCGACGGCAGCGGCGTCGGCTACTGGGACCTCGACGTCGCCCGGCTCCTCGACCGGGCGGCCGACGGGCGCGTCCACCCGAAGCCGCCGGGTGAGCGCGATCTCGCCCGGCTCGACCTGCCGGACAAGCTCCTCGGCCGGCCGCGGTACGTGCACGACCTGCGGCTCCCCGGCCAGCTGTACGGGCGGGTGGTACGCCCGCCCGCGGGGGGCGCCGTGCTCACCGGCGTCGACCCGGGCGCGGCGGCCGGCGTGACGGCCGTCGTGCGCGACGGCAGCTTCCTGGGCGTCGTCGCCGAGCGCGAGGAGGTCGCCGTCCGCGCCGCCGCCGCGCTCGCCGCGGCGGCCCGCTGGGACGTCCCCGCGGCACCCGACGTCTCCGACGTGCGGCGGTGGCTGCGCGGGACGGCCACCGAGCACGCCGTGGCGATCGACGAGCCCGGGCCGGGCGCCGAGGCGGTGGTCGCGGAGGTCCGGGCGTCCTACGGCAAGCCGTTCCTCGCGCACGCCTCCGTCGCGCCGAGCTGCGGCGTCGCGGTCTGGACGGACGGCCGGGTGCGGGTGTGGAGCCACACCCAGGGCGTGCACCCGCTGCGCCGCGCGATCGCGCAGGCGCTGGACCTGCCCCCCGACGACGTCGTCGTGCGGCACGTCGAGGGGGCGGGCTGCTACGGCCACAACGGCGCCGACGACGCCGCGTTCGACGCCGTGCTGCTCGCGCGGGCCGTCCCGGGCCGCCCCGTGCAGGTGGTGTGGAGCCGGGCCGACGAGCTGGGAGCGGCGCCGTTCGGGCCGGCGATGGTGGCCGACCTGGCCGCGGGCGTCGACGCCGACGGGTGCGTGCGGACGTGGCGGCACGAGACCTGGAGCCAGGGGCACACGTCCCGGCCCGGCTCCGGCCGGACCCCGGACCTGCGGGCCGCGGCGGACGTCGCGGGTGCGGCCACGGCGCCGGCGGCCGATCCCCCGCTGCCCGCGGGCGGGTCGCTGCGCAACGCCGACCCGATCTACGCCTTCCCCGCCCGCCAGGTGGTCGGCCACCTCAGCCGGGCCGCCGCACCCCGCGCGTCGGCGCTGCGGTCGCTCGGCGCGTTCCTCAACGTGTTCGCGATCGAGTCGTTCATGGACGAGCTCGCGGCCCGGGCCGGTGCCGACCCGCTCGCGTACCGCTTGGCGCACCTCACCGAACCGCGGGCGCGCGCCGTGCTGCAGCGGGCCGCGACGGCCGCGGGCTGGGCGGACCGGGACGCCGGACCCGACGGCGGGCACGGCATCGCGGTGGCGCGCTACAAGGGCATCGGCGCCTACTGCGCCGTCGTCGCCGAGATCGAGGCGGTGCACGAGGTGCGCGTGCGCCGACTCGTCGTCGCCGTCGACGCGGGCCGCGTGATCAGCCACGACGGGCTCGTGAACCAGATGGAGGGCGGCGCCGTGCAGGCCACCAGCTGGACGCTCCTGGAGCAGGTCCGCTTCGACCGGGACGGCCCCAGCGGCACGGACTGGTCGAGCTACCCGATCCTGCGGTTCAGCCAGGTGCCGGCGGTCACGGTCGAGGTGCTGGACCGGCCCGGCGAGCCGAGCCTCGGTGCGGGCGAGGCGGCGCAGGGCCCCACGGCAGCGGCGATCGCGAACGCCGTGCGGTGCGCGCTCGGCGTGCCGGTGCGCGACCTCCCCCTCACCCCGGAGCGCATCATCGAGGCGCTCGGCTGACGGGCACCCGCACCGACCGCCCGTCGGCCGAGAGCATGCCCCGGCCGCGGACGTCCTCGATCATGGCCTTCCACCGCCCCGACCAGCCCGGCGCGGTCGGGCGCAGCACGGCGAGCGACCGGAGCACTGCCACGTCCAGCAACGCCGTGTCGCCGTCCGACAGCTCCCCGGTGCCCGTCGTGGCGAGGGCCTTCCGCAGGCCGTCGGCGTCGAGGTCGGTGTCCAGGCGCAGGTCGGCGAGGTCGTCGGGATCCTGCACGACGGCGCCCGCGGTCGATAGTTGCACGATCACCCGTTCGATACTGCCCCATCCGGCGACGGGCCCGCGACAGAATCGACAACCCCAGGTTGTCATTTCAGTGCGCGACAACCTAGGGTTGTCGCATGACCACATCCCCGGTCTCCCTGGACTCCCTGATCGCCCACGTGCGCAGCCTCCGCCCCGACGGCGACCCCCTGGACCACCTCTCCATCGCCGCCGCCGTCTCGGCCGAGCTCGACAACCAGGCCGACGCCCTGCTGGGCCACTTCGTCGACCAGGCCCGCCGCGCAGGGCTCTCCTGGACCCAGATCGGCGCGCACATGGGCGTCTCCAAGCAGGCGGTGCGCAAGCGGTTCGTGCCCCGATGGGACGGCTCCGACCCGATCCCGGAGGGCCAGCTCTTCTCCCGCTGCACGCTGCGCGCGCGCAACGCGCTGCTGGTCGCGGGCCGGGCCGGACCGGACCAGGTCGAGCCCCACCACCTCGTCGCCGGCGTGCTGAGCGAGCCGGAAGGGCTGGGCGCCACGGCCATCCACCAGGCCGGGCTCAGCGACGAGCAGATCTGCACCGCGCTCCACGTCACGGCCGAGGACATCCGGCCGCACCCGGCGCACGACCCGCGAGCCGACGTCGCGGCCCTCTACCGCCTGCGGCTGAGCACCGACGCGCAGCAGGCGCTGCACAACACCGCGGACGCCGCGGGGCGGCTGGGGCACAACTTCATCGGAACCGAGCACATCCTCCTGGGCACGCTGGCCACCACGGGCGTCACCACCGACCGGCTGAGCGCACTCGGCCTCGGCCTACGGCGCGTGGAGGCTTACGTGACGGCCGAGCTCGCCAAGATCCGCGCACGGCTGCCGGCCGAGGAGTAGGCGTGGATACGCGGAGCGAATGTCCCAACCGCTGCGGTGGGCGCGCCGTACCCGACCGGCCGCTGCCTGCCCCGCCCCCGCTGGCCTCACGCGCATTCGCTCCGGTTCGTCGACTCCGTCGCCTGGGGTGGGTGGTCGAGTTGGGTGTACTACCGGGTCCGGGGGCTGCGTTGGCGATCGTCTCCGGCTGTCCGGCACGCCGGTTCGCGACGAGCCCGTCGCTGCCGGGTGCGCGCGGACTGTCCGGCGGTCCCGCCCCCACACCCGCCACGGCCTCGGCGAGAGTCCGGGCGCGTTCCGCGGAACCGGCCCCGACTCGTCCACCGGTTCGGCATCGAGTCCCTGCGTGCCGGTCAGCGCGAACGCGGGGCCCCGGGACAGCACCCGGCTCCAGGCGGTCGGTCGGTGCGGCGATTCGCGACCACAGGACAGTCGCGTGGGCACCCGGCAGTGACGGTCTCGTCCCCGGACGGGCGTGCCCCCGCGTCGGGGACGGCCCGGTGAGCGCCTGTGTGCGACGCTGCGGCGTGACCCGACCCCGGCCCGACGGCCCCTACGACGCCAGCTCACCCGGTGGGTTCCAGCGCAGGTTGTGCCAGGCGCGGAAGGGGCCGGGGCGGTTGGTGATGACCCCGTCCACGCCGGCGACGCCCGCGGCGCCCCACTCGTCCGGCTCGTCGAGGGTCCAGGGGTAGACGCTGTAGCCGGCCTCCCGGAGCCTGCCGGCGAGGCCGGGCATCTCGATGGGCAGCCGGCCGCTCGGGTTGCAGCCTGCGACCTCGAGTTCCTCCAGCCGCCCGGGCAGGCCGTCGAGGTCGGCACGCCGGATGACGAGCAGCGCCCGCGGCAGGTCGGGGGCGGCATCTCGCGCCGCTGCGACCGTCTCCTCCTCGAAGCCCTGCAGGATCGTGCGGCCCGCCAGGCCGTGCCGCCGCAGGGTGGCGACCGGCCCGGCCATCTGCGCGGCGGTCCAGCTCCCCTTGAACTCCACGAGCCAGCCGACGCCCGGGTGCGCGGCACCCCACTCGGCGACCTCGTCGACCGTCGGCACCCGGGCGCCGGCGAACCCGGGGCCGAACAAGCTGCCGGCATCGGCGGCCGCGAGCGTCTCGGAGCCGGTGAGGGACACGTCCAGGTCGATGCCGGTGGTCCGGAGCGTCGACGCGTCGTGGATGACCACGGGCACGCCGTCGGCCGCGATCCGCACGTCGATCTCGATGAGGTCGCTCCCGGCGGCCACGGCGGCGTCGAACGCCGGGATCGTGTTCTCCGGTGCCGACGACGAGTCGCCGCGGTGCGCGATGGTGCGGATGCGGCCCGGCTCGGGGCGCAGGGACTCGGGGAGCCGGTCGCTCGGCCTAGATGTACCGGGCAACGTTCTGCTCATACGAAGTCTTGATCTCCGTGGCGGCGGTGGAGAACGCCGTGGCCGGGTTCTCGTTCTGCAGGACGATCTTCTGGATCGCGGTCGTGAGGTACTGGTCGCCCGACGGCACGAACGCGCGCGCCCAGTCCTGCACGCGGGTGGTGGCGAGCTGGTCGACGGACGCGCGGGCCTGCGGGGTCTGGGCGAACACCGCCTGCATGTCCGGGCTGTCGACCGCCGAGGTGCGCACCGGCATGTAGCCGGTGCCGGCGGAGAAGTTCGCCGTCTGGTCGGGCTCGGTGAGGAACTTCAGGAACATGCCGGCCGCGAGCTGCTGCTCGGGTGTCCTGGACGACGCGATCGCCATGCCGGTGCCGCCCGTCGGGCAACCCGGCCCCACCGGGCCCTTCGGCAGGAAGCCGGTGCCGACCTCGAACTGCGCCTGCTCCATGATCGCGCGCAGCGATCCCGTGGACGCCATCGTGCAGGCGGTGACGCCCGCCGAGAAGTCCGCGACGTACCCGTCGTCGCCGCCCTGGGTCGGGGCCGCGGCCTTCTTGTCGTGGACCAGCGCGCGGACGTACTCCGCGGCGTCCAGGGTCTCCGGCTTGTCGAGCGTGATCGTCCACTCCTGCGAGTACGCGCCGCCCCGGCCCCACATGAAGTTGCAGAACCACCAGGCCGCCCACGAGGTGGCCGTCCCGAGGCCCAGGGGCGGCCGGCCGACGACCTGCGCGAGCGCGGGCGCCCACTGCTCGAACTCGTCCCAGGTCTCCGGTGCGCGGTCCGGGAGGCCGGCGCGCTGCCAGGCGTCGCGGTTGTAGTAGAAGAGCGGCGTGGAGCGGGCGTACGGCAGCGCCCAGTGCTGGCCGTTGAACGCGTAGTCGTCGTAGAGCGTCTTGTTGTAGTCGGCGGTGTCGATCTGCAGGTGCTGCGCCAACCCCTCCAGCGGGATGATCTGACCGTTGATCATGTAGCGGAACCACCAGACGTCACTGGCGCCGACCAGGTCGGGGGTGTTGTCGGTGCCGGCGGCGGCCTGGAACCGCTGCGCCACCTCGTCGTAGTTCTTGCCCGCCGTGACCAGGTTGACGGTGATCCCCGGGTTCTGCTCCTGGAACCGGCGGATGTACTCCTTCTCCAGCTCGATCGACTGGCCCGGGTGGTTGCTCCACCACGTGATCTGGGAGGCAGGCTGCACCCCGGACCAGTCGATGTCGGCCTGGGCCGCGCCGCCGGAGTCGGAGATGGTCGGCCCGCCGCACGCCGCCAGCGCGGCCGAGCCGCCCAGCAGGGCGCCGAGGCGCAGCAGCCCGCGCCGGGACAGATCGGGTGGGGTCATGTGGAGCCTTCCAGGGGGAGGACGGATCAGCCGGTGACGGCGCCGGCGACCAGCCCGGCGACGATCCTGCGCTGGAGGAGGAAGAAGACGGCGAGGACGGGGACGGTGACCAGGACGGTGCCGGCCATGAGCACGCCCCAGTCGGTGACCCCGTCGAAGTTCATCAGCAGCGTCAGCCCGACCGGGAGCGTCATCATCTCCGGCCGGTCGATCACCAGCAGCGGCCAGAGGTAGTCGTTCCACTCGGTGACGATCGAGACGAGCCCGACGGCCGCGATCGTGGGCCCGGAGAGCGGCACGACGAACCGCCACAGCCGCCGCCAGTGCCCGGCACCGTCGATCTCCGCCGCCTCGAGGATCGAGCGGGGCAGGGTCAGGAAGTGCTGCCGGAACAGGAACGTGCCGAACGCGCTCGCCAGGCCGGGCATGATCAGTCCCTGGTAGGTGTTGAGCCACCCGAGCTGGGCCACCAGCGCGTAGTTCGGGATCAGCACGATCTGCTGCGGCACGAGCAGCGCGCACACCACCACGTAGAAGAAGAACCTGCTGAACGGGATGCCGACGAACACCAGCGCGTAGGCCGTCATGAACCCGAGCATCATCTTCAGCCCGGCGCCGAACACCGTGGCGATCGTGCTGTTGACGAAGAACGAGCCGAACGGCACCGTCTGCGTGGCCGTGCCGTAGTTGGTGGGGGCGAGCGAGTCCGGCAGCCACTGGATCGGCAGGCGGTAGAGCTCGTCCAGGCCCTTGAAGCTGGCAAGCGCCATCCAGACCAGCGGCAGCACCATCACCGCGACGGCGATCAGCATCGTGACGTAGCCGCCGACGGCGGGCCGCGGGTGCCGCGGCGGAGCGGAGGCGGGCGCCGTGTCCGTGGTCATGAGTAGTGCACCTTCCGCTCCACGAAGCGCAGCTGCGCCACGGTGATGGCGAAGAGCACCAGGAACAGCATCGTCGCGACCGCCGACGAATAGCCGGCCCGCCCGTTCGCGAACCCCTCGAGGTAGATCGAGTACATCATCGTGGTCGTTCCCTCGAGCGGGCCGCCGTTCGTCATCGCGCGGATGATGTCGAAGGACTGCAACGACGTCAGCAACGTGGTGATGCTGAGGAAGAACGTGGTGGGCCCGAGCAGCGGGAGCACCACCGAAACGAACGACCGGAACGGGGTGGCGCCGTCCAGGGAGGCCGCTTCGAGCAGATCCCGGGGCACGGCCTGCAATCCCGCGAGATAGATGAGCGCCACGTACCCGACGTTCTTCCAGAGGTACACGATGATGACCATCACCAGCGCCCATTGCGGGTCGGTGTACCAATCCGGCGAGCCGATGCCGAGCACGTTCAGAAGCGCCGACAACACGCCGAAGTTCGGGTCGAACACGAACAGCCACAGCAGCCCGACCGCCACGCCGGAGAGCACGTACGGGGCCACGACGATCGTGCGGGCCGCGCCGCGCAAGCGCAGCCTCCGGTTCAGCAGGACGGCCAGCAGCAGGCCGAGCACCATGCCACCGCCGACCGTGGCGAGCGTGAAGATCGCCGTGACGGCGAGCAGGCGCGGGGTGCCCGGGTCGGCGAAGAAGTCGGTGTAGTTGGCGAGGCCCACCGGGATCGCGGTGGGCGAGCCGAGGTTCCACTGCAGCGTCGAGAGGAAGAACGACTGCAGCAGCGGGCGGTAGGTGAACACCACGAGCAATGCGATGTTCGGGCCGGCGAGAAGCGCGAAGAGCAACCAGTTCCGCAGCTGGTTGCGGCGGCGGGCGCGCGGGCGCAGGCGCAGCGTCCGGTGCGTTCCGGCCCGCCGGACCTGGGAATCCGGCGGAGAGGTTGCTGTGGCCATGGCAGGGAGAGGTCCTCCGGTTGTCGGTGCGCGCCCACACTAAGCCGCCGGTGCGGCCGTACCGAGCACGCAACCACCGGCGTCCGATTTGCACGGAATTACGTCAGGTTCCGTTCATGTGCGGTTCCCCCGATCCCTGCACAGTTCATCCGGGCGTCACCAGAAAGACAGCCGGAGATCTGGATCACGCACCCTACATGGCCGGACCCGGCCTGACTACCGCCTCGTCGCCGGGCACGGGCGCCGCGGTGCTCAACACATCAGACCTCTTCCTTGACACCCAACGACCGGTCACCGAGGGTGGCACGGCGTTCTGACACTCGACGGAGGAGCAACGGTGGTCCCCCACTTCGGCCTGGTCCTGTGCAGCCAGTTCCCGCCGGGCGACGACGCGGGCGCGCGCTTCGCCGAGCAGGTGGAGCAGGTGCACCACGCCCGCGACAACGGCTTCGCCTCGGTCTGGGCCACGCAGCACTACCTGGCGGAGGAGGTCCAGTACCTGCACCCGCTCGCCGTGCTGGGCAGGCTGATCCCCGAGACCGGCGACCTGCGCATCGGCACCGCGATCACGCTGATGGCGCTCGCGCACCCGGTGGACCTCGCCGAGCAGCTGGCCACGCTGGACATCATCTCCGGCGGGCGGCTCGTCGTCGGCGCCGGCCTGGGCTACCGCGACGTCGAGTTCGACGCGTTCGGCATCCCGCGCGACCGCAGGCTGCGCCGGTTCCGGGAGAACCTCGACCTGGTCCGGAAGCTGTGGACCGAGGACGAGGTGCACTTCGACGGCGAGGCGGGCCGCCTCGACGGGATCCGGCCGGTGCTGCGCCCGGTGCAGCGGCCGCACCCCCCGATCTGGCTCGCCGGGCACACCGACTCGGCGCTCACCCGCACCGCGCGCACCGGGCTGCCGTGGATCGCCGCCGCGGCGCACGTCGACGCCGACCACATGCGCACGCAGGCCGCGTTCTTCCGGGAGCGGTGCGCCGAGAACGGCCGGCAGGCGGAGATCAACGTGGTGCAGGAGGTGTACGTCGGCGCGTCCGACGACGAGGCCGTCGAGGACGTCCGGGAGGCGCTCGCCGCGAAGTACCGCACCTACCGCGCGTGGGGCCAGGACGCGATCCTGCCCGAGTCGCAGAGCTTCGACCGGGAGTTCGACGAGCTGCGCCGGGGCCGGTTCGTGCTGGGCGGGCCCCGGACCTGCCGGGACCGGCTCGCCGAGCTGATCGAGACGATCGGCCCGGGCCACATCCTGCTCCGCCCGCAATGGCCCGGGCTCCCCCACGAGCGGGTGATGGCGAGCCTGCGCCGCCTCACCGACGACGTGCTCCCGGCTCTGGCCGGGGTGGCGGGGTGACCGGCCTCGCGCGCCGGGCCTTCCTCGCCGCCGCCGGGCTGGGGGTCGCGGGGCTCGCCGGCTGCGCGCGCGCCGAGGCGGCCGGCACCGAGACCGTCACCACGGCCACCTACATCCCGAAGTCCTACGACGACCTCTACCCCGGCATCCAGACCTTCATGGACACCGTCGCCACCACCAGCGGGGGCCGCCTGAACTGCGACATGTACAACTCCGGCGCGCTGCTCGGTGCCGAGCAGCTCCTCCCCGGGCTGCTGCTCGGGGTCGCCGACGTGATCTTCCAGACCAGCTCGTACGTGTCGTCGAGCTACCCGATCCTCGGGGCGATGGAGCTCCCGTTCGGCGCCGAGGACTACGCGAAGCAGCGCCGTGCCATCGCCCCGGACGGCCCACTGTTCGCGCTGGTCAACGAGCAGCTCGCGCGGCAGGGGGTGCGCCTGCTCGGTGGGATGCCCTGCACGTTCGAGTACATCTGGACGGTCGGCAAGCCGATCCTGGAGCCGGAGGACGTCCGCGGCATGCGGATCCGGGTGGCCGGCGAGATCGAGGGCGAGACCGTCAAGGCCATGGGCGGCGCGCCCGTGTTCATGGGCTCGTCGGAGGTCTTCGAGGCGCTCGAGCGCGGCACCATCGACGGGTTGATGAGCTACCTGGGAACGGTCGTGTCCCGCGACCTCCAGGAGATCGTCCGCTTCGGGACGCGGGCGCACGTCGGCGCCTACACCCTCGACGCCTACTGCCGCACCGGCTGGTACGACGACCAGCCGCCCGCGCTGCGCGCCGCGATCGACGAGGCGGGACGCGCGCTCTACCGGGACGGCACCGAGGTGATGGTCGGTGTGCACGAGGGCGACTACATCAAGGCCGTCCTCGACGGCGGCGTCGAGATCGTGGAGCCCGGCGGCGCGGAGCTCGATGCGTTCCGGGCGGCGGTCCGGCCCGTGTACGGGCGGTGGGAGCACCTGATCGGCGACCCCGCCGTCTCCGACCGGGCCGTGGCCCTCATCAACGAGGCGTAGGAGAAACAAGTGCCTGCACTCCGCCGGGCCGTGCTGGCCTGCACCCGGGCGATGGCCGTCGTCGCGATGGTCGTCATCGGGCTGATGATGCTGACGATCACCTACGACGTCGCGGCCCGCTACCTGTTCGCCGCCCCGACCGACTGGGCCTACCCGCTGAACTCGACCGGCGTGCTCGTCGCCACGATGCTCGCGGTGCCGCACCTGTACGCCACCGGTCACCACATCTCGATGGACCTGCTGTACCGCGCCCTGCCCGCGCGGACGCGCCGGGTGGCGGACGTCGTCACCACGGTGGCCACCGCGTTCCTCGGTCTCGTGGTCGCCGCCACCTCCTTCCGCTCGATGACGGTGTCCTTCGCCGGCGGGCTCACCGGCGCCGGCACGTTCAACATCCCGCTCTGGGTGCCCGACGCCGTCCTCACCGTCTCGGGGGTGTTCCTCGTGCTGGTCGCACTGCTGTTCCCGGCGTCGCCGCCGGAACCGGAACCGGGTGCGGCGCAAGCCCCCGCCGAGGCGCAGGGGGTCGCGTGATGGGCGACGGTGTGATCGTCGCGCTCGCGGTGGTGCTGCTGCTGGTGCTCATCGGGCTGCGCACCCCGATCTTCGTGGCGCTGGGCGTCGCCGGGGTCGCCGGCCTGCTCGGGCTGGGCGGGTTCACCGCCGTCGAGCTCGTGCCGCTCGCGCTGGTGTCGCAGCTGCAGGAGTACGCGCTGGTGGCGGCCCCGCTCTACATCCTGCTGGGCGAGGCGCTCGCCGTGAGCGGGCTCGGGCGGGACCTCTTCGGCGCGGCGCACCGCTGGTTCAACCGCGTGCCGGGCGGGCTGGGCGCGTCCGCGATCGGGGCGTCCACCGTGTTCGGCGCGATGTCCGGGGTGAGCATCTCCTCGGTGGCCGTGATCGGCCGGATGGCCGTGCCGGAGATGCTGGACCGGGGATACCGGCCCGGGTTCGCGAGCGGTGCGGTCGCGGCGTCCGGTGCGCTCGCGATGCTGATCCCGCCGAGCCTGATGTTCATCCTGTACTCGTCGATCACGGGCGAGAGCGTGGCCGACCTGTTCGCCGGCGGGCTGGTCCCGGGCCTGGTGCTCGCCGCCATGATGATCATCTATGTCGTGGTGCGCGCGAAGGTCTCGCCGGAGAGCGCACCCGTCGACCCGGACCGGTTCACCTGGCGGGAACGGTTCGTCGCGATCGGGCGCATCTCCCCCGCGCTGCTGCTGATCCTGCTCGTGCTGGGCTCCATCTACACCGGGGTCGCCACGCCCACCGAGGCCGCCGCGGTCGGCGCCCTCGCCGCGTTCGCCGTCACCGGGGCGATCTACCACAAGCTCGGCTGGCCGAACCTCAAGCGGATCTTCGTGTCGACGGCGCAGGTGACGGCGGCGGTCCTCGCGATCGTCGGATCGGCGTTCGTGTTCACGCAGATGCTGGTGCTCGCTCGCGTGCCGGACGCGTTCACCGCGTTCATCGTCGGCCTCGACGTCCCGGCCGCCGTCATCCTCATCGGGATCATGATCGTCTTGGTGCTGCTCGGCTGCCTGGTCGACGCCGCGTCGCTGCTGCTCGTCGTGACCCCGATCCTGGTGCCTGCGATCGAGGAGCTGGGCTACGACCCGCTGTGGTTCGGCGTGCTGCTGGTGGTGAACCTGGAGATCGCCGTGATCACGCCGCCGGTGGGGCTGAACCTCTACACGATGAAGTCGGTGGTGCCCGAGCTGGACCTCGCCGACATCTTCCGCGGCATCGCCCCGTACGTCGCGATCGAGATGCTGCTGCTCGTGCTCATGATCGCCTTCCCCCAGCTCGCCACGGCCCTCCCGGCAGCGCTGGGTTAGCGCCGGCGCAGCAGGATCCCCCGCACGAAGGCGGCCTGGCCGGCGTGCTGGGCGCAGTCGTCGATCACGCTCACCAGGCGGACGCCGAGCGTGACGGGCGGGTCCCACGCCTCGTCCACCACGCGGTCCAGATCGGCATCGGTGAGGCCGCCGACGTACTCCATCGTGCGCGCCGCGACCGCGTCGTAGTAGCCGGTGAGCAGGTCCGGCGACTCCACCCGCACCTGCGCGACATCGTCCGAGGAGTGGCCGTAGCCGATCGAGCCCGCCCGAAAGGGTAGGGCGAACCGGTCCGCCCAGCCCTGCGTGGTCCACACCTGTTCGCTGCCCGCCACCCCCGCCACGTGGTCGTCCTGCACCCGGGACAGGTGCCAGACCAGCCAGGCGATCGAGTTGGCCTCGGCGTCGACGCGGTGGGCGAGCTGATCCGCGGACAACCCGTCGGCGGCGCCGTGCACCTCCTCGCCGATCCGGGAGAACGCGTCGGTCAGCAAGGCGGCGACATCCACGTCACGACCCTACGGCGGTGAGATGCGCATGTGTCGATGGATTACGCGGTGTGACCGCCGGTCACACCTGTTCCGCCCAGGATGATCACGCTAGGGTCGGCCGGCGCATCGGGACGGGCGGAGGAGGATCGGTGGACGACGAGCCGCCCGTGCGGTCCGACGTCGATCTGTCCCGCGCCTCCGTCGCCCGCGTGTACGACCACCTGCTGGGCGGAAAGGAGCACCTCGACGTCGACCGGCGCGCCGCCGACGCCATGCGGAACGTCGTGCCCGAGGTCGGGGACATCGCCAAGGACAACCGCTCCTTCCTGCGGCGCGGGGTGTCCTACCTGGTGCGCGAGGCCGGCATCCGGCAGATCCTCGACATCGGCTCCGGGTTGCCGAGCGGCGGCAACGTCAGCGAGGTGGCCCACGCCATCGATCCCGGCGTGCGCGTGGTGTACGTCGACAACGACCCCGTCGTGCTCGCCCACGCCAGGGCGCTGCTCGCCACCAGCGAGCAGACCGCCGTGGTCACGGCCGACCTGCGCCGGCCCGGGGCGCTCTTCGAGAAGGTCTCCGCCCTGGAGATCTTCGACCCCGACGCCCCGCTCGCGGTGCTGCTCTCCGGCGTGGTGCACCACCTGTCCGACGACGACGACCCGAACGCGATCGTGGCCGCCGTCCGGGAACGGCTCGCACGCGGCGGCTACCTGCTCCTCTCGCACTTCCTCTACGACGACGAGCCGCGCGCCCTGGCCCTCGAACGCGCGTTCCTGCACGGCGGGCTCGGCTCGGGCCGCTTCCGCACGTGGGAGGAGCTGCGCGGCTACTTCGGCGGGCTCGAGCTCGTGGAGCCCGGCCTCGTCCACGCGAACGACTGGCGCCCCGACGAGGACACCCCGGCCGAGAGCCCGGTGCACACGCTCTACGCGGGCGGGATCGGACGCGTGCCCTGACCCCGGTCCCGATCGGGTGAAAAGTCAGGCCGTCAGGTCGTCGAACTCGCCGTCCTTGGCACCCTTGATGAAGGCGTCGATCTCGGCCCGCGTGTACACCAGCGCGGGTCCCTGGGGGTCACGGGAGTTGCGCACCGCCACGGCACCGCTGTCCAGAGCGGCCACCTCGATGCAGTCGCCGCTCGGGTTGCTGGCGCTGCTCTTGCGCCACGCCACGGCGCCCAGCCGATCCGCCGGGATGCCGTTGTCCTCGATCCGGTGCATATGCGCCTCCCCGAATGTAGTTACAGACGTGCCTGGCAAATGTACTTGCATCCGTGCTTGCATCCGCAAGCCGGAGTAGGGACACTCGTAGCCATGAGCGGTGGCGATCAACCAGGTTGGCGCCCTACCGACACGATCACCGTCACCTGCGCCGTCGACTCCCGCGCCCACGAAGTGCCCGACGCCGAACTGGCGGCCGCGGCCCGGCGCAGCGACGGCCACTACCAGGCGCTGTGCGGCCACATGGTCGCCGCTGCACCCATGGTCGAGCCGGACGGGCACCCGTGCCTCCTCTGCGCGGCGATCCTCGAGCGCACCCACACCACCCGCCGGGGCGTCCGTCAGCGCATCCTGCGCTGACCATCCGCTGAGCAGCGAACAGCACCCGCCCGGGCAGGGCGGGTGCTGCCGCCGGTCGGAGCGAACCCCGGCCGGATGCGCCCGCGGCCGGGGGGATCACCGCAGACGCCTGGTTGACTCCGTGCCCGCTGTCCGTTCGTTACGTGCGGACAGGCGGGTTCCCGCTCACCGATCCGCGGTTGGTCCGGGCGGGTGGCGCGGACGACAGTGAGAGGCGCACCCCGCGAAGGAGGATCCGTGACCGCCACCGGAGAGCGCCTGCCCACCACCGTCACGCACCCGCTGGAGCCGCTCTCGGCCGCGGAGATCACCGCGGCGGCCACCGTGCTGCGCGGTGCCGGCCACGTCGGCCCGACCTCCCGGTTCGTCTCGCTCACCCTCCGCGAGCCGGCGAAGGCAGCCGTGCTCGAACACGGCGCCGGAGGCACGCCCGTACCCCGCGAAGCCGCCGCGATCGTGCTCGACCGGGCAGACGGGCGCACGTACGAGGCCACCGTCTCGCTGTCCGACTCCGCCGTCACGCGGTGGGAGCACGTGCCCGGCGTCCAGCCGCAGGTGATCCTCGAGGAGTTCTTCGCCTGCGAGGAGATCGTCAAGTCCGACCCGGGCGTGCAGGAGGCGCTGCGGGCGCGCGGGGTCACGGAGTTCGACGGCGTGATGGTCGATCCCTGGTCGGCGGGGCACTACGGCGACGAGGAGGAGGGTCGCCTGGTCCGCGCCCTCGTGTGGGTCAAGATCGGTGGGCCCGACGACAACGGCTACGCCCACCCGGTGGAGAACCTCGTCGTCTACGTCGACACGCTCGCCGGGCGCGTCGTGAAGATCGAGGACCACGGCGTCGTGCCGGTCCCGCAGCGGCCCGGCAACTACACGGCGGCCGACGTGGCGCCGCGCACCGACCTGAAGCCCGTCTCGATCACCCAGCCCGACGGCACGTCGTTCGAGATCGACGGGCACGAGGTGCGCTGGCAGAAGTGGCGGTTCCGGGTCGGGTTCACCCCGCGGGAGGGCCTGGTCCTGCACACGGTGCACTACGTCGACGGCGGCCGCGAGCGGCCCGTGCTGCACCGCGCGTCGCTGTCCGAGATGGTGGTGCCCTACGGCGACCCGGCGCCGACGCACCGGCGCAAGAACGCCTTCGACGCCGGCGAGTACAACATCGGCACCCTCGCCAACCCGCTCGAGCTCGGCTGCGACTGCCTCGGCGAGATCCGCTACTTCGACGCCGTCCTCGCCGACGCCGACGGCAACCCGCTCACCATCCCCAACGCCGTGTGCCTGCACGAGGAGGACCACGGCCTGCTGTGGAAGCACACCGACTTCCGCACCGAGAAGACCGAGGTGCGCCGTGGCCGGCGGCTCGTCGTGTCGTTCATCGCGACCGTCGGCAACTACGAGTACGGCTTCTTCTGGTACCTCTACCAGGACGGATCGATCGAGTTCGACGTCAAGCTCACCGGGATCATGTCCACCGGCGCCGTACCGCCGGGCACCACCCCCACGCACGGCCAGCTGCTCACCACCGAAGGGCTTTACGCCCCGATCCACCAGCACGTGTTCAACATGCGGCTGGACTTCGACGTCGACGGCACCGCCAACTCGGTCCACGAGGTCGACACCGTCACCGACCCGGCCGGCCCGGACAACCCGCTCGGCAACGCCTTCCGCACCACCGCCACGCAGCTCACGAGCGAACTCGGGGCGCGGCGGCGGGCCAGCCTGGACCGGGCCCGGTACTGGGAGGTGCGCAGCAGCGGGGCCCGCAACGCGGTGGGCGAGCCCACGGCGTACGCGCTCAAGCCGCACGGCACCGTCGTACCGTTCGTGCGGCCCGAGGCGAGCGTCATGCACCGGGCCGGGTTCATGGCCCACCACCTCTGGGTCACCCCGTACGCCGAGGACGAGCGGCACGCCGCGGGCGACTACCCCAACCAGCACGCGGGCGGCGACGGCCTCCCCCGCTGGACCGCCGCCGACCGCGACGTGACCGACGGCGACGTGGTGGTGTGGTACACGTTCGGCTCGCACCACGTCGCCCGCCTCGAGGACTGGCCGGTGATGCCGGTGCAGCACGTCGGCTTCCTCCTGCAGCCCACGGGCTTCTTCGACCGCAGCCCGGCACTCGACGTCCCGGCGCCGCACCACCACGGCTGAGCGTCGGTGCCCGTGCCCGTGCTCGCTGCGGGTCCCGGCCCTGACCTCGGCGATCCGTTCAAGGTGGCGTTCCCGGTCCCCGACCTGCCGCCCCGCTCCATCCCGAACCACAGCCACGATCACTGAGGCCAGGCTCCCCTAATTTGGGAACGGCGACCGGGGTCCTACTCGCCGTCGTGGACGCGGCGGGCCGCGTGCAGCTCCGGAACGTGCCGGTCCGCCCACCGCGCCACCGAGTCGACCACCCCGAGCAGCCCCCGGCCGAGCGGCGTGAGCGCGTAGTCCACGCGCACCGGCACGGTGGCGGTGACCGACCGCGCGACCAGCCCGTCGCGCTCCAGCCCGCGCAGCGTCTGGGTGAGCACCTTCTGCCGGGCGCCCGCCACGGTGCGGGCCAGCTCGCCGTGGCGGCGGGGCCCGCCGCGGAGCGCGGTGAGGACGAGCGGCACCCACTTGTCACCGAGCCGCCCGAGCACCTCCTGCGTGGGGCAGGCGGCAACCGCCGCCCGGTGCTCGGCCCGCCGCGCCTCCTGCCGCTCAGCGGCCGTCCGTGTGGTCACCTCGGCTCCTTCCGGTGCCCTGGGATCTTCGAAGTGCCTACTCCCGCCCGTTCTACCCCGGCCATAGCGTCGCGGCCATGACAGCCACCATCGCCGTCCTCGGCACCGGCAACGTAGGCACGGCCCTCGCGGGGGCGCTGGCCCGGGCCGGACACGCGGTCACGGCCGGATCCCGCGACCCGGCCCGCCGCGCGGCCGGCTGGACCGTCCCGGTGCCCCTCACCGGGCTCGCCGCAGCGGCCGAGCACGCCGACGTCGTCGTCAACGCGACGCCGGGTGTCGAGTCCGTCGGCCTCCTGCGCCCGCTCGCGCCGCAGCTCGCGGGCTCGGTCCTCGTCGACGTCGCCAACGCGGTCGTGCAGGGACCCGACGGGTTCGCCGCCTCGCTGCGCCACCCCGGGTCGAGCCTCGCCGAGGAGATCCAACGAGCGCTCCCGGACACGCGCGTCGTCAAGACCCTCAACACGGTCGGCCCGGCGGAGGCGATGGTCACGCCCGCCGCCTTCACGACACCGGCATCGGCGTTCGTCTCGGGTGACGACGACGCGGCCCGGCGGCTCGCCGCGGCGTTGCTCACCGACCTGGGCTGGCGGCCCGAGTGGGTCGTCGACCTGGGCGATCTCGCCACGGCCCGGGCGACGGAGGCGTTCGTCCTGCTCGTCCGCCCGCTCGTGCGGGCGCTCGGACCGGTCCCGTTCGGACTCTCCGTGGCGCACTGAACCTTCCCGGGCTGGACGCGTGCCGGCCACGTGCGCCACGGTATGTGCCGCGTCGCGCGACGGGGTGATTCCATGCCTGCCATCCTCACCGAGGTCCGGCCGTGGCTGCGGCGCCGCGATCCCCGGTTCGCGGCGGTGCGCCGTGCCGCGCGCGTGACCGTGGCTGCGTGCCTTGGCTTCTACGCGTGCCAATACCTGCTCGGCGAGTCCGTGACGGCGCTCTACGCGCTGTTCGCAGCGATCGCCCTCGGCCTCCTGTCAGACATCGACGGGAGCCCGGCCGAGCGCACGTGGCTGCTGGTCGGCGCGCTGCCGGCGGGGCTGGTGCTCGTGACGCTCGGGACGGTCCTCGCGGTGAACGTGTGGGCCGCCGCGGCCGGGATGCTGCTCGTCGGATTTGCCGTGGCGTTCTCGACGGTCGGTGGTCCGCGGATCGCCGGGCTGGCCAACGGCCTGCAACTGCTCTACATCCTGCCCTGCTTCCCGCCCTACGATCCGGACTCGCTGCCGGCCCGCCTGGCGGGGCTCGTGATCGGGGTCGGGTTGCTGGCGCTGGCGGACCGGGTGCTGTGGCCGGCCCCGGCGCCCCGCGCTTTCGCGGATCGCCTGGCCGGCGCGATGGAGCCGGTGGGGCGGTACGCGGTCGCCATTGCGGCGTCGCGCCAGCCCGCGCACCGGGGCCGGCTCGGCGGGTGCGCAACCGCAGCGGTGGATGCCGTGGAGGCGTTGCGGCTCGACCGCGTGCCGCGCACGCAACGGCCGGTCGGGCCGGGCGTTCACGACCGCAGCCTCGGCATCGCCGCGATCGCGCTCCAGTCGGTCACGGTCCGGCTGACGGGCCTCGTCGCCCTGCTCGACGATCCCGCCCTCCGCCCGCAGGCCAGGGAGGCCGTGGCTCGCCTGGTCGCGGCCGTGGGCGATGCACTCGGGGCGTGTGCGCCCCCGCTGCGCGGCTCCGGGCAGGCGCCGGCGCTCGAACCACTCGACAACGCGTTGGCCGGCTTCCTGAGCCGGCGCGCCACGATCCTCGCCACCCACGACGACATCTCGCGGCGCCACCTGCGCGTCGGCGCGGAGGCCGTGATGACCGCGCAGTCGACGCGATCCGTCGTCGTGGGCACCCGGGCCGCCCTGGGTGTGGCCGGTTCCGCGCCGCGGGGCGTGGTCGCGCCGGCCACGTTCGCCTACCTGGGCTACTCCCCGGCGAAGCGGTGGTGGCGCCGGCTCCAGGTGCACCTCACCCCTCGCTCGGTCTACTTCCAGAACGCTGTGCGGCTCGCGGTGGGCCTCGCCGCGGCTCGGGTCGTCGCGGATCTGCCCGACATCTCGCACGGCTTCTGGGTGATGCTGGCAACGCTGACCCTGATGCGCACGTCGCTCGTCGCCAGCCGGGCGGCGCTGGGCCCGGCGTTCGCGGGCGTGATCGTCGGGGCCGTCGTCGCGGGTGTCCTGCTCGTCGTAGTGGGTGACCGCACGGAGATCTACGCGTGGTTCCTGCCGGTGATCATGGCGGTGGGCTTCGCGGCCGGACCGCTGCTCGGGCCGGCAGCCGGGCAGGCCGGGTTCACGGTCGTGGTCGCGGTGGTGTTCGCCCAGCTCGCGCCCTCGACGTGGCACCTCGCCGAGACCCGCATGCTCGACGTCATCCTCGGTGGGCTGATCGGTGCGCTCATCGGCGCGGCGGTGTGGCCCCGCGGCGGCGCGGGCGAGGTGCGCCGCAGCGCGGCCGCCGTGCTGCGGGCGGGCGCGGACGACGTCGTCGCCACGGCGCGCGAGCTGACCAGCGCGCCGGCCCGGCGTCGTACGGACCTGGCCGAGCTGCTGGCGCTGCTCGACGCGACGTACGCCCAGTTCCGCTCGGAAGGAGCACCCGCCTCGGCCGGGCCGGACGTCAACTGGCTGGCGGTGCTCGGGGTCAGCCACCGGCTGGTCGAGGACGCCGACCTCCTGCGGGGCCGCTACCCGGCACCGGGCCCGCTGCCGTGGCCCGCGGTCGGCGCCGCCTTGACCGGTGCGGCCGCCGTGGTGGCGCACGACCTGCGTGTCACGGCCACCACCCTGGCGACCACGGCCGCGGCACCCACCGACGACAGCGGCCGACTGCACGCGCGGCTCTCCCCGCACCCACCGGCCGCCGAGTACGGACGCGCACCCTCCGACGCGCTGCGGGTGGTCGACGTGTGGGGCTGGCTGCACGGCCTGGCGGACGACCTGTCCCGGCTGCACGGGGCCCTCACCTCGTCGAATCGGTAGCGGCCGTTCGTCGGTATGCCGGCGCACACGACGGGTCTAGCGTCCCCAGGCCGAGCACCGGCGAGAGGACCTGACCATGATCTCGCGCGCCGCCGCCGGCCTCGCAACTGCCGCCCTGCTGGCCCTGACCGCGTGCGCCGAGCAGCCTGCCGCCCCTCCCCCGGCCGCCCCGGACGTGCCGGCCTACGCGGAGACGCTGCAGCCGGAGCTGGAACGGCTCGCCGCGGACATGCTGGTCACCGGCGCGGCCGTGCAGGTGCGCTCGCCCGAGCTCGGGGACTGGACGATCACGGTCGGCACCCGGACGTTCCGCGGAACCGAGCCGGTGCGCATCGAGGACCACATCCGCATCGGCAGCGTCACCAAGACCTGGACCGGCACGGTGGTGCTCCAGCTCGTCGACGAGGGCCTGCTCCGCATGGACGACCCGGTCGCGAAGTACCGGCCCGACGTGCCGAACGGGCAGAACATCACGATCGAGCAGCTGCTCACGATGCGCAGCGGGCTCGGCAACTACACGACGTCCCCCGAGCTGAGCGCCACCATGGACACCGCGCCCGGGACGGTGTACGCGCCCGAGGACCTGATCGCCATCGGCCTGGCGATGCCGCCGGAGTTCCCGCCGGGTGCGGGCTTCTACTACTCCAACACGAACACCGCCCTGCTCGGCCGGATCGTCGAGCAGCTCACCGGCAACCCCCTCGAGACCGAGATCCAGCGGCGCGTCCTCGACCCGCTCGGCCTGGCCGGGTCGTCCTTCCCCGCCACCACGTCCGCGGCCCTGCCCGACCCGCACCCACAGGGCTACAGCTACGGCACCAACGTCGAGACGGTCGGGTCGAACGTGCTGTCGCCGGAGAAGCAGGCCGCCGCCCACGACGGCACGCTGGCCCCGCTCGACGTGACCGGCACCAACCCGTCCTGGGCGTGGGCCGCCGGCGCCGGCATCTCGACGGTCGAGGATCTCACCCGCTACGTCGAGGCGCTGGTCGGCGGCGGGCTGCTCGGCCCGGCCCTGCAGAAGGCTCGGCTGGACAGCGTCCAGCCGGTCGACCCGGCCGCTCCCGACGGACCCGGCTACGGCCTCGCACTGGCCCGGTTCGGGCCGTTCTACGGGCACACCGGCGAGCTGCCGGGGTTCAACACGTTCGCCGGGTACGACCCGGGCCGCGGGACCACGGTCGTGGTCTGGACGTCGCTCGCCCCGTCCCCGGACGGCCGCGACCCGGCGGCCGAGATGGCCAGGACGATCATCGGGGAGCTGTACGGCACGGGGAGCTGAGGTGCTCGTCCGCGGCGCTGAGCCGACGACCGAGCACCTCCTGCGCCATCGGTCCGGACGGCCGCACCGCGTCTTCGGTTCCGGTGACGAGCACCAGCGGGCAGTCGGCCCGCTCGCCCGGGATCCGTGCGTCCACCGCTCCCGTGGTGGGTCCGCGCAGGCCCCGACTCGCGACTGGTTAGCTTAGCCTGGCCAATTCCGAACTCGAGGAGAGTCATGCGCCCCGCGATCGTGGCGGCACTCGCCGCCGTGTGCTCGCTCGCCCTGACGGCGTGCGGGACCAGCGAACCGGACCCGCCGCAACCGTCGGCGGCCGGCACGGGCGACCGGTTCCCCGTCACGATCACGCACGCCTACGGCACCACCACGATCCCGGCGAAGCCGCAGCGGATCGTGGCGCTGGGCTACAACGACATCGCCATCGCCGACGCCGTGGGCGCGCCGATCGTCGGTGCCGTGCGCAACTACAGCCCCGACGGCACCGGTGATCCGAACCTCCCGTACGTCCGCACGCCGCTGTCGGAGGAGGTGCTCGGCATCGAGCAGGACCGCACCGGCGGCGTGAACATCGAGAAGGTGGCCTCGTACCGGCCGGACCTGATCCTCGCCGTCTCGTCGCCGCTGGTCCTCGACCGGGCGAGCTACGAGCGGCTCTCCGGCATCGCGCCGGTCGCCGTCTACCAGCAGTCGCTGTACGGCTCGTCGATGCAGGACGACGCACGCCAGATCGGCCGGGCGATCGGCGAGAGCGAGCGGGTCGAAGCCCTGATCGCCGAGTCCGACGCCACCGTCGCAGCCCTGCGCGCCGAGCTCCCCGGGCTCGCCGAGCGCACCTACCTCTTCGGCCAGGCCCGCGGCGACATCCTGCCGATGGTCGTCGGCGAGCAGAACCTGTCCACGGTGTTCATGCGCTCCCTCGGCCTGAACGTCCCGGAGTACTTCCGGAACGCCCCCGCCACCGCCGCGCTCGCACCCGGCACCGTCGGCGTCTCCTACGAACAGGTCGGCCTCCTCGACGACGCCGACGTGCTGTTCATGACCTTCGCCGGCACCGACGACCGCGCCCGGTTCGAGGACAACCCCCTCGTGCGCCAGCTCCGCCCCGTCCAGGACGGCAACTACCTGCCACTCACCCTCGACCAGGCCGTCGCCCTCCAGGCCCCGAACGTCGTCGCCGTCGACTGGCTGCTCGACGAGCTGCGGCCTACCTTGCAGAAGGTGGCGAGTTCGCAGGGCTAGTGTCCTCGGGCCGCTGCCGCGTGATCATCCGGTGCCCAGGCCAGCGCTTCCCATTGATCAGATGCTTGCGATCGCCCTCCGGAGGGCAATTCACAGCATCTCGCCACGTTCAGCCCGTCATGATCGGACCGAGAATCGCGGCAGCGCCCACCCAAGGGCGCCCAGCCACAGCTGATGATGGGAACCGCCCCGCCCCCGGTCGCTACCATCCCATCCGTGGTCCGGACGGATCGGTCCGCGGCGGATGACGCCGGGGCACGGGAGCTGCTCGCCGCGGCACTGGATGCCGTGGCCGCCCCGGCGCGGCGGGACGAGCGGGCGAGCACCCGGGTGGTGCGCGGGACGCCCCGCCACATCTGGGACGTCGTCACCGGCGAGCTGCTCGGGCGAGCGCGGTACGAGTACGTGGGTTTCGACGATCCCAGCGTCCTGGTGGCGAACGGGTTGACCGAGTCGATGCTCGCGCGCGGATCGGTGGCGATGCGGGAGATGCTCGGTCGAGGGGCGCGGCTGCGCCAGCTCACCACGGGTGCACTGCTGGCTGCGCGCGGTCCCGGTTCGAAGCGGGGATCGTGGCGGCTCGCCGCGGGTGGACACCGCCCGCACCCGGGTGACGAGTACTCGCCATCCCCCTTGAAATCGCCGGGCCCGGGCGGGTGTGCTTCCCGAGTGGGGTGTCGATCGTGATAGTCGGCACGAGCGGTGCCGACCTCCAGCTCGCCGGGAACCGGTTGGACGCCGGTGTTCCCGTCGTCGTGCCGATGCCGAGCCCGCTCGGCTACGCGCTGGCCGCGACGGACGCCGCCGCGGTCAACCGGGCGAAGGGCCGCCCGGGACAGCAGGCCGCCGGCGTCGCGGTGGCCGACCTCGCCATGCTCCGACCGCATCTCGACCTCGACGAGGCCGGCATCGAGCTCGCCCGCCGCCTGTCCGCGGAGCTGTTGCTGAACCTGCTCCTCCCCGTGGACGGCTCCGGTCCCGACTGGTTCGGACCCTCCACGAAGGACGGCTGGCTCGCCGCCACCCTCGCGATGGCGGACGCGGTCCGTCCGCTGCTCGACGAGCGCGGCCACCTCTACCTCAGCAGCGCGAACCGCACGGGCTCACCGGTCGCGTGCGACGCCCCCACCGCCGATGCCGCCTTCGGCGGACGGCTGCTGGTCCTCGACGGCGACCGTGGACGACGCGACCCGGACCGGATCGGGTCGGCGGCCATCGTCCGGGTCGGGCGCGGGGGCCGCCTGGAGGTCGTCCGGGACGGCGCGCAGACCGCCGCGATCCGTGGCGATCCGCAGCGGGCCCTCCGCCGCCTCCTCGCCTGACCCGCCACTCGTCCGGTTCCGGCCGGATGCCGGGTGCCGCGCGACCAACGCGTCGGCGACGCCGCGCAGCTTCTCCCTGGTCTCCTCGAGCTCGCGGGCGGGCTCCGACCCGGGGACGATGCCCCCACCCGCCCTCAGGTGGGTGCGCCCGTTCTCGCGCAGCACCGCCCGGAGGATCAGCGCGGCGTCGAAGGTGCCGTCGTGCTCGACGTGGACGGCCGCACCACCGTAGAGCCCTCGCGGCGAGTGTTCGAGCTCCTCGATGAGGGTGCGGGCCTGGTCGCGCGGGACACCGGTCGCCGTCACGGCCGGGAAGAGCGCCTGGAACGCGTCCCATGCCGTCCGACCCGCGGCGAGATGGCCGCTGACCCGGGTGGCGAGGTGCTGGACCGGCCCGCGGCGCCGCACCGACAGCAGGTCCGAGGCGACCGGCCCGTCATCGGCGCAGACATCCGCCAGCTCCTCGAGCATCGCGCGGATCGAGATCGCGTGCTCGTAGACCTCCTTCGGGTCGGTGCGAAGCTCCGTCCGCAGCTTGGCCGCCAGCGCGGCGTCCGGCGGGCAGGCACGGGTCCCGGCGACCGGTTCGCTGACGAACGCGCCCGACGGTCCGACGCTGACGACGGTCTCCGGGCAGAACGCCACCAGTTCGACGTCGTGCATCGACAGCAGGACCGACCGCGCCGACGGGTTGCGCCCCTGCCCCACGGTGTAGGTGGCCACGAGGTCGACATCGGCATCCACCGGGACCGTTCTGGACAGGACGACCTTGTCCACGGTCCGCGACCGGATCGCCGACAGCGCCCGCTCGATCGCTTCGGTGTACTCGACGGCGCCCGCCTCCTGATCGAAGCGGACTCCCGCCGGCGCCCACCCCGCGTGCTGCCGGTGCAGGGCGTCGACGAGGCGATCGACGGTGCGGGGGTCCGGTCCGCGGACCACCGCGCCGGAGCGGGAGAACCGGACCTGCGTCCGTGGGACGACCAGGTGCACGACCCGCCCCTCGGGGCGGGAGCCCCCGGCCTCGAACTTGACCCACCCGAATGCTTCCCACGGGCCCGCCGCCAGCTCCCCGAGGAGCGCGTCGACCTGGTCGTAGGGCGCACCGGACGGCGGCAGGTCGAGGGCGGCGGACGGGGAGCGCAGGTGGGCGCCGGTGTCGTCGACCCACACCTCCGCGTCGATCCCGAAGCCGGCGGACCACACGCCGTCCTTCTCGTAGAAGACGTACTCGCCTCGGCCCCACGCATCGACCAGGTTCGGGACGGCCCATGACGGTTCGATCGGCTGCGTCACGATCCGCTCGACCATGGCTGCCCCTCCCTCTCGGCCCCACCTCGGGGCCGGCGACGACCGGAACGCTACGGCCGTCCGCGCCCCCGCCGACACGTGTGCTCGCCGCGAAGTCGCACCGCCCCCTCATAGGTTTCCTATGAGACGGCGCCGATGGGCAGCGCGATCCGGGCGCGCCGGGCAGCGGACTCGGAGGATTCGTACGATCACGAGGTGCGTGGATTCGACATCGAGGCCACGATCGGCGACGTCTCCCGCCGTCCGGGCGTCACCGATCTCCTCCGCCGCTTGACGCTCGACCACGAGCTGCTCCGCGAGGAGACCGACGCGCAGGTCGTCGCCGAGTTCCCCGGCATCGCCGAGCGGGCCGACACCGCGGTGCGCCGCGAGTTGATCGACGCGACGTTCCGGCGGGTCCTCGACCGGCTGAGCGGTGGTGCGGACACCGACGGCAGCGCCCTGCACCGGTCCTTCGGGGCCGCCGCGGCGGTCGCCGGGGTGGCCCTGCACGAGCTGACCGCCGCCTACCGGATCGGGTCGCGGGTGGCCTGGGCCCACGTGCGGCGAGTGGCGAACGAGGTGGGTGTCGACGCGGACACGGCGATGGTGCTGGCACAGGCCCACTTCGCCTGCGTGGACGAGCTCACCGCGGACTCCGTGCGCGGGTACTCGGACGCGATCGAGACCGCGTCGCACCTCAGGGCGCGGGACCGCCAGAACCGGCTGCAGGCGCTGCTCGACGGAACCCCGGCGGCGGCCGAGGAAGGCTGGACGGAGCCCGTGGTGGCAGCGGTCGTGCACGGCGACACGGCGGGACTCGAGATGCACGACGACGTCCTGGCCGGGACGTACGACGGCGCCGTGGTCGTCGTCGGCCCGACGGGACGGGTCGCGCTGGTCCTCGCCGGCAGGGACGCCTCCATCGGTTCCGCCGGGACGGTCACCGACCTGCCGCGGTCGTTCCGGCGTGCGCGGCAGCTCTTCAGCCTCGTCGCGAGTGGTGCGCTCGTGCGGAGCGGCCCGGTCCGCTGGTCCGACGAGCTCGTCGCGGTCGTCGTCCACGCGGCACCGGACGCCGCCGACGAGCTGGCGCGACGCAGGCTCGGGCCGCTCGCGGACCGCAACGCGGACCGCGAGCGGTGGCTCGTCGAGACCCTCCGGGCGTGGCTGGACAACCCGGGCCGGCCGCAGGCCATCGCCGAACGCCTGTACCTGCATCCCCAGACGGTCCGGTACCGGCTGCACCGGCTCCGCGAGCGGCTCGGCGACGACATGGACGACCCGGCCGCTCGCTTCGAGTTCGCCATCGCCCTGCACTTCCGGGAGGGACGACCGGGGGTGGGCGCGGCTACCGTCGAGGTCCCGGTCCACGTGTGAGGAGACGACATGTCCACCGTTGCCGAGCTGATCGCCGACACCCTGATGGCCAGCGGGGTGCGCCGCGTGTACGGCATCCCCGGCGACTCGCTCAACGGGTTCACCGACGCCCTGCGGACCCGCCCGGAGCTCGCGTGGGTGCACGTCCGGCACGAGGAGGCCGCCGCATTCGCCGCGAGCGCGGAGGCCGGGCTCACCGACGAGCTCGCCGTGTGCGCCGGCAGCTGCGGGCCCGGCAACCTGCACCTGATCAACGGGCTGTACGACGCGCAGCGCTCCCGGGTGCCCGTGCTGGCCATCGCCGCGCACATCCCGAGCGAGGAGATCGGGTCCAACTACTTCCAGGAGACCCGTCCCCAGGAGCTGTTCCGGGAGTGCAGCGTCTACGCCGAGCACGTCGCGCATCCCGCGCAGATGCCACGGCTGCTGCGGATCGCCATGCGCGAGGCGCTCTCCCGGCGCGGGGTGGCGGTGCTGGTCGTCCCCGGCGACATCGGCCTGGCCAGGACGGACGCGAAACCCGAGTCGATCACGGGCGCGCGGGCGAGCGTCGTGCCGGAGTCCGGCGAGCTGGACGCCGCGGCCCGCGTGCTGAACGCCGGGTCGAACGTCACGATCCTCGCCGGCGCCGGCTGCCGGGGAGCGCACGCCGAGCTCGTCCGGCTCGCCGGCACGCTCCAGGCGCCGGTCGTCCACACGATCCGCGGCAAGGAGTCCGTCGAGCCGGACAACCCGTACGACGTCGGCATGACCGGGCTGCTCGGGTTCTCCTCCGGCTATCGCGCCATGGAGCACTGCGACACGCTGCTCATGCTCGGCACGGACTTCCCCTACCAGCAGTTCTTCCCCAGGAACGCCACCACAGTCCAGGTCGATCTGCGCGGTGAGCAGCTCGGGAGGCGCACGAAGGTCGACGTCCCCCTGGTCGGCGGGGTCAAGGAGACCATCGAGGCACTCCTGCCGCGGCTGGACGCGCAGCGATCCGGCAAGCACCTGGACACCATGCTCACGCACTACCGCCGCACCCGCACGGAGCTCGACGGCCTCGCCACCCCGAGCCGGGGAGCGGCCCCGATCCACCCGCAGTACCTGGCCCGCCTGCTCGACGAGGGAGCGGCCGACGATGCCGTCCTCATCCCCGACGTCGGTTCGCCGGTCGTGTGGGCCGCCCGCTACCTGCGGATGAACGGCAGGCGTCGCCTGCTGGGCTCGTTCAACCACGGATCGATGGCCAACGCCCTCCCGCAGGCCATCGGCGCCCAGGCCACCTACCCGGACCGGCAGGTCATCGCCCTAGCCGGCGACGGCGGGCTGACCATGCTCATGGGTGAGCTGGTGACGCTCGGGCAGATGCGGCTGCCGGTCAAGGTGGTGGTGTTCAACAACGCCTCGCTGAACTTCGTCGAGCTGGAGATGAAGGCCGCCGGCTTCGTCACCTTCGGCACCGACCTGCACAACCCCGACTTCGCCGCCGTCGGCGACGCGCTCGGCGTCCCGGGGTGGCGCGTCGACCACTCGGCCGACCTGCCGAAGGCGGTCACCGAGTTCCTCGCCCACGACGGGCCGGCGATCCTGGACGTGGTCACCGAACGCCAGGAGCTGTCGATCCCGCCGACCATCACCGTGGAGCAGGCGAAGGGGTTCGCGCTGTTCGCGATCCGCACCGTGCTCTCCGGGCGCGGCACGGAGCTGATCGACCTGGCCCGGACGAACATGCGCCAGATCTTCTGAATCCGTCCCGGTCGGATCTCAGCTACTCCGTGATTTTCGGGTGTGACGGGCTCGCGGCGACGACCCGGACGACTCGCCTCTGTTCATCCGGGCAGTACCAGATCCGGCCGCCCGCAGTGACCTCGTACTGCCACTGCGCCAACACCTGGCCGCCCACCTGCCGCTCGGCGAGCTGACCACGGAGCCGGTGCTGACGCGCCGGGTTCTCCGCCCGGGTGGGCCGCTCGGTCAGCACGACCCACGCCTCCCACGTGTTCGCCTGCGCCACCCGGCACAGCTCCTCCCACCCCTTCGCCGCCTCCGATGTCGCGAACCGCGCCTCCCACCCGTCCGGTCGCGCTGGCGGCGCAACCCGGTCACCACGCTTTGCCGGCACCGCTCACTCCCCGGTCGGAGCCGGCACTGGCCCGAGATCGTCATCCAGCGGTCGGGACAGCTCGGCCACGAGCGCGGGATCGGCGTGAACGGCCGCGGTCGACTTCCACTCCACCAGGACCTGGGCCAACACCGACCACCGACCCAGTTCGGCCGACGCGCCGACCGCGCGCACGAAGTCCGAAACGAACTGCAGCCGATCCGCGACTGACAGCAGGTCCGCCCACGGGAACTCCTCCACCAGCACCTCGGCGGCCGCCTCACCAGAAAGGTGCGCAAGGGCGTTGCGCAACGCCCGCGCCGCGCTCAACGCGCCGTCAGCCGCCGACGTAGCGGAGTCTTCGCGGACCAGCAGCAGTGGCACGCCGTCCCGACGTCGCACTCGCACGTCGCCCCGGTCGGCCAGCGCCGCCACACCCTTCGGGTCGCGCTGCAACTCGCTCCACTGCACCTCGGTCGCCACACCATCATTCTGAACTTTTTCAGAAGTCATCGCAAGGCGGTCGGTGCCCACCCAGGTTCTCCTCGCCGAACTTCGTCGAGCTGGAGATGAAGGCCGCCGGCTTCGTCACCTTCGGCACCGACCTGCACAACCCCGACTTCGCCGCCGTCGGCGACGCGCTCGGCGTCCCGGGGTGGCGCGTCGACCACTCGGCCGACCTGCCGAAGGCGGTCACCGAGTTCCTCGCCCACGACGGGCCGGCGATCCTGGACGTGGTCACCGAACGCCAGGAGCTGTCGATCCCGCCGACCATCACCGTGGAGCAGGCGAAGGGGTTCGCGCTGTTCGCGATCCGCACCGTGCTCTCCGGGCGCGGCACGGAGCTGATCGACCTGGCCCGGACGAACATGCGCCAGATCTTCTGAGACCGTCCGGTCGGCGTCCAGTGCGCTCCACGGACCACTACGCCGTGAAGAAATCGATGAGGGTGCGGGCGATCCGGCCGGGTGCGTTCTCGGTGGGGATGTGGTCCGCTTCCGGGATCCGTACGAGCGTGGTCCGCGGGATCTCCGCGGCGAACTTCTCGGCGTACTCCACCGACTCGAAGGGGTCGTCCTCGCCCCAGATCAGCAGTTTGGGCGTGGTGGACCGCTTCAGCGCCGGAACGAGATCGAGGGTGTAGCGGCTGTCGGCCGCGCCCGCCAGGGCCAGCCACGAGCGGCGGACCCGCGGATCGGTCCACGGATCCAGGTACTCGGCGATCAGCTGCTCGGTGGCGGCACCGGCCAGCGCCGAGGTCACGGCCTGCCGTCGCGCGTCGAGAAGGCCATCGGCGGCCTCCGGGTCCCCGAACCGGGCCACGTGGGGCGCCGGCCAGGAGTCGTAGGTGACCGAGTTGACCAAGGCCAGCCCGGACACCTCCAGTCGATCGTGGACCAGGAGGTGCTGGCCGATGGCGCCGCCGATGTCATGAGCCCCCACGGCGATCGGCCCGGAGAGCTTCAGCGCGGACACGAATCGCGTCACCCAATCCGCGAGGGCCGGGACCTTGGCCGCTTCCAGGGTGAGCTCGCCTCCCGAGCGCCCCAGCCCGGGGAGATCGACTGCGATGGGCCGTAGTCCCGCCTCCGCGAGGCGACCCAGCACCGGAAGCCACACCCGGCTCCAGTACGTCCCGTGCAGCAGCAACACGACCGGGCCGTCCTGCTCCACGGTCAGATAGCTGGCCGTTTCGCCATCGACCTGGACCGTGGTCCTCCGCACGCCCGGTTCAGTCGTTTCACCCACGGGACCAGCGTGGCCCGCGGGGCCTCCTACGGCCGAGAGTCTGAAAAGACATCTGTGGGTACATTACGGTCATGGCCCGTCATCGAGTGGTGGCCCTGCTCACCTCGCCCCAGTCACCCTTCGAACTGGCCTGCGCCGCCGAGGTCTTCGGCACCATCAGGCAGGACCTGCCGGCCCACTACACCTTCCGGGTCTGTGCCGAGCACCCCGGCCCGCTGCTCACCACCGCCGGCTACGCGATGCTCGTCGACACGGGGCTGGCGGCCCTGCGAGAGGCGGACACGGTGGTCATCCCCGGCTGGCAGTCACCGGGCAGATCGGTGCCACCGGCCGTCACCGAGGGGCTGCGGGCTGCCCACCAGCGCGGCGCGCGGATCGCCGCCATCTGCACCGGGGCGTTCGTCCTCGCCCAGACCGGACTGCTCGACGGCCGCCGCGCCACCACCCACTGGCGCCACACCGCCCAACTCGCCGCCACTTTCCCGGAGGTGCGGGTGGACCCGGACGTGCTCTACGTCGACGACGGCGACGTGGCGACCAGCGCGGGGACCGGTGCGGGCATCGACCTGTGCATGCACCTCGTCCGTTCCGACCACGGCGCGGCCTTCGCCGCCGAGATCGCGAGGAACATGGTGCTGCCGCCGCACCGGGAGGGCAGCCAGCTCCAGTACGTGACCCGACCCGCCCCCGCCAGCACGGACGAGTCATTGGCGCCACTGCTGGATTGGGCCACCTCACATCTCGACAGCCTGACCGTCGTGCGCCTCGCCGAACACGCCGGGTTGTCGAGCCGAACTCTCGCCCGGCGGTTCACCGAACAGCTCGGCACGAGCCCGGGCCGGTGGCTGCTCGGCCGGCGCCTCGACGCGACGCGGGTGCTGTTGGAACGGACCGACCTGCCGGTGGAAGCCATCGCCACCCGGGTGGGACTCGCCTCGGCGGTCAACCTGCGCCGCCGCTTCCGGGCGCACCTCGGCACCACCCCCGGCGCCTACCGGCGGACCTTCGGCGAAACCAGGTAGGCCGCAGCGTTGCCCGACCACGTACGAGTTCACAGAGTCACGAGGTGGGCCGCAGTGCGCCCTAAAATGGGGACATGGGTGGGTGGTTGCGGGACCTGCGCGGCGACGACCCGGACGGCCGCGCGCCGCTGGTCTTCTCGGACGCGATCGCCGCGCTGGGCCGGGACGGCGACATGATCGTCTACCCGGACGACGTGCGCACCGACCGGATCGTCGGCACCGTGGGGCGCGCCGGGGACTTCGACGCGCGGTTCCGGTTGGTGAACCGGGCGTTGCGGGCGCGTCACCGGTCGGTCGCGGATGCCGTGGCCGGCGGGATCGCGCTGCCTCGGGTGAATCTCATCCAGCTCGGCGAGATGTACTTCGTGGTCGACGGGCACCACCGCGTCTCGGTGGCCCGGGAGCGCGAGCAGCACAGCGTGCCGGCGATCGTCCGTCGGATCTGCACCACGGCGTACGCGATGGCGTGCCTAAGGCTGTCGCACCTGGCCAGCAAGGCGGCCGAGCGGGAGTTCCTGATGCGGGTGTCGCTGCCCGACGACACCCGCTCCGAGCTGTGGTTGGATCGTCCCGCCGACTGGGCGCGGCTGGCCGACGCCGCCGAAGCCTGGGGGTTCCGCCGGGGCCTGACCGGTATCGGCCCGCGCGAGCTGGGCCAGCGCTGGTGGGCCGACGAGGTGGTGCCGCTGGTCGGCCGGCTGCGGGCCAGCGGGCGGGGCGTCGGCCTGCGAGACATCGAGCTGTACGCCGCAGACCTCCTCGACCGGGACCGCTCCGCCGGCCGTACCTCGAGCTGATCCGCCCGCCATCGGGCACCACGAGAGCGGAGCTGCAGGTCAGCGCGTTGCAATTGTCCTGGTCGGACCGGTGGGCGCGGCAGGGTTCGAACCTGCGACCGCTCGGGTGTAAAAGGTGCAGGCAGCACCACACAAGACATCTACCTGCAACAACGGTGCCCGACCGCACCACTGGAGTCGCCCGTAGGCACCCTGTTCGACGGCGGTTCACACCCACGATTGGCTCCACGGCGCAGCGCGGGCGACATGGCTCCCCGTCGCGGCGGCTCGCTCTGTGACCACCACGTACGGCACCATGAACCCGTGACCGACACGCAGCAACCCGCAGCGCGTCCTGGGTGGATCCGGGACGTGCAGGTGCCGCGTGCCCTCACCGACCTGCACGGTCCCACGACGGGAACCATTGGCCTACCCGCGTCCCTGTTCTGGTCAGGCCCTCACCCTCGCGAGGTCCGCTGGGACATTGCCGACCTCGACCGCCGCCGGGACCTCTACGAGATCGTCCTCGTCGAAGGCAACCTGGACGACATCACCCGGCTGGTCGACGGCCCCGGGCTCGTCGAAGTCTGGGACCGCATGTACCTGCCGCGCCGGGTTCGGTCCGCCTGGCGTCCGCTGATCGACAACTCGCGCGCCGCCGCCTGAACCATGCCGCTCCATCCCCTACAAGATCTGATCGTTCGCACCGCGTCCGCGCTGCCCGAAGCGCACACCGTTGCGCTCGCCGGCGGCGGAGCGATGATCGCCCACGGCTTCGTCGACAGGGCGACCCAGGACGTCGATCTGTTCACTGAGATCGACGACGCAGAAGCACGCCACGTCACCGCTGCGCTGCGTGCAGCCCTCCGCGATCGCGGTCTGGAGTCCCGCGACGCCGACCGACCTCCCGCTGACCACCGCTTCGTCGCTGTCGACCCCGCCGACGGAAGCGAGTGCACGGTCGAGGTCTTCGCCGATGGTGGCCGTCTCCAGCCCCGCGTCATGCTTGACGTCGGACCGGTGCTGCACCCGGACGACCTGGCTGCGGACAAGCTGCTCGCGCTGTGGGGACGAGCACGCCCACGCGACTTCTACGACGTGCACGCACTGATGCGCCACTACACGCGAGACACGCTGCTGCACCTCGCTGCCGCCAAGGACGCCGGGTTCACAATCGAGACCTTCCTCGACGCTCTGAACGCCATCAAACGGCTGACCGACGCCGATTGGGCCGAGGACGGGATCAGCGCCGACGCCATCCCGCAACTGACGAGCCTCTTCGCCGAATGGCACACCTCCCTCGCTTCCGACGGGTGAGGGCCTATCCCCGCCTCGGCACCCCGCCCGCTGTCGCCTGGGCCGTCGTCGCAGCGTTCCCTCGTCCGTAGCAGAGGGCGGAGATGTTCACGGTAGCCGTCGTCTCGCACCACGAATGGCTCCACGCCTCCACTGCGAGCAGTCCCTGTCCCCCCGCCGCAGCCGATGACGAGCCGCCGGCCACGGACCGACCACCTGCTCGAGCCCTCCGACCAGCGATATCGCAGATCCCGGCGGCTTCATCCAGGCCCAGCATTCGTCGCAAGTCACCGCCCGAACGACCGACACCGCGCTTCATCTGATGACCACTCGGCTCCCGGACCAGCAGACACCACAGATCAACCACCTGCGTTTCCGCAGGTCACGTGGGCGCGGCAGGGTTCGAACCTGCGACCGCTCGGGTGTAAACCGAGTGCTCTCCCGCTGAGCTACGCGCCCCGGTGCGCTAGGCCACCGACGCCAGCGCCTTCTTCCACGCCTGCTGGTCGCGGGCCTCGCCGGGGGCGTTCACCTCGGCGAAGCGCACGATGCCGGCCTTGTCGACCAGGAAGGTGCCGCGCACGGCCATCCCGCGGTCGGCGTTGAACACGCCGTAGGTCTTCGCCACCTCACCGTGCGGCCAGAAGTCCGACAGCAGGGGGAACTGGTAGCCCTCCTGGTTCGCCCAGGCCTTCAGCGCGAACACGTGGTCGACGGACACGCCGAGGACCTGGACGTCGTCGTTCTGGAAGGAGCCGAGGTCGTCCCGGATCGCGCACAGCTCGCCGGTGCAGATCCCCGAGAAGGCGAACGGGTAGAAGACGACCAGGACGTTGCGCGCGCCGCGGAACGACGAGAGCGTGACCTCCTGGTTGTTCTGGTCCTTGCACGTGAAGTCGGGTGCTTCGGTGCCGACCTCGGGCGCCATGAGCAGATCTCCTCGCTGCGAGCGGTGCGTTCGTCGAGGAGCCTAGTCGGGCGAGGTCACTCGCGGTGCGGACGGGAGGTGCGGATGGGGGCGGCGGAGTGGTTCCTCACAGGACACGAGCGCGGGAACCCCGCCTACCGGCACCCGGACTGGTGCGCCGGCAACGACGTCCGGGTGCACGTGCACGGCAGCGCCTACTTCGCCCGCCTGGCGGCGGAGGTGGCGCTGTTGCGCCCCGGCGACCACCTGTTCTTCACCGACTGGGCGGGCGACGCCGACGAGCTGCTCTGCCCCGAGGGACCGACGGTCGGCGAGCTGTTCTGCGACGCGGCGCGCCGCGGGGTGATCGTGAAGGGTCTGGTGTGGCGCTCGCACGCCGACGAGCTGTCCTACAACGGGCCCGAGAACCGCCTCCTCGGTGCGGAGGTGCGCGCTGCGGGCGGCGAGGTCCTGCTCGACGCGCGGGTGCGGTGGGCGGGCTCCCACCACCAGAAGCTCGTGGTGCTGCGCCGACCTGACGCCCCGGGCCGGGACGTGGCGTTCGCGGGTGGCATCGACCTGAGCCGCTCGCGCCGCGACGACCACACCCACCTCGGCGACCCGCAGGCCGCCCCGATGGCCGCGGCCTACGGTGACCGACCGCCGTGGCACGACGTGCAGCTGGAGGTGCGCGGTCCGGCCGTCGGGCTGATCGACGCGGTGTTCCGGGAGCGCTGGGAGGACCCGCACTCGGTCGACGTCCACAACCCGGTCGCGTGGCTGCGCGACCGGTTCACGAAGACCGACATGCGGGCCGACCCGCTGCCCGGGCGGCCACCGGATCCGTCACCCGCCGGGCGGGCGACGGTCCAGGTGCTGCGCACCTACCCCGCGATCCGGCCCGGCTACCCGTTCGCCCCGCGCGGCGAACGGTCCGTGGCCCGGGGCTACGCGAAGGTCTTCCGCCGCGCGGAGCGGCTGATCTACCTGGAGGACCAGTACATGTGGTCCCCGCACATCGCACGCCTGCTCGCCGATGCGCTGCACCGCACCCCCCGGCTGCACGTCATGGTCGTCGTCCCCCGCCATCCGGACGTGGACGGGCGGCTCGCGCTGCCGCCCAACCAGGTGGGCCGGATGCAGGCGATCGAGGTGTGCGAGCGCGCCGCCCCCGACCGGGTGCACGTGTACGACCTCGAGAACCACGACAGCACCCCGGTGTACGTCCACGCGAAGGTCGCCGTCGTCGACGACACCTGGGCGTGCGCCGGCAGCGCCAACCTCAACCGGCGTTCCTGGAGCCACGACAGCGAACTGTCGGTCGCCGTGCTCGACGAGGAACGCGACGACCGCGATCCGCGCGATCCGGGCGGGCTGGGCGACGGGGCGCGGCGGTTCGCCCGCGACCTGCGGCTCACGCTGCTGCGCGAGCACCTCGACCGCGAGCCGCACGAGGACGCCGACCTGCTCGACCCGGACGAGGCCGTGCGCACCGTCGAGGCCGCGGTGACCGCGCTCGACGCCTGGCACGACGGCGGCCGGGTCGGGCCGCGCCCTCCGGGGCGGCTGCGCCGCCACCGACCCGAACGGATGTCGATTTTCACCCGACTGTGGGCCGTGCCGGTGTACCGGACCGCCTACGACCCGGACGGGCGACCGTGGCGGGATCGCGCGCGCGGCCGGTGGTGACGCTCAGCGCCGTCCGTTCGCTCCGACAAGCTCCGCTCAGCGCCTCGGCTTGGCCGCCTTCGGCGACACCAGCCGGGATCCCACCCAGCTCTCGCCGACGGTGACGTTGGAGGTCTGCGAGAGCCCGGCCGTCGGTGCGGCCTCGGCGATCTCGCTTGGCTCCACGTGCCCGGGGTGGCCGGTCTTGGGTGTGAGCACCCAGATCACCCCGTTCTCGGCGAGCGGACCGATCGCGTTGATCAGCGCGTCGACGAGGTCCCCGTCGCCGTCGCGCCACCACATGAGGACGAGGTCGATGACATCGACGGCGTCCTCGTCGAGCAGCTCGTCCCCCGCTCTTTCCTCGACGGCGTCGCGCACCGCCTCGTCGACGTCGCTGTCCCAGCCAAGTTCCTGGACGACCATGCCCGACTCGACGCCGAGCTTTCCCGCGATGTCGGACGTGCGTCCGGCATCATCCGCGGTGACCACGCGTGTACCCCTTTGCCTCGTGCAGTGCTCATTGCCGGTGCCCTGTCCCCCGACTCCGGCCCCGTTGGTTGCGGAATCCGAACACGACGACTGTCCGACGCGCAACCACTCGTTACGAGATCGAGCGCCGAGGGGCACGATAGGGGACGAGCACACACATCACCGACCGAGACAGAAGCAAGGCAGGGAGATCCCTTGACCGGCCAGAACACCGACGGCAGTGCCCGGACCTCCGGGACGGGTCCGCGGCGCGTGCACGTCATCCGCGACGGGCTCGCCGCCCACCTGCCGGACATCGATCCCGAGGAGACGGCCGAGTGGCTCGACTCCTTCGACGCGGTCCTGGACGCCGCGGGGCAGCAGCGTGCCCGCTACCTGATGTTGCGGATGCTGCAGCGGGCCCGGGAGCGCCACGTCGGCGTACCGTCGCTGACCAGCACGGACTACGTCAACACCATCGCCACCGACCGGGAGCCGTGGTTCCCCGGCGACGAGGAGACCGAGCGGGCGTACCGGCGTTGGATCCGTTGGAACGCCGCCATGACGGTGCACCGCGCCCAGCGGCCGGGTATCGGGGTCGGCGGGCACATCTCGTCCTACGCCTCGTCGGCCACCCTGTACGAGGTCGGGTTCAACCACTTCTTCCGGGGCAAGGATCACCCGGGTGGGGGTGACCAGGTCTACATCCAGGGCCACGCCTCCCCCGGCATCTACGCCCGCGCGTACCTGGAGGGGCGGCTCTCCGAGGACCGGCTCGACGGTTTCCGCCAGGAGCTCTCGCACGGTGGGCCCGGCCACGGGCTGCCGTCCTACCCGCACCCGCGGCTGATGCCGGACTTCTGGGAGTTCCCCACGGTGTCCATGGGCCTCGGCCCGATGAACGCGATCATGCAGGCGCGGTTCAACCGCTACCTGCACGACCGCGGCATCCGCGACACCTCCGACCAGCGGGTGTGGGCGTTCCTCGGCGACGGCGAGATGGACGAGCCGGAGTCCCGCGGCCTGATCCACATCCCGGCCACGGAGGGGCTCGACAACCTCACCTTCGTGATCAACTGCAACCTGCAGCGGC
The DNA here is from genome assembly GCF_054486945.1 of Pseudonocardia wallangbongensis. Classification (NCBI taxonomy): domain Bacteria; kingdom Bacillati; phylum Actinomycetota; class Actinomycetes; order Pseudonocardiales; family Pseudonocardiaceae; genus Pseudonocardia; species Pseudonocardia wallangbongensis. The sequence continues at coordinate 169,313 of NZ_JBRERS010000008.1, forward strand.
TCGACGGCCCGGTCCGCGGCAACGGCAAGATCATCCAGGAGCTGGAGGCGTTCTTCCGCGGCGCGGGCTGGAACGTCATCAAGGTGATCTGGGGCCGCGAGTGGGACGCCCTGCTGCACGCCGACCGCGACGGCGCCCTGATCAACCTGATGAACAACACCCCGGACGGGGACTACCAGACCTACAAGGCGAACGACGGCGGCTACGTCCGCGACCACTTCTTCGGGCGCGACCCGCGCACGAAGTCGCTGGTCGAGCCGATGACCGACGCCGAGATCTGGAACCTCAAGCGCGGTGGGCACGACTACCGCAAGGTCCACGCGGCGTACGCGGCCGCCCTGGAGCACCACGGCCAGCCCACGGTGATCCTCGCCAAGACCATCAAGGGCTACGGCGTCGGCCCGAGCTTCGCCGGGCGCAACGCCACCCATCAGATGAAGAAGCTCTCGCTCGCCGACCTCAAGCAGTTCCGCGACGAGCAGCGCATCCCGATCTCGGACGCCGCGCTGGAGGAGAACCCCTACCTGCCGCCGTACTACCACCCGGGCGACGACGACCCGGCCATCCGGTACATGCTGGAGCGCAGGCGCGCGCTCGGTGGCCCGGTGCCCTCCCGGCGATCGGCGGCGAAGCCGCTGGTCCTGCCGGGTGACAAGGTCTACGAGGTCGTGCGCAGGGGCTCCGGCAAGCAGGAGGTCGCCACCACGATGGCGTTCGTCCGGCTGCTGCGCGAGCTCGTCAAGGACAAGGAGATCGGCGGCCGGTTCGTGCCGATCATCCCGGACGAGGCGCGCACGTTCGGGATGGACTCGATGTTCCCGACCCAGAAGATCTACAACCCGAACGGGCAGCAGTACACGTCGGTGGACGCCTCGCTCATGCTCGCCTACCGCGAGAGCGAGGAGGGCCAGCTGCTGCACGAGGGGATCAACGAGGCCGGCTCGGTGGGCTCGTTCATCGCGGCGGGCACGTCGTACGCCACGCACGGCGAGCCGATGATCCCGGTCTACGTCTTCTACTCGATGTTCGGGTTCCAGCGCACCGGCGACTCGATCTGGGCGGCCGCCGACCAGATGGCCCGCGGCTTCCTCATCGGCGCCACCGCGGGCCGCACCACGCTCACCGGTGAGGGTCTGCAGCACAACGACGGGCACTCGCAGCTGCTCGCGTCCACCAACCCGGCCGTCGTCGCCTACGACCCGGCGTTCTCGTTCGAGGTGGCGCACATCGTCAAGGACGGGCTGCGGCGCATGGTCGGGGACGACCCGGAGAACATCATCTACTACCTGACCGTCTACAACGAGCCGTACGTCCAGCCCGCCGAGCCCGAGGACCTCGACGTCGTCGGGCTGCTGCGCGGGATCTACCGGTACGCGGCGAGCCCGCGCGCCGAGGGCCCGCAGGTGCGCCTGCTCGCGTCCGGCGTCGCGTTGCCGTGGGCCCTGCAGGCCCGCGACATGCTGGCCGAACAGTGGGGTGTCGGGGCCGAGGTGTGGTCGGTGACGTCGTGGGGCGAGCTACGCCGCGACGGGGTCGAGTGCGAGCAGCACAACCTGCTGCACCCGGACGCCGAGCCCCGCGTCCCCTACATCACCCGCGCGCTGGGCGAGGGCGGCCCGGTCGTCGCGACCTCGGACTGGATGCGGGCGCTGCCCGACCTCGTCCGCCAGTGGGTGCCGGCGCCGTTCACCAGCCTGGGCACCGACGGGTTCGGCCTGTCCGACACCCGGCCCGCGGTGCGCAGGCACTTCAACGTCGACGCCGAGTCGCTCACGGTGGCGGCGCTGGAGGCGCTCGCCGCGCGCGGCGAGTTCGACCGCGGCGCGGTGGCCGAGGCCGCCGCGAAGTACCGGATCGACGATCCGCAGGCGGCCGGACCGCAGACGAGCGACAGCGGTGTCGCTTAGGACGTGGCATAGCAAAAGGTGAAAAAGGCTGGTCATTGACTCTCGGCAGGGAGGCCCGAACACGATACGCTCCGGCGCGACGCCGGCCGCGAGTGATCGCGAACGGCGTCCCGACCGGGGCGCACAACGTTGAGCGCCAGGCGGCGCGAGGCCGGGGGCAGTGCCCCGGCACCAGCACGAGGAGAGCGGGAATGGCAGAGGGCACCGTCAAGTGGTTCAACAGCGAGAAGGGCTACGGCTTCCTCGCTCCTGACGGTGGTGGTGCAGACGTTTTCGTGCACTACTCGGCGATCCAGAAGAACGGCTACAAGAGCCTCGACGAGGGCGAGCGGGTGTCGTTCGACATCGAGCAGGGGCAGAAGGGTCCGCAAGCCACCAAGGTCACTCCGCTCGGCTGAGAGCCGATCTCCGCAGTCCCGGCGCCGCAGCGCCGGTTCGTCCGTCCGGGCCGTCGAGGCGGCGGCCCGCCGATCCACCGCTGACGTCGGGGCCGGTGCCCCGTGCGATGCTGCCCGCGTGACCGACCACGGGGCGCGGACGCCCTCCGGGGTGTCCCCGGCCACCTTGCGCAAGCTCGAACTGGCCGCGGGTGACCTGGCTTCCGCCTGTCTCGCGGCCATGGCGCGGCGCCATCCGTGGTTCGCACGCCTGTCGGCAGACCTGCGCGCGGGCGTCCAGCTCGTCACGCAGACCGGTGTGGCCAACTTCGTGGCGTGGATCGGCAAGCACGGGGCCGAAGCGCAGCACCCCGGGGAATCGCACGCAGCGCCGCCGCTCACGGCCGAGGCGTTCCGCATCGCACCGCGTGACCTCGCACGCCGGCTGACCCTGTCGCAGACCGTCGATCTCGTCCGGATCGCGACGGAGGTGTTCGAGGAGCACCTGCCGCCGCTCGCGGCCGACGAGGCCGAGCGCCGCGCGCTGGTCGAGGGGGTGCTGCGCTTCGGCCGGGAGATCGCGTTCGCGGCCGCCACGGTGTACGCCGGCGAGGCGGAGAGCCGAGGCGCGTGGGACGCGCGGGTCGAGGCCCTCGTCGTCGATGCGGTGGTCCGCGGCCCGGGCGCGGACTCCGGCAACACGGCGCGCAGCTGGGTCGACGGCCTGCTCTCGCGCGCGTCCGCGCTCGGCTGGGACCCCACGGATCCGCTGCGCGTGGTGGTCGGCAGCCCGGCCCCGGAGACCCACGAGGAACTGCTGTCCGAGCTGCGCAGCGAGGCCGACCGATCGGGCCAGTCGGTGCTGGTCGGTGTGCAGGGCAACCGCCTCGTCGTGCTGCTGTCCGAGCCACCGGGCCTTGACACCGGTGGCGACATCGGCACGGTCGTCGAGGCGTTCGGTCCCGGTCCGGTCGTCGTGGGACCGCGGGCCGCCGACCTCCCCGGCGCGCACGCCAGCGCCCGCGACGCGCTCGCCGGCCTGCGGGCGGCCCCAGCCCGGCCGGACGCGCCCCGCCCGGTTGCGGCCGACGACCTGCTGCCCGAGCGCGCCCTCGTCGGCGACGCGGTCGCGCACCGCAGGCTCGTCGCCCACGTCATCGACCCGGTGGAGGCGGCCGGCGGGGAGCTCCTGACGACGCTCGCGGCGTTCCTCGAGAGCGGCAGCGCGCTCGAGGCATGTGCCCGCGCGCTCTTCGTCCACTCGAACACCGTGAGGTATCGGCTACGGCGCGTGACCGAGCTCACCGGGCTCCGCCCGGCCGACCCGCGCGACGCGCTGGTGCTGCGCATCGCCGTGCTCGCAGCGCGGCTCGAGGCGGGTCGGGATCCGGTGGTCCCCGGCTGAGCTGCGGAGATCCGACAAACCGGCGGGCGCCACGGCGGACCTGACCGGATCACGCCGGGGATGTCGTTGGAGGAACCCTCCAAAACCTGCGCGCCGAGTTCGTGGGCTCGACGCATTCCGGTCACGACCCGCATCCCGGTTTCCTACGTCCCGTGATTGCCCTGCTCGCACCCGGCCAGGGATCTCAGACCCCGGGCATGCTCGCCCCGTGGCTCGACGACCCCGCGGCCGAGGAGACGCTCGCCCGATGGTCCGACAGCACCGGTCTCGACCTGCGCAGGCTCGGCACCACCGCCGGCCCGGACGAGATCAAGGACACCGCCGTCACCCAGCCGCTGGTGGTTGCCGGCGCGTTGCTGGCCGCGGCCCGGCTGACCGCCCGCGCCCCACTACCCGCCGGCGCGCCCGCCGCCGGTCACTCCGTCGGAGAGCTGGCCGCCGCCGCGGTGGCCGACGTGCTCACCGCCGACGCCGCCGTGTCGCTCGCCGCCGTGCGTGGCCGCGAGATGGCCGCTGCCTGCGCGTTGGCACCCACCGGCATGAGCGCGGTGCTCGGTGGGAAACCCGAGGAGGTGCTGGCGAAGCTCGCCGAGCTGGGTCTGGACCCGGCCAACCGCAACGGCGCAGGTCAGGTCGTCGCGGCCGGCCCGCAGTCGGCGCTCGCCGAGCTCGCGGCCGCGCCGCCCGAGCGGGCCCGCGTGATCCCGCTGCCGGTGGCCGGTGCGTTCCACACCCACTTCATGAAGCCCGCCGAGGACGCGATGCGGACCCACGCCGAGACGGTCACCCCGGCCGACCCGGTGCGCCCGCTGCTGTCCAACGCCGACGGCGAGGTCGTCACGGACGGCGCCGACGCGCTGCGCAGGCTCGTCGCGCAGGTCACCCTGCCCGTGCGCTGGGACGCCTGCATGGCCCGCCTGCGCGAGCTCGGCGTCACCGCGGTGATCGAGCTGCCGCCTGCGGGCACCCTCGTCGGGCTCGTCAAGCGCGACCTGAAGGGCACGGCGACGCTGGCCCTCAAGACACCGGACGACCTCGACCGGGCCGTCGACCTCATCACCGAGCACGCGGGAGCCGACACGTGACCGAGAAGATCCAGCTCCGCACCGCTCCGACCGTCCCGGGCGCCCGGCTCCTCGGTATGGGCAGCACGCAGCCCGAGAACGTCGTCACGAACGACGACCTCGCGCAGCGGATGGACACGAACGACGCGTGGATCCGCGAGCGGGTCGGCATCCAGAGCCGCCGCATCGCGGAGGAGGGCACGCTGCTGGTCGACATGGCCGCCGAGGCCGGGTCGCGGGCGGTGAAGGACGCCGGCATCGCGCCCGCCGAGATCGACACCGTGATCGTCGCGACCTGCACGATGCCCACGCCGATCCCGAACGCCGCCGCCCAGACGGCGGAGCGGATCGGCATCCCGGCGCCGGGGGCCTTCGACCTGAACGCGGCCTGCGCGGGCTTCTCCTACGGCGTCGGCACGGCCGCGGACCTGGTCCGCGCCGGGTCCTCCCGGCACGTGCTGGTGATCGGGGCCGAGAAGCTGTCGGACTGGCTCGACTGGACCGACCGCTCCACCGCGATCATCTTCGCCGACGGCGCCGGTGCCGTGGTCATCGGTCCGGCCACCGACGAGGCGTCCGTCGGCGTCGGCCCGCTCACCTGGGGCAGCGCCGGTGACATGGCCCAGACCATCAACATCGACGCCGAGACCAACACGCTCCACCAGGAGGGCCAGGCGGTCTTCCGCTGGGCCACCACCAAGATCGCCCCGGTGGCCCTGAAGGCGATCGAGCTGGCCGGGCTCACCCCCGCCGACATCGACGTCTTCGTGCCGCACCAGGCCAACCTGCGCATCGTCGACGCCGTGGCCAGGAAGCTGCGCAAGGAAGGCGCCCGGGAGGACATGGTCGTCGCCGACGACATCGTCGGATCCGGCAACACCTCGTCCGCGTCGATCCCCCTCGCCCTGGACCACATGCGCGCCGACGGGCGCATGCGCCCGGGCGACGTCGTACTGCTCGCCGGGTTCGGCGCGGGCCTGTCCTTCGCCGGCCAGGTCGTCGTCAGTCCCTAGGATCCCCCTGATCAACCCCAGTCCCCCACCAGAAGGAGAAACACCGTGGCCGACAACACCGAGATCCTGAGCGGGCTCGCGGAGATCGTCGAGGAGGTCGCCGGCATCGACACCGCCGAGGTGGCGGCCGAGAAGTCCTTCGTCGACGACCTCGACATCGACTCGCTGTCGATGGTGGAGATCGCCGTGCAGGCCGAGGACAAGTTCGGCGTGAAGATCCCCGACGACCAGCTGGCCGAGCTCAAGACGGTCGGCGACGCCGTCGACTACATCGCGAAGAACCAGTGACCCGCTGCGGCGGCACCGGGAGGCGTCATGACGTCTGAGGTCGAGGTCGTCATCACCGGGCTCGGCGCGACGACCCCGCTCGGTGGGGACGTCGCGTCGACCTGGGAAGCGATGCTGGGCGGCCGCTCCGGCGTTCGGCGGATCAACGGCGACTACGACTGGATCGACCGCTACGAGCTGCCGGTGAAGATCGGCGCGCCGCTCGCCGTCGAGCCCACCGAGGTCCTCCCCCGGGTTCAGGCCCGGCGGCTGGACCGGGTGGAGCAGATCGCGGTCGTGGCCGCGAAGGAGGCCTGGGCGGACGCCGGGGAGCCCGAGGTGGAGCCCGAACGGCTCGCCGCGGTGGTCGGGACCGGCATCGGCGGAGTCACCACGCTGCTCGCGCAGGACGACCTGCTCGAGACGCAGGGGCTGCGCAAGATCTCGCCGCTGACCGTGCCGATGTTGATGCCCAACGGGCCCGCCGCGTGGGTGAGCCTCGAGTTCGGCGCGCGCGGCGGCGTGCACGCGCCGGTGTCGGCGTGTGCCACCGGTGCGGAGGCGCTGGCCTGGTCGCTCATGCTGCTGCGCAACGGCGAGCTGGACGTCGTGATCGCCGGCGGGGCGGAGGCCTGCATCACCCAGCTCACCGTGGCCGGCTTCGTGCAGTCGCGCACGCTCTCGCAGCGCAACGACGATCCGGAACGCGCCTCCCGGCCCTTCGACGCCGGCCGCGACGGCTTCGTGCTCGGCGAGGGCGCCGGGATCATGATCCTGGAGCGGGCCGAGTTCGCCGCCGCGCGCGGTGCACGCGTGTACGGACGGCTCGCCGGCGCCGGGCTGACCGCCGACTCGTACCACATCACGGGCCCGGAGCCGGAGGGCGTCGGCCAGTCGCGGGCGATCGCCAAGTCGGTGCGCGACGCGGGCCTGGAGCCCTCCGACATCGGGCACGTCAACTGCCACGCCACCTCCACGGTCGTGGGCGACGTGGGCGAGACCCGGGCGGTGCGCAAGGCGCTGGGCGACCACCCCGTCCTCACGGCCCCGAAGGGCTCCTTCGGGCACCTGGTCGGGGCGGCGGGAGCGGTCGAGAGCATCCTCACCGTCCTCTCGATCAAGGAGGGCGTCATCCCGGCCACGCTCAACCTCGAGGACCTCGACCCCGGCGTCGAGCTCGACGTGGTGGCCGGCGAGCCGCGCAAGGTCGACCTGCAGGCGGCGGTCTGCGACTCGTTCGGCTTCGGCGGCCACAACGCCGCCATCACCATCACGAAAGCCTGACCCAGCGGCCTGAGCTAGCAAGCCTCCCTCGCGGAACTGCCGCCCCCGGTCACGTCGATCAGGGGCGGCGTTCCGCGCATGGGCAGGGTGGAGCGCCAGCAGATGCGCTCGACCGGCAGGTCCGACGGCGCGTTGTCCGTGGACTGGGTGCTGATGAACCGCACCCGCACCAGGAGCCCGCCCTCCGGGTCCGGGTCGATGCGGTCCACCCTGATCGAGCCGTCGTCCGTGGTGGCGTAGGCCTCCTGCCAGTCCGCCTCGGCCAGCGCCTCCGCCCGCGCCGGCACCACCGTCGCGCGCCACTGCTCGTACTCGCGTCCGTTGATCGCGTCGTAGTGCTGCTGCAGCTGCGCCCGCACCGCCTCGGCGTCCGGGTGCTCCGCCGCGTCCGCCGAGAGCTCCACCTCGCTCGACCCCGCCCCGTCGTCCGGGACCTCCGGCGGTCCCGACCCGCCGCGCGATGCGAGCGCAGCGGCGCCACCCACCACCACCAGGACCGCCAGGACGATCGCGGCGACCGCCGTCGCCGAGCGCGTCACCGGCCCACGCCGCGTGCACCCACGGCAGCCCCCCTCCGGACTCGTCGACGATCAGTGTGCCGGGCAGCCTCGAGCCGGGCGAAGAGGGGCTGTCGATCTCCACCCGCATCTCCACCCGGGGGCGGTCCCGGGCAGCGCCGCGCGTTCCTAGCGTTCCGCCCATGGAAACCGTGCTGACCTTCATGTTCCTGCGGTTGCTGCTCATCGGCGCCGTCGCGCTCGGCGTGGCACTGCTCATCGCCGTGATCGTGCTCGTCGCCCGCCGCACCGGCCGTCTGGGCGACGCGCGCCGCACCGTCACTCCCCTGGCTCGCGCGGTCGGGCAGCGCCAGGACGCCTGGGGCACCATCGGACGTGGCGTTGCACGCCACCTCGACGGGGACGGGCGGTAGGGAGGACGGATGGCGGGGGCGGTCGGTGGCGCGGTGCGGCGGCTGTGGGCCGCGCTGCGCGCCGGCGGCCCGGAGTCGGGCTGGCTGGACCGGCTCATCACGTCCACGCTGATCGTCGGGCTGCTCGGCACGGCCCGGCCGCCCGCCGGGTGGGTGTGGGCGTGCTGGGGCGTGACCGTGGCCGGCTGGGTGCTCTTCCTCGCGGGCGACCGCAGGTGGAAGGGGGCGGCCCAGGTCGGCCTCGCCGTGGCGGCCGCGGCGGCGGCGCTCACCGCCGGCATCGACGACACCGGCCTGGTGCTGACCTTCGTCGTGCTCGCGATGTTCACCGCGTTGCCATCGACCCCGCCCGGGCTGTCGCTCGCGGTCGTCGCCGCGGCGACCGCGCTGATCACGACGTCGGAGCTGACCATGGGCGCCCCCGCCGCCCGGGTCGGGCTCTACGTCGGGATCGCGGCGTTCACCACGCTCACCGGGCTGTACCGGCGCCAGTTCCACCTGCGCGCGCTGGAGACGGCGCAGCTCCTCGAACAGGCCCGCAACGCGCAGGCCGACCGGGCCCACGCCGCCGCGCTGGACGAGCGCACGCGCATCGCCCGGGAGCTGCACGACGTGCTCGCGCACTCGCTCGGGGCGCTGGGCGTCCAGCTGGAGCTCGCCACGGCGCTGCTGGAGGAGGGCGACTCCGACCAGGGCCTCGACCGGGTGCGCCGCGCCCGCCGCCTCGCCGCCGACGGCCTCGACGAGGCCCGGGCCGCGGTGAACGCCCTGCGCAGCGACGCGCTGCCGCTCCCGGACGCGCTCGCCCGGCTCGCCGAGCGCCACGGCCGCGACCACCTCGGCGCGAGCGCTCACGTCGAGGTGCGGGGCGTCACCCGCCCGGTGCCGGCCGCCGTCGGGGTGTCCCTGACCGGCACCGCCCGGGAGGCGCTGACCAACGCCGCCCGGCACGCGCCCGGCGCCCCGCTGCGGATGGTGCTGCAGTACCGCCCGGGGTCGGTCGCACTCACGATCGCCAACGGCGGGTCGTCGCGACCACCGGCCCCGCGCTCCGGGCCGCCCGGCGCGGGACTCACCGGGATGCGGGAGCGGCTCGCCCTCGTCGGCGGCACGCTGCGGGCAGGCCCCGACGCGGTCGGGGACGGGCCGGGCTGGACGGTCGAGGCGGAGGTGCCGGCGTGACGGATCGGGTGCGCGTCCTCGTCGTGGACGACCAGGCCGTCGTCCGGGACGGCCTGGTGGCCCTGCTCGGGCTGGCCGACGGCATCGACGTCGCCGGTGCTGCCGGCGACGGGCAGGAGGCACTCGACCTGCTGCGGGGCGGCACCGCGTGCGACGTGGTGCTCATGGACCTGCGCATGCCCGTGCTCGACGGGGTGGCCGCGACGGCACGGATCGCGCGCGACCACCCGTCCGTCGCGGTGCTGGTGCTCACCACGTACGCGGACGACGACTCGGTGGCGGCGGCGCTCGCCGCCGGCGCCCGCGGCTACCTCACGAAGAACGCGGGCCGGTCCGAGATCGCGGCGGCGATCCGGTCGGCGGCCGCGGGCCAGTCCACGTTCGACGCGGGCGTCGCGGGCCGGCTGGTGGCCGCGCTCGTCAACGGGACCGAGGGTGCGCCGAGCCCGGGCGCGCCGGAGCGCGACGGGCTGACCGCCCGCGAGCGCGAGGTGCTCACACTCATCGCCGACGGCCTGTCCAACGCCGAGATCGCGGCGAGGCTCTTCGTCGGGCAGGCGACGGTCAAGACGCACATCAACAACGCCTTCGCCAAGATCGGCGCGACGAACCGGGCCGGCGCGGTGCGCTACGCGTACCGCGCCGGCCTGGCGCTGCCATAGCGAGACCTAGGCCCTAGTGCACGCCCTCCATGTGGCGGGAGATCCACGGGCTGAGCGCGAAGACGACCACCCCGACCACGATCACCACGAGGCCGTTGATGCCGAAGTACGCGAACTCGGAGTCCACCGAGTAGAACTGCGCGAGCACCCCCGACAGGGACGTCCCCAGGCCCACCGAGAAGAAGTACAGCGCCATCATCTGGGAGCGGAACGAATCCGGGGCGAGCTTCGTGGTGACCGACAGCCCGATCGGCGACAGCATCAGCTCGGACACCGCGAACAGCCCGAGGATCACCAGCACGGCGACCGCGGGCGTGCTGGGCCCGGTACCACCCGCGAAGATCAGGAAGGCCAGGAACGCCACGCCCATCCCGATCACGCCGTAGGAGAACTTGCGCGGGGTGGACGGCGCGCGCCGGTCCAGCCGCGTCCACATCGCCGCGAACACGGGCGACAGGAGGATGATCCAGATCGGTTCCAGGGAACCGATCCACGACGAGGGCGCGGTCCAGCCGAAGATGCTCCAGTTCATCCGCTCGTCCGAGTACACCGCGAGCACCGTGAAGATCTGCTGGAACAGCGACCAGAACGCGACGTTCGCGATGAAGAGCGGGATGTAGGCCCGCAACCTGGTGCGCTCGTCCGGCCCGACGTTCCGGCTCGAGAGCATCGTGGCGAAGTACGCGACCGACGCGAGGATCAGGACGCCGCTGATCACGCGCGGCAGCGCCGCGAGCGTCACCAGCCCGCTGACCGCCACGAGCGCGATCACCACGACGATCGCGACACCGATCCCGATCGCCTTCGTCCGCGCCGAGGCCGGAAGGGGGTTGGGGGCGTGCCGGCCCGCCGTGCCGAGGTTGCGGCGGAACAGCGCGTACTGGGCGAGGCCGAGCGCCATCCCGACCGCCGCGGCACCGAAGCCGACGTGGAAACCGATCGAGTCCTGCAGCAGCCCGGTGACGAGCGGGCCGATGAACCCGCCGAGGTTGATGCCCAGGTAGAACAGCGTGAAACCACCGTCGGCGCGAGGGTCGCCCTTCTCGTACAGGGTGCCCAGCAGCGAGGACGCGTTGGCCTTCAGCGCGCCACTGCCCAGCGCCACCAGCACGAGCCCGACCGCGACGCCGGACAGCCCGGGCAGCACGGCGAGCGCGAGGTGGCCCAGCATCACGACGACGCCGCCGTAGAAGACCATCCGCTCCATGCCGAGCACGCGGTCGGCGAGCCACGCCCCCAGCACGGTGCTCAGGTAGACCGTGCCGCCGTAGGCCCCGACGATGCCGGTCGCGGTGGCCTGCGGCAGGGCGAGGCCGCCCTGGTCGAGGCTGTAGTACAGGTAGTACCCCAGGATGAGGACCATCCCGTAGTACGAGAAGCGCTCCCAGAGCTCCACTCCGAACAGGTTCGCCAACCCGATCGGGTGGCCGAACACGGTCCGGCTGGGTATGCCGGCCGGCTGGACGGTCTCGGTCACCGTTTCCTTCTTTCCGCTCGAGGAACGGCGAGGGATCGCCCCGCCGCGATCGAGGCGATGCTAGCGCCCGAACGGAGCAGCGCCCCTCGCCGAAGAGCGGAACGTGCGGTATGCCCGGCTCGGCGTCCGGATCGTTATCCGACCTGGTGCAGCAGCGTTCCGGCCGCTCCGTCACCGGCCAACCGGAACGGCTCGAGCGCGTCGTCCCACGCCGAGCCGAGCAGCTCGTGCACCCGGCCCGCGAGGCGGCTCGCCGGCACCTCGTCGAGCAGGCTGCGCAGCCGGTCCTCCCCCACCACGATGTCGCCGTTGGCGCTTGTCCGCCCGCTCCACAGGCCGAGCGTGGGTACGTGGCAGAACCGCTCACCGTCGACGCCCGGACTGGGCTCCTCGGTCACCTCGAACCGCACCATCGGCCAGGCGCGCAGCGCGCCCGCCAGCGCGCCGCCACTGCCGGTCGGCCCGGACCAGCCGCACTCGGCGCGCAGCTGCCCGGGAGAGGCCGGTTGCGGCGACCACTGCAACGAGACCTTCGTACCGAGCACACCAGCGATCGCCCACTCGACGTGCGGGCAGACCGCAGTTGGCGACGAGTGGATGAAAACCACGCCGCGTGCGTTCACTGCAGACCTCCAACGTCGACGAGGAACGTCTTCCCCTACGTCCTCGCGCGTGGCCGATCTGCTGGTCTCGGTTGTGCTGATCAGTCTGCCCGGTACCCTGCGACACGTCCAAACCCGACGGCCGCCCCCGGCGTGTCGCGGGCGTGTCGCGGTAGCGGGGCATGCTTCTACCAGTCGGGCAGGCCGGCGCCGTCGAGGTAGCTGTTGTCCTCGAGCACGGCGCGCGGCGACACCCGCAGCGGCGCCTCCTCCGCGTCCCGGCGGAAGCGGTTGCCGCTGATCCGCACGTCCGACGGGGCGCCCGGCTCGTCCTCGCGGAGCGTGTAGGTGCCACCGCCGAGGACGTTGCCGCGGATCACGATCGGCCCCTCCTCGATCCCGACCATCTCGTCCGGATCGAGGAGCACGGCGCTGCCGCCGCCCGGCCCCACGTCGACCTTGTTGTCTTCGACGAGCACGTCCCGGCCGGCGCCGTGGATCACCAGCGCCGACGCGTCGCGACCGGGTGGCGTGGCGAAGTCGTGCACGGTGCTGTTGCGCAGGCGCGCCGACTCGCCGAACCGCGCGCCGTCACCGGTCACGCCGGTGATCTCCACCCGCTCCCCGCTCCAGCGGTCGCCGCCGATCGCGGCCTCCGGGAAGTCACCGCGCAACGTGACGTCCTCGATCCGGACCGAGCCCCTGCCGGTGGTGACGATGCCGAAGGGCTGCGTGCCGTCGCCGACGACCCGGCTGCGGCGCACGACGACCTCGGGCGCATCCACCACGAGACCGCCACGGATCTCCCAGCCGTCCAGCACGGCACCCGGCGAGGTGATCGTGCGGGCCGCGCTCGGGCACAGGCGCAAGTCGGCCGGCACGCCGACGCTGCCCCGCGCCGGGGCCTCGTACGGGCCGGCCGCCGCGCATTCCAGCGCGGCGACCGCCGGCGCGAGCGCCACGGTGGGCGGGTCGAGCGCGGGGAACGTCGTGCCGTCGGTCGCGACGACCACGCCGGCGACGGCGAGCACGCACGTGGCGACCCCGAGGCCGGCGCGGGCGGCCACACGCCCGGTGGCCCGGTTCATGGCCGCCTCTTCATGGCGGACAGGGTACGACCGGATGGTCGTCAAGTCGCCGGGAGAGATCTACGAAGAGTGAATCGTTATCACGTTGTGTAGTGTCGGATGCCGTCCCGATCCTCGGTCGTGACCAGCTCGCGCTCCGCCAGCACCTCCAGGTGCGCACCGGTCTCGATGGTGGCGAGCATCCGGTTGAACAGGTCGAGATCGCCGAACCGGGTGTCGCGGCGGGTCCACAGCAGCACGCCGGCCACCTCGAAGGCCGTGGAGTGGCCGTCCTGCACCGCGGCGAGCGTGGTGTCGAGCCGCTTCGCGTGGTGGGCGATCAGCTCGTCCACCCGCTGGTGGACCCGCATCCCGGTGGGCCCGTGCGCGCCCAGCAGCATCGCGTCCGGGCGCGAACGCACGAGCTCCAGCGAGGTGAGGAAGTCCGAGAGCGGGCTCGTGGCCGGCGCCGGCTCCAGCCCCAGCGACGGGGTGATCCGCGGCAGGACGTGGTCACCGGCGAAGAGCAGCTCCCCCGCCGGGTCGGCGAACACGACATGACCCCGCGTGTGCCCGGGCGTCGCGACCGCCTCGAGCTCCCGCTGGTCGGGTGAACCCTCGCCCACCAGGAACCGGGCGCCGTCGTCGATCCAGTCGTCGGGGAACTCGTACTCGGCCGGTTCGACCGGCGCCGGGACGTGGCGCTCCAGCTCCCGGACGATCTCGTGCGCGCCCAGCCCGAGCAGCTGCTCCCGGTGGTGCGGCTGCCCGGGACGCGTCCGGCGCATCGCCTCGAGCCCCGGCCGCTCACCGCGACCCAGCGCCACCCGCATGCCGAACTCCCGCCGCAGCACCACCGCCTGCGTGTAGTGGTCGCGGTGGATGTGCGTGACGAGGAACCGGCGGACGTCCGCCAGACCGGCGCCGAGCTGGGCGAGCGCCGTGGACAGCACCTCCCGCGACTCGGCCAGCGCCCACCCGGCATCCACCAGGGTCAGGCCGCCGCCGTCGGCCAGCGCGTAGACGTTGACCGCGCGCAGGCCGTCGTTGGGCAGCGGCAGCGGAATGCGGTACACGCCCGGCGCGCACCGGTACACCCCTGGCGCCGTCCAGTCGCCCGCCGGGTCATCGTCGACGATCACGCGGTCCTCCCTCCGGTCACGCCTCGACACGCTACGTCGCGCCACCGCACTCGCGAGCGGGTGTGGTGAGCTGCACACGGCTGTGGCGGGTCCAGGAGCCCTGAACAACTCGGGCCTGGGTTTCACCCATTTGTTCGATGGGGCCTGGAACACTGCTCGCGCCGGCCACCTCGGAGCGACTTGATCGCCACGATCGTGACATGAGCCGCAGATGGAGGCTGTTGCCAGATCTAGCCGCCGGGGCGCAGGCCTGTGATCGGCGGTATCGGTTGTCCATGGTTGTGTCAACGACGATGTGCACCCGATAGTGGCAGGTCAGGTGGTCGATCAAGGGATGATGGTCGCTGTTGAAGATCGACTAGCGACCATTTCGCCTTGATCGCCGAACGCCGGCGCTGCCGAATCGGCAACACCCTCCATACGAGCGTGAGGTCCCGATCCCGACGATCACCCGGCCCCACCCCCCTTGGTGGGCGCCCGCGCCCCGCCGGGCGAGCCGCTCGTACCGCTGCCGGCGATCATTCGTGGGCGCGGGACCGCCGGGCGGTGTCGCGGCGGTTCATCTCTCGTGGGCGAGCCCGCGCACCTCGCGACCGGATGCGATCCACACCCGCCCGAGGTGCCGCAAGCCGGCACCGGCGTCGGCGCCGACCCCACCGGTGGGCGCGGTGGCCGGCTTGGCGCCACTACCGGACCCTGGGGTTGCGTGGGCGGCCGTCCCCTACTGTCTGGCACGCCCGTTCCGACGAGACCGTCACCGCCGGGTGCCCACGCCACTATCCGGTGGTCCCGACCGCCGCCTCGGCCCTCACCCCGGACGCGGTCGCCATGCTGCACCGCGTTCCCTGCGGCCCCGACCCGGAGCCGGATGCCGTCGGGAACCCGGCCGGTTGTCCACCGGGACGAGGTAGGCCTCATCGGTGTTCGATCTTCTCTGAGAACGGCCACGTCGATCTCGAGGCTGTGGACAACCCCAGCAGGGTTCCGCGGAACGCACGACGATCGCCGAGGGCCATCGCGGCAGAACCGGACCACCGGATAGTCGCGTAGACACCCAGCAGTAACGGGCTCGTCGCAGGCGGGCGTGCCAGACAGTCGGGGACGGCCACCCACGCAACCCCAGGGCCCGGCAGTGCACCCAACCCGGCCACCCACCCAAGGCGGGGCGCAGAGATCAACCGGAGCGGACACATGCCAGGCCGGTACGAAGCGGGAGGCAAGCCGTGACCGGTCGGGCACGGCGCGCCCACCGCAGCGGTGCACCGTCGCGACCGGCTCAGCGGCGATCCGGCAACACCCTCGATGTGCGGTTCATGTCACGGATCTGCTGATCACATCCCTTTCACCTAACGGGCCTCCAGCTGGGCGCTGAGCCGGAGCACCACCACCAGCAGCGCGATGTGCAGGACCGTCCCGACCGTCTGGGTCACCGCATCGGCCGGCGGGAAGTGGGAGAGGTGCAGCACGTGGTACGCCGCGTGGGGCACCGCGGCCGCCAGCACCGCGAGCGCGGCGAGGCGCGCCGTGGCCCGGTCCGCACGCAGCGCGGCACCGGCCAGCACCACCGCGAGCGCGAGGTTCAGCGCGCCGAAGTCGCGCACGAGATGCTCGTTGTACGGCGGCAGCAGCGCCACCCAGGGATGCCCGGGCAGCGGGAAGCCCTCGTAGAACACCAGCGGCGCGGCCAGCGCCCACAACCCGGCCACCCCGTGCCCGGCGGCGAGCAGCCCGAGGATGCCCACCACCATGCGGCGCGCCCGCGTGTCCCGGTCCACGCCCTCGCTCACCGCCATGCCGCCCTCCCGTTCCGCTCGACGACGTAGGAGGCGAACGTGACGCGCCCCTCGGCGTGCTCCGGCGCCAGGTGCCCGCCCTCCCGGTACCCGCGGGCGACCCGACCGGGGACGCGGACGGGCACCACCGGCCGGCGCCGGTGGCGGGCCGCCAGCCACGTGCGCGCGAAGTCGGCGAACGCGCGCACCTCGGGCCCGCCGACGTCCGGCGCCCGTCCCACCGGCTCGGCGCCGGCCAGCGACACGAGCCGGGCCGCGACCTCCCGCTCGTCGATCGGCTGGATGTCCGTTCCGGCCGGCACCGGCAGCACGGGAAGCCGGGCAGCCGCGCCGACCAGCCGATCGAGCAGCGCGTGGAACTGGGTGCTGCGCTGCACCGTCCAGGGGAAGCCGGAACCGATGACCAGGTCCTCGACCGCGCAGCGCTCCCGGTAGTACGGCAACGGGACACGGTCGGCACCCACGATCGAGATCAGCACGATGTGCGGCCGCCCGCCCGTGCGCCGCGCAGCCGCCATGAGCTGCCGCAGACCGGCGACGTCACGCCCCGGCCGGGTGGCCGCGTGCACGAGGACGCCGACGTCCCGCACGGCCTCGTCGAGACCGGCGCCGCTGACCAGGTCCCCGGTCACCAGGCCGGGTCCCTGCTGCCTGCTCAGCACCCGCGGTGGCCGCCCGGCGTCCCGGAGCAGGCGCACCACCTCCCGGCCCACGGTGCCGGTGCCCCCGGTCACCAGGATCGTTTCCTCCATCAGCCACCCTCCTGCCGGCCCTGTCACCAGGAAGGACTCCCCAGCCCGTCCGGACGTGACACCGCAGGAGGTGGCGCCCACCACACCCCGGCCTGCCCGGGCATTGATCGCCAGTCCCGGTGTCACAGCGGCATTTGAGGGTGTAGCCGAATCGGGGCCGCGGCACCCGTGCATCGTCGTGCGGAACGTGCGCGGCCGGAGGGCGGTGACGACCGGGGCGGTGATCAGCAGTACTGCACGGTTGCGGCGCCTGCGGTGAGGCACTGCTCGTCGCGACCGGCGTGTCAGCGACCGACCGATCAGCGCATCACGGCGGTGGCGACAGCGGTGGTGTGCTGCTCGCGGTGATCCAGCACCGTCCGTGGCCACGGGCCGGGCCGCCTGCTTGATCAGCGGATCGGTGCATCCACGGCCGCATGTGGCCGCTGCCGCACCGCGTGGCCGATCATGCCCGGCAGGCCTCGGGCCTGATCAGCCGGTGGGTGCACCCGCGGCCACATGTGGCCGCCCACGCACCGAAGCCGTGATCATTGCCGGCACCCGCCTCCGGTGGCGCCGTGGCCCGCCGGGCAGGGGGTTGTACCGCTACTGGCGATCACCGTGGGCACGCGACCACTGCCGGTCGGCCGCACTGCCGGCGCCGCAGCGGTTCGTCTCGCCTGGGCGGGCCCGCTCACCTCGGGACGGATGCGATCGACACCCTGTCCGGGTCCCGCATGCCGGCACCCGCGTCGGCGCCGACCCGGCCGGTGGGCATGGTGGCCGGCTTGGGTTCACTACCGGACCCGTGGGGTTTGCGTGGGCGGCCGTCCCCGGCTGGGGGGCACGCCCGCCTGGGGACGAGGCCGTCGCTGCCGGGCGCCTACGCCACTATCCGGTGGTCCCGATTGTCTCCTCGGTCCTCACCCGGACGCGGTTGCCGTCCTGCGCCGGGTTCCCTGCGGCCCCACTGGAGCCGGATGCTATCGGGCACCCGGTCGGCCGGTTGTCCGCCGGGACGGCGTAGACGCCAGCGGGGTTGGATCTTGAACTGAGGCCCGTCACGTCGATGTCGAGGCTGTGGACTACCCCGCAGCGTTCCGCGGAACGTTCCGCGGAACGCACTGACGATCCGAACGCGCCCACGATCGCCGAGGAGCCACGGTGGGGTTCGGGACCACCGGATAGACGCGAAGGCACCCAACGGCGACGGGCCGAGACCGACCGCAGCGAACACGCGCCAGGCCAACGCGAAGCGCAGGAGGCAGGCCGTGACCGGTCGGGCACGGCGCGCCCTCCGGAGCGGAACGTCATCTCATGACCGTCCGGCAGCGATTCGGCAACACCCTCATTTCACCTGGTCGTTGGTTGCTTGACCGCACGCAAGTACAGAAGGTGCGGCGAGGCCGTCAGGTGTGCGTATGCTCGCGGATCCTGCTGCTCCATCTCGGGCGGTGGCTGCGGCTCCATGAGGTCGTCCAGGCGGAACTGCGCACTGCGCAACGCATTGAAGATCGCGCTGAGTGGCCGGTGGTAGAACTGGACTTCCATCGGCTCGGGTCCACCGATGTCCCAATGGTCGGTGATCAGCTGTGTTGAGAAGTAGCTCGACAACTGGAAGAAGCGCCACGTCTCGGGATGGTGGACTGACATGACCAGCGCGCCGCCCGGCCTCAGGATGCGCCGGAACTCGCGCAGCGTCGGGTCCCACTCAGGTAGGTAGTGCATGACCAGCGAGGCGGTCACCAGGTCGAATGAGTCGTCCGGGAAGTCCAGCGGCTCGGCGAGATCGGCCTGCTGGAACCGCGCTTTCGGGCAGCGCCGCCGGGCGACGTCGAGCATCACTGCGCTCGCGTCGACACCGACCACCCTCGCGCCGCGCCCGACCAGCTGGGCGGTCAGCACTCCCGCGGCGCAGCCGACGTCGAGGATGTCGCGGCCGTCGACCTCGCCGGTCAGTGCGTGGATCGCCGGTCTGTCGTACTGCTCGTTCCACGGGTTGGTCTCGCTGTGCCGAGCATAGGTTTCCCCGGGTATGTCGTACTGCGACGCTGTCACCCCCTCGACGCCAACGGGAGGCTGACAGCTACTGATCCGCCGGGGTGAACGGGTTGAGCAGCTCGACGCCGGTCGTTGCGACGTCGTCGGTGTTGCGAGTGACCAAGGTCCACCCACGCACCAACGCAGTTGCCGCCAGCAACCCGTCGACGACCGGCAATGGATCCGGAGCGTTGAGTCGTCCCCACGCTTCGGCCACGTCGGTCGTGATCGGAACGATCCGGTCCTCGTACCCGGCGACCAACTGAGCTAGCCAGCGGTCGAGGACCTCGGCCTGCGCCGGGTCACGCCGGGCGAGTCGATCGACCCCTTGCCTGATCTCGCCGATGACGAGAACGCTGAGGAACAGCTCGCTTTCCGGCACCGAGTTGAACCAGCGACTCACGTCCGGGTGGGGTTGCTTCTTGCGAATCTCGGACACGACGTTGGTGTCGAGCAGGAAGCCCACACCTCACCCCAGATCGACGGTGCGAGCAGGTTCGGCGGACCGGCTGATCTCCAGCTCGTCCAGATCCGGCGCCGACCGGAGGAACTCCTTGAAGTCCGGCACGCCACCTCGCAGGCGCCGGTATTCCGCGATGTCGATGACGACGGCGACTTCCTCGCCGTGTCTGGTGACGAACTGCGGACCATCGACCCGGACCGACCTGATCAACTCACTGAACCGTTGTTTGGCGTCCTGCAGCTGCCAGTGCCCGTCCATCGCCCACCTCCGCAGGTTCTGTCTAGACAGACTAGACAAGTGCAGGTCGGGCCGCCACCCCGGATCCGCGGAGCCGTCGTCGACCCGCCTCGAGCCGCCGAGCCACGTGAGGTAGCTCGGCGACCCGGGTCTGACGTGCGGTGCTCGTCTCAGCTGCAGCCGCTGGTGGAGCCACAGCCCTCGCACAGGTAGCAGGAGCCGGCCGGCCGCATCTTGGTGCCGCACGTCATGCAGAGCGGCGCGTCGGCCGCCTTGCCCAGGCGCAGCTCCAGCAGCTCGGTGGAGCTGCCCACCTCGGCGGGCGCGGGAGCCGCGCTCTTCGGCTCCGCCTCCTTCTCCGCCGGCACGGCGTCGACCGAGGAACGCAGGCCCTCCACGTCGACCTCTCCGAACCCGGCGCCGTAGTCGGTGCCCGCCACCTGCGCCGTGCGCTCCTCCGCGGAGAAGATGCCCAGCTCGGCGCGCTTCTCGTACGGCAGGTGGTCGAGCGCGAGCCTGCGGAACAGGTAGTCGAGCACGCTCGTGGCGATGCGGACGTCCGGGTCGTCGGTCATACCGGCCGGCTCGAAGCGCAGGTTGGAGAACTTCGAGACGTAGAACTCGAGCGGGATGCCGTACTGCAGGCCCACCGAGATCGACATCGAGAAGGCGTCCATCACGCCCGCGAGCGTGGAGCCCTGCTTGCCGAGCTTCACGAAGATCTCGCCGAGGCCGTTGTCGGGGTACGAGCCGGCGGTGAGGTAGCCCTCCGCCCCGCCGACCGTGAACGACACCGTCTCGCTCGGGCGCTTCTTCGGCAGGCGCTTGCGCACCGGGCGGGCCTCGACCACCACCGGTGTGGCGTCACCGGTGGCCGACTCCGTCTTCCGCGCCTCCTTGCCCACCGAGAGCGGCTGGCCGACCTTGCAGTTGTCCCGGTAGATGGCCAGGGCCTTCAGGCCCAGCTTCCAGCCCTCGAGGTAGATCTTCTCGACGTCCTCGACGGTGGCCGACTCGGGCATGTTGACCGTCTTGGAGATCGCGCCGGAGAGGAACGGCTGCACCGCGGCCATCATCCGCACGTGGCCCATCGGCGCGATCGACCGCTCGCCCATGGCGCAGTCGAACACCTCGTAGTGCTCCGGGCGCAGGCCCGGGGCGTCGACGACGTGGCCGTGCTCGCCGACGTACTCGACGATCGCCTCGATCTGCTCGGTCTGGTACCCCAGCTTGGCCAGGGCCCGCGGCACCGTCTGGTTGACGATCTGCATCGAGCCGCCGCCGACCAGCTTCTTGAACTTGACCAGCGCCAGGTCCGGCTCGATGCCCGTGGTGTCGCAGTCCATCATCAGGCCGATGGTGCCGGTGGGCGCCAGCACGGAGGCCTGCGCGTTGCGCCAGCCGTTGCGGGCGCCGACCGCGAGGCCCTCCTGCCAGACCTTCGTGGCGACCTTGTGCACCGACGCGCTCGCGACCAGCGCGCGGACGTCGTCGTTGGCGGCGGCGTGCTTGCGCATCACCCGCTGGTGCGCCTCGGCGTTGCGCGCGTAGCCCTCGTACGGGCCGACGACCCCGGCCAGCTCGGCCGAGCGCTTGTAGGCCGCACCCGTCATGAGCGAGGTGATCGCCGCGGCGAGCGCCTGGCCGCCCTCGGAGTCGTAGGCGTGCCCGGTGGCCATCAGCAGCGCGCCGAGGTTGGCGTAGCCGATACCCAGCTGGCGGAACTTCCGGGTGGTGTCGGCGATCGGGTCGGTGGGGAAGTCGGCGAAGCAGATGGAGATGTCCATCGCCGTGATGATCAGCTCGACGGCCTTCTGGAAGCGCCCGGCGTCGAACTGCCCGTCGGCACCGAGGAACTTCAGCAGGTTCAGCGAGGCGAGGTTGCAGCTGGAGTTGTCCAGGTGCATGTACTCCGAGCACGGGTTGGACGCGGAGATGCGGCCCGACTCGGGGCAGGTGTGCCAGTCGTTGATCGTGCCGTCGTACTGGATGCCGGGGTCGGCGCACTCCCACGCGGCCTGCGCGATGGTGCGGAACAGCTTCTTGGCCGGGATCCGGTCGATCACCTCGCCGGTCATCCGGGCCCGCAGCCCGAACTCCGAGTCGCCCTCGACGGCCCGCATGAACTCGTCGGTGACGCGCACCGAGTTGTTGGCGTTCTGGTACTGGACGGAGGTGATGTCGGAGCCGCCGAGGTCCATGTCGAAGCCCCCGTCGCGCAGGACGCGGATCTTCGCCTCCTCCTTGGCCTTCGTCTCGACGAACTCCTCGATGTCGGGGTGGTCGACGTCCAGCACCACCATCTTCGCCGCCCGCCGGGTGGCCCCGCCCGACTTGATGGTGCCCGCGCTCGCGTCGGCGCCACGCATGAACGAGACCGGGCCGGACGCCGTGCCGCCGGAGGAGAGCAGCTCCTTCGAGGAGCGGATGCGGGAGAGGTTGAGGCCGGCGCCGGAACCGCCCTTGAAGATCAGCCCTTCCTCGCGGTACCAGTTGAGGATCGACTCCATCGTGTCGTCGACCGCGAGGATGAAGCACGCGCTCACCTGCTGCGGCGAGCTGGTGCCCACGTTGAACCACACCGGGGAGTTGAAGCTGAACACCTGGTGCAGCAGCATCCAGGTGAGCTCCTGGGCGAACACCTCGGCGTCATCGTCGGTGGCGAAGTACCCCTGCTCCACCCCCGTGCGGTGGTAGACCCCCACCACCCGGTCGATCAGCTGCCGCAGGCTCGACTCACGCTTCGGCGACCCGACCGCGCCGCGGAAGTACTTGCTGGTGACGATGTTGGTGGCGTTGATCGACCAGGAGTCCGGGAACTCGACGCCGCGCTGCTCGAAGTTGACCGTGCCGTCGCGCCAGTTGGTCATGACGACGTCCCGGCGCTCCCAGGTGACCTCGTCGTACGGGTGCACCCCGGGTGTGGTGTAGAGCCGCTCGACGGTGAGCCCCGCCTGCTTCCCCTTTGCGCTGCTCCTCTTGCCGCGTCCGGATGCGGCGCCGACGGTCTCGGTCATGCTCTCCCTCTCCTTGCGCGCGCATCGGCGGGCTGGGGTCCACGATGCGCGCTTTCCTGCGGTGCGGCGGTTGTGGCGGCGGTGCTGTTCGACGTGGTGATCCGGCTTCGGGTGGACATACCGGATCACCGGCCGGCGGATGCCGGTCCGGTCGGGCTGGGTGGGCGGTCAGTCGGGCGGGTCGGCGCCCGGTGGTCTGCGTAGATCGGCGATCTCCTTCTCGAAGTCATCGATCGAGGAGAACGACCGGTAGACGCTCGCGAAGCGCAGGTACGCCACTTCGTCGAGCTCGCGGAGCGGGCCGAGGATGGCCAGACCGACCTCGTGGCTGGGAATCTCGGCGGTGCCGCCCGCGCGGACGGCCTCCTCCACGCTGTGGGCGAGCTGCTGGAGCGCGTCCTCGTCGACGGGCCGGCCCTGGCAGGCTCTCCGGACCCCGCTGACGACCTTCTCTCGGCTGAACGGCTCGGTGACACCGCTACGCTTGACGACGGCGAGCACGGGCTCCTCGACCGTCGTGAAGCGGCGACCGCACGCCGCGCAGGATCTCCTGCGGCGGGTGGCCTGGCCGTCGTCGACCTCCCGGGAGTCGATCACCCGGCAGTCCGAGTGGCGGCAGAACGGGCAGCGCATCGCTTCGTCCCCCTTCTGCAGAACCCCACCTGTTGTCGAACAACACGAGTGTAACCACAACATGTAGGGGCGTGGGAAGCAGGACACCCCTATCGGTGCGGCTTTGTCGACCGAACGGGACGATCCGCGCGAGAGCGCTGGATCACCGCCGCGGAGCGTCAGTCGACCGTCACCCTGAGCACCTGCCCGGGGTGCAGGGGCACCGGTCCGAGCGAGTTGTCGGTGACGATCTGCTCGGCGAGAGCCGCGAGCTCCGGGCCCGGAGCTCCGGGCGCGAGCCGCTGCGCGACATCCCACGGGGTGCGCTCCACACCGACCGTGACGACGACGGGGCCGCCGGGCGCCCCCTCCGCGGCCCGGACCGCGGCCGCGTCGTCGGCCAGCACGCCGAGCACGACCACCACCGCCGCCGCCGCGACCGTGACGGCCAGCCCGGCCAGCGCCCGGCGCAGCCGCACCACCCCGGCCGAAACGGCGAGCGGCCGACGCGCCAACGTGCGCACACCCGGCACGGACCGTGACACCGACAGCGGCACCCGCCGCGCCCCGGACGGCACCTGCGGCCGCTCGGCCTCGGCCGGCCGCACCGCGACGGCGTTGACCGGAGGCCGCACGGGCCGCGGCCCGCTCGCCCGCCGGCGCAGAACACGCCGCTCCCCCGCCCGCCGCTCGCGCGCCGGCCGCAGGGCCACTCCCTGTTCGTACATCCCGCGCTCGTGCATGCCCCGCATGTACATCTCGCCGCCTCCGCTTCCTCCGCTCATGGAACAAGTGTTCGAACGAACGTCTGTGCGAAGTGTCTACCACCGCGGTCCGACAGAATCGAGAAACGCGGGCGTGTCGTTCGAACATGTGTTTGGCGCGAGGCTCGATCGGGGCTACCTTCGTACGCGACGACGGTGGCGGCCGCACCCGTGCGGCACCACCCACACCAGCGGGCGGCTCGCGCGCCGCCCACGAGGAGGAGGCGCAGCAGATGGCACGGGACGACCCGGGCACCGGATCCGGCAGCGACGCCGGCGAGACCGCTCAGGTGAGCACGTTTCCCGACCCGCCCGCCGAGCCGGCGGGCCTCACCCCGCGGCAGCGCAAGGTCCTCGAGGTGATCCGCGACTGGGTCGAGCGGTTCGGCTACCCACCGAGCGTGCGCGAGATCGGCGACGCCGTCGGCCTCACCTCCACCTCCTCGGTGCACCACCAGCTCCGCGCGCTCGAGCGGAAGGGGTACCTGCGCCGCGACCCCAACCGCACCCGTGCCGTCGACGTCCGCGGGCCGGAGGAGATCACCGACACCCCTGCCGCCACGGCGGACGACACCGCCGCCACCGACCTGCGCCCGATCCCAGCGATGGTCCCCCTGCTGGGCAACATCGCCGCCGGTGGGCCCATCCTCGCCGAGCAGGCCGTCGAGAGCGTCTTCCCCCTGCCCCGCGAGATCGTCGGCGAGGGCACCCTGTTCCTGCTGAACGTCCGCGGCGACTCGATGATCGAGGCCGCCATCACCGACGGCGACTGGGTCGTCGTCCGGCAGCAGCCGGTGGCCGAGAACGGCGAGATCGTCGCCGCGATGATCGACGGCGAGGCCACCGTCAAGACGTTCAAGCGGC
Organism: Pseudonocardia wallangbongensis; assembly: GCF_054486945.1. Taxonomy (NCBI): domain Bacteria; kingdom Bacillati; phylum Actinomycetota; class Actinomycetes; order Pseudonocardiales; family Pseudonocardiaceae; genus Pseudonocardia; species Pseudonocardia wallangbongensis. The sequence goes on from NZ_JBRERS010000008.1 coordinate 194,214, forward strand.
GCGACGGGCACGTCTGGCTGATGCCGGCCAACCCGGCCTACGACCCGATCCCCGGTGACGATGCCACGGTGCTCGGGCGGGTCGTGGCGGTGCTGCGGAGGCTCTGAGGGCCTCGCAGTCCATGATCGCCGCTTCGGCGCATTCCCGTGCTGGATGGAAGGGTGTTGCCGAAGCGGGGGGCGCTGCCCTGGCTTGATCAGCGCACGCGGTTGTCAGGCCGCACCGGTGCGGCTCTGTGACCGCACTCGTCGATCATGGCGGCCGCAGGATGGACCGCGGGGCGTTCAGCGGAACGCGGCAACCTCCACCGGGCGGGCCGGCTGCGGCGAGCCGTACGCCACGGTCGCGACCACCGCACTGAGGTACTGCTCGGGCCGATCATGCGCTGCGAGAAGTACCTCAGCGCGGCCACGGCCGCAGCGGGGTGCTGCTCGCATCGATCACGGGTCGCACCACTGCGCGGTGCGGGCGATTCTCCGGGGGATCCCGCTGCGGCGGGCGCGCCGTACCCGACCGGCCGCCCCTGCCCCGACCCCCGCCGCCGGCGTCGCGCACGTTCGCTCCGGCTCGTCGAACCCGCCGCCTCGGGTGGGTGGCCGGGTTGGGTGCACCACCGGACCCTGGGGTTTCGTCGGCGGCCGTCCCCGTCTGTCAGGCACGCCAGTCCTCGACGAGCCCGTTCCTGCCGGGCGCGCGGACCATCCGGTGGTCCCGCCGCCACACCCACCACGGCCTCGGCAAGGGTCCTGGTGCGTTCCGCGGAACCGACCCGCATGGCCCACGGGCCCGACATCGAGCTACTGCCGCCCGGACAACTCGAACGCGAACCCCGGGACAGGACCCAGCTCCAAGCGGTCGGTCGGTGCGGCGATTCGCGACCACATGACAGTGGCGTAGACACCCGGCAGCGATGGTCTCGTCCACGGACTGGCGTGCCCCCACGTCGGGGACGGCCGCCCACGCCACCCCGGAGGTCGGTAGTCGCGGAGCGGGCCGCGGCCCCGTGCGTCAGCTTCGGCGGGATCGGCCGCGCAGCGACGCCGCGGCCGTGACCAGCACCAACAGCCCAACCACCGCACCGCCGCCCAGGGCGGCGGGCAGCCAGGGCGGCTGCCCGGGATCGGGTACGACGTCCGGGGCAGGCGGTAGCGGGGCGACGGGGACGGGTTCGCCCGCGAGCGCGGTGGCGTCGGCGACGGCGCGGATCTCGCCGCGCACGCCGTGCCGGGTCTCCGAGCCGGAGAGCAGTGCGCCGTCGGCGTCGAACGCGATGGCCTCGCCCTGCGGCTCGTCGGGCAGCGGGACGCGGACGGGGGTCTGGTTGAACGCGGCCACCAGGTCGCCGCCGCTGACCGGGAAGAGCCACGCGTCGGTGTACGTGCGCACCGCCGCGACCGTGCCGTCGGCGCTCAGGGCCGCGCCGGTGATCACCCGGGTTCCGATCCCGCCCACCGGGCCGCCGAGGGTGTCCGACGCGGGCAGGTTCAGCTCCCCCACCGGCAGCAGCGGGGTGGGGCCCTCGCCTCCGGGTGGCTCGGCCGTGCGGTAGAGGCCCGCGGGCCGCCCGACCTCCTTGGTGATCACGAACGGGCGGCCGTGGCCGTCGACCAGCAGGGCCTCGGCGTCGTGCGGCCCGTCGGGGTAGGACAGCCGGTGGAGCCGGGGCTCACCGCGCTCGGGCAGGACGATGACCGCCACGGTGTCGCGGTGACGTTCGTTGTCCCCGAGGTCGGCGGCCCACAGGGCACCGTCCGGCCCGGCGGCGAGGTCCTCGACGTCGTAGGGATCCACGTCCGCGGTGCGGGTGTCGATCACGGCGCAGTTCGAGCGGTCGATGCGCTGGACCTGCACGCTGCTGCCCCCGTCGCTCAGCCCCCACAGGCCGCCGTCGTGCACGACCATCCCGGAGAGCTCGGAGAGCCGGGGGTCGGAAACGGAGCACAGCGGCTCCGGCACGGGCGCGCCGCCGAGCGCGAGTGCGACGAGGAGACCGATCAGCTGCCGGAACCGTTCTGCGCGGCGGGCGTGACCCGCGCGTACGGCAGCACCGCGGTGGCGAGCCCCGCCCCGACGCGGGCGCGCATCCGGGTGCCCTCGGGCGTGTGCTCCTCGCTCAGCACCTCGCCCTCGGTGTGCACGCGGGCGACGAGCGAGCCCTGCAGGTACGGCAGCAGCAGGTCGACCTCGACCTCGGGCGTCGGCAGCAGCTCGGCGATCCGCTCCCGCAGCTTCTCGACGCCGTTGCCGTTGCGGGCGGAGACGAACACGGCCCCCGGCAGCAGGTGCCGCAGGCGGGCCAGCTGCAGGTCGCCCGCCGCGTCGGTCTTGTTCACCACGAGCAGCTCGCGCCCCATCGAGCCGTGCTGCTCGCCGATCTCGACGAGCACCTCCCGGACGGCCTTGATCTGGTCCTCCGGGAGCGGGTCGGACGCGTCGACGACGTGCAGCAGCAGGTCGGCGTCGCCGGTCTCCTCCAGCGTGGACCGGAACGCCTCGACGAGCTGGTGTGGGAGGTGGCGCACGAACCCGACCGTGTCGGTGATCGTGTAGGTGCGCCCGTCGCTGGTGGATGTGCGGCGGGTGGTGGGGTCGAGGGTGGCGAAGAGCGCGTTCTCGACGAGCACGCCGGCGCCGGTGAGGGCGTTGAGGAGGCTCGACTTGCCGGCGTTCGTGTAGCCGACGATCGCGACGGACGGCACGTCCTGGCGCCTGCGCACCCCGCGCTGGGTCTCGCGCGACTGCTTCATGCCGGAGATCTCGCGGCGCAGCTTGGCCATCCGGTTGCGGATGCGGCGCCGGTCCAGCTCGATCTTGGTCTCACCGGGGCCGCGGCCGCCGATGCCGACGCCGCCCGCGGCCCGGCCACCGACCTGCCGCGACAGCGCCTCGCCCCACCCGCGCAGGCGCGGGAGCAGGTAGGACAGCTGCGCGAGCTCGACCTGGGCCTTGCCGTCCTTGGAGCGGGCGTGCTGGGCGAAGATGTCGAGGATCAGCGCGGTGCGGTCGATGACCTTGACCTTGAGCTTCTCCTCCAGCTGGCGCAGCTGGCCGGGTGAGAGCTCGCCGTCGGCGATCACGGTGTCGGCGCCCGCGTCCTGCACGGCGTCGCGCAGCTCGTCGACCTTGCCGGAACCGATGTAGGTGGCCGGGTCGGGCCGGGAGCGGCGTTGGACGAGGCCGTCGAGCACCTGCGAGCCCGCGGTCTCGGCGAGCCGGGCGAGCTCGGCGAGCGACGCACTCGCCTGCTCCGAGGTGCCCTCGGTCCAGACCCCGACGAGCACGACACGCTCCAGGCGCAGCTGCCGGTACTCGACCTCGGTGACGTCGGCGAGCTCGGTGGACAGGCCCGCGACCCGGCGCAGCGAGCTGCGCTCCTCCAGCTCGTAGTCACCCCGGGTGGGGTGCAGCAGCTCGTCGGCGGGGGTGGACAGGGCGGGTTCAGTCATCGTGGTAGTCATGCTCCCACGTCAACGCCCCGGGCGTCGTGTCTGATTCCCGGTGCGTCGCGCGGCGGAGAGCGGTCCCGTCAGGTGCTCCGGCAGCAGGCCGAGCGCCACGACCCGGCCGAACAGGTCGAGGAAGCCCGGGACGTGCCGCAGGACGCGCAGCGGCAGCGGAACCCGCAGCGGGCGCCGCACCTCGTCGGGGTCGCGGGCCGGGGTGACGATCGCGCGGCGCTGGGTCTCCCGCTGCAGCAGCTGCGTCAGAACGGTGGGCACGATCCGCCTGCGCTGCACCGCCGCGAGGTCCCGGCCGGTCACCGCGCCGGCCAGGAGCGGCGGCACGAGGATCCGCGCCGCCGCCACCGCGTCCTGGACGGCGAGGTTGATGCCCACCCCCGCAACCGGTGTCATGGCGTGCGCGGCGTCGCCGATGCACAGCGCGCCGGCCGCCCACCAGCGCCGCAGCCGGTCCTGGCGGACCTCCAGCCGGGCGATGTCCGCGGCGCTCACCGCGTCCGCCCGGTCGGCGAGCACCGGCGCCAACTCCCGGACGCTGCGCCGGACCAGCCCGACGGCGTCGGGGTCGCCCTTGCCGATCAGGACGGCCACCTGCCAGTACGTGCTCCGGTTGACCATGATGACGCCGCCGCGCGCGGAGAACCGGACCAGCGCGGCGTCCGGGTCGCCGTCCTGCATCGGCACGCGGAGGTAGAGGCAGTCGAACGGCGCCGCGAGGGCGCGCGGCGCGATGCCGAGCTCCTCCCGCACCCGGGAGTGCCGGCCGTCGCAGCCCACCACGAGATCCGCGCGCAGCTCGTGGGCGGTGCCCGTCTCGCGGTCGGTGTAGCGGACGCCGGCGACGCGACCGTTCTCGCGGAGGAGGTCGCCGACCTCGGCCGACATCACGATGCGGAAGTGCGGCGACTCCCGCGCGGCGGCGACGAGCATGCCGAGGAGGTCCCACTGCGGCACGAGGGCGATGTACCGGTGCCGCCCCGGCAGTCGGCCGAACCTCGGGGCGACCCGCCCGTCGTCGAAGACGATCTCGACGCGGCGTTCCACCCGGTGCGGCAGCGCGGCGAACCGTTCCCCCAGCCCGAGCTCGTCGAGCAGCCCGAGCGTCGAGGCGTGCACGGTGTCGCCGCGGAAGTCGCGTCGGAAGTCGGCGTGCTTCTCCAGGACCGTGACGTCGACGCCGCACCTGGCCAGCAGCAGGCCGAGCACGACCCCGGCCGGGCCGCCGCCGACGACGACGCAGCCGGCCATCAGCTCGCACCCGGGTAGACGGCGACGTAGACGGCCACCGCTTCGCCGTCCGGCGGCTCCGGGCGGGTGGCGTACCGGTCGAGCAGCGCGTTCAGCTCGGCGCGCAGCGCGGCCGCCTCGGCGGGGGCGAGCCGGACGGCGAGCCGGCTCTGTTCCAGCGCCGCGACCCCGACCTCGGTGACCTCGTCGAGGTAGGCCTCGAGCAGCGCCTCGCCGAGTGAGGGGTCGCCCTCGCCGCCCTCCAGGGACCAGGACAGCCGGGTGCCCCGGTACGGGATCTCGGTCGACCCGCGCGGGCCCGGGCGGGCCGGGAGCGCCTCCAGGAACCCGTGCCGGACGAGCCGCCGGACGTGGTGCAGCGTCGTCGCCGGGTCCCGGTGCAGCCGGTGCGCGATCTGGGCGTTCGTGAGGGGTTCCTGCAACGTCAGCCGGATGATCCGCAGCCGGACGGCGGAGGCGAGCGTGGCGATCTCGGCCTCGGTGGCCGGCCTGCGCTGCGTGGGCATCCGGGAACCGTACCGATTGACGCTTTCCAATCGGTTGTCCACGATCGGGGGATGACGCTGTGGCGGCACCGCGACTTCCTGCTGCTCTGAGCAGGCGAGTCGGTCAGCCAGGTCGGCACGATGGTCAGCCACCTCGCGCTGCCGCTGCTCGCGGCCACTGCGCTCGGCGCGTCGCCCTGGGAGATGGGGCTGCTGGTGGCCGCGGAGCGCGGCGCATTCCTGCTGGTGGGGCTGCCCGTCGGGGTGCTGCTGGACCGCGTGCGGCGGCGGCCGGTGATGGTCGCCGCCGACCTGGTGCGGTTCGCGCTGTTCGCGAGCATCCCGCTGGCGTGGGTGCTCGGAGTGCTGACGTTCGCGCAGCTCATCGTCGTCGCGCTGCTCGCCGGCGTCGCCACCGTGTTCTTCGACGTCGGCTACCAGTCCGTACTGCCGGCAGTCATCGGGCGCGCCGAGCTCGTCGACGGCAACGCGAAGCTGGAGTCGACGCGCTCCGCGGCCGAAGCGGCCGGGCCCGCGCTGGGCGGCGGGCTCGTGCAGCTGGTCGGCGCGGCGGCCGCGGTGCTGCTCGACGCGGTCACCTACCTCGTCTCCGCCGCGTTCCTCCTGCGGATGCGCACCCCGGAGGCGGTCCCCGCCCGCGACCCGGCCCGCTCGATGCGCGCCGACATGGCCCAGGGACTGCGCTACGTCCTCGGCCACCCGCTGCTGCGCCCGATCACGCTGTGCACCGGTACCGCCAACCTGTTCGGCGGGGTGCTCGCCGCCGTGTCGGTGCTGTTCCTCGCCCGCGAGCTGGGCCAGCCGCCGGCCGTGATCGGGCTGGTGCTCGCCGCCGGCAGTGCGGCCGGGCTGCTCGGCGCGGTCACCGCGAGCCGGTGGATCCGAAGGCTCGGGCAGGGGCGCACCGTCGTCACCTCACTGCTGGTGACCGGACCGATCGCGCTCGTACTCCCGCTGACGGCGCCCGGCGCGGGGCTCGCGTGGTTCGCGCTCGGCACCGGGGCCATCGCGTACGGCGGGGTGGTCTACAACGTCGCGCAGGTGAGCTTCCGCCAGGCCGTCACCCCGGACCACCTGTTGGGCCGGATGAACGCGAGCATCCGGTTCCTCGTCTGGGGCACGATCCCCCTCGGCGGCCTGCTCGGCGGCGCGCTCGGCGAGCTGCTCGGGTTGCGGGCGACACTGCTGGTCACGGCCGTGGGCATGGTGCTCTCCCCGGTGTGGGTACTCGCCTCACCGCTACGGCACCTGCGCGACCTCCCGGCGGCCGTTCAGGCCTGAGCCCACCACGTCGGCGTCAGCTCGCCGTGGGCCACGAGCACGGCGGGACCGTGCAGGACCGTGGTGCCCGCCCCCACGGTGACGCGCAGCCGGCCGCCGGGCACCTGCACGCCGACCGTGCCGGTGTCCCGCCCGGCGTGCCGCAGCACCGCGACGACGGCGGCCACCGTGCCGGTGCCGCACGAGCGGGTCTCCCCCACCCCGCGCTCGTGCACCCGCATGGCGACCTCGTCGCCCTCCAGGGGGCTGACGAACTCGACGTTCACCCCGTGCGGGAACAGGGCGGGGTCGTGGCCGGGTGGGCGGGCGAGGTCGAGGCCCTGCAACGGCACGTCGGTGACGCAGGCGAGGTGCGGGTTGCCGACGTCGACGGCCACGCCGGCGAACGCCTGGCCGTCCACGCTGGCCGTGCCCTCCCGGCCGACCGCGGCCGGGCCCATGTCGACGGAGATCTCCTCGCCGGCCACGCGCACGGTGCGCACCCCGGCGCGCGTGCCCAGCCGCAGCTCGTCGCCCGGGAACCAGCCGAGGTGCTCGAGGTAGCGGGCGTAGACGCGGACGCCGTTGCCGCACATCTCGGCGATGCTGCCGTCGGCGTTGCGGTAGTCCATGAACCACTCGACGCCGGGCTCGGGCGCCGGCCCGGCACCGAGCGCGGCCCAGCGCACGACGCGCAGGACACCGTCGGCCCCGAGGCCGCGGCGGCGGTCGCACAGCGCGGCGACCCGGGCGGGCGTCAGGTCGAGCTCGCCGTCGGGGTCCGGGAGCAGCACGAAGTCGTTCTCCGTGCCGTGCCCCTTGCTGAATCGCACCACGTCACGAGCCTACGTGGCGCCCCAGGAGGGTCCTGAACAACTCCGGCCGTAGCGAGCGGCGTCCAGGTGGTGTCATGTTCAGGGCGCTCCTAGGCACCGCAGAGCGGTGTCGATCGGATCGGGGCCGGCGCCGTCCAGCCAGTGGATGCGCCGGTCGCGCCGGAACCAGGAGCGCTGGCGGCGGACGAACCGGCGCGTGGCCACCACCGTGTCGGCGGCCGCCGCGGCGAGATCACCCGCTCCGTCCAGCGCGGCCACCACCTGCTGGTAGCCGAGCGCCCGCGACGCCGTGCGGCCCTCGCGCAGCCCGCGGGTGAGCAGCCCGCGCGTCTCGTCGACGAGGCCCCCGGCGAACATGCGGGCCACCCGGCGGGCCACGCGCTGGTCGAGATCGGCGGTCGGGCGGTCGATCCCGAGCAGCACGGCGTCGTAGCGGGGCGTCCCCGCCGTGGGCAGCCGGGCCGGGAACGGCTTCCCGGTCAGCGCGACCACCTCGAGGGCCCGCACGATCCGGCGGCCGTTCGACGGCAGCACCGCCTCGGCCGCGGCCGGGTCGACCGCGGCGAGGCGGGTGTGCAGCGCCGCGGGCCCGCGCTCGGCCAGCTCGGACTCCAGTTCGGCACGCAGCGCGGGGTCGGTGCCGGGGAACTCCAGGTCGTCGACGACCGCCTGCACGTACAGCCCGGAACCGCCCACCAGCACCGGTGTGCGGCCCACCGCGAGCAGCCGTTCGACGACGGCGCGCGCCTCCCGCTGGTAGGCGGCCACGGCGGCCGTGTCGGTGACGTCGAGGACGTCCAGCAGGTGGTGCGGCACGCCGGCCCGCTCGAACGGTGTGAGCTTGGCCGTTCCGACGTTCATCCCGCGGTAGAGCTGCATCGCGTCGGCGTTGACCACCTCGCCGTCCAGGGCGCGGGCCAGCGCCACCCCGAGGTCGGACTTGCCGGTCGCGGTGGGGCCGACGACGGCGATCAGCCGGTTGAGCACGGAGCGCAGCGTAAGCGGCACATCTCGGCGTCTCTCGGGCGACACCGACGGGCAATCCGGGGTTCAGCGCCCGTCCGGGCTGTTCCGGTCGGCCCGCAGAGCTGTTTGAATCGCGATCGGCCACCGGTTTCGCGGAACCGGCCACGGCCGATGTGCACGGCCCCGTCCCCGGACGGGGCGCCCGCCGCCCGCGGCGGGCCGGAGCGAGGAGGACGACCGTGTCGGAGCATCAGGGGAGCGGAACGCCGGAGCCGGTGGAGGACCGGACGCCGGATCAGCAGCAGGTCGCACACCCGGCGGCCCGCGGTGCGGGAGCCGGGGCCGAACCCGGCGCCGACGTGGAGGCCGCGGCCACCGCGCCCGCCTTCGCCGCGGACGGCCCGGTTCACCCGGTCGAGCAGGTCCGTCAGGCCCGTCAGGTCCGTCCGAACCCGGAGGGCACCGCCCCGGTCACGGAGCCGGCTCCGGGGCCGCTGCCCGGCGGCCCGCCGCTCGAGGCCACCACGACCGACGCGGCAGCCGAACCCGCGGCGGCTCCCCCGGTCCCTGCTCCCCCGGCCCAGGCTCCCCCGGCACCGGCCCCGGCGCCCCCGGCCTCACAGCCCCGACCGGCCCCGCCGCCCGGCCCGCGCCCGGTCCCGGGACCGCCGGCTGCGCGGCCCGCGCCGCCCCGCCCGGCACCGCCCCCTCGCCCGGCGCCACCGCCCGCGGTGAGTCCCGAAGCCGTGCCGCCGGCCGCCGAGCCGGTGGTGCACGCCACCGTCGCCCAGGCGAGCCCGGACCCCGGCCGCTGGGGCCGCGTGGACGCCGAGGGCACCATCTACGTCCGCACCGCCGACGGTGAGCGGGTCGTCGGGTCGTGGCAGGCGGGCGCACCCGAGGAGGGGCTCGCCCATTTCGCCCGCCGGTTCGACGACATGCTCACCGAGGTCGAGCTGCTCGCCAGCAGGCTCGCGACGGGCGGCGGCGACGCGAAGCACACGTTGAGCAGCGCGAAGAGCCTGCGGGACGGGCTGGACGAGGCCACCGTCGTCGGCGACGTCGTCGGCCTGCACACCCGCCTCGACGCGCTGGTGGCCGACGCCGAGACCGCCGTCGGTGCCGCCCGCTCGGCCCGCGACGCGCAGCGCAGCGCGGCCGTCGCGCGCAAGGAGGCCCTCGCGGCCGAGGCGGAGACGCTCGCCGTCGACGCCACGCAGTGGAAGCAGGCGGGTGACCGGTTCAAGTCGATCCTCGACGAGTGGCGCACCGTCCGCGGCATCGACCGCAAGACCGACGAGCTGCTGTGGAAGCGGTTCTCGAAGGCGCGCGAGTCGTTCAACCGCCGTCGCGGCTCCCACTTCGCCGATCTCGACCGCCAGCGCGGGGCGGCCAAGGCCCGCAAGGAGGAGTTGGCCCTCGAGGCCGAGAAGATCGCCGACTCCGACGACTGGGGGCCCACGGCCGCCCGGTTCCGCGACCTGATGGCCGAGTGGAAGGCGTCCGGGCGGGCGCAGAAGGACGCCGACGACGCGCTGTGGCAGCGCTTCCGCACCGCTCAGGACGCGTTCTTCGCGCGCCGGTCCGACACGTTCGCCGAGCGCGACGCCGAGTTCGCCGCCAACGCCGACGCCAAGAAGGCGCTGCTCGTGGAGGCCGAGAAGATCGACAGCTCGGACCCGGCGGCCGCGCGGGCGGCGCTGCGCACGATCCAGGAGCGCTGGGAGGAGATCGGCAAGGTTCCCCGCGACGACATCCGGCCGCTCGAGGCCCGGCTGCGGGTCGTCGAGGAGAGGGTCCGGGAGGCGGCCGACCGGCAGTGGCGCCGCACCGACCCGGAGGCCGAGGCGCGCGTGGCGCAGTTCCGCGAGCGGGTGGCCCAGTTCGAGGCCCAGGCCGAGAAGGCCCGCGCGGCGGGCGACACGCGCCGGGCCGAGCAGGCCACGAGCCAGGCCGAGCAGTGGCGCGAGTGGCTGGCGACGGCGGAGCAGGCGGTCCAGCAGCGCTGACCCCCCGCTCACACACCAACTTCGGTGCTGGCACACCAACTGCAGTTGGTGTGCCAGCGCGCATGTTGGTGTGTGAGCGGCCCAGGGCCCGCTCAGCGGCGGGTGGCGATCCGCACCCAGGTGGCCGCGAGCACCAGCACGGCGAGCACCGCCACCACCAGGCCGAGTCCGGGGCCGGTGGCGCCACCGGGCACCGCGACCTGCCGCGACCAGATCGCCCACACCCCCGTCACCACGGAGAACCCGCAGCCGACGGCGGCGAGCCAGGCCAGGCCGAACCAGCGCGTGGCGAGGGCGAGCGCGGAGCAGACCAGGCCGAACACGAGTGACGTCCCGGCGAACAGCGGCGGGAGCAGGCCGAGCGCGGCGAGGCCTGCGAGCACCTCCCAGCCCTGCACCGAGCCGGTCCACGGCAGCATCAGCGACCCGATCAGCACGAGCATCGCCACGGCGACCACGAGCGCCGACGGGCCGGGGTCGATGCGGTGTTCGGCGCGCCGCTCGGCGCGGCGCAGTTCGGCGTCGAGCGCGGCGAGCTCCTCGGGCACCTTGCGTTCGTCTCCTTCGTCGCTCACGCGTGCGCTCCGCAGGCGGGCGTGGCCGCCGCGGGCTGGGCAGGGGGCGCACCGAAGCCCGGCAGGCCGAGACCGGTGGCGGCGCCACCGGGGCGGGTGCCGGACTCGTGGACGTCGCCCGCCCGCGTGCGCCGGTGGGTGCGAACCGGGCCGTCGGCCACCAGGTGGTGCGGCGCGCCGTACCCGACCGCCACCTCCACCACGTCGCCGGGCCGGATGGGCAGGTCTCCCGGGGCGAAGTGCACGAGCCGCCCGTCGCGGGCCCGGCCGCTCATCCGGCGGGTGGCGCCGTCCTTGCGCCCCTCCCCCGTGGAGACCAGCACCTCGACGACCCGGCCCTCCAGGGCGCGGTTCTGCTGCCAGGAGATCTCCTCCTGCAGCGCGACGAGCCGCTCGTAGCGCTCCTGGACGACGGCCTTGGGGAGCTGGTCGGGCAGCGCCGCGGCCGGGGTGCCGGGGCGCGGCGAGTACTGGAACGTGAACGCCTGCGCGAACCGGGCCTTCTCGACCACGTCGAGGGTGGCCCGGAAGTCCTCCTCCGTCTCGCCGGGGAAGCCGACGATGATGTCGGTGGAGATCGCGGCGTCGGGCAGGGCGGCCCGCACCTCGTCGAGGATCGCGAGGTACCGCGACGAGCGGTAGGAGCGGCGCATCCGGCGCAGCACGTCGTCGGAGCCGGACTGCAGCGGCATGTGCAGCTGCGGGCAGACGTTCGGCGTCTCGGCCATCGCGGCGATCACGTCGGAGGTGAAGTCCCGCGGGTGGGGCGAGGTGAACCGCACGCGTTCGAGCCCCTCGACGTCGCCGCAGGCCCGCAGCAGCTTCCCGAACGCGCCGCGGTCGCCGAACTCGACGCCGTAGGAGTTGACGTTCTGCCCGAGCAGCGTCACCTCCAGCACGCCGTCGGCGGCGAGGGCCTGCACCTCGGCGAGCACGTCGCCGGGCCTGCGGTCGCGCTCCTTGCCGCGCAGCGACGGGACGATGCAGAACGTGCAGGTGTTGTTGCAGCCCACCGAGATCGACACCCAGCCCGCGTAGGCCGACTCGCGGCGCGCGGGCAGCGTGGAGGGGAACACCTCGAGGGACTCGGCGATCTCCACCTGGGCGGCGTCGTTGTGCCGGGCCCGCTCCAGCAGCACCGGCAGCGCGTGCACGTTGTGGGTGCCGAACACGACGTCCACCCACGGTGCCTTCCGGACGATCGTGTCGCGGTCCTTCTGCGCGAGGCAGCCCCCGACGGCGATCTGCATGCCGGGCCGCCCGGCCTTGACCGGCCGCAGGTGGCCGAGGTTGCCGTAGAGGCGGTTGTCGGCGTTCTCCCGCACCGCGCAGGTGTTGAACACGACGACGTCCGCCTCGTCGGATGCCGACCGCTCGTAGCCCGCCGCCTCGAGCAGCCCGGCCATCCGCTCGGAGTCGTGCACGTTCATCTGACACCCGTAGGTGCGGATGGTGTAGCTGCGGGTCACGGGTTCGAGGGTAGGCCGTGACCGCCCGGTCGACCGCACCGGCTCGGCACGGCAGGATGCCGGCCATGCCGAGGAGCGCACCGGATCGCCGCACGGTCCTCCGGGGCCTGCTGTCCGGCGCCGCCGCGCTCGGCATGATCGGGGTGTCGGGCTGTTCCTCGCGGTTCGCGGGCGTCCGGCTCACCCTCGCGACCGGCGGCACCCAGGGCGTCTACTACAACCTCGGCAACTCGCTCGCCGACGCGTGGCGCGCGCAGCTCGATCTCGACGCCCGCCCGGCCGTCCTGGCCACGGCGGGGTCGGTGGACAACCTCGACCGGCTCGCCGCCCGCGCGGCCGACGTGGTGTTCAGCCAGGTCGACACGGCGGCCGACCGGCTCCCCCGCGTGCCCGCGGACGATCCGCGGTCGCTGCGGGCGCTCGCCCGCATCTACGACGACGTGGTCCACGTCGTGGTGCCCGCGTCGTCGCCGGCCAGGCAGCTCGCCGATCTGCGTGGCGCCCGCGTGTCCGTCGGCGCACCGGACTCGGGCGTGCAGGTGATCGCCGAACGGCTGCTCGCCGTGGCCGGGCTCTCCCCGGCCACGGACTTCCAGGCGATGCGGCTCGGCATCAACGATTCGGTCGCCGCCGTGGAGGAGGGCGAGATCGACGCGTTCTTCTGGTCCGGCGGCCTGCCCACGCGCGGCGTCACCACGCTCGCGCAGACGCTGCCGATCCGCCTGCTGAACCTCGAGGACCTGATCGTCCCGGTGCGGGCCACGTACCCGGAGTACGCCGCGGGCACCGTGCCCGCCCAGACCTACGGCATTCCCGGACCGATCACCACGCTCCTCGTGCGCAACTTCCTGATCGTCCGGGCGGAGATGCCGGACGACGTGGCGAACGCGCTGGTGACGGGCCTCTTCGCGGCCCAGGAGCAGCTGGCTGCCGTGAGCCCGGCGGCGCTCACGATCGACCTGCGGGCCGCGATCGGGACGCAGCCGGTGCCGCTGCACCCCGGCGCGGAGCGCTTCTTCCGCGGCGAGAAGGACCCGTGATCAGCAACTGGCGCGCAACGCCGCCAGCTCCGCGGCCGAACGGCTGATCATTCCGCGGAACAGGTCCTCACCGTGGTCGTTCATCGGGGCCAGGTGGCCGACCAGCTCGAGCATCACGAGCCCGTGCATCTGGGCGCGCAGCTCGTAGAACAGGGCCAGCGCACCGGGCGGCAACGGCACCTTGGTCGGGTCCGCCTCCGCGAGCCGCTCCGCGCCCGGCTGCAGGGGCACCCCGGCGAGCTGCTCGGCGGTCCAGCCGTCGAACACGACGTCGAGGAACGGCTCGGCCAGGCTGACCGCCGCGCCGATCACCTGCTCGCGCGGTGGCGGCTCGTACCCGGGCACCGGGGTGCCGTAGAGCAGCAGGAACGCCGGGCGGTTCGCGAGGGCCCAGCGCCGGTAGGCGTTGGAGGCCGCGAACAACCGTTCCGGCTGTGGCCGGCCGCGGGTGGCCTCGGTGGCATCGGCGACGGCGGCGGCCAGCTCCCGGTGGCCGTCGATCACCAGCGCGGTGAGCAGCTCGTCGCGGCTGTCGAAGTAGTGGTACAGCGACTGCACCGTCATCCCGACCGCCCGCGCGACGCCCCGCAGCGACAGGCCGCCGGGGCCGCCCTCGGCCAGCTGCTCGAGCGCGGCCGCCTTGATCTCCTGCACGGTCTCGGCCCGCCGCCGCTCCCGCACCGAACCTTCAACTGACACCGACAGTTCTCCTTGACACTGTTAGGTAGGCGCCGCAATACTGGCGCCGCTCGCAAAGACTAACACTGTCAGTCAGGAGTGGTGATGCGGACGGTTCTCGCGGACGCCCGGCGCGGGCATCCCGGCCTCTACGGCCTGACGATCACGATGGCGGCTCTCTCGGTCCTGACGGTGGTCCTCGCTCTCGTCGACCAGCGCGTGCTGCTCGGTGCCCCGCTCTGGCTCAAACCCCTCAAGTTCTCCCTCTCGATCATGCTGTTCGCCGCCGCGCTGGCGTGGATGCTCTCCCGGCTGCCCGGGGGCGGCCTGCGCCGCACCGGTTGGTTGATCGTCGCCGGCTTCGGGCTCGAACAGCTGATCATCGTGGGTCAGGCCGCCCGCGGCGTGCGCAGCCACTTCAACGACGACACCGCCTTCGACGCGGTGCTGTTCGCGATCATGGGCGCGACGATCACCCTGCTCTACCTGGTGACGGTGGCCATCGCCCTGCGGTTCCTGCGCGAGCGGACCGGCGACCGGGTCACGGCGTCGGCGGTGCGGCTCGGGTTGCTCGTCAGTCTGCTCGGCATGTCGGTGGGGTTCCTCATGACGGCGAACGGCGGCCACGCCGTGGGCGTGCCGGACGGCGGGCCCGGCCTGTTCCTCGTCGGCTGGAGCACCACCGGCGGCGACCTGCGCATCGGCCACTTCGCCGGCATGCACGCCCTGCAACTGCTGCCGCTCCTCGCCGCAGGCCTCGCGGCGTCGGAGCCGGGCCGGCTCGACGTGACCGCCCGCGTGCACATCGTCCGGATCGTCGCGGCCGCCTACGCCGGCCTCGTCCTGCTGATCACCTGGCAGGCGCTGCGCGGGCAGCCGCTGCTCGCACCCGACGCCCTCACGCTCGCCGTCCTCGGCGTCCTGCTGCTGGGCACCGCCGCGGCGCTCGCGGGCGTCCTGCGCGCGGCACTCCCCCGGCGGTTGCAGCAAGGTGGCTTTACTGCGGCTCCGTTGCAGTAAAGCCACCTTGCTGCAACTCGGGGTCCTCGCCACCCTCCTCCTCGGCGGGCCGGGGGAACCTCGCCACCACCTGCAGGCCACCACCCGAAGGCAGCTCGAGCACCAGCTCGCCGCCCGAGACCTCCAGCGTGCGGGCGGCGATCGCGAGCCCGAGACCCGAACCCTCGGTGTTGCTCTGGCCCGGGCTGCGCCAGAACCGCCCGGTGGCGCGTTCGAGCTCCTCGGGGGCCATCCCGGGCCCGGCGTCACGCACCGCGATCTCCACCCGCCCGTCGACGGAGGCCGTGCGCACGGTGACCGCGCTGCCCGGCGGGGCGAACTTGACCGCGTTGTCCAGCACGGCGTCCAGCACGGTCTCGATCGCACCCTCCGGCGCCACCACCTGCAGGCCGGCCGGGCCGCCGCGCACCAGCTCCAGGTCCATGTGCTCGGCGAGCGGACGCCACGCGTCGAGGCGGTCCTCCACGCCGGCGTCGACGTCCGCGACGACGGGTGGGGTGGTGCGCTCGGCCCTCGCGAGCGCCAGCAGCCCGTCGAGCAGCATGGACAGCCGCTCGGCCTCCTCCAGCGCGGCCGCGTGGTCCTCGGCCGCGACGGAGTCGACGTGCCCGTCGAGGTTGGACAGGCGCAGCCGCAGCGCCGTGAGCGGGTTGCGCAGCTGGTGGCTCGCATCGGCGACGAACGCGCGCTGGGCGCCGTAGGCCTGCGCCACGGTCTCGGTCATCCGGTCGAACGAGACCGACAGCTGCCGCAGCTCCGGGGGCCCCGACCCGTCGGCCACCGGTTCCGGGTCGGCCCCGGCCAGCACGGCGGCGGCGACGCGGCCGGTGCCCTCGTCGAGGCGCCGGACCGGGCGCAGGATCCAACGGACGATCGGCAGCGCGACGACGACGCCGAGCGCCAGCGCGGCCAGGCCGGCCGCGACGACCAGCGACCACACCCGCAGCTCCTCGGCGCGCAGCGTGTCGGTCGGCGAGATCGTGACGGCCACGCCGCGCACCTCGGTGTCCACCAGCACCGGCTCGGCGAGCACCAGCGGGCGCTCGTCCCACGGCAGGAGCAGCGGGTAGACCTCGGAGCGGCGGTTGGCGAGCGCGAGCTCCACCCGCTCCTGCGCGTTCGCGTCGAGGGTCGGCGGGGGCTGCCGCGAGGTCGCCAGCAACGCACCGTCCTCGTCGAGCACGAGGACCGCGACGCCGTAGACCTCCTCGTAACGCTCGAGCTCGACCGCGAGTCCCGTGGTGTCGGCCTGCCTGATCGGCCGCTCGGCGACGGAGGCGTAGAAGATCGTGTCGGTGAGGCGGTCGGTGAACATCGCGAGCTGGCGGGCCTGCGCGTAGGACAGCGCCAGCGGCACGCCGAGCCCGGCGGCGAGCAGCCCCACCAGGAACAGCACGATCACCAGCAGGCGGGCGGCCATGACCGGGCCTACTCCGGGGCCGGGCCGGCGGCCGGGCCGCCGAGCCGGTACCCCACGCCGCGGACGGTCTGCACGTACTCCGGGTTGCCGAGCTTGGTGCGCAACGTGGCCACGTGCACGTCGAGCGTGCGGTTGGCGCCGGCCCACGACCGGCCCCACACCTCGGCGACGATGCGGCTGCGGGTGCACACCGCGCCGCCCGTGGTGGCGAGCAGGGCGAGCACCTGGAACTCCTTGCGGGTCAGGTTGACCGCCCGGCCGCCGACGGTGACCTCGTGCGTGTGCAGGTCGACCCGCACGGCACCGACCTCGACCACGTCCTCCGGGCCGGCCGGGGTCGCGAGCCTGCGACGCCGGTACACCGCGTGCACGCGGGCGACGAGCTCACCGATGTCGTAGGGCTTCACGAGGTAGTCGTCGGCACCGGAGTGCAGGCCCAGGATGCGGTCGTCCACCTCGCCCCGGGCCGACACGACGATCACCGGCACGTCGCTCCGCTCCCGGATCGCCCGGCACACGTCGACCCCGTCGACGTCGGGCAGTCCGAGGTCGAGCAGCACCACGTCGACGTCGGCCAGGTGGTCCGGCGCGGCCCGCCCCGTGGCCAGCCGGGTCGTCGTCATCCCGTGGCGGTGCAGGGCGGGACGCAACGCGGCCGCCACCCGGTCGTCGTCCTCGACCAGCAGGATGTGCACGTTCTCCATCCTCCCCGAGCCCAAGAGCGTTATCGGAGCGCAACCCTATGGCTTGCTCAAGGTGCTGGACTGGACACATCACCGCGCCCTAGCGTCCCGCCATGCCCGGAGGCACTGCATCGTGACCGACACTCCCATGATCCGGATGGCGTCCGTCGACAAGCACTTCGGCGAGCTGCACGTCCTGCGCGACATCGACCTGGAGGTCGCGGCCGGCCAGGTCGTCGTGGTGCTCGGCCCGTCCGGGTCCGGCAAGTCCACGCTCTGCCGCACGATCAACCGACTCGAGCCGATCGACAGCGGCACGATCGAGGTCGACGGGAAGGCGCTGCCCGCGGAGGGCAAGGCCCTCGCCGGGCTGCGCGCCGACGTCGGCATGGTGTTCCAGAGCTTCAACCTGTTCGCGCACAAGACGATCCTCGAGAACGTCACGCTCGGCCCGCTCAAGGTGCGCAGGATGGCGAAGGGTGAGGCCGAGAAGGCCGGCCTGGCGCTGCTCGAACGCGTCGGCATCGCCAACCAGAAGGACAAGTACCCGGCCCAGCTGTCCGGTGGGCAGCAGCAGCGCGCCGCGATCGCCCGCGCCCTCGCCATGAAGCCCAAGGTCATGCTGTTCGACGAGCCCACGTCGGCCCTGGACCCCGAGATGGTCCAGGAGGTCCTCGACGTGATGATCACCCTGGCGAAGGAGGGCATGACGATGCTCGTGATCACTCACGAGATGGGCTTCGCCCGGCGTGCGGCCAACCGCGTCGTGTTCATGGCCGACGGCGAGATCGTCGAGGACGCCGTGCCGGACGAGTTCTTCACCAAACCCCGATCGGATCGCGCCAAGGACTTCCTTGGCAAGATCCTCACCCACTGATCTCACCGACTCCGGGAGTGTTCATGCGACTACGCCAGCTCACCGTCACCGCGGTCGCCGCGGTGGCGGCCCTCACCATGACGGCTTGTGGCGGTGGTGGCGAGAGCTCCGACACCGCCGGCGGGGGCACGGACGCGGCCCCGGCGTTCCAAGAGGGCACGACGATGGCGACCCTCGCCTCGCAGGGCTCCATCACCATCGGCACCAAGTTCGACCAGCCCGGGTTCGGCCTGCAGGGCCTCGACGGCAAGCCGGCCGGCTTCGACGTCGAGATCGCCAAGATCATCGCGTCGAAGCTCGGCATCTCCGAGGACAGCATCGAGTGGGTGGAGACGCCGTCGGCCACCCGCGAGGAGGTCATCGAGCAGGACCGGGTCGACATGGTGGTGGCCACCTACACCATCAACGACGCCCGCAAGGAGCGGGTCAGCTTCGCCGGGCCGTACTACGAGGCCGGGCAGGCGCTGATGGTGCGCAGCGACGACACGACCGTGACCGGGCCCGACTCGCTGCGCGCAGCGGGCACGCGGGTCTGCTCGGTGTCCGGGTCGACGCCGTCCCAGGAGATCCTGAAGTACGTCGACCAGAGCCAGCTGACCCTGTTCGACGTCTACTCCAAGTGCGCCGACGCGCTGCGCACCAACCAGGTCGACGCCGTCACCACCGACAACGTCATCCTGCTCGGCTTCGTCGCCGACTCCGAGGGCGCGTTCAAGCTGGCCGGTGACACGTTCACGAAGGAGCCGTACGGCATCGGCATCAAGAAGGGTGACGTCGCGTTCTGCGAGTTCGTCAACCAGACGCTGCAGGAGGCCCAGACGGGCGGCGACTACGCCAAGGCCTGGGAGTCGACCGCGGGCCAGATCGCCGAGGTGACCACGCCCAGCCTGCCGCAGCTCAGCACCTGCGCCTGATCGAGGCGTGACCGTCGGGGTGCCGACCGGGCCGAGGTCCCGGGTCGGCATCCCGGCCTCGTTCGACCTGCTGCCGTCAATCGGAGAGGGGTGGCGCCGCGGTGGACGTGCTCGTGGAGAACGCCGGGCTCTACTGGCGGGGAGTGCTCACGACCCTGCAGATCTCGCTGTACTCCGGTATCGGAGCGCTCGTGCTCGGCACGATCATGGCCGGCTTCCGGGTCTCCCCCGTCCCGCCCCTGCGGGCCGTCGGCACCGGCTGGGTGACCGCGATCCGCAACACCCCGCTCTCGGTGGTGCTGTTCATGATCGCGTTCGGGCTCCCGGAGATCGCGATCAATGCCCCGTTCTTCTGGTTCGGGGTCGTCGGGCTCGCGCTCTACACCTCGGCGTTCGTGTGTGAGGCGCTGCGCAGCGGCATCAACTCCGTTGGCGCGGGTCAGGCCGAGGCGGCCCGCTCGATCGGGTTGACGTTCGGCCAGACCCTGGGCGAGGTGGTGCTTCCCCAGGCGTTCCGCACGGTCGTCCCACCACTGGGGAACGTCTTCATCGCGATGATCAAAAACTCCGCGATCGTCGGTGCTGTCGGGGTGGGCGGGGACCTGTACTCCGTCGGCGTCCAGCTGACGGGCTCGCTGGGCGAGGCCGCCATTCCCGTGTTGACGGGGGTGGCACTCGGCTACCTCGTCCTGACGATCCCGGCCGGTCTGCTGCTCGGTTACCTGGAACGGAAGGTGGCCATCGCTCGATGAGCGCTTTGTACGACGTCCCCGGGCCCCGGGCCCGCAGGCGTACCCTGATCGGCACGGTCGTCGCCGCGCTCGTCCTGCTGGCCATCGCCGCCGTCGTCATCCAGCGCCTGGCCGCCCAGGGCCAGTTCACCGCCGAGAAGTGGGGCCCGCTGGTCGACCCGACCAACGAGGCGATGCCGCAGGTGTGGGCGCTGCTCATCGGGCTCGGCCTGCGCAACACGTTGGCCGCTGCGGCGCTCGCGGTCATCGCATCGCTGGTCCTCGGCACCCTGATCGCGGTCACCCGACTCGTGAGCGCGCCCTCGTACCGATGGCTCGTCGTGGGCGTGGTCGAGCTCCTGCGCGGCCTCCCGGTCGTCGTCCTGATCTTCTTCGCGGCACGTGCCCTGCCGGAGATCGGGGTGGAGCTCCCGGGCGCGAGCCGGGAGACCAACACCCTGTTCTACCTCGTCATCGGCCTGACGTTGTACAACATGGTGATCATCGGTGAGATCATCCGCGCCGGTGTCAACTCACTCCCGCGCGGCCAGGCCGAGGCGGCATCCGCGATCGGTCTCACCCGCTCGCAGGGCCTGCGCCTCATCCTGCTGCCCCAGGCGTTCCGCACGATGCTCCCCGCCCTGATCAGCCAGCTCGTGGTGATCCTCAAGGACACCGCCCTCGGGTTCATCATCAGCTACCCCGAGCTGCTGCGCGAGTCCCAGATCATCGTTCAGACGACGCGGAACCCGCTCCAGATGTACTTCGTGGTCGCCCTGATCTTCATCGTCATCAACTACTCGCTCGGCAAGCTCGCCGAGTACATGGAGCGCCGGCTCTCACGTGCCCGGAAGACACCTGCCGAGCCGGCGGCCGCCGTTCCCGTCGCTGCAGGTCAGGTGGGCGCGGGAGGCTGACCCTCCAGGCGGGTCAGCGGCCGAGGTTCTCCACCGCGACGGGCTCGATGCCTTCGTCGGCGGGAAGCTCGAACCCCAGCACCTGGGCGTAGAACGAGAGCTCCGAGTCGAGGGCCCGGCGGATGTTCTCCGCCCGGCGGAACCCGTGCTGCTCGCCCTCGAACAGCAGGTACGCCACCGGCGTGCCGCGGGCGCGCAGCTCGTCGACGATCATCTCGCTCTGGTTCGGCGGCACGACCTCGTCCTCCGCGCCCTGCAGCACGATCAGGGGCCGCGTGAAGCGCTCGACGTGGTGGATCGGCGAGCGCTCCACGTAGACGTCGCGGGCCTTCGGGTACGGGCCGACCAGGCGGTCGAGGTAGCGGCTCTCGAACTTGTGGGTCTCGGCGGCGAGGGCCTCCAGGTCGGCGACGCCGAAGTGGTCGGCGCCCGCGGCGAACGGGGTGTCCTCCCGGGCGAGGGCCGCGAGCGTGGTGAACCCGCCCGCCGAGCCACCCCGGATGCACAGCCGCTCGCCGTCGGCGCGCTGCTGCGCGGCGAGCCGCCGGGCGGCCGCGAGGCAGTCGGCCACGTCGATGACGCCCCACTCCCCCAGCAGTTCCTCCCGGTAGGCGCGGCCGTACCCGGTGGAGCCGCCGTAGTTCACGTCGACGACGGCGAACCCGCGGCTGGTCCAGTACTGCACGCTGGTGCTCAGCACCGGCGTGGCGGCCCCGGTTGGCCCGCCGTGGATCTGCACCAGCAGCGGCGGGAGCTCGTTCTCCGGGCCGCACGAGCCGGCCGACGCCGGCGCGTAGAACTGCGCGTGCGCCCGCCGGCGCTCGCCGGAGCCGTCCACCGAGTCGAACGTGATGTGCTCGGGCACCGAGATCTGCGCCGGCTCCAGGCCGAGGTCCCGCGGCGGCCGCAGGGTCTCGACCGCGCAGGTGGTGACGTCGACCCGGTGCACGCCGAGCTCGGCGGTGGGGCTGCCCGCCACCACGACCACCGCCTCCGGGCCGGCCGCGCGCACGGCCGCGATCGCCGAGAACGGCAGCTCCAGGTCGACGAGGGTGCCGTCGACCTGGCGGACCGCGAGCCCGTCCCGGCCATCGCGCCACCGCGCGAACACGACGCGGCCGTCGCCGAGCCGGACGTAGCGGGCCGAGCCGAACACCCAGGCCGGCTCGCCGATCTCGGCGTCGAGGCGCACGACGGGGACGATGTCGGCGCCCGGGATGAACCGGTACAGGTTCCACCAGTCCGTGCGGTCGGACAGGAAGAGCAGCGACCCGTCCGCCTCGAAGCGGGGCTCCAGGACCGACTCCCCCCGCCCGCCGGCCACCACCGTCTCCTCGCCGGACTCCAGGTCGCGCACGACGAGCTGCGTGTCGTCCCACGGCATCGACGGGTGGTCCCACTGCAGCCACGCCAGCGTGGTGCCGTCGGGGCTCAGCCGGGGCGCGGCCACGAAGTCCGGGCCGCTCACGAGCACCTCCGGCTCCGACATGGTGTGCTCCGACCCGGCGTGCGCGGCCAGCCGGACCACCTCGTTGCGCACGTCCGCGGCGGACGGCCCGGTGTGGCGCTCCCGCACGCAGACGATCGTGGCGCCGTCCGGGGCGACGTCACCGTCGGCGTAGCGGTCCGCCCGCGGCGCCGCGGGCTCCGGCGTGATCGGCTCCGGCTCGCCGCCGGGGGCCAGCCGGTACAGCCGCTGGTCGGCCCAGTCGGCGAACCAGACGACGCCGTCGCGCACCCACCACGCCGCGCCGCCGTACTCGTGCACCGCAGTGCGCGCGTTCCGCCCGTCCGGCAGCAGGTCGGCGGTGGCGCCGTCGGGGGCCCGACGCACCAGCTGCGTGCGACCCCCCTCGGCCGGCCTGCCCTCGGCCCACACCACGTCGGCGCCGTCGACGCGCACCTCCCCCAACCGCACCGCCGCCGCCGTGACCAGCTCGGACGTGATGGGGGTGGGCCACGACCCGTAGGGCCGCTCGGAGATCGTCACGCCGTCACGTTAGTCGCCGGCGTAGCGTGGGCGGCAAGGGAATCCGAGCGAGAGGAACCGCCGTGACCGAGCCGGACCCCGCACCACCCGCACCACCCGCACCCGACTACGACGAGCACGGCGTGCCGAGCCTGGACTACGTCCGCGACAAGATCGAGGGCCGCTACGCCACCTCGCTGGGGGCCACCGAGCTCGCGGAGGGCACCGCAGCCGGCCGGAGCCTGGAGGAGCAGGAGGCCGAGCGCGCGGACGCGGCGAAGGCGAAGCTGGAGGAGCTGCGGCGCTCACTCGGTTGAGGCCGGCGGAAGCACCGGTGCCGAATCGCGACCGCCGTAGACCACGCGGTGGGCGGCCACCGCGGCGAGGTCTGGGTCCCGGGCGCTGACGGCGTCGAGCACCGCGCGGTGCAGCGGGAGTACGGCCTTCGACGCGCCCGGCTTGGCCGACAGCGCGATGAAGCTCTCGCGCAGCGACACCTCGATCGCCTGCTCAAGTGATCCGAACAGGTCGTTGCCGCTCGCCCGGAGCAGTGCCCGGTGGAAGGCGAGGTCGGCGGCGTTGAAGCGGTCGACGTCCGCGTCGGCGACCGCGGCCTCCATCGCGCCGTACGCCTCGCGGAGCTCGGCCAGCTCGTCGTCGCCTGCGCGAGCGGCGGCCTGCCGCGCCGCCTCGGGCTCGACCGCGTGCCGCAACTCGGTCAGGTTCCGCAGGAGCCGGTTCTGATCCGTCTGCTGCTGCCACCGCAGGACGTCGCGGTCGAGGAAGTTCCAGTCCTCCCGCGCCCGGACGCGGGTGCCGGTCCGCGGCCGGACCTCGAGCAGGCCCTTGGCGACGAGGACCCGGACCGCCTCGCGCAGCGCACCGCGGCTCACGCCGAGCTCCTGTGCCAGATCCGCCTCGACCGGCAGGGCGGTTCCCGGCCGCACCTCACCGGACAGGATGCGCAGCCCGAGGTGGTCCACGACGTGCGCGTGGGTCGTGTGCGGGCGCGCTCCGCGCGAGAGGGGGTCGTGCACGTCGACCATTAGACCAATCCTTGAATCATCGTATGATTCGATGTTAGCGTGCCGGCCGTGCAGATCAACCGACCGAACCTGGTCGTCTTCGTCAGCGACGACCAGGGCTACGGCGACCTCTCGTGCATGGGGTCCACCGATGTGCGGACACCCCGGCTGGACGCACTGGCCGCGTCGGGGGCACGCCTGACCAGCTGGTACTCGAACTCCCCTGTCTGCTCGCCGTCGCGTGCGAGCCTGCTCACCGGCAGGTACCCGGGCAACGCCGGCGTCCGCAGCATCCTCTCCGGCTTCCGCACCACACCGGGTCTGCGGACCGAGGTGCCCACCCTCGCGAGTGCGCTGCGCGCCGAGGGCTACCGCACCGGCTGGAGCGGTAAGTGGCACCTCGGCGGGGCGCCCGGCTGCCGGCCGCAGGACCACGGGTTCGACGACACGTTCGGGTTCCACGCCGGGTCGGTGGACTACTACTCGCACATCTACTACGGCGGGGACAAGCGAGAGACGATCGTGCAGGGCGAGCGTCGGCGCGGCACGCCAACCCACGACCTGTGGCAGGCCGGCGAGGAGGTCTACCGCGACGGCCGGTACCTGACCGAGCTCATCGCCGAGAACGCGGTGGACTTCGTGCGGAAGAGCGCGCACGACGACCGCCCGTTCTTCCTCTACGTCCCGTTCAACGCCCCGCACTACCCGATGCACGCGCCGCAGCACTACAAGGACCGCTTCCCCGATCTTCCCTGGCAGCGGCAGATCATGGCGGCGATGATCAGCGCGATGGACGACGGCGTCGGGCTCGTCCTCGACGAGCTCGACCGCCAGGGGCAGCGCGAGAACACGATGTGCCTGTTCATGACCGACAACGGCCCCTCCCGCGAGGTGCGCAACTGGCTCGACGGCAGCCATGAGCCGTACTACGGGGGCTCGGCCGGTGCGCTGAAGGGGCACAAGTTCAGCCTCTTCGAAGGCGGGATCCGGGTGCCCGGGATCGTCTCGTGGCCCGAGCAGATCCCGCCCGGCCAGGTCATCGACCGGCCCGCCGCCGCCATGGACATCTTCCCCACGTTCCTCACGGCGGCCGACGTCCCGCTGGACGGCTACGACGTCGACGGCCGCGACATCATGGGGATGCTCGCCCGCGGTGAACGCTCGCCCCACGACGCGATCATGTGGGAGCAGGGCGACCAGACCGCGATCCGCTCCGCGAACTGGAAGCTCGTGCTGAACGGCCGGCTCGTCGAGCACGAAGGCCCCCAGGACGCGGTCTTCCTCTCCGACCTCGACTCCGACGTCGGAGAGCGCACCAACCTCGCGGGCCGACACCCCGACCTCGTCGCGGAGCTCCGGGCCCGCGCCGAGGAGTGGCGTGCGGGGATCGAGGACCGGTGGACCACGCACTGGCTCCCTCGAATTCCGGACCACGAGTACCACGTGCAGCCCGCATTCCTGGAATGACGAGGAGCCGAACCACCATGAGCAGTGACGTCAGCGGCGACACCACGACTCGCCCGGGAATCCGTTCCGCACTCCGGCGCAACATCCGGTGGCGCCTTCCGATCGTCCTCCTCGTCGGCGCGATGGTCGCCTGGGTCGACCGATCCAACCTCGGCGTCGCGGCTCCGTTCCTGCAGGACGAACTGGACATTTCGCCCTCGCGATGGGCCTGATCCTGGGCTCCTACGCGTTCGTCCTGATCTTCATGCACCCGGTCTCGGGCTGGCTCGTCGACAAGCTCGGGAGCCCGCGCCTGCTGTACTTCGGATCGGCGGTCGCGTGGTGCATCTTCACCTCGGCCACGGCCCTCGTGCGCGGCGCGGCGTCGCTGTTCGCGGTGCGGATCGCGATGGCGGTCGGGGAGGCACCCCAGGCCTCGTGCGCCCTCAAGGCCACCTCGCACTGGTTCCCCCGGCGGGAACGCGCGCTGGCCATCGGGACCTACGAGGTCGGGTCCGAGTTCGGTGCGGCGATCTCGATCCCCGTCGTCACCGCGCTCATCGCCGGCTTCGGCTGGCGCGGGTCGTTCGTCGCCACCGGTCTCGCCGGGCTGCTGTTCGCGTTCTTCTGGCTGTGGTTCTACCGCAGCCCGCGGCAGCACCCGAAGGTGAGCACGGAGGAGCTGCGGCACATCGAGGACGGCGGGGCGCACGGCGTCACCGGATCCGGTCCGGGGCACGAGGGCGGGCAGGAGGCGGTCCGCTGGCTCGACCTCTTCCGCTACCGGACGGTGTGGGGCCTGCTCGTGGTGATGTTCTGCCGGACGTCCACGATCTTCTTCTTCATCACGTGGTACCCGTCCTACCTCGTCGAGGAGCGCGGGTTCACCCTGCTGGAACTCGGCATCTTCGGCGCCGTACCGGGCCTGGTGGCCATCGTCGGCGACCTGCTCGGCGGCTGGCTCTCCGACCACCTGATCCGCCGCGGTGTCGACCCCACGATCGCGCGGAAGGTCCCCATCGCCGGCGGGCTGCTCGCGGGAACGACGATCGCCGCGGCGGCGTTGACGGCCAGCCCCGTGCTCGCCATGGTCCTGCTGAGCGTCTCCTCGGCCGGGGTCGCCTTCTGCACCGGCGCGCTCTACTCACTCCCGCTGGAGATCTCGCCCACGCCCGCGAACGCGATCTCGCTCTCCGGCCTGATGCGCGCGGGCGGCCTCATCGGCGGCGCGACCGTGCCCGCCGTCATCGGGTTCATCTACGAGGCCAGCGGCTCGTTCGTCGCCCCGCTCGTCCTCATGGGCGGCGTCCTGGTGATCGGGGTCGTCGCGCTCGTGTTCCTGGTCGGGCGGGTCGAGCCGCTGCCGATCAGGAGCTGAGTCGGGCTCGGGTCGCCGCGCCTCTCACTCCGCCGAGGCCGATGGGCCTCCGCCGTTCCTCCGCCGCAGGAGGTCGATGATGATCTCCTGGCCGCGTACGAGGTTGGCCTGTCCGTGTTCGAGGCCGGCCTGCCCTCTCTTCAGATCCGCGACATCGCCCTTCAGGCCCGCGACGTCGCCCTTCAGCCCGGCGATCGCGGCGTGGTCCTCGACCTGCGTCTCGCGCAGGGCCTGCATCAACCGCGTCTGCGCGTCCATCCGCGTGGTGAGCGCGGCCACGTCGCGGTCCGCGCCTCCGGCCAGCACGCGGGCCGACGCAGCGTCCTGGCGAACGGACCGCATCTGCCCTTCGAGGGCGGTGACACGCCCTTCGAGCTCCTCCATCGACCCCATGCGAGCAGAGTAGCGAGCACGGGTGGGCCGCCGGGCGTGCTCGGCAGGAGTTGTCCACAACCCGCCGGCAGCGCGCGCCCGACGGCCCGGCGCGCTCCTCAGGCCCCCGCGCGCTTGAAGATCTTCTTGCCCAGCCAGACCACCGGGTCGTACTTGCGGTCCACCACCCGCTCCTTGAGCGGGATGAGGGCGTTGTCGGTGATCTTGATGTGCTCGGGGCAGACCTCGGTGCAGCACTTGGTGATGTTGCAGTAGCCGAGGCCGTGCTCCTCCTGCGCCGCCTCCTTGCGGTCGGCGGCGTCGAGGGGGTGCATGTCGAGCTCCGCCACGCGCATCAGGTAGCGCGGACCGGCGAAGTTCTCCTTGTTCTCCTCGTGGTCGCGCACCACGTGGCAGGTGTTCTGGCACAGGTAGCACTCGATGCACTTGCGGAACTCCTGGCTCCGCTCCACGTCGACCTGCTGCATCCGGTACTCGCCCGGCTCGAGGTCCGGCGGGGGCGCGAAGCTGGGGATCTCGCGGGCCTTCGTGTAGTTGAACGACACGTCGGTGACGAGGTCCCGGATCACCGGGAAGGTCCGCAGCGGCGTGACCGTGATGACCTCGTCCTCGGTGAACGTCGACATCCGGGTCATGCACATCAGCCGGGGCCGGCCGTTGATCTCCGCGCTGCACGATCCGCACTTGCCGGCCTTGCAGTTCCAGCGCACGGCGAGGTCCTGGGCCTGGGTCTGCTGCAGCCGGTGGATGATGTCGAGGACGACCTCGCCCTCGTTCACCGCCACCGGGTAGTCGACGAGCTCACCCTTCTCGTCGTCCCCCCGCCACACCCGGAAGTGCGCGTCGTAACTCATGCCTTCTCCCCTGCCTCGGCGCGGTGTCCGCCGAGCTCCTCGCCGGTGTAGTACTTCTTCAGCTCGTCCAGCTCGAACAGATCCAGCAGCTCCGGCCGCATCGGCACCTGCTCCTGGCGCACCAGGTTCACGTCGTCCTCGCCGTTCGCCGACAGCACGAGCAGCAGGTGCCGCCAGTCGGAGTCCATCACGGGGAAGTCGTCGCGGGTGTGCCCGCCGCGGCTCTCCTGCCGCTCCAGCGCCGCCTTCGCCACGCACAGCGAGACCAGCAGCATGTTGCGCAGGTCCAGGGCGAGGTGCCAGCCCGGGTTGAACGCGCGGCCGCCCTCCACGGACACCGTCCGCGCCTTCGTCGCGATCTCCTGGAGCGCCTTGAGCGCCTGCTCCATCTCCTCGGCCTTGCGGATGATGCCGACGAGCTCGTTCATCGTCTTCTGCAGCTCCAGCTGCACGACGAACGGGTTCTCCCCGCCCTCGGTGGAGCTGGAGAACGGCAGCAGCGCACGCTCCTGGGCCGTCGTCACGTCGTCGATCCGCACGGCGGGGCGCACCCCGGCGAGCGAGTCGACGTACCCGGCGGCGCCCGAGCCGGCGCGGCGGCCGAACACCAGCAGGTCCGACAGCGAGTTGCCGCCGAGCCGGTTGGAGCCGTGCATGCCACCCGCGACCTCACCCGCGGCGAACAGCCCCGGCACCTTCGACATCGCCGTGGCCGGGTCGACCTCGACGCCACCCATCACGTAGTGGCAGGTGGGGCCGACCTCCATCGGCTCCTTGGTGATGTCGACGTCGGCCAGCTCCTTGAACTGGTGGTGCATCGACGGCAGCCGCTTCTGGATCTCCTCCGGCGACAGCCGGGACGCGATGTCGAGGAACACGCCGCCGTGAGGGCTCCCCCGCCCCTCCTTGACCTCGGAGTTGATCGCGCGCGCGACCTCGTCACGCGGCAGCAGCTCGGGCGGACGCCGGTTGTTGTCGGCGTCGGTGTACCAGCGGTCGCCCTCGTCCTCGGTCTCGGCGTACTGCTCCCGGAACACGTCCGGCACGTACCGGAACATGAACCGCTCGCCCTCGGAGTTGCGCAGGACGCCACCGTCGCCGCGCACCGACTCCGTGACCAGGATCCCCTTCACCGACGGCGGCCAGACCATGCCCGTCGGGTGGAACTGCAGGAACTCCATGTTGATCAGCGTGGCGCCCGCGCGGAGGGCGAGCGCGTGGCCGTCGCCGGTGTACTCCCAGGAGTTCGACGTCACCTGGTAGCTCTTGCCGACGCCGCCGGTGGCCAGCACGATCGCCGGGGCGTCGAACCGGACCAGGGTGCCGGTGCTGCGGTAGTAGCCGAAGCAGCCGGCGATCCTGCCGTCATCCTTGAAGATCTCGGTGATCGTGGTCTCGTGGAAGACCCGGATGTTGGCCTCGTAGTCGCCGGTTTCCGCGTAGTCCTCCTGCTGCAGCGACACGACCTTCTGCTGCAGCGTGCGGATCATCTCCAGGCCGGTGCGGTCACCGACGTGCGCGAGCCGCGGGTAGGTGTGCCCGCCGAAGTTCCGCTGGCTGATCTTGCCGTCCTTGGTGCGGTCGAAGAGCGCACCGTAGGTCTCGAGCTCCCAGACGCGGTCCGGGGCCTCCTTGGCGTGCAGCTCGGCCATCCGCCAGTTGTTCAGGAACTTGCCGCCCCGCATCGTGTCGCGGTAGTGGACCATCCAGTTGTCGTTGGGGTTGACGTTCCCCATCGACGCCGCGCAGCCGCCCTCGGCCATCACCGTGTGCGCCTTGCCGAAGAGCGACTTCGAGATGATGGCCGTGCGCTTGCCCTGCAGGCGCGCCTCGATCGCGGCCCTCAGGCCGGCGCCCCCCGCGCCGATGACGACGACGTCGAACTCGTAGCGCTCGATCTCTTCAGTCATCTGCCACCACCCTCAGTTGATGATCCGCAGGTCGGGGATCCATCCCGCCGCCACGGACATGATGTAGAAATCGGTGAATGCGAGCGTCCCGAGCGTGATCCAGGCCAGCTGCATGTGCTTGGTGTTGAGCTTCGAGACCTGGACCCACAGCTTGTAGCGCAGCGGGTGCCTCGAGAAGTGGTTCAGCCTGCCGCCGATGATGCTGCGGCACGAGTGGCACGAGATCGTGTACGCCCACAGGAACACGACGTTGACCAACAGAATGATGTTGCCGAGGCCGAGCCCGAAGCTGCCGTCGGCCTTCCCGAGCGCGTAGATCGCGTCGTAGGTGTTGATCAGCGAGATGATCGCGGCGATGTAGAAGAAGTACCGGTGCAGGTTCTGCATGATCAGCGGGAAGCGGGTCTCCCCGGTGTACTTCGCGTGCGGCTCCGCCACGGCACACGCCGGCGGCGAGAGCCAGAACGCCCGGTAGTACGCCTTCCGGTAGTAGTAGCAGGTCAGCCGGAAGAGCAGCAGGAACGGCAGGGAGACCGCGGCGTAGGGCAGGAACCAGACGTCGGGGAGGAACTGCCCGAAGTGCGAGGCGTGCGGGTCGCACCCGTACGAGACGCATGGCGAGTAGAACGGCGTGAGGTAGTTGTACTCCGCCACGAAGTAGTTGCTCTGCAGGAACGAACGCACGGTGGCGTACAGAACCCATGCGGCGAGCCCCGCGAAGGTGGCCAGCGGTGGCAGCCACCACCGGTCCGTGCGAAGCGTCCGTGCCGTGATCTGCGCCCGGCCGACGGACGCGTCTGTGGTGGATGACACGTCAGGTTCCTTAGTTCTGTGCGGTACGACGCCGCCCGCGTTCCAGGCCACGGCGTCGAGACGTCTGGATCTCGCCGGAGCCTACGACGACCGGCCGCGCGCGGTGTGCCGGGCTGTCTCTGCACGTTCCCCATCGTGACGCGATTCACGCAGCAAGGGGCCTGGAGACATTAGAGTGCCCGCGTGGACCGCGAGGCGCACGGACGCGCCGCGGGCGGCGACGCGATGGCCGCCACGCGGCGTGCACTCGCGCCGGGCGGCGCCCGACCACCCGCGCTGCTCGTGCTGCTCGCCGCGCTCCTCGTCGCCGGCACGATCGTCGCCTCGGTCGTCGGCACGCTCTCGCTGACGGCGGGGTCGGCCACCGGCGGCACCCCGCTCGGCCCCGTCGCGGCGCCTCCCGGGCTGGCGACGCCCCCGGCGGCCCCGCCGACCGACCCCACCGGGGCCGAACCGACCGCTGCCCCCACGGCGGAGCGGCCCGCGCCACCCGCCGTGTTCCAGGACCCGGACCTGCGCACCCTCGCCGAGCCGTTCCTGACCGGGCCCGCGACCTCGTGCGAGCAGCGCGACCCGGCCGCCGGCGTGGCCGAGAGCGTGGCCTGCGACCTCGGCGACGGGCGCACCGCCGTCTTCTCCCGGATGGTCACGCCCGACGCGATGCGCGACCAGCGCCAGGCCGTCCTCGCCGGCCAGGACGCCCGGGCCGGCACCGTGGTGTCGGTGCGGTGGCGCTACGTCGGCGACCAGCCCGAGACCCGCGCCGGGATCCCCCCACCCGAGAAGGATCGCGGGGAGGGCGTCCGCGTGCGCTTCGTCGACCGCGAGGGCGTGCCCCGCCTGTACTTCGACCAGGACTCCTCGGGCTGCACCGGCAACATCGCCCTGACCCGTCCCACCGGCAACAACCGCGCCGACCTGGACTCGCTGCGGAAGTACTGGTCCGACCCGGCGGCGTGATGCCCCAGAGCGGCGGGGAGATGCTCGCTACCAAAGATCGGGGCGCGTTATGGAGCCACAACGCGATCTGCGGGCCGTCAAATCAGCAGTACGGATCCATAGTGCTGATAGGGGCCGGGGGACACACGCGCGGCCAGCCCGTCCAGGATGACCTCGATCCCGAGCTCGAAGACCTCCTCACGTGACGCAGGCGGCCGGCGTGGTCGCCGGGCTCGTCCCGCCGGCCGTGCTGCAGGCGTCGATCGACCTGTACGGACCGGCGGGGGTGCTCCCGACGCTCGTCACCGACGGCAGCGCCGCGGTGCTCGTCCTGCTCGCGTTCGCGGTGCGCTACCGCGGGGTGTGGGCCCGCGGGGATCAGCGGCGGTGGGTCGTGGCGGCGAGGTAGTCCCGGTTCAGCTGGGAGATCACGTCGAGGGGGATCTCCTTGGGGCACGCCACCGCGCACTCGCCGGTGTTGGTGCAGCCGCCGAAGCCCTCGGCGTCGTGCGTCTTCACCATGCGGATCACGCGGTCGGAGCGCTCCGGCTGCCCCTGCGGCAGCTCGCCGAGGTGCGTGATCTTCGCTCCGAGGAAGAGCGACGCGCTCCCGTTCGGGCACGCCGCCACGCAGGCGCCGCAGCCGATGCAGGCGGCCGCGGTGAACGCGCGGTCGGCGTTCGGCTTCGGCACGGGCGTGGCGTGCGCCTCGGGCGCGGCACCCGTCGGCGCGGAGACGTAGCCGCCGGAGGCGATGATCCGGTCGAACGCGTCCCGGTCGACGACCAGGTCCTTGACCACGGGGAACGCGGCCGCGCGGAACGGCTCGACCGTGATCGTCTCGCCGTCGCGGAAGTGCCGCAGGTGCAGCTGGCAGGTGGTGGTGGCCTTCTGCGGGCCGTGCGGCTCACCGTTGATCACCATGCTGCAGGCGCCGCAGATGCCCTCGCGGCAGTCGTGGTCGAACGCCACCGGCTCCTCGCCGTCGAGGATCAGCTTCTCGTTGAGGACGTCCATGAGCTCGAGGAACGACATGTCCTCGTCGGCGTCGTCGACGCGGTAGGCGACCAGGCGACCCTTGTCCTCGGGATCGTCCTGCCGCCAGACGCGGAGGTTGAGCCTCACTTGTAGCTCCTCTGGCTGGGGGTGACGTAGTCGAAGTTCAGGTCCTCCTTGTGCAGGACCGGGGCGCTGCCCCGACCGGTGAACTCCCAGGCCGCGACGTAGGAGAACTCGTCGTCCTTGCGGGCGGCCTCGTGGTCCTCGGTCTGGGACTCGGCGCGGAAGTGCCCGCCGCAGCTCTCCTCGCGGTGCAGCGCGTCGAGGCACATCAGCTCGGCGAGCTCCAGGAAGTCGGCCACCCGGCCGGCCTTCTCGAGGGACTGGTTGAGCGTGGCGGCCGAGCCGGGCACCTTGACGTTCTGCCAGAACTCGCGCCGCAGCTCGGGGATGCGGTCCAGCGCCTTGCGCAGCCCCTCCGCGGTGCGCTCCATGCCGCAGTGGTCCCACATGAGGTGGCCGAGCTCGCGGTGGAAGGAGTCGACGGTGCGGTCGCCGTCGATCGCGAGCAGCTTCGCGACGCGGTCGGCCACCGCCTGCTCGGCCTCGCGCACCTCGGGTGCGTCGGCGGCCACCGGCTCGACGCCGCGGGCGAGGTAGTCGCCGATGGTGTTCGGCAGCACGAAGTAGCCGTCGGCGAGCCCCTGCATCAGCGCGGACGCGCCGAGCCGGTTGGCGCCGTGGTCGGAGAAGTTCGCCTCGCCGACCACGAACAGGCCCGGGATGCTGCTCTGCAGGTCGTAGTCGACCCACAGCCCGCCCATCGTGTAGTGCACGGCCGGGAAGATGCGCATCGGGACCTCGTAGGGGTCCTCGCCGGTGATGCGCTGGTACATCTGGAACAGGTTCCCGTACTTCGCCGCGACGGCCGGGCGGCCCAGCCGCGCGATCGCGTCGGCGAAGTCCAGGTAGACGCCCAGGCCGGTCGGGCCCACGCCGCGGCCCGCGTCGCACACGTTCTTGGCGGCGCGGCTGGCGATGTCGCGGGGCACGAGGTTGCCGAAGGCCGGGTACTGGCGCTCCAGGAAGTAGTCGCGGTCGGCGTCCGGGATGTCGCCGGGCGCCCGCGGGTCACCCTCCTCCTTCGGCACCCAGACGCGCCCGTCGTTGCGCAGCGACTCGCTCATCAGCGTGAGCTTCGACTGGTGGTCGCCGCTCACCGGGATGCAGGTCGGGTGGATCTGGGTGTAGCAGGGGTTGGCGAAGTGGGCGCCCTTGCGGTGGGCGCGCCAGCTGGCGGTGACGTTGCAGCCCTTGGCGTTGGTCGAGAGGTAGAAGACGTTGCCGTAGCCGCCGGATGCGAGCACGACCGCGTCGGCGAGGTGGCTCTCGGTCTCCCCCGTCACCAGGTCGCGCGCGACGATCCCGCGGGCCCGCCCGTCGACGACGATCAGCTCGAGCATCTCGTGCCGCGAGTGCATGGTGACGTTCCCGGCGTCGATCTGGCGCTCCAGGGCCTGGTAGGCGCCGAGCAGCAGCTGCTGGCCGGTCTGGCCGCGGGCGTAGAAGGTGCGGGAGACCTGCGCGCCGCCGAACGACCGGGTGTCGAGCAGGCCGCCGTACTCGCGGGCGAACGGCACGCCCTGCGCCACGCACTGGTCGATGATCTGCACGCTGATCTCGGCGAGCCGGTGCACGTTCGACTCGCGCGAGCGGAAGTCGCCGCCCTTCACCGTGTCGTAGAACAGCCGGTAGATGCTGTCGCCGTCGCCGCGGTAGTTCTTCGCGGCGTTGATGCCGCCCTGCGCGGCGATGGAGTGCGCCCGCCGCGGGCTGTCCTGGTAGCAGAACGAGCTGACCTGGTACCCCAGCTCGGCGAGGGTGGCCGCGGCGGACCCGCCGGCGAGGCCCGTGCCCACGACGATGACCTTCATCTTGCGCTTGTTGGCCGGGTTCACCAGCTTGACGCCGAACCGGCGGCGCTCCCAGCGGGTCTCGATCGGGCCGTCCGGGGCCGCGGTGTCGACCAGCGGCGTTCCGCTGGTGTAGTCGGTGTAGGAGCTCATGTCACGCCACCAATCCGGTCAGCACGGCGAACGGGACGGCGAGGAAGCCGGCCACCAGCACGACCGCGACCCCGAGTGCGACGCCCTGGAGCGTCCGCTGCGTGGCGGCGCTGGACCGGCCGAAGGTCTGCAGTGCGCTCCACACCCCGTGCCGGACGTGGAAGCCGACGGCCACCACGGCGAGCGTGTAGGCGAGGGTGACGTACCAGCGCTGCGGCGCGAAGTCGGCCACGACGTTCGCGTACACCTCGCCGTGGACACCGTGTGGGTTGAGCGTACCGGTCGTGAGGTCGAGCAGGTGGTAGACGACGAACAGCGCGATGATCACGCCGCCCCACCGCATCGTGCGGGCGGCGTAGCTGCCCTGTACCGGCTTGCGGTGGGCGTAGCGGACGGGCCTGGCGCGGCGGGCCCGGCGCGCCAGGATCGTCGCGGAGACGATGTGGGCGACCAGCGAGACCCCGAGAACCACCCGGATCAGCCAGAGCAGCGTCTCGTACGGCAGCGCGGGCTCGCCGACCTCGCGCAGCCAGGCCGCGTAGGTGTCGAGGGCATCCGCCCCCAGGAAGATCTTCAGGTTGCCCGCCATGTGGACCACCAGGTAGAGCAGCATCACCGCGCCCGTGGCCGCCATCACGAACTTGAGCTGCATCGACGTGCGGCGCGGTGCGCGGCCCGCGCGCGCTGCGGGGCGCTGTCCCACGGTCACCATGCGCTCAGGGTCGATAGCGCAGGCACCTGCCGTCCAATGCATCGAACGCGGCCTTGCGATGTCCGTAGGCTATGAGCGTGACGTTCACGCAGCTCGCGTACTTCCTGGCCGTGGCCGACGTGCGCAGCTTCACGCGAGCGGCGGAGTCCGTCGGCGTGGCGCAGCCCACGCTGTCGCGGCAGCTCAAGGCGCTCGAGACCGAACTCGGCGCCGAGCTGGTGGACCGCGGCGCCCGTGCCGGCCCGGTGCTCACGCCCGCCGGGGAGGCGCTCCTGCCCCTCGCCCGGCGGATGCTCGCCGACGCCGACAGCGCCCGCACCGCCGTCGCCGAGATCGTCGGGCTGCGCAGCGGCCGCATCCGCGTGGGCGGCACGCCGTCGCTGTGCATCGGGGTGCTCGCCGACGTGCTGCGCGTGTTCCACGAGCAGCACCCGGACATCCACCTCGAGCTGGCCGAGGACGGCTCGCAGCCGCTCGTGCGCTCGCTCGCGCGCGGCGAGCTGGACGTGGCGTTGGTGATCGTGCCGGCGGCCGGTGTCGACCCCGCCCTGCACACCACCCCGGTGCTGCGCGAGCGCCTGTCGGTGGCCTCACCGACCTCGGAGCGCGCCCCCACGGCGCGCGCCTCGATGAGCATGCGCGAGCTGGGCCGCAGGTCGCTCGTCGTGCCCCGCCGCGGCTACGACGTGCGCGAGACCACCTTGGCGGCGTTCGCCGACGCCGGCGTCGAGCCCCGGTTCGCCGTCGAGGGCGGCGAGATGGACGCCGTGCTGCGGATGGTCGAGGCCGGCACCGGGGTGGCGGTGGTGCCCGACCTCGTGTTCGCCGGCCGCCCGCGCCTGCGCCGCACGGTGCTCACGCCGCCGCTCTTCCGCACCGTCGCGCTCGCCCGGCGGGCCGACCTCACCCCCACCCACGCCATGCGCGCCTTCCGCGCCACGCTGCTGTCGTTCCTCGCGGTGCTCTCCGCGGGCGACGGGTTCACGGGCGACGTGCAGGTGCTGCGGCCCGTCAACGGTTGAGACCCGCACCGTCGCGACATAGCCCGCGTAGGGCGAGGCTCTCCGCGGCCGGCATCCCTAGTCTCCGGCAGCGGTCGACCCGACCCGACGCCCACGAGGAGGAGACCGATGAACCCGGCGGACAGGAGATCCGAGCCGCGACTCGTCGTCGACGCCGCCCGGCTCTGGGCCGGCGGGGTGGCGACCGCCGTCGTGGCAGCGCTGGTCGCGCTGGTCGGCGTGCTGATCGGCAACGGGGCCCTGGACCTGGACATGACGGCGCCACCCCTGCTGCCCGTCGGCGACTCGTTCGCGGCGAGTTACGCGATCACCGCGGCCGTACTGGCGCTGGTCGCCACCGCGCTCGCGCACCTGCTGGCCGTGACGGCGCCGCGGCCGCGCTCGTTCTTCGCCTGGATCGTCGGGCTCGCGACCGTGGTGGGCGTCGTCCTCCCGTTGACCACCGGCGATTCGCTCGGCGGGAGCGTGGCGACCGCTGTCGTCGATCTCGTCATCGGACTCTGCATCCTCAGCCTCGTGTCCTCCGTCCTGTCGAGGACGACGTCGATCGCGTGGGGCAGGGGGTCGCCCGGCCGGGAGGCGTGAGCCGAGACCTCATCCGGAAAGGACGATGACGCACCTCACACCGGGAGCGACGCTGATCCGGTGACAGCGACCGCATCGGTCAGGCGGCTGGTGCCACCACCGAAGATCCAGCTCCCACGGGTCTCGACGACCGTCCTCGACCGGGATCGCCTGCTCACCGCGATGGGCTGCGGAGAGGATCCGAACCCCGGCGGGCCGGGTGTCGTCGTCGAGGTGTGCGCACCGGCGGGCTACGGCAAGACGACCCTGCTCGCCTCGTACGCGCGTGCGCTGCGGGGCAGCGGCCATCCGGTCGGCTGGGTGACCTGCGATCGCCACGACGGCGACCCCGTCCTGCTGTGGAACGCGATCCTCGCCGCGCTCTCGTCGGCCATGACCCGCTCCACCCCCGGGCCGGACCCGTTCGCGGCGCTGGAACCCCCGCGAACGATGGATCCGGCGTTCCTCGCCGAGTTCGTCGAGGCGGTCGACGCCGGCAGCACACCGACGACGCTCGTGCTCGACGACGCGCACGAGCTGGCCGGGCGCCGGACGCTCACCGGCCTGTCCGACCTGCTCCGGAACCTGCCGGACCAGCTCCGGCTGGTGATCGGGAGCCGGCGCGACCCCGGCCTCCCCCTGCACCGGCTGCAGCTCGAGGACCGGCTGCTGCAGATCCGTGCCGACGAGCTGGCGTTCACCTGCGACGAGACCGGCGCGGTGCTGTCCGCGCAGGGTATCGACCTCGGCGACGACGACCTCACGCTGCTGTGCCAACGCACCGAGGGGTGGCCCGCCGCGGTCCGCCTGGCGTCGATGGCGCTCGCGGAGGAGCGCACACCGTCGCGGTTCGTCGCGCACTTCGCCGGCGACGACCGCGCGGTGTCGGTGTACCTCGTCGCGGAGATCCTGGACCGGCAACCCGAGGACGTACAGCAGTTCCTGCTCGACACCTGTGTCGCCGAAGACCTGACCGCCGAGCTCGCGGCGGCGCTCTCCGGCCGGGATGACGCCGGTGCCCTCCTGGAGCGGCTGGAGCAGGCCAACGCACTCGTGCACCGGCTCGGCCGGGCGGGCGAGTGGTATCGCTTCCACGCCCTGCTGCGCAGCTACCTGCTCGGGGAGCTGCGCCGGAGGGGCGAAGCGGCGGCACGCACGCGCCACCGGCAGGCCGCCGAGTGGTACACCGAGGCCGGCCAACCCGAACCCGCCCTGGAGCACGCCGCCGCCGCAGGCGAGGACTCGATGGTGCGTTCCCTCCTCTCGCGCTTCGGGCTGCGGCTGCTGCTCTCCGGCGGTGGGTCCCGCCTGCGCGGCGTGCTGGCCGGTTGCTCACCCCGGGTGCTCGACATCCCCGAGGTCGGGCTCCTCGCGGCGACCGCGGCGCTGGAGTCCGGTGACCTGGTCGGCGGCGAGGCGGCACTCGCGCGCGTACCTGCCACCGCCCACGCGCACGGGAGCGACCGCGTCCGTCGGCTGCGCGAGGTGGCGCTCCTCTACCGCGCTCGCCTGCGCGCCGACTCCACCGTGCTCGACACCATGCTCGACACCGCGCTCGCCGGCATCTCCGACCCGACGCACCGGACGCCGACGGAGCCGGCCGGTCCGGACGACGCGGAGCTCGAGCTGCTCCTGCTCGCCAACCGGGGCACCATCCGGATCGCGGCCGGGGACTACGAACGGGCACACGCCGATCTGCTGACGGCACTCGAGCTGAGCCGCCGCCACGGCTACGACCACCTCACCCTGGACTGCCTGAACCAGCTCGCCGGGGCGACGACCGGGTGTTGCCTCGTCGAGGAGTCGCGCCGGTGGGCGGAGGAGGCGATCGCCTTCGCCGCCGAGCGCGGGTGGGCGTCCTCCCCGCGGCTGGCGTACTCCCACCTGATCGCCGCCTGGTGCGCACACCTGATGCTGGACGTGGAGGAGGCGGCGCGGCGCGCGTCGGTGTCGGTGGCCGTGCTCCAGGGAGGCGGTGCCGTCGAGCCCGAGGTGGAAGGTGCGGCGCGGTCCGGCGAAGCGATCATCACGTTCGACCGGTACCCGCAGCGGCACGAGGCCCTGCAACGGATGCGGCTGCTGTGGAACCACATCCCGGACACCAACCCGTCGCCGGCGCTGATCGCGTACGCCGAGCACGCCGAGCTGCGGATGAGCCTTGCTCTCGGCGAGCGGGCTCAGGCTGCCGCGGTGGTCACCCGGGTGGAGGAGCTGCTGCCCGACACCGGTGACTCGAACGTGATGCGCGCGCTCATGGCGCTCGACCGGCACCGCCACGACCAGGCCAGGGCCGCGCTGTCCCCCGTCCTGTCCGGCGAGCGCCCGGTGGCCGTCGTGTCCACCGAGATGACGGCGTGGCTGGTCGAGGCGCTCGCGACCACCAGTGTCGGGATGCCCGAGGCCGCGCACCGAGCAGTCCTGCGCGCCCTCGAGATCGGCGTGCACAGCGGCGTGATGCGACCGTTCTACGACCTCGGCACGCCCTTGCGGGACCTGCTGGCCGCGACGGTGGGACGCGCCGGGTGGTTGGACCCCTTCCTGGGCGACCTGCTCACCGCGTGGACGGCCACCCAGGAATGGCAGGAGGCCACGGTCGGCGGCACGGCCGCGCACGGGGACCCGAGCCGCCACCAGGTCAGTCTCGCGGTGCCGCTCACCGCCCGTGAGATGGAACTGCTGCGCGACCTGCCCTCGATGCTGACCGCGGAGGAGATCGCCGCCCTGCACACCGTCAGCGTGAACACGGTCAAGACCCACCTCCGCTCGCTCTACCGCAAGCTCGGGGCACCCAACCGGCGCGAGGCGGTAGCCGCGGGGCGCCGGCTCTGCCTGCTGTAGCCGGAGCGCCGCCGCCAGGCGGCGAATGCGCCCATTTCACTCGGGAAGGGCGAGGCACGCTCGCGACACCGTGCTTAGCGTCGGCAACCCCGACCCTCGTGGAGAAGGGATACATCATGAGCACGAGTCAGTCGCAGAGCGCCGGCTACACCCCGGTGGCGCCCCCGAGCCCGTGGGCAACCGGTCTCGCGCTGTTCGCCGGCGTGATGATGATCGTGGCCGGCGTGTACCAGGTGTTCGGCGGGATCGCCGCACTCGTCCACGACGAGGTCTACGTGACCACGCCCGACTACGTCTACTCGATGGACCTCACCGGTTGGGGCTGGATCCACCTCGTACTCGGCATCCTGCTCGTCCTCGTCGGCGTCGGGGTGATGTCGGGCCAGAAGTGGGCCCGGTTCACCGGCATCGGCCTGGTCGCGCTGAGCATGATCGCCAACTTCCTGTTCGTGCCGTACTACCCGGTGTGGTCGCTGCTGATCATCGCGCTCGAGGTCGCCGTCATCTGGGCGCTGGCGGTGTACGACCCCGCGTGAGCTCCGGCCCGACCACGGCCGCGACGACCGGCAGCAGTACCAGTCGGTGATCGCCCGCGACGTCGGGCGTGATCCGGCCATCAACCCGCGAGGAGCTGGTCCTTCGCCGCCCGGAACTCGTCGTCGCTCAGCGCGCCGGACCCGTGCAGCTTCGCCAGCGTCGCGAGGCGGGACACGAGGTCGGCACCGCCGGGCGGCGCGGCCGGGCGCGGTTGCGGTGGTGGGGTCGGCGCCGCGTTCTGCTGAGCGGCCATCGCGGCCTGCTCGTCCACCGCGCGCTGCTGGGCGTGCCGGTTGATCGCGTTCGAGGTCATCTGCGCTGTCCCGGCGACGACCGCCGTGCGGGCGATCGTGCCGAGCAGCCCCGGCCGTCCGAGGCGGCGGAACGGCATCATCGCGTGCCTCCTTCTCGAGGTTCAGGTGCGACGTTCAGGCCCGAGGTTCAGGCCATGCCCGCGGCATATGCGGCCTCGACATCGGCGACGGGGATGCGCGCGTGCAGCGCGACCTCGCCACCGGCCGCGTCGACCGCGGCGCCGACCCGGCCGGCCCAGGTGTGTTCGTAGGCGGCCACGAGGGCCGACGAGCCGGGCGGGATCCCGCCGAGGATCGTCTCGAGGTCGTCTGCCGATACGAGCGGGTCGCCACGCACCGCCAACCGGCCGAGCCCGTGCCGATCGAGGTCCTCGCCGATCTCGACGACCTGCATGTCGCCGTCCGGCCGTGGCGCGACGAAGATCAGGTCGAGGACCGTGATGGTGCCCTGGTCCACGAGCTCGGCAACCCCCTCGACCACGGTGGCGGGGATCGCCGCTTCGGGAAAGGTCAGGACGAGGATCTCGACGGGTCCCGTCATCGGCTCACTCCTCCGGTGCGACCGGCATCCGGGCCGAACGGTAGGGCCGTCCGCCGGCCACCGGCTTCACCCGCAGGGGACGAGTCGGGGTGTCACGGGCCTTGCCCGTCGTCCTCGCCGTGTTCCCGCACCCAGGCCGTGGCGTCCCGGTGCGCCCGCCGCAGGGTGCGCCCGACCCACTCGCCGCCCTGGTAGAGGTTCTCCTCCCCGAGGACGTGCAGCGCACCGGTCACCTGCAGCTGCCGGCGGATCCGCGGGCTGTCCGTGACCAGGATCAGCCTCGCTCCGACGCGTCCGAGGATCGCCGCGTACCGCGCGATCACGTCGATGAAGGTCGCCCCGGCGTCGTCGACGCCACGCAGCCGGAGGATCACGGCTCCACCGGCCGAGGAGCCGGTCACGGCGGGGAGCTGATCCTCGAGCGCGGGGGCCGTCGCGAAGAAGATGCTGCCGTACGGCTGGAGCACGACGACCTGCCCGCCCGGCACGACGGCCGGCGGTGGCGACTCCCGCATCCGGTACCCGTCGCCGAGATGCAGCTGCCGCATCTGGATCCGGCTGGACTGCCGCACGACGTGCAGGACGACCGAGAGGCCGACCCCGACCAGGACCGCGTACTGCAGCGGGACGACCAGCGTCAGCACGAAGGTGGTCGCCACGACGGCCGCCTGGACGGCCCCGGTGCGGGCCACCGAGACGACCTGGCGCGGCCGCACCGATCCGGAGCCGACGACGATCAGCAGGCCGGCCAGTGCCGGCATCGCGACGTAGCCGATCACGCCGCCGAACACCAGGATCACCACTGCCATCACGATCCCGGCGACCAGCGGGGCGAGCCGGGTCCGTGCCCCGGCCGTGACGAGCAGCGAGCTCGCAGACATCGACCCGCCCACGGGCATTCCCTGGAACAGGCCGGCGGCGAGGTTCCCGGCGCCCTGACCGATGAAGTCCTGCGAGGTGTCCGGGCGCCGCCCGTCCGGGTTCGGGACCCCCGCCGACACCCCCGCGCCCTGGACGAGGCCGACGAACGCGAGCGAGAGGGCCGGCACGAGCAGGCCGGGGATCTCCGCGAACGCCGGCAGCACCGGCAACGGGAGGGCCTGGGGGACGTCGACGATGTCGGCGAGCCGCTGTACCGGCGCGCCGAGGCC
The DNA here is from genome assembly GCF_054486945.1 of Pseudonocardia wallangbongensis. NCBI lineage: Bacteria > Bacillati > Actinomycetota > Actinomycetes > Pseudonocardiales > Pseudonocardiaceae > Pseudonocardia > Pseudonocardia wallangbongensis. Next base: position 236,295 of record NZ_JBRERS010000008.1, read on the forward strand.
GCGCAGCAGCACACCGAGCCCCGAACCCGCCGCGACGGCGACGACCAGGCCGAGCGACCGCAGCCGGGTGCGCTGCAGCGCCAGGATGAGCGCGACGGTGACGACACCGACCAGGGTCGGGGCGAGGTCGATCTTCCCGATCGCGAGGAACAGCGCCACGGTCCGGGAGAGCCTGCCCTCCCCGGGGGCCTCGTAGCCGGTGAAGTTCCCGAGCTGGCCGAGCACGATGTTGACCCCGACCGCGGTGATGAAGCCCGTCATCACCGGGGTGGAGACGAAGCGCAGCAGCCGCCCGAGCCGGGCCGCCCCCGCCGCGATCATGACGATCCCGGTGAGGAGGGCGAGCGTGTACAGCGACCGCTCCGGATCGGCGCGGGACGCGAGATCGACGTCGGCCACGACGATCGCCATCGCGCCGGTGGACTGCACCGCCATGAAGGCCGTGCCCGTGAACAGCGCGCCGCCGACCACCCCGAACAGGTAGGAGTACAGCCCCGCGACCGGGTTGACGCCGGCGAGGAGCCCGCTCGCCAGGCCGTCCGGCACGCTCTCGACCCCGAGCACCACGCCCGCTCGTGCGTCGGCGCCGAGCGTCGCGCGCCGCCACGGCGCGCGCAGCTCGGAGATCGGTGTGAGGACCCGGCGGATCCCCGGACGGCTCGCGGCAGTGGCGGGTGACGACGAGTCCCGATCGTTGCGCCGTCCCACCCGCACCCTCCCCCGCGTCGCCGGTCTCCAGCCATGGTCGACGCGCCGCCGACGCCCCCACGTCATGCGCAACGGGTGACGCGGGGCCGGGCCGTCCTCACCCAACCTCACGGTGCGGAGAGACCGTCGCCGGCGGGAGGTTCGGATGCGCTACGAGTTCACCGTGGCGGTGCGACTGCCCGAGGCGACGATCGCCGCGTTCCCCGAGCTGCGGGCCTCCCGCGCCTCGTGCAAGGGCACGACGCTGTACGGGCCGGTGATCGACCGGGCCCACCTCGACGGGCTGCTCGCGAGGTTCGGCGATCTCGAGCTCGAGGTCGTCGACATGCACCGCCTCCCCGACTGACCCCCGGCGCGACGCGCGCCGGGCCGGCACACCAGAAGGAGTCGACATGGCCACCCTGACCGTCTGGAAGTTCGACAGCGAGACCGGCGCCGACGATGCCGTCCGCACCCTCGAGAACCTGCAGAAGCAAGAGTTGGTCATGGTTCACGACGCGGCGACGGTGTCCTGGAAGTCCGACGCCAAGCGGCCGAAGACCCGGCAGCTGCACAACCTCGCGGGCGCCGGCGCGCTCGGCGGCATGTTCTGGGGCCTGCTGTTCGGCCTGATCTTCTTCATCCCGCTGCTGGGCGCGGCGATCGGCGCCGCCACGGGCGCGCTCGGCGGGGCGCTGACCGACGTCGGCATCGACGACGACTTCATCAAGCAGATCCGCGACCAGGTCACCCCGGGCACGTCCGCGCTGTTCGTGATGACCTCCGGCGCGGTGATGGACAAGGTCCAGGACGCGTTCGCCGGGCAGCGACCGCAGCTGATCTCGACCAACCTGTCCCAGGAGCAGGAGGACGCCCTGCGAACGACCTTCGCGGAGTGAGGCGTCGGCGCGGGTGCCGGGTGACAGGCCAGGGCCTCAGGTCGTCTCCTCGAGCGCCCGTCGCGCCACCGCGTAGCCCCGCTCCGCCGCCTCGCGAAGGAGCGCGGCGGCCGCGGCCCGCTCCCCCGCCGCCACCGGAGCCCGCGCCGCCGCGCCGGTCGTCCGGGCGCCCAGCGCGTCGAGGTGCGCGACGAACGCCGCCGCCCCCTCGACGTCGGCGATCTCCTCCAGCGCGGGCTCGGCGCCGAGGCGGGCGATGCCCCAGCGCGTGTGCAGGCGCACCAGCGTGTGCGGCCCGGGCGCCGCGGTGACGTGCTCGACCCTGGCCTGGATCCGCCGCAGGTCGGCGCCGCCGTGCAGCCACACCAGCTCGCGGGCCGCGGCGGCGATGTCCGGCGCTCCCCCGCCGCCGGGGAGCCGGACGGTCGGCCGGAGGCGTTCGCCGATGAACGACGAGTTCACACGGCCCAGGACGTCGACGTTGCCCGCGTCGAGCACCGCCCGGTCGAAGCGGCGTGCCATGGCCAGCAGCACGGACGCGCTGTCCGCGACGTAGCCGAGCGCGTTGCCGTACGCCGGGTAGTCGGTGGTGCTCGTCGGCACGAGCCGCCCGGGCCCGTGCGTGCTCGCGCCCGCCTCGAAGGCCTGCACGAACTCGCCCCCCGGGAGGCGGTGGGCGAGCTGCCCGGCCAGCACGGGCCAGTGGAACCCGGTGAAGACCCAGCCGCCCCGGCGGAACTCGCGCGCGGCGCGGACGAGGAAGTCGAGGGTGCTCATGCTCCGAGCACCTCCTCGTCCAGCCAGGACCGGAAGCCCTCGGGCGTGGCCGCGAGCCGCGCGTACCGCTCGTAGGCCGCCACGTCGCGGTCGTAGCGGCCCAGCGCCCCGTCGGGTGCCAGCGCCCCGGGCCGGTGCACGACCGCGGAGACCAGCAGCCCGGGGATCGTGATGCCCTCGGCCCGCACGGTGTCGCCGGATGCGAGCTCCTCGGCCACCAGGACCACCGTGCCGGCGGCCTGCGCGGCGACGAGGGTCTCGCCGAGCGGGCCGCGCACCACACCGTTGCCGGCCGCGTCGGCGAGGTCGACGTGGACGAACGCGACGTCGGGCATCTCGGCGCGCACCACCCAGCTCGTGCCGAACGCGCAGGTCGCGGTGTCCAGCCGGCCCACCGTCCAGTCCTCGTCGACGTACCCGGTGCCGGTCCGGTCCGGCACGGGCAGGAACGGCACGCCCCACGCTCCCGCCGTGAGGGCCGCGGTGAGGAGTCCGAGGCTCATCTCGTGCAGCACCACCGCGCTGCCGCCCTCGGCGGCACGCCGGAAGTTGTACGCCGGGACCGGCCCGACCGGGCTCCAGCAGTGCCCGAAGGTCGCCGAGCGCAGGACACCGGCCCCGAGCAGCTGGTCCATGAGCAGCCCGCCGGAGGCGATGACGAGGTCGACGTCGCGGACGCGCTGCCGGATCATCTCGTGGCCGACGCAGAACAGCTGCGCGCCGAAGTTGCCCAGATACACCCGGGCGCCCGGGCGGACGTGGGCGCGGACGGCGTCGGCCAGGCCGAGCACGTCCGTCACGCGTACGCCTCCGGCAGCATGTGCAGGCCCCGGCCGAGGTGGGCGCCACCGTCGATCTGCAGGAGCTGGCCGGTCATGAGCGCCCCCGCGGGGCCGGCGAGGAACGCGACGAGCTCGGCGACGTCCTCGACCGGTGTCGGTCGCTGCATCGGGGTGGCCTTGTCGACGAGGTTGCCGAGCACGTGCCCGCTCGCCTCGTCGGAGAGGGCGTGGGTCAGCACGGTGCCCGGCCCGATGCAGTTCAGCCGGATCCCGTCGCGCGCCCACTCCAGGGCGAGGGTGCGGGTCAGGCCGAGGACGCCGGCGCGCGCGGCGATGGAGTGCGCCATGCCCGTCCCACCGCGTTCCACGCCGGACAGCGAGATGTTCTGGACGCTGCCGCGCCGCGCCGCGAGGTAGGGGTGCGCGGCGCGGGTGAGGTGGAAGACGCTGGTCAGGTTCAGGTCGACCACGGCGTTCCAGCCGCCGGGCGAGATGTCGACGGCCGGGGCGAAGAACTGGCCGCCCGCGTTGTTCACGAGCAGGTCGAGCCCGCGCTCCTCGCCGACCTCCACGAGCGCGGCGGTGGCCGCGTCGGTCTCGCGCACGTTGCAGACCCGGTGGTCGTAGGAGCCCGAACCCTTCGCGGAAGCGCCGGTCTCGGCGAGCGTCTCCTCGTGGCGGCCGAAACCGGTGACGGCCGCGCCGAGCTCGACGAGGCGCAGCGCGATGGCCCGGCCGATCCCGCTGCCCGCGCCGGTGACGACGGCGGACATCCCGGCGAGGGTGTCGTCGCGCATGACCTGCGTGCTCATCACAACTCCTCGATGGGGGGTGCCGGCCGGCGCACCGGACGGGCACCGCAGAAGGTGACGGGGAACTGGGGGACGGCCTCGCCGTCGGGCGTGGTCGCGACGACGGCGCCGGGCCGCTCGCGCGCGACCTCCCGCAGCGCGGTGACCGGGTCGCGCACCGGGCCGGCCGGGATGCCGAGCTCCGCCATGCGTTCGCAGACCTCGTCCACCGGGTGCCGCGACGTCCACGCCTCGACGACGCGGTCGTAACCGTCGGCGTCGGCGAGGCGTTCGGCCGCGGTGCCGGCCGGGCCCTCGACGAGGGCCCGCAGCCGCGCCCAGTGCTTGTCCAGCCCGGCGTAGATGTAGGCGTGCCCGTCGCTGCAGCGGTACACGTTGGACGGTGACGTGGCGGCGTCGCGGTTGCCCGTGCCGGGCCGGAAGGTGCCCTCCTCGGCCGCCGCGAGGACCGCCGGGCCGACGAGCGCGATCATGGCGACGTCGTGCATCGGGACGTCGACGAGCACCCCGTCGGCCCGGTCGCGGTCGGCGAGCGCCATCGCGGTGGCGAACGCGGCGTACGTCCCGCTGATCACGTCGGTCGGCCAGCCCGCGGAGATGCGCGGGGTGCCGTCCTCCGCCGCGTTGGTCAGCGCGTAGCCGCTGACGGCCTGCGCGATCGAGTCGAAGCTGGTGCGCCGGTCGTCCGCCCCGTACGCGGAGACGAGGGTGACCACGAGGTGCGGGTGCGCGCGGTGCAGCGCCTCCCAGGTCAGCCCGAGGGTTTCGAGGGTGCGCAGGCCGAAGTTCATGACGAGCGCGTCGGCGTCGGCCAGGAGCGCGTCGAGCCGGGCGCGGCCCTCGGTGCTGCGCAGGTCCAGGGCCTGCGTGGTCTTGCCGGTGTTGAACGAGCGGTAGTAGATGCTGCCGAACCGGGTGCCGGGCAGCGCGCGCGTCGGGTCCCCGCCGCGCGGCTCGACCTTGCGCACGTCGGCGCCGAAGTCCGCGAGCAGCTGCCCGCACACCGCGCCCGCGATGTACTGGCTCAGGTCGACCACGGTGCGCCCGGTCAGCGGGGCCGGCGGGGTCATGCAGGACCCTCGCGCAGCACGCGCTGGGCCTTGTGGGTGTGGCGCGGAAGTGTGCCCGGCGGGACGGCCTCCACGAGGGCGCGCACCGTCAGCTCGGCCCGCACCGCCGCGGCGAGCCGCCGGCACACCTCGTCGGCCCGCCCGTGCTCGGCCTCGACCCGCAGCTTGATCCCGGTCAGCGCGCCGGTGCCGCCGTCGGTCACCTCGGCGTCGAGGACGATGCGGTACTCGCCGGTGACGCCCTCGGTGCGCCGCACGACGTCCTCGACCGCGCTCGGGAACAGGTTCACGCCCTTGACCACGAGCATGTCGTCGGCGCGGCCGACCACCCCGCCGGGCAGCCGCGCGAGGGTGCGGCCGCACGCGCACGCCGAGCTGTCGCGGACGACGACGTCGCCGGTCCACCAGCGCACGAGCGGGCTGGCCCGCTTGTCGAGGTGGGTGAGCACGAGCACGCCCGGCGTGCCGTCGGGCACCGGCTCGCGGGTGTCGGCGTCGAGCACCTCGGCGTAGGCGAAGTCCTCCGGCAGGTGCCCGCCCGCCTGCTCGGCGCACTCCCAGGCGATGGGCTGGAACTCGAGGCTGCCGTAGCCGTCGTAGCAGCGGGCGCCCCACAGCTCCTCGATGCGCGCGCGGGTGGCCGGCACGGCCCCGCCCGGCTCGCCGCCGACGGTGACGCTGCGGACCGCCGACTCCCGCAGCGGGCGGCCCATCGCCTCGGCCGTGTCGGCGATGTGCAGCATGAACGACGGCGTGCCGGCCACGGCGGTGGTGCCGTAGCGGAAGATCGTGTCGACCTGCCGCTCGGTCTCGGCCGCACCGCCGGGGATCACGGTGGCGCCGATGCGGCCGTACCCGCTGGTGAAGCCCAGCCCGCCGACGAACCACGGGTAGGTGAACAGGCACTGGAACACGTCGGTGTCGCGGGTGCCCTGGCTGTAGGCGGCGCGCGCGTAGAGGCCGGCCCAGCGGTCCAGGTCGGCCTCGGTCCAGCACACCGGGGTGGGGCTCGACGTGGTGCCCGACGAGAAGTGCACCCGGCGGACGTCGGGCAGCGGCGCCGCGAGCCCCGAGCCCCACGGGCCGCTCTCCCGCAGGCTCTCCACGTAGTCGGACTTCGCCACCAGCGGAAGCCGGCGCAGGTCGTCGAGCGAGCGCAGGTCGCCCGGTGTGAAGCCGACGTCCTGCCACCGGCGCCGGTAGAAGTCGCTGTGCTCGTGCACGTAGGCGAGCTGCGTGCGCAGCTGCGCCAGCTGGTGCCCGGCGATGCGCTCCCGCGACCAGGTCTCGGCCTCGTCCCAGTAGAGCTCGGAGAAGGGCCGGCTCACGGCTGCGGCTCCTGAGGCACGAAGGCCAGGGGTCGGATGGGCGACCCGGTGCCGCCCTTGATGCGCAGCGGGGCGGCGAGGAAGAAGAAGCTCCACTCGGACACCGCGACGACCGGCTCCAGGTTCATCGCCTCCATGATCGAGATCCCGCTCTCGACGAGGAGGTGGACGTGCACGTCGAGCGACGGGCTCGGCAGGTGCTCGTAGGCGACGGTGTCGCAGCCGCTCGCGCGCACCCCGCGCTCCGACAGCCAGCGCGCGCCGTCGAGCGCCACGCCCGGTGCCGCGCCGTCGGTGCCGAGGAACCGCGGCGGGTCGTCCCAGTACCGGTCCCACCCGGTCCGGACCAGCACGACCGACCCGGCCGCGGGCTCCGGCCCGTGGTCGGCGAACCACGTGGCGAGGTGGTCGCCCGTGACGCCGTCGGCCGGCGTGAGCTCCCGGCCCAGCAGCGTGGGCATGTCGACGACGTGGCCCGAGGCCGCGATCGGCGCCATCTCGTGCACCGACTGGACCGCCATGCCCGCGGAGAAGGACTGGTGGTCCGTGATCTCGACCCCGTTGTAGATCTTGCCCAGCTTCGCGACGTGCGCGAACCCGTCGACGTGGGTGCCGACGTGGTCCCCGGTGGTGATCATCGCGGCGGAGCCGGAGACGCCCCCGGGGTAGACCACGTCGCCGTGGCGCTTCGTCAGCACGAAGCTGTACGGCGGGTGCGCCGGGTGGTGCGGGATCCCCGTGTACATCTGCTGGGCGAGGTCGAACACGCGCATCGGCCCGGCCGCGGGGAACGGGACCTGCATCTCCCACGTCATGCGGCCGCCTCCTGCGCGACCGCACGCCCGATCACGAGGCGCTGGATCTCCGAGGTGCCCTCGTAGATCTCCAGGATCCGCTGGTCGCGGTAGAGCCGCTCGGCGGCGTTGGGCTTGCAGTACCCGGCGCCACCGTGCACCTGCACGGCCACGTCGACGGCGTGGTGCGCGGCCTCGCTCGCGTAGAGCTTGGCCATGGCCCCGAGCACGGAGACGTCGCCGCCCCGGTCGTAGGTCTCGGCGGCCTGGAAGGTGAGCAGGCGCGCGGCGGAGAGCTCCGTGGCGACGTCGGCCAGGGGGAACGACACGCCCTGGTTCTCGATGATCGCCCGCCCGAAGGTCGTGCGCCGGGCCGCCTCGCGCGCCCCGACGTCGTAGCCGGCGAGCCCCACACCCGTGGACTGGGCGGCCACGCTGATGCGCCCGACGCCCAGCGTGTTGAGGGCGAGTCGGAGACCGCGACCGGGCTCGCCGAGCATGTCGGCGTCGCTCACGCGGGTGTCGAGCTTGAGGTTGCTCGTCTTCGTGCCGCGGATGCCCATCTTGTCCTCGTAACGGTCGATCACCACGCCGGGCGCTTCGCGGTCGACGAAGAACGCGCTGATGCCGCGCGACCCCGCGTCCGGGTCGGTGCGCGCGAACACCACGTAGTGTCGCGACGCGCCCCCGTTGCCGATGAAGATCTTCTCGCCGCGCAGGTGGTAGCCGTCGCCGTCGCGCTCCGCGGTGGCCCGGATGGCGTTCGCGTCGCTGCCCGCACCCTCCTCGGTGAGCGCGAAGCTCACCGCCTCGCCCCGGGCCATGCCGCCGAGGTAGCGCGCCTGCTGCTCCTGCGTGCCGGCCAGGAGGATCGGCGTGCCGCCCAGCGCGTACGCGGTGAGGATCGCGCCGGTGGACGCGCAGGCGCGCGAGATCTCCTCGATCACCGCGCAGGTCGTCGCGAACGAGGCGCCGGCGCCACCGAAGGGCGCGGGCACGAAGAGCCCGGCCAGCCCCGACTCGACGAGGAGGGCGACGTTCTCGTCCGGGTAGCGCTGTTCCCGGTCGAGCTCCTCGGCCAACGGGGCGAAGTTCCGCTCGGCGAGATCCTTGGCGGTGTTCAGCCATTTCCGGCCGTCGTCGTCGAGCTCGGGGGACCACACCACAGCCATTCGCGCTCCGATCTCTCGAAAATGTGGGTTCATCCGGTGGGACGGAGACCGTTCACGACGAACGTCGCGAACTCGTCGGCGATGGAATCGATGTCGCTGTCCGGCCGCGGCCGGTACCACATGTTGATCCAGTTCAACGCGCCGAGGATCGGCTTCGTCGCCAGCCGGGGCGCCACGTCGCGGAACAGGCCGGCCCGGGTGCCGTCGGCCACGATGTCGGCGAAGTACTGCTCGTACTCGTCGCGCATGTCGACGAACGCCTGCAGCGCCCGGCGCTGCTTCACCCCGGCCTCCTCCATGAGGTGCATCTCCGTGCCCTGCACCGCCACGCGCGACCGGGCGCTCTGGGTCATCATCACCATCGCGTGCATCCGCGCCGCGGCGTGCAGCCGCTCGTCCGGCGGCAGGTCGCGCCGCTCGGCGATGGGCCGGATCCGCTCGAGCAGGTCCAGCATCGAGAGCGTGAGCACGTCGAGGAAGATGTCGGCCTTGGACCGGTAGTAGTGGTAGATCCGGCCCTTCGTCGCGCCCAGCACCTCGGCGATGTCGTCGACGCTGGTGGCGGTGAAGCCGCGTTCCATGAACACGGTGGCCGCCGCGTTCAGCACCTCCATGCGGCCCGCCTCCGCAGGCCCCCTCCGGCCGAGGCCGGACTGCATCGTCACGACGACTCCCTACGCCCCGGCATCCGGCGGACGGCCGCCCGCCAGATGCCCACCAGACCGCTCGGGGACAGCAGCAGGATCGCGGCGAGCACCCCGCCGAGAACGATCTTGTCGGCGTCGCCGCCGAACGAGAACAGCTCCTGCTGCGTCGTCAGGATGGCGGCCCCGACGAGCGGCCCGAGCAGCAGCCGCCGCCCCGGCAGGATCACGGCGGCGAGCATGAACAGCAGGAAGTGCGCGGAGAGCAGGTCGGGGCTGACGTAGCTGCGCTGGTAGGCGTAGAGCCAGCCGGCCAGCCCGGCGATCGGCGCCGACAGGACGAACACCAGCACCCGGGTCCGGCGGACGTCGACGCCGAGGGTCGTCGCGAGGTCCGGGTTCATCTGGGTCATCAGCGCGGTCACGCCCAGCCGCGACCGGCGGAACCGCGCGATGACCGCGACGACCAGCACGAGCAGGACGAACGCGATGGGCCACATCTCCGCGTTCGTGCGCGCGACGTACTGCCCGCCGACGGCCGGGAGCGCGAGCAGCGGGACGCCGACCAGGCCGTCCGTGCCGCCCAGGAAGCCGCTGTTGGACACGACGGTCAGCCCGATGACCGCCGCCGCGTACGTCACCAGCGAGAACACGAACTCGCGCGTGCGGATGGTGGCGAGGCCGAGCACCACCGCGAGGACCGTGACCACCGCGATCGCCGCGACCAGCGATGGCAGCGGCCCCCACCCGTACTTCACGGCCACCACCGCGGTGGCGTACGCCCCGCCCGCCCAGAACAGGGTGTGCCCGAGGCTCACCTCCCCCAGGTAGGACAGCACGACGTCGATGCCGTAGGACATGATCCCGAAGATCGCGATCAGGACCACGGTCGCGTAGATCCGGTCCGAGCCGCCCAGCAGCACCGGCACCAGGTAGCCGAGGACGATCAGCACCGGCCAGCGCGCGATCCGGAGCGCGGCCGGCAGCGCCGGGCCGCCCGACCGGCCTGGGGCCCGTTCCTCGCGGGCCTCCAGTTCGCTCACGGTCATCGGATCCTCAGCCCTTCGGGGCGCACCACGAGGACGATCAGCAGGACGGCGAACGCGGCCGCCATCGAGTAGGCCGGCGGGAAGAACGCCCCGAACAGGGCGACGAACAAACCGAGGCCGAAGCCCGTGACCAGGTTGCCCACGATGCTGCCGATACCGCCGAGCACGACCACCAGGAAGGTGATGATGACCTCGTCGAACCCGATCGAGGTGAGGATCGGGCTGCGCGGCGCGATGATCGCGCCCGCGAGCGCGGCGCTCACCGCGGCGAAGACGAACACCCCGACGTAGACGCGCGCTGCGTTGATGCCGTACAGCTGGGCGAGCTTGGGGTCCTCCGCCACCCCGCGCACGATCCGGCCGACGCCCGTGCGGCGCAGGACGTAGAAGGTCACGGCGTAGAGCACGAGCGCGGCCACGATGATCAGGACGTCCTGCTGGGTGAACCGGGCCGAGCCGATCGCCACGTTCTCGCTGCTGAACGGGCTCGGGATCTGCTGCGGGTTGCCCCCGAAGACGAGCGCGGCGCTGCCCTGCACCAGGTAGCCGAACGCCAGCGTCACGAGCATCAGGCTCACGATGTTCTGCTCGAGGACGAGCCGGGTCATCGCCAGCTGCATGACCGCGCCGAGCACCCCGACCGCCACCAGCGCGATCGGGATGGCCAGCAGGTAGGGCACACCGAGCGAGGTGGTGACCCACCACGTGACGAACGCGCCGAGCATGTAGAGCTGGCCGTGCGCGAAGTTGACCAGCCGGGCGGCGCCGAGCAGCACGGTCCAGCCGACGGCCAGCAGGGCGTAGCCCGCGCCGAGCGCGAGCCCGTTGACGAGCTGGTCGAGGACCTTCACCGGCGCAGCCCTCCCAGGTAGGCGGCGGCGATGCGCTCGTCGTCGCGCATCTCCGCCGCCGGGCCCGACGCGACGACCGCGCCCTGTTCGAGCAGGTAGAGCCGGTCGGCGACCTCCAGCGCCGCTTTCACGTTCTGCTCGACTAGCAGCACGGACAGCCCGCCGTCGACCAGCTCCCGGACGTGGCGCAGCACGTCCAGCACGAGCCGCGGCGCGAGCCCGACCGACGGCTCGTCGAGGATGAGCAGGCGCGGCGCCGCGCGCAGCGCCCGGCCGATCGCGACCATCTGCCGCTCCCCGCCGGACAGCGTCGAGCACCTCTGGGTGGCCCGCGCCTCCAGCTGGCCGAACACCCCGTAGACGTCGGCCACCTCGTACCGCCTGCCCGTGGCGCCCTTCGGCGGGCTCACCAGCTTGAGGTTCTCCTCGACCGTGAGCCCCTCGAACACGCCCTTGCCCTCCGGCACGAGGACGATGCCGCGCCCGGTGCGGCGGTGCGCGGGCAGCCCGCCCACGTCGGCGCCGTCGAGGCGGACGGCGCCGGACACCACGGGCCGGCCGCGCGACCAGCCCGCCACCGCGTTCACCAGCGTGCTCTTGCCGGCCCCGTTCGCCCCGGCGACGGCCACCAGCTCGCTCTCCCCCACGGTGAGGTCCACGCCGTGCAGCGCGGCGGTGTGGCCGTAGCGGACCTCCAGGCCGGCCAGCTCGAGCAGGGCGGTCATGCCGTCCTCCCCAGGTAGGCCTCCAGCACGGCGGGCTGCCGCTGAACGTCGGCGGGCAGGCCGTGGGCGATCTGCTCGCCGCGGTCGACGACCACGAGCCGGTCGACGATCTCCATCACCAGGTCCATGTGGTGCTCGATCAGCACGATCGCGAGGCCACGGCCGCGCAGCTCCCCCAGCAGGTCGGCCAGGTTGCGCATGTCCTCGCCGCCCACCCCGGCCGCGGGCTCGTCGACGAGCAGCACGCGCGTGCCCCCGCCGTAGGCGAGCACGATCGACAGCACCCGCTGCAGCCCGTACGGCAGGTCGTCCGGGAGCAGCTCGTGGTAGCGCGCCGCGATGCCGAACCCCGTCAGCAGCGCGGCCGCGTCCCGCCGGATCCCGGCCCGTGCCGCCCCCTCCCGCCAGGGCGTGACGATGCACGGCAGCAGCCGCGTCGCGCGCTCCACCTGGACGCTCGCCATCGCGTTCTCGAGCACGGTCAGGCCGGTGAAGAACGAGTTCTGCTGGAACGTCCGGCGCAGGCCCCTGCGGGCCAGCGCCTGCGTCGACATCCCCGCCGTGCTCTCCCCGTACAGGTGGCACCCGCCCTCGTGCGGCACGGTGTTGGTGATCGCGGCGAAGCTGGTGCTCTTGCCCGCGCCGTTGGGGCCGATGACCCCGACGATCTCACCGTCGTCGACCGTCCAGGACACGTCGTCGAGGGCGGTGAGGCTGCCGTACCGCACGGTCAGCCCCTCGACGGCCAGGGCGGGAGCGGTCATCCCCACACCGCGTCGTCGACCGGGATCTCCTCGAGGACCTTGGTCTTCCCACCCTCCACCGTGAACGCGTAGATCGGGAACTCCTGCTGGCCGTCCGCGCTGAACCGGACGTCGCCGAGGATCGTCCCCGGGAAGGTCTCGCCCTGGATGGCGTCGGCGACCGCGAGCCGGTCCGTGCCGCCGACCTTCGTCACCGCCTTGCACCAGACGTCCACGCTCTGCGCGCCGAGGGCGCGGTACTTGTCGGGCAGCTCGCCGCCGGAGCGCTGGGTGTAGGCCTGCACGAAGGCCTGGTTGCGCGGGAGGCTGCGGAACGGCTCGACGTCGGGGAAGTAGAGATCGGCCGATACGAGCCCGTCGATCACGGCGCCACCGGCGAGGTCGATGACCGTCGGCGAGACCGTCCCGGTGCCGGCGAAGTGCGTCGCCGGAATCCGCGACTCCGCGTACTGCCGCGCCATCGCCGGCATCCCGGACGACTCCGCCGCATTGGCCGAGAAGACCACGTCCGGGTTCGCGGCGGCGATGTTGGAGAGCGGGATGCGGAAGTCCGTGTCGGTGAACGCGAACTTCTGCTCCGCCACCACCTCGATCCCCCGCTTGTCGAGCTCGGCCCGCAGGCCGGCGCCGGCGTCGTTGCCGTACGCGTCGTTCTGCAGCAGCATCGCCACCCGGCGGGCGTGCAGGGTGTCGGCGATGTAGCGCGCGGCCACGTGCGCGCCCACCTCGTTGCCCGCGTTCATCCGCACGGCGGCCGGGTCGGCGCCGCCGAGGATCGAGGCGTTCTGCGGGATGCTGGTGATGTTCAGGACTCCCGCGCGCACCAGCACCGGCTGGATCGCGAGCGTGACCGGGCTGTTCCAGCCGCCCATGACGACGTCCGCACCCTCGGCGATCAGATCGTTGGCCGCGCTGACGCCGGCCGCGGGTGTGCTCTGGTCGTCGCGGGACACGACCTCGATCTGCCGGCCCGCGCAGCCGCCTTCGGAGTTGATCAGGTCGGACATGACCTCGATGGCCTCGAGGACGTGGGCGCCGTTCGGGCCGGCCGGCCCGGAGAGCGGCACGATCACCCCGACCTTCAGCGGGCCCGAGTCCTCCGGCGGGGCGGCGGACCCGGTGTCCGGGCTGCTCCCGGTGTTGGCACAACCCGCGCTCAACGCCGCCAGCGCCACGGCGGCGGCCAGCAGCTTCCTCGAGCCCTTCACACGCGTCTCCCCATTGAGTCCGACGATCGAGTGGCCGTACTACTGCGTAGGTTGCTGTATAGAGCCGCCTATGTGATCAGGTCAAGACGAGCTCGAAAAATCGCCGAACAATTGACTGCTCGCGACATACCCGCAAGTATGTCGCGATGAGCGATCTCCGTCCGACGCCGGGCTGGGCACGGTCGTGCGACCACGTTCGCCTGCAGCCGCCGCGCGCGACCGACCGGCCCGACCCGGCCACCGACCGGCTGCTCGTCGCCGAGCGGATCGCCCGCTACGGCTGGGCCTACGACGAGCGCGACCGCGAGGCGCTCGCCGAGTGCTTCACCCCGGCCGGGGTGTGGGAGGGCCTGATCATGGGCCACGACCGCGTCGGCCCCGCCGAGGGCCGCGAAGCCATCGTCGACTTCCTCGTCGCGTTCTGGGAGCAGCAGGGCGACCAGCGGCGGCACGTGTTCACGAACGTCGTCGTCGACGAGCTCGCCCCGGCGCACGCGAGCGCGCACGCCTACATCGTGCTCACCGCCGCGAGCGGCGGCGTCATGAACCCCGTGAGCACCGGGCCGTACCGGTTCGAGCTCGTGCGCGAATCCGACGGGATCTGGCGGATCGCGCGGCTGTCCGCCGGGTTCGACGCACCCTTCTGATGCCCGGCCCCGCCCTCGTGGCCGGCGCGAGCGGGCTGGTCGGCGTGGCCGCCGTCGACGCGTTCCTCGACGCGGGGTGGGACGTCGTCGCGCTCTCCCGCCGCCGGCCCGAAGTGGCGAGCACCGGGCCGTTCCGCCACCTCGCGCTCGACCTGCGCGACCCGGCCGCGTGCCGCGCCGCGGCTCCCGAGCTGTCCGGCGTCACCCACGTCGTCTACACGGCGCTCTACGAGAAGCCCGGGCTGATCGCGGGCTGGCGCGAGCAGGACCAGATGGACACCAACCTGGCGATGCTCCGCAACCTGCTCGACCCCCTCACCGAGGTCGCGCCTCTGCAGCACGTCACCCTGCTGCAGGGCACCAAGGCGTACGGGGTGCACCGCCACTCCATCCGGATCCCCGCGCGTGAACGCCATTCGCGCGACGACCACCCGAACTTCTACTGGTTGCAGGAGGACCACCTCCGGCAGGTCTGCGCCGAGCGGGGCGTCGGGTGGACGATCCTGCGCCCGCAGCTCGTGGTCGGGCCCGCGTACGGCGTGGCGATGAACCTGCCGCCGGTGATCGGCGCCTACGCGGCGATCTGCCGGGCGCAGCACCGCCCGTTCGGTTTCCCCGGCGGCCTCTCGTACGTCACGGAGGCCGTGGACGTGCGGCTCGTCGCCGACGCCGCGCTCTGGGCCGCCACCGAACCGCGGGCGTGGGGCGAGCACTTCAACCTGACGAACGGCGAGGTGTTCGAGTGGCGGGACCTGTGGCCGGCACTCGCCGACGTGCTCGGCGTGGAACCCGGCCCGGACGAGCCGGTACGCCTCGGCGAGTTCCTCCCCACCCGGTCGGGCGTGTGGGACGACGTCGTCCGGACGCACCACCTGCGGCCACTCGGCCTGCCGGAACTGCTCGGCGAGTCGCACCACTACGCCGACTACTGCTTCGCCTACGGCGCGAAGCGCATGCCGGCTCCCGCGTTCGTCAGCACCGTGAAGATCAAGCAGGCCGGGTTCTGCCGGACGTGGGACACCGAGGAGTCCGTGCGCCACTGGCTGCGGGTGCTCATCGATCGGCAAGTGCTGCCGCCTGCCTGACCAGGAGCTACGGTCAGCACATGGCCGACGCCGACATCCACTTCTACTTCGACCCGGTGTGCCCGTTCGCCTGGATGACCAGCAAGTGGGTGCGGATGGTGCAGGCGCAGCGCGACTACCGGGTGGACTGGCGGTTCATCTCGCTGCGCCTGGTGAACGCCAACGTGGACTACGCCGAGCACTTCCCGCCGGAGTACGAGGCGGGCCACACGTCGGGTCTGCGGCTGCTCCGGATGGCCGCCCGTACGCGCGCCGAGTACGGGCGGGAGGTGATCGGGCCGCTCTACGCGGCGCTCGGCACGAGGATCTTCGACCAGGTGGGTGCCCGGAACGACGCGGCGGCCCGCGAGGTGCGCGGCACCCGCGAGTTCGTGGAGCCGGTCCTGACCGCGGTAGGGCTCCCGCCCACGCTCGCGGACGCCCTCGACGATGCGTCGTGGGACGCCGAGATCCAGGCCGAGACCGACGAGGCGCTCTCGCTCACGGGCAAGGACGTCGGCACGCCCATCCTGCACTTCGAGCCGCCGGACGGTGTGGCGTTCTTCGGACCGGTGATCAGCCGGCTGCCGACCGAGGAGCAGGCCGCCGAGCTGTGGGACCACGTGATCGGCCTGACCCGGTTCCCCGGCTTCGCGGAGCTGAAGCGCAGCCTCCGCGAGCGGGTGCAGCTGCGCGCACTCGGCTGGCGCGACGGCGACGTCGGTGACCTGGAGGACTGGCACGGCGGGAGCCGGCGGCTGAAGAAGTAGGCGCGTGGGGTCCTGAACGTCTCCGGCCATAGCGAGCGGCGTCCAGGTGTATGGCGCGGTGCCACGGGCTCGACATCGAGTCCCTGCGGCCCGGACAACTCGGACCGGGACACGGCCTAGTCGTCGACGGCCTCGCCGCCGCCGAGCTCGTCGTCCTCGGCGCCCCGTTCGGCGAGTGCCTCCTTGACCACGCGGTAGGCGATGCCGGGGCCGTAGCCCTTGCGGGCGAGCATGCCGACCAGGCGCCGCCCCGCGGTGGCCCGCTGCTCGGCGGTGCTGACGGCGACCGTGCGCAGCTTGCGGTCGATCAGCTCCCGGGCCCGGCGTTCCTCGGACTCGGCGTCGACCTCGGAGAGCGCCTCCCCCGCGTCCTCGTCGCTCACGCCCTTGCGCCGCAGCTCCATGGCGATGGCGCGGCGGGCGAGGCCGCGGTGGTTGTGCCGCGAGCGCACCCACTGCCCGGCGAACGCGGCGTCGTCGATCAGCCCGACCTCGTCGAACCGCTCCAGCACCGAGTGGGCCGCCTCGTCCGGCACGCCCTTGCGCCGCAGCACCTGGGCCAGCTCCTGTCGGGTGCGGGCTCGGTCGGTGAGCAGCCGCAGGCACACCTCGCGGGCAACGGCCACCGGGTCGGCGTCGGGGTCGAGCTCCTGGGGCTCGCGTCCGCGCCGCCCGCGCGGGCGCTTGCGCGGCTCGGCCGCTTCGGGACCACCCGGCTCCCGCGCCTCCGTGGCGGGCTCGGCGACAGGCTCCGAGGCGGGCCGCACCGGGGCGCGGCCCGCTGCCCGGCGGGATGGGCCCCGCTCGGTGTCGCCGGTGCGGCGCCGAGCGGCACGCCGGTTCAGCGCACCGGGGCCGAACTCGACGACCGTGACGTCCTCGCGGCCCGCACCGATCGTGGGGCTGTCGAACAGCTCCGGCGGGGCGGCCTCCGGAGTGGCTTCCGGCGCGAGCAGCTCGCCGAACGTCGCGACCGGCGTGCCGTCCGCTCCCTCGCCACCGATCCCGTCGAGCCGGGCGACCCGGCCGCCCGCCGGCTCGGGCGCGTCGGCCACGCTCAGAAGTCGACGGGGGCGGGCAGCGGCGCGACCTCGGCGTCGACCTGCGCACCGATCCCGAGCTTCTCCTTGATCCGCTTCTCGATCTCGTTGGCGACGTCGGGGTTGTCGCGCAGGAACTTGCGGGCGTTCTCCTTGCCCTGCCCGAGCTGGTCGCCCTCGTAGGTGTACCAGGCACCGGACTTGCGGATGATCGCCTGCTCGACGCCCACGTCGATCAAGGAGCCCTCGCGGCTGATGCCGACGCCGTAGAGGATGTCGAACTCGGCCTGCTTGAACGGCGGCGCCACCTTGTTCTTGACGACCTTGACGCGCGTGCGGTTGCCGACCATGTCGGAGCCGTCCTTGAGCGTCTCGATGCGGCGGATGTCCAGGCGGACCGACGAGTAGAACTTGAGCGCCTTGCCGCCGGTCGTGGTCTCCGGGGACCCGAACATGACCCCGATCTTCTCGCGCAGCTGGTTGATGAAGATCGCCGTGGTGCCGGAGTTGCTCAGCGCGCCGGTGATCTTGCGCAGCGCCTGGCTCATCAGCCGGGCCTGCAGGCCCACGTGGCTGTCGCCCATCTCGCCCTCGATCTCCGCGCGCGGGACGAGCGCCGCGACCGAGTCGATGACGATGACGTCGAGCGCGCCCGAGCGGATCAGCATGTCGGCGATCTCGAGCGCCTGCTCACCGGTGTCGGGCTGGGACACCAGCAGGGCATCGGTGTCGACACCGAGCACCTTGGCGTACTCGGGGTCGAGCGCGTGCTCCGCGTCGATGAACGCCGCGACGCCGCCCGCCGCCTGCGCGCTGGCCACCGCGTGCAGCGCGACGGTGGTCTTACCGCTGGACTCCGGGCCGTAGACCTCCACGACGCGACCGCGGGGCAGGCCGCCCACCCCGAGCGCGAGGTCGAGCGCGATCGACCCGGTGGGGATCACCCCGATCGGTGGGCGGGTGTCGTCGCCGAGGCGCATCACCGACCCCTTGCCGTGGTTCTTCTCGATCTGCGCGAGGGCGAGCTGCAGCGCCTTCTCGCGGTCGGGTGTGCTCATCGCTCGTCCTCGCTGCGCTCGGTCGGCCCATCGGGAATAATCGCAGCGCGCAGGCGCTGTGACTCTGATTCGCTCGCAAGCTCGCTCATCGCCGGGTCTCCACCTCAGTGCTCGGACGGGTCTGTCGTCGGCGTCGACGGTAGGGGGCGCCACCGACGATCCGCGCGGGGCGGTGACGATCTGTGGACAGCCGCACCGCGATGTGAATGGAATCGTAGCGAACACGTGTTCGATCGACCACGGGACACGCCGGGTGGTGCGGATGCGGCGCCCGGCGGCGGCCTGGACCGGCCCGTCGAGCGCGCGCCCCGGGGCGTGGCGGCCACGGGCCGAATTGAGGCGCGCCGCCCAGGCATGATCAGCGCATCCGGTTCTCAGGCCGCGCCCGGAGGGTGTTGCCGAATCGCCGATGAGCCTGTCGCGACGGTGCACCGCTGCGGTGGGCGCGCCGTGCCCGACCGGTCGCGGCCTGCCTCGACACCTCGTCCGGGCCTGGCGTGTGTCCGCTCCGGTCGATCCCGACCCCGCCACCCCTGGTGGGTGGCCGGGGTGTTGCTGAATCGGCCGCGCCGGGCGTTCGGCGGTCAAGGCGAAATGGTCGCTAGTTGATCTTCAACAGCGACCATCAGTCCTTGATCGTTGCCGTGGCCTGCCGTTATCGGGTGCACATCGTCGTTGCCACAACCATGGACAACCGATACCGCCGCGGGCGTCACCGCCCTCCGGCCGCGCACGTTCCGCACGACGATGCACGGGTGCCGCAGCCCCGATTCGGCAACACCCTCCCCGTGCGGCTCTGCGACCGCACTCGACGATCACAGTCGACACGGGACGCTCCGGCGCGTGATCCAACCCAGATGGGCTGCAACGCCCTGCCGAGGGCCGCGCGGCGCGACCTCGCAGCGATCACGGGGGCGGCTCACCTCCGCGGGAGGCCACACTGTCGGTGGGCCGCCCTACCGTCGCCCCGTGAACCGCACCGACCGCCTCTACGCCATGGTCGAACAGCTGCGAGCATGCGCTCCCCGCCGCGTCAGCGCGCGCGAGCTGGCCGCCCGGTTCGAGGTGAGCGCGCGCACCGTCGAGCGGGACATCTCGGCCCTCCAGCAGGCCGGCGTGCCGATCTACGCCGACGTCGGCCGCACCGGCGGCTACACCCTCGACAAGAGCCGCACCCTGCCGCCGCTCAACTTCACCCCGGCCGAGGCCGTTGCGGTCGCCATCACGCTCAGCCGCGGCGAGGGCTCGCCGTACAGCCGTGCCGCGCGCACGGCCCTCCACAAGATCCTCTCGGCGATGTCGGCGGTCGACGGCGAGGCCGCCCGCGAGCTGGCCGACCGCATCCGGTTCATGTCCCCCGCCGAGCCGGACGTCCCCGCCTCGGTGCCCGCGGTGCTGGAGGAGGCCGTGGCCGCGCGCCGCGTGGTGCGGCTCGGATACGTCGACCGCTCCGGCGCGGTCACCGAACGCGAGGTGGAACCCGTCGCGTTCACCGCGGGGAACCGCTGCTGGTACTTCATCGGCTGGTGCCGCCTGCGCGGGGAGGGCCGGGTGTTCCGCACCGACCGGATCCGGGACGCCGTCCTGCTCGACGACACGGCTCCGCACCGCAGCTTCGAGGAGCTCAAGCACGACCTTCCGGACGACATCGTGGTCCGCTCCCTGAACCTGGTCTGAAACACCGACAGGGGGTTGTCGCGGGGCGGGTCCACGGTGGCGCCATGACGAACGACACCACCGCCCCCGCACCGAACACCGTCGCCTGGTTCCAGATCGGCACGGACGATCCGGCGGCCGCCCAGGAGTTCTACGGCGGCCTGTTCGGCTGGAACGTCGCCGAGGACCCGGACCTGCCCGGCTACGACCTCGTCAGCTACGCCGGAGCCGAGGGGCCGACGGGCGGCATCGCACACACCGACGGAGGTGCGGAGAACCACGCCACGTTCTTCGTGCTCGTCGAGGACGTCGCGGCCGCGCGCGCCCAGGCGGAACAGCTCGGCGGCAAGAGCCTCGGTCCCGCCGTCACCACGCAGAACGGGCTCGTCTTCGCCCACCTGCTCGACCGGTCCGGCAACCGGTTCGGCGTGTTCAGCCCACCGTCGGCCTGAGGGGCGTCAGCGGCGCGCGGGTGGCACGTCGTAGGCGTCGCAGACGGCGAGCCACACCGCGCGCGGCTCGATCCCTGCCTCGAGCGCATCCTCCACGGTGCGGCCGCCGAGCTCGGAGAACACGTGGTCGCGCGCCAGGGCCCCGGCGCGGGCCACGCCGAACTCGGTCTCCATCAACTCCCGGAAGTAGGTCAGTCGCACCCGACCAACGGTAGTGGCACGCTTCGGGTGTGCCGGACCTGCTGCCCGCCGTGTGGGCGTCCCTCGGAGGCATTCCCGACGAGCTCGACCGCATCACGATCAGCGGGCCTCCCGCGGTGCTGCGCTCGACGTTCCCGGTCACCGACGTGGGCGCCGCCGCGGTGGGCGCGAGCCTGCTGGCGGCCACCGCGGGCACGGGCGTGCCGGTCGCGGTCGACACCGGCGCGCTCGCGGTGAGCCTGCGCAGCGAGCGCCACGTCCGGCTCGACGGCCGGGCGGTCGGCAGCCCGTTCGACCCGCTGTCGGCCTTCCACCGCACGGCCGACGGCTGGCTTCGGCTGCACGCCAACTACCCGTGGCACCGGGCCGCGGCCCTGCGCGTGCTGGGCTGCGCGGAAGCCGACGTGCCGGCGGCGATCGCGGAGCGCGGCGCATTCGAGCTGGAGAACGCGCTGCACGAGGCGGGCGGCATCGGGGCAGCGGTGCGTACCCGGGAGGCCTGGCGCGCGGCGGCGGGACCACCGCCACCGCTCGTCGAGCGGCGCGTGCTGGGTGCCGCCCCGCCGCGCCCGGCACGTCGGCCGCGCGTGCTCGACCTCACCCGCGTGATCGCCGGGCCCGTCGCGACGCGCACCCTCGCCGCCCACGGCGCCGACGTCCTGCGCCTGGACGCACCCGCCCGGCCCGAGATCCCGCTCCATGCCTACGACACGCTGCCGGGCAAGCGCAGCGCCCTGCTCGACCTCGCCGCCGACGACCGGGTTCTCGAGGAGCTCCTGGCCGGCGCCGACGTAGTGGTCACCGGCTACCGCCCCGGCGCGCTCGACCGGTTCGGGCTCGCCCCCGCCGAGCTGGCGCGCCGGCACCCCGGGTTGGTGGTCGTCACGCTGTCGGCGTGGGGGCACGAGGGACCCTGGGCGCACCGGCGCGGCTTCGACAGCATCGTGCAGGCCGCGTGCGGGATCGCCGAGGCCGAGGGCGCCGACGGCGTGCCCGGCGCCCTGCCCGCCCAGGTGCTCGACCACGCCACCGGCTACCTCGCGGCCGCCGGGGCCCTCCTCGCGCTCGCCGAGCAGCGCCGGGCCGGCGGGAGTCACCACGTCCGCCTCGCGTTGGCCGGCACGGCGGCGTGGCTGCAGTCCCTCCCCCGCGCGGCGCCGCAGGACGTTCCCGACGCCGACCCGGCACCGCACCTGGTCGACCTCGACGCCCCGGGCGGCCGCCTGACCCTCGCCCTCCCGCCCGGCACGGTCGACGGCCGGGCCCTGACCTGGCCCGCCCCGGCCCCGTCGTACGGCACGGCGCGGCCGTCCTGGGACGGCGCTTCCCGGCCGTGAGCATCGGCTCGGTGCGCGGCCGGCCACATCCGGCCGGTCCCGCACCCCTCCGTGTCGATCGATCCGAGCTGTGCGCACCCGCCACCCGGAGGACGCTGCGCGGGATATCGCAACGATCAACGCATCACGATCGGACCGACATCCGCCACAGCGCCCACCCAAGGGCAGCCACGCCCAGGTGATCATGGAAAGCCGCCTCCGGTGGCGCCGCGCGCCCCACCGGGCAGGCCCCGGCCTGCCCGGCGCATCCGGCCGCCTCAGCTCCGAACCCGTGATCACTGTCCGGGGAGCCGCGGCGACCACCACCCCGTTTCGGGCGTTCTACCGGTAGCGTCGACGTCCGTGATGTCCGTTATCGCCCAGGACCCCACCGGCCTCTCGTCACCGGTCGGCCGGCTGGTGGTCCTGTTCGGCCTGTTGGCGGCGCTGGTCGTGATGCTGCGCTGGTGGTGGTACAACCGCCGCCGCTGACGACCGGACGTCAGGTGGCCGGGCGCGTCCGCAGCCCGGCCGACCCGGCCGCCACCAGGTAGGGCACGGCCAGCACCGCGGCCGCCACGCCGAGCGTCGCGTAGGACGCCCCGGCGAACACGAGCCCGGCCGTGATGCCCCCGACGGCACCGCTCACGTTCATCGCGACATCGGACAGGCCCTGCACACCGGTGCGCACCCGGGCCGGCACCGACTCGGTGAGCAGCGCCGACCCGGCTACCAGGCCGCCCGACCAGCCGAGGCCGAGCAGCACGAGCCCGGCGGAGAGCATCCCCGTGTCGTGCGGTCCGGCCAGCGCGCACAGGATCCCGGCCGCGAGCAGGAACACGGCGGCCAGCGCGAGGACGCGGGGGCGTCCGGCGCGGTCGGCGAGCCAGCCAAAGAGCGGGCTGAACGCGTACATCCCCGCGACGTGCAGGCTGATCACCAGGCCGACGATCGCGAGGGTGGCACCGCCGTGGTCCATGTGCACCGGCGTCATCGACATCAGGCCGACCATCAGCAGGTGGCCCACGACGATCCCGCCGAGCCCGAGCAGCGCGGCGGGCGAGGACAGGAGCGCAGCCCGCACCTCCGGCGCCCCGGGCGGCCTGCCGGGCTCGGGCTCCGCCGCGGCCCGGGCGGCGAGCAGCGGGTCCGGCCGCAGGCCGGCCCAGGTGCCGAGGGCGGCCACCGCGAACGCTCCGGTGCAGAGCAGGTACGGGCCGGTGGCCGGCTCCAGGCCGAGACCCCCGGCCGCGGCCTGTACCGGGGCGGCGAGGTTCGGGCCCGCGACCGCCCCCACCGTGGTCGCCCAGACGACCATCGAGAGTGCCCGGGCCCTGCGGTCGGGGGCCGCGAGGTCGGTGGCGGCGAAGCGGGCGGCGAGGCCCGCCGCCGTGGCCGCCCCGACCAGCACCAACGCGACGAGCAGCGCCGGCGCGCTCCCGATCGACACGGCCACCACCGCACCCGCCCCGCCGAGCGCCGCCACGCCGTAGCCGAGGCTCAGCGAGGGCCGCCGGCCCGCCCGCGCGGCCACCCGGGCGACGACGAACGACGCGGCCGCCGCGCCGAGCACCGTGCCGGTCTGCGCGAGCCCGCCCACCGCCTCCGACCCGGACAGCCGGCTGGCCACGAGCGAGCTGACGGCGATCGCACCGGACACCCCGACCCCACCCAGCACCTGGGCGGCGGCGAGCACGAGCAGGATCCGGCGCTGGACAGCGATCTCGACGGGCACGGACCGATCCTGATGTCCCCCGGCCGGCGACGCCAGTGGGTTCCGGAAGCGGTCTACACCGCCTTGTGGAAGCCCCCGTCCACGATCACGTCCGCGCCGGTCGTGCTCGCCGAGCGCGGGGAGGCGAGCAGGACGATCACGTCGGCGACCTCCTGCGGGTCGAGCAGCCGACCCGTCTTCAGGGCCATGGCCTCCGGCGCCACCCGCTCCAGCACCTCGTCGCGATCGGCGCCGAACGCGGCGGCGAGGACGTCCGCGGCACCGCCCTCGTCGGTCCACCAGGGTGTGCGGACCGGGCCCGGGGAGATCGTGTTCACCCGCACGCCCTGGGGCGCGAACTCCTCGGAAAGGGCCTTCGTCAGGTTGGTGAGCGCCGCCTTCGCCGCGGCGTAGTCGGCGTTCATCGCACCGGGCTGGCGCGCGTTCGACGACGACACGTTGACGATCGCGCCGCCACCGCGCTCCACCATCACGGGGATGGCCGCCCGCGTCGCCCGTACCGCGGAGAACAGGTTGAACTCGAACATGTCCCGCCAGTCGGCGTCGGTGAGCGGGAGGAAGGAGAAGCGGGGCAGGGACACGCCGGGCGGCGGCCCGCCGGCGTTGTTGACGAGGATGTCCAGCCCGCCGAAGACGTCGACGGCCCGCGCGACGACGGCGGCCGGCGCGTCCGGGTCGGTGAGGTCGGCGGGCACGTGCACGAGACCGGGCCCGGCGAGCGCGTCGAGTTCGGCGCTGCTCTTGCGGGACGCCACGACCACGTGGGCGCCCTCGGCCCGCAGCGTCCGCACGGTCGCGAGCCCGATGCCCTTGCTGCCGCCGGTGACGACGGCGACCTTGTCGATCAGTTTCATGTCCACGCCGTCGAGACTGCGGCCCCGGGGGCGGCCGATCTGGCGGTGATCGGACGGCGCATGCCGACGGCCGATTCCCGTTATCCCGAGCGGGCCGGGGCCCGAACCGGGTCCGGCAGCAGGGCGGGCCGGTCCGCGTACACCAGCGCGAGACGGCCGTCGCCCGACACCCGGGTCATGGCGGCCGCCGCCGCGACCAGGAGGATCACCCCGACGTCCTCGCCGAGCTCCTCGACGTGGTAGCCGATCACGAAGCCGATCCCCTCGTTCCCCGCGGCCATGAACAGCCCCTGCACGGCCTCGAGCCCCAGCCCGGTGGCGAGCAGCAGGGCGATGCCACCGACGAGCAGCGCGCGGGCGCGGGCATGGACCCGGGCGGCGAGCGCCACCACCGCGGCGGCGACGCCCACGCCGGCGACGGCCCCGGGGATCAGCCAGTAGAAGGGGAAGTCACCGGTCTCCGGGACCAGGAGGCGGCCCAGCTGCTCGGAGCGCTCGTGCAGCTGGCTCTGGTCGTCGAGCGAGAGGACGGCGAGGACGGCCGCGGTGACCATCCAGTACCGAGCCTCGGGCGCTCCTGCGCTCCGCGCCGCCGCGAACGCCGCGAGGTGGACGAGCGCCGCGGTGGTGAGCAGGGCCACGCTCCACCAGGTGGGCAGGTTGTGCTCGACGAGCAGGTCCACGAACAGGCGCACGTCGCGCAGCACCGGCTGCGCGGGGTCGGCGAGCACGAACCCGAGGCTGAGCAACGCCAGCGCCACGCTCACCCCGCCGAGCCACCACCAGACGGCCGTGCGGCGTACCGGCACGCCGTCGCCGCCGCGGATCGCCGCGCGGTGCCGCACCTGCAGCGCGTTCCCGGCACCGGACAGCACCAGCGCACGCAGGGCCGCGACCAGCATCAGTGCGGCACCGGCGTTCCCGCCCAGCTGCCCGAGGTGCGCGACGAGGACGCCCGCGGTGCGCCCGCCGAGCAACGCGGCCGCGACCGGCCCGCCGACCGCCGACACCACGAGCAGCACCCCGCCGCCCACGAGCGGGCCGCTCGACGGGGCGCCGATCCGGGCCGCCAGCACGACCAGCACCGCGACGAGCGCCGGCACGAGGACGGCAGCCATCGCGAACCAGTTCCGGGTGAGCACGCCGTCCCCGAACACGAGCCGGCCGATCCCGCCGAGCCTGCGGTGCACGCCGGTGAGGTCGGCCATCGAGAACGCCGCGACGATCCCCGCGGCCGTGAACCAGGCGCCCGCCCCGGCCGCGCGTCCGGCGCGGGCGGCGGCGCCGGTCACCGCGAACGCGAGCGCCACCGTGAGCAGCAGCGCGCTGCTCCACCAGGCCGGCAGGCTGTTCCCGCCGAGCGCGTCGAGCCAGCGGGCGAGCTCGTTGCGCGCGTCCGGGTCCGGATTCGTGATCGCGACGGCGAAACTCATCGCGACGAGGACCGTCGAGATCACCAGGACATGACCGACCGGCCGGAATGGTGAGCGATAGATCATTGCCGACTCCTCGCCTCAGCAAGGCGAGGCTGCCAGACGGCGTCGACGATCCGCGACAGGCGGGCGTCACCAAATTCGCGTGTCGTTCATGAATGCGAATTCCGGCGAGTCCTACACCCAGCTGTCCGGGAACTCGTCGCGGACGGCCCCGAGCTCGACCCCGTGCTCGAGCAGGGCCTTCGCCGCGCACAGGGCCGTGGTGTAGCCACCCGTCGAGCCCGCGACATAGGCGATCGCCTCGTCGGCCGGACCGGAGAAGCCCGATTCGACGACCGTGATCACGGCCCCTTCCTCCCGTCGGACGAACCGGAACTCCGCAATCGTCCCACCGCCGACACCCATTTCCAGTACGAGCCGTTCCGGCTCCTCGAAATCCTTGACCCGCACGGTGTCCCCGACCCCGTACATCTCCCACTCCCGGCGCACCGTGACGCCTCGACGTTCGGCATCACGGTCAGCTCCGCCACGCCTCGGCCGGCACCGCCGGCATCGGCTGTCCGGTCTCCATCAGCGTCTTGAGGTCGGAGAGCAGGTGCGGCCAGCCCGTGCCGACCATCGCGCGCATGGTGCTGCCGGCGGGGAAGTCGTCGTGGACCACGGTGAGCTTGACCGTCTCGCCGAACGGCTCGATCTCGAACGTCACCTTCGACCGGCTCTCGGCGGCGAGCGTGGCGCGGACCTCCTCGTCGATGCCGTTGGCGGTGGCCCATCCCGGCGTGGGGGTGTGCCAGGTGTAGGCGAGCCTGCGGTACGGCTCGGCCTCCAGCACGACCTGCTCGGGATCGACGACGCGGTGGCCGTCCTGCTCCCAGACCATGGCCGATCCCGGTCGCCAGTCGGTCTCGAACGTGACGCCCCAGTACCGGCGGGTGAACGCCGGGTCCGTGAGCGCCTGCCACAGCCGCTCCGGCGTGGTGGTGATGAACGTCGTGTAGACGAACGCGGGCTCCCCCATCGGGGCCTCCAATGCCTGCTTGAGGTCGGCGAGCGCCTCCACCCGCCGCCGGTCGTACCGGTTGATCCAGCGGTCGGCGATCGCGTGGATCGGCACCGCGTTGAGGTAGTGCCACTTCTCCCGGCCGCGCCGGACCGTGGTCACGAGGTTCGCCTCCTCGAGCACCGCGAGGTGCTTGCTGACGGACTGCCGGGCCATGTCCAGGCCCGCACACAGCTCGTTGAGCCGCTGCCCGTTGCGGGCGTTCAGGCCGTCGAGGAGCCGGCGGCGGCTCGGGTCGGCCAGCGCCTTGAAGATCTCGTCCATCCCCACCCCGGTCATTCATGCAGCCGTCCGGCTGCCTTTCACGATAGGCAGCCGGTTGGCTGCATGTCAACCGCGCCGCGAGACTGGCGGCGTGACCGTGATCGCCGTCCCGTTCCACCTCGACGAGCACCTGCCCGGCCTGCAGCTCCCGCTCGTCGCCGACCGCACGATCGCCCCGGACCTCCCGCCCGGCACCCCGCGGGAGCGGATGGCGGCGCTCTACGAGGAGGTCGCCGAGGCGGTGGCCGCCGAGACCCGCGCCGGCCGGGTCCCGGTCGTGATCTCGGGCGACTGCACGACCTCGCTCGGCGTCGTCGCCGGACTCCAGCGGGCCGGCCGCGACCCGCGCGTCGTCTGGTTCGACGGCCACGGGGACGTGCAGACGCCGCAGACGTCGTCGTCGGGATACCTGGGCGGGTTCCCGGTGCGCCAGCTCGTGGGCGGATCGGACCGCACCGCACCGCAGCGGCTCGGGCTGCGCCCGGTGCCCGAGCGGGACGTGGTGCTGGTCGACGCCCGGGACCTGGACCCGCCGGAGGTCGAGTACCTCGCGCGGTCGGGCATCCAACGGGTGCCGGTCGATCGGGTGGGCGCCGTCGAAGAACCGGTCTACCTGCACGTCGACGTGGACGTCACGAACCCCGACGACCTCCCGGGACTGCTGTTCCCGGCGGCCGGCGGGCCGGGGCTCGCGGCGGTGACGACCGCCGTCCGCACCGTCGTCGCCGCGGGCGGCGTGGCCGCGGTCGGCATCGCGTGCACCTACCGGCAGGGCAGCGGGGCCGCTCACCGGCTCGCCGGCCTCGTGGCGGAGCTGTCAGCCGCGCAGTAGCCGCGCGGCGGCCCGGCGCGCCTGCTCGATCCCGTCCGCCTGCCCGCCCGCCGTCACGACGACGTTCGCCCCCTCGTAGAGCAGGTGCAACTGCGCGCCGATGTCCCCGTCGCCGTCCACCAGCTCGGTGAGCAGCGCCCGCATCGCCGCCTTCTCGGCGCGGATCACCGCCTCGCCGGGGTGGCCGGTGCCGCCGATCTCGGCGTTGGCGTTGACGAACGCGCAGCCGCGGTCCTGCTCGGCGAGCCACTCCTCGAGCGCGTCGAAGACGGCGAGCGCACGCCCCGGGCCGGCGGGAACCCGCTCGATGCGGTCGTGGACGAACGCCTGCCACCGCTGCGCCCTCCGCCGCAGGTACAGCGCGACCAGCGCGTCCTTGCTCCCGAACCGGTCGTAGAGGGTCT
This sequence comes from Pseudonocardia wallangbongensis, assembly GCF_054486945.1. Lineage (NCBI taxonomy): Bacteria > Bacillati > Actinomycetota > Actinomycetes > Pseudonocardiales > Pseudonocardiaceae > Pseudonocardia > Pseudonocardia wallangbongensis. The sequence goes on from NZ_JBRERS010000008.1 coordinate 264,646, forward strand.
TCTTCGTGGTGCCCGCGACGTCGGCGATCAGGTCGACGCCGACGGCCCGGATCCCCCGCCGGTAGAACAGGTCGGCCGCCGCATCCAGGAGCCGCTCCCCGGCGGGCGTGAGCGGTGCGACGTAGAACTCGGTGGTCATCCACTGCGAGTATACAGACCGGTGTGGTTATCTCGCCGGCATGGAAAGACGCGCGGACGCAACGGCGGGCGCGGCACTCGTCGTGCTGTGGAGCTCCGGCTTCGTCGGGGCGGAGCTCGGCACCCGGTACGCCCCCGCCGACACGCTGCTGGCCTGGCGATACGTAGTGGCAGCAGCCCTGCTGGGTGGGCTCGCCGTCGCGCTCGGCACCCGGCTGCGGCCGCGGGCCCTGCTGCGCCAGGGCACGCTCGGTCTGCTGTGCCAGTGCCTGTATCTGGGCGGGGTCGTGACGGGCGTCGGGCTGGGCGTTCCCGCCGGCACCGCCGCCCTGATCGCCTCGGTGCAGCCGCTGCTCGTGGCCGCCGCGGCAGGTCCCGTCCTCGGCGAGCACATCGCGCCGCGCCAACGCGCCGGGCTCGTGCTCGGCCTGGTCGGGGTCGCCCTCGTCGTCGCGGGGGACATCGGCCCGGGCAACGCCCCGTGGTGGGCGTTCCTGCTCCCCATCGGCGGGATGGCCGCGCTCACCACGGGCACGCTCCTGGAGCGGCGGTGGCGGCCCGCCGAGTCGCCGCTGCAGGCCCTCACGCTCCAGACGGTCTTCGCGGCGGGCGTCTTCGTCGCGGCGGCCGGGGCGGGCGGGCACCTGCAGCCGCCCGCCGACCCCGCGTTCTGGTGGGCCGTCGCGTGGGTGGTGGTGCTCTCGTCCTTCGGCGGTTACGGCGCCTACCTGCTGGTGCTGCGGCGCAGCGGCGCCCTGCGCGTCAGCACGCTGCTCTACCTCACCCCGCCGACGACGATGGTGTGGGCGCTGCTCATGTTCGGCGAGTGGCCCGGCCCGCTCGCCCTGCCCGGGGTGGCGCTCTGCGCGGTGGGAGTGGCCCTCACCCTGAGGCCCCCGCGGAGGCGGGCCGCGGATCCGACGAGCGGCGCGTTCGTGGGATAGGCGAGTGGTCCCGAACTGATCGGTGCACCCGGGCGGGTCGGTGACCAACGGCAGATGGTCGCCATCGGAGACCGCCATCTGCCCTCGATCAGCGATCCGCTGCGCTCACCACTGCGTGAGGAGGGTGTTGCCGAATCGGGGCGCGCTGCCCGGGCTTGATCAGCGCATGCGGTTCTCAGGCCGCACCCGTGCAGTGCACCCGTGCGGCTCTGTGACCGCACTCGACGATCATGGTTGCCGCGGGATGGACGCCGGAGTGTTCCGCGGAACGTGGCGCCCGCGCCCGCCGGGCCGACCGGCCTAGCAACACCTCACGGTCGCGGTCCTCGCGCTGGCGCGCTGCTCGGGCTGATCACGCGCTGCGAGTCGCACCTCAGCGTGGTCGCGGCCGCAGCGGGGTGCTGCCCGCATCGATCACGGGTCGCAGCTGATGTCCCGATCCTGACGATCAGCCACCATGATCTACCAGTTCGTCTCGGCGGAACGGCAATCCGGCGCGCCCCGGATTGTCGGACCCCGAGCGCATGATGGAGTCCGTGAGCGCGCTCGACCGGTTCTCCCCCGCCACCTCGGACTGGTTCCGGGGGGCCTTCGCCGCGCCCACGGCCGCGCAGGAGGGGGCGTGGGCGGCCGCCCAGGCGGGGCGGCACGCGCTGGTCGTCGCGCCCACCGGTTCGGGCAAGACCCTGGCCGCGTTCCTGTGGGCGCTCGACCGGCTCGCCGCCGGGCCGCCGGCCGAGGCCGCCCACCGCTGCCGGGTGCTGTACGTGTCCCCGCTCAAGGCCCTCGCCGTCGACGTGCAGCGCAACCTGCGCTCGCCGCTCGCCGGCATCCGCCAGGCCGCCACGAGGCTGGGCCTGCCGGTGCCCGACATCACGGTGGGCATGCGCACCGGCGACACCCCGGCCGACGAGCGCCGCCAGTTCGCCCGCACGCCGCCGGATGTGCTCGTCACCACGCCGGAGTCGCTGTTCCTGCTGCTCACCTCGGCGGCGCGGGAGTCGTTGCGGGGTGTGCAGACCGTGATCGTCGACGAGGTGCACGCCGTCGCCGGCACCAAGCGCGGCGCCCACCTCGCGCTGTCGCTCGAACGGCTCGAGGAGCTGTTGCCGGAGGCGCCGCAGCGGATCGGGCTCTCGGCCACCGTGCGCCCCGTCGACGAGGTCTCCACGTTCCTCGCGGGCGCGCGCCCGGTGGAGGTGATCCAGCCGCCGATCCCGAAGACGATCGAGGTGGCCGTCCAGGTGCCGGTGCCCGACCTCGCCGCGCTCGACGAGCAGCCCGCGGTGGGCAGCTCCGACGAGGAGGTCGTCGGGTCCGCGGCGGGCACCGCGCAGCGGCCGTCGATCTGGCCCGCGGTGGAGCGGCGGCTGCTGGGGCTGGTGCGGGAGCACCGGTCCACGATCGTGTTCTCCAACTCGCGGCGGCTGGCCGAGCGGCTCACGGCCCGGCTCAACGAGCTGGCGGCCGAGGAGGCGGAGGAGGCGGTCGATCTCGATGCCTTCCCGGCCGAGGCGATCGGGCAGTCCGGCATCGGGGGCGGTGCGCTGCCCACCGTCGCGAAGGCCCACCACGGGTCGATGTCGCGCGAGCAGCGCACGCTCGTGGAGGAGGAGCTCAAGAGCGGCCGGCTGCCCTGCGTCGTGGCCACCTCCAGCCTGGAGCTGGGCATCGACATGGGCGCGGTCGACCTGGTCGTGCAGGTGGAGGCGCCCCCGAGCGTGGCGTCCGGGCTGCAGCGGGTCGGCCGGGCGGGCCACCAGGTCGGCGCCGTCTCCCGCGGCGTGGTGTTCCCCAAGTACCGGGGCGACCTCGTGTCCTGCGCGGTCGTCGCCGAACGGATGACGGCGGGCGCCATCGAGTCGATGCGCTACCCGCGCAACCCCCTGGACGTGCTCGCCCAGCACGTCGTCGCGATGACGGCCCTCGAGCCGTGGCAGCTCGACGACCTCGCCCGGGTCGTCCGGCGGGCGGCGCCGTTCGCGGCGCTGCCCGAGTCGGCGCTGCAGTCCGTGCTCGACATGCTGGCCGGGCGCTACCCGTCGGAGGAGTTCGGCGAGCTGCGCGCCCGCATCACGTGGGACCGCGTCACCGACACCCTCAACGGCCGTCCCGGCGCGCAGCGGCTCGCCGTCACCTCCGGCGGCACCATCCCCGACCGCGGCCTGTTCACCGTGATGACGCCCGGCGGGGCCGACGGCCGCGGCTCGCGGGTGGGCGAGCTCGACGAGGAGATGGTCTACGAGTCCCGGGTGGGCGACACGTTCCTGCTCGGCACCTCCAGCTGGACGGTCCAGGACATCACCCACGACCGCGTGATCGTCACCCCCGCGCCGGGGCAGCCCGCGCGGATGCCGTTCTGGAAGGGCGAGCAGGTCGGGCGGCCCCTCGAACTCGGGCGGGCGGTCGGGGCGTTCGTGCGCGAGATGGCGGGCCTGTCCACCGACGCCGCGCGCGAGCGGGCCGCGGCGGCCGGCCTCGACGAGTGGGCGATCGACAACCTCCTCGCCTACCTGCACGAGCAGCGCGAGGCCACCCGCCACGTGCCGAGCGACCGCACCGTCCTCGTCGAACGCTTCCGCGACGAGCTGGGCGACTGGCGGCTGGTCGTGCACTCGCCGTTCGGGTCCAAGGTCAACGGGCCGTGGGCGCTGGCGATCGCGGCCCGGATGCGGGAGCGGCGCGGGGTGGAGGTCCACGCCTCCGCGGCCGACGACGGGATCGTGCTGCGGCTGCCCGAGGCCTTCGACGACTCCGGCGCCGAGGTCATGCCCACCGCCGAGGACGTGCTGCTCGACCCGGCGGAGGTGGAGCAGGTCGTCGTCGCCGAGCTGGGCGGGTCGTCGCTCTACGCGTCCCGGTTCCGGGAGTGCGCCGCCCGGTCGCTGCTGCTCCCCCGCCGCGACCCGCGCCGCCGCACCCCGCTGTGGCAGCAGCGGCAGCGGGCGTCGCAGCTGCTCACGGTGGCCGGGCGCTACGAGCAGTTCCCGGTCACCCTCGAGGCGATGCGCGAGTGCGTGCAGGACGTGTACGACCTGCCCGGCCTGCGGGAGCTCATGGCCGACGTGCAGGGGCGCAAGGTGCGGGTGGTCGAGATGACCACGCCGTCCCCGTCGCCGTTCGCGCGCAGCCTGCTGTTCGGCTACGTCGGGATGTTCCTGTACGAGTCCGACGCGCCGCTCGCCGAGCGCCGGGCCGCCGCCCTCTCGCTCGACTCCACGCTGCTCGCCGAGCTGCTCGGCTCCGAGGCCATCCGCGAGCTGCTGGAGCCGGAAGTGGTGGCCGAGGTCGAGGCGCAGCTGCAGCGGCTCGCCCCCGACCGGCACGCCCGCGACGCCGAGGGGGCCGCCGACCTCCTGCGGTTCCTCGGCGACCTCGGCATCGCCGAGGCCGGGGCCCGCGGCGTCCGCGAGGAGTGGCTGCACGAGCTGGAGGCCGCCCGGCGGGCCATCCGGGTGCGCATCGCGGGCGAGGAACGCTTCATCGCCATCGAGGACGCCGGCCGGGTGCGCGACGCGCTCGGCGCCGCGCTCCCGGTCGGGGTACCGGAGACGTTCACCGAGCCGGTGGCCGATCCCCTCGGGGATCTCGTGCTGCGCTACGCCCGCACCCACGGGCCGTTCGCCGCGAGCGAGTGCGCGGCCCGCTTCGGGCTGGGCGTCGCGGTCGTGGCCGGCATGCTCGACCGGCTCGTCGGGTCGGGCCGGCTGGTCCGCGGCGAGCTGCGGCCCCTCGCGCTGCAGCCGGACACCACCCACGGTGCCGACCCCGTCGAGTACTGCGACGCCGAGGTGCTGCGCCGGCTGCGGCGGGCGTCGCTCGCCCGGCTGCGGGCCGAGGTCGAGCCCGTGGAGCAGCAGGCGCTCGGGCGGTTCCTGCCGGCGTGGCAGGGCGTGCAGGCCGCACCGGGCGGGGAGCGCCGCGGCCGGATGCGCCGCGCGCCCGGGGCGGAGGACGTGCTCGGGGTGGTCGAGCAGCTCGCCGGGGCCCCGCTGCCGGCGAGCGCGCTGGAGTCGCTCGTCCTGCCCGCCCGCCTGCCCGGCTACACGCCCGCGCTCCTCGACGAGCTCACCGCGGCGGGCGAGGTCACCTGGTCCGGGTGCGGCCCGCTGGGCGGCACCGACGGCTGGCTCGCCGTGGCCCCGGCCGACGTCGCCGACCTGCTGCTGCCGGAACCCGAGGCCGACCCCGCCACCACCCCGCTGCACCGGGCGGTCCTCACGGCGCTGGGCCTGCCCGACCTCGACGCGCCGCCAGTCGGCGGGGGCGCCCTGTTCTTCCGCGAGCTCACCGACCGCACCGGCCGCACCCTGCTGGACGCCGGTGCGCAGGCGCCGGCCGACGACGCCGTGGTCGCCGCGGTCTGGGACCTGGTCTGGGCCGGGCTGCTCACCAACGACACGCTCGCCCCGCTGCGGGCGCGCCTGTCCGGCAGTGGCCGGTCCGCGCCGGTCCACCGCACGCGGCGCACCGCGGGCCGTGGCCGGTACGCCCAGCTGCGGGCGGGGCGCCCGGCCATGCCGAGCCGCACCGGGCCGCCGTCGGTCGGCGGGCGCTGGTCGCTCGCCGTCCAGCGGGAGCCCGACCCCACCCGCCGCGCCCACGCCCGCGCCGAGGCGTTCCTGGAGCGCCACGGTGTGCTCACCCGCGGCGCGCTCGGCACCGAGCGGGTCAGCGGCGGGTTCGCCGGCGTGTACCGGGTGCTGCGGGCCATGGAGGACTCCGGCCGGGCCCGCCGCGGGTACGTCGTCGAGGGGCTCGGGGCCGCCCAGTTCGCGGTGCCGGGGGCGATCGACCGGCTCCGGGCGCTGTCGCGTCCCGACGGCGCGTCCGGGGGCGAGCGGGCCGGCGTGGTGCTCGCCGCCGCCGACCCGGCGCAACCCTACGGGGCGGCGCTGGCCTGGCCGGCCACGGTGGGCGAGAGCAAGCACCGGCCCGGCCGCAAGGCGGGGGCGCTGGTCGTGCTGGTCGAGGGTGCCCCGGTGCTGTACGTCGAGCGGGGCGGCCGGTCGCTGCTGTCGTTCTCCACGGATCGGGAGGAGCTCGTCGCGGCCGCCCACGCCCTCGCCGGCGCCGTGCACGAGGGCTGGCTCGGGAGCCTCGCGGTCGAGCGTGCCGACGGGGTCGGCTCGCTCGGTTCCGACCTGGCCGAGGTGCTCACCGAGGCGGGGTTCCGGGTCACGCCGAAGGGGCTGCGGCTGCGGGCGTGACCGGCCGCGGGCTTCGGCGTTGGCGGTCATCTCCGCTCGCCGTCCGAGCGGACTGCCGTCAGCCGCCGGCCTGCTGCGGGGCGGCGGCGGGGGCGGGGGCGGGGGCGGCGACGAGGAGGAACGCTCGGGCGGCGGGAGAGAGGTCGACGTCGCGGTGGACGATCGAGGCCTCGAGCCGCTCGTCGGTGACGAGGTCGTGGACGACGAGCCCGGCCTCCCGGGCCAGGGCCCGCCACGCCTCGGCCATGATCGCTATTCCGGTGCCGCCCAGCACCATCGGCAGGATCGCCTCCCGGTGCTCGGTCTCGACGACGGCGATCGTCGACCGGTTCGCCGCGATGACCTGGTCCGCCACCCGGCGCATCCCGGTGCCCGGCTGGCCGATGACGAGCCGGTGGCCCTCGAGCTGGTCGTAGGTCAGCGGGCCGCGCGCGGGCAGGTTCGCCTCCCGGCAGGAGACGACGATGAAGCCCTGCCGGGTCAGCGGGTGCACGACGAGGTCCTGGGCGTCCGGTGTGGCCGTCACGGCCATGATCCCGAGTTCGACGCCACCGGAGCGCACGAGGGACATCACGGTCTGCGGGGTCCCGGCCGCCCGGATCGAGATCTGCACCATCGGGTACCTGCGCACGAACCGGTCGATGACGGCCGGCAGCGGGTCGACCGCCTGCGACGGCATCGTCGCGATGAGCAGGCGCCCGGTTCGCAGCCCGTTGACGGCCTCGACGTGGGCGCGGGAGAGCTCCATCCAGTGCAGGACCTGGCGGGCCGGGGCGATGAGCGCCTGGCCGGCGGCGGTCAGCTGCAGCCGGCGGCCGGTCCGGGTGAACAGCTCGGCGTCGAGGTCGCGCTGGAGCGAGCGCAGCGCCTGCGAGACCGACGGCTGGGCGACGAAGAGCTTCTCCGCGGCGGCGTGGACACCGCCCTCGTCGACGACGGCGAGGAAGTACTGGAGCTGCCGGACGTCCACAGCGGCACGCTACCGGTCGATGCGGTGCAACCTATGTGATATGCCGCCCGTTCGGGCGACAGGCGCCGTGTCGGCGCCAACGGATAAGCACCGATTATCAATGCTATCGGATGTTGGTCTTGGACACCGCCGCGCCGCCGGCGGTTCACTCCGTTCCGGACCGCCCCTTCCGAACCGGAGACACGATGCCCAGCACCGCACGCACCTACCGCATCGCGACGATCCCGGGCGACGGTGTCGGCCGCGAGGTCGTCGACGCCGGGCGCGTCGTCCTCGACGCGGCCGTCCGCAGCGTCGGCGAGGACTTCGTGTTCGAGTGGACCGAGTTCCCCTGGGGGTCGCGCCACTACGGCGAGACCGGCCGGATGATGCCCGAGGACGGCCTGCAGACCCTCGAGGACTTCGACGCGATCTACTTCGGCGCCGTCGGCTGGCCCGGCGTGCCCGACCACGTGAGCCTCTGGGGCCTGCGCCTGGCGATCTGCCAGGGCTTCGACCAGTGGGCGAACGTCCGTCCGGTCGTCTTCCACCCCGGGGTGACCTCCCCGCTGCGCAAGGCCGACGCGGCCGACCTCGACTGGGTGGTCGTCCGTGAGAACAGCGAGGGCGAGTACGCCGGGCTCGGGGGGCGCAACTTCTCCGCCCGCGAGGGCGGCGAGGTCGCGGTCCAGAGCTCGTTGTTCACCGAGACGGGCTGCGAGCGGATCATGCGGTTCTCGTTCGACCTGGCCCGCACCCGCGACCGCAAGAAGGTCGCGAGCGTGACGAAGTCCAACGCCCAGCAGTACGGCATGGTCCTGTGGGACGACGTCTTCCGCCGCGTGGCCGCCGACTACCCGGACGTCGAGACGGAGTCCGTGCTCGTCGACGCGATGGCCGCCCGGTTCGTCCTCGACCCGGAGAGCCTGTCCGTGGTCGTCGCCTCGAACCTCAACGCCGACATCCTGTCCGACCTCGGCAGTGCCCTCGCCGGCAGCCTCGGGATCGCCGCCAGCGCCAACCTCAACCCCGAGCGGCGCTACCCCTCGATGTTCGAGCCCGTCCACGGCTCGGCTCCCGACATCGCCGGGCGCGGTGTCGCCAACCCGATCGGCGCCGTCGCCAGCGGCGCACTGATGCTCGACCACCTCGGCCACCCCGAGGCGGCCGACGCCGTGCGCGCCGCGATCGACGTCACCACCGCCGCAGGCACCCGGACGAAGGACCTCGGTGGGTCGGCCACGACCGAGGACGTCACATCTGCGCTGGTCTCAGCCCTGCTCGACGAGCGGGAAGTGGCGGTCCGATGAGGATCGTCGACATCCGGGAGCGAACGTTCCCGATCAGCTCCCCGATCCGCAACGCCTACATCGACTTCAGCCGGATGACGCTCAGCCTCGTCGCCGTCGTCACCGACGTCGTCCGGGACGGCAGGCCGGTCGTCGGGTACGGGTTCAACTCCAACGGGCGCTACGGCCAGGGCGCGATGATGCGCGAGCGCTTCGTCCCGCGCGTGCTGGAGGCCGAACCGTCGACCCTGCTCGACGACACCGGGGGCAACCTCGACCCCGCCGCCGTGTGGGCGGCGATGATGACGAACGAGAAGCCCGGTGGGCACGGCGAGCGCTCGGTCGCCGTGGGCACGATCGACATGGCGGTGTGGGACGCCGTCGCGAAGATCGAGGGCAAGCCCCTGTTCCAGCTGCTCGCGCAGCGGTACGGGAGCGGGGAGCCCGACCGGCGGATCTTCGTCTACGCCGCGGGCGGGTACTACTACCCGGGCCAGGACCTCACGGCGCTGCAGGACGAGATGCGCAGCTACACCGACCGCGGGTACACGGTCGTCAAGCAGAAGATCGGTGGCGCCGACCTCGACACCGACCGGCGGCGGATCGAGGCCGTCCTCGACGTCCTGGAGCCCGGCCAGCGCCTCGCCGTGGACGCCAACGGCCGGTTCGACCGGGACACCGCCCTGCGCTATGCCGAGGCGCTCGCCCCGTACGACCTGTTCTGGTACGAGGAGCCGGGCGACCCGCTCGACTTCGAGCTCCAGGCCGAGGTCGCGGCCGCCTACGGCCCGCCGCTCGCGACGGGAGAGGACCTGTTCTCCATGCAGGACGCCCGCAACCTCATCCGCTACGGCGGGCTGCGCCGGGACGAGGACTGGCTGCAGTTCGACTGCGCGCTGAGCTACGGGCTCGTCGAGTACCTGCGCACCCTCGACATGCTCCGGGAGAACGACTGGTCGCCGACCCGGTGCATCCCGCACGGCGGGCACCAGATGTCGCTCAACATCGCCGCGGGCCTCGGCCTGGGTGGGAACGAGTCCTACCCGGACCTCTTCCGGCCCTTCGGCGGGTTCCCCGACGGTGTCGTGGTCGAGGACGGATGCATCACGATGCCGGACCTGCCCGGCATCGGGTTCGAGGGCAAGGCCGACCTGTACTCGCTCATGGCCGACCTGGCCGGCTGAGGAGCGCGCCGCCATGCGGGCCGGGGGTTCGGCCAACTCGTCGGATGACGGCAGCCGCTTCGCCGGGGAAGATCGGTGGCACGGCGCCGTGACCGCCGTCGATGCGGAGGAACCCATGAGCTACCCGTTCGACCCCGAGCTCGCCGAGGCCGTGGCGGCGATGCCACCCACCGAGATGGCCGACATCCCGAGCGCCCGGGTACAGATGGCCGAGACGTTCGCGGCCGTGTTCGGCGAGCCCGACCGGTCGGGCGTGCAGGTCCGCGACGAGCTCGTCCCCGGCCCGGACGGCGCGCCGGACGTCCGGCTGCGGATCTTCACGCCGGACCGGGTGGCGGCGCCGGCCGCGATCTACGACGTCCACGGCGGCGGCTTCATCGTCGGGACCATCGACATCTTCGACACCATCAACGTGCGGCTCGCCCGCGAGCTCGGCGTCGTGGTCGTCACCGTGGAGTACCGGCTCGCTCCCGAGCACCCCTATCCCGCTCCCCTCGAGGACTGCTACGCGGGGCTCGTGTGGACGACGAAGAACGCCGACGCGCTCGGCGTCGACCCGGACCGCATCGTGATCCACGGCGAGAGCGCGGGCGGTGGGCTGTGCGCGGGGCTGGCGCTGCTCGCCCGCGACCGGGGCGGCCCGCGGGTCGCGTTCCAGTACCTCGGCATCCCCGAGCTGGACGACCGCCTCGGCACCCCGAGCATGCAGGCGTTCACCGACACGCCCATCTGGAACCGGCCGAACGCGGTCGTCAGCTGGGACTCCTACCTCGGCGCGGGGAAGCGGGGTGGCCCGGACGTGCCGTTCTACGCCGCCCCGGCCCGGGCCACCGACCTGGCCGGGCTGCCGCCCGCCTACGTCTCGGTGATGGAGTTCGACCCGCTGCGCGACGAGGGCATCGCCTACGCCCAGGGGCTCATGCAGGCCGGCGTCTCCGTCGAGCTGCACGCGTACCCCGGGACGTTCCACGGTTCGTCGATGGTGGAGCAGGCCGCGGTGAGCCGCCGCCAGCTGGACGAGCAGCTGGTGGTGCTGCGCCGGGCGCTGGGGCTGTAGCCCCGAGGACCAGCCACTGCTGTCCGAGCGTCCACGCGCTGTTCGTGAGCCAGTAGAGGAGGATCGCCACCGGGAACGGGAAGAAGGCCCCGCCGACCAGGACGCCGAGCGGGAACACCCAGGGCGTCCACCGCATGATGCCGGCGAGCGGGCCGTCGGCCGGCTGCTGGCGCACCGACAGCCGGGCCGTGAGGTGTGTGGCCAGGCCGGCGAGCAGGATCAGCGGCACGGTGACGATCGCGATGTCCCAGCGGTCGGCGAGCCCGCCCAGCGCGTCGAGCGGCATGCTCAGGTACGCCGAGAGCGGGACGTCGAACAGCCGGGCATCGAGGAACGAGCCGACCTCGTCGGGACCGAACGCGTAGTTGGCCAGCCCCGTGTGGAAGCCGGTCAGCACGTGCAGCAGGCCGAAGAACACCGGTACCTGCAGCAGCATCGGCAGGAGCATGCTTCCCGCTCCCACGCCGTGCTGGCGTTGCAGGTCGCCCGTCTCCCGCAGCATCCGGGCGGGGTCGTCGGCATGGCGGGTGCGCAGCTCGGCGAGCTGTGGTGCCAGCTCGCGCAGCACCCGGCCGGACCGCACCTGGGCCAGGAACGGCCGGATCAGCAGCGCGCGCAGCGTGAGCACGAGGAACACGACGGACAGGGCCCAGGTGGCGCCGCTCGCCGGGCCGAAGACGGATCCGAACAGCTGGTGCCAGCACCACATGACACCGGAGACGGCGTAATAGAGAGGATCGAACAAGGCAGCACTCCACGGGAAGCCGGGTCGGGGGACGCGTCGACCGGCGGCGTGGAAATGTGCCTACACCGCCGGGAGGATCTCCGACGGCGCTCGGGAGCGGGTGTGCCCGGGGGCGTCCGGGTCGCGATGGCGGGGCACGGGCCTGCGGGCGAGGGCCCGGTGGTGGTCGCGGGCGGCGATGACCGGCCCGGACCCGCTGAGCGCGGGCAGGACGGTGGCGACCTCGGAGGCGATGGCCCACGCGACGACGAGGGTGCCGAGGGCACCGACGAGGACGGCGGGCTCGACCGCGGTGCCGGCCAGCATCGCGAAGACGGCTCCGGCGAGAGCGACGAGTCGCAGGATCGGAGCCACGACCCCACCTTACCGGTATCCGGTGGCGCCCCGCCCCGCATCGCGGCAGGCTCCACGGCGTGCTCACCGTCGCGCCCGACCCGCTGCGCCCCTGGTTCACGCCCGAGCGGCCCGGCCCGCTGGTCTTCGAGCACGTCGCGCGCACCGGGCACGGCCGGGTGCGGGTGGACCGCTGGCCCGGCCCCCGCGTGGTGATCGCCGAGCTGCCCGGCAACCTCTCGATGCGCGGCGACCCGGACCACGTCCCGCCCGCGGAGCTGGCGGAGCTCTCCGGTTTCGTCGACGCCCCGCCGGAGTGGTTGCCCGCCCTCCGCGCCTCCGACCCCCGGGTCGCCCCGTGGCACCGGCTGATCGCCGTGCTGCCGCCCACCGCACCGGCCCCGGCACCCGATCCGGGCATCGGGCTGCTCACCCCGGACGACGCGCCAGCGCTCGCCGAGCTCAGCACCGACAGCGCGTGGATCGCGGAGACCTGGGGCGGGGTGCCCGGCATGCTCGCGGCCGGCACCGCGCGCGGCGCGCTGGTGGACGGCCGGGTCGCCGCGATCGCCGTGCCGTTCTACGTCGGCGGGAGCTACGAGGACATCGGCGTGGTCACCGAGCCGGACCACCGGAGGAAGGGGCTGTCCACGGCGTGCGCGGGCGCGCTGATCGCCGACATCCGGGCGCGGGGCCACGTGCCCACCTGGTCCACGTCACCGGACAACACCGCCAGCCGCGGCGTCGCGGCCCGGCTCGGGTTCGTCCACCAGCGCGACGACGTCCTGTACGCCCTCCGCAGCGCGATCCCGACGTCCTCCTAGGAGGTCAGGAGGCCGCGCTGGTACCCGGCCGCCACCGCGGACGCGCGGTCGCGCACCTCGAGCTTGGCGTAGATGTGCAGCAGGTGCGTCTTGACCGTCGCCTCGCTGATGAACAGCCGCCGCGCCGTCTCCCGGTTGGTCGAGCCCTCCGCGACCAGCCACAGCACCTCCACCTCCCGCGCCGACAACGCCTCCTGCGCGGGTGCGCGGACCTGGCCCATCAGCCGTCCCGCCACGGCCGGGGACAGCACGGCCTCGCCGCGGTGGGCGGCCCGCACGGCGCGCAGCAGCTCGTCGCGCGGGGTGTCCTTGAGCAGGTAGCCCGTGGCGCCCGCCTCGATCGCGGGGAGCACGTCGCGGTCGGTGTCGTAGGTCGTGAGCACCAGCACCCGCGCGGCCGGTGCCCCGCGGCGCAGCTCCCCGATCGCCTCGACGCCGCCCATGACCGGCATCCGCAGGTCCATCAGCACCACGTCGACCGGCATGGCCCGCGCCCGCGCGAGCGCCTCCGCGCCGTGGCCCGCCTCGGCGACCACCTGCATGTCCGGCTCCCCCTCCAGCACGCCGCGCAGGCCGTCGCGGACCACGGGGTGGTCGTCGACGATCAGCACCCGGATCGGATCCATCACCTGACCTCCGCCGGGATCGCCGGCACGCTCGCGGAGAGCGCCACGCCCTCGCCCGGTGCGCTCTCGACGCTGAAGGTGCCGGCCACCCGGCGCACCCGCTGCTCCATCGCCACCAACCCGAACCCGGATCCGTGCACCGCGCCGGGCGTCGCGCCGGGCCGGAACCCGCGCCCGTCGTCGCGGACGTCGAGCACCACCACGTCGTCCATGTAGGACAAAGTGAGCCCGGCGCGGTCGGCGTTCGCGTGCTTGCCCACGTTCGCCAGCGCCTCCTGCGCCACCCGGAACAGCGTGACCTCCAGCTCCGGCAACAACCGGCGCGGATCGCCGGTGGGGTCGACGACGAGCTCGGCACCGGTCGTCTCGGCCCACCGCTTCGCCATGTCGGCGATCGCGTCGGGCAGCTGAGCGTCCGCGAGCTGGCGCGGCCCGAGCGCGTCCACCGAGCGGCGGGCCTCCGTGAGGCTGTCCCGGGCGAGCGCCCGCGCCGTGTCGATGTGCCGGCGCCGCACGTCCGGATCACCGCCGGACGCGCCGGCCGCCTCCAGCTGGGTGACGATGCCGGTGAGGCCCTGGGCGATCGTGTCGTGGATCTCCCGCGCGAGCCGGGACCGCTCGTCGAGGACCCCGGCCTCCCGCGCCTGGGCGAGCAGCTGGGCGTGCAGGATCGCGTTCTCGTCCATGGCCTCCGAGAGCCGGCGGTTCGCGGCACCCAGCTGGTCGATGACCTCCCGCCGGCGCTGGTTCTGCTCCGACATGAAGACACCCATGTAGGTGCCTCCGCCCCCGAACAGGGCGTTGGCCACGGTCAGGACGGCCACGGCGACGCCCAGCCCGGGTGTGAAATCGGCGAACCGGCCCCCGACCTGCGCGTACCCGACGACTGCCGCTCCGAGGACGACCGCGACGAAAGGCCAGCGGCCGCGCAGGAACGCGAAGGCGTGGAGGTAGACGGCCAACACCTGGAACGCGAAGAGCGGCGAGGCGTGGACCAGCGCGGTCATCAGCACGAGCAGGCCACCCAGGTAGACGCCGCCGGCGAGCGGCCGCTCCGCCCGCGGCCGGCGGCCCGCGGTGAACCCCGCGCACCACGCCGCCGTCCCGGGGACCAGCGCGCCGATGAGCACCCACGGCCACACCGGGCCCCCGGACAGGAACGGTGGGGTGAGCGCGAGACCGATCGCCAACCCGGCGTAGGGGGCGTACCGGCCGATCGCCGTGTCGATGCGGTGCTCCACCGCGTCGAGCCGGCGCGCCGTCTGCTCGACCCCCGACGACACGGTCATCCCGCTGCTCCCACCGGAACACCGTATCCGCGGCCGACCAGCGCCTGATCCATCGATCGGTGGATCGCCGATCGAGCTGCGCTACCGTCGCCCGCGTGCCCGAAGGCGACACCGTGCACCTCACCGCGAAGCGGCTGCGGGCCGCGCTGTCCGGGCACCCGCTGGTGCGGGGCGAGCTGCGCCACCCGCGCCTCGTCGAGCACGACCTCACCGGCCGCACGGTGCTCGACGTCGGGTCCGTGGGCAAGCACCTGTTCACCCGGTTCGACGACGGCCGCAGCCTGCACAGCCACCTGCGCCTGGACGGCTCCTGGCACCTCTACCGGCCCGGCATGCCGTGGCAGCGACCCGCCCACCAGGCCCGCGCCGTGCTGGAGACGACCGAGCGCACGGCCGTCGGGTTCAACCTGCACGACCTGGAACTGCTGCCCACCGCGGAGGAGGACCGGCTCGTCGGACACCTGGGCCCTGACCTGCTCGACCCCGCCTGGGGGGACGACCACGCCGCCGAGGCGCTGCGCCGGTTCACCGCCCGCGGGGAGTCCGAGCTGGGGCTGGTGCTGCTGGAGCAGCGGGTGATGGCGGGCGTCGGCAACCTCTACAAGACCGAGGTGTGCTTCCTGCTCGGCCTCTCCCCGTGGACGCTCGCGCGCGACGTCCCGGACGCCGCCGCCGCGATCGACCTCGCCCGCACCCTGCTGCTGCGCAACGCCGACCGCCCGCAGCAGTCCACCACCGGCGAGCTCGCCCGCGGCCGGCAGACCTGGGTGTACGACCGCGGTGGGCGGCGCTGCCGCCGCTGCGGCACCCGCGTCCGCACCGCGAAGCAGGGCGAGGGCGTCCACGCCCGGGTCACCTTCTGGTGCCCCACCTGCCAGCCCGGCCCGGCGCCCCGCGTCATGGAATCAAGTCGAGGGCGGCCCGGATGACGCTGTCGGCGTCGACCCCGTGGTGGCGGTGGACGTCGCCGAGGTCGCCGGACTGGCCGAACCGCGTCACCCCGAGATGCACGGCCCTGACCTGGTTGATCCCGGCGAGGAAGGCCAGCGTGTGCGGGTGCCCGTCGAGCACGGTCACCATCGGCGCGGCGCGGCGGGTGGGGAAGGCCGCGTCGAGGATCCACGGCTCGCCCTCGCCCCGTCCCGTCCTGGCCTGCGCGGCCTCGAACAGCAGTCCGGGGCTCGTCACGCACACCACGTCCGCCGGGATCCCGAGGACGTCCAGCCGGTCCGCCGCCGCGAGCGCCTCGGGGACGACGGCCCCCATCGCCACGAGGGTGACGGCGGGCCCCGCGGGCGCGCTGCGGAGCGGGTAGGCACCCGCCACCACCTGGCGCCGCCGGTGCTCGCGCGCGGCCGGGTCGGCGGGGACGGCGGCGAGCGTCTGGTCGACCGGCCGCGTCGACAGCCGCAGGTAGGCCGAGCTCCCGTCGGGACGCCCCAGCCGGGCCAGCGACGCCAGCAGCGTCCACTCGACGTCGATCGCGAACGCGGGCTCGTAGGAGATGCAGCCGGGCTGCTCCAGACCGATGGACGGCGTGGTGACCGACTGGTGGGCGCCACCCTCGGGGGCGAGCGACACCCCGGACGGCGTCCCGACGAGGATCGACTGACCGCCGGCGTAGATCCCGAACGACCACGGTTCGAGCGCCCGCTCGACGAACGGGTCGTAGAGCACCCCGATCGGCAGCAGCGGCTCCCCCCACCGGCTCCAGGTGGCGCCGAGCTCGCCGAGCAGCCCCACGAGGTTGGTCTCGGCGATTCCCAGCTCGAAGTGCTGGCCGGTGGGGCGCTCGCGCCAGTGCAGGATCGTCTCGGGGTCGTCGGCGAACCAGTCCACCCGCTCCCGTGCCGACCAGACGCCGACCTTGTTGACCCAGCCCGCCAGGTTGGTGGACGAGCTGACGTCCGGGCACAGCGTCACGACCCGCTGTGCCGCGCCGGGCGCCGAGCGGGTGAGGTCGAGCAGTGCCCGGCCGAGCGCGGCCTGGGTGGTGGCGGTGCTACCCGGCGTGCGGCCGAAGTCGGCGGGGACCTCCGGCCCGCGGGGTGGCGCCGACGGCTCGCGGCGCAGCCGCCGCGCGACCTCGCCGCAGAGCCGGGCCGCGCCGGACCCGTCCGGGAACGGTGCCCACGGCTCGCCGACCGACGTGCCGAGGTCCTCGGCGAGCTGCGCCAGCTGCGCATCCGTGAGCAGCGAGGAGTGGTTCTGCGGGTGGCCTTCCGTGGCGAGGCCGTAACCCTTCACCGTGTAGGCGAAGATCACCGTCGGGCGGGAGTCGTCGATCGCGGTGAGGGCCTGGTCGAGCGCCGCGAGGTCGTGGCCGCCGAGGTTGCGCACCGCCGCGTGCAGGGTGGCGTCGTCCAGCTCGGCGACCAGGCGGGCGAGCCCGGCGTCGCCGCCGGGCAGCCGCTCCCGCAACTGCTCGGGCGTGCAGCGCAGGAGCCGCTGGTACTCCGGGTTGGACATCTCGTCGATGCGCCCGCGCAGCGCCGCCCCGCCGGGCCGGGTGAACAGCTCCTCGAGCAGGTGCCCGTACTTGACGGTGAGGACCTGCCAGCCGGCCGCCCCGAACATGCCCTGCAGCCGGGGCACGCCGATGTTCGGGACGACCCGGTCGAGCGACTGCCGGTTGACGTCCACGATCCAGACGACCTCGCCGAGCTCGGCGACCATCGGGTCGATGATCGCCTCCCAGCACGCCCCCTCGTCCAGCTCCGCGTCGCCCACCAGCGAGTACTGCCGCCCGCTGCCCGTCCCGGCTCCCTTCGAGGCGAGGTAGCGGCGGGCCAGCGCACCCCAGATGGGTGCCGTCGCGCCGATCCCGACCGATCCGGTGGAGTAGTCGACCGGGTCCGGGTCCTTGGACCGCGAGGGGTAGGCCTGCAGCCCGCCGAACGCCCGGAGCGTCGTCAGGTAGCGCTCGTCCAGCTCGCCGAGCAGGTGGTTGATCGCGTGCAGCACCGGCGACGCGTGCGGCTTGACCGAGACCCGGTCCTGCGCCCGCAGGTGGGAGAACCACAGCGCCGTCATGATCGACACCATCGACGCGCTGGACGCCTGGTGGCCCCCGACCTTCAGGCCGCTCGGGTTCGGCCGCACCCGGTTGGCGTGGTGCACGGTCGCCGTGGCGAGCCACAACACGCGCTTCTCGATCTCGCGCAGCGACTCCAGCGAGGGCGCGGCCGCTCCGGGGCGCGGGGCGACGCTCGTCATGGTTCCTCCTCCTGTCAGACTGCCGTCAAATGGCAGCACCTGCGCATGGAGTGCACAACCACGGCTCGACCGATCGAGCAGAATGCTCAAGCCCGGTCGGGATGTGGGCGTAAGAAGGGGGCACTGTGCGCAATACCGAAGGCGTCGACGCCACCGACGCGCGACTGCTCCTCGCGCTCGCCGAGAGCCCGCGCGCCACCGTGCTCGCCCTCGCCGAACGCACCGGGCTGTCGCGCAACACCGTGCAGGCCCGCCTCGCCGGCCTCGAGTCCCGCGGGGTCGTCACGTCGTTCGAGCGACGCGTCGAGCCCGCGGCGCTGGGCTACCCGCTCACGGCGTTCGTCATGGTGCAGGTGACGCAGCGGCTGCTCGGCGAGGTCGCCGCGGCCCTGCGGGAGGTCCCGGAGGTCCTAGAGGTGCTCGGCCTCTCCGGCCCCACCGACCTGCTGGTCCGCGTCGCCGCCCGCGACGCCGACGACCTCTACCGCATCGCGGGTCAGCTGCTCGCCACGGACGGCGTCGAGCGCACCACCACCTCGCTCGTGATGCGCACGCTCGTGGAACACCGGGTGGCACCGCTGCTGGAGCGGGTCACCGGCGGTCGGTGAGCCGGCGGCCGCTCAGGCGGTGCCGGGCTGCTGCTGCTTGTTGACCTGGGTGGGGGCGGCCGCCGGATCACCCGCCGTGACCTCGCCGGCCACGGGCGTGCCGTGCAGGGAGGCGCGGATCTGCTCCAGGCGGCTCGCGCCGGCCATGTCGGCGGTGGACTGCTGGACCTCCAGCATGCGGCCCTGCACCGAGTTGGACGCCAGGTCGGCCTGCCCGAGGGCGTTGGCGTAACGGCGCTCGATCTTGTCGCGGACCTCTTCCAGCGACGGCGTGTTGCCCGGCGCGGCGAGCTCCGTCATCTGCCGGAGCGACGCGGCGGCCTGCTCCTGCATCTTGGCCTGCTCCAGCTGGCTGAGCAGCTTGGTGCGCTCGGCGATCTTCTGCTGCAGCATCATCGAGTTGCGCTCGACGGCCTGCTTGGCCTGCCCGGCGGCCTGGATCGACTGGTCGTGCAGCGTCTTGAGGTCCTCGACCGACTGCTCGGCGGTGACCAGCTGCGACGCGAACGCCTGCGCGGCCTGCTCACGCTGCTGCGCGGTGGTCTCGTCGCCGGCGGCGCGGGCCTGGTCGGCCAGCACGAGCGCCTGACGCGCCGACGCCTGCAGCTTCTCGATCTCACCGAGCTGGCGGTTGAGCTTCATCTCCAGCTGGCGCTGGTTGCCGATCACCGCGGCGGCCTGCTGGGACAGCGACTGGTGCTGCCGCTGAGCCTCCTCGATGGCCTGCTGGATCTGGACCTTCGGGTCGGCGTACTCGTCGACCTTGGACGAGAACAGCGCCATCAGGTACTTCCAGGCCTTCGTGAAACCGTTGGCCATCTGCTCCGCCCTCCGAGTGCGGCGCGCTCGCCGCTGCCTGTCCGTCCGTTCTGCCCCATCGTGGCACCGGATGCCTCCGGCTTCCACTGATCGGCGACGATATCGGGGATGATCCGGAGGCCACCGTCGGGGCGACCCGGACCTCAGGCTACCGGGCCGAAGCGGAATGCGTGGACGCCCGACTCCCAGCGCACACGAGAACCGGGCGCCCGCTGAGGCGGGCGCCCGGTGGGGTGGATCGAGTCAGGCGGCGCGGACGGATGCGAGCGCCACTGGTGCCGCGGGCGTCGGGGCCGCGGGCCGCGGCCCGACCGGCGCCACGGGCGCGACCGGAGACACCGGGGTGAACGGGCCCTCGTCGGCGGCGGTGGCCAGACGCAGGTCCATGTGGCGCAGCCCGACGGGGCGGCGCAGGCGGGCGGCCTCGGCCGCCACGGTCTCTGCGGCGATGGCCTCCGCGGCCTCGGCGAGCAGGTCGTGCAGCGCGATCTCGAGGGATTCGCAGATGGCGGCGAGCAGCTCGCTGGATGGCTCCTTGCGACCGCGCTCCACCTCCGACAGGTAGCCGAGGCTCACCCGCGCGCGCCGCGCCACGTCCCGCAACGTGCGTCTACGCGCCGTGCGCACGCGCCGCAGGCTGCCGCCGATCGCCTCTCGCATCAGCACCGCCATGCGACCCTCCTCGTCATCCGCCGGGCGCAGCCGCCCGCAAACCCGGTGAGATCACCGTACCGACTCCCGCGCCGCCGCGTCGCCGAGTTGACCGGCCCGTCGCGTCCGCCCACGGCGAACACGCGGCCCCGGAGGACGGACCGGCCCCCGTCAGCCGGTGGCCGTCGCCGCCGATCGCAGCCGCACCGCGCGCAGCACGTAGTCCACCCCGGTGCCGACGGTCAGCGCGAGCGCGAGGCCGAGCACGGCCCACCGCAGCACCCAGACCACCCCCACCTCGGGCAGCGGGAGCAGGAACAGCCCGATCGCGATGGCCTGGCACAGCGTCTTCAGCTTGCCGCCGCGGCTGGCCGGGATGATGCCGTGGCGCAACACCCAGAACCGCAGCACGGTGATGCCCAGCTCCCGCCCCATGATCACGATCGTGACCCACCACGGCACCTGGGCCAGGACGGACAGCCCGACGAGCGCCGCGCCGGTGAGCGCCTTGTCGGCGATCGGGTCGGCGATCGTGCCGAACGCCGTGACGAGGCCGCGGCTGCGGGCGAGCTCGCCGTCGAACCGGTCGGTGATCGCGGCGAGGGCGAAGACGCCGGTGGCGGCCAGGCGCCAGCCGACGTCCGTGCCGTCCTCGACGAACAGCACGACCAGGAAGACCGGCACCAGCAGCAGCCGGACACCCGTGAGGACGTTCGCGATGTTCAGCAGCGGCGGTGGGCTCGCCGGCGCAGAACTCATCCCGGCCCCCGGGCACCCGCCGCAACGAGCTCGCTGCGCGAAAGCCTCTCGCGGGGCGAGACGACCAGGTCGGCGCCCTCGTTGCCCACGACGACGGCCCGCACCAGCTCCCCCACCTCGAGGCCCGAACCTCGCTCGAGCACGCACTCACCGTCGACCTCGGGCGCCTGGTGGTCGGCGCGCCCGGTGCACTCGAAGTCGTCGTCCTCCTCGGCCTCGACGAGCACCGTGACCTCCGTGCCGACGCGGTCCTCTGCGCGCTGGGCCATCAGCTCCTCGACCAGCGAGTTGATCCGCTCGACGCGGCGGGCGACCTCCTCCGGCGGGAGCTTGCCCTCGTAGCCCGCGGCCTCCGTGCCGTCCTCGTCGGAGTAGCCGAACACGCCCACGGCGTCCAGGCGGGCACCGGTGAGGAACGCCTCCAGCTCGGCGAGGTCCTCCTCCGTCTCGCCGGGGAAGCCGACGATGAAGTTGCTGCGGATCCCGGCCTCGGGCGCCAGCGCGCGGATGCGCTCGCACAGCCCGAGGAAGTCCTCGCGGGAGCCGAACCGGCGCATGCGGCGCAGCACGGCGGGGCTCGCGTGCTGGAACGACAGGTCGAAGTACGGGGCGATGCCGGGGGTGGTGGCGATGACCTCGAGGAGGTCGGGCCGCAGCTCCGCCGGCTGCAGGTACGACACGCGCACGCGGTCGATCCCCGGCACGTGGGTGAGCCGGGGTAGCAGGCGCGCGAGCGCTCCCGCGCCACCGGGCAGGTCCTTGCCGTAGGACGTGGAGTTCTCGCTCACGAGGACGAGCTCGCGCACGCCGTGCATCCCCAACCACGCGGCCTCGGCGACGACGTCGTCGGGCGGCCGAGAGACGAACGCACCGCGGAACGACGGGATGGCGCAGAACGCGCAGCGCCGGTCGCAGCCGGAGGCGAGCTTGAGCGGGGCGACCGGGGCGTCCGACAGGCGGGTGCGCGCGAGGTCCGGGACCCAGGCGTGGCCGGGGACGGCGACGTCACCCGCCGCGGCGGGGCGCTCGACCGGGGAGATCGGCAGCAGCGTGCGCCGGTCGACCGGGACGTGCGGCGCCGGGGCGTGGCCGCCCATGACGTCGCCGAGCCGATCGGCCAGCTCGGGGTAGGCGTCGAAGCCCAGCACGGCGTCGGCCTCCGGGAGGCTCTCGGCCAGCTCGGCCCCGTAGCGCTCGGCGAGACAGCCGACGGCCACGACCTTCGCGCCCCGGGGCGCCGCGGCGTCGGACGCGGCGAGCAGCGTGTCGATGGAGTCCTTCTTGGCCTGCTCGACGAACCCGCACGTGTTCACGACGATCACGTCCGCGGAGCCGGAGTCGGCGTCCACCAGCTCCCACCCGCTGCCGGTGAGTCGCCCGGCGAGCTCCTCCGAGTCGACCTCGTTGCGAGCACAGCCGAGGGTGAGCAGGGCGGCACGCCGCGGAGCGTCGGGTTCGGGCACGGGCACCAGGGTATCCGGCGGCATTCTCTAATCTGACGGGTCGTGGCGACACCACTCGTGCGGCGGGCACGCACCGCCGACGTCCGGACCATCAAACAGCTCGTCGACGAGTACGCCGGACGCGTTCTGCTGGCCAAAGAGATGATCACGCTCTACGAGGCCGTGCCGGAGTTCCTGGTGGCGGAGCTCGACGGCGAGGTGGTCGGCTGCGGCGCCCTGCACGTGCTGTGGGAGGACCTCGGCGAGATCCGCACCGTCGCGGTGGACCCGCGCGCGGTCGGGCACGGCGTGGGCCACGCGCTCGTCGGCCGGCTGATCTCCGGCGCCCGCGAGCTGGGCCTGCAGCGCCTGTTCGTGCTCACGTTCGAGAAGCAGTTCTTCTCCCGCCACGGGTTCGAGGAGATCGACGGCACGCCCGTGGAGGCCGACGTGTTCGCCGCGATGCTGCGCTCCTACGACGCCGGTGTGGCGGAGTTCCTCGACCTCGCGCACGTCAAGCCCAACACGCTCGGCAACGTGCGGATGCTGCTGCAGCTCTAACGTCCCGAACCGGAAGCTCGGTGCATAAGTCGGCGGATCCAGGTTTCCGCTGAGTGCGCCGGCTAGGTATCGCGGGTCCTGGGCCCGACGCGATCTGCCGACCGCATGTCATCCACGTTCGGCTGTCGGACCACGCCGGCGCCACCGCAGCACGAGGGCGACCGCGAGTGCCAGTGCGAGCAGGCCCCCTCCGGCGAGGACGGCCCAGCCGGTGGGCGTGAGTGTGGTGCTGGTGGCCGCGGCCTCAGGTGCCGGGGCTGCTGCCGACGGCTGCCCGCTGGAGGGTGCACCGGGCGCCGGGACGGGCAACGGGGCGGTGGCCGCGTAGCGCGGGCCGGGTTCCGGTTCGCCCGCGACATTGACGTCGAGCTGGATCGGCACCGGCACGGCGGCATCCGGCTTCTCCGCGGTCGGGCCGATGTGCACCGCGATGTAGTAGGCGCCGGCGACGCTCTGGGGATGGAACTCGTACGTGTCGGCCTCGCGGTTGTTGTAGCGCACCCGCGCGGTGGTCTCCGCCCGTGCGTCCGTGGGCAGCACCTCCGCGTCGCCGTTGTAGACCAGGTTGTCGGCGACGATCTCCTGCCGTGAGGGGGTGTAGGCCGCGGTGGAGACGGGCGAGAGGTTGTCCAGGCGGTGCACCGGGGTGGCGCCGAGTCGGACGCGGTAGGCCAGCCCCTGACCCCAGTGCAGCTTCACCCGGTAGAAGACGAACTCTCCGCGTTGCACCGTGTCGGTGTAGCTCCCGGAGCCGGGAAGTTCGGCGGCCACGTTGAACGAGCCGCCACCCACGACGGGGACCGCCGGGCCCGGCGGCTGGGTGAACACCGGCTCCGGGAGGACGGCGACGGGCCCGGCGTCGGCGACCGGAGGTTCCACGGCAACGAGCAGCTCGACCGGCAGCCGCTCCGGCACGCCCTTGGACACGACGTCCCAGGTGAGGCCGAAGGTGTAGCGGCCACCACCCTTGCACCGGTCACCCGCCTCGTAGCCGGTTTCCTGCTCGGCGGCGCCCGTCCACGTCGTGGCCACGGTCAGCACCTCCCCCGAACTCGACATGCCCGCCTGCTGGCTCTCGAACTGGTTGCAGTCCTCACCCGCCTCGCCGTAGGTCTGCAGCACGAGCACGTTGAAGTCGTCGGTGATCCCGACGTCGGCCAACCGCGGGTAGGCGACGGTGGCGCTGACATAGGCGGTGGCGCCCTCCGGGACGTCCACGGCGTAGAAGCGCCGCTCGTGCTGACCGATCGTGTCCAGGTGCTGGCCCGGCGTGGTGAGCGGCGCCGCCCCGGCGGCGGGTGCGCCGGTCACCGGGGTGCCCGCAGGCTGGTAGTTGCGCATCGCCGAGCGGGTGACCCGCGGGAGCACCCGCTGCAGCGCCTCGGCGTCGGGGGCGTCGGTGTAGGTGCCGCCGGTGGCCTGCGCGATACAGCTGAGCTGAGCACGGGCCGCCTCGTCGACCCCGAACCCGACCGCGTGCACGACCAGGTCGACCCCCTGCCCGGCGAGCGTGCGCACCACCTCGCACGGCTCGGGCGGAGCGCAGGTGTCGACGCCGTCGGAGACGAGAACGATCGAGCGGGGCCCCTCCTGCGGCAGCTGGTCCGCCGCAACCTGCAGCGAGCGACCGATCGGCGTGTAGCCGCGGGGGACCAGCCCGTCGACATCGGCGCCGATACCGGCACGGTCCAGCGGCCCCGGCGGGTGCAACACCGTGACGTCCTGACACCCCTGCGCGCGCTCCGCGTCGGAATTGCCGGTACCGGTCCCATAGGCGACCAGCCCGACCGGCGCTCCATTCGGGGCGGTGTCCAGCAGCGCGTGCACAGCGTGCTTGGCCGCATCCATCTTCGTGCCCTCGTCAGGATCGGCGCCCGTCATCGAACCGGACGCATCCAGCACGAGCATCGTCGGCGCGAGCTCGACACCCCCCGGAGGGCCCTGCGCCGGTGGGCCCTGCGCAGACGCGACCCCCGGCGCGACGCACAGCACCAGCAGGCACGACACCAACGCAGCGGCGATCTGATGGAGCGCCGTGCGGCGGGGACGGGACGTGCGGCAGTTCAGGTGATTCACGCCCGCGACCACGGGATCTCCTGACATGGCGATGACTCCCGGCCGGGCGACGCAACCCCCTGTCGCTGGATGGCGGCGGCGAGCTGGGTGGGGTGGGTGAGCTGGAGGTGGTGTCCCGCACCGATGATCTCTGTGACGTGGGCCGCGACCCGGCCATGTCGCAGGTCCGCGGAACTGGATACCGGTGCCGGCATGTGGGCGGGGTCGCCGGTCAACAGCCTGGCCAGCGTTTCGGGACGGGCCCGGCGCAGGTACCGGCGAGGCAGTTGCAGACCGTGCCGCCCAGTGCCGTGCTGACGATTCGCTCCCGGCCGCTCACTCATGACGCCGGTTCGTCGAGCAGGGCGACCAGAGCGTCCGCGGTGTGGCGCAGCGGTTCCACGCTCCGCTGCGCCCGGGACACGATCATCGCGCCCTCGACCGCGCTGACCGCGGCCGTCGCCAACGCCCGTGCCGCCGGCTCCGGCCTGCCGTTCGCGGCGAGGAATGCGGCCATCGGCGCGATCCAGGATTCGAACGCGCCCGCGCAGGCCGCGCGCAACCGTTCGCTCTGTGCACCCATCTCCAGCGTGACCACCGAGACCGGGCAACCCAGCCGGAAATCGCTGCCGGTCAGGAGCTCGGCCAGCACGTCGACCACGCTCCGGACGACCTCACCGGGCGTGGCCGACGCCACCGCCGCATCCGCGACGAGGGCTCGGAACCGCTCCGCCGCCAGCTCGACGGCTTTCACCCCTAGCGCCTCCTTGCCCTCGGGGAAGTGGAAGTACAGCGACCCCTTGGGTGCCTGTGCCTGCTCGACCACCGTGTTCAGCCCGGTACCGGCATAACCGCGGGTCTGGATCAGCTCGAGCAACGACTCCACCAGTCGGGCACTCGTCTGCGCACCCTTCGCTGTGACCACACCGCAAAGATAGACCAGTCTATATATTCTGTCAACGGAGCTACGCCTCAGCCTTCCCGCGCAGACGATCGACGCGTCGGTGAGCCCGCCATGACGAAAGCTGCGGCAGCAGCATGCCCCAGCCCGCCCCGGCGAGGTACCAGTAACTCAGGTCCTCGAGTGCGGCGTCCCCCACCGCGAATATGATCATCATGCCGCCGACGACGAGGCCGATCACCCTCTTCCGCGGCATGTGCTCGAGGAGGAGGTCGGCGGTCAGCTGGACGGCCGCCCGCCGGATCTTTGGCTCACCAGGAACGGGGCCGCGCACCGCAGCACGCACCGCGAGCGCGCACTCCGCGTCGGTGGCCGACTGGCCGAGCAACTCGCGCGCCCGGTCGCGCGCGCGGCGTAACCGGTGCGTGCGGCGCAGAGCCGAGCCAACGCCGAACAGCACGCCCGACAAGACGCCGCATGCTCCCCAGACCAGAAACTCGCGGAGGGTGGGCACACCGAACACGGCCCTGAGTGCAGTGGCGCCAATCGCTCCGGTGAGCGCCCACTCGGTCAGGGTGTCCCCCTGGTACCGAAGGTTCGTCAGAACGAATTCCATCTCCGCTCCGTCCGCCATTGTCCTGGTGTCGGCGGTCCTGCTGTCCCTCGTGGCCCGCCGGTGTTGATCATTTCGACCGCAGGTCTGCATCCGACCCCTTCGCACGTTCAGGCCGGTACCGGTGTAACCGCGGGTCCGGATCAGCTCGAGCATCGACCCGGGGCAACCAACCGCACACTCACCTGCGCGCCCTGCCGTGACCATGACATAAGGTAGACCAGTCAACATATTCTGTCCAGAATGCGCGCCGGCAAGGACGTGGGGACCTCGCGGTCAGGAGGGCGTTGAGGTCGGTCGTCACAAACTGATCTTCAACACCTGCCATGCCCACGACCGGCCCGACGTTGGGACTTACTCGTCTAGGCGTCGGACCTGCGGCGTAGCCTCCGGGACGTGACTGCACCCGCCGTCGAGAGCACGTTCCGCATGTGCGGGCGCGCGCCGGCGGACTGGCTGCGCCCGTACGTCAGCGCGTACACCGGGTACCGGGTGGAGGCCATGGCGCCGTCGGTGCACCAGGGCGTGGCGTCGGCGCACCTCACGTTCCTGTTCTGCCTCGACGGCCGCGTCGAGATGCTCGACAACGCCGATCCCGCCAAGCCACCGGGCAGCTTCGCGGCCGCCGTCGGCGGGCTGCACGACAGCCCGGCCCGCATCGCCCAGGGCGACCCGCAGACCGGCCTGCAGCTGCGGCTCACCTGGCGCGGTGCCCGCGCCCTGCTCGGGGTGCCGGCCGGAGCGCTCGCCGGCGACACCGTCGACCTCGCCGACATGCTGCCCGGCCAGACGGCAACGCTGCTGGACCGGCTCGCGTCGGCCGGCGGTTGGGCGGAGCGCTTCGCGCTGCTCGACGCCGAGCTCACGGCGTTGTTGCGGCGCGGACGGGGCGAGCGCGGGGTGCTCCCGGAGGTCGGCTACGCCTGGGACCGGCTGGCCGAGACGGGCGGCAACCTGCGCATCGAGGAGCTGGCGCGCGAGGTCGGGTGGAGCCGGCGCCACCTGGCGGAGAAGTTCCGCACCGAGACCGGGCTGGCCCCCAAGGCCGCGGCCCGCGTGATCCGTTTCGAGGGTGCGTGCGACCGGCTGCTCACGCCGGACCGGCCGGCATTGGCGCACGTCGCGGCCGACGCCGGCTACGTCGACCAGGCCCACCTGTCCCGCGACTTCCGCGACCTGGCCGGCATCCCGGCTACCGCGTGGCTCGCGGAGCGCACGGGCTCCTGACCGCGGTCAGGCCGGGTCGAGCCGCCGCCGGAAGCACACACGGTGCTGCCCCGGGCCGTCGTGGTCGCCGTGCACGGCGAGCCCGCCGACCTCGCGGTCGCCGGGCTCGACCTCGAACCCCATCGCGCGGTGGAACGCGATCGACCCGGTGTTCGACGGCGACGTGATCGCCCGCACCGTCCGCCGGCCCGCCGCCGCGGCCTGGGCGAAGAACGTGGTGTACAGCTCGCGCCCCGTGCCGGTGCCGCGGAGCCGCGGGTCGACGCCGACGAAGTGGATGTAGGCCTCGTCCGGGACGTCCGCGGAGTGGAACCCCACGAGGAAGGCCCTGATCCCGGACGGGTCCTCGACCACCAGGCTGGTCCGCGCGAAGTGCTGCAGGAACAGCCGAGGCAGCAGGAGCGAGAGCTCCCGGGCCTCCTCGGGGGTGCGCGAGTCGCCCCACCAGCTCTGCACGCGCTCCACGATCGCGCCGTGGTCGCCGGTCCTCGCGGGCCGGGTGCCGCTCACGCCTCGTCCTCGTCGTCGGGCGCCGGCCCGCCGCCGCGGATGAGGAACAGCGCGCCCTCCAGCTCGTCCGGCTTGATCAGCACCTCGCGCGCCTTCGAGCCCTCGGACGGGCCGACGATGCCGCGCGACTCCAGCAGGTCCATGAGCCGGCCGGCCTTGGCGAACCCGACGCGCAGCTTCCGCTGCAGCATCGACGTCGACCCGAACTGCGACGTGACGATCAGCTCGGCGGCCTGGATCAGCACGTCGAGGTCGTCGCCGATGTCCGGGTCGATCTCCTTGGCCTCGCCGGCCTTCTGCACCGTGACGCCCTCGGTGTAGGTGGGCTCGGCCTGCTCCTTGGCGAACGAGACGACCGAGGAGATCTCGTCGTCGCCGACGAACGCGCCCTGCATGCGCACCGGCTTGCCCGCGCCCATCGGCAGGTAGAGCCCGTCGCCCATGCCGATCAGCTTCTCCGCGCCCGGCTGGTCGAGGATGACGCGCGAGTCGGTGAGCGACGAGGTGGCGAACGCCAGCCGCGACGGCACGTTCGTCTTGATCAGGCCGGTCACGACGTCGACGGACGGGCGCTGGGTGGCGAGGACCAGGTGGATGCCGGCGGCGCGGGCCTTCTGCGTGATCCGCACGACCGCGTCCTCGACGTCGCGCGGGGCGGTCATCATGAGGTCGGCCAGCTCGTCGACGATGCACAGGATGTACGGGTAGGGCCGGTACTCCCGCTCGCTCCCGAGCGGCGCGGTGATCTCGCCCGAGCGGACCTTCTTGTTGAAGTCGTCGACGTGGCGGACCTTGTTGGCCTGCATGTCCTGGTAGCGCTGTTCCATCTCCTCGACCAGCCAGGCCAGCGCGGACGCGGCCTTCTTCGGCTGGGTGATGATGGGCGTGATCAGGTGCGGGATGCCCTCGTACGGGGTGAGCTCGACCATCTTGGGGTCGATGAGGATCATCCGGACCTCGTCCGGGGTGGCCCGCGACAGCAGCGACACGAGCATCGAGTTCACGAAGCTCGACTTGCCGGAACCCGTGGAGCCCGCCACCAGCAGGTGCGGCATCTTCGCGAGGTTCGCGACGAGGAAGTGGCCCTCGATGTCCTTGCCCAGGCCGATGCCGAGGGGGTGCTGCTCGGAGCGGGCGGCGCCCGAGCGCAGCACGTCGCCGAGGCGCACCATCTCGCGGTCGGTGTTGGGCACCTCGATGCCGACGGCGGACTTGCCCGGGATCGGCGCGAGCAGCCGCACGTTGTCGGTGGCGACGGCGTAGGAGATGTTGCGCTGCAGCTGGGTGATCTTCTCGACCTTCACGGCCGGGCCCAGCTCGATCTCGTACCGGGTGACGGTCGGGCCCCGGGTGAAGCCGGTGACCTGCGCGTCGACGTTGAACTGCTCCAGCACGCCGCTGATCGACTCGATCATCGCGTCGTTGGCCCGGCTGCGCGTCTTCGGCACTGGTCCGGTGGGCAGCAGGTCGCTCGGCGGCAGCTTGTACGGAGCCGCCCCTTCCGAGGGCTCCACGGTCAGCCGCAGCTGCTCCCCCACCGCGCCCGCGGGCTCGGGCTCCGCGGGTGGCGTGGCCGCCACGGCGGCGGGCTTGCGCGCAGGCTGGGCCGGGGCCTCCCCTGCGGGCGGGTCGAGCGCTTCCGGCGTCTCGGCGGGGTCGTCGCGGTAGACGTCGGCCACCCGGGAGCCCTGCCGCCGCCGCGACGGGCGCCGCAGCGCGATCGACGGGATCTCGGTGTCCTTCTCGCCGGGCTCGTCCGCGGCGGGGGCGGGCTCCTCGACGGCCTGCCCGGTGAGCCGGCGGAACCGGTTCGGCACCTCCCGCACGGGCGTGCCGGTGAGGACCAGGAACGCGTACCCGGACAGCAGCACGAGCACCGGCACCGCCACCCACGACGTCAGCCCGGTGGCCAGCGGTGTGGCGGCGACGTAGCCGATCGCTCCGCCACCCTCCGCCCACCGGGCGGGCTCGTCGGGCCGGCCGGCCCCGATGTGCACGAGACCGAGGACGCCGAGCGCGAGCAGCAACGAGCCCACGGCGATCCGCGGCCGCGACTCCGGATGCGGCCGCGAGGCCATGAGCAGCACGCCGGCGACCACCACGATCACCGGGAGCACCACGGCGCCGAGCCCGACGACCGCGGCCACAGCACCGGAGAGCCAGTGGCCCACCGGGCCGCCCGCGCCCCACCAGATGCCGGCCGCCGCCACCACCCCGAGCACGAGCAGGGCCACGCCCAGCCCGTCGCGCCGGTGGGCGGGGTCGAGCTCACGGGTGCGGCCCACCGCGCGACCCAGCGACCGGCCGAACCGGGCGATCCCCCGGCCGACGCCGTCGATACCGCGGTCGATCAGATCGGGCTGCTTGCGCGCCGGCGCGCGGCGGGCGGTGCCGGACCGGCCGCGCGTGGTGGACCGGGATGCCGGCTTGCGCCGGGGGGACCGGCCCGACGACGCTGCCGCGGTGCTCCTGCCGCCGCCGGCGGTCGTCCGTCCTGCCATGCGCCCCACGGTATCGGGGAGTGACCCCCGGTCCGGTGACCGACACCCGACGAGGTCGGCGTCACGACCGGCTCACCGGTAGCGCGTCAGCACCACCCACGTCGTCGTCCGCACGGTCTCGCTCCACCCCTGGATGCCGTCCAGCACGGCGTCCAGCTCACCGGCGCTCGGGGCGCTCACCAGCACCATCAGGTCGTACGCCCCGGTCACCGACTCGATCTCGGTCACGCCGGGCATGGTGGAGAGCCTGCGCGCGTAACCGGCCACGTCCCCCGTGCGCGCGACGATGCCCACCCGGGCACGGTGGGCAGCCGGCTCGCCGGGCAGGGCGACCTCGGCCCGGTACCCGCGGATCACCCCGGCCCGCTCGAGGCGCTGCACCCGGGCGAGCACCGCGGTGCGCGAGAGCCCGACCACGCGCCCGAGCTCGGCCATCGACGCACGACCGTCGACCTCCAGGTGGGCGAGCACCCGGCGGTCGAGGTCGTCGAGCTGACGGTCCGTCGGCGGCACGGCCCACATCGTGGCATTCCGTCACCGATACCGACGTTCGACGCGCTGTGCACCGACGATCACCGAACGGACACTGGCGGGCATGACCGTCACACCGGACCGTGTCCACTCGGCGCAGGTTTTCGAGGTCCTCGGTCGGCACATGCTCGTCGACGGCTTCGACCTCGTGCTCGACACGGCGGCCAGCCGCGGATCGTGGCTGGTCGATGCCCGCGACGGCACCCGCTGGCTCGACATGTTCAGCTTCTTCGCCTCGGCCCCGGTGGGTGTGAACCACCCGGCGCTCGTCGACGACCCCGCGTTCCTCGCCGAGCTGAGCGAGGTGGCGGTCAACAAGCCCTCGAACTCCGACATCTGCACGAGGCAGATGGCCGAGTTCGTCGAGACGTTCGAGCACGTGCTCGGCGACCCCGCGCTGCCCCACCTGTTCCTCGTCGAGGGCGGGGCCCTGGCCGTCGAGAACGCGCTCAAGACCGCGTTCGACTGGAAGCGCCGCCACAACGCGCTGCACGGGCGGCCGGAGCACCTCGGGACGAAGGTGCTGCACCTGCGCCGCGCGTTCCACGGCCGCAGCGGCTACACGATGTCGCTCACCAACACCGACCCCCGCAAGACCGCGCTCTTCCCGACGTTCGACTGGCCGCGCATCGACGTGCCGGCGATCCGGTTCCCACTGGACGTCGCCGAGGTCGAAGCCGCGGAGGGCCGCGCCCTCGCACAGGCCGGGGAGGCGTTCGCCGCGCACCCGCACGACATCGCCTGCTTCATCGCCGAGCCGATCCAGGGCGAGGGCGGCGACAACCACATGCGGGCCGAGTTCCTGCAGGCGATGCAGGAGCTGTGCCGCGAGCACGACGCCCTGTTCGTGCTCGACGAGGTGCAGACCGGCGGCGGCATGACCGGTACCGCGTGGGCCTACCAGCAGCTGGGGCTGCAGCCCGACATCGTCGCGTTCGGCAAGAAGCTCCAGGTCTGCGGCATCATGGCCGGCGGCCGGGTCGACGAGGTGCCCGACAACGTGTTCCGGGTGCCCTCCCGCATCAACTCGACGTGGGGTGGCGGGCTGACCGACATGGTGCGCTCGCGGCGGTACCTCGAGGTGATCGAGTCCGACGGCCTGGTCGAGCGGGCCGCGGTGCTCGGCAAACACCTGCTGGACGGGCTCGCGGCGATCCCGGAGATCGACAACGTGCGCGGTCGTGGTCTGTTCGTCGCGGTCGACCTGCCCACGCCCGAGGCGAGGGATGCGACCCTGACCCGCCTGCACCGCGACGAGAAGGTCCTGATCCTCGGCGGCGGCGAGCGCTCCGTCCGGTTCCGGCCCGCCCTGACGGTCGCCGAGGACGAGCTCGACCTCGCCGTCGGCGCACTGGCCAGGGCGGTGCGGGCATGACCCGCCGGATCGGTTCGTTCGTCGGCGGGAAGTGGCGCGACGACGCCCCGGGCGGCCGGCTCACCTCGGTCGACCCCGCCCGCGAGGACGCCGTCGCCGAGGCGCTGCTCGCCGATGCGGGCCTGTTCGTCGAGGCCTGCCGCACGGCCCGGGACGCCCAGCGCTCCTGGACCGCCGTCCCGGCGCCGGTGCGCGGCCGGGTCGTCGACCAGATCGGCAGGCTCGTCGAGGCCAACAAGGAGGCCCTCGCTGCGCTCGTCACCCGCGAGATCGGCAAGCCGATCGCCGAGTCGCGCGGCGAGGTGCAGGAGGTCATCGACACCTGCGCCTTCTTCGCGGGCGAGGGCAGGCGCCTCTACGGGCAGACCGTGCCCAGCGAGATGCCGGACAAGCAGCTGTTCACGTTCCGCGTGCCGGTCGGCGTGGCCGCGATCGTCACGGCCGGGAACTTCCCGGTGGCCGTGCCGTCCTGGTACCTGGTGCCGGCGCTGCTGTGCGGCAACGCGGTGGTGTGGAAGCCCGCCGAGTACACGCCCGCGATCGCCGAGGCGTTCACCGAGCTGTTCGTGCGCGGCGGGCTGCCCGACGGCGTGCTCAACACCGTGCTCGCCGACGGCGCCACCACCTTCGACGGCCTGTCCGCCGCCCTGGACGCCGGGCTCGTCGACAAGATCGGCTTCACCGGCTCGTCCGCCGTGGGCGCGCGGGTCGGCGAGCTCGCGGGCCGCCACCTGCAGACCCCGTGCCTGGAGCTGGGCGGCAAGAATCCGCTCGTCGTGATGCCCGACGCCGGCCTCGACCTCGCCGTCGAGGGCGCGCTGTTCTCCGGGTTCGGCACGGCCGGGCAACGCTGCACGTCGCTGGGCACGGTGCTCGTCCACGCATCGGTCCACGACGAGTTCCTGCGCCGCTTCGACGCCGCCGTCCGGGCTGCCGCGATCGGCGACCCGACCCGCGCCGACGTCCTCTACGGGCCGATGATCTCCGCGCGGTTCCAGGCGACGTTCGAGCGGCACCTCGACCTGGTGCAGCCCCACCACGCCCTGCACGGCTCCACCGGCACCGGCCGGATCACACCCGCCAACCCGCGCGGCGACTTCAGCGGCGAGCCCGGGATCTACTCCCACCCCACGATCGTCGACGGCGTGGTCGCCGACGACGCGCTGTACGGCACCGAGACCTTCGGCCCGATCGTCGGCGTCGCGCGGTTCGAGACCTTCGACGAGGCGATCGCCCTGGCGAACGGTCACGGCTACGGCCTGTCCGCGTCGATCTACACCTCCACGCCCGGACCCGCCTTCCGGTTCCGGGAACGGGTGAGCGCGGGCATGGTGAGCGTCAACAACTCGACGTCGGGCGCCGAGGCCCACCTGCCGTTCGGCGGGAACGTCCGCTCCGGCAACGGGAGCCGGCAGTCCGGGATCTGGGTGCTCGACCAGTTCACCCGCTGGCAGTCCATGAACTGGGACTACGCCGGGAAGCTGCAGAAGGCGCAGATGGACACGGCGGAACTGCCGAGCGACCCCGGCTACCGCCTATCCTGACCCGCGTCCTTGCGCATCACACCAGCCGACTCCGCACACCGAACACCGACTTCGCACAAGGCCCGCCTTGCGCGAAGTCCATGCTGGATGTGCGAAGTGGCCGCGGAGCCGGGCAGCCCGGGCAGCGATTCGGCGAGACCTACAGCTAGCCCGGCCGGGCCACCGACGCGAGCGCGTCAGCCAGCCCGTCGACGCCGGAATCTTCCGATACCCACGCGATGTGGCCGTCGGGCCGGACGAGCATCGCCGTGAGCGGTGTCGGTTCCGCCGCCTTCGCCGTGACGACGTGCACGCGCCCGCCCCACCGGTCGGCGGTCTTGCGCACCGCCGGCGTGTCGGTGAGGTCGAGCAGGAGGGGGCGGCCGTCGTGGCAGTGCTCCCCCAGCCGGCTGCCGTCGGCGAGTTCCAGGTCCGGGGCGCCGGCGCCGACCAGCGGGTGGCTGGCGCGGCCGTAGCGGTGCAGGACGCCGGACAGCTGCTTCGCCAGGTAGGTGGCGCCGTCGGGGGTGGCCAGGAGGTCGCCGACGACGTTCTGCAGGGCGCGGGTGCCCGGCTCGGGACGCATCAGCGCGACCTGGGCGCGCGTCCAGTCCAGCACCCACTCCCCGATCGGGTGCCGCTCGCTGGTGTAGCTGTCGAGGAGGCCGTCGGGGGAGTGGCCCCGGATCGTGGCGGCGAGCTTCCAGCCGAGGTTCACGGCGTCGCCGATGCCCAGGTTGAGCCCCTGGCCACCGAACGGGGAGTGGACGTGCGCGGCGTCGCCCGCCAGCAGCAGGCGGCCGCGGCGGTAGGTGCTCGCCTGGCGGGCGTTGTCGGTGTAGCGGGTGGCGGACCGGACCTCCGTGATCGTCACGTCCACCCCGGACACCCGGCGGAGGCCGCCCTCGAGCTCGGCCGCGGTCACGGGCTCGTCGCGGTCGGCCGGCGGCCCGTCGAACTCGACGGTGAGGATCCGGCCCGGGACGGGACCGTGCGCGTAGACGCCCGTGTCGGTGCGGTTCCAGCCCGGCTGCAGGCCCTCGGCCCCGGTCATCTCGACGACGGCCTGCCGTCCCGTGATCTCCGGATCGGTGCCCGGGAAGTCGAACCCGCCGAGCCTGCGCACGACGCTGCGGCCGCCGTCGCACCCGACCAGCCAGCCCGCGCGGACGGTCCCGGCACCCGTCCGGACGACGACGCCGTCTTCGGTGACGTCGAACCCGGTGACGTCGACGCCCCGGCGGAACACGACCCCGGCGGCGAGTGCCCGCTCGGCGAGCACGGCCTCGATCGCCTGCTGCCGGACCAGCAGCACCTCGTGGGCCGGGCCCGCGTCGCGGAAGGCCGGATCGGTGAAGTCGACGCCGCCGATCCCGACCATGATCCCCGCGAAGTGGCCGAGCACGGGCGGCGGCTTCGGCCGCTCCCCCGCCCCGGCGAACGCCGCCACCTGCTCGAAGGCCTGTCGCTGCTCGTCGAGGAGCGGCGGGAGCAGGCCACGCCGGTAGAACGCCTCCGCGGTCGGCAGGTTGACCGACCCGGCCTTCATCGTCGGGTCGATCTCGGTGCGCCGTTCGAGCACGAGCACGTCCACCCCGGCCAGCCGCAGCTCGCACGCCAGCATCAGGCCGACCGGGCCACCGCCCGCGATCACCACCTCGTGGTCCATGATCCGCCAATCTTGTACCGAGTCAAAGTTTATGTTCGGTACAGTACACCCATGCCGGAACCGGGACTGCGCGAGCGGAAGAAGCAGGCGACCCGCCGCCACATCGCCGACGTGGCCACCACCCTGTTCGCGGCGCGCGGCTTCGACAACGTCACGGTGGCGGAGGTCGCGGAGGCGGCGAGCGTCTCGAAGATGACGGTCTTCAATTACTTCCCCCGCAAGGAGGACCTCTTCCTCGACCGGCACGCCGACCGGATCGCGGCCCTGGAGCAGGTGGTCAGGGAGCGGCCGGAGGGCCTCTCCGTCGTGGAGGCGATGCGCCGCCACCACCACGAGCTACTGGCCTCCCACCATCCCCTGTCCGGGGCGATCGAGGGGGTCGTCGGGTTCTGGCAGGTGCTGCGGTCCAGCCCGGCGCTCGTGCAACGGATGCACGAGCAGGGCCGAGAGATCGAGGACGCGCTCGCCGCGGTGCTCGCCGAGGAGGACGCCGACGGGACGCGCGCGCGGCTCGTGGCGAGCCTTCTCGCGGCCGTGATCGGCTCGGTCTTCGGGATCGCCGTCCAGCGCATCCTCGACGGCGACGACGTCGAGGAGGTGCGCCGCAACCAGGTCGGCGTGCTGGATCGGGCCTTCGACCAGCTCGAACACGGCGTAGGCGACTACGGGACGCGCTTCTAGTCGTACCTCCACGGCCGCAGCTTCTCCGGGTTGCGGACCGCCCAGATGCGGGTGATCCGCCCGGCCGCCACGGCGAAGGCGTACACGGTCTCGGTGACCCCGTTCCGCTGGGCGACCAGGCCCGGCTGGCCGTTGACGGTGCGCTCCAGGAGGGTCAGGCCGGGCAACCGGCGGGCGATCTCGATGCAGCCGTGCGCGATCAGCTCGCCGCCCTCGGCCGGGCGGAGCGCGGCGCTGGCGAGGCCACCGCCGTCGGCCACCGCGACGGCGTCGGGGTCGAGCAGGCCGACGAGGGCGCGGATGTCCCTGGCCTCCCACGCCTGCTTGAACTCCCGGACGAGGCCGGCCTGCTCGGCCGCCGGGCCGGCGGGGGCCGGTGTCTCCCTGATGCGGCGCCGGGCCGAGGACGCCAGCTGACGGCACGCCGCAGGCGACCGGCCCACGATCTGAGCCACGTCCGCGAACGGGTAGCGGAACACGTCGTGCAGGACGAACGCGACGCGTTCGGCCGGCGTCATCGACTCCAGCACCACGAGGAACGCCATGCTCACCGACTCGTCGAGCGTGACCCGGTCCGCCGGGTCGTCCCCTCCGTCGGGCAGCGGCTCCGGGATCCACTCACCCACGTAGCGCTCCCGCCGTGCCCGCGCCGAGCGCAGCAGGTCGAGGCAGACGCGGCCCGCCACGGTCGTCAACCAGGCACCCGGGGACTCGATCGCCTCCCGCTGCGGACCGGACATCGCGTACCAGCGGGCGTACGTCTCCTGCACGACGTCCTCGGCCTCCGACAGCGAGCCCAGGAGGCGGTACGCGAGGTTGATCAGCTGCCGCCGCTCGCTCATGACTGCGCCCAAACCGAGCTCCTCTCGTGTCCCCATACTGGTGGGACGACACAGGGCGGCGGAACGTGAGGCGGTGGCGGCCTGACGTTCCGGCGGGCCGGCTCGTCGTACTGCGCATGACCGACTTCCAGATCATCGCCGACCGCGTCGAGATCGATGCGCTGCGCGGCGAGTTCACCGACGCCGCCATGATGCGTGACCGTGCCCGCCTCGCATCGCTGTTCACCGAGGACGGCGCGCTGCGGATGCCCAACATCCCCGCCGAGCTGGTCGGCCGCGAGGAGATCCGCGCCGGGGGCGAGCGGCTGCAGGCCCTGCACGAGTTCTTCGTGCAGACGACGCACCCGGGCGCGATCCAGCTCGACGGCGACACCGCGACCGGCCGCGCCTACATCCAGGAGATCGGGCGCGCCGTGGACGGCCGGCAGGGGCTGAACTTCGCCATCTACCACGACCGCTACCGCCGCACCGCCGACGGCTGGAAGTTCACCGAGCGCGTCTACGAGGTCCGGTACGAGGACACCACGCCCCTGGCGGGCTCGGCGCCCTGAGAATGTGTTCGAGAAGCGCGCAGCGGGCCGCTCAGGACAGCCGGGACCAGCGAGATCGCTGGGTCCGCGGCCCACATGGGCGCTTCTCAAACACATTCTGAGCCGCCCCGCCGGGCGCGACACCCGGCGAGGGACACTGTCCACGTGATCCCACAGGCGACCGCCGCCTCGCGGCTCGGCGTGCACGTCCTCGCCGACGTCACCGACGTGGCGGACCCCGCGTGCTTCGACCCGGCGTTCCTCGTCGACGCCTTCCACGACGCCCTGCGCGAGGCGGGCACGACGGTCCGGCGCACGCTGGTCGAGGAGTTCAGCCCGCACGGCACGAGCGTCATGGTCGTGCTGGCCGAGTCGCACGCCTCCCTGCACACGTGGCCGGAGCGGCGGACGATGCTGATCGACGCGTTCACCTGTGGCGGGCTGTCGCCCCTGCCCGTCGTCGAGAAGTTCGCGGCGAAGCTCGGGCCGTGCCGGGTCGAGACCACCGAGGTCGACCGCGGCGCGGCCTAGCGTCCCGAGGAACGCAGGTCGAAGGGGAGCACCGAGCGGGCGCGCAACGCCTCGGCGTCGAGCGTCGCGGGCCGGTGGCCGAGCGCGCCCAACCGCTGCGTCATCTCACCCACCGGATCCGGTCCCGCCACCCGCCGGCCGGTCAGGAACGCCCACTCGTGCTCGTCGCTGACGTACGGGACGACCTGGGCGAACACCTCGCGGAACCGGTCGAGCGCCGCGCGGAGCGTGGCGTTGCGCCACCGGGCCGGGCTGCCCGCCTGGGACACGACCACTCCGCCGTCGGTGAGCAGGTCCGCGCAGCGGCGCAGGAACGCTGCGCTGTAGAGCCGGTTGAGCTGGGACTCGGGGTCGTCGGGGCGCTCGTCGGGCAGGTCGACGACCACGACGTCGTAGCGGCCCGCCGTCTCGGCGACGAACGCCAGCCCGTCGCCGTAGTGCACCCGGACCGGGCCGTCGTGCCGCTCGGCGGCGGCCAGCTCCTCCGGGGTGTAGCCGTACGGGAGGTGCTCCGCGCACGCGCGGACGCAGTCCGGGTCGATGTCGACGTGGTCGACGACGCGCGCGCCCACTGCCACCGCCAGCTGCGAGACGACCCCCTCGCTCGACCCGACCACGAGCACCCGCTCGCGACGCGCGGCGAGCAGCGCGGGCGGCAGGAACAGCGCCTCGTGGTACACGAGCTGCGTCGACGCGGCGCTCTGCCGCTCGTCGTCGCAGAACAGGGTGGTGCCGTGGGCCGTCTCGGCGATGAGCACGTGCTGGAACGGGGTGCGCGCCTCGTGCCGCACGGCGTCCACCCGCCAGTGCCGGGTGAGCCCCGCACCGAGCACCTCGACCAGCTCGCGAGCGGCCATCAGACGACGTGCACCGGGAGGGGCGGGATGCCGTTGAACCCGACCGACGCGTAGGACGCGGTGTAGGCGCCGGTGGCGAGCAGGTCCACCGCGTCACCCGCCTCCAGCGACAGCGGCAGCGGGCACGGGGTGTGGCGGTACAGCACGTCGTCGCCGTCGCAGGTGGGTCCGGCGAGGACGACCGGCTCGTCCGGACCGGTGCGGCCGGGCACGCGCAGCCGGTAGGCGATCGCCTCGTTCTCGGTCTCCGCGAGCCCCGAGTAGCGGCCGACGTCGAGGTAGACCCAGCGCCGGTGGTCGATGCCCGGCCGGCGCGACACCCGCAGCACGGTCGACCGGATCAGCCCGGCCTCGGCGACGAGCGCCCGTCCCGGCTCCAGCATCAGGTCGGCGTCGGCGGCGGCATCGCGGATCGCGGCCGCGTAGGCGGCGATGTCCGGGACGGGCTCGCGGTAGGCGACCGGGAAGCCACCGCCGACGTCGAGGACGGGCCGGCGCAGCCCCGCGGCCTCCGCGACGGACATGGCGTCGGCGATCCCCGCCGCGACGGCCTCCGGCCGCACCTGCTGCGAGCCGCTGTGGAAGGCGACCCCGTCCGCGACCAGCCCGGCGTCCGCGACGGCGCCGAGCAGCCGGACCGCCTCGTCGCGCACCACACCGAACTTGGCGGCGAACGGGGTGGCGGACCCGGTGTCGGACACGAGCAGCCGGACCAGTACCCGCGACCCCGGCGCCCGCGCGGCGAGGAGCCGGACGTCCTCGATGCTGTCGGTGACGAACCGGCGCACCCCGGCGGCGTGGGCCGCGGCGACGTCGGCCGGCCCGCGGACCGGGTTGCCGTAGCAGATCCGGCCGGGGTCGGCGCCGGCGGCGATCGCGAGCTCCACCTCCCCCGGGCTCGCCACGTCGAACCCGCTGCCGAGCGCCGCGAGGGTGCGGAGCACCTCGGGGTGCGGGCACGCCTTCACGGCGTAGTGGACGCCGGCGGCGGGCAGGGCCGCACGCAGCCCCGCGTACCGGTCGGCGACGACGTGCGGGTCGAGCACGAGGTAGGGCGTCGGCAGGTCGGCGGATGCCAGGTACCGCTCGACGGCGGGGCTCGGCCCGACGGGTCGCGCGCGGTCCACGAGCACGGTCACACCGCGATCACCGTCGGCACGATCATGGGCCGGCGACGGTAGGTCTCCCCCACCCATTTCCCCACCGCCCGACGCACGGACTGGGCGATGCGGTGGGTGTCGGTGATGCCCTCGGACTCGGTGCGCGAGAGCTCGTCCTCCACGATCGGGAGCACGGCGTCGAGCGCCTTCGGGTCGTCGGAGAAGCCGCGCCCGGACAGCTTGGGCGGGGACACCGCCCGCCCGGTGTTCGCGTCGACCGCCACCGTGATCGAGATGAAGCCGCCCTCGCCGAGCACCAGCCGGTCGGCCAGGGTGCTCTCGCCGATGTCGCCGACCTCGAGGCCGTCGACGTACACCCGGCCCACCTCGACCCGCCCGGTGATCGCCGCGCGGCCGTCCACCAGGTCGACGACGACGCCGTCCTCGGCGAGCACGACCGAGTCCTCCGGCACCCCGGTCTGCACGGCCAGCCGGCCGCATGCGCGCAGGTGGCGCCACTCGCCGTGCACGGGCATGACGTTGCTCGGCCGCACGGCGTTGTGGAGGAACAGCAGCTCACCGGCCGGGGAGTGCCCCGACACGTGCACCTTGGCGGTGCCCTGGTGCACGACCGTGGCCCCGAGCCGGGTGAGGCCGTTGATCACCCCGAACACGGCCGTCTCGTTGCCCGGGATCAGCGAGCTGGCCAGGATGATCGTGTCCTCCGGCCGGATGCGCACCGAGCGGTGGTCGCCGCGGGCCATCCGCGCGAGCGCCGACAGCGGCTCGCCCTGCGACCCGGTGGAGACGATCACCAGCTCCTCGTCGGGCAGATCCATTGCGTCGTCCAGCTCGACGAGGAGGCCGTCCGGCACGTTGAGGAAGCCCAGCTCGGTGGCAAGGCCCATGTTGCGCACCATCGATCGGCCGACCAGGCAGACCTTCCGCCCGTGCGCCGCCGCGGCGTCGAGCACCTGCTGGACGCGGTGCACGTGGCTCGCGAAGCAGGCGACGATGATCCGGGCGTCGGCGCGGTGGAAGACCCCGTCCAGCACCGGGCCGATCTCCCGCTCGGAGATCACGAACCCCGGGACGTCGGCGTTGGTGGAGTCGACCAGGAACAGGTCCACACCCTCGTCCCCGAGCCGGGAGAAACCGGCCAGGTCGGTGAGGCGGCCGTCGAGCGGGAGCTGGTCGAGCTTGATGTCGCCGGTGTGCAGCACCAGCCCGGCGGGCGTGCGGATCGCGACGGCGAGCGCGTCCGGGATCGAGTGGTTCACGGCGAAGTACTCGCACTCGAACGCTCCGTGGTGCAGCCGCTCCCCCTCCTTCACCTCGAGCAGGTGCGGGGTGAGCCGGTGCTCCTTGCACTTGGCCGCCACCAGGGCGAGCGTGAACCGGGAGCCGACGACCGTCAGGTCGGGCTTCTGGCGCAGCAGGAACGGCACCGCGCCGATGTGGTCCTCGTGGCCGTGGGTGAGCACCAGCGCGTCGATGTCGTCGAGCCGGTCCTCGATGGCGCGGAAG
Organism: Pseudonocardia wallangbongensis; assembly: GCF_054486945.1. Lineage (NCBI taxonomy): Bacteria > Bacillati > Actinomycetota > Actinomycetes > Pseudonocardiales > Pseudonocardiaceae > Pseudonocardia > Pseudonocardia wallangbongensis. Next base: position 306,263 of record NZ_JBRERS010000008.1, read on the forward strand.
TCCGGCAGGATCAGGTCGACGCCGGGCGAGTCCTCGGACGGGAACAGCACGCCGCAGTCCACGACGAGCAGCCGCCCGCCGTACTCGAACACGGTCATGTTGCGGCCGATCTCGCCGATGCCGCCGAGCGCCACCACACGCATCGCGCCCTCGGGGAGCGGCGGAGGCGCGTTCGACGGCAGCTCCGCCCGGTTGACCTCCTCGGGCGCGGGGGCGGGCGGGCGGGCACGGTCGCGCCGGGGCGGCCGAGAGCGACGGTCGGACCGGGAGCGGTCGGACCGCGCGGGGGGATGACTCAAACTCGTTCCTCGCAGTTGTCGTAGGCGCCGTTTCCGTGGGCGCGGTGAATGATCAGTGGTAGGCCACCTCGGCACCGAGGTCCGCGGCGGCGCGCGCGCCGAGCGCGCCCTGGCCGTGGTCGTCGGCGCCGTGGCTGTCGGCGAGCGCGATGCCGGCGGCCTGCAGGTCGCTCGCGATCGCCATCTCCTGCTCCTCCGTGACGGGCGGCAGCGGCAGCCGCGGGCCGCCGACGTCGACCCCGCGCAGGCGCATCGCCGTCTTCGCGAAGAGCACGCCGCCGACCCGGCCCATCGCGCGGATCACCGGGAGCGTGGCGTAGTGCAGGTTGCGGGCGCGGTCGACGTCCCCGGCCTCGTAGGCGTCGAGCAGCTCCCGCAGCCGGTTGGCCACCACGTGCCCGATCACGCTGACGAACCCGACCGCCCCGACCGACAGCCACGGCAGGTTCACCGGGTCGTCGCCGGAGTAGTAGGCGAGCGTGGTGGTGGCGAGCACCTCGGTGCCGACGCGCAGGTCGTTGCGCGCGTCCTTGACCGCCACGATCCGCGGGTGCTCGGAGAGCCGCTGCAGCGTCTCCACGTCGATCGGGATCACGCTGCGCGGCGGGATGTCGTAGAGCATCACCGGCAGGTCCGTGGCGTCGGCGACGGCCGTGAAGTGCAGCACGAGGCCGGACTGCGGCGGCCGCGAGTAGTACGGCGTGACCAGCAGCAACCCGTGGGCGCCCGCCTTCTCCGCCTCCCGCGAGAGGTGGATGCTGTGGGCGGTGTCGTAGGTGCCGGCGCCCGCCACCACGGTGGCCCGGTCGCCGACGGCGCCGACCACCGCCCGCACCAGCTCCGCCTTCTCCTCGTCGCTGGTGGTGGGCCCCTCACCGGTGGTGCCGTTGACCACCAGCCCGTCGTTGCCCAGCTCGACGAGGTGAGCGGCCAGCTCCTCCGCTTTGCCGAGGTCCAGCCGCCCCTCGGCGTCGAAGGGCGTGACCATGGCGGTCAGCACGCGGCCGAACGGACGGCCGGGCAGGGCGGTGGGGCTCATGCAAGGACGGTACCCCGGAGCCCGGTCGACGACTCCTCACACACCGCGGGGAGCAGCCCGCAACGCCTCGACGTCACCCGGCTCGCCCTGCAGCTCCACCCGCGCGGCGGCTCGGCCGAACGCGAACAGCACGAGCTCCCCCGGCTCGCCGAGCACCGTGACGGCTCCCGGCCCGGTCTTCACCACGTGCCGTTCCCCCGACGGGCGCGCGAGCACCACGCCCACGGGGCTGCGGCGCAGCAGCATGCCCATCCGGCGCGCACCCGCCCAGAGCTCCGCGTCCCGCTCCTCGTCGGGCTCGCGGGGCTCCCAACCGGGCTCGCCGCGCCGGACGTCCTCGTGGTGGACGAAGAACTCGGTGCCGTTCGCCGCAGCGTCGACGCGTCCGAACCGCAGCGGCGACCAGGACTGCGGGCCGCTGCGGAAGAGCGCGACGGCCTCGTCCCACGGCATCTCGCGGTAGCCGTCCATCGCCCGCTCGGTGACCGCCGCCAGCGCGGAGACCAGGATCCCCGCGGCCGCATGGGGCTGCCGCTCACGGACGAGCAGGTGGGCGAGCAGGTCGCGGGTGTTCCACCCCTCGCAGAGCGTCGGGCGGTCCGGACCCACCCGGAGCAGCTCGTCGCTGAGCGCCGCGCGTTCCCGGCTGGCAAGGGTCATGGTTCGAACTGTACTCAGCGACCCGTGGTCCTCCGGGGGATGAGCAACGCCGCGAACCAGCCGACGACCGCGAAGCCACCGACGATCACGAGCGCGGCGAAGTACTGACCGCCGCCCGGCACGGCGCCGGCCACCAGGGAGCCCGCGATCGCCACCCCGAGCGACGAGCCCAGGTTGGAGACGCTGCGCGACACGCCGGAGATGTCGCCCTGCACGCTCTCGGGCCACACCGACTGCACGAGGTTGACCGACGCGGTGAGCATGATCCCGACGCCGACGCCCATGAGGAACAGGCCCGGGGCGTAGCTCCAGACACCGGGGTTCGTCCCGCCGAGCAGGAGCAGCAGGCCGAGGCCGAGCGTCGTGACGAAGAAGCCGAACCGGATCAGCCTGCGCTGGCTGTGCCGGCGGGCCATGCGCGGGGCCGCCCCGGACGACAGCAGCAGGCCGATCGTCGCGGGCACCAGCACCAGCCCGGTCTCGATCGCCGAGAAGCCGCGGACCTGCTGGAGGAACACCGAGATCACGAAGAACGCGCCCTGCAGGACCAGCCATTGCAGGTTCTGGGTCAGCAGGCCCAGGTTGGAGGTGAGGTCGGTGAAGAGGCGGACCGACACCAGCGGGGCGCGGCCGTGCCGCTCCCGCACCCGCGAGTAGGTGATGAACAGGGCGAGGACCACCACGCCGATGCCCACGTAGAACCACACGGGCGAGATCCCGCCCTGGTGGATGACCACGGTGCCGCCGATCGCGTAGTCCCGCGTGGCCGTGCCCCAGCCGTACGCCCCGCTCTGCAGCACCCCGAACACCACGAAGAACAGGCCCAGCGCCGACAGCACCGCGCCGACCCGGTCGAACGCGGGCCGCTCGGCCGGCAGCGGCGGGTCGGCGATGCCGCGGCCGAGCCAGATGATCGCCAAGACGATCAGCACCTGCAGGAGGAACGACGCGCGCCAGCTGATGTAGCTGGTGACCAGCCCGCCGATGAGCGGCCCCGCCGCGGCACCGATTCCGGCGGCGCCGCTCACCACGCCGAAGTACTTGGCGCGGGCGGTGGTGTCGGCGAACAGCGTGGTGATGAGGATGTAGATCGGTGGGATCAGCAGCGCCGAGCCCACGCCCTCGAGCAGGGAGTAGCCGACCATGAGCAGCGGCAGCCCCTGCGCGAGGGCCGCGAGCAGCGCCCCCACCCCGTAGATGATCAGCCCCAGCTGGAAGCAGAACTTGCGGCCCCAGATGTCGGTCAGCTTGCTGCCCGGGATCATCAGCGCCGCCATCGTCAGCGTGAACAGCGTGATGGTGGTCTGGATCCCGGTCACCGAGGTGTCGAGGTCCGTCGCGATCGAGGTGATCGCGACGTTCATGTTGGAGGCGGCATAGCTCGCGACGAACTGCGCCAGCGCCAGCGGCACCACCGCCGCCCTCGCCGCCGCCAGGGCCGCGCCCCCGCGGCCTGTGGTGCTGGACATGGCCCGATGCTCGACGGGCGCCCGACCCCGCGTCCTCACCCGCCCGGAGTGAATGGCGCGGGGCTACCCCTCCGTGACGAAGGGGCTCGACGCGATCTCCGAGCCGTCCTCCAGCGTGCCGATCTCGAAGTCGTCGAACACGTTGGGCACCTCGCGCTGCAGCTGGCGCAGGCACTCGACGGCGAGCTCGCGGATCTCGACGTCGGCGTGCTCGGTGGCCCGCATGGCGATGAAGTGGCGCCATGCCCGGTAGTTGCCGGTGACGACGATGCGGGTCTCGGTGGCGTTGGGCAGGATCGCCCGCGCCGCCTGCCGCGCCTGCTTGCGCCGGAGCGTGGCGTCGGGGGCGTCGGCGAGCCGCTTCTGCAGGCCTTCCAGCAGCGCCTCGTACGCCGTGACGGACGCGGCCGCGGCCTCGGTGAAGAGCTCGTGCAGCTCGGGGTCGTCGGCGATGACGGCGGGCTCCACCATGGCGGCGTCCCGCTCGGGGACGTAGCGCTGCGAGAGCTGGCTGTAGGAGAAGTGGCGGTGGCGGATGAGCTCGTGGGTCAGCGACCGCGAGACGCCCGTGAGGTAGAAGCTCACCGTGCCGTGCTCGAGCACCGACAGGTGCCCGACCTCCAGGATGTGGCGCAGGTAGCCGGCGTTGGTGGCGGTGGCCGGGTTGGGCTTCGACCACGACTGGTAGCAGGCCCGGCCGGCGAACTCGGCGAGCGCCTGGCCGCCGTCGGCGTCGGTGGTCCACGGTACCCCGGCCGGCTGGACGAACTCGGTCCTGCCGACGAGCTGGACGCCGAGCGGCACGGTCTGCGGCGTGGTCTGCGGCATGGCGGCAGCGTAACCACGGCGACCGACGGAGCGCCGTGACGCCACATGGCGTCACGGGTTCCTTGACCGACGTCAAAAGTGACGCCATAGTGGCGTCATGGACCTGAGCCAGTACGTGCAGCAGCTTCGCGAGGACCTCGCGTCCGCGGCTGCTGCCGGCGACGAGCAGACGCAGCGCACCAGCGCGTTGCTCGGCGCCGCCATCGAGCCCGCGGCCCGGCTCGCGATCATGAACGCGCTCTCCGACCTCGCGGCGGAGGTCACCGCCGCGCTCGGGGACCGCGTGGTCGAGGTGCGCCTCGACGGCCGCGACGTCCGCGTCGCGGTCAGCCGTGACGAGGGGGCCGAACCCGGCCCCGACGCCGACCCGCCCTTCCGCGGGTTCGGCGGTGACTTCCGGGGCGACTTCCGGGGTCCCGACTCCGGCGACATCAGCCGCATCACGCTGCGGCTCGTCGAGCAGATCAAGAACCAGGCCGAACAGGCCGCGTCGGCGCAGGGTGTGTCGCTCAACGCGTGGGTCGCGCAGGCCGTGCAGGGCGCGCTGGCGGGCCACCGCAAGCCGGGCCGCCACGGCGACTGGACGCGCGACCGCGACCGCGACGGCAAGCGCCTGCGCGGCTGGGTGGAGGGGTGACGAGCATGAGCGAGTCCGAGACCGGCTACACCGACGACTTCCCGGACGACGAGCCCGGGCCCGGCCTGGTCCGCCAGCAGAGCTGGCCGGTCGACGGGCCCGCCGAGCTGGAGTTGGCCACCGACGTCGGCCACGTGCGCGTCCACCTCGAGGACCTCCCCGAGGGCGGCGGCGAGGTGCGCGTCGAGGTCCGCCACGACCAGAGCGCGAACAACACCTGGACCCAGGGGCTGTCCGGGCTGATCAACTGGCTGGGCAACGCCACCGGCGGCGGGCTCGGGGGCGACCCGGAGCAGCTCGCCACCGAGGCCGTGTCGGCCGCCGAGATCAGCTGGTCGGAGGGTGGGCGCCGGCTCGTGGTGCGCTCCTCTCAGGACCTCCCGCTCCGGGTGGTTCCGCTCGCGATCACCGTGTGGGCGCCCACGCGCTCGCGGCTGGCCGCGCGGGTCGGCGCGGGCGACGTGCGGGCCAGCGGCCGCGCCGGCTGGGCCGGCGTGCGCACCGGCTCGGGCAACGCCACCCTCGACGGGGTCGAGGGCGACGCCGACGTCACCACCGGCTCCGGCTCCATCGACCTCGGCCCGGTCACCGGGCGGGCGCGGCTGCGCAGCGGGTCGGGCGCGATCCGGGCGGCCGCCACCGGCGGTCCCGCCGAGGTCAAGACGGGCAGCGGCGACATCGTCCTCGGCGAGGTCAACAGCGACGTCCGCGTCCGCACCGGCTCCGGCGACGTCACCGTCTCCGACGCCCGAAGCGGCGACCTGCAGTTCACCACCGGCTCCGGCGGCGTCCGCATCGGCGTGCACCCCGGAGTGGGCGCCGAGCTGGACCTGACGACCGGCTCCGGCAAGGCGCGCAGCGAGCTGGACGTGTCCCGCGACGCACCGCAGAAGGCGCCCGCCGTGCAGGTGCGCGGCCGCACGGGCAGCGGCGACGTCCTCGTGGCCCGCGCGGCCGTCCCGGCCTGACGCCGGGATCTTTGGGGGGAGGGCGGCACCCTCGTCGATGGGGAGCGACGAGGGTGCCGTCTCTCACGCGCGCGGGTTCGGCCGAGATCCGCCTCGCGACCTACCCGCCCGCCGACGCCGGCACGGCCGGCGCGCTGGCCGGGTTGCGCCTCTGACGCTGCCTCAGCGGAGTGGCGAGGTCACCCCGCTCCCCCGCCTCGAACCCGTCGAGGCCGAGCCATTCCGCCATGACCTGCAGCTCCTCGGCCAGCTCCGCGGCGACCCGGGGCACGTCGGCCTCCGGCTCGGCGAACGCACCGGGCACCCGCAGGACACCCGCCGCGCGGTCGGCCTTGAGGTCGACCCGGGCCACCAGCTCGCCGTCGAGCAGGAACGGGAACACGTAGTAGCCGTACTGCCGCTTCGGCTCCGGCACGTAGATCTCGATGCGGTAGTGGAACCCGAACATGCGCTCCGTGCGCGCCCGCTCCCAGACCACCGGGTCGAACGGGCAGAGCAGGGCACGGCCCGTGATCCGCCGCGGCACGCGCGCGCCCGGCGGCCGGTACGCGGGCCGTTCCCAGCCGCGCACCCGCACCTGCTCCAGCTCGCCCGCCTCCACGAGCTGGGCCACCGCTGTCTGGCTGCGCGCCGGGGAGAGGCGGTAGTAGTCGCGCAGATCGGGTTCGGTGGCCACGCCCAGCGCCTCCGCGGAGCCCAGCACGAGCCGGCGGGCGGCCTCCTCGGCCCCGGGCGGCGGCGCAGCGAGGACGGCCGGCGGGAGCACCCGCTCGGGCAGGTCGTAGAGCCGCTGGAAGTGGCGGCGGGTGCCGGTGGTGAGCACGCCGGTGCCGAAGAGGTACTCGCAGATGCGTTTGACGTCCGAGCGATCCCACCACGACGCCCCGGCCGGCCGCGGGCGGGTGGGCGCCTCGAGCGCCTTCTCCAGGGCGCCCGCGCCGATGGGGCCCTGGTCCTTGACCGCGGCCAGGATGTCGTCGACGAGGCCCGGATGGCGGTCGACCACCGGCTGGTAGCTGCGCCACCAGCGGTCGCGGAAGGCACCCGACCACAGGAGCGGCCACTCCTCGACCGGCAGCAGGCTCGCCTCGTGGGCCCACGCCTCGACCAGGAGCCGCGGCTTGCGCGCCGTGTGGCTCCATGCGGCGTCGTCGACGAGCGCGCGCTCGTAGGGCCCGAGCCGGCTGAAGAGCGGCATGTAGTGGGCGCGGACGGCGACGTTGACCGAGTCGAGCTGCAGCAGCCGTACCCGGTCGAGCGCGCGCGCGAGGTGGCGGCGGGTGGGCGGGCCGGACGGGCGCGGGTCGGCGAAACCCTGGGCGGCCAGCGCCGCCCGGCGTGCGGCGGCGGGACCGATCGTCTCGACGGTGGGCGTCACACCGCGGATGTTGCCAGCCACCCCTGACGTTTCCGCGGGGGCGCTCGGCCCCGGGTGGTTGCCGGGTCGCCGAGGGCGTGGTCTTGGATGGGGTCATGGCCACCGCCGCCGTCCGCCCCGCGACGCCCGAGGACGTCGAGGAGATCGTCCGCATCCAGGCCGACACCTGGACCACGGCCTACGCCGGGATCGTGCCCGCCGCCGCCCTGGCCGGCCTGCGCTCCCCCGCGGCCCGCGCGGCGTGGACCGCGGCCGTCGAGGCCGGCGACGGTCACCACGTGCTCGTCGCCACCGAGGGCACGTGGACCGTCGGCTTCTGCGCGGCGGCGCCCGCCGTCGAGCCGGAGGGTGCGGTGGCGCCGTCCGCCCCGACGCTCGGCCCGGAGGCATGGGCGGAGATCAGTGCCCTGCTCGTCGAGCCGCGTTGGGGCCGGCGCGGCCACGGCGGGCGGCTGCTGGCCGCCGCGGCCACCGCCCTGCGCGCCGGCGGCGCCCGGTACGGCCTGGCCTGGGTACCCGAGCCCGACGCCGCGAGCCGCGGCTTCTACAAGGCGGCAGGTTGGGACACCGACGGCACGGTGCGCGTCCTGGACACGGGCCAGGGCGAGGTGCGCGAGGTGCGCGTCACCGGGTCGCTGGAGCTGGAGCTGCGTTGAGGCCGCCGACGCCGCTGAGGCCGCCGACAGCGGACTTCACACACCTGGGCCGGGCTTCACACAGGGCCGGCCTTCTGAAGCCCCGGATTGGATGTGTGAAGTCGGGCGTTAGAGGCCGAGAAGGGGCTCCAGCCCGACCGTCAGGCCCGGCCTGGAGCGGACCGCCCGGACCGCCATCAGCACGCCGGGCATGAAGGACGAGCGGTCGAACGAGTCGTGGCGGATCGTCAGGGTCTCCCCCGCCGTGCCGAGCACCACCTCCTGGTGGGCCACCAGGCCGGGCAGCCGCACCGAGTGGACGTGGACCCCCTCGACCCGCGCGCCTCGTGCGCCACGGAGCTCCGACGTGGTGGCGTCGGGCGCCTCGCCCAGACCGGCCTCGGCCCGCGCGGCCGCGATCATGCCCGCGGTGTGCACCGCGGTGCCCGACGGCGCGTCGACCTTGCCCGCGTGGTGCAGCTCGATCACCTCGGCCGACTCGAAGAACCGCGCCGCGGTCCTCGCGAACTGCATCGCGAGCACCGCCCCGACCCCGAAGTTCGGGGCGATGAGCACGTGGCCGGGGCGGGCGTCGAGCCGGGCGCGCACGTCGCCGAGCCGGGCCTCGTCGAACCCGCTGGTGCCCACGACCACCGCGATGTCGTGGTCGAGGCAGAACTGCACGTTGTCCAGCACCGCGCCGGGGTGGGTGAAGTCGACGGCAACCTGCACGCCGGCGTCGGTCAGCCCGGACAACGGGTCGCCGTCGTCGACCCGGGCGGCGAGCACCAGCCCGTCCGCCGCCTCCACGGCCGCGCAGACCTCCGTGCCCATCCGCCCCTGCGCGCCCAGCACGCCAACCCGAATCTCCTCGCTCACGGGCGGAAGGGTAGTCAGGCGAGGACGAGCGCCCCGACCCAGACCGCCGCCGCGAGCAGGCCGGTGGCCATCTCGATCACCACGCTCCAGCCGACGGCCGCCAGCGCCTTGCGGGTGGAGGGCCATGCGGCCTCGTGCCCGCCGAGCCGGACCAGCTCGGCGAGGTAGATCCCGAGCACGAACCCGATGAGGAGCCCCACCACCGGGATCACGAAGAACCCGATCACGCCGAGCACAGCGCCCAGGGCGATCGTGCGACCGGGGACCCCGGACTCGCGCAGGCGACGACCAGGCACCAGGTACTTCACCACCGACCCGATCACCACGATCGCAACGACGACCCCCAGCACGATCCACGCCTCGGCATCGGCCTGGGCCACCGCCCACAACGCCACCCCCGCCACCACGAGCACCAGCCCGGGCAGGATCGGCACCGCGATCCCCACGATGCCGACGGCCACCAGCACCGCGGCGAGCACGGTCACGACGTCCACGGCCGCGATGATGTCACCACGCTCCCCGCTTGCGCACGCACGCACGCCTGGGCATCTGCAAGATCGGCGGTTCGCTGCGCTCACAGCCGCTCGGACGACAGCGGAGCGCACCGGATCGGCGATCACCAGGGAATGATCGGCGATTGGGCGCATTCCCGTGTCGATTTCGCCCGGTTTCGCGCCAAGGCAATGATCATGCCCGCGAGACCGCCTCCGGTGGCGCCGCGCGCCCCGCCGGGCAGGCCCTGGCCTGCCCGCGATAGCCCCGCACGATGCGCGGCGCCACCGGAGGCCCTTGAGGCCACGGGACACCCTGTTCCGCCCGCGGCCCCGTCGACGGGCCGCGCCACCAGAGCCGGGCAGCGCCACCAGAGCCGGGCGGCCTCAGCTTCCCTCGGCCAGGGCCCGCAATGAGCCCGGGAGGTCACGCTCGTCGTCGTAGGGGCCGACCACCGCGGCCGTGAGCGGCGCCGTCAGGAGCTCGGCGGCGAGCGCCTTCACCTCGTCGGCGGTGACCGCGGCGATGCGGTCGAGGCTCTCGGCGATCGTGCGCTGGCGGCCGTGGTCGAGCTCGGAGCGCCCGATCCGGGTCATCCGGGACGGGGTGTCCTCCAGCCCGAGCACCAGTGCGCCACGCAGGTTGCCTTGCGCGCGGACCAGTTCGGCCCGGGTGAGGCCGTCGGCGGCCACCTCGGCGAGGACGGCCCGCACCACCGTGGCGACCTCGTCGACGCGCTCCGGGGCACACCCGACGTAGACCGAGAAGCTTCCCGTGTCGGCGTAGCCCGACAGCGCCGAGTAGACCGAGTACGCCAGGCCGCGCTGCTCCCGAACCTGCTGGAAGAGCCGTGAGCTCGGCCCGCCGCCCAACGCGGTGTTGAGCACGGTGAGCGCGGTGCGGTGGGGGTCGTGGCGCGAGAGGCCGGGCGCGCCGAGCATCAGGTGCACCTGCTCGGTGTCGTCCGGGCGCAGCACCAGGCGGGGGCCGGTCGCCAGGCGCACCGGCTCCGGCCGGCGCGGGGGCACCGGTGCGGCGGCCCCGGCCCGCGCGGCCGCGGCGGCCAGCGCGCCGGAGACGAGCTCGACCACCTCGGCGTGCACGAGGTTGCCTGCCGCGGCCACCACCATCCGCGGGGTGGTGTACCGGCCGCGCCAGAAGTCGTGGAGCGTCTCCCGGCTCATCCCGCGGATCGACTCCTCCGAGCCGATCACCGGCCGACCGAGCGGGTGGTCGGCGAACAGCGCCTCGTCGAACAGCTCGCCCAGCAGGTCCTCGGGGTCGTCGTCGCGCATCGCGATCTCCTCGAGCACCACCCCGCGCTCGATCTCGACGTCCGGCGGCGCCAGCGTGGCGTCGGTGACGACGTCGGCGAGCGCGTCCACGGCGAGCGGCAGGTCGGTGTCGAGGACGTGCGCGTAGTAGCAGGTGTGCTCCTTCGCGGTGAACGCGTTGAGGTCACCGCCGACGGCGTCGAACTCCTCGGCGATCTCCACGGCGGTGCGCCGCCGGGTGCCCTTGAACAGCAGGTGCTCGAGGTAGTGCGCGGCCCCGGCCTGCAGCGGCGACTCGTCGCGGGAGCCGATGCCGATCCAGATCCCGAGCGACACCGAGCGCACGCCCGGCACCGTCTCGGTGACGACGCGCAGCCCGCCGGGCAGTTCGGTGCGGGAGACGCCGCCGGGGGCGGGAGCAGCAGCTCCCGCCCCCGGCGTCAGAACGCCTGTCAACTGGGTGAGACCGCCTCGGCCTCGTCGTTGTTCTCGGCAGCCGGGGCCGGCGCGGTGCCGTTGACCGACTCCTCGCTGACCGGGATCAGGCTGATCTTGCCGCGGTTGTCGATGTCGGTGACCTCGACGCGGATCTTGTCGCCGACGTTGACGACGTCCTCCACCTTGCCGACCCGCTTGCCCTGGCCGAGCTTGGAGATGTGGACGAGGCCGTCCTTGCCGGGCACCAGGGAGACGAACGCCCCGAAGGCTGCGGTCTTGACGACCGTGCCGAGGAACCGCTCGCCGATCTTCGGCAGCTGCGGGTTGGCGATCGCGTTGATCATGCCGATGGCCTCCTCCGCGGAGGGGCCGTCGGCGGCACCGACGTAGATCGTGCCGTCGTCCTCGATCGAGATGTCGGCGCCGGTCTTCTCGGTGATCGAGTTGATCATCTTGCCCTTCGGGCCGATGACCTCGCCGATCTTGTCGACCGGCACCTTGATCGCCGTGACGCGCGGCGCGAACTGGCTCATCTCGTCGGGCCGGTCGATCGCCTCGCCGATGACCTCGAGGATCGTCAGGCGGGCGTCCTTGGCCTGCGAGAGCGCGGCGGCCAGCACCTCGGACGGGATGCCGTCGAGCTTGGTGTCCAGCTGCAGGGCGGTGACGTACTCGGACGTGCCGGCGACCTTGAAGTCCATGTCGCCGAACGCGTCCTCGGCACCGAGGATGTCGGTGAGCGCGACGTAGCGCGTCTGCCCCTCGACCTCGTCGCTCACGAGGCCCATCGCGATGCCCGCGACCGGCGCCTTCAGCGGGACACCGGCGTTGAGCAGCGACATCGTGGACGCGCAGACCGAGCCCATCGACGTGGAGCCGTTGGAGCCCAGCGCCTCCGACACCTGCCGGATGGCGTAGGGGAACTCCTCGCGCGTGGGCAGCACGGGCAGCAGGGCCCGCTCGGCCAGCGCGCCGTGACCGATCTCGCGGCGCTTCGGCGAGCCCACCCGGCCGGTCTCACCGGTCGAGTACGGCGGGAAGTTGTAGTGGTGCAGGTAGCGCTTGTGCGTCTCCGGGCCGAGCGAGTCGATCTGCTGCTCCATGCGCAGCATGTTCAGCGTGGTGACACCCATGATCTGGGTCTCACCGCGCTCGAACAGCGCCGAGCCGTGGGCCCGCGGGACGACCTCGACCTCGGCCGACAGCGGCCGGATGTCGGTGATGCCGCGCCCGTCGATGCGGACCTGGTCGCGCAGGATGCGCTGGCGCACGAGCTTCTTGTTCAGCGACCGGAACGCGGCGCCGAGCTCCTTCTCGCGGCCCTCGAACTTCTCGCCGAGCGAGGAGAGCACGGCGAGCTTGACCTCGTCGAGCTTCGCCTCGCGCTCCTGCTTCGGCCCGATGGTGAGGGCGGCGGCGAGGTCCTTGCTGCCCTCCGCCTCCACCGCCTCGAAGACATCGGGCTGGTAGGCCGGGAACGTCGGGTAGTCCCGCGTCGGCTTGGCGGCGACGTCGGCCAGCTGCTGCTGCGCCACGCACAGGCTGCGGATGAACGGCTTGGCCGCCTCCAGCCCGGCCGCCACGACCTGCTCGGTGGGCGCCTGCGCGCCGCCGGCGACGAGCTCGATCGTCCCGGTGGTGGCCTCGGCCTCCACCATCATGATCGCGACGTCGTCCCCGACGATCCGGCCAGCGACGACCATGTCGAACACGGCCCGCTGCAGGTCCTCGTACTGCGGGAACGCGATCCACTGGCCGTCGATCAGCGCGACGCGGACGCCGCCGATCGGGCCGGAGAACGGCAGCCCCGACAGCTGCGTGGACATCGACGCCGCGTTGATGGCCAGCGCGTCGTAGGGGTCCTGCGGGTCGAGGCTCAGGACCGTGACGACGATCTGGATCTCGTTGCGCAGGCCGTCGACGAACGACGGGCGCAGCGGCCGGTCGATCAGGCGGCAGGTGAGGATCGCGTCGGTGCCCGGGCGGCCCTCCCGGCGGAAGAACGAGCCGGGGATCTTGCCGATCGCGTACATCCGCTCCTCGACGTCCACCGTGAGGGGGAAGAAGTCGAAGTGCTCCTTGGGCTGCTTGGACGCCGTGGTGGCGGACAGCAGCATGGTCTCGTCGTCGAGGTAGGCGACGACGGATCCGGCGGCCTGGCGCGCGAGGCGCCCGGTCTCGAACCGGACGGTGCGGGTGCCGAAGCTCCCGTTGTCGATGACGGCACTGGTCTCGTGCACGTCGTCAAGAGGGTCTGTCATGAGGTCCTTCTTCTCGGGACCCACGCCGCACCGGCTGATCCTCGGCCTGGCCGGTCTTCGATCGAAGCCCCCGGGATCCGATTCCCGGGAGCCACTACCGAGGACCGGCGGATCGTCCGCGGCGGGCGTGGCGTCATGGAGTTGGTGAATGTGCTGCCGGCCCGGACCGAGGAGCGGGTCCGGGCCCGGCGGGTGTCAGCGGCGGAGGCCGAGACGCTCGATCAGCGACCGGTAGCGCGCAACGTTGACGGATGCGAGGTACTTCAGCAGCCTGCGGCGACGGCCGACCAGCAGCAGCAGGCCGCGGCGGGAGTGGTGGTCGTGCTTGTGCTGCTTGAGGTGCTCGGTGAGGTCGCTGATCCGCTTGGTGAGCAGCGCGACCTGAGCCTCGGGCGACCCGGTGTCGCCCTCGTGGACGCCGTAGCTGTCCAGGATCGTCTTCTTCTGTGCGGCGTCGAGTGCCACGTGGTGCCTCTTCCTTCATGATGTGCCGTGAGGCCCGCATCCCTGAACGGGGGGCGGGAGACGGTGCGCGGCCGCCACGGACTGCAGCCGGACCCGGTACACCACGTTACCAGGGACGATGCTGCGCCCCCGACCGGGAGCCCCGGCCGGGGGCGCTAGGCCCCCGGGCGGCTCGCCGCCTGCCGCAGGACCTCGGCGAGCTCCGGGAACGTCGGGCCGAGCGCGGCCGCCGCGGCGGCCAGGCGCGCGGGGTCGGACACCCCGCGCAGCACCGCGGCCGCGGTGCCGTCGGGCGTGGGCCGCTGCACGCGGTGACCGGCAACGTGCGGTCCGTTGCGGTGTTGCCCGCTCCCCCGCAGCCCGCTCCCCCGCTGCCCGTTCCATTGCCAGCGGGCGTCTGCGATCTCGGCGAGCAGCACGTCGACGGTCCCGCGGTCGGCGGGTGCGCGCAGCCCGTGGCAGCGCTGGTCGAGCAGCAGCATGCGCGCGAGCACCGCCGGATCGCCGATCTTCACGCGGCGCGCGCTCACGAGCTGGCTGAGCATCGCCGGGCTCATGCCGAGGGTGCGCGCCAGCCGGGCCTGGGAGATGCCGAGCGCCCCGGTCAGGCGGCGGACGCGCTCGCCGAGCGGGGCGCCGTAGAGCTCCCGCTGCCGCTCCTGGTTCTCGATGAGCCAGGGGCTCGTCAGGTCCGCCATGCCCAGGATGCTGGCAGGTCCGCCACCCGTTCCGGGCCCGAACGGGAAAACTCAGGCGAGCAACTCGCGGGTGCGCGCGACGTCCCGGTGCATCTGCTCCACGAGCGAGGTGACGTCCGCGAACCGCTCCTGCCCGCGCAGCCGGTGCACGAAGTCGAGCGCCACCTCGAAGCCGTAGAAGTCCTCGTCGACGTCGAGCACGTACGCCTCGACGGTGCGCACCTTCCCGGAGAACGTCGGGTTGGTGCCCACCGAGATCGCGGCCGGGAGCGCCCGATCCTTGATCTCGAAGAAGCCCGCGTACACGCCGTCGGCCGGCAGGGCGGTGAACGGGGCGGTGGCCAGGTTCGCCGTGGGGAAGCCCAGGTCACGGCCGCGCCGGTCGCCGTGCACCACCACGCCCTCCACCCGGTGCGGCCGGCCGAGCGCGGCCGCGGCCGCCTCGACGTCGCCCGCGTCGATGCAGGCGCGGATGTAGGTGGACGAGAACGTGATGCCGTCGTCCGTGATCAGCTCCAGGCCCTCGACGCCGAAGCCGAACCGCTGCCCGAGCCGGGTGAGCAGTGGAACGTCACCCGCGGCGCGGTGGCCGAAGGTGAAGTTGCGCCCGACGATGACGTCGGCGGCGTGCAACCGCTCCACCAGCACCTCGTGGGCGAACTCGGCGGGCTCGGTGCGGGCCAGCTCCGGGGTGAACGGGAGCACGCAGAACGCGTCGATGCCCATCCCGGCCACCAGCTCCGCCCGCCGCGGCAACGTGGTGAGCCGCGCGGGATGGCTGCCGGGGCGCACGACCTCGGCCGGGTGGGGGTCGAATGTCACGAGCACCGCGGGAAGCCCGCGCTGCCGCCCCCGATCCACGGCGCGGCCGATCAGCCGCTGGTGCCCGCGGTGCACCCCGTCGAACACGCCGACGGTGACGACGCTGCGCCCCCAGCCGGTCGGCACGGCCTCCAGCCCCCGCCAGCGCTGCACGCGCCCGAGCCTACGGAACGGCGGCGGCCCGATCGCAGCAAGGTGGCTTTACTGCGGTTCCACCGGAGCAAAGCCACCTTGCTGCGCTTCGGCGGCGGGCGGCGTGCGGTCCCACGTCCGCTCCGTGACGCCGCGTTCGCGCAGCACCGCCTTGCGGACCTTCCCGTTCTCCGTCAGCGGCAGCTCCGCCAGCACGTCGACGTAGCGCGGGATCGCGAACGCGGCCAGCCGGGGCGCACACCACGAGGTGAGCTCCGCCGGGTCGACCGGCCCGCCGTCGCGGGGCACGACGGCGGCCATCACCTCGTCCTCGGACAGCTCCGACGGCACCGCGTACACCGCGACCGCGGCGACGGCGGGGTGCGCCGCGAGCACCTGCTCGACGTCGAGGGACGAGATGTTCTCGCCGCGGCGGCGGATCGAGTCGGTGAGCCGGTCGAGGAAGCGCAGCCATCCGTCCGGCTCGCGCACCACGCGGTCGCCGGTGTGGAACCACAGGTCGCGGTAGGCGGCTGCGGTGGCGGCCGGGTTCTCGAAGTAGCCGGTGGCGTACGCGTACGGCTGCCGGGAGCGGCACACCAGCTCGCCCGGCTCCCCGTCGGGCACGTCGAGACCGGCGGCGTCGACGACCCGCACCTCGTGGTCGGGCAGCACCACACCCATGTACCCGGGCCGCTGCGCCGCCGGGTGCGCGCCGAGCACCATGTTCGTCTCGGTGGAGCCGTAGCCGTCGACCAGCTGCACGCCGAACCGCTCGCGGAACGCGGCGTGCGCGGCCGCGGGCGTCGCGGGCGAGAGCGCGATCCGCACGCGGTGCGCCGTGTCATCGGGGCCGGCCGGGCGGGAGAGCAGGATCTGCACCATCGCGCCGAGCAGGTACGTGACGGTTGCCCCGGCGGCGCGCGCCTCGTCCCAGAACCGGGAGGCGGAGAAGCGCCCGCCCAGCACGTACGTCGCCCCCGCGCAGACCGCCTGGAAGAACGCGTTGAGCGCGTTGGTGTGGAACAGCGGCAGGCACGTGTACAGGACGTCGTCGTCGGTGATCTCCAGGCACTCGCCCACCGTCACGCCCCACCAGTGGAACTGCGCCTGCGGGCAGCACACGCCTTTGGGCAGCCCGGTGGTGCCGGACGTGTAGAGGATCGCGACCGTGTCGCCCGGGGCGGCGGGACGGGGCGGGAGCGCCGGGCCGGGCGCGGGGAACGTCTCCCCCACGACCCACCGCTCCACCGGCACGCCGACCTCGTCCAGGACGCCGACCAGCTCCGGCTCGACCACCACCACCCGGGCTCCGGAGTCCGTGAGCGCGTGCCGCAGGCCCGCCCCGCGCAGCGCGGTGTTCAACGGAACCGCGATCGCACCGAGCCACGCGCAGCCGAGCACCGTCTCCAGCAGCTCGAGCCGGTTGCCGGCGAGGAGCGCTATGCGGTCCCCCGGCTCGATGCCACGTTCCTGCAGCGCCCCCGCCATGCGGGCGGCCCGGTCGACCGCGTCGCGGTAGGACCAGGTCGTCGCGCCGCGGACGACCAGCGGCTTGTCGCCGTAGCGTTCCGCCTGCAGCTGCAGCAGCCGCGGCACGGTCCGGTCCGGCGAGGGCAGGTCGCGCTGCGGGCTGCGGTGGGTCGGCAGCAGCGGCGCGCCGCCGGGCACGAACGCCGTCCCCGGCTCCCGCCACGCGCTCACCGGCACGACCGAACCGGGGGCCACGTCGGCATCCAACCGTCCGACGAGGACCGCGCCCGTCGCGGTGCGCAGGCTCGCCAGGCGGGTACCGGCGGCGTCCACCGTCACCTGCTCGACCACGGCCTCCTGGCAGGGCACCGGGCGCAGGTCCGCGCCGTGGCACCGCGGGCAGACCGCACGGGGTGGGAAGTGGGCGTGCGCGCAGTCGGCGCACCCGGCCAGCTCGATCACGCCACTCCCTCCAGCACCGCCGCGTTCGCGCATGCCCCGTACCGGTAGAGCACCATCCCGTAGCCCGTGACGAGCGCGAGCCGGGCGCGCTCGACCTGCCGCTCCCCCGCCCGTCCCAGCAGCTGCAGGACGGCCTCCACCAGCCCGTGCATGCCACCCGCGGCGCCGGCCTGACCGGCCGACAGCTGCCCGCCCGACGGGTTGAGCGGCCACCCGTCCCGGGCCAGCCGCCCGTGCAGGAAGGCGTGCGGGTCGGGCGCGACGCCCAGATCGGCCAGCTGCGCGAGCGCCATCACCGGGTAGTCGTCGTAGACACAAGCCAGGTCGATCTCCTCGGGACCCACCCCGGCGCCGGCCCACAACCGGTCCGCGACCTGCGCCAACCCGGTCCCGAGCCCGTCGCCGTCCTGCCCGTCCGGGTTGTGCCGGGCGGCGAGGGCCCGCACGCGGACGCCGCGTTCGGAGCCCGTGAGCACGAGCGCATCGGCGCCCGCGACCACCGGCACGCAGTCGAAGCGCCGCAGGGGTGCCGCGACGACGGGGGCGTCGAGGTACTCCTCCAGCGACAGCGGTGAGCGGTACACCGCGCCCGGGTTGCGCGCGGCCCAGCGCCGCTGGGAGAGGGGGATCTGCGCGTAGTCGGCGTCGGCGAGGCCGTGGGCCGCCGCGTGCCGCTGGGTGAGCATCGCGAAGAGCGCGTTCGGCCCCCGCAGCGGCAACGGGGTGAGGGCCTCGGCCGTGGCGCGGTTGTAGGTGTCGGTGAGGCGGGCGAACGCCGCGCGGTCGAGGTGGTCGCCCGCCACCAGCACGATCACGCGGGCGTCGCCGGCCTCGATCGCCCGCACCGCGTGCTGCAGGAGGTTGATCCCGCTCGCGCCGCCGTGCGGGTCCTGCATGATCCAGTCCAGCCGTAGCCCGAGCCGCCAGGCCAGGTCGATCGCGTGGTCGGGCGCGAGCGAGAAGCTGCTGACCCCGAGGCCGTCCACCTCACCGGGGCCGAGCCCGGCCGCGTCGAGCGCGCCCCGGACGGCGGCGGCGAGCAGCTGCTCGGTCGTACGGGCCGTCCGGCGGGCGTAGGGCTCCTCGTAGGCGGCGACGATCGCGGGTGCGGTCACCGCGACCCGATCGCCGTGAGGTCGCGCGCCACCGTCTCGCGCGAGGCCAGCACCGCGACCACCGTGATCGCGCCCATGACCGCGAGGTAGACCGCCACCGGCATCCAGCCGCCCGCCCACGCGAGCAGCGCGGTGGCGATGAGCGGCGACAGCCCGCCGGCGAGCACCGACGCCATCTCGTGCCCGAGCGCCACGCCGCTGTAGCGCACCCCGCTGCCGAAGAGCTCGCTGAAGAACGCCGGCTGCGTGCCGATCATCGCCCCGTGGCACACGGCGTTGGCGACGACGACGGCCAGCAGCACGAGCGGCGTCTCGCGGGTGTCGATCAGCAGGAAGAACGGCCACGCCCACAACACCATCGCGACGGCCCCGAAGATGTACACCGGTCTACGCCCCACCCGGTCCGACAGCGCTCCCCACGCCGGCATCGCGAGCGCTTCGAGGGCCATCCCGACCACCACCGCCGTCAGGGCGACCGCGCTGGAGATCCCGATCCTGCTCGCGTACGCCAGCACGAACGTCAGGAAGATGTACGACCCGCCGTTCTCGGCGATCCGCGCCCCGAACGTCACGAGCACCGCGCGCGGGTGCCGGCGCAGGGCCTCGAGCGCGGGCACCCGGTGGCGCTCGCGCGTCTCGCGGAAGGCCGCGGTCTCGAGGACCTTCATCCGGATCACCAGCCCGGCGGCCATCAGCAGCACGCCCACCAGGAACGGCACCCGCCAGCCCCAGGCCAGGAACTGCTCGTCGGTGGTCACTCCCGCCATCACCGCGAACACCAGCGCGCTGAGCACGAACCCGACCCCGACCCCGGTCTGGGACAGCGCCGAGAGCATCCCGCGGCGCCGCGGGTCGGCGTTCTCGCTGATCAGCAGGACCCCGCCGCCCCACTCGCCGCCCACCGCGATGCCCTGCACGACGCGCAGCGCCGTCAGCAGCGCCGGGGCGGCGATCCCGATCTGCTCGTACGTCGGCAGCACCCCGACGAGGAACGTCGCCGCGCCCATCAACGAGAGCGTCGCGACGAGCATCGCCCGCCGCCCGATCCGGTCGCCGAAGTGCCCGAAGATCAGCCCGCCGATCGGGCGCGCCGCGAACCCGAGGGCGTACGTGCCGAACGCCGCGATCGTGCCCGCGAGGGGGTCGACCGTCGGGAAGAACAGGTGGTTGAACACCAGCGCGGCGGCGGTGCCGTAGAGGAAGAAGTCGTACCACTCCAGCGCGTTCCCGACGAGGGACGCGATCACGGCGCGCCGGATCGGGGTGCTCCGGGTCGATGTCGACGTTGACGTCATGGCGGCCTCCTGGCCGGGCATCCTGACTCTCGCCGTGGTCGGAGGGAACGGCAGGGGTCCGCTCAGTGGACCACCTGGTGGTGCGCGTGAACGGTGCCGGCAGTACCTGACGGTCGGTGGGGCGCGATGAGGTACGGCTCGGGCGCAGGGTGATCGCCAGGAATGGTGTGGGGGCGACAGATCTGTCGCCCCCACACCAGTTCCGGCGATCATGGGGCGTGGGTGGCGATCAGGCCTTGACCACGACGGACTCAGGAGCCGGGCCCCACCCGGCGCGACAGCTCCCCCGCCGTCCGCCGCACCGCCACCGCGAACGGGACGACGTCGAGCCGGCTGATCGGCGCGATCACGGTCAGGGCGGCGATCACCTCGCTCCCGGCCCGCACCGGGGCGGCGACGGCGCCGTAGCCCTCCACGAGCTCCTGCCGGTCGACGGCGTACCCCTGCTCCCGCACCCGCGCGAGCTCGGCCGTGAGCCGGTCCGGGTCGGTGATCGTGCGCCGGGTGCGCGGGGCGAGGCCGCCGTCGACCGTCTGCGCGAGCAGCTCGGGCGGGCCGAACGCGAGCGCCACCTTCCCGGACGCGCCGCAGTGCAACGGGACCCGCCCGTCGACCAGGGTGACCACCTGGCCACGCCCGCGGCTGCCGACGTACACCTCGCTGAAGAGGATCTCGCCGTGCAGCGGCAGGGCGAGAGCCGCCGTCTCGTGGGTGAGGTGGGTCAGCTCCTCGAGGTACGGGGCCGCCGCGACGCGCAAGGATCGGTGCGCGGGCACCCTGGCCCCGAGCTCGGCGAGCCACGCCCCCAGCCGGTACCGGCCGCCGGAGCGGTCCAGCAGCTCGCACGCCACCAGCTCCTGCGCGAGCCGCCGCGCGGTGGTGCGGGGCAGGCCGCTGCGGCGGGCCAGCTCGTTGACCCCCAGCTCCGGGGTGTGGGAGTCGAAGCAGTCGAGGATGTCCCGCGCCTTCTGCAGGACGGCCTTCCCCGGGACGTCGGGCACGCGGTGCAGGGTATCGGCGGCGGCCCGCCCCGTTGCAGCAAAGCCACTTTCATGCAACCACGTGGCATGGAAGTGGCTGTGCCTTCCCCGGGGAGTGCGTTCGGGCTGCAATCCGGGACTACGTGGCTGCGGGGGCCAGGACCACCAGCGGCCTTGCCTGCTGGCCCTTGTCCGTCACCAGTGCCAGGGCCCGGCCGTCGGGGGCGAAGACGCCGTACGTCCCCGGCTCTCCCGTCGCGGGGAGGGGGCGGCCGTGGGAGATGTCGGCGGCCTGGGCGGCGTCCAGGTCGCGGCGGGGGAATGCCAGTGCGACGGCCGCGTCCAGGGCGACGACTGCGCCGGGGTCGGCGTCGAGGGCTTCGAGGGTGCCGGCGTGCTCGAGGGTGAACGGGCCGACGCGGGTGCGCCGCAGCGCGGTGAGGTGCCCGCCCACGCCGAGCGCGGCGCCCAGGTCGCGGGCGAGCGCGCGCACGTAGGTGCCCGAGGAGCACGCGACGGCGACGTCGAGGTCGGCGCCGCGGCGGGCGAGCAGCGCGAACTCCGAGACCGTGACCGGCCGAGCCGGGAGCACGACCTCCTCCCCGGCCCGCACCCGGGCGTAGGCGCGCTGCCCGTTCACCTTGATCGCGCTGACCGAGCTGGGCACCTGTTCGATCGCGCCGGTCAGCGCCGCCATGCCGGCCGCGATCCCGGCGTCGGTGACGCCGCTCGCGTCGGCGGTGGCGAGCACGTCGCCCTCGGCGTCGTCGGTGTGGGTCGTGACGCCCAGCCGGATCGTGGCGGCGTAGGCCTTCGTGTCGAGGGCCAGGTGGCCGAGCAGCTTGGTGCCGCGGCCGACCCCGCACACGAGCACGCCGGTGGCCATCGGGTCGAGCGTGCCGGCGTGGCCGACCTTGCGGGTGCGCAGGATCCGGCGGAGCCGGGCGACGACGTCGTGCGAGGTCAGTCCGGCGGGTTTGTCGACGATCACGAGACCGGGAGCTGGGGCGTCCACGGCGTGATTCTCGCAATCTCCGCGGACGCCGCCGGACCCACCGGATACGGTCATCGCGGACTACGGTAAGGGGGGCCTTACATGGAGGGTGTCACGGCGGGCGGCGTGCTGCGTCGCGGGGCCGGCGCCCACCCGCGGGAGCTCGTGCTCGCGGCCGGTCTGGTGGCGGTGCACCAGCTCAGCGAGGCCGCGGTGCCGGTCGTGGTCGGCTGGGCGATCGACCTCGCCGTCGTGGGCCGTGACTCCGGTGCGTTGCTGCGCTGGCTCGCGGTGGTCGTCGCGGTCTTCGCGGTGCTGGCCACCAGCGCGTTCTTCGGCTACTACCTGGGCGCTCGGACGGTGCGGATGGCGGCCCACCGCCTGCGCATGGATGTGGCTGCGCGGGTGCTGCACCCGGCGGGCGGCGCACCGGGTCGCTCCGGTGAGCTCGTGAGCACGGCGGGGGCCGACGCCGACCGCGCGGGCCAGGTCTGCTTCGTCATCGGCGGCGGAACGGCCGCGCTGGCCGCGCTGGCGGGCGGCGCCGTCGTGCTGCTCGGCTCGTCCGTCGTGCTCGGGCTGGTGGTGCTCGGCGGGGTGCCGCTGGTGCTGCTCGCCTCCCGCCTGCTGGCCCGTCCGCTCGTCGGACGGGCCGAGGCCGAGCAGGAGTCGCTCGCCGCGGCCACCGCAGTGGCCACCGACGTGATCACGGGTCTGCGGGTGGTCAAAGGGATCGGCGCCGAGGCGGCGGCGGGCGAGTCCTACCGCGTCGCGAGCCGCTCCGCGCTGCGCGCCCGGCTCGCCGCGGCGAACCTCCACGGCGGCTACCTCGGGGCCACGAATGTGATCACCGGGCTGTTCCTCGTGGTCGTCGCCTGGGTCGGTGGCCGGCTCGCGCTCGACGGCGCGATCAGCATCGGTGAGCTGGTGGCCGGGATCGGGCTGGCGCAGTTCCTGATCGGGCCCCTCGAACGGCTCACCGAGCTGGGCGCGTTGCTCGCGGGCGCCCGCGGCTCGGCCCGCCGCCTGGCCACCGTGCTGTCCGCGCCGCCCGCCGTCACGGACGGCGGCGCCACGCTCCCCGCCCGGCCGGCGGGCGCGCTGCGCGTGCGGCTCCCGGACGGCCTCGCCGTCGACGTCGCCGCGGGCGAGCACGTCGGCGTGGTCACCCTGCAGGCGTCCGACGCGGCGGGCCTGCTCGACGCCCTCGCCCGCGACGCCGACGTGCCCGTGCACCTGGACGGCACCGACCTGCGGGAGGTCGGGCTCGACGAGGCCCGCCGGGCCGTGCTCGTCGCCCGCCACGAGGCCACCCTGTTCGAGGGCACCGTGACCGACAACACCGGGCGCGACCCCGCGCCGCTGGCCGCCGCGGCGGCCGACGAGGTGGTGGAGACGCTGCCGCACGGGCTCGACAGCGAGGTGGGCGAGCGCGGCCGCACGCTCTCGGGCGGGCAGCGCCAGCGCATCCGGCTGGCCAGGGCCCTCGCCGAACACCCGGCTGTGCTCGTGCTGCACGACCCCACGACGGCCGTCGACGCCGCCACGGAGCACCGCATCGCGATGGGCGTGTCCACGCTGCGGGCCGGGCGCACCACCGTGGTGGTGGCTTCCAGCCCCGCGCTGCTGGCGCGGTGCGACCGCGTGCTGCTCGTCGACGGCGGCGCCGTCGTCGCGTCCGGGTCGCACGCCGAGCTCGTGGCCGACGAGCGCTACCGGCAGGCGGTGCTCGCGTGAACGTGCTCCCGATCGCGACCCTCGCCCGCACCCGGGCCGCCCTCGGCGAGCTCGTCCGCCCGCACCGCGCGCTGCTGGCCGGCACCGTGGTCACGCTCGTCACCGCCTCCGTGTCGATGCTGGTGGTGCCGCCGCTGCTCGGCCGGATCGTCGACGCCGTGATCGCGCGCGGCGCGGTGGCGCTGGTCGACGGGCTCGCGCTCGGCATCCTCGCCGCCCTGGTGGCCCGGGCCCTCCTCGCGGCGCTCGGTTCGGTGCTGGTGGCCCGCCTCGGCGAGCAGGTGCTCGCCACGCTGCGCGAGCGCGTGGTACGCCGGGCCCTCGACGTGCCGCTGGCCGACGTCGAGCGCGCCGGCACCGGTGACCCGCTGCAGCGGGTGGGCGGGGACATCGCGGTGATCTCCGAGGGGGTCCGCCGGGCGATCCCCACCGTGGTGATCTCGCTGCTCGACGTCGGTCTCACGCTCGTCGGGCTCACCGTGCTCGACTGGCGCCTCGCGCTGGCCGGGCTCACCCCGCTGCCGATCTGGGTGCTGGTCTCACGCTGGTACGTGCGCGTCTCGGGCCCGCTCTATGCGGCGGAACGGCGCGCCGAGGGCGAGCGCACGCAGTCGCTGCTGGCCGGCGTCGGCGGGGCGGCCACCGTGCGCGCCTTCCGGCGCCGCGCGGGCCAGCTCACCCGCATCGACGGGCACTCCCGGGCGGCGGTCGACGCGGCGATGCGCGCCTCCCACGCCGAGCGGCGCTTCGGCCTCGCGATGAACGGGGCCGAGATGCTCGGTGTGCTCGCCATCCTCCTGACCGGGTTCTGGCTGGTGCGGGCCGACGCCGTCACGGTCGGCGCGGCCACCGCCGCGGCGCTGTACTTCCTGCGGCTGTTCGACCCGATCGGGATCATGCTCTACCTGCTCGACGAGGCGCAGTCGGCAGGCGCGGCGCTGGCCCGGCTGGTCGGGGTGGCCGACATGCCGGCGCCGCCGGCCCCCCGGCAACCGCGCACCCCGCGCCACTCGGGCGTGCGGCTGTCCGGGATCCGGCACGCCTACGACGGTGGGCCCGAGGTGCTGCACGGCGTGGACCTCGACATGGCGCCCGGGGAGCGGGTGGCGGTGGTGGGCGCGAGCGGTGCCGGCAAGACCACGCTCGGCGCCGTCCTCGCCGGGGTGCACTCGCCCACGGCGGGCACCGTCGAGATCGGCGACGTGCCGCTCGCAGAGATGGCGGACGCGCGCCGGCACGTCGCGCTCGTGACGCAGGAGGTGCACGTTTTCGCCGGCACGGTGGCCGACAACCTGCGCATGGCCCGCATGGACGCCACCGACGCCGAGCTCGCCGCGGCGCTGCGCACGGTGGGGGCGCCGATGCGGCTCACCGACGTGGTGGGGGACGGCGGCGACGAGCTGTCCGCGACCCGCGCCCAGCAGCTCGCGCTGGCGCGGCTGGTGCTCGCCGACCCCGCCGTCGCCGTGCTCGACGAGGCCACCGCGGAGGCCGGGAGCGCGGGGGCCCGCACCCTGGAACGCGCCACCGTGGCCGCTCTCGCCGGGCGCACGGCCGTGGTCATCGCCCACCGCCTCACCCAGGCCGCCACCGCCGACCGGGTGGTGGTGCTGGACAAGGGCCGGGTCGTCGAGTCCGGCCCGCACGACGACCTGGTGGCGGCGGGCGGCAGCTACGCGGCGCTATGGGCCGCCTGGGACGCCCCCCGCAGCCCCCCGTGAGCGGGCCTGCGAGCGAACCGTAGACACAGCGTGGTCCGCGAAGCGGTCGGCCGAGCGCAGCGAGGCCGCCCCGTGAGTGGATACGAGTGCCGGAGCACTCGTATCCACTCACGACCCCCTCCCGCCCGGGTCAGCCGCTCCCCAACAGCGCCCGGGCCACCAGAGCGGCGCGCCAGTCGAGCGCCGCACGTTCCTTCTCCGCCTCCGAGGGGCGGCCCCGCAGGGTCCACAGGTGCTCGGCCTGGCGCCAGCACTCGCTGCGCGACAGCAGCAGCGCGAGGCCACTGGCGTCGTCGTGGGAGCCCGGGTCGGTGGCGGCGCCGGCCTCGTTGGCGAGCCGCGCGAGCTGCGCGGTGACGACCTGCACCACCGCCTGCTCGACCGGGCCCGGGCCGCGACCGAGCAGCGTGCAGGCGCTGACGACGGCCGGGGGGAGGTCGTAGCAGACGAGCGCGTGGGCGCCCGCGAGCGCGGTGCGCGCCGGATCGCCCGTGCCCCCCTCCCGGCGGCCCCCCTCCCAACGGCTCAGCAGCACCTGCCACACCCGGGGTGCCCCGCTCCCCCTGGCGTGCGCACGGACGGCCCGCAGGTAGCGCCGGGCCAGCTCGGCGACGAGTGCGGCCCGGAACTCGGTCTCCAGCCGCGGTGCCGCCTCCTCGGGCGCCGCGACGGCGGTCAGGAGCCGGCCCACGGGGCCGGCCCCGTGGCCGCGCACTCCGGCGTCGGCGCCTTCCTGCAGCCGCGCCACGGCATCGACGACGCCGCCCGGGTGATCCGGATCCCCCGTCTCGACCGCCCCCGACTCGATCGCCACCAACACCGTTCCTCCTCGTCGAGGCCCTTTCGCGGACGGCCTCCTGTCCCCCGGCGTGCGTGCCGGCGAGGGGTGAGAGCCATCCCGCGCCCGCGTAGATACGCGAGCGCGGGATATAGGGCATCGACTTCTCCCGGTGTAAGGCGTTGACCTGACGACACGACCCCGCGGTCCCCCGAAGCTGGTGCGGCACGTCACCCAGCCCCCTGCGAGGAGTTCGTGATGACCCCGCCGTCCAGCACGCCCGCCACCGGCAACGACGAGCTGCTGCGGTCGGCGGCGGGCGGCGACGAGCAGGCCTGGACGGAGATCGTGCAGCGCTACCGCGGCCTCGTGAGCGCCGTGGTCCGGTCCTACCGGCTGCAGGACGCCGACGCGCACGACGCCGAGCAGCGCACCTGGCTGCGGCTCGTGGAGCACCGGCACGCGGTGCGCGACCCGCAGCGCCTGGGCGGTTGGCTGGCCACCACGGCGTCCCGGGAGTGCCTGCGGATCCTGCGCGAGAGCCGCGCCGTGGTCACCGACGAGCTGGACGCGGTGCCGGACCCGCACCGCACGGTGGAGGACCGGGTGGTGGACGCCGACACCGTGTCCCGGCTCTGGACGATCGTCGGGGAGCTCCCGCCGCGCGGTCGCACGATCATGATGGAGCTCTTCGCCGAGGAGCCTCGTCCCTACGCGGAGGTCGCGCGCGACACGGGTATCCCGATCGGGAGCCTGGGGCCCAGCCGCGCCCGCCTCATCGACCGCGTCCGGCGGTCGTTCGACACCGGCCTGGTCGAAGTCTGAGGGACGGGCCTACGTCCGCTGCCGGCGCGTCAGAGGTGGCCGCGCGCGCATCAACACCGCGCTCGCCTGCACGCGGCTGTGCACGTCGAGCTTGGCGTAGATCCGGCTGACGTGGACGCCGACGGTCTTCTCGCTGATGAACAGCCGTTGCGCGATCTCGCGGTTGGTGTGGCCCGCGGCCAGCTCGGTGAGCACCTCGAGCTCACGGGCCGTGAGCGCGGCGAGCTCGTCGTCGGGGTCGGGCGGCGGGGCCGGTTCGGGCGCGGGCTCCGGCTCGTCGATGCGCACCCTCGCCCGCTCGGCGAGGTCGGCGATCTCGGTGAGGAACGGGACGGCCCCGAGCTCGCGGGCGATCGCTCCGGCGCGGCGCAGCGACTCGGCCGCCGCGGCCGAGCTCGCCCGCGTGGCGAGCAGCGCCTCGGCCCGGCGCAGGTGCGCGTAGGCCGACGGGTAGGGCTGCTCGCGCTCCCGCCAGATCTCGGCGACGCGCTCCCACGCCTCCGGGTCGGAACGGCCCGCGGCGCGCCCGTCCTCCGCGGTGCACATCTCCATGAACCCCAGCACGACGTCGCGCACCGCCGGGACGGACGACGCCGCGACGCGGACCACCTCGGCCGCGTGCCGGCGCAGGCGCGCCTCCGTGCCGTCGTCGGGCCGCCGCACCGCCAGCCGGGTGCACTCCGCGCGGGCGCGCGCCCCGTGCCAGAGCAGCGGGGCGACGAGCCAGACGTCGTCCGAGCCCTGCTCGACGATGTCGAGCCCGGCGGCGACGTGGCTCAGCGCCTGGTCGGGGCGCTCGTTCCACATCGCGAGCCCGGCCCACAGCGTGAGCAGCGGGAGCCGGTAGCGCGGGCCGAGCGTGCCGGCGGAGAGCGCGTCCACCGCCTCGAGGTCGTCCTCGGCGGGGCCGAACCGGCCGCGTCCGGTGTGCAGCCGGGCCCGGGCGAGCCTCAGCTCGAGCGCCTCCGCGCCGGCCGGGGCGAGCTCCCAGGCCTCGGCGATCGTCTCGTCCGCCTCGTCCCAGCGCCCGATGCGGAACAGGCCGTTGGCCGCCACGGCCAGCATCCCCGCTCCCGCGCTGCGGGCGAGCCCCAGCTCACGTGTGCGGACGGCGCCGGCCCGGGCTATCGCGATGCCCCGGTCCAGATCGTTCAACGGGCCCGACAGCAGCTCGGCGAGGTTGCGGTGGGCCCGCGCGATCTCCAGCGGATCACCGGCCCGCTCCGCCACCGCGAGCGACTCCTGCAGCGCGGCCTCGCCGGCCACCGGGTCCTGCAGGTAGGCGAGCCCGAAGCCGAGCGTCGCGAGCGCCCGCGCCTCCTGCACGGCGAGGCCGATCCGCCGGGCCAGCGCCAGCGCGCGGCCGGCGGTCTCGTGGGCCGCCGCGTAGTCGCCCGCAGTCCACAACGCCGAGGCGTGGCCACCGAGCACGTCGGCCCGCTCCCGCCCGGCCCCCTCCGCCGGCAGGGCCTCGGTCGCGCGGCCGAACGCCTCGGCGGCCTCCGCGCCGCGCCCCGCGGCCACGAGGTACTGGCCGGTGCGGGCGTGCAGCAGGGCGGCTTCGAGGTCGTGGGTGCCCGGGTCGTCCGGGGGTTCGAGGAGATCCAGCCGTTCCGCCAGCAATGCCACCGCCTGGTCGGCGTCCCCGGCCAGGTGCGCGGCCTCGGCCGCCCGCTCCAGGCAGGCGGCGCGCGGGACGGGCGGCGCGGCCACCTCGCCGGCGAGCCGGGCGGCGCGCAGCCAGTGCCGGTGCGCCTCCGCGTAGCCGCGCACCCGGTCTGCGGCCTCCGCGGCCGCCACCCCGGCGGCGGCCGCCCGGTCCCGGTCCCCCGCCCCGTACCAGTGGTGCGCCAGGCGGGCGTCGGCTCCGGGCAGCTCGCGGGGTTCCAGGGCGGCTGCGTAGCGGCGGTGCAGGTCCATCCGCTCCCCGGGGAGGAGCTCGCCCACCACGACGTCGGTCATCAGCCCGTGCCGCAGCCGGTAGCCGTCGGCACCCTCGTCGACGACCACCACCCCGCTGTCCACGCTCTCGCGCAGGGCGTCGAGCAGCCACGGCCCGCCGTCCAGCACGGCGTCGAGGAGGCGGTGCGGCAGCGGACCGTCGGCGAGGGCCACCGCGCGCACCGTCCGCAACGCGGGCGCGGACAGCCGCCCGACCCGGGAGAGCACGAGCTCGCGCAGCGTGGTGGGCAGGCCGGTCGGGTCGCCGTCGACGGCGGCGCGCAGCGTCTCCTCGGCGATGAACGCGTTGCCCGCGGACCGCATCCACACCAGCTCGACGAGATCGGGCCGTCCGGGCTCCGCGACCGCCACCAGCTCGGCGACCGCGGCGCGGCGCAGCGGCCGCACCTCGACGGTGCGCACCTGCCGGTGCCGCGCGAGCTCCCGGATCACCGTGCGGGCGGCGGTGGCCTGGGTGGAGGACTCCGCTCCCGGCTCGGTCCGGTGCGTCCCGACGAGCAGCAGCCGCTCGTCGGCGAGGTTCGCGACGAGGTAGGCGATCAGATCGAGGGTCGAGCGGTCCGCCCACTGGACGTCCTCGACGACGAGCACCAGGACCGACTCGAGCGCGAGGCTGCGCACGACGCGGTGCAGGAGCTCGAGGGTCTGCACCCGCGCGAGCGGAGCGGGCACCGCGGACCGCAGCGCGAGCAGCTCGTCCAGCTGGTCCGACCACGGCGCGAGCAGGTGCCGCACCTCGTCGCCGCGCGGCGAGCGCAGCAGGGCCCGCAGAGCGGACGCGACCGGCCAGAACGGCGGGCTCTCCGCGATGTCGGTGGCGGCGCCCGTCAGCACGGTGGCCCCGGCGCCCTCGGCCCGCACGACGAGCTCCTGCACGAGCCGCGTCTTCCCGACGCCGGCGTCGCCGCTGAGGAAGATCGTGGCCATCCGGCCCAGTCGCACCGACTCCAGGACGGCCAGCAGCTCGCCGAGGTCCTCGTCCCGGCCGACCAAGGGGCGCACTGGCCATCGGTCGGTCACGCCCGGCCACGCTACTGCCCCCCGTGTTCCGGTGACCAGGCCGCCACCCCTTCACGCTGGGCGCGTCGCCGAGCATGATCGAAGGGACGTATCAGGGTCGCCTGCGGACGCTCCTCGTCACGTGGCGAGGAACGGAGAGGAGTTGCCGATGGGCGAGACCGACGAGGGTGCAGCGATCGCACGAAAGCCGGGAACGACGGGAAGCACGCAACGCCTGGCCGAGCTGGCCGGCGACACGCCGCCGACGTCGATCCCCGAGGTGATCGAACGGCTCGCGGCGATCCGCGACTACGCGGCGAGCACGTCGCTGCTCGGCGAGAACGACGGCATCGCATCCTTCGCGAAGCTCTACCACGTCATCACGCGACGGGTCGGTGACATGGTCGACAACGGGGAGTTCAAGTCGTCGCCGTTCCTCGTGCGCCTCGACCTGGAGTTCGCCCAGCGGTTCTTCCAGGCCCTGCGCAGCTACGCCGTCGACATCCACACGGCGCCCGGGGTGTGGCGGGTGCTGTTCGACAACCGCAGCGACCCGAACGTCGCGCCGGTGAACTTCGCGGTGCTCGGCGTCAACGCCCACATCAACTACGACCTCGCGCACGCGCTCATCGCGGCCTGGCGCCACGAGGAGCCCGACGGCGACGGGGACGGGAGCGCGCAGTACCACGACTACCTCCTCGTCAACGACGTGTTCGAGACCGAGATGGACGAGCTGCGCGAGGAGCTCGACTCGCTGCTGTCCCACGGCCCGGACGGCGCGCCGTGGGACGTCGGCGCCAACTGGCTCGCGGACCTCGTCGTCACGTTCACCCGCGACCTCGCCTGGGACGAGGCGAAGCGGGTGTGGAAGGCGGGCGCCTCCCCGGAGGTGTGCAAGGCGTCCGAGCGCCGGCTCGACGCGACGGCGACGCTCATCGGGGAGGGCGTGCTGCGCAGCCCGCTCCCGTTCTGATATCCGATCGACCCGGCGGGCGGGGCGCCCCACCATGTCCCGGTGGGACACATCGAGGCCATGGCCGTCGAGCACCGGCTGCCCGACGGGCGCACGCTCTTCTCCGACGTCTCCTTCCGCGTCGAGGACGGGGCGAAGATCGCCCTGGTCGGGCCGAACGGCGCCGGCAAGACCACCCTGCTGCGGATGGTCGCGGGCGAGCTGACCCCGGTGTCCGGGAGCGTCGCGCGCAGCGGCGGGCTCGGCGTGATGCGCCAGTTCATCGGCTCGATCAGCGACGAGCGGAGCGTCGCCGACCTGGCGCTGTCGCTCGCCCCGCCGGCCGTCCGCGCCGCCGGGGAACGGCTGCGGTCCGCCGAGCGCGCCCTCGACGAGCACGAACGCTCCCAGCTGCGCTACGCCGACGCCCTCGCGGGATGGGGTGAGGCCGGCGGGTACGGCGCCGAGGTGGAGTTCGACACGGCCGCCGTCGCCGCGCTGGGCCTGCCGTGGCACGAGGTGCGCGACCGGCGCGTCGCCACGCTGTCGGGTGGTGAACAGAAGCGGTTCGCGCTCGAGCTCCTGCTGCGCGGTCCCGACGAGGTGTTGCTGCTCGACGAGCCGGACAACTTCCTCGACGTACCCGGGAAGCGCTGGCTGGAGGAGCGCCTCGCCGAGTCACCCAAGAGCGTGCTGTACGTCAGCCACGACCGCGAGCTCCTCGCCCGCACCGCGGAGCGGGTGGTCACGGTCGAGGCCGGGTCGGTGTGGGTGCACCCGGGCGGGTTCGCCTCGTGGCACGCGGCCCGCGTCGCCCGCCACGACCGCCTCGACGAGCTGCGCCGCCGCTGGGACGAGGAGCGGGCCAAGCTGGAGCGGCTCGTCGTGCACTACAAGGTCAAAGCGGCCCACAACGACGGCATGGCCTCGCGCCTGCAGGCCGCGCGCACCCGGCTGGCGCGGTTCCTCGAGGCCGGCCCGCCACCGGAGAAGCCACGCGACCAGAACCTGCGGATGCAGCTGCGCGGCGCCCGCACCGGCAAGCGGGCCGTGGTGTGCAAGCAGGTGGAACTCGACGGGCTGACCTACCCGTTCGACCTCGAGGTCTGGTTCGGCGACCGGGTGGCGGTGCTCGGCGGCAACGGCACGGGCAAGTCGCACTTCCTGCGCCTCCTCGCCCGCGGCGGCACCGACCCGGAACCCGGGACCGTCACCGCGAGCGGGCGTGCGCTCGCGCCCGTCGCCCACGACGGCACCGCCCGCCTGGGCTCACGGGTGCGTCCCGGGCACTTCTCCCAGACCCACGACCGGCCCGAGATCGCCGGCCGAAGCCCCCTCGACGTCCTCGTGGGCGGCGACGCCGACCGGCCCGGCACGACCCGCGGCGACGCCATGAAAGCGCTCGCCCGCTACGAGCTGGCAGGCCAGGCGGAGCAGCGGTTCGACACGCTGTCCGGGGGCCAGCAGGCGCGCCTGCTGGTGCTGATGCTGGAGCTGTCCGGGGCCACCCTGCTCCTGCTCGACGAGCCGACCGACAACCTCGACCTCGCCTCCGCCGAGGCCCTCGAACAAGCCCTCGAAGCGTTCGAGGGCACCGTCCTCGCGGTCACCCACGACCGCTGGTTCACCCGCGGGTTCGACCGCTTCGTGCTGTTCGCGGGCGACGGCGAGGTCCGGGAGACCCCGGAGCCGGTGTGGGAGCCGCAGGAGCTCACACGAGCGAGGTGAAGAAGGTGATCACCGACTCGGCGCCCTCACGGAGGAGCGAGCCGATGTCCTGCACGGTGTCGGCCGCACTGTCCGGGTCGATGAACACCCAGAACACGAGCAGCGCGATCACGAGGAGTCCAACGATTCTCTTCACGTGCACCCGATCCGTGGCCCGCAGGGATGACGATTTGCGGTGCCTTGTCTACCGCACGTGACCCTTTCGGGCATAGCGACACTCAGGAGCGAACCGCACCTGTCACAACCCAGTGACCGCTGCGCGCCCGGAGGGCCACCGCGGCGAAGCGGATCAACATCATCGCCGCCAACCCGGACCAGATACCGGCGAGGCCCCAGCCGAACACCAGCGACGCCCACGTCAACGGGAGGAACCCGAACACGGCCGCCGCGATCGTGGACGTCCGCAGGAACGCGGCGTCGCCCGCGCCGAGCAGCACCCCGTCGAGGGCGAACACCACGCCGGCGATCGGCTGCATCGCGGTGAAGAACCACCACGCCACCGGCACCGCCGCGAGCACGGCGGCGTCGGGCGTGAACACCGGCGGCAACACGCCGGACAGCGCGGCGAACAGCACCCCGAACCCGACGCCCAGCACCAGCCCGTAGCGGGTGACCTGGCCGGCCAGCGCCTTCGCCCGCCGCGCCCCGTCCGCCGCGCCGAGCGCGGCGCCGACCAGTGCCTGGGCGGCGATCGCCACCGCGTCGAGCACGAGCGCCTGGAAGAACCACAGCTGCAGCACGATCTGGTGGGCCGCGGCGGTGGCCGCCCCGAACCGGGTGGCGACGGCCGCCGCCGACAGGAAGCTCGCCTGGAACGCGAGGCTGCGGGCCAGCAGGTCGCGGCCGAGCGCCAACTGCGCGCGCAGCACCGCCGGCGCGGGCCGCAACGGCGCCCCGCTCGCCCGGGCCGCGCGCACCAGGGCCATCAGGAACAGCGCCGCACCCACCGTCTGCCCGACGACGTTCGCGACGGCGGAACCGACCAGGCCCAGCCCGGTCCCGTGCACCAGCACCGGGCAGAGCACGGCCGACAGCCCGTTGCCCGCGAGCACGTACCGCAGCGGGCGGGCGGTGTCCTGCACCCCGCGCATCCAGCCGTTGCCGGCGAGGGTCACCAGCACCATCGGCGCGCCCCACAGCGCCACGCGCAGCCACGTGGTGGCCGCGTCGGCGATCGCGCCGCCGTCGCCCAGCGCCTCGGCGACCGGCCGGGCGACCAGCTGACCGATCCCGACCACCAGCAGCCCGACGGCGAGTGCGAGCCACGTGGCCTGCACGCCCTCGCCGAGGGCGTCGCCGTGGCGGCCGGCGCCGTGCAGGCGCGCCGTCCGAGCCGTCGTCCCGTACGACAGGAAGTTCATCTGGCTCGTGACCTGGGCGAACACCACCCCGGCCACGGCGAGCCCGGCCAGGGGAACCGCCCCGAGCCGCCCGACCACCGCGGTGTCGACGAGCAGGTACAGCGGTTCGGCGGCGAGCACCGGGAGCGCGGGCGCGGCGAGCCGCAGCACCTCCCGCGCCGGGACGCGATCCGGCGCGGCGGTCATCCCTCGTGGCGGGGGCGGCGGCACACGTAGACGAACGCCGGCGGCAGGTTGCGCCACACCGTGGCGCTCACCAGCACCTCGTCGAACGTGCCGCGCAGGCGCTGCCGGAACCGGCGGGCGGCGCCGAGCGTCATCCCGTGCAGGTAGGCGAACGTGGTGAACGCACCGCGGTCACCGATCACGCGGCTGATCTCACCGAGCAGCGCGCGCTGGGTGGCGTCGTCGAACAGCGCCCACGGGAGCCCGCAGATCACGGCGTCGACCTCGCTGATCCCGCGCTCCGCCAACAGATCGCCGAGGTCGGCCGCGTTGCCCTGCACGACCTCCAGCCCGGGCCGCGTGCGGCGCAGGTACGCGACCATGTCGGGGTCCAGCTCCACGGCGAGGTGGCGGGCACCCTCCGGCAGCTTCTCGGCGATCACGGCGCTCACCGCACCGGTGCCCGGTCCCAGCTCGACGACCGTCGGCTCCCCGGTGCGGGGCACCACCGACGAGAGCACCGCGCCGAGGCGTGCGGAGCTCGGCGCGATCGCGCCCATCGTGGCCGGGCGGCGCAGTGCCGCCCCGAGGAACGCGCGGCGGGCGGACCGCTCGTCCGCGGTGGGGGCGGTGTCGGACGTCATGCGGGCTTCCTCCCGATCGGTTCGCTCCGCTCACGGTAACGGGGCGCGGATCGCCACTTGCAGCAAACGTCAGTTGCCCAGGGCGGCGCGGATCGCCGCCAGGACCTCCTCCTCGGTGCCCTCGCGGGTGAGGCCCGCCGCCATCGCGTGCCCCCCGCCGCCGAGCGCGGTGGCGACGGCCGCGACGTCCACCGTGCCGGCGGAGCGCAGCGACACCCGCCACCGCCGCTCCTCGATCTGCATCACGGAGGCCACCACCTCGGCCTCGACGGCCGTCCGGAGCACCTCCACGACGCTGTCGATCTCCTCCGGCCGGTAGCGACGCACGTCGGCCAGGGGAATCGTGGTGTGCAGCAGGCCCGACGGTTCCAGCACGGCCCGCTCGAGCGCCCCGCCGAGCCCTTCGAACCAGGCGAAGGGGTGGCTGTCCATCAGCGTCCTGGTCAGGGCCGCCGGGTCGGCGCCCGCCTCCACCAGCTCGGCGCCGAGCCGGTACGCGGCGGGTCCGGCCGTGCGGAAGCCGCGGGTGTCGGTGACGAGCCCGGCGTAGAGGCAGCGCGCCACGTCCGCGTCGACGGGCGCGCCCATCTCGACGAGCACGCGGTGGGCGAGCACCACCGTCGCCTCGGCGCCGGGGTCGAGCACCTGGATGTCGCCGAACCCGGGGTTGGTGCCGTGGTGGTCGAGCATCACCGTGCACCGGGCGGTGTCGAGCAACCGGGCGAGCGCGCCGAGCCGCCCGGGTTCGGCCGCGTCACAGCTGACCAGCACTTCCGGCGCCTCGCTGACGTCGGCCGGCGACACCAGCAGCCCCAGGGCGTCGAGGGGTTCCAGGGACTCGGGCACCCGGGCGGGTGCCGCGAACGCCACCTGCACGCGGGCACCCCGCCTACGCAGGGCGATGCCGAGCGCCAGCGCGCTCCCCAGCGCGTCGGCGTCCGGATCGATGTGCGCCACGAGCAGGACCTCGCGCGCACCGCCGAGGGCCGTCGCGGCTTCGGCGACCGCACCGTCCACGGCGACGATCCTGTTCACGAGTCCTCCTCGCCGGCGCTCGTCGGCCGCGTTCACGGCGTTGCTGCGCCTATCGGTTCGCTCGCAAGCTCGCTCACCCCTCGTCTTCCCCGTCGCGCTCCCGGGGCACCCGGTACGGGTCGGCGTCGCCCGCCGGGTGGGCCGACGCCGCGAGCCGCGCCACCTCGGCGTCGGACTCACGGGTGCGGGCGAGCAGCTCCTCCATGCGGCGGGCCTCGTCCGGCACCTGGTCGGGCACGAACGCCAGCGAGGGCGTGTGCCGGATCCCGGTGCCGGCACCCACCATGGTGCGCAGCACACCGGTGGCGCTGGCCAGCGCGGCGGCAGCGCCCGCGGTGTCGGGATCGGCGTCCACCGTCTCGCCGAGCACCGTGTAGTACACGGTGGCCTCGCGCAGGTCGCCGGTGACCCGGGTGTCGGTGATGGTCACCATCTTCAGCCGGGGGTCCTTGACCTCGTGCTCGAGAGCAGCCGCCACGATCTGCGTGATCCGCTTCGACAACCGGCGCGCGCGGGCGTGATCCACCACAACTACAGCCCTCCCAGGATGGTGCTAATCCTCCGGCCCGAGCATGCGATGCCGGGCCGAGAGCAGCTCGAGCTCGGGGCGCGCGGCGACGAGCCGCTCGCACCGGTCGAGTACCTCGGTGACGTGTCCGGAGTCGGCCGCGACGCAGGCGACGCCGAGCAGGGCGCGCCGGTGCAGGTCGAGGTGCCCCGCCTCCGAGACGGCCACCTCGAACCTCCGGCGCAGCTCGGCCAGCACGGGCCGGACTCTCGCCCTCTTCTGCTTGAGGGAGCGGACGTCTCCGTCGAGGAGGACGTCCAGCTCGAGTGCTCCGACGAACATGGTTCTCCGACGTGACGGGGACCGGCCCTACCGACCGGTCCCCGTGCCCTCGTCAGCCCCTCGGCTTCTCGCGCATCTCGAACGTCTCGATGACGTCGCCCTGCTTGATGTCGTTGAAGTTGCCGAGCGTGAGACCGCACTCGAAGCCCTCGCGGACCTCGACCACGTCGTCCTTGACCCGTCGCAGCGAGTTGATCGACAGGTTGTCGGCCACCACCACGCTGTCGCGCAGCAGGCGGGCCCGGGCGTTGCGCCGGATCACCCCGCTCATCACGAGACAACCGGCGATGGTGCCGAACCGCGACGACCGGAAGACCTCGCGGACCTCCGCGTTGCCGAGCCCGACCTCCTCGTACTCCGGCTTGAGCATGCCCTTCAGGGCCTGCTCGATCTCCTCGATGGCCTGGTAGATCACCGTGTAGTAACGGATCTCCACGCCCTCGCGGTTGGCGAGCTCGGTGGCCTTGCCCTCGGCCCGGACGTTGAAGCCCAGCACGATGACGTTGTCGGCGATGGCGAGGTTGATGTCGCCCTCGGTGATGCCACCGACGCCGCGGTGGATGACCCGCAGCTCGACGTCGTCGCCCACCTCGATCTTCATGAGCGCGTCCTCGAGTGCCTCGACGGTACCCGAGTTGTCGCCCTTGATGATCAGGTTGAGGGTGCTGGTCTCCTTGAGCGCGGCGTCCAGGTCCTCCAGGCTGACGCGCTTGCGGCGGCTCGCCAGCTCGGCGTTGCGCTCGCGGGCGCGCCGCCGGTCGGCGATCTGGCGGGCCACCCGGTCCTCGTCGACGACGAGGAACGTGTCGCCCGCGCCGGGCACCGAGGTGAACCCGATGACCTGCACCGGACGCGAGGGGTAGGCCTCGGTCACGTCCTCGCCGTGCTCGTCGAGCATGCGCCGGACGCGCCCGGAGGCGTCGCCCGCGACCACCGAGTCGCCGACCCGGAGCGTGCCGCGCTGCACCAGCACCGTGGCCACCGGACCGCGACCGCGGTCCAGGTGGGCCTCGATCGCGACGCCCTGGGCCTCCATGCTCGGGTTGGCCCGCAGGTCGAGCGCGGCGTCCGCGGTGAGCAGGATCGCCTCGAGCAGCTGCTCGATGTTGATGTTCTCGCGCGCCGAGATGTCGACGAACAACGTCTCGCCGCCGTACTCCTCGGCGACCAGCCCGTACTCGGTGAGCTGCTGGCGGATCTTGGCGGGGTTGGCCCCCTCCTTGTCGATCTTGTTGACCGCGACCACGATCGGCACGTCGGCCGCCTGGGCGTGGTTGATCGCCTCCACCGTCTGCGGCATCACACCGTCGTCGGCGGCGACCACGATCACCGCGATGTCCGTGGACTTCGCGCCGCGGGCTCGCATGGCGGTGAACGCCTCGTGACCCGGGGTGTCGATGAAGGTGATCGGCCGCTCCTGGCCGTCCAGCTCGGAAACGACCTGGTAGGCACCGATGTGCTGGGTGATGCCACCGGCCTCGCCCTCGGCGACGTTCGCCTTCCGGATGGTGTCCAGGAGGCGCGTCTTGCCGTGGTCGACGTGGCCCATGATCGTGACGACCGGCGGCCGGAAGACCAGGTCCTCCTCGCCGCCCGCATCCTCGCCGTAGGAGATGGAGAAGCTGTCGAGCAGCTCGCGGTCCTCCTCCTCCGGGCTGACGACCTGGACCTGGTAGTTCATCTCGCCGCCGAGCAGCTCGAGGATCTCGTCCGAGACCGACTGCGTGGACGTGACCATCTCGCCGAGGTGGAACAGCACCTGCACCAGCGCCGCCGGGTTGGCGCCGATCTTGTCGGCGAAGTCGGTGAGCGACGCGCCGCGCGGGAGCTTGATCGTCTCGCCCTGGCCCTTCGGCAGGCGGACGCCGCCGACCGAGGGGGCCGCCATCGAGTCGAACTCCTGGCGCTTCTGCCGCTTCGACTTGCGGCCCTTGCGCGCCGGTCCGCCGGGACGGCCGAACGCGCCCGCGGCACCGCCGCGACCGCGACCGCCACCACCGGGACGACCGCCACCAGGACCGCCGCGGAAGCCACCGCCTGCGGGTGCACCGCCACCGGGGCCACCGCCACCGGGACGGAAACCGCCGCCGCCACCGGGACGACCGCCACCACCGGGACGACCGCCCGGACCACCGGGACGACCGCCACCGGGGCCACCACGACCGCCACCGGGGCCACCACGGCCACCGCCTGCCGGGCGCGCCGGCATCATGCCGGGGTTGGGCCGCGGGGGCATGTTGCCCGGCGAGGGCGGGCGCGGGCCGGCGCGACCGGGCTCACCGGAACGCGGCGCGGACGGGCGTGGGCCACCGGGACGAGGTCCTCGGCTGTCCTGACCCTGGCCCTGGCCGCCCTGGTTGGGGGCCTGCCCGCCACCGGGCGGGCCGGGACGCGGCGCCGCCGGGCGCGGCGGGGCACCCGAGCCGACGCCGAACGGGTTGTTGCCGACGCGCGGCGTGCGAGGCCCGGGGCGTGGGCCGGACGGACGCGGCGGGACGACGCCGGGGGCGTCGGCCGCGGCCGCCGGGCGCTCCTGCTCGGGCGCGGGGCCGGGACGCGGACCGGGCCGGGGGCCGGAACGCTGCTGCGCGGGGGCCTCCGGGGATCCGGCGGCCGCCGCGGGACGCTGCGTGTCCGGCTGCTCGGCCGCGGGACGCTGCGCGGCCGGGCTCTGGGGCTCGCTGCGCGGGGTCTCGGGACGCGGCGGCGCGGGCGGGCCGGGTCGGGGACCCGGACGCGGCCCGCTGGGCCGCTCGGTGCCCGGTGCGGGCATCGACGGGGACTGCGCCGCGGGGCGGGGCGGGCCGGGAACCGGTCCGCCGGACCGGGGCGGGACGTTGCCGGGGGTGGATCCGCCACCGCCCGGACGCGGACGGCCACCGCCGCCGCGACGGCGGCCGTCGCCGGAGTCGCCTCCGCCGGCGAGCGACTCACGAAGCTTGCGGGCGACCGGGGCCTCCACGGTCGACGAGGGAGACTTCACGTACTCCCCGAGGTCCTGCAACTTGCTGAGGACCTGCTTGCTGCTGACTCCGAGCTCCTTCGCGAGCTCGTGCACGCGGGCCTTGCCTGCCACTGCACTCCTTGTTTCCGGAGGCCGGGCGGCGGTCCCGCTCGACCTCGAACCTAGTGTCGAAGCACGTTCATGGTGCGATCTTCACGACTGGCTCATGACGGGTCGACCTTGCTTCCTGGTGTGCCGGGCCCGGGTGTCTCCCGAGCCCCGTTCGTGCTCACGGCGCCGATGTGGGCCCGTACCGGCGCGGGGTCCAGCGGACCCGGGACGCGGAGCGCCCGCGGGAACGCCGAGCGCCGCTCGGCACGGTCCAGGCACTCCGGGGCGAGATGCAACCACGCACCACGCCCGGGGAGCCTGCGCCGCGGGTCCGGGGTCAGGACCCCGTCCACCACGACGACCCTCAACAGACCGTCGGCCACATCCCGGCACCGACAACCGATGCATGTCCGGACGGGTCCCGCGGCGGATCGCTGATCCGGGGCGGGGGCCGGTCGTGCGGGGGCCGGACCCGGGAGGTGGGCCGGTGTGGAGTGTAGCGCAGGCCCTGCGCCCCTTCCTCCCTCGCTGGGTGCTCGACGGCTCAGCCGACCGACTCCGTCTCGGGCGCGTCGATGGCCCCGCGGGGATCGGCGTCGCTGCGGATGTCGATGCGCCAACCGGTGAGGCGGGCCGCCAACCGGGCGTTCTGCCCTTCCTTGCCGATGGCGAGCGACAGCTGGAAGTCCGGTACGACGACCCGCGCGGTCTTCGTGCGCGCGTCCAGCACCGTGACCGAAACCACCTTCGACGGCGAGAGCGCGTTGCCGACGAACGTCGCGGGGTCGTCGGACCAGTCGATGATGTCGATCTTCTCTCCGGCCAGCTCGCTCATCACGCCGCGCACGCGGGCGCCCACCGGGCCGATGCAGGCCCCCTTGGGGTTGACCCCGGACACGGTGGACCGAACGGCGATCTTGGACCGGTGGCCGGCCTCCCGCGCCACCGCGACGATCTCCACGGAGCCGTCGACGATCTCCGGGACCTCGAGCGCGAACAGCTTGCGCACGAGGTTGGGATGCGTGCGGCTCAACGTGATCTGCGTCCCCCGCATTCCCCGGCTGACACCCACGACGTAGCAGCGGATCCGCTCGCCGTGCTCGTACCGCTCGCCGGGCACCTGCTCCGCCTGCGGCAGCACCCCTTCCGTGCCGCCGGAGAGCTGGACGATCACCACGCCGCGGGCGTTGGCGCGCGCGTCCCGCTGGATGACGCCCGCGACGACCTCACCCTCCTTCGCGGCGAACTCGCCGTAGGTGCGCTCGTGCTCGGCGTCACGCAGCCGCTGCACGATCACCTGCCGCGCGGTGGTGGCGGCGATCCGCCCGAAGCCCTCGGGGGTGTCGTCCCACTCGGTGTCGACGGCACCGTCGGGGCCCAGCTCCTGGGCGAGCACCCGCACCGCGCCCGTCTTGCGGTCGATGTCGATCCGCGCGTGCGGCTGGTGGCCGTCCGTGTGCTTGTACGCCGTGAGCAGCGCGGTCTCGATCGCCTCGATGACCGTCTCGAACGGGATGTCCTTCTCGCGCTCGATGGTGCGCAGCGCCGCGATGTCGACGTTCACGCTGTCCCCTCCTCTTGCAGCAGCGCCACCTCGTGCTCCGGCACGGGCCGGAACTCCACCTGAACGCCCGCGTGGGCCACGTCGGCGTAGCGCACCTCGCGCCGCTGCCCCTCGACGAGCAACGTGACGGCCTCCTCGCCGGCAGCGCCGACGCGACCGGTGAACCGCGTGCCGTCGTGCAACCGGACCGCCACCTGGCGCAGGTGCGCCCGCCGCCAGTGCCGGGGCCCGGTGAGCGGGCGGTCGACCCCGGGCGAGGTGACCTCGAGCGTGTACGAGCCACCGATGAGGTGCTCCTGCTGGTCCAGCTCGGCGGAGATCGCCCGGGAGACGGCGGCGATGTCGTCCAGGCCCACGCCCGCGTCCGAGTCGACCACCACCTTGACGGTGTGGCGGCGGCCCGCGGCCCGGACGTCGAGCTGATCGAGCTCGAACCCGGCGTCCGCGACGATCGGCGCCAGCACGCCGTGCAGCTGGCCGGGCTGCGGCCCGGCTTCCTGCGCGGGGCGGGGGGAGGGCATCGCGTCTACTCCTACGTACGGTGTGGGTCTGTCAGGGTATCGCGACCACGAACGGACCTCTGCACGCCGTTACCGCCCGTGCACCCCCCGGCACCCGGTCGCGTCCGCGGGGCCGCCTGGCAGGATGAGCGCCCGGCGAGCGGGCCTTCGCCATCCTGCGTGTGAGGCCGCCGGAGCGGAGCGGAGGCAGATGAAGGCGAGCGGGCCGGTGCCGTACTGCGGGGGAGGCACGCACCCGGGGGATGGTGAGCCGGCGGAGCTTGCGGAGCCGGCGGGGGCGGGTGAACACAGAGCGAGGAACGAGCGACCGAGAACGGCGTGGAGCCGGCGGCAGGTGCTCGCCGCGCTGTTGCTCCTCCCGCCCGCTTTGGCCGGCTGCTCGCTCGGACGCGCGGCCGGGCCGGACGAACCCGACCCGCTGATCGCCCTCGCCGACGCCGCCCGCGCCGACGCCGCGCTCGCGGCTGCCGCGGTAGCGGCCGACCAGGGCCTCGCCACCGCGCTGCAGCCCCTCGTCGACGCCCGCACCCAGCACGCCGCCGCCCTGGACGCCGAGGTCGCCCGGCTCGACCCGGACCGCCCCACCCCCGCACCCGCTCCCGCGCCCACCGGCCGACCGAGCCGCACCGAGGTACAGCGGGCGGTGCTCGCGTCGAGCCGTACCGCCGGGGACCTCGCGCTCGGCATGCCGCCCGAGCGGGTCGGGCTCGTCGCCTCGGTGGCCGCGTGCTGCAGCACCTACGCGGAGGTGCTGAAGTGAGCTCGACCAACCCCCGGATCGACGACACCGCCGTCGCCGCGCTGCAGAACGCGCTCGCGTCCGAGCACGCCGCCATCTGGTGCTACGCACTCGCCATCGCCTTCCTCTCCGGCGCCGACGCGACCCGCGCCCGCGAGGATGAGAACGCGCACCGCGAGCTGCGCAGCCAGGTCGAGGCGACCCTCACCCAGCTCGGGGCCCCCGCCGTGTCCGCGCAGCCCGCCTACGCCACCCCGCGACCGGTGACCGACTCCGCGTCGGCCGCCCAGCTCGCGACCGTGGCCGAGACCGACGCGCTCGCCGCCTGGCGATCGGTGCTCGAACGCACCCAGGACCGCGCCCTGCGCCAGGCCGCCCTGGACACCGTGTGCGCCGGAGCGCTGCGCTGCGCGCGCTGGCGCGCGGCGCTGAACGAGTCACCCACGATCCCGGTGTTCCCGGGGCAGCCGTAGTCTCCGCGGCCACCTCCGGTGGCGGCCAGGTGTGCGAGCCGGTCGGGCATTCCTTCACCCCGCTCGGAGGGCCTCCAGGGCGCGGGTGACGTCGGCCTCGGTGTTGTAGAGGTGGAACGCCAGGCGGGCGCCGCCGGCCCGGGCGGCGCTGACGACCCCGGCGGCGGCCAGCCGCTCCCCCGCGCCCTCCCGGCGGACGGAGACGATCGCCGAGCCCGCCGGCTCCATCCCGAGCCCGGCGCGGAACGCGTCGGCGAGCCCGACGCAGTGGGCGTGCACCGCGGCGCGGTCGAGGCCGGCGAGCCAGGGCAGCGCCACCGCCGCACCGACGTGGCAGTACCAGGCCGGCGACGTGTCGAGCGCCCGCGCGTCGGCCGCCAGCGTCATCGGCAGGCCGTAGACGTCCGCCCAGCGGTCCGCGCTCGCGTACCACCCCGCCGCGGACGGGACAGCGGCCAGCTCGGGGCGGATCGCCATCCACGCCACCCCGCGCGGGCTGAGCAGCCACTTGTACCCCGCGGCGACCACGGCGTCGGCCCACGACAGGTCGGCGTCGAGCCAGCCGAGCGACTGCGTGGCGTCGAGCAGGACCTTGGTGCCGTCCGCGCGGGCCGCGCGGAGGGCGGCCAGG
Organism: Pseudonocardia wallangbongensis; assembly: GCF_054486945.1. Classification (NCBI taxonomy): domain Bacteria; kingdom Bacillati; phylum Actinomycetota; class Actinomycetes; order Pseudonocardiales; family Pseudonocardiaceae; genus Pseudonocardia; species Pseudonocardia wallangbongensis. Next base: position 349,696 of record NZ_JBRERS010000008.1, read on the forward strand.
TCGACGAGCCGGCCGTCCGCGGACTGCGCCGTGCTCACCGCGACGAGGTCGAACTCCCCGGCGCGGGATCCCACCTCGGCGAGGTCGACCTCGGTGACCGTGACGCCCCGCCCCGCCTGCACCGCGAACGGCCACGTCACGCTCGTGAACTCCCCGCCCGCGACGAGCACCCGGCTGCCCGCGGGCAGCGCCGCGGCCACCAGCCCGACGAGGGCGGACACCGCGGGCCCGATCGCCACCCGGTCCACCCCGACCCCGACCAGGTCGGCGAACCCCGCCCGGGCCCGGGCCACCGGCTCGTCGTACTCCCCGGCCCGGCCGGCGCCCGCCCGCCAGCCGGCGATCGAGGCCGTCACCGCCGCACCGACCGCCGCGGAGGGGATGCCGATGCTGGCCGTGTTCAGGTAGCCGTCCGGGACGTCGAACTCCGCACCGAATGAAACGCGCACCCGGGGGACACTACGGGCGTGGACAGCAAGCTGATCGAGGTCCGGACCGGCGGCCGCGAGACCGTCGTCGACCTCACCGACGAGATCGCCGCCTTCCTGCGCTCCGCGGGTGCCCGCGACGGCCTGCTCAACGTCTGGGTCCCGCACGCGACGGCGGGCCTCGCGGTGATCGAGACGGGCGCGGGGACCGAGACCGACCTCCTCACCGCCCTGGGCGACCTGCTCCCCGCCGACGACCGCTGGACGCACCGGCACGGCAGCCCCGGCCACGGCCGCGACCACGTGCTGCCCGCGATCGTGGCGCCGTCGATGTCCGTGCCCGTACTGGACGGGAGCACGGCACTGGGCACCTGGCAGTCGGTGTGCCTGGTCGACACGAACGGCGACAACCCCGTCCGCTCCGTCCGCCTCTCCTACCTCCCCGGCTGACCGGCCCCGGGCGGCTAGGGAGCGGCAGCGGGGCGCACTATGGATCCATACTGCTGTTTCAGGACGCTCAAAACAGCACTACGGCGCCATAGTGCTGATCGGGTTGGATGCCGACCGCGAACGGTGTGGACAACCGGCCGGCGACCCGGCAGGTGCGATGATCGAGTCCGGACCCACTCATTCAGGACGAGCACGTCCGAACCCGCGGTCGTCGGGCTGACGGATGGCGGTCGTGCGGGGGCGTCAGCGCGCCTCGGCCCCGGCGGCCCTTGATCCCCGGTATCGGGTGTCCACGGTTGTCGCCACGACCATGGACACCCGAAACTGCCACCCACCGACCGGTGATCACGAGTATCGGGTGCCCATGGCTGTTGCCAGAGCAATGGACAACCGATACCGCGGATCGCGCACGTCGACCAGACGAGTAGCTACGGCAGCCGGAGGGCGGCGAGGCGGTCGGCCACGTCGGCGGCCGTGCGGAGGCGATCAGGGCCGACGGTGATGCAGTCGCGCACCAGCGCGGCCTCGTCCGGTTCGAGGCCGGGACGCACCTGGGGGCTGGTGGAGTGCAGCTCACGGATCGCGCCGAGCGGGTGGCCGGGCAGCTCCCCGTAGAGGCCCACACCGGACAGCACGCGGTGGATCGTGGCCCCGAGCGCCCACACCTCGGTGCGCCGCGACGGGCTCGTCCCGTCGAGCAGGTCCGGGTCGCGGAACTCCAGCACCCCGCCGCGGCCGGAGCCCGGCACGACCGCCCCGGGCATCAGGACGCGGGCGAGACCCGGCTCGGCCAGCCGCCCACCGATCGTCCCGTTCACGTCCTCGACGAGCAGGACGTTGGCGGGGTGGATCCCGCCGTGGACGATCCCGGCCTCGTGCAGGGCGTGCGCGCCGCGGGCGGCGTGTTCCAGTGCCGCGAGGACCTCGGCCCGGGCCGAACCGTTCGCCTGCCCGGCGAGCGAGCCGAGCGGGAAGTACTCCATCGCGTACGCGAAGTTCTCCCCCAGCACGGCGTCCAACACGCGCACCACGTGCGACGACCGGACCGCTGCCACCGCCCGCAACTCCTGCACGGCCCGGTCGAACGCCGGCTCGCTCACCCGCCCGGCGAACACCTTCACGGCGACCAGGTCACCGGAGCGGGCCGGTGGCCGGGCGATGTAGCAGCGCGCGTGCGGGCCCTCGCCGAGCAGTCCCAGGACCTCGTAGTCCGCGAGCGACGCGGGAGCCAGCGTCGGGGTCATGTCCAACCCGGCGGCCTCTCCTACTGTGTCGTGTCTGATGAGCGGCGGAGCCGCTTGGAGGGAGCACGCAACCGGCACCGCGGCGGGTTCTCAGGCGTCTTCTCGCGAGGACAGCTTCGACGCTGTGAACTGGCGTTCATGAGGAGGAGCTCCCGGAGCGAGAAGGCGTCTGAGGTTCCGCTACCGGCACCGCTGAGCAAACCAGCCACTTCATGAAGCGTCTCTAGCTAACGCGCCCCTGACGGCGCCTCGAACTGGAAGCTGCGGCCCCCGATCCGCACCCGGGTGCCCGGCTCCAGCCGGTGCGTCTCCCCCGCGGGCAGCTGAGTCCACCCCTGCTCGCCCGGCGGCGACACGAAGGTGCCGTTGCGCGAGCCGACGTCGACGAGCAACGCCTCCCACCCGTTCACGACGATCTGCGCGTGGACGCGCGACACCGCTCCGGACGTGTCCTCGAGCGCGAGCGAGCGCAACGCACCGGACACGACCCGCGGGTCGGCCTCCGGCATCCGGCCCATCAGGTACTCGGCGTCGACGGTGTAGGTGGCCCCGTCGTCGAACACCAGCAGGCCGACGGGCGGCCGCGGGGGCTCCTCCGGCCGGTTGTCGACGACCAGTCCGCTGGTGGCCGCCCCGTCGTCCAGCGGCTGGAAGTCGTGCTCCTCGGGTGGTGCGCCCAGGATCCGTTCTGAGCGCAGCGCCGTGGTGTGCGGTGAATCGGCGTCCGCGTCGGCCAGCGGGTGGATCTCTTCCGCCGGCGGCGCCTCCTGGGCCGGGACCCCGAGCCGGGGGGTGCCGTCGCCGGAGTTGTCGATGGGCTCGGCGTCGGCCTGCGGCTCCGGTTCGGCGGCGATGGGCGGGATCGACCCGATCCGGGTCTCCTCCGCCGATCCGGCACCGAAGGCACCGGGGTCGACGCTCGCGAAGTCGTCGGAACCGCGCTCGTCGACGGCCTCCGCGCGATCGTCCGCCGCGGGTTCGGGCTCACCGCCCACGTCCGGGTTCGCGACGGGCGCGTCGTCGTCGGGCAACCGGTGCCGGCGGCGGCGCCGGTCGGGCGGCCCGACCGCGCTCAGCCCGGACTCGGTGCCGCCCTCGGCCGGGGTGGCGAACCAGCCCTCGATCCGGTCGGCGCGGCCCCCGTCGCGGTCGCGGCTGTCGCTCCACGGGCTGAGTCCCGGCTCCTGCGACGGCGCCTCCGGCCCGCCGAGCAGGTCGTACGCGGCGCCGTTGAGCACCCCGTCGCCGCTGCGGACGCCGTTGCCGTTGCGGCCGCCCTCGGGGGGTGCCTCGGGCTCGCGCTGCTCGTCGGGATGGTCGACCTCCGGATGGACGTCCTGGTGGACGTCCCGGTCGACGTCCCGGTGACCGTTCCGGTAGCCGTTCTGGTGCACGTCCCCGGCGTCGTCGGCCGGTTCGGCGGGCCGGCCGCGCTCGACATCGGACACGCGGCCGAGATCGCCCATCGTGCCGCGCCGCGGGACCCACCCGCGGTGGGCGACGCCGTTGGAACCCGAGGGCACCGGGCGCAGGTGGGCCCGACCGGAGGGCCGCTCCGCGCCGGCGCCCGGCTCGCCGGGCTGATAACCCTCGAGGGAACCGAGGCCGCCCCTGGAGGGCAGGCCGTTGCCCGCGCCCTCGCCGGGGTGCAGCCCTTCCGCGGACGCCGTGGGCGCCGGATCGGCACCCCACTGGCGGTCGCCGCCGCTGACGTCGAGCCACCGGGAGTCGACCTGGCGGCTGCGCGCAGGCTCCTCCGCGCCATCGCCGGAACCCTGGTCCCCGCCCGGCACGAGGACGGCACCCGCCCCGGGCACGACACCGACGCGCAGGTCGTGGACTCCGTCGACGAGGCCGGGCGGGATCGGACCACCCTCCAGGGCGAGCACCACGGGGGCGTCCGGGCGCGGCAGCAGCCGGTCGGTCCACGCCACCGACTGCGCGCCCGAGAGCGCCACCTGCCGGTCCGGCACGACGAGCCCGACCGGGCCGTAGAGGAACACGGCCCACTGCTCGCCGCGTTGCGAGGGCGCACGGGCATCGCCGCCCGTGACGGCCACGGTGCCGAAGCGCAGCCCGTCTCCGGGTGCGTCGGCGCCACCGAGCCACATCGCGAGGCGGCGCGCCAGCGCCCGGCCCGGCTCGTGGCCCGACGCGGCGGAGCACACGTCGAGGAGCTGGCGCAGGACGTTCCGGTCGGCGCACTCGGCCACGCAGACCACGCCTGGCCAGCGCGCCACCACACCGGCACCGGGCACGACTGCGGCGCGCAGCGCGTCGAAGTCCACTGGGTCTACCTCCCCCGCGGAGGCCGCGGGCGGACCGGCGGGGCGGCCAGTCCGCCACCGGCCAGGTGACGGTCACGGTCGTGCACTACTGCTGACGATTGACGGGAACGGTACGTGGCGTGTGATCCACGATCACAGCCGCACCACCGTCGTTGCAGGTGGTGATGGCGCGAGCCCGATGTGTGACCAGACCCGACCCACCGTTGCACGGCCTCAGTCGACCACGAACGGGTGACACCCGACCAGACCGGTCGCCGCTCAGCAGGTGCAGGTCAGCGCGCGCCGGTCACCTCGACGAGGTGGGCGACCGCGGACTCGACGGCGATCTCCTGCCGTTCACCGCTGCGGCGGTCCTTCACCTCGACTACGCCGTTCGCGAGGCCCCGCCCGACCACCACGATCGTCGGTACACCGATCAGCTCGGCGTCGGCGAACTTGACGCCCGGTGTCGCCTTGCGGTCGTCGAGGAGAACACGGACGCCCGCCGCGTGGAGATCGGCGGCGAGCCGCTCCCCGCCCGCGGCGATCTCGTCACTCTTGCCGGCGATCACGATGTGAACGTCTGCGGGCGCGACCCGGCGCGGCCAGATCAGGCCCGCCCCGTCGTGGCTCTGCTCGGCGATCACCCCGACCAGCCGGGACACCCCGACGCCGTAGGAGCCCATCGTGATCCGCACGGGCTTGCCGTCCGCGCCCAGCGCGTCGAGCGCCGCGGCGTCGGCGTACTTGCGGCCCAGCTGGAACACGTGCCCGATCTCGATGCCGCGGGCCGACTCCAGGGGGCCGGAGCCGTCGGGTGCCGGGTCGCCCTCGCGCACCTCGGCGGCCTCGACCGTGCCGTCGGGGGTGAAGTCGCGGCCGCAGACCAGGTCGACGACGTGGTGGTCGGGCTTGTCGGCGCCGGTGACCCAGGCCGTGCCGGGCACGATCCGGGGGTCGACGAGGTAGCGCACTCCGTTGGCGGCCAGCGCGGCCGGGCCGATGTAGCCCTTCACGAGGAACGGGTTGGCCGCGAAGTCGGCCTCGTCCAGCAGCGCGAACTCGGCGGGTTCGATGGCCGCCTCGAGGCGCTTCGGGTCGACCTCGCGGTCGCCCGGAACCCCGATCGCGAGCAGCGTCCACTCGGCGGAACCCGGCTGCCGCGTCTTGATCAGCACGTTCTTGAGCGTGTCGGCCGCGGTGAAGGTGCGGCCGAGGTCGGCCTTCTCGTTCAGGAACGCGACGAGCGACTCGATCGTCGGGGTCTCGGGCGTGTGGTGCGCCTGGGCCGCGGGCAGGCCCTCGACCGGCCGCGCGGGCGGCGCGACCGTGGTGACGGCCTCGACGTTGGCCGCGTAGCCACCCGCGCTGCGCACGAAGGTGTCCTCACCCGTGGGCGCCACGGCCAGGAACTCCTCGGACGCCGAGCCGCCCATCGCCCCGGACGTGGCCTGCACGATGACGTACTGCAGGCCCAGCCGGTCGAAGATGCGCATGTAGGCGTCGCGGTGCAGGCGGTAGGACTCCGCAAGGCCCTCGTCGGTGAGGTCGAACGAGTACGAGTCCTTCATGAGGAACTCGCGCCCGCGCAGGATGCCGGCGCGGGGCCGCGCCTCGTCGCGGTACTTGTTCTGGATCTGGTAGAGGATCACCGGGTAGTCCTTGTAGGACGAGTACTCGCCCTTGACGACCTGGGTGAACAGCTCCTCGTGCGTCGGGCCAAGCAGGTAGTCGCCGCCTTTGCGGTCCTTCAGGCGGAACAGCAGCGGCCCGTACTCCGTCCAGCGCCCGGTGGCCTCGTACGGCTCGCGGGGCAGCAGCGCGGGGAAGTGGATCTCCTGGGCGCCGATGGCGTCCATCTCCTCGCGCACCACCTGCTCGATGTTGCGCAGCACCCGCAGGCCCAGCGGCAGCCAGGTGTAGATGCCCGGGGCGGCGCGGCGGACGTAGCCGGCGCGGACGAGCAGCTTGTGGCTCGGTACCTCCGCATCGGCCGGGTCCTCGCGCAGGGTCCGCAGGAACAGCGACGACATCCGGGTCAGCACCTGGGAAAGGGTAGCGACGCCCCGTCGGGGCGGTTGCGCCGGTCAGCGCTGCCGCCGGCGAGCCACGGCGCTGACACACCAACACCCGCGCTCACACACCAACTGCAGTTGGTGTGCCGGCACCACGGTTGGTGTGCGAGCGGTGATCCGCTCAGCGCGTGCCGAGCAGGTGGGCGTTCGGGGTGCGCGCGGCCGCCGCCAGCTCGGGCAGCTCCACGACCTCGACGCCGCCGGCCCGCAGCAGCTCGGCGCCGCGGCCGTCGACGAACACGCCCGGCTCCCGCCACGCGAACACCACGCGGTCCAGGCCGGCGCCGAGGATCAGGTCCGTGCAGGTCAGCGGGTGCGAGGCGCGGGAGCTGCACGGTTCGAGGGAGCTGTACACGGTGGCGCCGGGCGGGGCCCGCCAGCCCGCGCCGAGGTCGGCGAGCGCCGACTCCTCCGCGTGGTCGTGCGGGTCCCGGCGGCGTGACCAGCCCTCGGCGAGCACCGTGCCGCCGGCGTCGACGACGAGCGCGCCCACCGAGAACGCCGTCTCCGACGGCGGGCACCGCCGCGCGAGCTCCACCGCCCGCGCCAGCAGCCGCCGGTCGTCAGTCATCGGCGCCGCCCGGCAGGTAGCGCAGCAGGACGAGGTCGCCGATCGGGCGGGCCTCCGCCAGGCGCATCCGGTGCGCGGTGTCCTGTGGGAAGCGCCCGGGCCCGACGAACCGGGGCGCCTGCGCGTCCCCGACGAAGAACGGGGCGACGACCAGTTGCAGCTCGTCGGCGACGCCCGCGGTGAGGAACAGCGTGTGCATCGCGGTGCCGCCCTCGACCATCAACCGCCGGACGCCGCGGCCCCCGAGGTCGGCGAGCAGCCGGGCCAGGTCGAGCGGGTCGCCCGCGTCCACGACGTCGGCGACCGCACCCACGGCATTCCGCGCGGTGCCGAGCCCCGGGGTGGCGGCGTAGACGAGCTTCGGCCCGGCCCCGGTGGTGAAGAAGCGCGCCGCGGGATCGAGGTCACCCGAGCCGGTGACCGTGACCTTGAGCGGGTACTCGGGGCGCCCCTCGGCGACGCGCGCCGCCTGGCGTTCGGCGGAGCGCACGTTCAGCCGCGGGTCGTCCCGGCGCAGGGTGGTGGCCCCGACCAGGATCGCGTCGACACCCGCCCGCACCTCGTCGACCCGGTCGAGGTCGGCGGCGTCGGAGAGCAGCAGCGGCTCCGGCCCGCTGTCGTCGATGTGGCCGTCCACCGACATCGCGGCGGAGAGCAGCACGTAGGGACGATCGGGCACGCGCCGATCCTGCCCCATCCCCGCCCCGGCCCGAGCCGGAGGCTTGATCGGCGGTTCGGCGCGTTCCCGGGTCGGATTCGCCCGTTTTCGCGGCGAAGCGCCGATCATCGCGTGGAGAGCCGCCTCCGGTCGCGTGAGCGGACACGTGGTGCGTCCGCGACGCGGCCTGACGACGCGTTCATCATGCTGGCCCCGCCGCCGCAGGGCGGGCCGCTGCTGGCCTTCCAGCTGGTGCCGGAGCCGCGCTCGGGCAAGAACCGCCTGCACCTCGACCTCGGCGCGCCCACCGGCAGCCGGCAGGCCGAGGTGCAGCGGCTCGTCGGGCTCGGGGCCGCGGAGCTCGGCGAGCGCGGGGATCCGGCGGTCTTCGCCTGGACCACCCTCACCGACCCGGAGGGCAACGAGTTCTGCGTCGGGGAGAAGGAGGGGGTCAGCTCTCCAGCAGCTCCGTGACGAGCGCGCCCACGGCGGGCGCCTCCACGAGGAACCCGTCGTGGCCGTACGGGGAGTCGATCACCCGCAGCGGGGCGGCCCCCGGGATGCCCGCCACGAGCTCGGCCTGCTGCTCCGGCGGGTAGAGCCGGTCGGAGCTGACGCCGGCCACGAGGGTCCGCGCCGTCACCCGCGCGAGCCCGGCCGCGGTGCCGCCCCGGCCCCGGCCGACGTCGTGGGCGTTCATCAGCTCGGTCAGCCGCACGTAGGACATCGCGTCGAAGCGGCGCACGAGCTTGCGGGCGTGGTGGTCCAGGTAGGACTCCACCGCGTACCGCCCGCCCCGCCACGGGTCCTCGTCGGCCTGGGGGTCGCGGCCGAATCGCTCGCCGAGCTCGAACGCGCTGCGGTAGCTGAGGTGCGCGATGCGCCGGGCAACGCCGAGCCCGCGGTGCGGGCCCTGCCCCGGCGGCGCGTCGTGGTAGTCGCCGCCGCTCCAGCCGGAGTCGTCGCGGATCGCGGCGAGCTGCGGGGCGGCCCAGCCGATCTGGTCGGCCGTGGTGGCGGCCGGGCAGGCGAGCAGGCACAGGCGGGTCACGCGGTCGGGCTCGGTGGCCGCCCATTCGAGGGCGCGCATGCCGCCCATCGAGCCGCCGATCACGAGCGCCCAGGCGGCCACGCCGAGCGCGTCGGCGAGCACGCGCTCGGCCACCACCGCGTCCCGCGCCGTGACGAGCGGGAAGCGGCTGCCCCACGGCCTGCCGTCCGGGCCGGGCGAGGCCGGGCCGGTGCTGCCCTGGCAGCCGCCCACGACGTTCGGCGCCACCACGAACCAGCGCGCCGGGTCGAGCGCCCGGCCCGGCCCGATCAGCGCGTCCCACCAGCCGGGGGTCGGATGACCGGGGCCGGCGGGGCCGGTCACGTGGCTGTCGCCGGTGAGGGCGTGCAGCACGAGCACTGCGTTCGAGGCGTCGCCGTTCAGCTCGCCCCACGTCTCGTAGGCGAGCCGGACACCGGGCAGCGTGCCCCCGGCCTCCAAGGGAAGCGGGTCGGGCAGGGTGATCCACCGCCGGCGTCCGGGGTGGTCACCCTCCCGCCATGCGCCGCTGGCGGGGGGAAGCTCGGTATCGACCGCGGTCACCGCGTGGAACCGACGTGCCCGAGCCCGATCACGTCGAGGACGGTAATCGGCGCCTCCTCGACCGCACAACATAGGCTCCGCCACGTGCTCGTCCTGCTTCCCCCGTCGGAGACCAAGCGCGACGGCGGCGACGGCCCGCCGCTGCGGCTCGACACGCTCTCCCACCCGGGGCTGGACGCCGTGCGCGGCACGCTCGTGAAGGAGCTCGTCGACCTGGCCGCCGACGTGGCGGCCTGCCGGGCCGCCCTCGGCCTCTCCGCCGCCCAGGACGCCGAGGTCGCCCGCAACGCCGCGCTGTGGACGTCGCCGACCATGCCCGCCCTGCACCGCTACACGGGCGTGCTCTACGACGCGCTGGACGCCGGATCCCTGCGCGGGACCGCCGCGGCGCGGGCGCGGGCGCGGCTCGCCGTGGGGTCGGCGCTCTTCGGGTTGCTGCACGCCGACGACCCGGTGCCGGCGTACCGGCTGTCCGCCGGCTCCGCGCTCCCGTCCGGAGGCACCCTGGCCGCCCGCTGGAAGCCCGTGCTCGAGCCCGAGCTGGCCGCCCTCGCCGAGGCGGACCTGGTGGTGGACCTGCGGTCGGGTTCCTACGCGGCGCTGGGCCGGGCACCGGGGGCCGTCACGGTGAACGTCCTCGCCGAGCGGCCCGACGGCAGCCGCAGCATCGTGAGCCACTTCAACAAGGCGCACAAGGGCAGGCTCGCCCGCGTGCTCGCCGGTTCGCGCGCCGAGCCGACGGACGCGGCCGGCGTCGCGGCGATCGCCCGCAGGGCCGGGATGCGCGTGGAGCGCAACGGGAACGCCCTGGAGATCGTGATCCCCGCGTAATCCGGTTGTGGCGGGCTCGCGGTGTCCGGCAGGGTGCTCGCATCAGGTCGCCGGGGTTCGGCGTGATCAGGAGGAGGTGCGACATGTCGACACCTGTCCGGGACGTGGCATGCCCTCGTCCGATCCCCGCCCCGCGCTGAGGACCGTCCGCGGGGCGCACACTCCCTCTGGAGCCCCGCGTTGCACGACTACGAGTCGTATTCCGATGTCTACGAGAACACGCCGTCCCGGAAGGCGCGTCGCCGCCGGTTCGACGACGAGGCGCCCACCCGCACCCGCCGCCGGGAGCCCGACCTGGCCGCCCTCGACGAGCGGGAGGGTGTCGAGCCCGACGGCCCACCCGAGGGCGACCGCTGGTCCACGTGGGACGGCGCCGAGCACGGGCCGGACCCCCGCCCGGCATGGGTGGTCACCGGGCACGCCGCGGTCGACACCGAGCTCGGCGTGATCAAGACCGGCAAGGAGGCCGACGTCCACCTCCTCGAGCGCGCCGTGCCCGGCACCGGGCGGCGGACGCTGATGGCCGCCAAGCGCTACCGCACGGCCGAGCACCGCATGTTCCACCGCGATGCCGGCTACCTGGAGGGCCGGCGGGTGCGCCGGTCCCGCGAGACGCGGGCCATGGCGAACCGCACGGCGTTCGGCCGCGAGATGCTCGCCGGGCAGTGGGCGACCGCGGAGTTCGCGGCGCTCTCGCGCCTGTGGGCCGACGGTGTCGCGGTGCCCTACCCCGTCCAGTGCAGCGGCACGGAGCTGCTGCTCGAGTTCCTCGGCAGCGAGGACGGGACGGCGGCCCCGCGACTCGCCCAGCTGCGTCCCGACGCGGACGAGCTGTGTGATCTCTGGCACCAGCTGGTCGGCGCGCTGCTCGGCCTGGCCCGCCACGGGCTCACCCACGGCGACCTGTCCGCCTACAACCTCCTGGTGCACGACGGGCGGCTGGTCCTGATCGACCTTCCGCAGGTCGTGGACGTCGTGGGCAACCCGCAGGGCCCCGAGTACCTGGCCCGGGACGTCCGGCGGATCGGCGAGTGGTTCACCGCTCGCGGCCTGCCGGGCGAGGCCGGCACCCCGGATGCCCTGATCGACGAGCTGCGGGCGGAGGTGGGAATGCCCGGAGGCGGCGGGTTGTCACAGGGGTAGCCCGCCGACGGCACCGTCAGCGGCCGGGCGCTCGGTTACTCTGATCACCGGCGCCCGGCCCGCAACGGCTCTGAAGCGGGCGCAGCCCGCAGTACCCATCAGGGCGCGCACCGATGCGCCCGGGCTCGTCCCGAGATCCCAGCCGCCGTCCGGCGCTGTTTCTCCGTGCGACGTGCCACGTCCCGGAGGTCCTTTTGTCTTCCCCTTCCCCTCGCCGTGGCCAGAACTCGGCGAGCGCGCGGTCGCGTCACTCCGACGGCGGCCGCACCCGCTCCCCCCGCGGGCGTTCCCGCACACCGCAGAACCGTCCCCCGCTCGCCCCGGTCGCGCCGGCCGAGGAGCTGTGGACCGCTCCCGAGTCGGGCATGCCCTCGTTCGCCGAGCTCGGCCTGCCCGAGCCCGTCGTGCGCGCGCTCGACGCCGGCGGCTTCACCGAGCCGTTCCCGATCCAGGCCGCGACGCTCCCCGACACCCTCGCCGGCCGTGACCTGCTCGGCCGTGGCCAGACCGGCTCCGGCAAGACCCTCGCCTTCGGCCTCGCGCTCCTGTCCCGCCTCGCCGAGCGCGCCGCCGGGCGTCCCCGGGCGCGGCAACCGCGCGGCCTCGTGCTCGTCCCCACCCGGGAGCTGGCCCAGCAGGTCGAGGACGCGCTCGCCCCGTTCGCCCGGGCGCTGCGCCTCAGCACCGCCGTCGTCGTCGGCGGGCTGTCGTTCAACCGGCAGGCGGCCGAGCTGGCGCGGGGCGTCGACCTGGTCGTCGCCACGCCCGGGCGGCTCACCGACCACACGAACCAGCGCACGTGCGACCTCTCGCAGATCGAGATCACGGTGCTCGACGAGGCCGACCGCATGTCGGACATGGGCTTCCTGCCGCAGGTCCGGGCGATCCTGAACCTCACCCCGGCGAGCGGGCAGCGGCTGCTGTTCTCGGCCACGCTCGACGGCGAGGTGGGCGCTCTCGTCCGCCAGTACCTCACCGACGCGGTCACGCGCTCGGTCGCCTCGGCCACGGCCCAGGTGGCCACCATGGACCACCACGTGCTGCTCGTCGACCGGGCCGCCAAGCCGCGGATCATCACGGAGGTCGCCGCACGCGACGGGCGCACCATCCTGTTCGCCCGCACCAAGCACGGCGTCGACCGGCTGGTGAAGATCCTGCGCCGCGAGGGCGTGGTGGCGGGCGCGCTGCACGGCGGGAAGGCGCAGAACGCGCGCAACCGGGCGATCGCGGAGTTCAAAGACGGCCGCACGCCGGTGCTCGTGGCCACCGACGTGGCCGCGCGTGGCATCCACATCGACGACGTCAGCCTCGTCGTGCACGTCGACCCGCCCGCCGACCCGAAGGACTACCTGCACCGCGCCGGACGCACCGCGCGGGCGGGCGACTCCGGCACCGTCGTCACGCTCGTCATGCCGGACGAGCGGCGGGACGTCGAGCGCATGATGCGGCTCGCGGGGGTCCGGGCGCCGCAGACCGAGGTGGCCGCGGGCGACCGCGAGCTCAGCCGCATCACGGGCGCGCGGCTGCCGTCCGGGGTGCCGGTCGTCGAGCCGCCGAAGCAGGCACCGGCCCCGCGGCGCAGCGGCAGGCGGTCCGGCAACGGCCGTCCGGGACGCCGTAGGCGGCCGACGGCCGCCTGACCGCCGTGACCAAGATGTGACCCCGGGATCGGGCCGCAACGGCCGCTGCGCAGGCGTTCTCTCAGCCGTTCCACAGCGACGCCCTGCCACCTTCGAGGCGGATCTACCCGAACCGGACACCGAGGTACTCGTGCGCGCTCCCCGTCCTGTCGTCGCTGTGCTGGCGCTGCTCACCGCGGCACTCGCCGCCTGCTCGGCCGACCCCGTCGCCTCGCCGGCGCTGCCTTCCCCGAACTCGACGCTGCCGCCCATCGAGCTCGAGGGCGACTGGACGTGGACGAAGCAGGAGGCCCCGCTCGAGCTGGGCATCACCCACACCCAGAACAGCCTCGACGACACCGAGCCCGCCGAGGCCCGCCAGCGCGGGCTCGACATCCTCTCCGCCGACAGCGCGATCTGGCAGAACCACCACCTCATGGGCTTCGGCACGGACAACCCGGAGCCCTCGCCGGGTGAGTACGACTGGGACACGCTCGACCGGCGCATGAAGCTCACCGAGGAGACCGGGCAGAAGAGCATGCTCACGCTCTGCTGCTCGCCCGACTGGATGAAGGGCGGCGAGGAGGGCGACACCGACTGGGACGAGCTCGAGGAGGCGCCCGAACCGGAGCACTTCGGCGACTTCGCGAAGCTCGCCGCGGAGGCGGTGAAGCGCTACCCGCAGGTCGAGCGGGTGATGGTGTGGAACGAGCTCAAGGGCTTCTGGAGCGACGCGAAGGGCCGCTGGGACTACGAGGGCTACACCGAGCTCTACAACCAGGTCTACCGGGCGGTGAAGGACGTGCGACCCGACGTACAGGTCGGCGGCCCGTACGTCGTGCTCATCAGCCTCGACCAGGGCGCGCAGGACACCTCCGCCGGCGTCACCGGGCCGTGGGGCGCGGCCGACCAGCGCACCCTCGACGTGGTCGACTACTGGCTGCAGAACAACGTGGGTGCCGACTTCCTCGCGGTCGACACCGCGTCGAACAAGCGCGACCAGGACGGCCCCTCCCCCATCGACGGCGGCCGGAAGTTCGCCGACCTGGCGCGCTGGCTGCAGCAGCGCACCGACCTGCCGATCTGGTGGGCCGAGTACTACCCCGAGGTCCCCGCGGGTGAGAGCGACGAACCCGGCAGCCCCGCGAACGCGGCCGTGAACCTCGCCGCCATCGCCGCCATGGCCGAGTCCGGCACCGCGGGCGCCCTGCTGTGGGGCCCGCAGGCCGACGAGCTCGGATCCCCCGCCCTCTGGACGGACGCCACCACGGACGACGGTGGACAACCGCTCCCGCTCACCCAGTCGTGGCAGTTCCTGGTGCCGCGGATGGCCACGGGCGACGTCGAGATCGGCCGCTCACCGTCCCGGCCGAACCTGCTCGCGTTCCGGGCGGACGACGGCGTGGTGGTGGTCAACCTGAGCGCCGACGCCACCGAGCTCGCCGCGGGCAACGAGCTCGCCCCGTGGGAGATCAAGGTCGGCGGCCGCGAGTCCTGACCACCCGTTCAGCGACGCCGGGCGGCCCGCCTCAGCTGCAGGATGCGCAGGCCACCCGGGATCGCGACGAGCAGCAGCCCCGCGATGGCGGCGAGCAGCAGCGCCACCCCGGTGGGCAGGGTGCCCGACACACCCAGGAAGTTGATCTGCACCGGTGCGCTGTTCTGCAGGATGAAGATCAGCAGGAACAGCAGCACCACCGCGGACAGGATCAGCCCCGTCCACAGGACGCCGGAGCGCGAGCGTGCCGGCGGCGGCGCGTCCGGCCAGCCCGCCCGCGCCGGGGGCTCGCCCGGCGTCGGAACCGTGGGACCGCCGGCGACGGCCGGGCGCATCGTCGGTTGCGTGGCCGGGTCGGCGTTCGGGTCGGCCGGTCCGGCGCTGCCGTAGGCGGGCGATCGCACGTTCATCGCCCGGGTCGGGTCGTCGGTCATGCGCCCACCTCGCTCGCTCGACACCGTCCGTGAGTATCCCGAAACGGCGGCGTTCACGCGAACTTCCGCGATCTTGTGGTCAGCTCCGCCGCATCGGGACGTGCGCCACACCGTCCCAGTCGTAGGCCTCGCCCACCTGCCCGAAGCCGAACCCGCGGTAGAACCCGGCGAGGTGCTCCTGCGCGTCCAGCACGCACACCCGGTCACCGACCTCGGCGAGCGCCGCTTCCATCAGCTGCCGGCCGAGCCCTCGGCCGCGCACCGAGCGGGCGGTGCAGAGCCGGCCGATCCGGAACTCGTCCGTGGGCTCCCACAGCAGCCGCAGGCATCCGAGTACGGGCTCGGGGTCGCTGTGGCCGCCCAGCCAGAAGTGCCGCGCCCCGTCCTCGAGGTCGCGCCCGTCGAGCTCCGCATACGGGCAGGCCTGCTCGACGACGAACACGTCGACCCGCAGCCGCAGCAGCTCGTAGAGGGTGTCCCGCGACAGGTCCGCCGCCCACGCGCGGTGCACGATCGCCGTCTCCGTCTCACTACTCATCGCTCGGCCGGCGCTTCGCGCGGGCGCTGTGCCGATGATTCGCTCGCAAGCTCGCTCATCGCTCGCCCTCGCTTGCGCTCGGGCGGCGCTTCGCGCCGGCACTGTGCTGATGATTCGCTCGCTGACGCTCGCTCACCCCGAATTGCCTACCAGATCGGGGGAGCGCGCGCCGCGCACGCCCGTGCGACGCTCGCCGGGTGTTCGGACCCGCGATCGTCGTCGCCGCCGCAGTCACCGCCGTCGCCGTCACCGCATCGCCGGCCGAGCGTCCCCCGCTCCCCCTGCGCCCCGACGGTTACGGCGTGGCGCAGCCCACCCCGCCCGACCTGGTGGACCGGAGGCTGCCCACCCGCGACGTCCTCCCGCCGCCCGCCGGCGGGCGGTTCGCGTCCACGGTCGGGCCGGTGCCCGACGACGTCCTCGCCCGCTCGACCTGGAAGCCGGAGTGCCCGGTCGAACCGGACGGCCTCCGGTACGTCACAGCGTCCTTCCACGGCTTCGACGGGGCAGCGCACACCGGCGAGCTGATCGTCGCCGCCGAGGTCGCCGACGACGTCGCGGCCGCGTTCGGCGACCTGTACGACGCCGGCTTCCCGATCGAGGAGATGCGCGTCGTCGAGCCGTCCGAGCTCACCGCCCCGCCCACCGGCGACGACAACAACACCACCGCCTTCGTCTGCCGACCCGCCACGGGCCTCACCCGGTGGTCGGCGCACGCCCGCGGCCTCGCCGTGGACGTCAACCCGTTCCAGAACCCCTACACCAAGGGCGACCTGGTGCTGCCCGAGCTCGCGTCCGCCTACCTGGACCGCGACCGGGAACTGCCGGGCATGATCCTCGAGGGCGGCCCGGTCGTCGCGGCGTTCGAGCGCATCGGCTGGAAGTGGGGCGGGCGGTGGACGTCACCGGTGGACCGCCATCACTTCTCGCAGACCGGCACGTAGCGTTGGGCCCGTGCGCCACCACGATCTCGTCGTCATCGGCACGGGCTCCGGCAACTCGATCGCCGACGAGCGCTTCTCGCACCTCGACGTCGCGCTCGTCGAGCACGGCGTCTTCGGCGGCACCTGCCTGAACGTCGGATGCATCCCCACCAAGATGTACGTCTACGCCGCGGACGTGGCGCAGGCCGTCCGCGACGCCGGGCGCTACGGCGTGGACGCCGCGGTGGACAAGGTGCGCTGGACCGACATCCGCGACCGCGTCTTCGGCCGGATCGACCCGATCTCCGCGGGCGGGCGCGAGTACCGCGTGGAGCGCAGCCCGAACGTCACCGTCTACGAGGGCCACGCGCGCTTCACCGGGCCGAAGGAGCTCGCGGTCTCCCGCACCGACGGGTCCGGCGGCGACGCGTTCACCGCCGACCGGATCGTGCTCGCCGCGGGGAGCCGGCCGGTGATCCCGGACGTCGTCACGGAGTCGGGTGTGCCGTACGAGACGTCCGACACCGTCATGCGGATCGACGCGGTCCCCGAGCATCTCGTGATCCTCGGCAGCGGCTACATCGGCGTCGAGTTCGCGCACGTCTTCTCCGCGCTGGGGGCGCGGGTGACGATCATCGGGCGCAGCAGCATCCTGCGCAACCAGGACGAGACGGTCTGCGAGCGCTTCACCGATGTCGCCTACCGCCGCTGGGACGTGCGCCTCGGCCACGACGTCACGGGGGTGCGCGGGGGCCACGGGGACATCGAGCTGGATCTGGCCGACGGCTCGGCGGTGCGCGGCGACCTGCTGCTCGTCGCCACCGGCCGCCGCCCCAACAGCGACCTCCTCGACCTCGAGCACACCGGGGTGGCCACCCATCCCGACGGCCGGGTCGTGGTCGACGACCGGCAGCGCACCGGCGTCGAGGGGATCTTCGCGCTGGGCGACGTCAGCTCCGCATACCAGCTCAAGCACGTGGCCAACCACGAGGCGAAGGTGGTGGCGCACAACCTGCTGCACCCCGACGCGCCGCGGCACAGCGACCACCGGTTCGTGCCCTCGGCGATCTTCACCGAGCCGCAGATCGCGACCGTGGGGCTCACCGAGGCCGAGTGCCGCGCCGCGAACCTCGACTACACCGCCGCGGTGCAGGACTACGGTGACGTCGCGTACGGCTGGGCGATGGAGGACACCAGCGGGTTCTGCAAGGTGATCGCCGAGTGCGGCAGCGGCCGGATCCTCGGGGCGCACGTGATGGGCGCGCAGGCCTCCACGGTGATCCAGCCGCTGATCCAGGCGATGTCGTTCGGCCTGGGGGCACGGGAGATGGCCACCGGCCAGTACTGGATCCACCCGGCGCTGCCCGAGGTGGTGGAGAACGCATTGCTCGGTCTCGACCTTGAGATCCGAAGTGAGTAAGGTAAGCCTAAGTCCACCGTCGCTTGGAGCATGCCCATGACCGTTGCCGATACCCCGACTCGACCGGCGGGGAACGCCCGCCCGATCCTCGCCGGGCGGCGCGGCCTGGCGCCGCAGATCGGCGTCTACGTCTTCGTGGTCCTCCCCCTGGTGGCGCTGGTCGCCACGATCCCCTTCGCCTGGGGTTGGGGGCTCACCTGGATCGACGTCGCGATCGCCGCGGTGTTCTACGTCATCAGCGGGCTCGGCATCACCGTCGGATTCCACCGCTACTTCACCCACGGCTCGTTCAAGGCCAAGCGGCCGCTGCGGGTCGCGCTCGCCCTCGCCGGCAGCCTCGCGATGCAGGGCCCGGTCATCACGTGGGTGGCCGACCACCGCCGCCACCACGCGTTCTCCGACAAGGAGGGCGACCCGCACTCGCCGTGGCTGTTCGGCACGGGCCCCGCGGCCCTCGCCAAGGGCTTCTGGCACTCCCACACCGGCTGGCTGTTCGACCGCGACCTGACCAACCGCGAGCGGTTCACCCCCGACCTGCTCGCCGACACCGACATCCGCCGCGTCGACCGGCTGTTCGGGCTGTGGTCGATCCTCACGCTGCTCGTGCCGGCCGCGCTGGGCGGGCTGCTCTCCTGGTCGTGGTGGGGCGCGCTCACCGCGTTCTTCTGGGCCGGGTTCGTGCGCGTCGGGCTGCTGCACCACGTCACCTGGTCGATCAACTCGATCTGCCACATGATCGGCGACCAGCCCTTCGCCGCCCGCGACCACTCCCGCAACGTCTGGCCCCTCGCCGTCCTGTCCTTCGGCGAGTCCTGGCACAACCTGCACCACGCCGACCCCACCTGCGCCCGCCACGGCGTCCAGCGCGGGCAGGTCGACATCTCCGCCCGCGTGATCTGGGCCTTCGAGAAGCTGGGGTGGGCCCACTCGGTGCGGTGGCCCACGCAGCGCCGCCTTGCGCGGCTCGCCCGCGCCTCCTGAACGTCCCGGGCCCGGCCCCGCGCCGGCGAGTTGCCGGTGGACCGGCGGCATGATCAGCGTATGCGGTCGGACGACCGCGCAGGTGCGGCTCTGCAACCGCATACGCTGATCACGCGGGCCTG
This sequence comes from Pseudonocardia wallangbongensis, assembly GCF_054486945.1. NCBI lineage: Bacteria > Bacillati > Actinomycetota > Actinomycetes > Pseudonocardiales > Pseudonocardiaceae > Pseudonocardia > Pseudonocardia wallangbongensis. The sequence continues at coordinate 368,492 of NZ_JBRERS010000008.1, forward strand.
CGGCCGGCCAGTGCGAGGGTCGCCTCCACCTCCGCGATGCAGGCTTCGGGCTCGCCATCGAGCGTGTGCCAGGGAAAGCGGAGCAGGTCCCAACTGCCCCGGGTGAGCGCGTTGCCCTTCCGGCGGTCCGTGCGGAAGCGCTCCGCATCGACGTGCCACGCCCAGCCGTCCACCTCGATCGCGACGCGCTCGACGGGGAATGCCAGGTCGATGCGGTAAGGACCGAAGGGGTGGCCGAGCACCCAGCCGCCGATGCCGGCCTTGCGGAGCAGCTGCACCAGGAGGCGTTCGGCTGCCGAGTCAGCGCGGTCGGCGGCCGCCACGAGCATTCGGTGCATCTCCGCCGAGCCGTGCCGGCCGACGCCCCGGCAGTAGCTGCGGTACACGGCGGGGAACCGGACGTGCTTCTGCAGCGCCCGGTCCAGGAACACCGAGCCACGCGGGAGCGCGACAGCCGTCTCCAGCGCAGCCAGCGGCGGGGCCACGACCGCGAACCCACGATGCTCCGTGACGTCCGGGCCCGGCAGGTCGCGGCGGTGCAGGACGATGCCCGGGCGTCGCGGCCGGTGCATCGCCCGGGGGAGTGTCAGCTCGACCGCGGCGGGTGCCTCGTCGAGCAAGCCGTGCCAGAAGGCCGCCGTCGGCCCACTGACCACCGCTCCCGCATCCTGCGCCGACAGCCACGCGGCCCGCACGCGCGCCTCACCGGTCAGCCGGTGCCCACCGACCAGGAAGACGCACGGATGCAGCTCCCGCCAGGCTCCGGCCCGTACGCGGCGCCGCACCGTGTCGGCGGAGAGGCCGCATGCGCGCGCCTGCGCCAGGGTGATGACACCCGCCTGTAGAACGAGGACGCGCTCGAGGACCACGCTCGGAGCATCCCCGCTGCCGGGCTCTCCCGGGCCTGTTCCGCGGAACTCACGCCCATGATCTACGCATGCGGTCATAGACCCGCACAGCTGCGGCTGCCAAGTCCGGACACATCGGTGACAGGTATGTCTCGGGACATCGGTGACAGCTGACCTGGTCGCGGTCGAGACTTTCGGCCGTGGTCGGAAGGGTTGTCCCGATGGAGACACGGCTG
>NZ_JBRERS010000009.1:0-359954 GCF_054486945.1 Pseudonocardia wallangbongensis
GAAGGTGGAGTGGTTGACGTGGCCGCCGAGGTTGAACGCGAGGGTCTTCTCGAGGCCGACGATGGCGCCGTAGTCGCCGCCGTCGCGGGCGGCGGCGAGCTTGTCGAGGGTCTGGTTGAGGGCTCCGACGTAGGTCTGGTGGTGCTTGGAGTGGTGCAGCTCCATGATCTCGCCGGCGATGTGCGGGGCGAGGGCGCCGTAGTCGTAGGGAAGATCGGGCAGCGCGTACTCGGCCACAGGGGTACTCCTCGTTCGTGATCTGCAGTTGCGAACATCCAGCACCTGCAACTTACTGCTGAATCGGAGGCGGTGCTCGAGCGCGGTGCCCACGTGGGGGACGGGAGGGGTCCGGGGCCGCGGTACGGAGGCGTCGCCCACGAACCGGGCCCCGGACCCATGCAGCCGATGTCGAGCTGCCAGAACGATCACCGGCCGTTCCAGCATGCCACTGCCGAGAGAATCTTGCTACTGCAAGATGGTTGCAGCCATGACGGTCAGGCCTGCTCGGCGCGGTCGAAGTCCCCCCACTCGACCAGCCGGGAAGCCACCGCAAGGAGCGGCCCGTCGTGGGAGATCGCGAGAACACCGATGCCCTCCGACCGGGCACGGTCGAGCAGGAGGTGCCAGATGCGGGCCTGCTTCAGCGCGTCGAGGCTGGCGCTGATCTCGTCGGCAACGAGGTAGCGGAACGCGGCAGTGTCCGGGTCCCAGAAGTGCAGCGCGGCCGCCGAGCGGTCGTTGTGGCGCAGTACGGTGTTCGTCGCCGACGGTTCGGCGCGTGCCCTTCCGGGGCGCGGGTCGAGGCAAGAGGGAACCCGGTGCGAGTCCGGGACTGCCCCGCAGCGGTGAACGGGAACGACCGCCGTCAACGGCACTGGGTGTGAGCCTGGGAAGCGACGGCCAGTAGGTGCGCGCGAGCGTGGGCCCGTGAGTCCGAAGACCTGCCGCCGGTGCGTGCGCCGGCCGGTGCACGCTGATCCGCGGTCTCGAGGGCGGGCCGGGCGGATGCCGGGCCGTCGCGCCTCGGTTGCCGCTGCTGCCTGCCTTCTCCGCGGGTCGTCGTACCGCTCGCGAGGAGAGAGCAGTGGACAGCTACGGGCACGGGAACGACGGCGGTGGGCCGGTGAAGATCGTTCAGCGGATCGCCGGCGAGCGGCCGGTCTTCTCGGTCGAGTTCTTCCCGCCGAAGGACGAGCGCGGCGAGGTGGATCTCTGGCGGACCATCCGCCGCCTGGAGCCGCTGGATCCGGCGTTCGTCTCGGTCACGTACGGCGCGGGCGGGTCGAGCCGCGACCGCACCATCCGCACGACCGCTCGCATCGCCACCGACACCACCCTCGTCCCGATGGCGCACCTCACCGCGGTGTCGCATTCGGTCGCCGAGCTGCGCCGCGTGATCGGCGCTTACGCCGCAGCGGGCATCCGGAACGTGCTCGCGGTGCGCGGGGACCCGCCCGGCGACCCGCTGGGGGAGTGGGTCACCCACCCGCACGGCCTGGCTCATGCCGACGACCTGGTGCGGCTCGTGCGCCGGCTGGGTGACTTCTGCGTCGGCGTTGCGGCGTTCCCACACGGCCATCCCCGCTCGGCCGATGGGGACTCGGACCTCGCCCGGTTGCTGGGGAAGTTCCGGGCCGGGGCGGACTTCGCGGTCAGCCAGCTGTTCTGGGACCCGGAGGCGTTCCTACGGTTGCGTGACCGGCTCGTCGCGGCCGGATGCGTCGGCCCGCTCCTGCCCGGGATCATGCCGTTGACCACGGTCAGGACCTTCTGGCGCGGCCCGGAGTTGTCCGGTGCTCCGTTGCCGGGCGCCCTCGTCGACCGGCTCGGCCGCTACGCCGACGATCCGGTCGCCTTCCGCGCCGCGGGGATGGACGCGACCGCCGAGCTGTGCTCGCGTCTGCTCGACGAGGGCGTATCCGGCCTGCACTTCTACACCCTGAACCGCTCCGCCGCGACCGTGGAGCTGGTGATGTGGTTGGGCCTTGCCACCGAGCGACCGTCGACAACGCTCGGATGCCGGGTCGGTGAGCGGGCGCACGGGTCCGGCAGTGCTCTCAGCCTTCCGTGATGCCGGCACGCCCTCCGCATCGGCAGCGAGCTGGCATGGGGTCGACCTGGCCCGCTCGGGAACGCACACTGTTCGCTGCTGCAAGAGAATGGCAATTAGGCGACGAGCCGGAGGCGAGGATGGACGAGCACCGCACGGGGGAGTGCGCCGGTTGCGAGTGGGAGCGGCAGCCGCAGGCGTTCCGATGGTTCCCCGAGCTCGGCGCACCGCTGCAGGACGCGATGCCGGTGACCGACGTCCGCGCCGGCCAGGAGCGCGTGACGAGCCGTCGGGCCCGCGATTGACGTCGAGCGGTCGTCGGCGCCGTCAGTCGAGGATCGCTGCCCAGTACCGCTCGTTCGTCATCTCGCCCCGGACCGGTGTCGATCGGAGGCCGATGAAGGAGCCGGGCGTGGTGGCGGAGGTCGTTGCACGTCTGCGTGCGGAGTCGAAGGTGCTCATCCGCGGGAGGTCGGACTGGACGGTCGCGGCGACGGGGTGAACGATCCCGGACCTGGCCGGCGTTCGCACCGACCGTGGTCGTCACGGGTAACACCGTGTCCGAGAAGGGAGTTGCGCACTAACCACACGCATCGTCCCGCCTTGACCGCGGCTGGCATGGCACCCCGGGCGTCACGGTGTCACCACCGCTGGATGTGAGGGCCTGGGATGTGGTGCCGTCGCGCCGCGGCGCAGGCGGGAGTGGGTTGGCGGGATCACGGCTCGAGGTCGACAACGCCTTTGCTGCTGGTGATGTCGAGCGGCACGGAGACCTGGTCGTGCACGATCAACCACGCGCCGTCGATCTTCTGGAGGCAGTACGTGACTCTGACCCACATACCGCTCATCGCCGGCCCGTTCTTCAGCGTGCCGCTGAGGCGAGCGAAGGCGTGCCCGAAGGCCACGTCGTCGCCCACGGTGAGCGTCAGGTCGCGAACCTCGTAATTCACCCGCTCGAAGAACGTGAATACAGACGCCCAGTTCTTGAGTTTCGCCTCGATTCCGACGTGCTGGAGCGGCGGCTCGATGTCGAAGGACACGATGTCCGTTGTGTAGAGACGCCTCAGGCCCTCAAGATCCTTGCCTTGGAGCCCTTCGACGATCTTGTCGACCAGCTGGCGGATCTCGGCTTCGTCAACCTCGCGTTGCGTAGGCATCGATACTCAACCCTTTCCTTTGTGGTGGATTCCTGACTCATCCCAGGTGTGACACGAATCAGACGATCTCGAGGTTGGCCATCATGCCCATGTCCTCGTGTTCGGCGTTGTGGCAGTGGAAGAGGTATCGGCCGCGGTAGCCGTCGAAGCGGGTGATGATCTCGACCGCTTCGCCGGGTCGTAGCGAGATGGTGTCCTTGAGCCCGGCGTCGTGCGGCAGCGGCGGCCGGCCGCTGCGCGAGAGCACGCGGAAGCCGACCACGTGCAGATGGACGGGGTGGTGGACGTCGGCGATCAGCCGCCACACCTCGACGTCGCCGAGCCCGACGGTGACGTCGGAGCGCGCGGGGTCGAACGGGAGCCCGCCGATCAGCCACCCGTGGCCGCCGTGCACCTGCCCGGCGCGGAAGGCGATGTCGCGCACGTTGACGGCGTCCGACCGCTGCCAGGTCGGCAGATCGGTCGACAACGTGGCGGGGATGCGGCTGCCGTCGGTGCCGCGCCGTGCGACGCGGAAGGCCATCACCTCACGGGTGGGACCCGAGCCGAGCCGATTGACGAGCCTGACGCGCCCACCGATCGGGACCCCGGAGAAGTCGATGATCACGTCGTAGCGCTCGGCGGGCGCGATCGGCAGGAGCCCGTGGGTGACCGGCGCAGCGAGCAGTCCCTGGTCGGCACCGATCTGCACGAGATCGAGTCGTTCCCCGTCGTCGGTGACCGCTTCGAGTTCGTAGTGCCGGGCGTTGGAGGCGTTGAGCACGCGCAGTCGATAGCGGGCCGCGTCGACCTCGTGCATGGGCCAGGGCGCGCCGTTGACCAGGATCACGTCGCCGAGAACACCGGCGAGAAAGGGCTCCTGCACGCCCGGCTGCTTGCGCAGCGAGGGGTCGAGCGCGGGGTAGGCGAGGCTGCCGTCCGCGGCGAACGAACGGTCGGCGATCATGAGCGGCAGTTCGCGTTGCCTCGCGGGCAGGCCGAGTTGGTCCTCGGCGTCGTCGCGGACGATGTGCAGCCCGGCAAGCCCTCGCCAGATCGCGGGGGCGGTGAAGTCCATCCGGTGGTCGTGGTACCAGAGCAGCGTCGGCCGCTGGTCCATCGGGAACGTGTAGTCCCGCGTCAGCCTGGTCACCACCGCCCGCGGGTCCTGGATCCCCGGCATCCCCGGCATGCCGCTCATCGCGTGCATGTCGTGCACGCCGTGCATCGTCTCGGCGGAGTTCGGCCGGCGATCGGGCAGAACGAGGTCGGTCGGGTAGCCGTCGGAGTCCGCCGGGGTCCGTCCGCCGTGCAGGTGCACGACGGTCGGCATGGGCAGTTCGTTGCGATGCGTCACGGTGATCGGCCGTCCGCGGCGAGACTCGATCGTCGGCCCGGGGAAGGTGCCCCCGTAGGTCCACAGCGGCGTCCGGACTCCGGGCAGGATCTGCGCGACCGCCTCGCGCTGGGTGATCTCGTAACGGTCGACCCCGCCCGAGGTGCTGATCGGCTTCAGCACCGCGGGGATCGGCAGCGGTACTTCGAAGGGCGGCGGCAGCGGCACGGCGCTGGGCAACTCGGCACCGGTGAGCGACGGCCGGCGGGCCAGCGCGGTCGAGGTCGACAGCCCGGTGGCCGCAATCAGCCCCAGTGCCGCGCCGATGCCCAGCACCCGGCGTCGACCCACAGCGCGGTGCGCGTCGTGCTCACGCACGGCGCGTCTCCGTTTGCACGAGGGGATGGCGCCACACGGCGATGAACTGCACGACGATCGCGGCGACCGTCATCACGCCGAGCGGGATGTGCAGCCACAGCGCGCCGTCCAGGCCGGCGAAGTACTGCACCGTCTCCGCCGCGACGACCGCCGTCGTCGCCAGGAAGGGCCATGCCTGGTGCAGTCGCACCCACACCATGATCGCCACGATCACCTGCAGGTAGCCGATGGAGGTGACCACGTCGGCGCCGACCGCGTGCCAGCGCAGGCTGTCGAAGTCGCCGGTCAGGTACACCCCGGCGAACACCGGCTGGCCGACGATCGCCACGACGTGCGCACTGACGACCGCCCGGAACGCCCAGCCGATCGGCGCCGTCCTATGAACCGCAGCGGATCCCGGACTGCTGATCGTCACGGGGATCCTCCTCACTCTGATCTTCCGGTGCGAACGCCTCCAAGCTATGTCTTGAAAGATATGGCGTCTAAGATCAGTATTGCTATGGCGTTATGTCGAGGGAGGCATAGTGGAACTGAATGGGCTCAAGCAGTTCCTTGTGGTAGCGCGACTGGAGCACCTCAGCCGGGCAGCCGAGGAACTGCATGTAGCCCAGCCGTCGCTGAGCCGCACCATCACCCGGCTGGAGAGCGAACTGGGCGCGCCGCTGTTCGACCGCAGCGGCCGGCTCCGGCTGAACGACGCCGGGAAGCTCTTCCGCGATCACGTCGAACGTTCCCTCGGCGAGCTCGAGGCGGGACGGCGCGCCGTCGACGCGGCCGCCAGCGGGGAACTGGGCACCGTGCGACTGGCGTCGGAAACCTTCCTCACCCTCACCGGCCCGCTGGCGGCCTACAAGCGTGCCCATCCCGCGGTCGAGATCGAGCTCCACTGGTCGCCTGCCGAGGACATGGCCGCCCGCCTGCGGGCCCAGGACGTCGACCTCTGCGTCACCTCGCAGCCGATCCACGCCGACGGTCTGGAGTCGACGCAGCTGTTCGACGAGGCGGTGGATGTCTGCGTTCCACTCGATCACCCGCTTGCCGGCCGTGCGACGGTGAGCGCCGTCGAACTCGCCGACGAGCCGTTCGTCACCGCCCGCAAGGGACACTGGCTACGCCGGATGCTCGAGCGGCTCTTCGCCGCCCGAGACCTCACCCCGAAGATCGTCTGCGAGGTCGACGAGCACAGCGCCATCGCGGCCCTGATCGACGCGGGACTCGGCATCGGTCTCGTCCCCGCCTTCGCCCGCCGCGGCGCCACGGAAGCTCCGCTCACCTGGACCGCCGTCGACGAACCCGACTGCCGCCGCAGGGTCACCCTGCACTGGGGAGCCGACGGCCACTTGGCACCCGCCGCCCGCCTGATGCGCACCACGATCACCAACTGGGACTGGAACGCCGGCGAACCCCACGAGGTGCACTGGTGGCCGGCTCGTCGGGGGTGAGGGGCCGATCTCGAGCCGACTCTGGATGCCGGCGCCGCCGCCTGGCGTGCATCTCGGTCACACGGGGAAGGAGGTGACCGCTACGAGATTGCCGTCGCCGTGGTGGATCGTCACGACGCCGGCGGGGGCTGTCGGGCTCACCAGCGGTAGGTCGCCGGTGCTGAGGGTGATCCTCGGAGATCTGGGTGCCCGCCTCCGTCAGCCCGGGTCGCTGCTCGCCGCGGCGGTCGCATGCGCCACTCGGTCGTCGGTGCGGTGGAGATCCACTACGAGGCGATGAACTCCCCGGCGACCCGGACTAGACACTGAGCCCTTTCCACTTGGCGTCAGTGGGCGTGGATGAGCACCAGGATCGCCTTGACCAGGTCAGTCGCCCGGCGCGGGCAGCAGCGGATCTTGCGGAGAACGCGCCACGCCTTGAGCTGGGCGTTGCCGCGCTTGCCCGGTCCGCGCTGACGAGCGTGGGCTGCGTTGACGTCCTTCTGGTTTCGCGAGAGGTGCCGACGTTCGCCGGACTCGGGGTCGGCGGAGCGGCGCCGTTGCGGGGTCTCGAATTCCGAGCCGCGGTAGCCGTGATCGACGATCACCCGCACTCCCGCCTTGTGGAGGGCGTCGATGATGCCGTGCTCTCGGGCGGCTCCCATGTCGTGGCGGGCGCCGGGTAGAGCGGCAGACGCCCAGATCAACCGACCGGCGGGGTCGGCGATGACCTGCACGTTCACCCCATGGCACTTGTGCTTGCCGGAGAAGTACGGTCGATCGCGCCCGGATCCCATGCCGACCCGGTCGATGCGCAGCAAGGTGCCGTCGAGGATCACGAACGCCTTCCGCGCCGCGACTGCGATCGCTTCGCGCAGGGTCGGGGCGAGCGCGGCCAGGACCTCGATGGCCTCGGTGATGTAGCGGAACACCGTGGTCGTGCCGATCCCGAACCCGGTGGCCAGGTCTGCGTAGGTCTCGCCCTTGCGCAGGTGCGCGACCACGAGCAGGGCTTGTTCGCCGACGGTCAGTCGCCGCCACCGGGTCCCCACCTGTGCACGGCGGTGGCGCAGCGCGTCGGACAGCGTGATGAGGGCGTGGTTGGACACGGTGAACCCGGCGGGGTAGGAAGGCACCTGAAGCTCCTGGTCTGGACGAGTTGATCTAGTCAATCGCCCGTCTACCAGGAGCTTCACTCATTCCGGTGATGCCACGCCGCGGGCAGCCGACCCCGACCTCCACCAGGTTGGAAAGGGCTCACTGTTCCTGTACGCCACCCGCGCGGGCAGCCCGTCACGGGACGCGGTGCGGTTGCTGTCGTCATGGCTGGCCACGGCGCAGGAGCCGGCCGAACCGGAGATCCGCTCCGCGGACGTCGACACCGATCGGTGAGATCCGGGCTACGCCGCGAGCAGCCGCTCGCTCAGCTCCCTGAGCCGCTTCGCCGACTCCGGGTCCACGGCGTGCGGCACGACGGTGGATATGGGGGTCTCGCCGCTGGCGAGGTCGACGGGCTTCGGGTCCGCGTCCAGTGGCGAGATGTCGTTGTCTTGCAGGTGGACGCCGCCGATGCCGGCCAGCAGGGGGCTGGTCGCGGCGAACACGATGGTGCTCGCTCCCTGTAGCGGGGTCGTCTTCTCGTGGTAGGGGTCGATGATCGGCCTGCCCGACTCGTCGATCAGCCCCATGGACAGGTTGGCGGCCCGCAGCTGCTCCTCGGACATCCAGCCACCCAGGTTGGTGCCGACGACGATGCCGGGGTGCACGGCGTAGCCGTGGATCCCCTGGTCGGCCCAGCGGCGGTCCAACTCGACGGCGAACAGGATGTTCGCGGTCTTGGACTGGCCGTGAGCGGTGTGGCCGTCCTGGTCGCCGGTGGTGAAGTCCGGGTCGTCCCAGATGTCGGACACGCGGTGAGCGCCGGAGGCCACGTTCACCACTCGATCGAGGCGCCGGTCGAAGCGGCCCAGGCGATAGAACAGCTCGTGCGCGACGAACCGCGGAGAAGCAGCCGTGCCCGACTCGTGTGCGCTCGGACGGGCGTGTCCCAGTGGTACCTGAACCCCCACGCCGGTGACCAGGGCATACACGGCAGGCGCCGAAGGACTTGCAGGGAACTTGATGGTCAGGAGCATGATCTGGTGTCCGAGGCCGGAGTTGCGCATTATTCACCCGCATCAAACTGTGCTGACTGAGTGAGCCGCCCCTCGCTGCTCCGTCACGCTTGGCAACCTACGGCGGCGCCCGCAACGAGAGAGCGAGCCCGCAGCTGTGGTGCCTCGCGGATGGGTTGGCACATCGATCGGCTTCCAGTCGCGCCCTCCTCCGTGACCAGTTACGTGACAGGTCGCACGCGGCTCTACGCCGCAAGCGCGCTGGCAGGGGCTGACCTGGCGAGGCGGAGGTGATGCCTCCCAGCTCCACGAGCGCCCCTACGAGCTGGACAGAGTGCGTGACTGATTTCGCCATCTGGCCGATAGCGATCACCTCCTACCCCATTCGGGTGAACGGGATCCGTTGATCAAAGGTTGTGGTAACAAGCGCCCACCCTTAAGCGAATTCGAGTCGCAGAGCAAGCCCCCGACAACGACCTCCGCGACCCAGTGAAAACGATCTCCGACGGCTCACAAGGGGAGAGCCCTCATGACGACACCTTTCTCGGTCAACGGACGCTCCGCCGTCGACCCAATACGGCTCCGCTGGTTCGCATTGTCATGCGTGGTTCTCGGCGTGCTTCTGATTTTCCAAGGACCAGTAGGAGTCGTATTCGGGGTGCTGTTCGGCGCCCTCGGCATCGCCAGCTGGCTATTCACAGGATTTGGTACCGTGGCGTGGCAGGAATTGACGACCGCCGGGAAGGTCGTTGCGGGGATCAGCCGCAGCAATTGGGATCCCGTTCATTCTCATCGTCGCAGCGAGCTGGTTGCTGGCACTGGGAATGCTGGCGTTGGTCGGCGCCATCCTTTCGTGAAGCGCATCGACTCCGCGACTCGCGTAGGGTCTCGAGAAATTTTCGAAGGCGCTCGCTGATGGATTGGTGGGTGGCTGCGCTTTGGGGCGTGCTCGGCGGTGGTCTCGTTGAGACCCTTGACTTCTACACCGAAATTAGAGCCCGCGGGTCACTTCCTTGGAGCAAGCGATACTCAAGGAAGCGCGATCATCGCCGACCTCCAGCGATCATCTATGCAGTTGGCAGCCTTTTGAGGCTTATCATGGCGTTTGGCGTAGCTGCTGCCGCGGGCGCGTCAGCCATCGCCGATAGGCCGCTAATTGCCTTAGCGACGGGAGTCGCAGCACCGCTCATACTCCAGCGACTTGCCGCACAGGTTCCATTCGCGATTGGCCCGCCATCTACCAGGCTAGGAGAAGGCGAATCATGAAGATGGGCGAAAGGCTCATCCAGGTCTGCGACGTTGTTGCAAGGAATGAGCGCGCATTCACCCCGGCGGAAAAAACTATTTGGTCCGACCTGCCCGTAATGATGCTCCTGAGAAGCATTAGTCGTGTCGACTTGGGCAGGGCGACGGCAGAAGATCTTGAAGACACCCGAGCGGGTGAACCCTCAGCCTCAACCGCCGGGTCGACAAATGATCGAATCGACGCACGCGATACGCGTCGCGCAAGATCTGGGTTTCGTTCCCTCGACCCAAGGGAAGTAGAATCAGGACGACTCTTCGGAGCGAACTTATCAGAGCAGATGCTCAACGAAGTATCGCTTCCGCGGGCCGACTTAAGGCAGGCGAGCCTCCGCGGTGCATCACTGAGAGGCGCAGACCTTCACAGGGCGGACCTCACCGAAGCGGAGTGTTCTGAGGCCGACTTCTCGGAAGGTGATCTAAGAGAGGCCACGTTCGTCCTGGCCATCCTCAGGCATGCGGCATTTCGCAATGCAGACCTGTCTGGCGCGAACTTCTATGCCGCAGATATATCCGGTGCCGACTTTACTGGCGCTGTCTTCTCGGGCGCACGATTTCCCGACGTTAGATGGGATCCCGATTCGACGAAGTTCCCGACGGGTGTCCGCGAGCAGCTAATGAAAGTATCGGTACGCATTTCGCCTCACTTATATCGCGTTGGTAGTATGCGCGATGATCGCACGACGATCTCAGGGAACACCTGAAGGAGGCCGGTTCGATGCAAGACGACGGTACCAGCTCCATGCTGGTCTTCGATCTCGACAATACCACCGACGCCAGAGGCCTCAGCTATTCGGTCCTATGGGAGCAGCTGAAATGCATTGGCTCGATCGCGGATATGCACATCGCCGAGATTGAGCCCGGATCAATCAGAGGCAATCATTATCACGCAAAACGCGGAGAGATAATCGCGGTTGTGTTCCGCGACAGGTGGTCGCTCCACTGGGATGAAGGTGAAGGCACGGATCGTCATGTTCGAAATTTCGATGGAGTCGGCGCGGTTGCCGTAATTCCCCCGAGGGGGTGGTCGCACGCGGTCAAGAACGACGGTAAGGAGAACGTCCTCATCGTCGCTTCAAGCGATCAGCCTTACGATCGTCACGCCACTGACGAAATCGAGAAGGATGCGATTCGCCGAGTTGTAGCAGAATAGACTACACCACACACCAGCCTACCCCGCGTACTGAATCTCGCTCAATTTGGCGAGTAAGGCACGCCGCCTAGTCCTACTTGCGCGATCGCCAAAAATGTAGAGGTACGGCCATTGCGGACCTGAGTACTCTCGACGGATCCACCCGAGCTTCTCCGGGAGGCCGCCGCCCCGCGGCAGGTCCTCTACGCCAACGTCTGACATGCCGAATGGCCCCACATTTCCAAGCGTCACAATCGACAACACCTCGACGGCATCTACGGTACTCGCCTCGAGTTGTGCTAACCTCCGCAGACTCCGAATATTCCAGCGCCCGCCCCTAGATACCGCATCGACTAGCGAGTCGATGACAGCGCCACTTGAGTCTTCATCTTCAGCAGTTCCGATCGTGAGACAAAGACCTGAAAGCCAGTTCATGACCAGGGAATGACCTTCGCTGCCCACCCAGGCTGTGATACTTCTGTCCTCCGCAAGCTCGCCGTGCTCGGATCGAATCTGATCCAGCTCGCCGAGAAGTGAGATCACCTGCCGCGTCAATTCACCGAGTCGAGCCTGCAGTTCTGCGCCACGTTGAAGAGCGTCCGGCGCCGCCGCGTAACCTGGGTACACAACTGGCGCTCGCAGCTGCCCAAGAAAGTTCAAGAACTCGGTATCATCGGCCGAGAGTAGGAACGGCGCAGTCGCATCACACAATGTCATGGCGTCCGCATGATTCTGAGCGTCGCGCAGAATCGTCTTTGCTACAGCAAACTCGGCCGGAACATCTCCATGCCTGTAGTCCCGGAGATCGCGAACAACAGTTTCCCGGGTCCCGATTGGAATCCGTCGGTCAGCGGGGTTCTCGAATGCACCGTAAAGCTGACCGACCAGGTCAGGGTTCTCTGCTAGCATCTCCTCCGCCTTGTCGTAGCCGCGTTCCTCAGGTGCAATTATCACGCCGCGCCGCGAGATTGGCACTTGTTCAATATCTTCGATCAGATGCTGCTGGAGGATTCCTCCGTCGATCTCGTCGTCCCAGGTCGCACCGCTCCATCTACGCGCGAGTTCTTGTCGCTTTTCCGAGTTTCCGATCCATCCTTTCCGTCCATAGACCCGGATATATCCTCGACGCAGTAGGTCAAGAAATTCAGACGAAGAGAGCCTGCAAGATGGGCGCCTAATGAAGGCGCTAGACGGCGACCAGAGGTTGAGTGGAGCGCTTACGGACGCCATTCGATGAAGGCTATCGTAGCCATCAATTGTGAATTCTCCGGGTTGATCAGTAGCGTACTCGCTTATATGGCAGAATGAACTCAGGCCGACAGCCTCGTCTATCATAGTTCCTACTCCGAACGCTGCAGAGGATAAGTCTCGTCGCTACTGCACGTTGCCGGACGTCCTGCGGCTAGCTAGACCACGGAGGCGCCCGACCGCACTTACGAAGTCGTCATAGTGGGTCGGCCCGTTACGACGATCTTGCTAAGTCGATCTATACACAGACAAGGAGATCGCCTGTCCCTCGCGAATGCAGACCCCTACGGCAATCCGTGTGTCGCGAGCCGTTCGTAGATGCCGGTGATGGCTCGCAGCACCTGCACCTGATGACAACCCGCTCATCCCGTTCGCTGGCCGCCCCGGGCTGATCGTTACCGCCCCCCGGCCGTACGGCCGGCTCGATGTTCAGCCGTGGTAGGCGCGATCCCCGGGCTCGCAGCAGCGGCCTGAGTCTCGGCCTCACCCGAGCGGGACCACCTGGGCCGCCGGCGAGGTGAAGGATCGGGTGACAGGTCTGACGTGGCAGGATTTGGCTGGACACGCAGCGCCACCGCCGGTGCCCACCACGGCCGACCACCGGCGCGCGCACCCCTTAAAATCAAGCCGCGCGGGTCCGGATCGGTCATCGGATGGATGGCCGAGCAGCAGATCGCGAATGAGGCCGGCTTCACGTCGTGCTCCGGTCCGGAAGACGCCCACAGTGGAGACGGTGCGCCTCGGCCTCAGCGGGTCGGACGGCCGCTGGCAGCGCGCAAGTAGAGTCGAGGCTCCGGGCTGCGGCGAGGGCTGACCGGGGCTATCGCCCCCCAGCTGGCGAACGCCAAGCCGCGGCAGAGCGCAGTACGCCACCGCGACGGCCGAATCGGCGCGCCCACCAGCTGCTGCTCTTTTCGATCGGCCTTGGCTAGCTACGCCCAAAACCTCGGCGGCGTCAGTGGCAACGACTGGCTCACGCCCCGAATTCGGCTCTGAGTTGAGGGATATCGGCGGCTGTAGCACGGGCCTTCGAGATTGCTTCCGCTAGACCATTGGGCATGTCAGGTGACAGCGAATCTGTGATCTCACCGCACGCACGTTCCGCATCATCAAGATACGAACCAATAGCTCGCTGGGGATTCCAGAAAGCTTCGCGGACGGCAGGATGCCGGTCGAGTTCCGGTAGTGGACTAGGTAGATCAATACGACAGAGAGGGGGTCGCGCACTCCAGTCGGGAAGAGGTTGTCCACGGGCTTCGATCTCGCGACCGATATCTTCTCGAAGCGACTCAACCTCCGCTTGAAAGCGCCGGATCTTTCTTCTGAGGCCGTCGATAGTTGGCACGAACAGAATGTTTCCAGGGCATGCTACGCCTACTGTCCGCGAGTGTAGTTGTCTATTGCCCACATCGTACAGGAAGGTCAATCGAAGTACATATACAAACGTCGCTGCCGGCTCAGAATCGGCGTCGATGTCGCCTTCCGGAAAGTTCGTATCAATTCTTAGTTGGATACGGTCGGAGTCCTGAGGGTCTAATACATGCGTGGTTCCGATCGTGATCCGCTCGCCTACCGCCTCCTCTGGATCTGGAAAGTGTATCTCATACGTAGCAGATGGCGGCATCCATAATGGCCCAGCAGTGTCTTTGCGGACTCGAGGACTTTGCAAGACCTTGAATCGTTTTGCCCAGATTATATCTATCACGGTACGGTTCAGAACAACAGGTTGCCCGCCGCTGTTGTGTAGCATTATCTCCATCAGGGGGTGTTCGGTAGCGGCCAGGCTCGGAATGTTGATGTCGGCAAGGTTGATTCCAATGCTCGCTGCGTATGGCCGAGCTTCTGGCTGATCGGGATGACTACCGGTTGAATACGTATCGGTGATGCGCAGCCTCGGCCTGCGGAGCCGACGGCTACGCAAGGTCGCCCATGCACCAATGCAGGCTACCGCAATTGCGCCGATCAGAGTGATGATCTCTGGTGTCATTAATTAGATCCTACGAACGGGAGTTGTGGGCAGCGAAAACTATTGGACTCATGGCGATGCGGCTCTAAGTGCGTCCCTTCTTCCTTCTCAAGTCTATAAGCCTACGGACGGCCGTCCGTGAGACCGCAAGATCGTGATCCACCCACGGCCACAGCCAAGCCGCGGCGAGGTAGTACCGCAACGCTTTGATGCGAAATCCCCTATTATCCCAGAGGTTTCCAAGGTTGTAGGCCGCCACCTTCTTTGTTCTGCGTGCACCCTTGGTGAATGCATACTCAAACAGCGGCAGAGCATTCTTTGGGCCGTCTAGGCTGTACTCGAGTGCGCCAAGGCTCCCCGCGGCCTTCGGCCCAAATTCCGGATCATCGATGTCCATTACCCGCTTGTAGGCGGCGCGAGTCTTGGAAAGATCGCCGGTTTTTCTGTAAGCAAAAGCGATATCAATTGCAATCGTCGATGCGAGCCAGCGACTCCACTCGCCGGACGGGAGTTCCTCACCACATTTCTGAGCCAAGCGCAGCGCGCTTTCGGCAGCTGTCAGATCTCCAAGCTTGAACTGGCTTCTCGCGATTACCAGATACATGCCCGACCGTATGGTCAGATTGGGTATGTTGGCGACGACCTTACCGAGATTGTCGACTACGTCAGCGTCATCGCCACGGTGGAATGCTGCTGCACCCTTCGACCAATGCTCACCTTCCATGTACTTCACGTACGCCTGCTCAATAAATTCCCTCATGGCCTCGCTTCTAGAGCGTGGCATTCCGGTTTCAACCATCGTCTCGACCTTCCTTGATCATCTCAAGTTTTCGGCTCGATGTATATGGCGCGGGCTCAATACCGTTCATCCACGAGCAGGATCGGCGAGAGCGATGCCCACGCCTATGCCCATGGCAGACGCTAGCAGCCCTCGCTGATACGTCGTCGAAGGGTGGTTATCGCCTAGCCAGCAATTCGGAAGGCTTCGAATGTGATCTTGACGTGCCACCAGCGAGGGACCTCAGCCGTGCGGCAAAGTCGCGCAGTCGATCCAGGCCCCCGGCCAGCAGGGCGTAGGCGAGCATCGCGATCAGGGTCCAGCGCCGCCCGGCGACACGTGCGACGGGCCGACCGGTGACCTGTTCGACCATGACCACCGTTGAGGGCGGGCTGCCGGTGGGTGGGCGCGGCGGTGACGCTGCGCCCACCGCTCCGGGTCAACGGCCCGAGCCGATGCACGAGGGCGGTATCTTCTCCGACCTACGGCAGCAGGCTCGGCAGGTGTATCGGGACAGCGTTGCCGCCGGTGCCGGCATGAGCGGCAAGGCGTTGGGCGAGCGGTTCGGGCGCAGCGAGCGGTGGGGCCGAGAACGGATCGCCGAGACCCGACCCGCCCGGCTGCTCGACGAGCTCAACGTTAGCGGCGGCAGCGGCAGCGCTGATTACGGCGCGAGCGAGCCCGGGCGGCAGCCGCACGGCGCTGACATGGCGGCTGTGGCGGACAGGTGGTCGGCAGTGCTGCCGCGTGGTGGGCGGTTCGTGGCCTGGCTGGGGTTCGTGTTCGGCTCGGTGATGTCGGTGGCGGCGAACGTGCTGCACGCGTGGCTGCCGGCGGCGGAGCGGCCGGCGGGCTGGTCGCCAGGCATCGCGCCGCAGATCGGCTCGGCGGTGTGGCCGATCGGGCTGCTGTTGTCGGTGGAGGTGCTGTCTCGGGTGCGGTGGGCGCCTGGTGTCTGGTGGGCGTTGGCCCGCTACGGCGGCGCCGGGACTGTCGCCGTGGGCGCGGCGGTCATCTCCTACGGCCACCTGCACGAGGTGCTGATCGCCTGGGACTACGGGCCGCTCGGGGCCGCCGTCGGTCCGTTGGTGCTGGACGGGCTGATGGTCGTGTCCGGGTTCGCGCTGCTGGCCATGTCACGCTCCCGCGAGGCATGCGAAGGTTTCGTGACGGATTCCGTGACGGACGTGGGCGCGACGGGTTCGGGTGGTCCCGATGCGTGAGCACCGTTCGGGCGGCGCCGATCCGCGCAGGAGCGATCCGGGCCACGATGATCCGCCCACCGAGCCGATCCCGGTCGTGCCGACCCAGCCGAACGGGCCGGTGCCGGCAGGACTGATGCCGGCAGGGCCGGGAGCGGCGGGGCCGGTGGTGGAGGCGGTGCTCCTCTCCGACCTGGAGAGCGAGTACGTGACCCGCCACATGGCGTACCAACGGCAGACCGCGAGTGATGCTGGCGGTCGGCAGGCGGCAGTGGAAGTTCGCCGCCCGGCGCCGCTGGTGCGCCGGTCACGCCCGGCAGCGCCGGTGCTGCGGAAGGCGGCATCGGTGGTGCGCCGCGGCACGGGGCGGGCGACCGTGTACGTAGTCACCGGGGTGCGGGTGGCGGCCACACACGAGCGGACGCGCACCACGCTGCGGTGGGCGGTCCGCAACGGGATCGTCTACATCGCCACCGGAGTCTGGGTGGTGGTGCGGCGGGTGTGGGAGGCGCACACCCAGTCCCGCTACGAGCGGATGATGCGTCAGGCCGAGTTGGCCGGCGACATGCAGCGCCTGATCGACTGGGAGCAGCGCGCCGAGCGGGCGCGGGCGTTGCGGCACAAGCGGCGGATGGACTGGATCTCCGCGCCGTTTGCCCTGGCCAAGGCGGTCGCGGTCGCGGCGATGACGATCGCCGGGATGCTGCTCGCGCTTGGCATCACCTTGGCCGTCGGCTACCGGGACATCGCGTGGGTGCTCGCCCCGCTGCAGGCGGTCGTGGACCTGATCGCGTGGGTGGTCTGGCTGGTCACCGTCGCGTGGCTGCCGCTGGTGCTGGCGGCGCCGTGGCTCGCGCTGGCGGTGTTGTGGCAGCTCGGCCGTACCCACGGCTCCGTCCCGGCCTGGGCCGCTCCTACCCGGGTGCGGGAGCAGGAGGGTGTGATCGTCACTTCGGGCGGAGTGGCGGCCGCGCTCGCGCATCTGGGGATCGGGAAGCTGAACGAGGCGATCAAGAAGGGGTGGGAGGTCGAGTTCCTCACCCCGCCGGTGCGGGTGAACAACTGCGGCTACCACGCGGCGTTCTCGCTGCCGATGGGCGTCACTCCGGACATGATCGCCGACCGGCGCGACGTGCTGGCCCGCAACCTCAACCGCGCGCCCCTGGAGGTCTGGCCGTCGGCGGCCGAACGCGTCCCCTACGTCGATCTGTGGGTGGCCGACCCCGGCTCGACGGAGAAACCGGCCCCGCCCTACCCGCTGCTTAGCGACGGCAAGGCGGACGTGTTCGCCGGGATCCCGTTCGGCGTCTCCCAGCGCGGCGACGTGATCATCGTGGCACTGCCGGGCGGGAACCTGGTGTTCGGTGGGCTGATGGGCCAAGGCAAGTCCAACGCCGCCCGCGTCGTGATCCTCGGCGCCGCCCTGGACCCGCTGTGTGAGTTGTGGGTGTTCGTGTTCGCCAACAACGGCGACTTCGACGCCTACCGCCCGCGCCTGGCCCGCTACCACCGCGGCATCGGCGACGACGTGGCCGCTGCCGCGCTGCAGGCGCTGCGGGATCTGTACGAAAAGGTGGCGCAGCGCGAGGCCCGCTTGGCCGAGCTGGGCGCGAAGAAGGTCACCCGGGCCCTGGCGGAGAAGCATCCGGAGTTGCGGCCGTTGGTGGTGCAGTTCTCCGAGTGCCACGAGCTGTTCGGCCACGAGCAGTTCGGGAAGGAGGCCGCCGATCTCGCGGTGCAGACGATGCGCCGCGGGCGGAAGACCGCGATCACGCTCGCGTTCGACACCCAATCTTCGCGGGCGGACGCGATCCCGCCGAAGATCGTCGAACTGGTGAAGGTCAATGCGTGTTTCGCGGTGAAATCCTGGCGTTCCAACGATGGGTTCCTCGGTGACGGTTCGTTCCAGGCCGGGATCCGGGCAACCGAGCTGCGGCCGGGTAAGGACGTCGGGACTTCGTTGTTGACCGGCGCGACCGATGAGCGGTTCGAGATCGTGAAGTGGTTCTATATCGAAGCGGACGATGACACCGGCTACGACGCCGCGGCCGAGGTCATCGAGCGTGCGATGACGTATCTCGACGAGCGCACAGCCCGTGCTGAAATCGACGAAGGGTCGGATGACGCGCATGTTGTGGATGAGCGTCGGGATCTGCTCGACGACCTCGCCACGGTTCTTGGGAACGAGCGGATTCCCGCAGCGGATGTCCCGGCCCGGCTGCGCGACCTCGCACCGAACTACAAGCCGTATCGACGCCTTACCGGCGTTGGGCTGCGTGACGTGCTGGAGCGCGAGTACGGCATCAAGGTGCCGTCGACCGGCAACCGCTACCCGGTCGACCCGGTGACGGTGCGTAGTCGAATCGCCGAGCGCGAAGCTGCCCGCGGGGGCGACGATGAGTAGCTCCGGGGATGCGCGAGTGAGGTCGGTTAGGTCCCCGCAAGGTCGACGCGACCAGGCCGAAACTGGGGCTCTAGGAGCCCTGCCGCGGCAGGCCAACGCGCCTAACTCTCCTAACTCTTCGCAGGTAGACGACATGATCGCCCGCCCAGGCCGAGGGGTTAGGAACCTAACTCGACAGCCGGCACCTAACTCGGGAGCTAACTCGCTGCCGCCGAGCTCTGACGAGACTGTCGTCGAGCCCGTGAGTCAGGCGCAGTCCGGTCGAGGACCGCGAGGAGGCACACGGGGACGCGCAGCGGACGTAGAGGGCAGCGGGCCGAAACTTGGGCGGAACGAGCTCCCTGACGTGCCCCGCCAGACCTCCTCCGCGGCCGAATCCAGTGGCCGAGGCAGAGGAAGGAAGTCGCATCCTGTAACCGAAGAACATTCGCTGACGGTTCGTGTGCCAGCTGAGTTGCCCTCGCTCACCGTGCCTGTGAGCCGTATACTGCTGGCAATCCTGGTCGAGCTGACGACGGTCGACGTGATTGAGGTGTCTCCTCAAGGTGGACGATATGACCGCTGAAATTGCACGCGATCCCTGGGCCACTCTGGATGGGCTCCTGGGTGTCGAGGTCAGTGCTCCTGTGGATCAAGGGATCGGTCCGGTCGCCTTCTACGGTCGCTGCTCCACAGAGGACAACCAGGATCCGGAGACGTCGCTCGGTTGGCAGGTGAGTAACGCGCGGAAGTTCGTCGAGCCGCTCGGCGGTTCGATCGCCGCCGAGTTCTTCGACGTCGGGCAGTCGCGGTCGGTGCCATGGGAGCGTCGTGAGGAAGCGTCGCGCCTGCTTGCGCAGCTCAAGCGGCCTGATCGCGGTTGGAGCGCGGTCGTGGTGGGGGAGGGCACGCGGTGCTGGTTCGGCAACCAGTTCTCGTTGATCGCGCCGCGGTTCGCGGCACACGGGGTTGAGCTGTGGGTGCCGGAGTTGGGCGGCAAGTTCGACGGCCGCAACCCGTCGCACAAGATGCTGATGAGCGTGCTCGGCGGGATGAGCGAGTCGGAGCGTCAGCACGTGCAGGCCCGGGTGCGGGCGGCGATGGACGCTCAGGTGGTCAACGAGGGGCGTCACCAGGGTGGCCGGGCGCCGTACGGGTACGTGGTCGTGGACGGCGGGCCGCACCCGAACCCGCGTAAGGCCGCGGAGGGCTACCGACTCCGAGTGCTTGCGATCGAGGACGCGTCGGCCGAGGTCGTGCGGCGGATCTTCGCCGAGTACCTGGACGGCAAGGGTGATCGGGCGATCGCGAACGGCCTGAACCGCGACAGCATCCCGTGCCCGTCCGCGCGGCGCCCGGACCAGAACCGTCACCGACTCGCGGACGGGTGGCAGGGCAGCACGGTCCGGTCGATCTTGGACAACCCGCGCTACACCGGCTACGCGTTCTTTGGGCGCTGGACCAAGCACGAGACGCTGCTCGACCCGGACGACGTGGCGGCAGGGCATGTCGTCCGGTTCCGGCGCGCGGAAGCGGACCGGGTGGTGCGCTCGCGCGAGCAGGCGCACCCGGCAGTCGTGTCGGTGGAGGACTTCACACAGGCGCAGTTGCTGCGCCGGTCGAAGGCCGCGGGAGGGCTCAAGGCAGCGCGGAAGACGGAGCGCAGCGGGCGGCGCACGACGCGGCCGTACCTGTTCCGAGGGCGCATCCGGTGCACGGTGTGCGGTCGCAAGATGGAGGCCAGCCCGCGAAAGCACGGGATGTACTACCGGTGCCCGGCGCGGACGCTGGCGCCCGGATCGCCGGCCCTCGCGTCGCATCCGCCCGCGGTCTACCTGCGGGAGGACCCCGTCCGGGAAGCGGTGAACTCGTGGATCGGTCGTCTGTTCGACCGGACGAACATGGACCGGACCGTTGCGGCGCTTGTCGCCTCGCAGGACGGCGGTGCCGAGCAGGTCGGGTACGAGGCAGCGAAGAAGCGGCTCGCTGACGCCGAGGCCCGGCTCCGTCGCTTCCAGGCAGCCATTGCCTCGGGCGTCGATCCGGCAGCGTTGGTCGACGTGATCAACGAGGCACAGGCTCAGCGGGCCGCCGCGCGGGCGGAGCTGGACGGCGCCCCAGCGCCGGGCCTGCTCACCGACGCCGAGGTCTACGCCATGGTCGACTCGCTCGGTGACGTCGGAGCGGCGCTGTCCCATGCTAAAGAGGAGAGGCTGGCGAACCTGTACACGGCCGTTGACCTGCAGGTTCGCTACGAACCAAAGGTGAACGCCGCGGAGGTGGGCATCCGTCTGGGACGACGGGTGAATAGTGCTGGTGTCCGAGGGGGGACTTGAACCCCCACCCCCTACTCGGGGACTAGCACCTCAAGCTAGCGCGTCTGCCATTCCGCCACTCGGACTTGCTGGGGAAGGATAGCCCACACCCTCCGAACCCCCGCGACCGGACCTCCGGGTGGTAGGAAGATCGGCGTGACCAGGCGAGGAGCAGCCGAGGACGAGGTTGTCGAGCTGACGTCGGAGCTCATCCGCATCGACACGACGAACACGGGTGACCTCGATACGACGACGGGGGAGCGGGAGGCCGCCGAGTACGTGGCGGGCAAGCTCACCGAGGTCGGGTACGAGGTGGAGGTGCTCGAGTCGGGGGCGCCGGGGCGGTCGAACGTGTTCTGCCGGCTGGCGGGGGCCGATCCGGCACGTGGGGCGTTGCTCGTGCACGGCCATCTGGACGTGGTGCCGGCCGATCCCGCGGAGTGGTCGGTGAATCCGTTCTCGGGGGCGGTGCAGGACGGCTACGTGTGGGGGCGGGGCGCGGTCGACATGAAGGACATGGTCGGCATGACGCTGGCGGTCGCGCGGCGGTTCAAGCGGGACGGGGTGGTGCCGCCCCGGGACATCGTGTTCGCGTTCGTCGCCGACGAGGAGGCGGGCGGGTCCTACGGGGCACAGTGGCTCGTCAAGCACCGGCCCGACCTGTTCGAGGGGTGCACGGAGGCGGTCGGTGAGGTGGGCGGGTTCTCGCTCACGCTCGGCGAGGACCAGCGGGTCTACCTGATCGAGGCCGCCGAGAAGGGCATCGCGTGGATGCGGCTGCGGGCCCGGGGCAAGCCGGGGCACGGGTCGTTCCTGCACGACGACAACGCGGTGACGCACGTGGCGGAGGCGGTGGCGCGGCTCGGAAACCACACGTTCCCGCTGGTGCTCACGGACACGGTCCGCGCGTTCCTGGAGCAGATGTCCGAGCTGACGGGGCTGGAGTTCCCCGAGGACGACCTCGAAGGGTCCATCGCCAAGCTCGGGCCGCTCTCGCGGATCGTCGGGGCCACGGTCCGCGACACCGCCAACCCGACGATGCTCTCGGCGGGCTACAAGGCCAACGTCATCCCGTCGACCGCGGAGGCCGTCGTGGACTGCCGGGTCCTGCCGGGCCGCGAGGAGGCGTTCCTGCGGGAGGTCGACGAGCTGCTCGGACCGGACGTCACGCGGGAGTGGGTGCAGAACCTGCAGGCCGTCGAGACGCCGTTCGAGGGTGCGCTGACCGACGCGATGGCGGCCGCGCTGCGGGAGGAGGACCCGGGCGCGAAGACCGTGCCGTACATGCTCTCCGGGGGTACGGACGCCAAGTCGTTCGCCGACCTGGGCATGCGGTGCTACGGGTTCGCCCCGCTGCGGCTGCCGCCGGACCTGGACTTCGCGTCGCTCTTCCACGGCATCGACGAACGGGTGCCCGTCGACGCGCTGAAGTTCGGCACCCGGGTGCTCGACCGATTCCTGCGGAGCTGCTGATGGAACTCACGGGCAAGGGCGCCCTGGTCACGGGCGGTGCGTCGGGGATCGGGGCGGCGGCGGTGCGGCGGCTCGCGGGCGCGGGAGCGCGGGTCGCGGTCGCCGATCGGGACGAGGCGGCGGCCCGGGTGCTCGCCGCCGAGGTCGGTGGGATCGCGCTCGCCGGTGACGTCGCCGACCCGGAGCGGATGCCGGCGCACGTCGCCGCCGCCGAGCACGCGTTCGGCCGGCTGGACGTAGTGCTGCTCAACGCCGGGGTGACGGCCGGCCAGTCCGGGGTCGAGGACCTCGACCTGGCCGGTTACCGGCGGATCGTCGGCGTCAACATGGATCATGTCGTGTTCGGGCTCGCCGCCGCCGTGCCCGCGCTGCGCCGCGCGGGCGGCGGGCGGGTCGTCGCCACCGCCTCGCTGGCCGGGCTCGTGGCGATGCCGGGCGACGCCCTGTACACGATGACGAAGCACGCGGTGGTGGGCTACGTGCGGGCGGCGGCGCCGGTGCTCGCCGCCGACGGGATCCGAGTCAACGCCGTGTGCCCCGGCTTCGCCGACACGCCGCTGATCGCGCGGGCCAGGCCGCAGTTCGGCGATTTCCCGCTGCTCACCGCCGAGGAGGTCGCCGATGCGATCGAGTCGGTGCTGGAGCGCGGCGAGCCGGGGGAGTGCTGGTTCGTGCAACCGGGTCGTGAGCCCGCGCCGTACGGGTTCCGGGGCGCGCCCGGCCCCGGGAGCGGCGCCCGGCCGCCAAGGGTGTCGTGGGCGGACCACTAGCGGTGGAACGCCTCGTGACCACGGCGGACGTCGAGGACCGGGCCCCGGACACCGGGCTGGTGGCGGTGCGGGCGCTCCACGAGGCGGTGCTCCCGGGCGGGAGCCGGGTCCTCCTGCTCGACGACCGCGGCTGGAGCTCGTCCGCCGCCTGGGCCGCGGTCACGGTGCCGGACGTGGAGGAGACCGCACGCATGGTCGTCGGCCCGGACGAGCCGCCCGAGGGTGGCACGTGGGAGGAATCGCAGGCCTCTCACTGGACCTACCTGGCCCGGAGGCTCCAGGGGCACGGGGTGAGCGTCGATCCCGAGGAGCTGCGGCGGCTGCCCCACGACGTCGTGCTCGGCGACCGGCTGCTCGCACGCATGGCGCGGGACCGCTAGCGACCGATCGCGTCGAGCTCCGCGATCGCGTCGGCCGGGAGTTCGAGGGCGGCCCCCGCAACGTTCTCCCGCAGGTGCGCCACCGACGACGTGCCCGGGATCAGCAGGATGTTCGGTGAGCGCTGCAGCAGCCAGGCGAGCGCGACCGTCATCGGCGTCGCGTCGAGCCGCCCCGCGACGGACTCCAGCGCGTCCGACTGCAGCGGCGAGAAGCCGCCGAGGGGGAAGTAGGGCACGAACGCGATGTCCTGCTCCGAAGTGAGGTCGACGAGGTCGTCGTCGTCTCGGCGGGCGAGGTTGTAGAGGTTCTGCACGCTGACGACGGGTGCGATCGACTGCGCCTCGGCCAGCTGGTCGGCGGAGACGGTGCTGAGGCCGAGGTGGCGGATCAGCCCCTGCTGCTGCAGCTCCGCGAGCGCCTCGAACTGCTCGGCGATGGAGCCCGGCTCGGGCGACTCGAGGCCGCCGACGCGCAGGTTCACCACGTCCAGGGCGTCGAGCTTCAGGTTGCGCAGGTTGTCGTGGACCTGCTCCCGAAGCTCGGAGGGGGTGCGGGCGTGCGGCCATCCGCCGTTCTCGTCGCGGCGGGCGCCGACCTTCGTGACGATGTGCAGGTCGTCCGGGTACGGGGCGAGTGCCTCACGGATGATCTCGTTCGTGACGTGCGGGCCGTAGAAGTCGGCCGTGTCGATGTGGTTGATGCCGAGGTCGACGACGTCGCGCAGCACGGCGATCGCGGCGTCGCGGTCCTTCGGCGGGCCGAAGACGCCGGGGCCGGCGAGCTGCATGGCGCCGTAGCCGACGCGGGTGAGGTCGAGGTCGGCGACGCGATAACGGCCACCGGGGAGATCGCTGGATGTCATGGCTCCATGATTCGTCGGGACTCCGGAACGAGGAACCGGTCCCTTCATCCTGGGAGTGACGGGACCAGGATCGCGGGTCGGGACGATCATTGGAGCGCCCTGAACGACTCGGGCCTACTGCGCGACGCCCAGGCGGCGCCCTCGCCGCGTTGGACGATGGGGCCGGTACAAGAGCGGTATCGGCCCGATCGTCCCCGATCCAGCCGCCGGGGCGGCGGCCCGTGATCAGCGGTTTCGGTTGTCCATGGTTGTGGCAACGACGATGTGCGCCCGATAACGGCAGGTCAGGGTGGCGATCAAGGGATGATCGTCGCTGTTGAAGATCGACTAGCGACCATTTCGCCTTGACCGCCGAACGCCGGCGCGGCCGATTCCGCAACACCCTCCGTGTGAGCGTCAGATCCCGGTTCCGTCGATCAAGCAGGCCACGGGCCGGCTGGGCCACCGCGAGCAACGGGCATCGGCCCGGTCGTCCGCCTTGCGAGGACACCACCTGGACGCCGCTCGCTACGGCCGGAGTTGTTCGGGACCCTCCTATGATGGGTTCGTGACCAGGCCGAACGTACTCGGCGAGTACCTGCGTGCGCGTCGCGAGCTCGTGGACCCCGCCGACGTGGGGCTGCGCGTGGCGGGGGTGCGGCGGACGCCGGGCCTGCGCCGTGAGGAGGTCGCGACCCTCGCCGGCATCAGCGCCGACTACTACCTGCGGCTCGAGCAGGGACGCGACCGGAACCCCTCGTCGCAGGTGCTCGAGGCGCTGGCCCGCGTGCTGCGGCTCGACGCGACCGCTACCCAGTACCTGCTGAGCCTCTCCGCCGCCCGGCCGCGGCCGAGGCGGCCGCAGCGCGAGGTGGTGCCGAGCGGGATCCGCCAGCTGCTCGACGTGCTGGAGCTGCCGGCGTTCGTCGAGAGCCGGACGTTCGACGTGCTCGCCGCGAACCGGCTGGCCACCGCACTCTCGCCGCGGATCCGGCCGGGGGAGAACCGGCTGCGGTCGATCCTCCTCGGCGAGGAGGAGCAGGACCTGCACCCCGACTGGGAACGGTTCATCGGCGGCATGGTCGCGGCGTTCCGCACGTCGCTCGGCACCGACGTCGACGACCCGCGGCTCGCGCAGCTGGTGGGCGAGCTGTCCCTCGCGAGTGAGCTGTTCCGGCAGCTCTGGGCGCGCCACGACGTGAAGCCGCTCGCGGGTGGGCTGACCCGGATGCGCCACCCGGAGGTCGGCATGCTGGAGCTGGGCCGCGAGAAGCTCCCGATCGCCGACTCGGGCGGGCAGCTCCTGGTGATCTATCACGCGGAGCCGGGCTCGGAGACCGCCAGGTCCCTCGCGCTGCTCGGGTCGCTCGCCTCGGAGGCCCGGCAGGAGCCGCGGACGTCGTCGCGCGGATGAGAACTCAGACGGCGGGTTCCGGCAGCATTCTGGAGCTGCGCCGACGGCGCAGCACCACCTTGCGGACCCCGCCCGGGTAGAGCCGTACCCGGGACAGCTCCCAGCCGCCGAACTCGGCCTGGATCGCCAGCCGTACCGCCGCGGTCATCCGGGACACATCCCCCGGGAGCTGGACCGGGCGGTACTCCCAGTCCCCGTCGACAGAATCCCCCTCGACCGTGCCGGTCGGTCCGCTCCGCGCCACCGGCTCACCTCCCTAGCGCCTCGCCGCCACCTGTCGTCGCGATGAACGGCAGGTGGAGTGCCCCACACCATAGGCGCGCCCGCCCGAGCGTGCCACCGTTCAGCCGGGGTCGCTCACGTCGTCGAGAGCGGCGCGGATCTCCGCCGGGAGGACCAGCGTGTCGGCGGCCATCGAGGCCGTGAGCTGGGCGGCGTCGCGGGCGCCGACGATCACGGCGGCGACGCCGGGCTGGTCGCGCGCCCAGGCGAGAGCGACGGAGAGCGGTGAGGTGCCCAGCCCGTCGGCGGCGGTGAGCACGGCGTGCACGATCCGGGCCGAGCGCCCGGTGCGGCGGGCCTCGACGTACGGGGCGAGCCCGGGGGAGGCGCCCCGGGAGTCGGCGGGGGTGCCGTCGACGTACTTGCCGGTGAGCACGCCGCGCCCCAACGGGGCCCAGGCGATCAGGCCGAGCCCGTGGTGGAGGGCCGCGGGCAGCAGCTCGCGCTCCGGGGTGCGGCACAGGAGCGAGTACTCGGCCTGCGCCGACACCGGGACGGCGACGCCGCCGAGCATCCGGCCCCGCTCGGCCACGGTCGCGAGCTGCCAGCCGGCGGGGCCGACGAGCCCCGCGTAGCGCGTCTTGCCCGAGTACACCGCCACCTGAACGGCCGAGAGCGTCTCCTCGACGGGGACCCTCGCGTCGAAGTACGGCAGCTGCCAGAGATCGAGGTGGTCGGTGCCGAGGCGCTCCAGGATGGTGTCCAGCCCGTCCAGCAGGGCACCGCGCGCGGCGCCTTCGCCGAGCGGGCCGCCGGGCACGCCGCCGCGCCCGGCGAGGACGACGTCCTCCCGCCGGACCGTCGTGGCGAGCACCTCGCCGAGCATCTCCTGGGCGGCGCCGTCGCCGTAGCTCTCGGCGGTCTCCACGAGGGTGCCGCCGGCGTCGACGAACGCGGTGAGCTGCTCGGTGGCGTCGTCGACGTCGGTGCCGGCGCCCCAGCCCATCGTGCCGAGCCCGATCTGCGAGACCTCCAGTCCGCTGCCCCCGACCCGTCGCCGCCGCACGAGGGAAGCCTATGTGGGGCGGGCTCACGGGCCCTCGGTACGGTCCCGCGAGTGACGTGGTTGGAAGTGATCGTCCTCGGTGTCGTGCAGGGGCTGACGGAGTTCCTGCCGATCTCCTCGTCGGCCCACCTGCGGATCGTCTCCGAGGTGTTCTTCGGGCGCGACGCGGGCGCGGCCTTCACCGCGGTCACGCAGCTGGGCACGGAGGCCGCCGTGCTCATCTACTTCGCGCGTGACATCGGCCACCTCTTCCTCACATGGCTCCGCGGCTTCCGCTTCCCCGCCGTGCGCGCCACGCCGGACTACCGGATGGCCTGGCTCGTGATCATCGGCACGATCCCGATCGGCGTGCTCGGCGTCCTCTTCGAGGACCAGATCCAGACCGCGGCGCGCAACCTGTGGCTGATCGCCTCGACGCTCGTGCTGTTCGGGCTGCTGCTGGGGCTCGCCGAGCGCGTCGGCCGGCAGCGGCTGGAGCTGCAGCAGATGACGGTCGCCGACGGTCTGCTGCTGGGGCTCGCGCAGGCGATGGCGCTGATCCCGGGGGTGTCCCGGTCCGGCGGCACGATCACCGCTGGTCTCTTCCTCGGCTTCACGCGCCCGGCCGCGGTGCGCTACTCGTTCCTGCTGGCGATCCCGGCCGTGGTGGCCTCGGGGATCTTCCAGATCCCGGACGTGGTCTCGGGCGACGGCCCGACCGGCGCGCAGATGGTGGTGGCCACGGTGATCGCGTTCGCGATCGGGTTCGCGTCGATCGCATGGCTGCTGCGCTACGTCGAGCGGCACAGCGTCTACCTGTTCGTCTGGTACCGGGTGGCACTGGGAGCGGTGCTGTTCGTCGCCCTGTCCGCCGGCTGGCTCGCAGCTGTGTGATGCGGCGGTCCGACCACACGTAGGCTGGGCGGTCGTGACGACGCTCATCCTGCTCCGCCATGGCCGCTCGGCGGCCAACGCGTCCGGTGTGCTCGCCGGGCGCTCCCCGGGCGTCGAGCTGGACGACACCGGCCGGGCCCAGGCCGAGAAGCTCGTGGACCGGCTGGCGGGCGTGCCGCTCGCGGCGATCGTGTGCTCGCCGATGCTGCGCTGCGCGCAGACGGTGGGGCCCCTGGCGGAGGCGAGGGGCCTCGTTCCGGGCAGCGAGCCGGAGCTCTCGGAGGTCGACTACGGCTCGTGGACCGGCCGGGAGCTGAAGACGCTGGCCAAGGAACCGCTCTGGAAGGTGGTGCAGGCCCACCCGTCGGCCGCCGTGTTCCCGGACGGGGAGGGGCTCGCGGGCATGCAGGCGCGGGCGGTGGCCGCGGTGCGCAGGCAGGGGGCACGGATCGCGGCCGAGCACGGCCCCGGCGCGGTGTGGCTGGCCTGCACCCACGGCGACGTGATCAAGTCCGTGCTGGCCGACGCGCTGGCGACGCACCTGGACAACTTCCAGCGCATCGTCGTCGACCCCGGTTCGATCAGCGTGGTCCACTACACCGAGACCCGCCCGTTCGTGGCGCGGGTGAACGACCTGGGCGGCGACGTGTCCGGGCTGATCCCGCCCGCGCCGAAACGCAGGCGGCGCCGTGCGCCGGCCCGCAGCTCCGACGCCGTCGTCGGCGGCGGCACCGGCTCCTAGGCGCCGCAGACGTGCCCTCCGCGGCGGGGCGGTCTACCCTCGGGTTCGCCATGACACGTGTCATCCACGTCTTCCGCCAGCCCGAACGCTTCGTCGCGGGCACCGTCGGCGAGCCCGGCGAGCGCTCGTTCTACCTCCAGGCGATCCAGGAGGCGCGCACGGTGAGCGTGCTGCTCGAGAAACAGCAGGTGTCGGTGCTCGCCGACCGGATCGGCGCGTTGCTGCAGGAGGTGGCCCGCCGGTTCGGCGGCGACGACCTGTCCGACGACGAGCCCGGCAACGACCTCGACCCGCTCGCGGTGCCGCTCGAGGAGGAGTTCCGGGTCGGCACGATGGGCCTGGGCTGGGACTCCGAGTCGCGCTCGATCGTGGTGGAGCTGCTCGCCGTCACCGAGGAGGAGGTCGACGAGTCGGTCGTCCTCGACGACACCGAGGAGGGCCCCGACGCCTTGCGCGTGTTCCTGTCGCCGGTGCAGGCGCGGGCGTTCGCCGACCGCGCCGAACGCGTGGTCTCCGCGGGCCGTCCGCCGTGCCCGCTGTGTGCCGAGCCGCTCGACCCCGAGGGTCACGTGTGCGTGCGGCTCAACGGGTACCACGCGCGGTCCCCGGTCGAGGACTGACGCGAGAACTAGGTGCCCCCCGCCGAAAGTCCGCCGAGTGATTCGGCGGCCCAGGTCCACGCTGGCCGCACCGGCCGTCGGCCGGCGCGCCCGGCGAGAACCTGGATCCACCGACTTACCCGACGGACTTCCGGCGGGGGACACTGATGGACCCCCGAGACCCGGCCGTGCCGGGACTGCTGCGGCACGGCCGAATCGAGATCACCGGCCGCCTGGTCGACGCCTCCAACGCCACGCTCTTCGGCAGCATCACGCTGGACGGGCTCGCCGCGGAGTGCGTCTACAAGCCGGTGCGCGGCGAGCGTCCGCTGTGGGACTTCCCCGACGGCACGCTCGCGGGCCGGGAGGTGGCCGCCTACCTCGTCTCCGAGGCGGGCGGGTTCCACGTCGTGCCGCCCACGGTGCTGCGCGACGGGCCGTTCGGGCCGGGCATGGTGCAGGTGTGGGTCGACACCGACGAGCACCGCGAGCTCGTGGACGTCTGCAGCCCCAGGGACGTGCCACCGGGCTGGATCGGGGTGCTGCGCGCCCGCGGTGACCGCGGTGAGCCCGCCGTGCTGGTGCACGCCGATGCGCCCGAGCTGCAGGCGATGGCCGCGTTCGACGTGGTCGCCAACAACGCCGACCGCAAGGGTGGGCACGTGCTCGCCGGCGTCGACGGCAACGTCTACGGCGTGGACCACGGCCTGTGCCTGCACACCGAGGACAAGCTGCGCACGGTGCTGTGGGGCTGGGTCGGCAAGCCCCTGCCGCGCCCGGTGGTCGAGATGCTCGAGCGGCTGCGCGCCGAGCTGCACGGGGCGCTCTCCGAGTCCCTGTCGGAGCACATCACCCGGCGCGAGCTGCGGACGTTCGTGCACCGGGTCGAGAGCCTGCTCGACGCGTCCTGTTACCCGGAGCCGTCGGGTTACGGGCCGGCGATCCCCTGGCCGGCCTTCTGAGCCGACGCGGCCATCGCGGCGATGCCGCGTTCGATCCGGTCGGTGGTGACGGACCCGTAGCCGACGACGAGGCCCGGCCGGGGCCGGGCGGACTGGGCGTACGCGGCGAGCGGGATCGCGCCCAGCCCGCCGGGAGCGTGGGCCATGGTGTCGAGCGCGTCCGGCGGCACCGGGCGCTTGGGCACCAGCACGGCGTGCAGCCCGGCGGCGACACCGGTGACGGACCAGCCGGGCAGGTCCCGGGCCACGGCGGCCAGCAGCGCGCGCCGGCGTTCGGCGTAGCGGGCGGCCATCCGCCGGATGTGCCGGTCGAGGGCGCCCGTCTCGATGAACACGGCGAGCGCGACCTGGTCGAGCACCGGTTCCGCGATGTCGGCCCAGTGCTTGACCTCGGTGAGCGTGGTGGCGAGCCAGGCCGGCGCGACGACCCAGCCGAGCCGCAGGCCGGGGGCGAGGGTCTTGGAGATGCTGCCGCCGTACACCACGCGGTCCGGGGCGAGGCCCTGCAGCGCGCCGACGGGGGAGCGGTCGTAGCGGTACTCGGCGTCGTAGTCGTCCTCGATCACCACCGCGTCGTTCGCCGTGGCCCATTCCAGCAGCGCCGTGCGCCGGGCGGGCGCGAGGACGGCGCCGGTGGGGAACTGGTGGGCCGGCGTCACGGAGACGGCGCGCAGCGCGGAGGCGGCGAGGACGTCGACGTCGAGGCCCTGCCCGTCCACCGGGATCGGGTGCGTCTCGAGGCCGCCGATGCGGAACGTCTCGACGACCCCGACCGAACCGGGGTCCTCCACCCCGACCGCCGGGAGGTCGTGGCGGACCAGTGTCTCGGCGATCACCCGGGCGGCCTGGGCGAACCCGCCGGTGACGACGATCCGGTCCAGCGGGGCGACGACCGCGCGGGTGCGCCCCAGGTAGGCGGCGAGCGCGCGGCGCAGCCGGGGGTGCCCGCGCGGGTCGCCGTAGCCCAGCTCCGCGTCCGGCAGCGACCGCATCGCCGTCTCCAGCGCCCGCAGCCAGTCGGCGCGGGGGAACGCGCCGAGCGCCGGGACGCCCGGGTTGCCCGGCTCGAACGGCCGCACCGGCGGCGGGGTCGCGCTGCCCTCCGTGTGGACGTCGCTCACGACGGTGCCACGCCCCGTGTGCGCCTGCAGGTACCCCTCGGCCACGAGCTGCTCGTACGCGCGCACGACCACCCCGCGGGAGACCTCGAGGTCGGCGGCGAGGCTCCGCGACGCCGGCAGCCGCGTGCCGGCGGGGAGCCGGCCGCCGCGGACCGCGTGGCGCAGCGCGTCGGCCAGCCCGTCGGCCAGCGCCCGGGAGCCGCGCGCCCGGACGTCGCCGAGCTCGATGCGCAGGCCCGGATTGGTCCCGTTGATCACGGGCTCGGTGGACTCGGTCACGGGACCAGTCTGGCCTAGCGTGTGCCGGGTGTTCCGCTACGACCATGCCGTGCTCGACCGGTACCCCGGCGTCCACGCCGGGATCGTCCTCGCCTCCGGCCTGACCAACGGCCCGACGCCACCCGCGCTGCTGCAGCGCTACCGCGCCGCCCAGCGGGAGGCCGCGGAGCGGCTGGCGACCACGCCGCCCGCCGGGCTGCCGTCGATCGCCGCGTGGCGGCGGGCGTTCGCCGGGTTCGGTGCCAAGCCCACGCAGTACCGCAGCGCCGCGGAGGCGTTGCTGCGGCGGCTCGCGAAGCAGGGTGACATCCCGTCGATCAACACCCTCGTCGATCTCGGGAACCTGGTGTCGATCCGGTACGCGCTGCCGGTCGCGGTCGTCGACCTCGCCGGCATCGACGGGGACATCACCGTCCGGTTCGCCACCGGGACGGAGCCGTTCACCGATCTCGGAGCCGAGGATCCGGTCACCCCGGAGGCCGGGGAGGTGGTGTTCGTCGACCGGGCGGAGGTCGCGTGCGCCCGGCGCTGGTGCTGGCGGCAGAGCGCCCAGAGCGCGACCCGGGAGGCCACGACGGACGCGCTCGTCGTCGTGGAGGGGCTGCACGACGGCGCGGAGCGTGACGTCGCCGCGGCGCGGGAGGAGATCGTGGCGCTCCTGGGCGAGTTCCAGCCGGCCGCCACCGTCGCCCGAGCCGATCCTGGTATCAGCAGGACCACCTTGACCACCCGTCCGTGGACGCCGTGAGGGCTAGCGTCGGAACCGACGCCGACCCAGATGCAGGCACGGAGGAACAGAAATGGACATCGGTCTGCACATCGCGGACTTCACCTACCCGTCGGGCCCGGCCCGGCTGGCCGAGGACCTGACCCGCATCGCCACCGCCGCTGAGGAGGCCGGGTTCGCCCGCGTGAGCGTCATGGACCACGTGTGGCAGATCGGTGCGCTCGGCCCGCCCGAGCACGAGATGCTCGAGGCCTACACGACGCTGGGGTACCTGGCGGCGCGCACGTCGCGCGTGGAGCTGCTCGCATGGGTCACGGCCGTGAGCTATCGCGAGCCCGGGATGCTCGCCAAGCTCGTCAGCACGCTCGACGTGCTGTCCGGTGGGCGCGCGATGCTCGGGATCGGGGCTGCGTGGAACGGTGCCGAGGCCGGGGGCCTTGGGCTGCCGTTCCCGCCCACCGCGGAGCGCTTCGAGCGGCTCGAGGAGACGCTGCAGATCGTGCAGCAGATGTGGAGCGAGAGCGAGGAGGCCTACGCCGGCCGCCACTACCGGCTCGACCGCACGCTCAACCGGCCCCAGCCGCTGCGCCGCCCGCCCATCCTGATCGGCGGGGGCGGCGAGCGGAAGACGCTGCGGCTGGTGGCGCAGTACGCCCAGGCGTGCAACCTGTTCAACGGTCCCGACCTCGAGCACAAGCTCGACGTCCTCCGCGGGCACTGCGAGGCCGTCGGACGGCCCTACGACGAGATCGAGAAGACCGTGATGTCCCCGCTCGACGTCGGGGAGCGGGGCGAGAACGTCGATGCGCTGCGCGCTGATCTGGAGCGGCTCTCCAAGCTCGGCGTGCACGAGGTGCACGGCTGGGTGCCGCGGGTGTGGGAGCTCACCCCGCTGGAGGTCATCGGCCGCGAGCTGGTGCCGGCGGCCAAGGAACTCTGACCCCGCTCAACACGACGGCGCTGATCCGCATCTCGCGGATCGGCGCCGTGGTGGATGTATCAGAGCGCGCCGGCGCGCTTGGCCATCGCCGACTTGCGGTTGGCGGCCTGGTTCTTGTGGATGACGCCCTTGCTGGCGGCCTTGTCCAGGGCCCGGGCGGCCGTGCGCTGGAGCTCGACGGCCTTCTCGGTGTCGCCGGCCTCGGCGGCCTCGCGGAACTGCCGCACGGCCGTGCGGACGGAGGACTTGACCGACTTGTTGCGCAGGCGGCGCTTCTCGTTGGTCTTGACCCGCTTGATCTGGGACTTGATGTTGGCCACGCGAATGCCTCGAGTTCTTCCTGCCGGTGGACTGCTCGCTATCTGCACCGGCGGCGAGGGATCGTGCGGCACGCCGGGCGCTCGACGGTCCATGCTACAGCCGGTCGGATCCCCCGACGAAATCGCCCCTGTTCAGGAGGAACAGGGCGGCGAAGGCGCCGAGCCCGCAGAGCCCGGCCGCTCCCGCGGCGGCGCCGTATCCGCCGGTCGCGTCGACCAGGGCACCCGCCACCGGCACGCCCAGCAGCGCGCCGATCCCGGCGGCGGTGTACACGACGCCGACGAGCCAGCCCAGCCCGTGGAGACCGAAGGCGTCGGCGATCACCGGGGGAGACAGCGCGACCCAGCCGCCGTAGCCCACCCCGAGCACCAGGGCGAACGCGACCAGCACCGCGAACGGCCCACCGAAGGCGATGTGCCCGAGCCAGAGCGCGAACGCCGCCGCGAGCACCGCGAAGCTCGCCCGGAACGTGCGGACGCGCCCGATCCGGTCGGCGATCGCCCCGAGCGCGATCCGGCCGACGACGCTGGCCACGCCGATGATCCCGACGAGCGCCGCGCCCGCCACCGGGCCCGCTCCGCGGGTTCCCGCGTACACCGGTAGGTGCGCCACCGGCACGAACAGCGCGAACGCGGCGAGCAGCGTGGCGGCGTACATCGACCGGAACGACGTCATCGCGGCGAGCGCCCGCAGCGGCGGGGCGGTGCCGTCCCCGGAGGGGAGGGGTGGTCGCCGCACCGCCGCTGCGCACCCGACGAGCAGGGCCGCACCGGTCAGGCCGAACACGACGTGCGTGGCCCGCCAGCCGATCGTCTCGATGAGCGCGGCCGCGAGCGGCGCCCCCAGCAGCGTGCCGACGCCGATCCCGGCCACCGCGACGGCGATCGCCACGGCCCGGCGTCGTTCGAACCAGCCCCCGACGGCCGCGACCATCGGCACGTACCCGCAGGCGACGGCGATGCCGACGCCGCCTCCGTAGGTGAGGTAGCCCATCCACAGGTGGCGCACCGTCGCGGTGAGCAGCAGGCCGGCGGCGAGCGCGACGGCGCCGGCCAGGAGGACCGGCCGTGGGCCGATCCGGTCGGCGATGCGACCGCTGACCGGGCTGAGCAGGAACCAGCAGCACGCGGTGACGGCGAAGACGACGGAGGTGGCCCCGCTGCCGGTGCCGAACTCGGCGGCCATCGGCGCGAAGAACGCCCCGAAGCTGTACGCGACGGCGAACACGACGGCCATGGAGACGAATGCCGCCGC
This sequence comes from Pseudonocardia wallangbongensis, assembly GCF_054486945.1. Lineage (NCBI taxonomy): Bacteria > Bacillati > Actinomycetota > Actinomycetes > Pseudonocardiales > Pseudonocardiaceae > Pseudonocardia > Pseudonocardia wallangbongensis. The sequence continues at coordinate 34,747 of NZ_JBRERS010000009.1, forward strand.
GACCGTGCGCCGGCCCGCGGCCGTGTCGAGCTCGGACCCGGGCTCTGCAACCACCAGCGGAGCGTACGTCCGCCCTGTCCGTCGGGATGGCTAGCGGCCGGCGACGGGCACCGCCGCCCCGCTGACCACGGTGTTGCCGCCGGCGTGCTTGGCCCGGTACATCGCGGCGTCGGCGGCGGCCAGCGCCACGGCGGGATCACCGTCCAGCGGGGCGCGCACCACCCCGATCGACGCCGTGACGCCGGCACCGGCGTCGACCGGCAGCGCCGCCACCGCGGTGGCCGCCCGCTCCATCGCCGCGCACGCCACCGGCAGCGGCGTGGACGGCATGATCACGACGAACTCGTCGCCTCCGTAGCGGGCCACGAGGTCGTGCGCGCGGAGCGCGGCGCGCAGGCACTCCGCTATCACGCGCAGCACCTCGTCGCCCGCGGCGTGCGAACGCTCGTCGTTGACGTCCTTGAAGCCGTCGAGGTCGATCAGCGCCACGGAGCAGGGCTGACCGGCGATGGAAGCGCAGGCCTCGGCGAGGCGCATGTCGAGCGCTCGCCGGTTGGGCAGCCCGGTGAGCGGGTCCTGCAGGGCCTGGGCGGCCACGGCGCCGTGCTCGCGGGCGAGGCGGTGCTGCTCGGCGTGGCTGCGCAGCGCGGTGTGCCGTGCTTCGCGCAGCTCCCACAGCTCGCTCTCCAGCGCGCTGGTGTAGTGCTGCAGCGTCTTGGAGGGCGCGCCGCGGTGGGTGATCTGGTCCACCCGCGCGACCTCGCGGTGCAGCGCGAGGGCGAGCACGCCCTCGGCGGTGCCGCGGAGCAGCTCCGCCTGCAGCGGGTCGAGCGCTGTGGCGGCGTCGGCGGGACGGCCCGCCTCGAGCAGGCAGCGGGCCGTGGCGATGGCCAGCGCGATGCGGTCCTCGGGGAGGTGCGCCATCGGGTGCAGCCTCACCAGCATGTCCAGGTGCGCCGGGCCGGGCCGGACCAGCGCGTAGGCGGCGCCGATCACCGAGCACTCCTCGGTGGCGGGACGTCCGGTGCCCATCGCCGCCGTCCAGAGTGCCGCCGCCGTGTGTGCGGTGTGCGCCGCGGCGCCGAACCGCGTGGCTGCCGCCGTGTCGCGCCCGCCCCGTTCGAGCCGCAACGCCCAGGACAGCTGCAGGCGCACCCGGTTGAGCTGGTGCACCAGCCGGTCCATGATCGACCCGGTGCCCTCCGACACGGCGACGGCGCGCTGCGAGACCTCGTCGGCCAGCTCGTGCGAGCCCAGCTTGAGCAGCACGACGACGAGCCCGTTGAGGCTGCGGGAGAGGTAGCGGGACCAGCGCGCCGGGTCGTCACCCGGCGCCGGCGCGGTGATGTCGGTGAGGATGGCGAACGCGGAGGCGGCGTCGGCGAGCGCGTTCTCCGCGTGGCCGAACACCGCGGTGCGGTGCGCGCGCAGGGTGGCGGCCTCGCCGAGGCGGCGCGGGTCGGCGTCGATCTCGGCGAGCTCGATGAACTCCTGGAGCAGTGCCTCGACGTCGTCGGCGTCGGCCTCGTCCGCGCCGAGGAGCCGGATCATGAGGCCCATCCTGAGCAGCTCGGAGACCAATGTGGACGGGCCCTGCCTGCGGGCCTGACCGAGCATCGCGTCCAGCCCGCGGCGCGCCGCGGCCTTGCCCGCGGGGTCGGCGCGCTGCTCGAAGCGCAGCTTGCCGAGCGCCCGGGTGACGATCTGCTCCTCGGTGCGGTCCGCCGTGTCCCGGGTGCACGTGCACTCCGGCGCCCCGCTCAGGAGGGCGCACTCGGAGGCCGTGCGCGTCCATGTCACCGCTCGCTCCCCGCAACCGCTGGTGCCCGGAATCGTGGCATGTCGGACGGCCTCCGAGCAGCGCACATGACGATCTTGGCCCCAAGATCCAACGGATGGTTGCCGTTCGCTCACCGGTAGTGATCGGAATCGGCCGGCAGGCCGTGCGCGCTGCACCGATGGCGGGCATTGCGCGTCGATGCGTGCATGCGATCCGTGTTCGCCCGATCATCGGCCGCGCCGCGGGCGAGGGAGCCCGCGGTCCGGAGGCGGCGATCTTCGGGCAGCCCGACTTCTCCGCCCTGACGTTCGCCCTGAACGGTTCGGAGATCCGGTACGGGGCGTTCCTGACCGTCGTCATCAACTTCCTGCTGCTGGCGGCCGTGCTGTTCGGGATGGTCAAGCCGCTCGAGCGGCTCGGGCCGGGCAACTTCAAGGCGCAGGGCAGCCGGGAGTGCCCGCACTGCAAGGAGTTCGTGCGATCGACGCGACGAAGTGCAAGTACTGCACGGCCGACATCGACCCGGTGGTCACCGACGACGACGAGGCCCCGCTGGTGGCCACGGAGAAGCGCGTGGCCGAGTAGCTCACCCGTTCGGACCTCCGCGGGGTGCGACGTGGGACGATGGAGACACCCCGTAGGAGAAGGAACAGAGTGAGTTTCGCCGATCAGACGTTCACGCCGCCGGAGCTCATCCGGAACTTTTGCATCATCGCGCACATCGACCACGGCAAGTCGACACTGGCCGACCGGATGCTGCAGCTCACCGGCGTGGTCGAGGAACGCCTGATGCGCGCCCAGTACCTGGACCGGATGGACATCGAGCGCGAGCGCGGCATCACGATCAAGGCCCAGAACGTGCGGCTGCCCTGGCGGGTCGACGGCAAGGACCACGTCCTGCACCTGATCGACACCCCGGGCCACGTCGACTTCACCTACGAGGTGTCGCGCGCGCTCGAGGCGTGCGAGGGCGCGGTCCTGCTCGTCGACGCGGCGCAGGGGATCGAGGCGCAGACGCTCGCCAACCTCTACCTGGCGCTGGAGAAGGACCTCACGATCATCCCGGTCCTCAACAAGATCGACCTGCCGGCGGCCGACCCGGACCGCTACGCCGCGGAGATCGCCCACATCATCGGGTGCGAGCCGTGGGACGTCCTGCGGGTGAGCGCGAAGACCGGCGACGGTGTGGTGGAGCTGCTCGACCAGGTCGTCGACGTGGTCCCGGCGCCGCAGGGCGACGCCGACGCGCCCGCCCGCGCGATGATCTTCGATTCGGTGTACGACACCTACCGCGGCGTGGTCACCTACATCCGCGTGGTGGACGGGAAGATCACCCCGCGCGAGCGGATCAAGATGATGTCCACGGGCGCGGTGCACGAGCTGCTCGAGGTGGGCATCGTCTCGCCGGATCCGAAGGCGTCGGCCGGCCTGGGCGTCGGCGAGGTCGGCTACCTGATCACCGGCGTCAAGGACGTGCGGCAGTCGAAGGTCGGTGACACCGTCACCAGCCAGCGCCATGGCGCCACCCAACCGCTCACCGGCTACCGCGAGCCGCGCCCCATGGTCTACTCCGGGCTCTACCCGGTGGACGGCTCCGACTACCCGGAGCTGCGCGACGCGCTCGACAAGCTGCAGCTCAACGACGCCGCGCTCACCTACGAGCCGGAGACGTCGGCGGCGCTCGGGTTCGGCTTCCGCTGCGGCTTCCTCGGCCTCCTGCACCTGGAGATCACCCGCGACCGGCTGGAGCGCGAGGCCGGGCTGGACCTGATCTCCACCGCGCCCAACGTCGTCTACCGGGTGATCCTCGACGACGCCACGGAGATGGTGGTCACCAACCCGTCGGACTGGCCCACGGGCAAGGTCGCCGAGGTGTACGAGCCGATCGTCAAGACCACGATCCTGGCGCCGTCGGAGTACATCGGCGCGATCATGGAGCTGTGCCAGAGCCGACGCGGCCAGCTCGGGGGCATGGACTACCTGTCCGAGAGCCGCGTGGAGCTGCGCTACACCATGCCGCTCGCAGAGATCATCTTCGACTTCTTCGACGCGCTGAAGTCCCGCACCCGCGGCTACGCCTCGCTCGACTACGAGGAGGCGGGCGAGCAGGAGTCCGACCTGGTCAAGGTGGACATCCTGTTGCAGGGCGAGCCGGTCGACGCGTTCTCGGCCATCCGGCACAAGGACCAGGCCTACTCCTACGGCACCACGATGGCCTCGAAGCTGCGCGAGCTGATTCCCCGCCAGCAGTTCGAGGTGCCGATCCAGGCGGCGATCGGCTCCCGCATCATCGCGCGCGAGAACATCCGCGCGATGCGCAAGGACGTGCTCGCGAAGTGCTACGGCGGTGACATCACCCGGAAGCGCAAGCTCCTCGAGAAGCAGAAGGAGGGCAAGAAGCGGATGAAGACCATCGGTCGGGTCGAGGTCCCGCAGGAGGCCTTCGTCGCGGCGCTGTCCACCGAGTCCACGGCGGACAAGGCGAAGAAGTAGTGCGCCGCATCATGATGCGTGAGTCTACGCATCATGATGCTACCCTCGGTGCGTGAGGACGACGGTCAACCTCGACGACGATGTGGCGGCAGCCGTGGAGCGGCTCCGGAAGGAACGCGGCCTCGGCGTCAGCTCCGCCCTCAACGAGCTGGCCCGGCGAGGGCTGGCCCAGGGTGGGATCCCGAGGCCGCGCTTCTCCCAGCAGACCTCCGCGGGTGGGGCCCGGATCGACCTGACCGACATCGCCGACGCACTCGAGCTGCTGGACGGGCCGTCCTCGCGGTGATCGTCGACGCGAACATCCTGCTCTACGCCGAGGATCGGTCGAGCCCGCACCACGATCCGGCGATGGAATGGCTCACGGAGGCGCTCAACGGTCCGGTCCGCATCGGCCTGCCGTGGCCGTCGTTGCTCGCCTTCGTCCGGATCCGGACCAACCCCCGGGCGTTCGAACGGCCGCTGCCACCGGACGAAGCCTGGTCCCGGGTCACCGCATGGCTCGCCGCTCCGGCTGCGTGGGTGCCCAGTCCGACCGATCGGCATGCGGACGTGCTCGGAGGGATGATCGTCGAGCACCATCTCGGAGCCTCGATGATCCCCGACGCGCACCTCGCCGCTCTGGCGATCGAGCACGGTGTCGGCGTCTGCTCCGCCGACACCGACTTCGCCCGCTTCACCGGCCTCAAGTGGATCAACCCGATCGCCGGCTGACGCTGGGGCCGGCGCCTACCAGGAGACCGGCCGGGCCGTGGGTGACGAGGAGTGTTGGACGGCTTGCGCCCTTGACTCACGAGGCTGGGTGCTCAGCTCGATCACCGCGGCGTCGGCGCCGAGTTCCAGCAGGCGCACGGCGAGCGAGCCCTGGTCCGAGGTGAACCGCACGGAGCCGGAGGGGCCCACCACACCGAGCCCGTCTCCGGTGGGCCGGTGCACCCAGAACGCCACCGCGAACGGCCCGATCGACGACACCGAGAGCCCGATCGGGCCGGCCCGGCCGTCGAGGGGGATGTTCACCGGGCCGGTCACCCGCAGCGTGCAGTTCCCGTCGAGGCACGCGCCGACATCGCTGCCCGGTGGCTGGGCCAGGGCGGTGGCGGGCGGGCCGAGGACGCCCAGCGCGAGCGCGGTGAGCAGGGCGGTTGCGGCGGTCGAGCGGCGCACACCTCGACGCTAGATCAGCTTCGGCGCGGCGGCTGCCCGGATGACCCGGTCGGGGGGCACGATGGGGTGCATGGTCGACGGTCTCCTGCCCTACGCCCCGGCGGTGACCGGCGCTGTACTGCTCGTGGTGCTGCTCATCGGCGTCGTGGCGGGCCGGGCGAAGAGCAGGTGGACGGCCCTCGCGTCCGGCGTCGTGGTCATCGCCGCCGTCGGGGTGGTGCTCACGGCGGTCGGCGGTGGCCCGCCGACCGACGATCCCGCGGCCGAGCTCACCGCGCTCTACACGATCACCCTGCCGCTCCTGATCGCCTACGTCGCGGGATGGCTGGTCGTCCACGGCGGCTGGCTGCGCCGCTTCCTCGTCATCGCCATCGGCGCCCTGCTGCTCGTGGCGTTCCCGTACGCCGCGGCCGGGCAGGCCACCGCCGACGCGTTCCTCCGGGGCGGCTGACGCGCCGCTCACAACTCCGGTGCCGCGCCCGTCCCGCGCGGTTACCGTGATCAGCGTGCTGACCGCACCGAACTCACCGATCGTGCTGGCACCGAACACAACCGCGCCCCGCGCCGCGGCGGGTGTCGCTCGATGACGGGCGTCGTGGTGTCCGTCAACGTCGCCGTGGTGCGCAACGACATCGACACGCGGGCCCCGGACGGCAGGACCGGCATCGACAAGCGGGCCGTCGACGGCCCGGTGCTGTTGAGTCCCGCGGGCGTGCAGGGCGACACCATCTGCCACACCAAGCACCACGGTGGCCCGGACCAGGCCGTCTACGCCTACGCGGCGGAGGACCTCGCCTTCTGGGCGGCCGGGCTCGGCCAGGAGCTCCGGCCCGGCGGTGTGGGCGAGAACCTCACCGTGTCCGGCGTCGACTGCACGGGCGCGGTGCTCGGCGAGCGCTGGCGGGTGGGTGCGGCCGTGTTGCAGGTGCGCAGCACCCGCATCCCGTGCCGGGTGTTCGCCTCCTTCCGCGGCGTGCCCGATCTCGTGAAGCGGTTCATCGCGGCCGGGCGGCCGGGGGCGTACCTGGCCGTGGAGCGGCCGGGGTCGGTGTGTGCCGGCGACACGGTGGACCTGCTCGACCGGCCGGGCCACGGGGTGACCACGGCCGACCTGCTGGCGGCTTCCACCGTGTCGCGGGATCGGGTGCCCGAGGTGGCCGTGGCCCGGCAGTACATGGGGGTCCGGGACCAGGCCTGGCTGGATCGGGCGCTTCAGCTGTTGGGGACGTAGTTCGGGGGGATTCGGGGGCTGTCGGGGGGCGGGTTCAGGCGGGCTGGCTCGCCAGCGCCTCGAGGAGCTGGGCGAGCTGGGCGCGTTCGGGGGTGTGGGCGGGGCCGAGGGCCTCGACCGCATGGCGCTCCACCCGGCCGCAGACTCTCTCGACGACCGCGCGGCCTCCACCCGCGAGGTGGACGAGCACCCGCCTGCGGTCGACGGGGTCGGTACGCCGGTAGGCCAGCTGCGCGGCGACCAGGCGGTCGACCACGCGAGTGGCGGTGGGGGCCGGCAAGGCGGTGTGCGTGGCGATCTCGCCCATGCTCCGCCCGCCGCCGCGGGCGAGCATCAGCAGCACCCGCCATCCGTCGCGGCTGACGCCCTCGGCCGATGTGACCGGCGAGAGCGAGGCGGCGACGGCGCGGTCCAATCGGTCGAGGAGCTCGACCAGACCTGTCACCCGCGGCGCCGGGGTGGGGGTGCTCCCCGGCGCCATTCGACTTGGTGGCTCAGACACGGTCACACACTGTACGTCCTGAGAGGGCCGATCGGGGTTCTCAGGATCAAGAACCCCTAGACGAACGGCCGATTCAGCGCGACAAACGGCTTCATCGGGTGAATACGATCTTCCCGGACGTATCTCCGTCGAGCATCGCGCGGAACCCTTCGGGGGCCCGATCCATCGGGAGTTCGAGCCCGATCTCGGGGGAAATCCCCGCGTTCTCGACGAATCGCAGCAGGTCGACGAGCTCCTGACGGGTCCCCATGGTCGAACCGAGGACGCGCAGCTGGAGGAAGAACAGCCGCTGGAGGTCGGCTCCGGGGTTGGGTCCACTGGTCGAACCGGAGACGACTATCACGCCGCCCGGCTTGAGCGCGCGCATCGAGTGCGACCACGTGGCGTCACCGACGGTCTCGAAGACCGCGTCGACCCGTTCCGGCAGCCGCTCACCCGAGGGGAACGTGGCGTGCGCGCCGAGCCGCTCGGCGACGGCCCGCTTCTCGTCCGTGCGACCGGTCACCCAGACCCGCATCCCGGCGGCCCGGCCCAGCTGGACCAGCGCGGTGGAGACCCCGCCGGAGGCGCCCTGCACGAGCATCGTCTGGCCCGGCTTGAGCCCCGACTTGGTGAAGAGCATCCGGTAGGCGGTGAGCCACGCGGTGCCCATCACCGACGCCTGGGCGGCCGTGAGCCCAGCCGGCTTCGGGACGGCGTTGCGGGCGGGCACCACGACCGTCTCGGTGAACGTCCCCTGGTGCTTCTCGGTGAGCAGCGTGCGCCGGGGGTCGAGGGTCTCGTCGCCGTCCCACGCCGGGTCGCCGATCACCGAGTGCAGGACGACCTCCGTGCCGTCCTCGAGGGTGCCGGACCCGTCGCAGCCGAGGATCATCGGGAACTGGTCCGGCTTGATCCCGACGCCGCGCAGCGTCCACAGGTCGTGCATGTTGAGGCTCGCGGCGGTGACGGTCACGGCGACCCAGCCGTCGGGCACCTCCGGGGCAGGCCGCTCGCCCACCGTGAGCGAGTCGAGTGGAGCGTCGGCGTTGGGCTCTGCGGCGTAGACGGCGAACATGCCGCGAATCTAGTCAGGATCGGCCGGCGCTACTGTGTGGGACGTGGTCAGGGCGGTGGCGGACTGGTGGGATGCGGTCGAGCTGTGGCTCACGCAACTGCCGTTCGGGTTCCAGGTCCTGCTCGCCACGATCGTGCTGGTGCCGCTGTGCTGGGGCACGGCGGTGCTCTGCGACCGCGTCGTGGACGTCGCGGTCGCGCGGATCGCGGCCCGCCGGACCACCCGGCACGACTGAGGCGAACCCCCACCCCGCCGTGGGCAACGTGATGATCATCTCTTACTCTCAGTGAGCCCTCAGCCCGTAGCTTGCTCTCAGCGTCGCTTCAGCACTCACCCCCCAGGGTGTGCGACAGGTTCGGGGTGAACGCCCCGTAGTTGGAAGCGACCGGAAAGGGCTCATGAGGACGTTGCAGGACGACACCGTCCCCATCCGAACCAGCACCTCGCGGGTGCGCTCGGGCGTCCTGAGCGGCTGGCGGACCCCTCAGCACCGGGACGGGCTCGCGCTCGTGCTCAGCTCCGCCCTGACGTCGGGGTTGGGGCTGCTGTTCTGGATCCTGGCTGCCCGCCTGTACGACTCGGCGACGGTCGGGGTGAACAGCACCGTTCTGTCCGCGATGACGCTCCTGGGCACGGCGGCGCAGCTCAACCTCGGCAACGCGCTGCTGCGCTTCGTGCCGGTGGCGGGCCGGAACACCCGCGCGCTCGTGGTGGGCTGCTACGCCGCGGCCGTCGCGGCGGCGACCCTGGCCGGTGCCGTGTTCGCCCTCGGCGCCTCGTGGTGGGCACCGGAGCTGCACGCCGTGTTCGGCGGGTCCGAACTGGTGGCGTTCTTCACGCTCTCCACCCCGGTGTGGGCGATGTTCGTGATGCAGGACTACCTCCTGCCCGCGATCAAGAAGGCCACCCTCGTGCCGGTGGAGAACCTCGTGTTCTCCGTCCTGAAGATCGTGTTCCTCGGTGGGGCGGCCGCGCTCGGGATGTGGAGCGGGCTCGCGGTCTCGTGGGTCGCGGCCACCGCCGTGATCGTCCTGATCGTCACGGTCTACCTGGCGCGGGTGCTCCCGCGTGCGGGTGATCAGGACGCGGGCCCGGCGCCGGCCGCGGTCACCGTGCGGGACGTCGCGTCGTTCGTCCGCGCCGACTACGCCGGCACGGTGTTCCTGCTGGCCGCGGTGTTCGGGCTGCCGCTGGCCGTGCTGGCCCGCCTCGGTCCGGAGGCGGCCGCGGTGTACGGCATCGCCTGGCAGATCGCGTACGCGCTCTACCTGGTCGTCAACGGTATGGGCCAGTCGTTGGTGGCCCACGTCGCCGCCGACCCCGCCAAGCTGGAGTCGGCCCGCCGCAGCATGATCCACAAGGCGTTGGCGCTCCTCGTGCCCGCCGTGCTCGTCATCTCCGCGGCGGCACACCCGTTGCTGTCGCTGTTCGGCCCCGCCTACGCCGCCGAGGGCAGCGTGCTGCTGGTGCTGCTGGTGCTGTCGGCGATCCCGAACGTCGTCACCTGGTCGACGGTCTGGGCCGCCCGCGTGCGCCGTGACGGTCGCGTCCTGTTCGGGCTGCCGGCGGCGATCACGACGGCGGTCATCGCCGGGAGCTGGATCCTCATGCCGGTGCTGGGCGTGGTCGGCACGGGGGTGGCGTGGCTCGGCGCGCAGAGCGTCGCGGCGGCCGGTGTGCTCCTGGTACGCGCGGCCAAGCGTTAGGCGGCCGAGCTCGCCGCTGCGGCGAGCACGGAGAGGGTCTCCGAGCAGCCGCCGTCGACCCGCACGGTGGCGAGCTCGTCGCCCCGGGTCGCCCCGCGGTTGACGATCACCACCGGGACGCCGGCCTTGTGGGCGTGCCGGACGAACCGCAGACCCGACATCACCGTCAACGACGAGCCCGCGACGAGCAGCGCCGCGGCGGCGTCGACCATGGCGTAGGCGCGGGCCACCCGCTCGCGCGGCACGTTCTCGCCGAAGAACACGACGTCCGGCTTGAGCACACCCCCGCAGCCGGTGCAGCGGGCCGGCCGGAACCCGTCGACGGCGGCGAGCTCGGCGTCGCCGTCCGGGGCGGTCTCGACGGCGTTGCCCGCCGCCTCGACGAAACCCGGGTTCAGCGCCGCGAGCCGTTCCTGCAGCGCTTCGCGGGTGCCGCGCCTGCGGCAGCCCACGCAGACGACGTCGGCGATCCGGCCGTGCAGGTCGATCACGGCGCGGTTCCCGGCCGCCGCGTGGAGCCCGTCGACGTTCTGCGTGATCAGCCCGTGCAGCGCGCCGCACCGCTCGAGCGCAGCCAGCGCCAGGTGGCCGTCGTTCGGCGAGGCGTGTGCCATGCGGGCCCAGCCGACGTGGCTGCGGGCCCAGTACCGCCGCTGCGCGTCGTCCCCGGAGAGGAACTCCTGGTAGGTCATCGGGGTGCGGCGCGGCGAGCCCGGCCCGCGGTAGTCGGGGATACCGGAGTCGGTGGACAGGCCGGCTCCGGTGAGCGCCACGATCCGGCGGTCGGCGAGCACGCCGAGCGCACGGTCGAGCGCGGGCGCATCCAGCACCCCACCAGGTTAACCGGGTCGCACCGGGTGTCGCGTTCGTGCAATCCCGCGGGGATGCGGCCGGGCAGGCTCGGGGCATGCACACCGACTTCATGCGCCAGAGCATCGACCTGGCCGTCGCGACGATCCGCGACACCGACCTCACCCGCTACGACGCCCCGTCGCCGTGCGCGGAGTACGCCGTGCGGGAGGTCGTGAACCACCTGGCGTTCGGGTTCCTGCTGGCCCGCCTCTCGGGCGCTCGGGAGCCGTGGGACTCCTCGTGGACCGGTGCGGAACGCACCCCGTACCTCGTCGGGCTGCCGGAGGACAAGTGGGCGCAGGCGTGCGCGGACGAGGCGGACGCCGCGGCCCGGGCGTGGGCCGACCCGGCCGCGTGGGAGGGCCAGTCCAGCATGGGCGGCGCGCCGATGCCGGCGGCCGCGATCGGCTCGATGATGACCGCCGAGTTCGCCGTGCACGCATGGGACCTCGCCGTCGCCACCGGCCGCACCGTCGACGTCCCCGAGGAGCTCGGGGCGGTGGTGCTCGAGGGCGTGCTCGCGATGGCCCCGTCCGGACGGGAGGGCGGCTGGTTCGGCGCCGAGGTCACGGTGCCGGCCGGCGCCCCGGCGTTCGAGCGGGCCCTCGCGGAGTCCGGCCGGGAGCCGCGTTGGACGCCGTGACGCGGCAGGCTGTCCCTCGTGCGTAACACGGAAGGTTGACCCGCTCGCACACCAACTCCGGTGCCGGCACATGAACTGCAGTTGGTGTGCCAGCGCGGAAGTTGGTGTGTGACGCGCGGGCCGCGCTCCTAGCGCTGCGTGGCCCAGGCGGGCTTGCGCTTCTCGGCGAAGGCCCGCATGCCTTCCTGGCCCTCCTCCCCGGCGAAGAACCGGGCGGACAGCTCCTGCATCTCGGCGAACCGGGCGTCCAGCGCGGCCGGGCGCTCGGCGCGCAGCATCTCCTTCGTGGCGGCCAGCGACCCCGGGGCACCGAGGCACAGCATCTCGACGTACCGGGCGACCTCCGCGTCGAGGTCGCCCGCCGGGACGGAGCTGTTCACCAGCCCGATCCGCACGGCCCGCGGCCCGTCGAACGTCTCGCCGGTGAGGAACAGCTCGTGCGCGGCGCGGGGCAGGAGCCGGGGCAGCACGGTGACCGAGATGACCGCGGGCACCACGCCGATCCGCACCTCGCTGAACGCGAACGTGGCGTCGTCGGATGCCACCGCGATGTCGCAGGCCGCCACCAGGCCGACCCCGCCCGCGCGCGCCGGGCCGGCGACGCGCGCCACCACCGGCGTCGGCGACGTCCAGATCCGCTGGAGGATCGCCGGGATCTCGTTGACGCCCTGGTCCCCGGCTCCTGTGCCGCGCGACTCCTTGAGGTCCATCCCCGAGCAGAACACCCGCCCGGTGTGGCTCAGCACGATCACGCGCACCCCGGCGTCGTCGATCGCCGACTGCAGGTGGGTGAGCAGCTCCCGGCGCAGCTGCGCGGACAGCGCGTTGCGGTTGGCGGGGGAGTCGAGCGTGATCGTGGCGACGCCCGCCGCGACGTCGAGGTGCACCAGCTCCGTCATGCGGGGACGGTATCCCGCTCGGTGTCCTGCTCGCTGTCACCGTCGGTGTAGGCGCTGGCCTGGAGCGTGAAGAGCTCGTGGTAGCCGCCGTGGCGGGCCATCAGCTGCTCGTGGGTGCCGTGCTCGACGAGCCGGCCGCGCTCCAGCACCAGGATCTGGTGGGCGTGCTTGACGTTCGCCAGCCGGTGCGTGACGAGCACGGTGATGCGGTCGCCGCCCGTGCCGGAGAGCCCCCGCAACGCGCGGAACACGGCGTGCTCGGCGCGGGCGTCGAGCGCGGCGGTGGGCTCGTCGGCGATCACGACTGACGCGTCGCGGTAGAGCCCACGGGCCACCGAGAGCCGCTGCCACTGGCCGCCCGACAGGTCGCGCCCGCCCTGGAACTGCCGCGACAGCACCGTGGCCCACCCGGCGGGGAGCTCGGCGACCACGGCGTCGGTGCCGGACCGGGTCGCGGCGTCGGCGAGCCGCGCACCGCCCGGGTCGGGGCGGTCGAGCCGCCCGATGCGGACGTTGTTCTCCGCGTGCATCGGCCAGCGCAGCGGGTCCTGGAACACCACGGCGACGCGCTCGTGCAGCTCGCTCTGGTCGACGGTGGCGATGTCGACGCCGTCCCACGCGACGGTGCCGGACTCGGCGAGGTAGAGACCCGTGATGAGCTTGGCGAGCGTCGACTTGCCCGACCCGTTCTCCCCGACGAGCGCGATCACCTCGCCGCGCCGCAGCGTGCAGCTGACGTCGTCGACGGCCGGTTGCTCCTGTCCCGGGTACCGGAACGAGACGTGGTCGAGGGTGATCTCGGCCGGCTCGCCGCGCAGCCGTCCGGTGGCTCGGGCGCGGCTCCGCTGCGTGACGTCGGCGAGGCAGGACCGGTACAGGTCGAGGTAGAAGCTCGCCTCGTACAGGCGGTTGATCTCGTAGATCGTGTTGACGACGGACTGCCCCGCCGTGCGCATGGCGAGCGCGGCGGCGCCCGCGAGCGCCAGCGGCATGCCGCCGGCGTAGAGCAGCAGGGCGAGCACGCCGTAGGCCAGCCCGGTGCCGACGCCGGAGACGGTGCGGCCGATCAGGTGGACGACGGTGCGGTCGCGTTCCAGGCGGACGGCCTCGGCGGTGATCCGGTCGCCGATGCGCCGGTGCTCGCCCAGCAGCACCGCCTGCGTGGTGAAGGCCCGCACCTCCGCGGCCGGGTCGCGCCGCGTGATCAGCGCGCTGGTGACGCCGATGCGGCGGCGCGCGGAGTTGACCCGCACGACGAAGTCGAACATCAGCCGGGCCGAGCGCACGGTGGCCCAGCCGCGCGGCATGGCGGCGAGCAGGACCACGGGGGCGAGCACCGGGTGCAGGACGCCCGCGGTGACGACGGCCGCCGACACCGACACCAGCGCGGCGATCAGGTCGCCGGTGTCCTGGACGCAGCTCCGGACCCGCGGCGGCCCGTCCTGCGTGGCCCGTTCGACGAGCTCGGTGAAGTCGGCGTCGTCGAACGCGGCGAGATCGACGCTGATCACCGCGGAGTGCAGCTCGTTCTGGGCCCGCTGCTCGACCCGCGGCACGAGCGCCCCCTGCACCGCCGCGACGGACGCCTCGAGCAGCCCGCGCGCCGCCCCGGCCGCGATGACCAGGGAGATGGCTGGCAGCGCCGCCACCAGCCGCTCCGGCGTGGGGCCCTGCGCGAGCAGGTGGGTGAAGACGTCGGCGGTGGCGAGCAGGCCGAACGCGGTGGCGGCGCCGGCGGCGAGCTGCACGACCGCCGCGAGGAGCGTGAGCCGGGGGGACGCGTGCCACGCCCACCGGACGGCGAGGGCCGCCGTGCCCGGCGCCTTCGCGGCCACCGCGCGTAGCCCCGCGTTCGCCGTGGCCGCGTAGCCCTCGGCCCACCGCGGGGTCTCCATGTCCTCGACACCGATCAGTGGCTCGCCCACCCGGCCCCACCCCCGGCGGTCCATGGTGCCGGGCGCGTCCGACATTCCGGGCCGAATCAGCCGAACCGCTCCCGCAGGTAGGTCCCGGTGGCGTCGTCGGCGGGGAAGAAGCTCTCGATGGCGATCTCGTCGAGCGTGACGTCGAGCGGGGCGCCGAGCACGGCCACCGTGCTGAACAGCGTGAGGTCCTGGTCGGGGTGGCGCAGCCGCAGCGGCAGCACGATCCGGTCGCGCGGCTGGGCGTTCGGGTCGAGCCCGGCGTCCCGGCAGTACCGGGTGAGCTCGTCGAGCAGGGCACGCAGCCCGGTGGTGGCCGCGCGCTCGGCCTGCCGGCGCAGCCGGGACACCAGGTGCGCCGCGTACTCGGCGAGGTCGACGACGTGCGGGGCGAGGCCGCGCGGATGGAGGCTCACACGCAGCACGTTCACCGGCGGTGCGAGCAGCGCGGGGTCGACGAGGTCGGTGAGGAGCGCGACGGCGCGGTTGGCGCCGACCATGTTCCAGGACCCGTCGACCAGCACGGCCGGGTACGGCGAGTGGCCCTCCAGGATCCGGTTGAGCGAGCGCTGCACCTCGTTCATCTCGGCGTCGTCGAGCGAGTGCTCGCTGTACGCGGGGACGAACCCGGCGGCCATCATCAGCTCGTTCCTCCCGCGCAGGGGCATGTCCAGCTCCTCGGCGAGCAGCAGCACCATGTCCCGGCTCGGGCGGGACCGGCCGGTCTCGAGGAAGCTCAGGTGCCGCGCCGACACGTCGGCCTGGATCCCGAGGTCGAGCTGGGTGAGCCGGCGGCGCCGGCGCCAGTCGCGCAGCATGGAGCCGAACGAGGTGGCGGTGACGGTCGCGGCGGTCATGGCGACGACGCTAGCGGCCCGCCGTGCGCCCACTCGATGACGTCGGGGGTAATGGACCGGCGTCGCCCCGCCCGGCAGGGTGGCGGCATGACCGACGAGCTCACCGCGCAGCTGCACGCCGCCATGCCGTTCACCGCCGTGCTCGGTGCGGCGGCGCTGAAGGTGGGCCCGGACGAGGTCGTCCTGCGACTGGACTGGGAGGCCACCCGCTGCACGTCCGGCGGTCTGCTCCACGGTGGGGCCCTGATGGCGCTCGCCGACGCCGCGGGCGGGTGGTGCGCGTTCCTCAACCTGCCCGACGGGGCCTCCGGCACCGCCACCGTGACCTCGGCGACGAACTTCCTCCGCCCCGTGACGAGCGGTTTCGTCGAGGCGACGGCCCGGCCGCTCAACATCGGGCGGACGGTGATCGTGGCCGACACGGAGCTGCGCGACGCAGGCGGCCGCCTCACCGCGCGCGTGACCCAGACCCAAGCGGTGCTGCGGGCGTAGCCCCGGCGCGGGAAGGATGCCGTTCGTCGCGCGAACGGATGGCGAGGCCGGTTCGAGCCCGCGGTGCGGGCCGCGGCGGTGGTAGGCATCCGCCGTGGGAACGATGCGCGTGATCACCCAGCTGACGACCGGCGGACCGGAGGTGCTCGAGCTCGGCGAGGCGGAGATCCCGCAGCCGCTGCCCACCGAGATCCGGGTGCGGGTCGGCGCGGCCGGCGTGAACCCCGTGGACTGGAAGACCCGTGCCGGCGCCGGGATGGCCGCGGTGCTCGGGCCACCGCCGTTCACGGTCGGTTGGGACGTCGCGGGCATCGTCGACGCGGTCGGGGCCGGCGTCACGCGGTTCGTCGTGGGGGACGCGGTGCTCGGAATGCCGTGGTTCCCGCGGCAGGCCGGCGCCTACGCCGAGTTCGTGACGGGCCCGTCGCGGCACTTCGCCCACCGCCCCGCCGGGCTCTCCGAGGTGGAGGCGGCCGGCCTGCCGCTCGCCGGGCTCACCGCGTGGCAGTGCCTGGTGGACATCGCGGCCGTGCAGCCGGGGCAGCGGGTGCTGGTGCACGCCGCGGCCGGCGGCGTCGGGCACCTCGCCGTCCAGATCGCCAAGGCGCGGGGCGCGCACGTGATCGGCACGGCGTCGGGCGCCAAGCACAACCTGCTGCACGACCTCGGCATCGACGAGGCGATCGACTACCGCGCGGAGGCGTTCGAGAAGGCCGTCGACCACGTCGACCTCGTGCTGGACCTCATCGGCGGCGACGTCGCCACCCGCTCGCTCGACATCCTGCACCCGGAGGGCCGCCTCATCTGCCTGCCGTCGGCCGCGGCGGCGGACGCCCTCGCCGCGGCGGCGGAGCGCGGCCTGCGCGCCACCGCGATGCTCGTCGAGCCGGACGGCAACGAGCTCGAGGAGCTCGCCCGCCTCGTCGACGACCGGCGGCTGCGCGTGCTCGTCACCGAGACGTTCCCGCTCGAGCGGGCCTCGCACGCCCACCGCGCCGGGGAGCTGGGGCACACCAGCGGCAAGCTGGTGCTCACGGTCTAGATAAGCGGGCGGATGCGACCCGTCGACCGCGTGAGCCCGCGCCGTCACCGGAGGCGGTGCGGTTGGACATGATCACGGCTTCGGTGCGGGGGCGGCCAGCTGGAGGATGTTGCCGGATCGAGGCGATGGGATCACGCCGCGGTCACCGTGGGGGCGGGCGCTGGGCGTGGTCGACGGGTGTGGTCACAGGACCTGCGGGTCGGGGCTGCGGAGGGCCGTCGTCTCCGTGAACCCGCCGGTGGGTTCGGCCGCCTGGGGTGTCGCCGCGGTTCGTCCCCGGTGGGCGCGCCCGGTCACCTCGGGACGGCCTGTTGTGCACGCCCGCCCCGGTGGTCGCAGCCGGCTCCCGGGTTACGCCGGGTCCCGCACCTCGGGGTGGTGGCCGGCTCGGGTGCACCACCGACCCCCGGGGTCGCGCGGGTGGCCGTCCCCGACATGGGGGCACGCCGGCCTGTGGACGAGACCGGCACCGCCGGGTGCCCACGCCACTGTCCTGTGGTCCCGAATCGCCGCACCGACCGGCCGTCCAGAGCTGAGTGCAGTCCCAGGCCTCGCGTTCGAGCGGTCCGGGCCGCAGTAGCTCGATGCCGAGCCGGTGGATGAGTCGGGTCCGGTTCCGCGGAACGCACCGGAAATCTCGCCGAGGCCGTGGAGGGTGTGAGGAGGGGACCACCGGATGGTCCGCGCGCACCCGGCAGCGACGGGCTTGTCGCGAACCGGCGTGCCGGACAGACGGGGACGGCCGCCGACGCAGCCCCGGGATCCGGTGGTGCTCCCAACCCGGCCATCCACCCGAGGCGACGGAGTCGACGAACCGGAGCGAACGCGCGCGAGGCCGGCGCCGGAGGCGGGGCATGCGGCGGCCGGCCGGGTACGGCGCGCCCACCGCAGCAGCGGGATCCCCCGGCGAATGCTCACAAAACCGCGCAGCGGTGCGACCCGTGATCGATGCGAGCAGCACCCGGCTGCGGCCGCGTCCACGCTGAGGTACTTCTCGCGGCCCATGATCGGCCCAAGCGGCACACTGGCGCGGTGGTCGCGACCGTGACGTACGGCTCGCCGCGGCCGGCCCGGCCGGCGACCGCCCGGGGCCGCCACCGGAGGCTCGTGGACCCGGGGGCGATCGGCGCGCCGGCGAACCGAGGGTGTGGTCGCCTCTCCCGTTGCACCGGCACTCGGAGGTGGCCTCAGCGAACGTCATGATCAGCAGGATCGGGACATGAACCGCATGGGCGCAGCTCATGTCCCGATCGCGCCGATCATGGCGCGCGGACGATCGATCCTGGGTCCCGGCGGCGGTGACCAAGGGCAGATGGTCGTGATCGAAGATGGCGGCCGTGGGTGCGCCCAGCTGCTGATCGAGCCCCGGCCCGACGACCATGATCAGCCGACCGGGAGCCGGGCCCGTAGTACCGCGCCCGGTGGGCCGCCCGCCACCGCGAGCGAGCCGCCGTGGTGCACGGCGATGTCGCGGGCGATGGCCAGGCCCAGCCCGGAGCCGCCGGCGTCCCGCGCCCTGGCCTCGTCGAGGCGGGCGAAGCGGTCGAACACCGCCTCGTGCCGGTCCGCGGGGATGCCCGGGCCGTCGTCCTCGACCTCCAGCACGGCGTCGCCGTCGCGCTCCCGCAGGCGCACGGTCACGACGCCGGCGGCGTGCCGCACCGCGTTGTCGACGAGGTTCGCCACCAGCCGGCGCAGGTGCTCCGCCGCGCCGCGCACGACGATCCCGGCGTCGATCCGCAGGTCGACCCGGACGTCGGTGCGCGGCCGCGCGAGGGTGGCCTCCTCCGCGGCGACCTGTCCCAGGTCGACCTCGACGTGCTCGGGCGGCTCGCCCGCGTCGAGCCGGGCGAGCAGCAGGAGGTCCGTGGTGAGGTGTTGGATCCGCTCGACGTCGGCGAGGGCCTCGGCCGCGAGCGGTTGGGGAGGGGCGATCTCCAGGCGGGTGCGGAGCACGGCGAGCGGGCTGCGCAGCTCGTGCGCCGCGTCGGCGACGAACCGGCGGTGCCGCCCGACGGCCAGTTCGAGCCGGTCGAGGGTGCGGTTCGTGGTCTCGGCGAGGAGCCGGACCTCGTCGCGGGTCTGCGGTACCGGGACGCGCCGGTGCAGGTCGGTGGCCGTGATGTCGGCGAGCTCGCGGCGGATCGCCGAGACCGGGGCGAGGGCGCGCCCGACCGCGAGCCAGGTGAGCGCGGCGACGAGCAGGAGCAGGGCGGGGATGCCGGGCAGCAGCACCGAGCGCAGGGTCTCGAGCGCGTCGGCCGCCGGGTTCAGCGACGCCCTGGCCTGCACGAGCATCGCCCCGTCCGCGGTCACCACGGGCCGGCTCGCCACGGCGAAGCGCTCGGTCTGGCCGAAGGCCGGCGCGGCGGGGGCGGGGGCTCCCGGTTGCGCGGGCCGCACGACGACGTCGGGTGCGACCATCAGCCGGGGCCCCGCGGCCGGCTCCCGCTGTACCGGGACGGTGAGCAGTTCGGCGGTCAGGGAGGCCCGGCGCTCGGCCTCCGCGGCCGCGCTGTCGGCGAGGCTCCCGGACAGCACACCGGCGAGCACCGCGGACGCGACGCCGAGCGCGACGGCGACGGCGGCGGTGGCCGCGAGCGTCGTCCGCAGCCGCACCGATGTCCGCGAGCGCGCCCTCACGACGCGGCCTCGAGCCGGTATCCGGCGCCCCGCACCGTGACGAGCGACGTTCGCCCGAACGGCGCGTCGATCTTGCGCCGCAGCGCGCTGACGTAGACCTCGACGATGTTCGGGTCGCCGTCGTATGCGAAGTCCCACGCCTGCGCGAGCAGCTCCCGCTTGGACACGACCTCGCCGGCCCGCCGGGCCAGCCCGTGCAGCACGGCGAACTCCTTCGGCGTCAGCGCGATGTCCACCGCACCGCGCCGGCAGCGCAGGCCGGCCGGGTCGAGCGTGAGGTCCCCGACGGCGATCTGCACGGGCCGGGCAGGCCCGCCGCGCCGCACGAGGGCGCGCAACCGGGCCAGCAGCACCACGTAGGAGAACGGCTTCGACAGGTAGTCGTCCGCTCCGGTGTCGAGCGCCTCGGCCTCGTCGTGCACCCCGTCCTTCGCGGTGAGCATGAGGATCGGCGTCCAGTTCCGCGCCGTCCGCAGCTCGCGGCAGACGGCGTAGCCGGACAGCCGCGGCAGCATCACGTCGAGGACGATCACGTCGTAGGCGTTCTCGGTGGCGAGCCACAGCCCGTCCCTGCCGTCGTGGGCGACGTCCACCGCGAAACCCTCGTTGGCCAGGCCACCCGCGAGCACGTCGGTCAGCCGTTGCTCATCGTCCACCAGCAACATCCGCACGGTGGGCAGTCTCGCGCGTCCGGCTGAGGTGAACCTGAAGACGCGTTCGGGCACGTTCAGGCCCGGTTCAGCCCGTTGCGACGAGTCTTCGGCGCGTCCCACAAGATCGAGTGGAAAGGCGAACGATGCGCAAGCGCAGCATCGCGTTGGCCGTGCTGGTGGCAGCGGGCCTGTCGGTCGCGACGGCCGGTGCGGCCTCGGCGGGCGAACCGGACGACGAGCGCGGTCCCCTGATCGTGACCTGCGAGAACGGTGAGATCGTGACGCGCGAGCCCACCGAGGAGGAACGCGAGCGGATGCGGACGCTGCCGGCCCGGCCCGCACATCCGCGCGTGGAGGAGGGGAGGAGCCACCGGGCGGAGCCGGAGCGGGGGGACACCCGCGTCCTGCCGGACGGGGGAGCGGTCCGGGTCGTTCCGGCGGAGCCGGGAGCGCCGCCGCCGGTGATGTGCGACGCCGACGGCCCGCGGGCGCCGCGCCTCGAGCGGGTCGAACCGGCGGTGCCCGCACTGCCGCGCTGAGGGCCGGGGGTGGCGGTCGGGGGGCCGCCACCCCTCCTCATCCCGTGACGTCGGGAATGGTCAGCCCCTGCCGGATCGCGAAGACGACCAGCTGAGCGCGGTCACGGGCGGCGAGCTTGACCATCGACCGGCTCACGTGGGTGCGCACGGTGTCCGGGCTCAGCACGAGCTCGCGGGCGATCTCGTCGTTCGACAGGCCGGTGGCCACCCAGGCGACCATCTCGCGTTCCCGCGTGGTCAGGGAGTCCCACGCGGCGCGCGGCGGCGTCGGGCCGGCGAGGTGCCGCCCGAACATCCCGACCACCCGGCGCGTCACCGACGGCGAGAGCAACGCCTGGCCGGCGGCCACGACGCGGATCGCGCGGACCAGCTCGGCGGGCACGTTGCTCTTCAGCAGGAACCCGCTCGCCCCGGCCTGGAGCGCCTCGGCGACGTAGCGGTCGATCTCGAACGTCGTCACGACGATCACCCGGGTGCCCGACAGCAGCGGGTCGGCCGCGACGGCACGCAGCACGCCGATCCCGTCCAGGCCGGGCATCTTCAGGTCGAGCAGGAGCACGTCGGGGCGGGCCGAGCGCACCACGTCGAGCGCGCCCGCACCGTCGTCCGCCTCGGCGACGAGCTCGAGATCGTCCTCGCGGTCGACGAGGACCCGAAGGCCCATCCGCACGAGCTCGTCGTCGTCGGCGAGCGCGACCCTGATCACTGTGTTCATCGGCCTCCGCTTCGCTCCGGCGGGCTTGCGGGCCCCGGTGACGCCGTCTTGCTCCTCCGGTGCTCGGTCGCTCGTTCCTCGCTCCCTGCGCGCCTCCCCCGCAAGACGGCGTCGGCCCGCAAGCTGCTCACCGTGCGCCTTCCGCGAAGCGCGATGCGGGGCCACTCGCCGTCACGGGGAACGTGGCTGACACCTCGTAGCCGCCGACGGGCCGCTCCCGGGCGGTGAACGTGCCGTGGAGCTCCTCGACCCGCTGCCGCAGGCCGCCGAGTCCCCGCCCGGGCGCCGCGTCGCCGCCCGTTCCCCGGTCGCGGACGGCGATCGACACCTCGCGCACCCCGTAGTCGACGTCCACCTCCGCCGCGGTCGGACCGGCGTGGCGCAGCACGTTGGTGAGCGCCTCCTGCACCAGCCGGTAGACCGTGGCCGACTCCCGCTCGCCCAGCGTCCCCGGGTCGCCGGTGACGCTCAGGGCGACCGGAAGCCCGCCGGCCCGCACACGCTCGACGAGGTCCGGCACGTCCCGGGCGGTGGCCGCCCCCGCGTGCAGCGTGTCGAGGGTGGCCTGCAGTTCCTGCAGCGCGTGCTGGCTCGCCGACCGGATCGCTTCGAGGGAGAGCCTGGCCTGCGCGGGTTGCTCGTCGAACACCGTGAGCGCGACGCCGGCCTGCATCGCCACCACGGCGAAGCCGTGTCCCGCGATGTCGTGCACCTCGCGCGCGACCCGCAGCCGTTCCTCGTCGGCGCCACGGGTCAGCAGTGCCGTGCGCTCCCGGGTCACGGCGTCGGCCCGGGCCCGGGTCAGCGCACCGGCCAGGGCGGGCACCACGACGAACACGCCCGGCCACGCCAGCAGCAGCGTCACCGTCACCGCGTGCGGCTCCGTGTCGAGGCGCGTCCACAGCGCCGCGGCCAGCGCCCCACCGGCCACGACGCAGACGGGCGCGGCGACGCGGGCGAGGCGGTGGCGGGTGAGGGCGAAGCTGGAGAGCACGACGAAGCCGAGGATCGGCCCGTAGGGCTGACCCGCCAGGACGTAGCCGACGACGGTGGCGACGACGGCGACCGCGGACGCGGCGGGCGCGACCCGGTGCCAGCTCCACGCCGCCGCGGCCACCAGGATCGCCGCGACCCCCCACGCGTCGAACACCGCCTGCGGCTGGAGACGGCCGACGAGCGCGGTGCCGGCCAGCACCACGACGGCCAGCACCGCGGCCGCGACGGCGACGCGTCCGCTCGGCAACGCGCCGCGCCCGGCCCGGGGGATCACGACCGCCGAGGCTAGCGGCCCGCCGCGGGCCCCGGACCTCGCCCGACCCGACCTACGCGGATCTGCGTAGCGCCGGTGCCGCTCCTGAACGGACGTGCCCGGCCGCCGCCGTCCCTAGCGTCGGGTTCGGCTCACAGGAGTGGGTCGACACAGCTTGGGGGGTAGCCATGTTCCGGATCCTCGCCGACCGCCTGCGGCGCACGGTCCTCGTCAGCCTCGTGGTCTCCGCGATCGGGATCCCGATCCAGATCCTGGGCGGCTGGGACTACCCGGTCGTCCCACCAGGGATGCTGATCCTCCTGGTGGCCGGCCTCGCCGCCCTGCTCCCCGTGCGGTGGGCGCCGGTGATCTCGCTGGTGGCCGGCGGGTTCATCCTCGTGGGGTTCTTCGTGGTCGGCGACGTCGCGAACATGTTCGGCAACCAGAACGCCCTCGTCACGGTGGGGAAGTGGGTGCAGATGATCGCCCTCGTGGTGGGTGTGGCCGCGGCGGTCGGCTCACTCGCGAGACCGCCCGTGCGGCTGTCCGCCGCCCGTCGTTGAGCGGGCCCGGGCGACGACGTCGCGCACCCGCTCCCGGATGCCCCTCAGCTCGGTGAGGTAGAACCAGTAGTCGGGATGTACGCCGCTCAGCCGCTGCTGGGCGTTCTCGAGCCGCACCGCCTGCGCGTCGAGGACCGGCCCGAACGCACCGACGAGGCCACGGTCGACGACGAGCCGCTGCGCGTCGCGCAGCACGAAGCGGGCGTCGGCGGCGTACCGGGCCGGATCGGCGCGGACGTCGCGCAGCGCGGCGAGCCGGTCCACCACCGCGTCGTGCCGTTCCTCGGCACGGGCGAGCGCCGAGCGGGCGGCCGTGACCCGCTCCGCCGCCTCGTCCCAGTCGCCGGCGTCGGCCAGGCGCCCGGCGTCGGCGGCGGCGTGCTCGGCGTCGCCGATGGCGGCGCGGGCGGCGGCCTCGGCATCGGTCAGGTCGCGGGAGCAGGGTTCGGCGAACTCCCGCCGCAGCGCCGAGAGCGCCGGCACGATCCGGCCCGCCTTGGTCTCCGCGGCCGAACGGCGCGTGGCGATGCTGGTGAGCGCCGAGCGCACCTGCTGGGCGGTGCGGGGCGCCTCGGCGGCCAGTGCGGCGGCCGAACGGGCGAGCTCCAGGGTGCGGAGTGCCGCGTTCCTGCGTTCCCTCAGCCCGGTACCCGCGGCGACCGGTCCGGCGGCCCGCTCGGCCTCGGCGAGGCGTTCCTCGGCCCGTCGGGACCGGGTACCGGCCGTGGCCACGTCCCGCACGGCCGTGCGCGCGGCGACGAGCGCCGCGTGTGCCTCCTGCTCGGTGCGCGGCAGGTTCTGCCGGGCGAACGCGGCCTCGTCGAGGACGCGCGCGTGGGCGTCGCGGAACCCGCGGATCGCCTCCCGCGCCCGCTCGATCTCCCGCAGCGCCTTCTCGTCGGCCTCGCGGGCGCCGCGGGTGGGGCGGCTGCCGTCGAGCGGGTGTTCCTGGGTGGCGGTGAGGTACGCGCTGGTGGCGGCGTCGCCGACCGCGGCGACGGCGAGCCACTCCTGCCCGAGCCGGGACGCGCCGTCCAGCTCGGCGGCGGCGCGCACGGCGTCGGCGACGGCGCGCTGCTCGTCGTCGAGGGCGAGGAAGGCGTGGGTGGCCGCGTTGCGCGCGGCCAGGACGCGCTCGTCGGGTAGTTCGTCTCCAGGGCCTGACCTGCGGAACAACTCTCGCTCCCCCTCGCGCGCGCCGGCGGACCCACGGTACCTGGACGGGTGTGTGGGATCGGACTCGTCGCGCTTGACGAACGCCGCGATCTCCGATCCTGATCGTCGGTGGGAGCCGTCCACCGCAGCCGCTGCGGCGATCGGCAGGTGAGGATGCCCCGTTCGTCGGTACCGGCAGCGATCGACGCGGTGCCACCGATCCCCGGGGCGACCGCCCGGCGGGGGACAGGACGTGACCTTGCGGTGAACGGCGAGCGACCCGCGAGCCTGTCATCGGGGGTGGCGGTGTTCCTGCCGCTCGTCGCGCTACCGCCGCCAACGGCCTCAGTCGACCCGTGCCCGGCTTGTTCAACGCGCGACGACCGTTAACGTTGCTCGTGGATCGATAACGACCCGGTCACAAAACCGGACACGGACCGCACGCCCCCCGACGGTCCGCCCGCCCCCCCCCCGAGCGGGACGTCCGGGCCTGGTCGCCACGAGATCCGGAAGGAAAGGTCGTGGCTCGGCACCGCTCCCCCCAGGGCCGGCGCGCACACCTCGGGCCCCCGCTGTCCGCCGCACTGGCGGCAGCGGGGGTCGGTGGCGCCCACCGGTCGGTCCCCGTCCAGCAGCTGGCCTCGTCGCTGCCCGCACGGTTCGTCGCCACCGTCGTGGCCGGCGGAGCGCTCGCGGCCACGGCTCAGCACGCGCTCGCCCAGACCCTCCCCGTCGCCGCGGACGGTGCCGCCCTGCGCGTCGCCGTCGAAGAGCTCATGGGCACCGAACCCGCCTCCGCGGCGGCATCGGACACGTTCGACATCACCGACGCGGCCTCGATGGCGTTCACCCCTGTCGTCCCCGCGGTGGCCGACGTGCCCGCCGATCTCCCCGTCGCCGACGCGGCGTCGCTGGTGAAGGCCGCCGACCTGCAGCGGGCAGCCGCCGAGGCCGAGGCGGCCCGTGCCGCCGAGGCCGCTGCCAAGGCAGCCGAGGCGGCAAAGGCCGCGGAGGCGGCCAAGGCGGCCGAGACCGCGTCCGCAGGCGGCGCCGTCCAGATGGTCACCGGCCGCGTCACGTCCGGGTTCGGCGGCCGTTGGGGCCGCGCCCACGAGGGCGTCGACATCGCCGCTCCGATCGGCACCCCCATCCACGTGCCGCTCGCCGGCACCGTGATCGACTCCGGCCCCGCGAGCGGCTTCGGCCTGTGGGTTCGGGTGCGCCACGACGACGGCACCATCACCACCTACGGCCACATCAACCGGTCCCTCGTGAGCATGGGGCAGAAGGTCGCGGCCGGCGAGGAGATCGCCGAGGTGGGCAACCGCGGCCACTCCACCGGCCCCCACCTGCACGTCGAGGTCACCACCCCGGGCGGCAAGAAGATCAACCCCCGCCCGTGGCTGGACCAGCACGGCATCGGCTACTGAGGCGGTCCCACAGGCGAGGCGCGAGCCGACTTCGCACACCCGGCACCGACTCCGCACAAGGCCCGCCCTATGCGAAGCCCATGCAGGATGTGCGAAGTGCCCGTGGAGGGCACTACCGCGCCGGTTCGATCACCGGGCGCTTCTCACCGGCCTCCACGATCCGTTCCTCCAGGCGGTCGCGCAGCTCGGCGCGCACGTCCGCGTGCGCCGGGCTGTCTGCGAGATCGTGCAGCTCGTGCGGGTCGGCGGCCAGGTCGTAGAGGTGGGCGTCGACGTACCGCTCGGCGGCCGGCGTCGCCCACCCGTCAGCTCCGGGCGCTTCCACGGCGTACTTCCACCGCGGCGTCCGCAGGGCCCGCCCGACCTGTGACTCGCTGATCTGCACGAGCACGTCGTCGGGTCGCGGGTCCGGCTCGCCGCGCACGACGGGCAGGAGCGACCGGCCGTCCATCTCCGGCGGCACCGGGAGCCCGGCCGCGTCGAGCAGGGTCGGCGGCAGGTCGAGGTGGCTCACCAGCCTCCGCACCGGCTCCGCGGTGCGGAGGCCCGGCCCGGTCAACGCGGTGGGCACTCGGATGGACGCGTCGTGGCAGCTGCGCTTGTACTCGTCGTTGCGCGTCTTGAAGTGGCAGCCGTGGTCGGACGTGTAGAGCACCACCGTGTCGTCGGCCAGGCCGAGCTCCTCGAGCGCGTCGCGGACCCGACCGAGGCACTCGTCGACCCGCCGGACCATGCCGTAGTAGCCCGCGAGGTGTTCACGGGTGTTGCCATCGAGGGCCTCGAGGTCACCGGGGAGCCACGGGTCGGCGTAGCGATCGGCGTAGCCGTGGGGCGCGGGGTAGTCGTCGCGGCTGTTCTGGTGGTGCGGCTCCAGGTAGGACAGGAACAGGAAGAACGGCCGGTCCCGATCCTGCCGCAGGTAGTCGATCGCGGCGTCGGTGAGGGCGTCGGCGCGGTATCCGGGCAGGTCGTGCCGGTCGCCGTGCTCGTCGTAGAGGGTGGTCTCGTAGGCGTCGGAGGTGAACTCGAGCAGGTTCGACGTCAGCCACCGTTCGTAGCCGCCGCGTTGCTCGGGCCGCACGGGACCGGCGACGTCGTCGTCGGCGAGGTGCCACTTCCCCATGTAGGCGGTCTCGTGGCCGGCGGCGGCGAACCGGTGGGCCAGCGTCGGCTCGTCCACCGGCAGCGGGATGCCGTTGCGGAAGCAGCCGGTCGCCGTCGGCCAGCGGCCGGTCTGCAGTGCCGACCTCGACGGCGCGCACACCGGCTGGCAGGTGAACGACCGCTCGACGTGCACGCCCTCGCGCGCCATCCGGTCGAAGTGTGGCGTCAGCCCGTGGGGGTTGCCGTGCACTCCGGTGGTGTCGAAGCGCTGCTGGTCGGTGAAGAAGACGAGGACGTTGGTCACGCATGCACCTCTCGGCGGGCTTCGAGCTCGGACGTGTCGACGGTGCGGGTCTCGCGCAGGAAGAGCGTGGAGACCACGGACACCAGCCCGAGCACCACGGCGACGGTGGCGACCGGCCAGCTCGCCCCGCCCGACGCCACGAGGAACGAGGTGACGATCGCCGGCACGAAGCCGGCCACCATGGCCGAGAGCTGGTAGGCGAAGGACATGCCGGAGTAGCGCACGCCGACGCCGAACATCTCCGCGAACAGCGTGGGCTGCAGGCTGGACATGCACACGGCGCCGCCCAGCCCGACCAGCGCCATCGCGCACCACACGAGCGCCGTCGAGCCGGACTCGAGCAGCCAGACGTAGGGGAACGCGGTGACGACGACGAAGATCCCGCCCGCGAGGTAGATGGGCCGGCGGCCGATGCGGTCGGAGAGCGCGCCCGCCACGGGGATGAGGGCGAGGCCGACGAGGTTGTAGAACACGATCCCGGTCAGCGCGACGCCCTGGCCGTACCCGAGGCTCGTGGTGACGTAGCTGATGGCGAACGGCTGGTAGATCTGCGACGTACCGGCCTCGCCGATGCGCACGCCGAAGGCAACCGCGATGTTGCGCGGGTACCGGCGCAGGGCCGTGAGCAGCGGGATGCGCTCCTGCTGCCCGGTGTCCCGCACCACCTGGAACGCGGGCGTCTCCTCGATCTTGAGCCGGACGATCAGGCCGACGACGAGCAGCACGGCGCTGAACAGGAACGGTACCCGCCAGCCCCAGCTCAGGAACTGGTCCTCGGGCAGGCCGGTGAACAGCCCCACCACGGACACGGCGATGAGGTAGCCGGTGGCGCCGCCGCACTGGGGGAGGCTGCCCCAGAATCCGCGGCGGTGCCGGGGCGCGTGCTCGACGGCGAGCAGCGAGGCCCCGCCGAACTCCCCGCCGAGCCCCAGTCCCTGCAGGAGGCGCAGCAGGACGAGCAGGGTGGGTGCCCAGAAGCCGACCGTGTGGAAGTCGGGGAGCAGGCCGATCAGGAACGTCGCGCTCCCGATGATCATCATCGTGGTGACGAGCACCTTCTTGCGCCCGAGCCGGTCCCCGAAGTGCCCGAAGATCAGGGCGCCGATCGGGCGGGAGACGAAGCCGACGCCGAACGTGGCCAGCGCGGCGAGGGTGCCGATCACCGGGTCGACGTCGGGGAAGAAGAGCTTGTTGAACACCAGTGCGGCGGAGATGCCGTAGAGGTTGAAGTCGTACCACTCGAGCAGCGCACCGGACATGCTGGCCGCCGCGACCTTCGGCATCGACTGCCGGGGTGGGGCGTCGTGCGGTTGCTGCGTCATCGCTGCTCCCCAGTGTGTTATTCGATTAACAGCGCACCGTAGGGGCTGCGGCCTCACCTGTAAAGACGGTGGGCCGAGGTCGGCTACTGTCGAGGCGTGCCGCCGCGCCGACCCACCCAGCGCGACATCGCCGAGCGCGCCGGCGTCTCCACCGCCACGGTCTCCTACGTGCTCTCCGGCCGCGGGGGAGGGGCCAAACCGCCGCCGCCGGAGACGCGGGAGCGCGTGCTGCGCGCCGTCGCCGAGACCGGGTACCAGCTCGACCAGGCCGGCCGCAGCCTGCGCAGGCAGCGCACGGACGTCGTCGCGCTGATGTACCCCGCGCCGTCCAGCCCGTGGTCGGACCGGCTGGCCGAGGAGCTGCAGGTGGCCGCCGCGGACCGGGGGTTCGCGGTCGTCGCGCTCCCGGTCATCACCGGCGCCTCGACGGCGGCGATCCTGCGGATCCTGCGGCAGCGCTACATCGACGGCGCCGTCCTGCTGCACGACTGTCCGCTCGACGGCGCCGAGCTCGCTGCGCTGGCCGCGCAGGGCCGCTCGCTCGTCGTGTTCGACGACGACCTCGAGCCCGACGGTTTCGACGTGGTCCGCCAGGACCGCCTGACGGCCTGCCGCGCCGCGATCGAGCGGTTGATCGCCGCCGGCCACCGCCGCATCGCCTTCCTCGGCCACGCCGACGACCACGGCGGCCCGCTCGCCGACGTCAAGCTGCGCAGCTACCGGGACGGCCTCGCCGCCCACGGCATCGCGGAGGACGCGGGGCTCGTGCGGGCCGTCGCCGACTCGCGGCCCGACGCCTACGCCGCCGTCCGCGACCTCCTGCGCCGCCCGGACCCGCCGACCGCGCTGGTCTCCGCCACCGACCGCGCCGCGATCGACGGCATCTGGGCGGCCCGCGACCTCGGCGTCACCGTGCCCGACCGGCTCGCCGTCATCGGCATCGGCAACATCCCCGAAGGCCTGATGATCTCCCCGCCCCTCACCAGCGTCGGAGCCGCCGCCCTCGACTTCTCCCGCGAGGTCACCCGCCTCTTCGAACGCCTGGACGCCCCGACGCCGCTGCCCGGTGCGGAACTCGCGGCCCCGTGGGAGCTCATCACGCGCGCCTCGGGCTGACCCACCGTCCGGGTCTCGTGTCTCAGGTCGCGGCGAGCAGCACCGCGCCGGTGAGAACGGCGAGCACGGCAGCGGCCTGACGCAGCGAGAGCTTCTCGCGCAGGATCATTCGCGCGAGCAGCACGCTCACCGCGGAGTCCAGCGAGGCCAGGACGCTGACGACGGCGATGTCCCCCTGGGTGAACGCGATCGCCAGCGCGACGTCGCCTGCCGCGGCCAGCAGCCCGGAGACGAGCAGCACGGGCAGCGCCGCACGGGGCACGGCCAACCGCGTCAACGGCCCGGCGAGCGCGATCGGCAGCAGACCGAGGAAGCCGCCGGTCTGCAGCCCCGCCGCGACCCACAGCGGTGCCGTCCCGCCGGAGCCACCGAGGTCGATCAGCACGAACGCCGATCCGAAGGCTCCGGCGGCGAGCAGGGCGGCCAGCGTCGGCGGGATCCGCGGCGACCGGGCGGCGCCCTCGTCCGGGCAGCCGGGACGGGCGCCGGCGCAGGGTGGGTTCGGCTCGGCGGTCTGGGGCCCCAGCGCCGTCGCGAGCACCACCACGCCGAGCACCGCGATCGCCAGGCCCACCCACCCGAGAGCGCCGGGCACCTCGCCGCGAGCCACGCCCACCGAGACCGGGACCACCGCCCCGGCCGCGGCCAGCGGCGCCACGATCGACACCGACCCGCGGGCCAACGCCCCGTAGAACAGCACCAGCCCGACGGCCGCGACAGCACCCCCGACCAGCCCGAACACCAGACCACCCAGCGGCGGCGCACCCGCCACCGACCACGCGAGCGTGCCGACGACCAGCGTTCCCGCCAGGTGGCCCCAGAACGCGATCGCGATCGGGCGGGCGCGGCGGGCCGCGAGCCCGGCCACGAGATCACTCGACCCGTAGGCGACGCTCGCGGCCAGCGCCAGCAGTGCTGCGACCACCACGACCCGATCGTCCCGCGACTCCGCCGGCCGTCACACCGGCACACGGAGAGATGCGTGCGCCGGATCGACGACCACTGCGGGACCCACCGACTGCGTCGCCCCGGGCGAGGATGGCATCCGGCCCCGAGGTGCGCGGGCTTGCCCACGAGAGATGAACTGCCGCGACACCGCCCGGCGGTCCCGCGCCCACGAATGATCGGCCGCGCCGGCGTTCGGCGATCAAGGCGAAATGGTCGCTAGTCGATCTTCAACAGCGACCATCAGCCCTTGATCGAGGTCCTGCCCTGCCGTTATCGGGTGCGCATCGTCGTTGCCACAACCATGGACGACCGATACCGCCGATCACGGGCCAGCGCCCGGCGCCTGGATCGGGTCAGCCTCCAGGAGCGGCCGGAGAACCGCGAGCGCTGATCAAGCCCGGACAGCGCCCAATCCGTCAAGGCACAGACATCATGATCTACGGCCTAGACCGGATCGTTCTCGAACACCTCCAGCGCGCGGATCTTGTTCGTCGCGTCGAGGGCCGCCACCTTGTACGCCTCGGAGAGCGTCGGGTAGTTCAGCACGGTGTCGACGAGGTAGTCGACGGTGCCGCCGCAGCCCATGATCGCCTGCCCGATGTGCACGAGGTCGGTGGCGCCGGTGCCGAAGACGTGCACGCCGAGCAGCGTGCGGTCGTCGGTGGAGACGAGCAGCTTGAGCATGCCGTAGGAGTCGCCGACGATCGCGCCGCGCGCCAGTTCCCGGTAGCGCGACATCCCCACCTCGTAGGGCATGGCCGCGGACGTCAGCTCCGCCTCGGTGCGGCCGCAGTAGGAGATCTCCGGCACCGTGTAGATGCCGATCGGCTGGAGCTCCTGCAGCTCGCGGGCCGGTTCGCCGAACGCGTGGTAGGCCGCGAGCCTGCCCTGGTCCATGCTCGTGGCCGCGAGCGCGGGGAAGCCGATCACGTCGCCGACGGCGAAGATGTGCTGAACATCCGTGCGGTACTGCTTGTCGACGGTGATGCGGCCGCGCTTGTCGGTCGACAGGCCCGCCTTCGCCAGGTCCAGCTCCTCGGTCACGCCCTGGCGGCCGGCCGAGTACATCACCATGTCGGCCGCGATCCGCTTGCTGCTGGCCAGGCTCGTGACGGTGCCGCGCTGCGTCACCTCGACCTTCTCGACCTCCTCGCCGAACCGGAAGGTGACGGACTGGTCGCGCAGGTGGAACTTGAGCGACTCGACCACCTCGGGGTCGCAGAAGTCCAACATCGCCGGCCGCTTCTCGACCACCGTGACGCGGGTGCCGAGGGCGGCGAACATCGAGGCGTACTCGATCCCGATCACTCCGGCGCCGACGACGACCATCGATCCCGGCACCCGCTGCAGCTTGAGCACGCCGTCGGAGTCGAGCACGTGCTCGTCGTCGAACTCGACCTCGGCGGGGCGGGCCGGCTTCGTGCCGGTGGCGATCACGATGTTCTCGGCGGTGACGGTGCTGCGGTCGCCCCGCGCCTCGCCCTGCACGGTGACCGTGTGCTCGTCCTCGAAGCGAGCGGTGCCGCCGATGAGCTCGACGTGGTTGCGGAGCAGCTGGTTGCGGACCACCTCGACCTCGCGGCCGACCACGTGCTGCGTGCGGGCGAGCAGGTCGGAGATGGTGATCTCGCTCTTGACCCGGTAGCTCGCGCCGTACATGTCCCGCTGCGCGAAGCCGGTGAGGTACAGCACCGCCTCCCGCAACGTCTTCGACGGGATCGTGCCGGTGTTGACGCAGACGCCGCCCATCATGTTGCGCCGCTCCGCCACGGCGACGCGCTTGCCCAGCTTCGCACCCGCGATCGCGGCCTTCTGGCCCCCCGGCCCGGACCCGATCACGAGCAGGTCGTAGTCGTACACCCGGCGGTCCTCCCCAAGGGTCGGCGGGCGATCGACGCACCGCACGGGGACAGCGTCGCCGCACTCGCGCCGCGCGGCAAGCGCGGGAGGTTAACAACCGGCGACGACATGACCGACGAGAGCCGCGCTACGGAGCGCCGGTTGTCCACAACGCCGGAGATTCGGCCGTTCCGCCGCACGTTGCCCACAGCCGAACGGAGCAACGCCCCCATCGCCCGCCCTCGCCACGCATCCTCGCCGCATGACGCCTCCCGCCGACCATCCTCCCGCCGCCTTCCCGGTCGACCACCGCCCCGCGCTGCGCGTCCGCGACCAGGGCGAGCTGGTGGCCGCGGTCCCGGCCATGCTCGGGTTCCACCCCCGCGAGTCGCTCGTCCTGATGGCCACCGGCGGTCAGTCGGGTCGCAGGCTGGGTCTCACGTTGCGCGTCGACCTACCTCCGCCCGAGCACCCGCAGTACGCCGAACACGCCGAGCTCATCGTCGCGTCCGCGGTGAGCGGCCTGCTGCTCGACGAACCCGCGGGGGCCATCGCCGTACTCGTGAGCGATTCCGGTGATCCACCCGGGCCGCCCCGGCATTCGCTGCTCGCGAGCCACGTCGAGTCGGCGCTCGAGGCGCGGCACGTGCCGATACAGGCCTTGATGTGGGCCGCGTGCACCGCCGGTGGAGCCCGCTGGGCCTGCTACCAGCCGTGCGGCTGCGCGGGCACGGTCCCAGACCCGTCCACCACGCCGTTCCTGGCCGCCATGGTGGCGGAGGGCAGGGTGGTGCACGCCGATCGGGCCGCGCTGGAGGCGCTGATCGCTCCCGCCGATCCTGCCGTGATCCGGCGCCGCGAGAAGCGGCTGATCCGTTCCGCGGACGCGGCGCTCGAGGGGGACCCCGGCGGGGTCGTCCTCGAACCCGGAGCGGGCCTGTCCGTCGTCGACGCCGCGATCACCGACGCCGCGGCCGGTCGGCTCGCCCTTTCCGACGACGGGGTCGTCGCGTTGGCCACCGCGCTCGGGATCGCCGAGGTGCGCGCCTGGGCGCTGGAGCGCAGCGCAGGCCAGGACGGGGCGGCGGCCGAACACCTGTGGGCGGCACTCGTCCGGGAGATGCCCGATCCCGAAGCGGCCGAGCCCGCAGCGCTGCTGGCGGTCTCGGCGCTGCTGCGTGGCGACGGTGCGCTGGCCAACATCGCGCTCGACCGCGCCGAGCGGGCGTGGCCGGGGCACGCCTTCGCAGGGCTGGTCCGCCGCTGCGCCGCGGCCGGGATCCGGCCGTCCCGGATCCGCGAGACGCTGCTCGGCGCCCGGGACGCGCGGTGAACGACCTGCCCGGCCTCCGGTCAGGCCGTCCTGCTGCGGGTGAACTCCCAGGCGTCGCCCACGATCGTGGCGAGGTCGGTGCGGTGCGGCTGCCAGCCCAGCTCCGTCCTGGCCGCCTCGCTCGAGGCGATCAGCACCGCCGGGTCGCCGGCGCGGCGGGGGGCGGACACCGCGGGGATCGGGTGCCCGGTCACCGTGCGGCAGGCCTCCACCACCTCGCGCACCGAGAAGCCGCTGCCCGAACCCAGGTTGTAGATCGCGTGCCGCCCCGGCTGCGCGTGTTGCAGCGCCAGCAGGTGGGCGTCGGCGAGGTCGTCCACGTGGATGTAGTCGCGCACGCAGGTGCCGTCGGGGGTCGGCCAGTCCTCGCCGTACACCTGCACCGCGTCGCGGGTGCCCGAGGCCACCTGCAGCACGAGCGGGATCAGGTGGGTCTCCACCGCGTGCCGCTCGCCGAAGGCGCCGTGGGCCCCCGCCACGTTGAAGTACCGCAGGCTCACCGCGGCCAGCCCGTGCGCCACCGCGTAGGAGCCGATGGCGTGGTCGATCGCGAGCTTGCTCGCGCCGTACGGGTTGGTCGGCCTGGTCGGCGCGTCCTCGCGGATCGGCACCTGCTCCGGCTCGCCGTACGTCGCGGCGGTGGAGGAGAACACCAGCCGGGGGGTGCCGTGGCGGCGCATCGCCTCGAGCAGCCGGAAGCTCGTCACCACGTTGCCGTTCCAGTACAGCTCCGGCCGCTGCACCGATTCGCCCACGAGCGACCTGGCCGCGAAGTGGAGCACGCCCTCGAACCCCTCGGCGAGCACGTCGTCGGCGGCGGCTGCGAGCTCGGCCTCCACGAACCGCGCGCCGTCCGGCACGGCGTCCTTGTGCCCCGTGGACAGGTCGTCGAGCACCGTCACGTCGTGGCCCGCGTCCAGCAGGTGGGCGGCGCACACGCTGCCGACGTAGCCTGCCCCACCGGTCACGAGCAGCTTCACGGAAGTCCTCCTCGGGGTTCGGCGCGCGTCGCCCGGTCGCCGCGCGGCGCGGCCCACCGTCTCACGGCGCGCCCCGACGCCCCCGGAGGGTCGCGGTCAGGGCTGGGGTCAGCGAGCCCGCACGAGCACCGCATGGGCGATGAGCGGCGCCACCGACGAGGAGGCGCCGTGGCTCGCCACGGTCACGGCGTCACCGAAGCGGGAGATGGCGTCCACGTCCACGTCCTGCCCCGGCACGATGCCGGCCGACTTGAGGTCGGCCATGAGGTCGGCGTCCACCTGCACGTGCTCGGCGATGCGGCGCACCTCCACCGGGCCACCACCGCGGCGGGCGAACTCGTCGAGCCGCTGCAGGCCCACCTCCAGCACCGGGGGCGCCGAGGCGGAACGCGCCGCGGCGGCGGTGTCGAGGGTGTTCACGAGCTCGTCGAGGCCGGGGATGGGGTTGCCGTACGGGGAGATCGTGGGGTTGTCGAGCAGCGTCACGAGCTTGCGCTCCACCGCATCGCTCATCACGTGCTCCCAGCGGCAGGCCTCGGCGTGCACGAACTCCCATTCGAGCCCGATCACGTCCACGAGCAGCCGCTCCGCGAGCCGGTGCTTGCGCATCACGGCCACCGCGCGCCCACGCCCCGCCTCGGTGAGCTCGAGGTGCCGGTCGCCGGCCACCACCACCAGCCCGTCCCGCTCCATCCGGGCCACGGTCTGGCTCACCGTCGGCCCGCTCTGGGCGAGCCGCTCCGCAATGCGCGCGCGCAGCGGTACGACGCCCTCCTCCTCGAGTTCGTAGATCGTGCGGAGGTACATCTCGGTGGTATCGATGAGCTCGTTCACGCCCCCAGCCCTTCCGTCAAGGCCCCATTCTATCGGTGCAACGGCTCGCAGCCGCCCCGCCATCCCGGGCAGGATGACCGGGTGTTCGCACCGATGGATCCCCTACTCGCTCCCTCCCGGCTCGCGGAGCTTCTCGCCGATCCCGATCCGGCGCGGCGACCGGTGGTGCTCGACGTGCGGTGGCGGCTCGGCGGCCCGCCGGCGAAGCCCGACCACGACACCGCGCACATACCGGGCGCCGCCTTCCTCGACCTGGACACCGACCTCGCCGACCCTCCGGGCCCGGCGGGTCGCCACCCGCTGCCGTCGGTCGAGCGGCTGCAGGCCGCGCTGCGCGGGGCGGGCGTGCGGGACGCGTCGCTGGTCGTCGCGCACGACGACGCCCAGGGCGTGCAGGCGGCGCGGGCCTGGTGGCTGCTGCGGTGGGCGGGGTTCGCCGCGGGCCGCGTCGCGGTGCTCGACGGCGGGTTCCGCGGCTGGGTGGAGGCGGGGCTGCCCACCACGGCCGAGCCCTCGCGCCCGGCACCCGGCGACGTCGCGGTGCGGCCCGGCGGCATGCCGGTGCTCGACGCCGACGAGGCGGCCGCGCTCGCCCGCAGCGGTGTGCTGCTCGACGCCCGCGCACCGGAGCGCTACCGCGGTGAGCACGAGCCGGTCGACCCCAAGGCGGGCCACATCCCGGGTGCCCGCAACGCGCCGGCCACCGACGTCCTCGGCTCCGACGGGCGGTGGCTCGCTCCCGTGTCGCTGGCCGAGTGGCTGGCCGGGCTCGCGGAGGCGGGGGAGGGCGAGGTCGGGGCCTACTGCGGGTCGGGCGCCACCGCCACCGCGCTCGTGCTCGCCGCGGAGCACGCGGGCTTCCGCCCGCCGGAGCGGCCGGTCGCGCTGTACGTCGGGTCGTGGTCGAACTGGTCGGCCGACCCGGGGCGGCCGGTGGCCACCGGGGCGGTGCCGTGAGCGTGCGGGCGGCGGTCGTGTGGACCGAGGACTTCATGGGCTACGACCTCGGCGACGAGCACCCGCTCGACCCGGTCCGGCTGGACCTCACGATGCGGCTGGCCACCGAGCTGGGGGTGCTCGAGGGCATCGAGCCGCTGCAGCCCGAGCAGGCATCCGACGAGGAGGTGCAGCGGGTGCACGTCCCGTCGTACCTCACGGCCGTGAAGTCGGCGCCCGAGCAGCCGTTCGGCGTGGGCCACGGCCTCGGCACCGACGACAACCCGATCTTCCTCGGGATGCACGAGGCCAGCGCGCTCGTCGTCGGCGGGTCGCTGCTCGCCGCGCGGGAGATCGCCGAGGGCCGGGCCGACCGCGCCGTCAACATCGCCGGCGGGCTGCACCACGCCATGCGCGACCACGCGGCGGGGTTCTGCGTCTACAACGACTGCGCGGTCGCGATCTCGTGGCTGCTCGACCACGGGTTCGACCGCATCGCCTACGTCGACGTCGATGTCCACCACGGTGACGGCGTGCAGGCCGCGTTCTACGCCGACCCCCGCGTGCTCACGATCTCGCTGCACCAGCACCCGATGACGCTCTGGCCGGGCACGGGATGGCCGGGCGAATACGGCGAGGGGGAGGCCGCGGGACGCGCGGTCAACATCCCGCTGCCGCCGGGCACACCGGATGCGAGCTGGCTGCGCGCCTTCCACGCCGTGGTGCCGTCGCTCCTCGCGGAGTTCCGGCCGCAGATCCTCGTCACGCAGTGCGGCGTGGACACCCACGTCGAGGACCCGCTCGCCGACCTCGGGCTCACGGTCGACGGCCACCGCACCATCTACCGGGCGCTGCGGGAGCTCGCCACCCACACCGCAGGTGGCAAGTGGCTCGCCGTGGGCGGCGGTGGCTACGGGCTCTTCCGGGTGGTGCCCCGGTCCTGGACCCACCTGATCGCCACCGTGCTCGACCGCGACGTCGGGCCGGACCGTCCGCTGCCCGCGGGCTGGGTGGCCCACACCGCGAGCCTCACCGGCCGGCAGCTGCCGATCTCGATGACCGACGGCGGCGACACCGGGTACATCCCCTGGACCGAGGGCGCCGACCGCGTGGACACCGCCGTCCTGGAGACCAGGCGGGCGGTCTTCCCGCTGTACGGCCTCGACCCCGACGACCCGAGGGACTGACGGGCATGACCACGAGCGGCACCACCGGCGGCGACACCACCAGCGGCACGGCACCCGCGGCCCCCCGGCCCGGCTATCCGCAGCACTGGGAGGCCGACGTCGTGGCCTCCGACGGCGGCATCGTGCACCTCCGCCCGATCGTGCCTGGCGACGCCGACGCGCTGCTGCGCTTCCACCAGAGCCTTTCGGAACGCACCCGCTACCTGCGCTACTTCGGCCCCTACCCGCGCATCCCCCCGCGTGACCTCGAGCGGTTCACCACCGTCGACCACCGCACGCGGGTGGCGCTCATCTGCCTGCTGGGCGACGACATCATCGCCGTGGGCCGCTACGAGGGGCTGGGGACGGGGCCCGACGGGCGGGTCGAGGCGGCCGAGGTCGCGTTCGTCGCCCGCGACGACCACCAGCGGCGTGGGCTGGGCTCGATCCTGCTCGAACACCTCGCGGCCGCGGCGCGCGAGAACGGCCTGCGCCGGTTCGAGGCCGAGGTGCTGGTGGAGAACCACCAGATGGTCCGGGTCTTCCGGGACGCCGGGTACCAGGTGAGCCGGGAGTTCGCCGAGGGTGTGCTGCACCTCGAGTTCGACATCGACCCCACGGAGCGTTCGCTCGCCGTCCGCGACTCCCGGGAGCAGCGCGCCGAGGCCCGCAGCGTGCACAACGCGCTCCACCCCACGTCGGTGGCCGTCATCGGGGCGTCCACCGACCCGTCGAAGATCGGGCACGCCGTGCTCGCCAACCTCCTGCGCGGCAACTTCACCGGGCCCGTCTACCCGGTGAACCCGGCCACGCGGTCGGTGCGCGGGGTGCGGGCCTACGCGTCGGTCACCGAGATCCCCGACGAGGTCGACCTGGCCGTCGTCGCGGTACCCGCCGCCAACATCGACGAGGTGATGGACTCCTGCCTCGAGAAGGGGGTCACCACGCTCGTCGTGGTGAGCGCGGGGTTCGCCGACGTCGGCGGGAGCGGTGTCGTCGCGGAGCGGCGCCTGGTGTCCGAGGCCAGGGCGCACGGCATGCGGGTGATCGGGCCGAACGCGCTCGGGGTGGTCAACAACGACCCCGCGGTGCGGCTCAACGCCACGCTCGCCCCCGATCTCCCGGGCGCGGGCCGGGTCGGGTTCTTCTCGCAGTCCGGCGCGCTGGGCATCGCCATCCTCGCGGCGGCGAAGGGGCGCGGCCTCGGCCTGTCCACGTTCGTCTCGGCGGGCAACCGGGCCGACCTGTCGGGCAACGACCTGCTGCAGTACTGGCAGACAGACCCGAACACCGATGTCGTACTGCTCTACCTCGAGACGTTCGGCAACCCGCGTAAGTTCGCCCGGCTGGCGCGACGGCTCGCCCGCACCAAGCCGATCGTCGCGGTGAAGAGCGGGCGCCACTCCGGGCCCACCGCCGCACTGGCGGCGAGCGCGGCACCCATCGACGAGGCCAGCGTGCGGGCGCTGTTCGAGCAGGCGGGCGTGATCCGGGTGGAGACGCTCACGCAGCTGTTCGACACGGCCCTGCTGCTCGCCTACCAGCCGCTCCCGGCCGGGCCGCGCGTCGCCGTCGTGGGCAACTCCAGCGCACTCGGTGTCCTGGTCGCCGACGCCCTGCTCGACGGCGGGATGGAACTCGCCGGCCCGCCGGTCGACGTCGGCACCGCGGCGCCGCCCGACGAGTTCGCGGCCGCGGTCGCCCGGGCGATCCGGGACGACCCGGAGGACGGGGCGGCGAACGGGGCCGACGCCCTCATCGCCGTCTTCGTCCCGCCCATCGCCATCCCCGGCGCGGAGTACGCCCGGGCCCTGCGGGAGGCCGTCGCCGGGTCCGACAAACCGGTCGCCGCGGTGTTCCTCGCGGCAGAGGGGGTCCCGGTCGAGCTGTCGGTGGCGCGGGAGGACGGCTCGCCCGGCCCGGGATCGGTGCCGAGCTACCCCAGTCCGGAACGCGCGGCGGCGGCGCTCGCGCGGGTCAGCCGGTACGCCCGCTGGCGGTCGCAGCCCGTCGGGGAGTTCGTCAGCCCGCCGGGGATCGACGCGGAGCGCGCCCGGGCCGGGGTCGCCCGCCTCGGCGCAGACCGTTCCCACCGGCTCGGCGACCCCGAGGCCGTCGAGCTGCTGGCCTGCTACGGCGTGGCCGTCACCGACTTCCGCGTGGTAGCCGACGCCGAGGCGGCGGTCGCGGCGGCCGAGGACCTCGGCTACCCCGTGGCGATCAAGGCGGTCGGCGACCGCTGGCGGCACCGCACCGATCAGGTGGGCGTCCGGCTCGACCTGGACGACCCGTCCGGAGTGCGCCGCGCCCACACCGACCTCGCACGGCTCACCGGGCAGGGCGAGGTCTACGTCCAGCGGATGGCGCCGAAGGGGATCTCGTGCGTGCTGGAGATCGTCGACGACCCGTCGTTCGGGTCGCTGCTGTCGTTCGGGATGTCGGGGATGGCCACCGAACTGCTCGGCGACCGGGCGTTCCGGGTGGTCCCGGTGTCCGACCAGGACGCCGCCGCCCTGGTCCGGGCCCCGCGGGCCGCGCCGCTCCTCGCCGGCTACCGCGGCACCGAGCCCGTCGACCTGGCCGCACTGGAGGACCTGGTGCTGCGCGTCGGCCGGATCGCCGAGGACCTGCCCGAGGTGCGCTCGCTCGTGCTCGACCCGGTGCTCACCTCGGCCGAGGGGGCGTTCGTCACGGGCGCGCGCATCGTCCTCGGCCCGCCACCCACCCGGCAGGACGGCGGGCCCCGGCGGCTCTCCTAGAAGCGCTCCACCGGCGGAAGGAGCCGCTCCGGTCGGCCCCCGCGGCCGTCAGGCGACGTGGTTCAGCGACAACCCCGGCCGCGGCCACTCGGCCGCGTAGAGGATCCCGCGCCCCGAGGACGTGACGTAGGCGGTGCGCAGGTCGGGCCCGCCGAAGCACACGTTGGTGACGAAGACGTCGGCCTCCGGCACGGGCACGACATCGAGGAGCTCGCCGTCGGGTGACACGACGCTGACGGCACCGGTGTAGAGCGTCGCGACACAGATGTTTCCCGCGGCGTCGACGGCCAGCGAGTCCAGCCACTGCCAGCCGGGGAACCCGTGCAGCAGCGTGCCGCCGTGCCGGGCCGTCGAGCCGGGGCTCGGCTCGACCACCCCCGGCCCGGACAGATCCCACGCCCACAGCCGGCCGGTGATCGTCTCGGACACGTAGACCCGGCTGCCGTCCGGGGAGAGCCCGACCCCGTTCGGCGCCTGCAGCGGGTAGACCGCTTCGACGATCTTCGACCCGTCCGCCATCGCGTGGTACAGCCCGCCCAGATCGGCCTCCCGATCGCGGGTCTTGCCCATGTCGGTGAACCAGAACCCGCCGTGCGCGTCGAAGACGATGTCGTTCGGGCCGCGCAGGGCGTGTTCCCCGACGTGGGTGTACAGGTCGGTGACGGCGCCGTCGAACGTCACGCGCTGGATCCGGCCGCCGATGTAGTCGGCCGGCTGCGGGCCGGGCGCGGTCAGGCCGTCCCGGTCCACCCAGGAGAACCCGCCGTTGTTGCAGACGTAGATCGCCCCGTCCGGTCCGATCGCCGCCCCGTTGGGGCCGCCGCCGGGCTCGGCGACCACCGACGTCGTCCCGTCCGGCGCGACCCGGGTGACGGTGCCGCGCTTGATCTCGACCAGCACGACCGACCCGTCCTCGAGCGCGATCGGTCCTTCGGGGAACTGCAGACCATCGACGACCTTGCGCACGTGCATCCTCCAGTCGGTTCGAGCAGCTCACTTGGCGCGGTCGAGCCAGGTGCCGGCGACGAACAGGTCGCGGCTGATGTAGCGGTCGATCCCCTTGACCTCGGGCTTGGTGATCGTCGACAGGTAGCTGCGCGAGAGCCACTGCACCGCGATGTCCTGGTTGAGCAGCAGCTCGATCTGCTGGTAGTCCGTCGTGCGCCGCTGCGGGTCCGTCGTCGCCGTGGCGTCCTGGGTGAGCCGGTCGACCTCGGGGTTCTGGTACTTGCCGAAGTTCGACGACCCGCCCGTGGTGAAGACGCGGGTGATGGCGGGCACCGGGTAGTCGAACGCCGCGATCTGGCTCGCCATGTCGAAGTCGCCGCCCTGTAGCACGCGCCCGCTGAACTCCGCGAGGTCGAAGTAGCGGACGTCGACCTCGACCCCGACTTCCGCCATCGAGGCCTGCACCCACTCGCCCAGCGGGATGGAGCTGCGGTCGGTGGCGTACACGAAGTCGGGGTTGCCGCCGTCGGCCTTGTACTCGTCGACGAGCCGGCGGGCGTGCTCGACGTCGAGCTTCGGCCAGGCGTCGGTCGCGGCCTGTGTGTGGTACTGGCTCTCCGGGTCGAACAGGCTCTCGGCCGGCAGGATGTGGTTGCTGAAGAACACGGCGCCGAGGGCGGGCTGGCTCATCGCGGCGATCGCGGCTTCCCGCATCCGCTTGTCGTTGAACGGCGCTCGGGCGAAGTTGAAGTAGTTCAGCACGCCGCCGTTGCCCGGGGCGAAGTAGATCCGCAGGTTCGGGTTCTGGAAGGCCCGCACCAGCTCGGTGTTGAAGCCACCGTTGATCATGTCGATGTCGCCGTTGGCCATCGTCTGGTAGCGGCTCTCCGTGTCCGGCAGCGGGCGGATCTCGATGCCGTCCAGATGGGGCTTGCCCGGCTGCCAGTAGTGCGGGTTCTTGGCGAGCTCCATCCTGTTGTCGCGGATCCAGTTCGACAGCACGAACGGCCCAGCGCCGACCGGGTGGTTGCTGATGTCGTCGCCGTACTGCTGCAGCGCGGCCGGCGAGACGATCATCCCGAGCGTGCCCTGCGACAGTGGCTGGGCGAACAGGACCGGGAAGTCGCCCATCGGGGCGTTCAGCGCGAACTCGACGGTCAGCGGGTCGATCGCGTGCATCGAGGTGATCCGCTGCGCGTAGGCGTGTGCGGGGGAGCCGGCCCTGTCGATGTGCCGCTGGGTGTTGATGATCACCGCCTGCGCGTCGAGTGGTGTGCCGTCGGAGAACTGCACGCCGTCGCGCAGGCCCATCCGCCACGTCGTGCCGCCGTCGGTCGTCTCCATCGACGCCGCCAGGTACGGCTCGGCGCCGCCGCCTGGCACCAGCTTCATCAGCGAGTCGTAGACCATCGTGGCGGCGAGGTTGGAGTTCTGCTTCGCCGGGTCGAAGCTGATGATCTCCCGGTCGTTCCCGATGACCAGCGTGCCGCCGGCCTTCGGTGTCCCGTCGGCGGCAGGGTCGCCGCCGTACGGATCGACGGTCTTCAGCAGTGCTGCACCTGCTTCGGCGCCGTTCTGGGCCGGCGCTTGGCCGCAGGCGGCCGTCAGCGCGACGCACAGCAGTGCGCCGAGCACGGCGAGCAGGCTCCTTCGTGATCGCAACCGCATGTCGTCCACTCCTCGTCGAGGGCCGGGCAGCGGGCTCCCTCCGATGACACGGACCCGGACCGGTCCGCCCGTTCGCTCGGGATCGCCGACGTCACCCGAGCATCGAGCCCGGACGGGGAGCAGCGCCAACACCTGCGTGCACAGAGTGCCGCCGATCCGTGCGATGCCGTTGCCCCTGAGGCGGCACCTGGAGTGGGCAAGATCCGAAGTTTCGGGTGTCCATGGTCGTGGGGGGAGCTATGGGCAACCGAAACCTCGGATCGGGCGCTACGCCCTACCGGCGGAACGAGACCTGCAGCGTCGGCTGGCTCACGCCGGCGAAGAAGTCGTTGCCCTTGTCGTCCACCACTACGAAGGCGGGGAAGTCCTCCACCTCGATGCGCCAGACCGCCTCCATCCCGAGCTCGGGGTACTCGAGCACGTCGACCTTGCGGATGCAGTCCTGGGCCAGCCGGGCGGCGGGGCCGCCGATCGAGCCGAGGTAGAACCCGCCGTACGTGGCGCAGGCAGTGGTCACCTGCTTCGACCGGTTCCCCTTGGCGAGCATCACGAGCGAGCCGCCCGCCGCCTGGAACTGCTCCACGTAGGAGTCCATCCGCCCCGCGGTGGTCGGGCCGAACGAGCCGGACGCGTACCCCTCGGGTGTCTTGGCCGGTCCGGCGTAGTAGACGGGGTGGTCGCGCAGGTACTGGGGCATCGGCTCGCCCGCCTCCAACCGCTCCGCGATCTTGGCGTGGGCGATGTCGCGGGCCACGACGAGCGGGCCGGTGAGCGACACGCGCGTCTTCACCGGGAGCGTCGAGAGCTGCGCCCGGATCTCGGCCATCGGCCGGTTGAGGTCCACCCGCACCACCTCGTCGGACAGGTCCTCGGTGGTGGCCTCCGGCAGGAACCGGGCCGGGTCGCGCTCCAACTGCTCGAGGAAGACCCCCTCCGGGGTGATCTTGGCCTTGGCCTGGCGGTCGGCGGAGCAGGACACCGCGATCCCCACCGGGAGCGACGCGCCGTGGCGGGGGAGCCGGACCACGCGCACGTCGTGGCAGAAGTACTTGCCGCCGAACTGCGC
Organism: Pseudonocardia wallangbongensis; assembly: GCF_054486945.1. Classification (NCBI taxonomy): domain Bacteria; kingdom Bacillati; phylum Actinomycetota; class Actinomycetes; order Pseudonocardiales; family Pseudonocardiaceae; genus Pseudonocardia; species Pseudonocardia wallangbongensis. The sequence goes on from NZ_JBRERS010000009.1 coordinate 78,654, forward strand.
GCCGATGCCGAACTCGCGGGTCAGCTCCAGCACCTGCTGCTCGAGGTCGCGGTCGCGGAACGCGTGGCCCAGCTCCGAACCCTGGGCGGGCAGGTTGTCCAGGTAGCGCGCGGAGGCGAGCTTGGCGACCTTGAGCGTGTACTCGGCCGACATCCCGCCGACCACCACGGCGAGGTGGTAGGGCGGGCAGGCGGCGGTGCCGAGCGAGCGCAGCTTCTCGTCGAGGAACGCCGCGAGCTTCTTCGGGTTCAGCAGGGCCTTCGTCTCCTGGTAGAGGAAGGTCTTGTTGGCCGAGCCGCCGCCCTTGGCCATCACCAGGAGCTCGTACTTGGGCGCCTGCCCCGGCGCGGTGTACAGCTCCACCTGCGCGGGCAGGTTCGTGCCGGTGTTCTTCTCGTCCCAGAACGAGGTGGGGGCCATCTGCGAGTAGCGCAGGTTCAGCTCGTCGTAGGCCTCGAACACGCCCCGGGAGATGGCACGCTCGTCATCGCCGCCGGTGAGCACCGTCTCGGTGCGCTTCGCGACCACGATCGCCGTGCCGGTGTCCTGGCACATCGGCAGCACGCCGCCGGCCGACACGCACGCGTTGCGGATGAGGTCGGTGGCCACGAAGCGGTCGTTGGGCGACGCCTCCGGGTCGTCGACGATCGCCCGCAGCTGCGCGAGGTGCGACGGCCGCAGCATGTGCTGGATGTCGTGCACGGACTCGCGCACGAGCGCGGTGATCGTGGAGGGGTCGACCTCGAGGAAGGTGCGGCCTGCCGCCTCGACGACGCGCCCCGGGGGGAGGTCGAGGAGCCGGTAGTCGGTGTCGTCCGGGCCGAGGGGGAGTACATCGGTGTGGTGGAACTCGGGCACCTGGAGAAACTAGCCCGAGGGAACTTGCGGCGCACAGCCGTGTCGGCCCGGGCACGGGAGGGGAATGGGTCGGGAGGCCGGACCGGCCCCCGACCAGTCCGACCTCCCGGGGTGGGCGCGTCCGGCAGGCCGGCGCGCGCGAAGTCTCCGGTGGGAGAGGTTCTCCTGACAACGGCCTCCCGTCAACTTCTGGGCAGGGTCGGGCACCGGACCGTAGGGTCATTGCATGCCTGGATCGATTCTCGGGACCTCCGTGCGCCGCGTCGAGGACCGTGACCTCATCACCGGCGCGAGTACCTACGTCGGAAACCTCTCCCTCGAGGGCGTCCTGCACCTCGCCTTCGTACGTTCCCCGTTCGCCCATGCCGTCATCACCGGGATCGATACCGCCGCCGCGGCGGCGGCCCCGGGCGTCGTGGCCGTCCACACCGCCGCCGACCTCGGCCTGCCGGCCCACCACGGCCTCATGGTCGTGAACAAGGACCTGCCGCGCCCACCGCTCGCCACCGACCGGGTCCGGTTCGTGGGGGAGGCGGTCGCGGTCGTGGTCGCCGAGACCAAGGCCGCCGCCGTCGACGCGGTCGAGCTGGTGGAGGTGGACTACGACCCGCTGCCTGCCGTCGTCGACATGGAGGCGGCGCTCGCGCCGGACGCGGAGCTGCAGTTCCCGGAGCTGGGCAGCAACGTGGCCGACGGCAGCCGGTCCGCCGACGCCGACGTGCTGTCGGACGCCGATGTGGTCGTGCGGGCCCGGCTGGTGAACCAGCGCGTGGCGGTGATGCCGATGGAGGGCAACGCGGTCGCCGTCCTGCCCGGGGGCTACGAGGGCGCGGACCACGACCTCACGATCTGGGTCTCCACGCAGATGCCGCACGGCTTCCGCGCGCAGGCGGCGGCCCTGTTCGGGCTGGAGCAGGACCGGGTGCGGGTGATCGCGCCGCACGTCGGCGGCGGGTTCGGTGGCAAGGCGGGCATGCTCGCCGAGCACACCGTGGCCGTCGGGGTCGCGCGGGCGCTCGGCCGCCCCGTCACGTGGGTGGAGACGCGCTCGGAGAACCTCGTGTCGATGCCCCAGGGGCGCGGCCAGGTGGCCTACTACGAGCTGGGCCTCACGCGCGAGGGCGTGGTCACGGGGCTGCGGGCGCGGGTGGTGGGCGACAGCGGGGCGTACGCCGGGTTCGGTGGCGGCCTCATCTTCATGTCCACGCACACGATGGCGACCGGCGTGTACCGGATCCCGAAGCTCGCCTTCGACGGGGCGGTCGCGCTCACCAACACCACGCCGATGGGTGCCTTCCGCGGCGCGGGCCGGCCGGAGGCCGCGGCGCACATCGAGCGGATGATGGACCTCGCGGCCACCGAGCTGGGTATCGACCCGGTCGAGCTGCGGCGCCGCAACTTCATCCAGCCCGACGAGTTCCCGTACCGGACCCTCTCCGGCGTGCAGTACGACATCGGCGACTACGACCTTCCGCTGCGCGAGGCGCTGCGGCTCGTCGACTACACGAAGGTCCGGGAGGAGCAGGCCTCCCGGCGCGAGGCCGGTGACCCGGTGCAGCTGGGCATCGGCATCTGCGTGTACGTCGAGATCACCGGGGGCGCGGGCGACGAGTACGGGTCGGTCGTCGTGCACCCCGACGGCTCCGCCACGATCTCGGCGGGCACCTCGGCCCACGGCCAGGGCCACGCCACCTCGTTCGCCATGGTCGCGAGCGACCGGCTCGGCATCCCGGTGGAGCGGATCCGGTTCGTCCAGTCCGACACCGCCACGGTGCCCCGCGGTGGGGGCACCGGTGGGTCGCGGTCGCTGCAGATGGCCGGCAACGCGGTGCAGGCAGCGTCCGACGACGTGCTCGAGCAGGGGCGCAAGCGCGCCGCGGCGATGCTCGAGGCATCCGTCGACGACGTGCAGCTCACCGAGGACGGCGAGTTCGGGGTGGCCGGTGTCCCGTCGGTCACGCTCACGTGGGCCCAGGTCGCGAGCCGCGCCGAGTCCGACGGCGAGCAGATCTTCGCGGGGCTGGACTTCCACCAGGACGGCGCCACGTTCCCGTTCGGGGCGCACGTGTCGGTGGTGGAGGTCGACACCGACACCGGCCGGGTCACGCCGCGGCGCCACGTCGCCGTGGACGACTGCGGTCGCGTGCTGAACCCGCTGATCGTCGAGGGACAGCAGCACGGCGGGCTGGCCCAGGGGATCGCGCAGGCGCTGTACGAGGAGGTCGTCTTCGACGCCGAGGGCCAGCCGCTCACCGGCACGCTCGCCGACTACCGGATGCCGAGCGCGGCGGACCTGATGATGTTCGAGGCGTCCAACACCGAGACGCCCACGCCGCTGAACCCGCTGGGGGCCAAGGGCATCGGTGAGTCGGCGACGGTCGGGTCGACCCCGGCCGTGCAGAACGCCGTGGTCGACGCGCTGAGCGCGTTCGGCGTGCGGCACGTCGACCTGCCGTGCACGCCGGAGCGGGTGTGGCGGGCCGTGCGGGATGCGCGGGCCGGGCAGCCCGTCGACCCGTGGCGCGAGCCGCCCGCCGTCTTCGCGACGCTCCCGGTGCGTGGCGAGAGCAGCGGGGCCGCGGAGGGCACCATCTGAGATCTCGGACCCGGCTCGCGTGTGCCGCTACCGGTACGCGCGGGCCGGGGTCAGACGGTCACCATGCCGCACCAGAAAAGCGGCCCGTCGGTGACGTCGACGTCGTACTTGCGCGCGAAGGTCAGCCGCCCGTCGTCGCCGATCCCGAACACGGAGAACCCGGCGGGCACGTCGCGCAGCTGGTCGCCGTCGCGTTCGGCCAGCGGCGCGACGGCGGCCGTCACCAGCATCTTCCCGCTCGGGTGGATGGCGAAGGTGCGTGCGTGGAAGGCCTCGATGCCGATGGTCTGGATCGGGTTGGGCTCCCCGCTCGGGTCGTCGACGGCGAAGACGGCGACGCTGTTCTCGCCGGGGCCGTGCACCTTCCTCCCGCCGGAGTCGACGGTGCCGTCGGACCGGTTGACGAGGTAGAGGTACCTGCCGTTCGGGTGGACGTGGATCGGCCCCAGGTACTGGGTGGGTGCCCGGAGCTCGGGATGGCCCACCGTCGCCTCGGTGTACCGCGGTGACGCGCCGATCCCGTCGCCCTGCACGTCGTAGGTCAGTAACTCGTTGTTCCGCTCCATGGAGACGTACATCCACGGCTCGGTCGCGTGGAAGTCGACGTGCCGCGGACCGAATCCGGTGCCGTCGCCGTCGGTGATCGACTTCTCGCCCGTCAGCCGGCCTTCTGCGAACCGGAACACCTTGAGTGCGCCGGGGTCCGCCGGTTTCTCGGCGGTGGCGTCGCTGCCCCGGGTGCTGAGCACGACGAAGGTCCCGGAGGGGGCGACGCGCACCTGGTGGGCGTAGTTGCCGGCGTCGACGGCTTCCCGTTGCGCGACGGGGTCGCCGATGGAGCCGTCCGGGTCCAGGGCGTGCACGGTGAGGGTCGAGGGCTGGTTGTAGGCGATCAGGAGGTGGCGTCCGGCCGGGTGGACGGTGAGGTGGATCGGGCGGTTGTCGAGCGTGTGGGGCGGGCCGAGCCCGGTGAGGTGCCCGGTTCCGCGGTCGATCCGGTAGGCGGCGACGCCGTGGTCGTCGTTCGCCGTGGACCGGTTGCTGTAGGCCACGTACATGACCGGCGACGTCGGGTGCACCCAGGCGTACTGCACGGGACCGGGTGTGCGGGTCGCGCTGTCCCGGGTGAGGGTCAGGGACGCCTCGTCCACGGTGTATGCGCCGAGGTCGGCACCGACCGAGGCGTAGAACGCGGTGCGGGTGATGCAGCGAGGCTAGGACCGGGGACTGACACTCGTCCAACTCGATCGCCCGACCGGGTGTTCGCTGATCGGGTTGTGCCCGTTCGTTCTGCTCGTGCGGTCGGTGACGAATGCCCGATTCGAGATCGACTGCCCCCCGATCGTGTGCCCCGCGGCCGATTGGGCGAGACTGCCGCCGTGACGACGGGTGAGGAGACGGGATGAGGCTGGCGACGATCCGCACGGCCACGGGCAACCGTGCGGTCCGGGTGGATGCGACCGGGGCGGTCGAGACCGGTGAGGCCGACGTCCGCGCGCTCCTGGAGCGGCCCGACTGGCCGGAGCACGCGGCGGCGGCGGCCGGGCCGTCGCACCCGCTGGAAGGCCTGGACTACGCGCCGCTCGTGCCGTCGCCGGAGAAGATCATCTGCGTCGGCCTGAACTACCGCGACCACGTCCTCGAGACGGGCAACCAGCTGCCCGACCACCCGACGGTCTTCGCGAAGTACCCGCCGGCCCTCGTCGGGGCCCACGACGACATCGTGCTGCCGCGCGCGTCCACGGCGATCGACTGGGAGGTCGAGCTGACGGTCGTGATCGGCCGGTCGGTGCGGCACGCCACCGCGGAGCAGGCGCAGGCGGCGATCGCGGGCTACACCGTGCTCAACGACGTGAGCGTGCGCGACTTCCAGCGCCGCACGTCGCAGTTCCTGCAGGGCAAGACGTTCGAGTCCACGACGCCGCTGGGGCCGTGGCTCGTGACGCCGGACGAGCTCCCGGAGGGCGGCTGGGAGGTCTCCACCGTGCTCGACGGTGAGACGATGCAGCGCTCGTCCACCGCGGAGCTGGTGTTCTCGGCGGTGGACCTGGTCGCCTACCTGTCCGGGATCCTGACGCTCAACCCCGGCGACGTGATCGCCACCGGTACGCCCGGCGGCGTCGGCCACGCCCGCAAGCCCCCGAGGTACCTCACCGACGGCGCCGAGCTCGTCACCCGCATCGAGGGCGTCGGAGAGTGCCGCAACACGTGCCGCCTCGAGGCGGCACCGTGAAACAGCGCGCGATGAGCGTCGCGGGCGCCCGCTCCCTCGCCCACACGCTCGCCTGGGCCGGCGACGGTGCCGCCCACCTGCGCGGGCTCATGACGCGGATGGGCGAGGACGCGTTCGCGGCGCCGTCGGCGCTGCCGGGCTGGAGCCGGGCCCACGTGCTGACGCACGTCGCGCGCAACGCGGACGCGATGATCAACCTGCTGGACTGGGCGCGCACCGGCGTCCGCACCCCGGCGTACGCGAGCCGCGAGCAGCGGGACGCCGACATCGAGGCGGGCGCGGGCCGGCCGCCCGCGGAGATCCGGGAGGACGTCGTTGAGTCCTCCGACCGGCTCGCCCGGGTGGTGCGGGCGATGCCGGAGGCCGCCTGGTCCGCGAACGTCCAGAACGCGCAGGGCCGCGACCTGCTCGCCACCGACGTCCCGTGGCTGCGGGCCCGCGAGATGTGGATCCACGCCGTGGACCTCGACGTCGGCGCGTCGTTCGCCGACATGCCGGGCCCGATGGTGGCGACGCTGCTCACCGACGTCGCGGCGGCGATGGGGGAGAAGCCGGACTGCCCGACGCTGTGCCTCACAGCCCCGGACGGTTCGAGCTGGGGGGTCGGCGACCAGGCCGCGGTCACGACCGTCAGCGGCACCGCTCCCGGCCTCGCCGCCTGGCTGCTGGGCCGGAGCAAGGGGCGCGAGCTGCGGAGCTCCGCAGGCTTGCCGCTCCCCGCCCTGCCCCGCTGGCTCTGACGCCGCCCCGCACGGGCCGGTCCATGGGAGGCTCCCGCCGTGCACCCGTCACCGCGTCCCGCCCCGGACTTCACCGCCGTCCGCGCCGAGTTCGCGCTCCCCGACGCGTTCCCGGCCGCCGTGCTGGTCGACGCGAGCAGGGCCGCGGCGGTCCGGCCCGGGCCGGGACCCGGTCGCCGGGACGCCACGGACGTCGAGCTGGTGACCGTCGACCCGCCGGGCTCGAAGGATCTCGACCAGGCGATCGGCGTCGTCCGGCGCGGCTCGGGGTTCCGGGTGCACTACGCGATCGCGGACCTCGGCGCCGTGGTGCAGCCAGGAGGCGCACTGGACGACGAGGTGCGCAGGCGGGGCCAGACGATCTACCTGCCGGACGGGCCGGTGCCGCTGCACCCCCCCGTTCTCTCCGAGGACGCGGCGAGCCTGCTCGCGGACGGCCCGCGGGCGGCCGTGCTGTGGACGTTCGACCTGGACGACGCCGGTGAGCAGGTCGCGGCCTCGGTGGAGCGGGCCGTCGTGCGGTCGCGGGCCCGGTTGGACTACGCGGGCGTGCAGGCCGACGTGGACGCCGGCCGGGTGCATCCGGCGCTCTCGGCCCTTCCCGAGCTCGGTCCGCTGCGCCGGGCGCACGCGGTGCGGCGCGGGGCGATCGAGCTGGAGCTGCCCGAGCAGGAGGTCGTGCCGGACGGGTCCGGCGGCTGGACCGCGCGCGTGCGCCGCCGGCTGGACGTCGAGTCGTGGAACGCGGAGATATCCCTGCTCACCGGCATGGCGGCGGCGCAGATCATGCTCGACGCCGGGGTCGGCCTGCTCCGCACGCTCCCCGCGCCGGAGCCGGATGCGCTGGCCGCGTTCCGGCGCTCGGCGCGCGAGCTCGGCTTCGGCTGGCCCGAGGATGCACCGGTGGCGGAGCTGCTGGCCGGGCTGCCCGCCGACACGCCGTCCGCCCTCGCGGTGCGGCGGGCGGCCACCGCGCTGCTGCGCGGCGCCGGGTACCACGCGTTCGACCGCTCCACCGGCACCGAGCCGCCCGCGGACGCCGGGCACGGCGGCATCGGAGCGCCGTACGCCCACGTCACGGCGCCGCTGCGGCGGCTGGCGGACCGGTTCGGCACCGAGGTCTGCCTGGCGGTCACGGCCGGCGAGGAGCTGCCCGCGTGGCTCCGGGCGGCGCTCCCGGCGCTGCCCGCCGTGATGGACGAGTCGGATGCGCTGGCCGGGCGCGTGGACCGGGCGTGTGTCGACCGCACCGAGGCCGCGTTGCTGCGGGACACGGTCGGGCGGGAGTTCGACGCCGTCGTCCTGCGGGCGGACGGCGAGGGCGGCGAGGTCTACGTGCCCGACCCGCCCGTGCTCGCGCACTGCACGGGCGGTCTCACGGCGGGCGCGGTGGTGCGGGTGCGCCTCACGGAGGCCGATCCGGACACCGGACGCATCGAGTTCGCGGCTTCCTGATCCGGGCCCAGCCGGGGGCGAGTGAGGCTACCCTCATCTCCGGCGGGCGGTCCGCCACGATCCGGGGGAGGTGGGCCGGTGCCCGACCGTGCGTTCCGCTACGGGATCGAGCACGAGAGCGCCCTCGTGCACGTCGGCGACGGGTTCGCCGACCACACCTCCGTCGCGTTCGACGAGCTGCAGGACGTTGTCGACGCGTTGCCCGAGGACCCGGCCGACTACCCGGACCTGCGCGTCGGTGACCAGGGGATCAAGCGCAAGCGCTGGTACGTGGAGGGCTACGAGCGCTTCGACGAGCGCGGCGAGCTGGTCCGCTGCGACCCGAAGGGCCTCGAGGTCCGCACCCGCATCCACGACTCGATCGAGGCCGCCGTCGACGCGCTGCGCGAGGACCTGCGCCTCCTCGACGCCGAGCTGGCCCGCACCGGGCTGCGCACCGCCACGGTCGCGTTCAACCCCGTCCGTTCGGAGTACCGGATCGAGCCGCCCTTGAACGAGTGGGAGCGGACGCACCGGATGGGCTCGCCGGAGGAGCGCACGGCGCACGTGCACATGTCGACCTACGGGCCGGACCTGAACCTGTCCTGCTCCGCGCTCGACGAGGCGGCGCTCGTCGACGCGGGCCGCAAGCTCACGCACTACAGCCCGTGGCTGGTGCCGCTGTCGTTCTCCTCCCCGTTCCGCGACGGCGGGCCGTGGGGCGGGCTGTCGGCGCGCACGGCGGTGCGCACCGGGGTCCGGCCCGCCGCGCTGGTGTTCCTCGCCGGGCCGCAGCGGCAGCTCGCCGCCGACCCGTCGCTCACCCAGGTGGCGCGCCTGCCCGCCGAGGTGGGCCGCATCGAGTTCAAGGCGTTCGACGCCTGCCCCGACCCCGAGCTGTACGGCGAGCTGCTCGCCCTGCTCACCGGCGTCGTGCTGGACGAGACGTTGCCGGGCAGGCGCACCACGCCCGACGCGGGCCTGCACAAGCACGTGGCCGGGGTCGGGCTGGCCGACGACGACGTCCACGCCGGCACCGGCGAGCTCCTCGACGCGGCGGAGCGGGCCCTCGCCGAGCGGCCGGCCGACCTGGCCCGGCTGGCGCGCCTGCGCGAACGCTGGCGAAGGCGCGAATCACCGGCGGACGCGATGCTGGCGGCCTACGAGGCGGGCGAGCCCGTGGCCGGCCTGCGCCGGGCGTAGCGACGGCGGCAGAACCGCTCACACACCAACTGCGGCGCTCACACACCAACTGCAGTTGCTGTGCCGACGCACGAGTTGGTGTGTGAGCGTGCTCTGCGGCACCGCCGCGCTAGCCGTACGAGTGCTCCTGCGCGGGGTAGCGGCCCTCGGACACCTCCTCGCCGAACCTTCGCGCGGCATCGAGCAGGACCGTGCCGACGTCCGCGTACTGCTTCACGAACCGGGGTTTGCGCGCCCGGTTCATGCCGGCCATGTCCGACCAGACGAGCACCTGCGCGTCGCAGTCCGGGCCGGCGCCGATCCCGATCGTCGGGATGTCCAGCTCGGCCGTCACCCGCTTCGCGACGTCGGCCGGCACCATCTCCAGCACCACCGAGAAGGCGCCCGCCGCCGCCACGGCGAGCGCGTCCCCGACGAGCCGGTCGGCCGCCTCGCCGCGGCCCTGCACGCGGTAGCCGCCGAGCGCGTGCTCGCTCTGCGGGGTGAAGCCGAGGTGCGCCATCACCGGGATGCCCGCGCCGACGAGGGCCTCGACCTGCGGCGCGAAGCGCGCCCCGCCCTCCAGCTTCACGGCGTGCGCGCCGCCCTCCTTCATGAAGCGGAACGCCGTGGTCAGCGCCTGCTCGGGCCCGGTCTGGTAGCTGCCGAACGGCAGGTCGGCCACGACGAGGGCGCTGCGCGCTCCCCGCGTGACCGCCTTGACCAGCGGCAACAGCTCCTCGATCGTCACGGGCAGCGTGTTCTCGTACCCGTAGACGTTGTTGGCGGCGGAGTCGCCGACGAGCAGCACCCGGATGCCGGCCTCGTCGAAGATCTCCGCGGTGTAGGCGTCGTAGGCGGTGAGCATGGCCCAGCGCTCGCCGCGCTCCTTCAGCGCGTGCAGGTGCGGGATGCGGGTCCGCTTCGGGCGCTCCGCGGAGCGGTAGGGGGATTCCTCTGACATCTGTGGTCCGTCCTCCCTCGAGGCCCATGGGGTCCCCGGGTCGTCAGGTGATGACGCGAGAAGCGTGACACCGGGACCGGACGGCGGGTGAGCTGCTGGGACGAGGTTCACACGGCCGGGACCCGGGCCGGCACCCGGGCGCGCCCGGACGGGTTCACCGTGCGGGAACACCTCCCGCTGGCACCATGGGCGCCGTGCTCGACCCATTCCGTTCCCTTGCCGTCGCTGCCTGCTCCGCCGCACTCGTGCTGTCCGGATGCAGTCAGCCGGGGGCACCGGCACCGGCGCCGGATCCGCAAGTACCGGCGCCACCCGGCGAGCTCGCGCGCTTCTACGACCAGCAGCTGAGCTGGGGCGGGTGCGCCGACTACGCCACCACCGCGAACGACCGCGGGGCGTTCTCGGACCCGACGCTCCAGTGCGCGCGGCTCGAGGTCCCGCTCGACTACGCCCAGCCCGACGGGCGCACCGCCCAGGTCGGCGTGCTGCGCCATCGGGCAGGTGGTGACCGGATCGGGTCGCTGGTGGTGAACCCGGGCGGGCCGGGGGCGTCCGGCATGAGCCTCGGCGCGACGATGTCGGGCCGGCTCGCGGACAGCCCGCTGGGGCAGCGCTTCGACGTCGTCGGGTTCGACCCGCGGGGCGTCGGGGCGAGCACCCCGACCATCGACTGCCTGAACGACGCCGAGTGGGAGGTCGAACGCGCCGACCTCGACGTCGACCCGTCCCCGGAGGGCGTCGCGCAGACGGAGGGGGAGAACCAGCAGTACGCGCAGCGGTGCACCGACCGCTCCGGCGGTGCCGACGTGCTGGCGAACGTCGGCACCCGCGACGTGGTGCGCGACATGGACATCCTGCGGCAGGCCCTCGCCGACCAGAAGCTCACCTTCCTCGGCTACTCGTACGGCACGCGCCTCGGCTCGGCCTACGCGGAGGCTTTCCCGGAGAACGTGCGGGCGCTGGTGCTCGACGGCGCGCTCGACCCCGAGCAGACCACCGTGCAGCGCACGGTCGACCAGAACGCCGGCTTCCAGCAGGCGTTCGACGCCTTCGCCGCCGACTGCGCGAAGCAGCCGAACTGCCCGCTCGGCACCGACCCGGCCCAGGCCACCGCCGCCTTCCAGGCCCTCACCCGCCCGCTGATGGACCGGCCCACCCCGGCGGACGGAGGTGCGCGCACGTTGTCCTACCCGGACGCGGTGACGGGCACGATCCAGGCCCTGTACCTGTCGGACTTCTGGCCGGTGCTCACGCGGGGCCTGTCGGCGCTCGCCTCGGGCGACGGCACGATCCTGCTGCGCCTGGCCGACATGTACAACGACCGCGGCCAGGACGGGCACTACGGCAACGGCATCGAGGCGTTCACCGTCATCAGCTGCGTCGACGAGGAGCGCATCACCGACCGCGGCGAGCAGGGCGAGCTGATCCGGCGCTCCAACGAGGCGGCGCCGTTCCGCGACGACGGCCGCGGTGTGGTGGCCGCGCTCGACCCGTGCGCGTTCTGGCCCACGCCGCCCACGAGCGAACCGCACGTGCCGCAGGTGCAGGGCCTGGCGCCGACGCTCACGGTCTCGGTCACCGGCGATCCCGCCACGCCCTACCAGGCCGGGGTGGACCTGGCGAAGGCGATGGGCGGAAGCCTGCTGACGGTGGAGGGTTCGCAGCACACGGCGGCGCTGCAGGGCAACGCGTGCGTCGACGACATCGTCAGCTCCTACCTCGTCGACCTGCGGCTGCCGCCCGAGGGGGCACGCTGCAGCCTCGCGCCGACCCCGGGAGGGTGACCTGGGTAACATCCGCGGGGTCGACCACGACAGATGGGCAGGGCCGGTGAGCCGAGGGGCACACCAACACGGTGCGGCCGGACCAGGACGGCGCCCGTCCGGGCACGGACGGGCGCCGTCGCCCGACCGGGGGAAGTGGCCGACATCGCACCCGATGACCACCCAGGAAACATGTCTGTAACCCGGCGTTCCTAGGCTCGGCGCCCATGGACCGACAGCAGGAGTTCGTGCTCCGCACGCTCGAGGAACGCGACATCCGCTTCGTCCGGCTCTGGTTCACCGACGTGCTCGGGTACCTCAAGTCGGTCGCCGTGGCCCCCGCGGAGCTGGAAGGCGCGTTCGCCGAGGGCATCGGCTTCGACGGCTCGGCGATCGAGGGCTTCGCGCGCGTCTACGAGTCGGACATGGTCGCCCGCCCCGACCCCTCGACGTTCCAGGTCCTCCCCTGGGAGACCTCGCCCGGCGAGCACTACTCGGCCCGCATGTACTGCGACATCGCGATGCCCGACGGCTCGCCGTCCTGGGCCGACCCCCGCCACGTGCTGCGGCGGGCGCTCTCGCGGGCCGGCGAGGCCGGCTTCACCTGCTACGTCCACCCGGAGATCGAGTTCTACCTGCTGCGCAGCCTGCCCTCCGACGGCTCGCGGCCCGAGGCCGCCGACTCCGGCGGCTACTTCGACCAGTCCAGCCACGACGTCGCCCCGCACTTCCGCCGCAACGCCATCGAGACCCTCGAGTCGATGGGCATCTCGGTGGAGTTCAGCCACCACGAGGGCGGGCCCGGCCAGCAGGAGATCGACCTGCGCTACGCCGACGCGCTGACGATGGCGGACAACATCATGACGTTCCGCTACGTCGTGAAGGAGGTCGCGCTCATGCAGGGCGTGCGGGCCTCCTTCATGCCGAAGCCGTTCTCCGAGCACCCCGGCTCGGCGATGCACACGCACTTCTCGCTGTTCGAGGGCGACCGCAACGCCTTCCACGACCCCGACGACCCGTACGAGCTCTCCGAGACGGGCAAGGCGTTCGTCGCGGGGGTGCTGCGCCACGCGCGGGAGATCAGCGCCGTCACCAACCAGTGGGTCAACTCCTACAAGCGGCTGATCACCGGCGGCGAGGCGCCCACGGCCGTCTCCTGGGGGCACGCCAACCGGTCGGCGCTGGTGCGCGTGCCGATGTACTCGCCGGGCAAGGCCTCCACCCGCCGGGTGGAGATCCGCACGCTGGACAGCGCCTGCAACCCCTACCTCGCCTTCGCCGTGATCCTCGGTGCTGGCCTCACCGGCGTGCAGAAGGGGTACGAGCTGCAGCCGCCCACCGAGGACGACGTCTGGTCGCTCACCGAGACCGAGCGCCGCGCCCTCGGGTACGAGTCGCTGCCGCAGAACCTCACCGAGGCCCTCGCCGCCATGGAGCACTCGGAGCTCGTGGCCGAGATCCTCGGCGAGCACGTCTTCGACTTCTTCCTGCGCAACAAGCGCAGCGAGTGGGACGGCTACCGGCGCCAGGTGACGCCCTACGAGCTGGCGACGTACCTCCCGGTGCTCTGAGGCAGGGGCGGCATCGTGACCCTCGTGGAGATCGTCCTGCACCGCGACGCCGGTGCCTTCGCCGCCGCGGCCGCCCCACTTCTGCAGGCCGACCCCCTGCGCCACACGGTCGCGCTGAGCGTCCTCGACGCGATGCTGCGGGCCGGCGAGCCGAGCGCCGTGCTGCTCACCGTGCACGAGGCCGGCGAGGTGAAGGGGGCGGCGCTGCGGTCGCCGGGCCGTCCGGCCCTGGTCTCCGCCGTGCCGCCCCGGCTCGCACCGGCCGTGGAACGGGCGCTGGCGGACGCCGATCCGGCCGTCGGCGGGGTGAGCGCGCCGGTGGCCGAGGCGGAGGCGTTCGCGGCCGCCCGGGTCGCCCGCACCGGCGGGCGGGCGGAGCCGGCGATGCGGATGCGCCTGTTCGCGCTGGACGTGCTCGTGCCGCCGAGCGGGGTGCCCGGCCGGGCCCGCCGCGCCGAGGCCCGGGACGTCCCGCTGCTCGGGTCCTGGCGCCGGGCGTTCGGCATCGAGGCCCAGCACGACGAGGGGCAGGCAGCCGCCGAGGCGGAGGAGATCGTCGCGCGTTCGCTGCGGCTCGGCGCCGGCGAGATGCTGTGGGAGGTCGACGGCACGCCCGTAGCGCAGGCGTGCGCGAAGCCGGTGATCGACGGGGCGTCCCGGATCGGGCCGGTCTACACGCCGCCGGAGCATCGCGGGTGCGGCTACGCAGCGGCGGTGACGGTCGCGGCGTCACGGTCGGCGCTCGATGCGGGCGCGCGTCGGGTGGTGCTGTTCACCGACCTCGCCAACCCCACGACCAACCGCCTGTACCCCCGCATCGGCTACCGCCCGGTGCACGACGCGGTGGAGCTGCGCTTCACCGCGTGAGCGGCCTGCCCCAGGTTCAGGAAAGCCACATTGCTGAACCTGGAGGACAGCAATGTGGCTTTCCTGAACTTCCGGCGGAGGCCTACCGCGCGTCCAGCGCGAAGCCGAGCAGCGTGATCGAGTGCGCCGGGAAGGTGTAGGACCCGTCGGCCAGCCCCACCTGCGTCGGGGCGCCCAGCGCCACCGCGTCCGGTTCGCTGGTCGAGTTCGCCGCGAACAGGTCGCTCGCGCCCGCGCCGATCGTGCGGGCGGTCGCCGTGGCGGGCAGCGCCGCACCGTCGAGGTCGAGCCGCGCGGTGAACGCCTCCGTCGCGGACCGGTTGATCACGGCGACGTGCAGCGTGCGCCCGTCGGCGCTGCGGGTGGGCGAGACGTCGAGCAGGTTCACCGCCGCCGGCACGGTCCGGAAGGAGCCGTCGGGGCGGCGGTCGTCGCCCAGCCGCAGGGCCGTGGTGTGCGCCGGGCCGTGCACGGTCGCGGTGAGGGGGACGGGGCCGGTGTGGTTCTGGTAGAGGTCCCAGACGTGGTAGGTCGCGGCCTTGACGAGGCCCTCCGGCCGCACGGCGAGCAGCCCGTTGGCGTTGATCAGGTTGACGGTGTTGGCCATCCGCACCGGCACCGGGAGCTGCGAGGCGCGGTGCATCGCGTGGAAGACGCCCGCGTAGTAGAGCGCGTCGGCGAGCGTGCGCGGGCTGTAGCGGTTGACGCGCTGCTCGGGCGAGCCCGCGGTGAGCTCGCGCGGGGCGACGCCGCCGTCGGCGCCCGGTTCCGGTTCGGGCCACGCCGCCGGCTCGACGTGCCGGATGTTCCACTCGTCCATCGCGATCGAGAGCGGCCGGTCGTGCCGCTGGGAGAGGCGGATCGTCTCGGACTGCTCGTGGATCTCCCGCTCCACGTAGAGCGCCTGGGCGACGACGGCGTCGAACTCGGCCTCGCTCGGGTCGGTGAGGTGCCGGCTCGCGCCGTAGAGGTGCAGCGACACGTGGTCGACGCGGTCGCCGAGCCCGGCGACGACCGGCTCCGTCCACTCCGCGCGCCGGCTCCCGACCGCGACGAACGACAGGCCGGGGTCGACGAGGTCCATGAACCGGGCGTGCTCGCGGGCCGCGGCGACGTACTCCGCGACGGGCCGGTGCCCCATCTGCCAGGCCCCGTAGACCTCGTTGCCGAGCCCCCAGATCCGCACGCCGTACGGCTCGGGGTGCCCGTCCTTCGCCCGCATCCGCGCGAGCGTCGTGTCGCCGGGGTAGTTGGTGTACTCGACCCACCGCACGGCGTCGTCGACGTCGCGGGCGTGGTGTGCCAGGTAGGGCGTGGTGCCGACGGCCTCGCACCACGCGAGGAACTCCGGCGTGCCGAACCGGTTGCTCTCCTCCGAACCCCAGGCCAGTTCCAGCCGGCGCGGGCGCTCGTCGCGCGGGCCGATGCCGTCCTGCCACCAGTAGGGCGAGGTGAAGTTGCCGCCGGGCCAGCGCACGACCGGCAGGCCCAGCTCGCGGCAGGCATCGAGCACGTCGGCGCGGCAGCCGCGCAGGGGCCCGTCGGCGATCGACAGCGGGGAGCCCTCGTCGAACACGCCGCCCTCGATGTTGCCGAAGAACGCGGCCTCCAGGAAGTGGCCGTAGATCTTGTCGTCGATCGGCGCGGCGCCGGGGATCGTCGTGATGGTGATGCGGGCTGTCATCGATTCCTTCCTAGCCTTTGACGCCGCCCTGCGAGACGCCCTCGATGATGTAGCGCTGCGCGAGGACGTAGACGGCGAGCACGGGCACGCTGGCGATCACGCCACCGGCCATGAGCAGGTCGAAGCGGGTGGTGTTCTCGTTCTGCAGCTGGGCGAGCCCGGCGGGGAGCGTGAGCATGTCGGTGCTGAACAGCACGAACACCGGCCACAGGAAGTCGTTCCAGCTGGTGAGGAACGCGAGCACGGCGAGCGTGGCGATCGCGGGGCGCGCGAGCGGCACCATGATCCGCCAGAACACGCCCCACTGGTTGCAGCCGTCTACGATCGCGGCCTCCTCCAGCGAGCCGTGGATGCCGAGGAAGAACTGGCGCAGGAAGAACACCCCGAACGCCCCGGCCGCGGACGGCACCACGAGCGACGCGTAGCTGTTGAGCCAGCCCAGCTCGTTGACGATGAGGAAGTGCGGGATCAGGAAGATGATCCCGGGCACGAACATCGTCGCGATGATCAGCACGAACAGCGTGCGCTTGAACCGGAACTCCATGCGCGCGAGCGCGTACGCCGCGGTGGTCGCGAGCACGACGACGAGCGCGCTGTGCAGCACGGCGGTGAGCAGGCTGTTGCCCAGCCAGCGCAGCACCGGGATCTGCGGGTCGGTGAGGATCTCGCGGTACGCCGAGAGCGTCGGCGCCTCCGGGAGGAGGGAGAACGTGAGGGCGTTCGCCTCCTGCGGCGACTTGAACGACGTCGAGAGCATGAACACCAGGGGCAGCGCGACGGCCGCGGTGAGCACGAGCAGGGTGGCCGCGAGCGCCACCCGGGGGCGTCTGGTCATCTACTCGTTCCCCCCGACCTTGCGGAACAGCAGGGACCCGAGCGCGCTCACGGCCATCAGCGTCGCGGCGAGGATCATGCTCATGGCCGACGACGAGCCGATGTCGAAGCCCTCGATGCCGGTGTGCGCGATGAACCCGATCGCGGTGCGGGTGGCGCTGCCGGGCTGCTCACGCGTGATCAGCGCCGACTGGCCGTACATGTTCGCCGAGGCGATGATCGTGATCATCACGACGAACTGGAGCACCCGCCGCACCCCGGGCACGGTCACCGCCCACAGCCGCTGCCACGGCCCCGCGCCGTCGACCTTCGCCGCGTCGTACAGCTCGGCGGGCACGTCCGCGAGCGCGGCGAGGTAGATGACGGTGTTGAAGCCGAGCGTCCACCACACGGTGGCCACCACGAGCCCCACCCACCCGGCGGGCAGCGTGGTGGTCCATCCGATGTCGACGCCGAGGATCTGGTTGACCGGGCCGAGCTGGCGGTCCAGCAGGTAGTTCCACAGCAGCCCGACCACCGCGACGCCCAGCACGTACGGCGCGAAGAACACGGCCCGGAAGAACGTACGTCCCGGGAAGCGGCGGTTCAGCAGCAGCGCGAGCGCGAACGGGAGCACCACGAGCAGCGGCGCACTGGCCAGCGTGAAGATCGCGGTGGCCCGCATGCCCTTCCAGAACTCCACCGACAAGACGCTCCCGCCGGTGAGCAGGTCCGCGTAGTTCTCGACGCCGACGAACGGCTGGTTCGGCAGGCCGAGGCTCCACCGGTGCAGGCTCGCCCACAGCCCGAGCCCGATCGGGACGACGACGAACACCGCGAACAGCAGGAAGAACGGGGCGAGGAAGGCGTAGGGCGTCCACGGCCGGCCGCGCAGCGAGCGCACCGGGCGGGCCGCCGGGCGGACGTCGGACCGCGGCACTGCGATCGAGGTGGTGGTCATCGCGTCCTCATCGATGGGTCAGGAGACGTAGAGCTGGCGGAACTCGTCGAGCTGGCGCTGCGCGGTGTCCTGGGCGAACGCGAGCGCGGCGGCGGGAGTGGCCCGGCCGAGCACGGCCTCGCTCACCGCGCGCTCGTAGCTGTTGCCCGCGATGTCGCGCGAGCCGGGGACCTGCGGGAGGAAGAAGAGGTTCGCGAACACCTCGTCGGTGGCGAGGACCGCCTGGCGCGACGCCCGGAACACGTCGGTGTCGCGCGCGATCCCGCGGGCCGGGGTGTTGCCGGCCTCGGCCCAGGTCGCGGAGTTGCGGCTGGTCCAGTCGAGGAACACCTGTGCGGCATGGGCGGTGTCCGGGTCGGCCTGCGACTGCTCGGTGAGCACGAAGTTGTGCGAGTTCGCGAACGCGCCGGGGCGCGGGCCGACCTGCGGCAGCGGCGCCACCTCCCACGCCAGGTCGGGCGCGGTCTTGCCCAGGTCGGGGATCGTGGCCGGCAGGTCGGTGAGGAACGCGGCGGAGCCGTTCTTGAACGGGGCGCGCTCGTTGGACACCCCCTGCGGGCTGTACCCGTGTTCGACCACGGCGCGCATCCAGGTGAGCGCCTGGACGCCCGCGTCGGAGCCGAACGTCGCCCGCGTGCCTGCCTCGTCGTAGAGGCTGCCGCCGAACTGCACGAGCAGGCTCACGAACATCTGCCAGCGCTCGGGTCCGAGCCAGTACGGGTTCTGCACCCCGGACGCCTGCAGCGCGGCCATCGCGCCGTCGACGGTGTCGCCGCGGAGCGGGCCGGTGACGCCGGCCGCGGCGAAGGCCTCCGGGCTCCAGTACTGCGCGAGCGTGAAGACGTCGAGCGGCACGCCGTAGCGGTGGCTCTGGTAGATGCCCTGGTCCCAGGCGGCGGGCACGAAGTCGGCGCGGCTCAGCCCGAGTCCGGAGACGAGGTCGTCGAGCGCCACGATCGTGCCGCGGATAGCGAACGTCGCGAGCTGGTCCAGGTGCATGATCGCGACGTCCGGGCCCTGGCCCGCCCCCACCGCGGGGAGCACCTTCGCGTACAGGTCGTCGGCGTCCAGCGAGGACATCTCGACGGTGATCTGCGGGTGCGCCGCGTTGAACGCCTTGACGATCTTCGCCATCGTCGGCCCGTCGCCGCCGGTGAACGGGTTCCAGAACTGGAGCGTGCGGTGCGGGCCGGCGTACTCGCCGGGGAACGCGCGCGCCGGGACCCGCGGGGTGTCGGCGTCGACGGACGCCGAGCAGCCGGCCAGCGCGAGCGCGGCGCCGAGGCCGAGGAACCCGCGTCGGCTGATCACTTCGCGTCCTCGAACGCGCTCAGCGAGGCGTCGTGGTCCTTGCCGCCCACCGGGTACATCGAGGTCATCCAGTGGTAGAAGTTGTCGCCGCGCTCGCGCAGCTGCCGGTAGAGGTTGGCGAGCAGCGCGTCGCGCACCGCCTCGTACGCCGGGTCGGGGTAGCGGTTGTGCAGCTCGTGCGGGTCTTCCACCAGGTCGTAGAGCTCGTTCACCGACTCCGGGTTCACCACGAGCTTGTGCCGGTCGGTCACGAGCGCGCGCTGCGGATACGGGAAGTGGTGGCCGTGGAACTCGAGCACCAGGTCCTCGCGCCACCCCGTCTCCTCGCCGCGCACGACGGTGGCCAGCGAGCGGCCGTCGACGGCCTTCGCGGGGTCGAGCCCGGTGACGTCCAGGATCGTGGCCGTGAAGTCGATCAAGGTCGCGAACCGGTCGGAGCGCTGCCCCGCAACCCCGCCGGGCAGGCGGACGATCCCCGGGACGCGGTAGATGTCCTCGTACATCGCCGGGCCCTTGTCGTGCAGCCGGTGCGCCCCGGTGAACTCGCCGTGGTCGGCGGAGAAGAACACCGCGGCGTCGTCGTAGAGGCCCAGCTCGCGGGCGGCGTCGAGGATCCGCCCGATCTGCTCGTCGATCAGCGTCGTGTAGCCCCAGTACGCGGCCACGAGCTTGCGCGAGACGTCCTCGGGAATCGTGTCGAACGTCCAGTGCGCCGAGTAGTTGCGCTGCACCGGCGGCTTGCCCTCGAACGTCTCGGCCACCGACGGCGGCAGCACGACGTCGTCGGGGTCGTACATGTCGAAGTACTCGCTCGGGACGATGTAGGGCAGGTGCGGGCCGAAGAAGTGCGTGGCGAGGAAGAACGGCCGGTCCGGCTCGGCGGCGTAGCGGCGCAACGACTCGATCGCGCGGTCGGCGAGGAAGTGCTCGAAGGTCGCCTCCACCGGCTGCTCCAGCCGTGCGGCGAGCAGGTTGCCGGGGGTGCCGTTGGGGAACGTGCCGCGGATCTCGTCGGTGATCCCGTACGGCGGCAGCCCTCGTTCCTCCAGGTAGGCGCGGTACTCGGGGTGGTCCACCGGGTTGTGCCAGCCGGGCAGGTGCGGTCCGTCGAACCCGTAGTCGTTCGGGGTGCGGCGGGTGCCGACGTGCCACTTCCCGACCAGCCCCACGTTGTACCCGGCGGCCCGCAGGTCGTGGCCGAACGTGTACTGGTCGTCGGCCAGCTCCTCCCGGTAGCCGACGTTGCGCTCGTAGTTCGCGAGCAGCTGGTGGCGGAACGGCGCCGCGCCGGTCAGCAGGCTCGCACGGGCCGGCGTGCAGATCGCCGTGGGCGTGTAGAAGCGGTCGAACGTGGTGCCCTCGGCGGCCACGGAGTCGAGCACCGGCGTGCGCACGACCTCGTTGCCGTAGGCGCCCAGGGTGTCGGTGCGGTGCTGGTCGGTGAGGAAGAACAGGACGTTCATGCCGTTCCGGTGAGGTGTCGGGGCGCGAGCGGGCCGGTGAACGGGATCGAGGGGTCGTGCAGCACGAGGGCCACGCCGCCGAGTGCGCCGTCGAGGTCGCCCAGCTCC
This sequence comes from Pseudonocardia wallangbongensis, assembly GCF_054486945.1. Classification (NCBI taxonomy): domain Bacteria; kingdom Bacillati; phylum Actinomycetota; class Actinomycetes; order Pseudonocardiales; family Pseudonocardiaceae; genus Pseudonocardia; species Pseudonocardia wallangbongensis. The sequence goes on from NZ_JBRERS010000009.1 coordinate 99,202, forward strand.
GCGAGGCCGACGGTGGCGGCCGGGTTCGCGTGCAGGTGCCGCGCGAGCGTCTGGCGGACGGGGTGGACGAGGTGCTCGCCCAGCACGGCGAGGTCGCCGCCGAGGACGACGTGGGGGACGTCGAGCACGTTGCCGGCACCGGCGAGGACGAGCCCGATCCGCTGGCCCGCCGCCGTCACCACCGCGCCCGCCCCGCGGTCGCCGCGGTCGAGCGCCGACCCGAGGTCGGCGAGCGTGGCCGCGCCGCTCTCCGCCAGCACCGCCTCGACGCCGACGTAGCACTCCAGGCAGCCGCGGTTCGAGCAGCGGCACAGCGGGCCCGCGGGGTCGACGCAGACGTGCCCGAACTCGCCCGCCGTGCCGCCACGGCCGCGGTGCACGCGGCCGTCGAGGATCACGGCGCCGCCGACGCCGCTGGACAGCCGCACGTACAGCGCGTCCGGCACGCCGCGCGCCGCGCCCCAGACCGACTCGGCGAGGCCGGCGAGGCGCGCGTTGTTGTCGGTGCGCACCGGCACGCCGAAGGCGCTCGTGAACGCGTCCCGGATCGCGTCGACCACCGCCGGCCGCCCCGCGATGCTGCCGGCGATCCCGATGCCGACGGCCGCGAGCCGCGACGCGTCCCCGCCGAGCACCTTGCGGGCGAGGCGCACCGCGGTCGCGCACCGCGCGTCCCACGGCGTGGTGGGCGGGTAGGGGCGCGTGGCCGAGCCGGCGATCGCGTGGGCGGCGTCGGCCGTGACGACCCCGACGCGGGCGTGCCCGAAGTCGAGGCCGAGCACCAGCCCGGCGGCCGGGTTCAGGGCGAGGACCTGGGGTGTGCGGCCGGGCGACGTGGCTTGCGCCGCCTCGGTGAGGACGACCTTCCCCTGGGCCAGCAGCGCGCCGGCCAGGGCCGAGACAGTGGCCCGGGACAGCCCGGTGGCCGCGACCAGCTCGGCCCGGCTCGCCCGTCCCCGCCGGCGCAGGTGGTCGAGGATCCACGTCTCGTGGAGGCGACGGGGGGAGTGGGGCACGGGGTCAGCGTGGGAGCGGGCTCCTATTCCGTCAATGCCTGCACAGCTGTTCTGTCGATGTTTCGACAGAATCAGGCAGAACCGGACCGCGCGCGGTGGGCCGCCTGCGCCGCCCCCGCGAGCTCGGCGAGCCGGCACGGCGAGCGCGGCGCCGCGTGCAGGCTGCTCGGGCAGCCGCGGCAGCGCCCGTCCGGCCCCGCGACGTGCACCACGAGCAGGTGCGACCACAGCCGCGTCCACCCGGCGATCACGGCGCCGGCCTCGGTGATCCGATCCCTCGGCTTGCCCTCGGTCTGCATGCCACGGGAGGGTCCGGGTGATCGGTGGCGGCTGGATCTTTCACTTGTCACCTCCCGCTGCCACCATCTGTCATCGACCCGTCGCGGAGAGCAGGGAGGGTGGGACGTGCGCAACGGCTCGCTCGTCCGCAGACGGCAGCTCGCCCGCACCCTGCGCGAGCTGCGGGTGCACGCGGGCCTGACGATCGAGGCGGCCGCCCCGCTCCTGGATTTCTCACCCAGCAAGCTCAGCCGCATCGAGAACGCCCACCAGGGCGTCGACGTGCACATCGTGCGCAGCATGCTGGATCTGTTCGACGTCGGCGGGGAGCGGTGGAGGGAGATCCTGGAGCTCACGCGCGAGGCCAGCGTGAAGGGGTGGTGGCGGGCGTACGGACTTGATGACCAGGGCTATGTGCCGCTGGAGGCCGAGGCGAGCGCGGTGCGCGACTACACGATTGCGCACATGCCGGGACTGCTGCAGAACGCCGACTACGCCGGGGCGCTCTTCGACGGGTCGCTGCGTCGACGAACGTGCGCCGAGCAGCGGAACGAGGTCGCGGTCCGGATGATCCGGCAGGAACGGCTCCACGCGACGGAGCGACCGCTGGAGCTGATCGCCATCCTCGAGGAGGCGGTGCTGTACCGGCCCGTGGGAGGCGCCGCTGTGATGCGTGCACAGCTCGCACACCTGGTTACGGCGGCTGGGCTCGACACCGTGACGGTGCATGTGCTGCCGACCGAAGCAGGAGCACACCCAGGGATCAACGGAGCGTTCACAGTGCTCAGCTTCGAGGGGCTCGGGGAGCCCGATGTCGGCTACGTCGAGCATCCGGTGGGATCTGTGCACATCGAGAAGGCCGAACACGTCGCTCGGGCTAGGCTGGTGTTCGACCATCTGCGCTCGGTTGCGCTGAGCCCGGCCGAGTCCGTCGCGCTGATCGAGCGGGTGGCCGCGCAGATGTAGGAGCGACCGCGAGAGGTGCCCGATGCCCGCCTCGATCCCCGCCGACCTCGCCTGGCGGAAGAGCAGCTTCAGCGGCGGCAACGGGGGCAACGGATGCGTCGAGGTGGCGCCCCTCCCTGGAGGCGGGGTGGCGGTGCGGGACACGAAGGCGCGCAGGCACCCCCCGCACCACCACACGGGCCAGGCATGGAAGGCCTTCTTGTCCGGGGTCCGAGCCCGCGAGTTCTAGCACCATGGCTCCATAACGGCTCTTCCAAGGCCTGGAAAACAGCAGTATGGAGCCATGACGCGGTCTGGTCGCAGTCAGCGCGACCAGGAGTGGATGGCTTCCAGGGCCATGTCCAGGGCCGCCTCCAGCGGGGCTGTGTTCCGCCGGACCTGGGTCATCAGTAGGCCGCCTTGCAGGGCGGTCAGGGTGGCCAGGGCCAGTCGCCCGGGATCGGCCTCCGCTCGTAGCTCGCCGCGGGCGCGCATCGCCGCCAGGCCGTCGCGGATGGCGGACTCCCAGCGGGTGAAGCCGGCCGCGAGGTCCTGCCTGGCCTCGGGGTCGGCGTCGGCCAGCTCGCTCGCGAGCGACCCGATCGGGCAGCCGCCGGCGCAGTGCCGTTGCCGCTGCAGGTCGACGATCAGGTCGCGCCAGGCCTGCAGCGCCGGGAGGCTGTCGAGCCGGCTCAGCAGGGGCTGCTGGGCGTCGAGGACCGCCTCGGTCTGGTGGGCGATGACCGCGCGGACCAGCTGTTGCTTGTTCTCGAAGTAGTGGTACAGCTGCGAGCTGCTCACCCCGGCCGCCGCGCGGACGTCCTCCGTGCTCGTCCCGGCGACGCCGCGGTCGAACATCAGCTCCGACGCGGCCGCCACGATCCGCTCCCGCGTCGCCCGTCCCTTCGGGGTCAGTCGGGGTCCTGCGCTCGTCGGCACGGGTCCAGGGTACCGAAATTCTGGAGTTGACAATCCAGAATTTCAGCCCATTATGGAGTGTGTGATCCAGAAAATCTGGGGCACGATCGACGAGCTGCCACCCGCGGCACGGTCGCGCTACCCCTACCGCTCACGGTTCCTGTCCGTGAACGGCAGGCGGATGCACTACGTCGACGAGGGCCCCGGCGATGCGCGTCCGGTGCTGCTGCTGCACGGCAACCCCACGTGGGGGTACCTGTGGCGGGACGTGATCGGCCCGTTGCTGGCCGCGGGCCACCGCGTGGTCGTGCCGGACCAGATCGGCTTCGGGCTGTCGGAGAAGCCGCACACGCACGGCTCGCACACGCTCGACAACCACATCGCGAACCTCGTCGCCCTGCTCGACGCGCTGGACCTGCGCGACGTCGTGTTCGCCTGCCACGACTGGGGCGGCCCCACGGGCCTGGGCGCGCTGCTGACCCGCCCGCACCGGGCGGCCGCGGTGGCGGTGATGTCGACCTGGGCCTGGGCGGCGCCGTCCTCGGACTTCCACCAGGGCGTGCTCCCGTGGCGGCTCATGCACGCCCCGCTCGTCGGCCCGTACCTGCTGGGCCGGCACGCCGCCATGCCGGGGCGGGGGATGTACCTCTCCGTCGTGGACCGGGCCCGCTTCGCCGCCGAGGCCCAGGACGTCTACGCCGCGGTGCTCGGCGATCCGGACGAGCGCACCCCCACCTGGACGTGGCCCCGCTCGATCCCGCTCGGGCGGCCGACCGACATCACGACCGACCGGTTCACCTGGCTCGAGGACGGGGTCCGCTCGCTGCGGCTGCCGGCGACGGTCGTCTGGGGCCGCGAGGACGACGTCTTCCCGCCGGACGTGTTCGCCGCCCACTGGCACGAGGTGTGGCCGCACGCCGAGGGCACGCACCTGGTCACGGGCAGGCACTTCCTGCAGGAGGATTCGGGCGTGCAGATCGGTCGGCTGCTCGCCGAGTTCGCCGCGGGGATCGGCGGTCGGCGATGAGTGCCGCCCCGATCGTCGAACCCCCCGGGAACCGCCCGGCCGGGCACCGCGCCGTCCCGCTGCTCGCCGAGCCCGACGTGGGCCACTACCCGGAGTTCCGCGACTTCCTCACGGGGGCCTTCGACACCGCAGACGCTCCCGGCCTGCTGAGCGTCGACGGCCGCTTCTACGAGCTGGTGTTCACCGGCCGTTCCGGGCGTCCCTTCCCGGCCGGGGTGGAGATCCACGCCCTGGTGGCGGGGCTGGAGCCACTGGACGAGCAGGTCGCCGACCGCGACCTGTGGGCGATCATGGAATGGGTGGTCGGCGGGGTCGGCGGGGAGTGGACCGTCGACGCGCTCCGCACCACCGGACGCATCTACCGCGTGCCCGCGGTCGCCCCCGCCGAGCCACCCCCGCCGGCGTCAGGAGGCGAGGCCCTGGTCTTCGACCTGTACGGGACGCTGGTCGACCCGCTCGCCATCTCCGCGGAGCTGGAGGCGGCGATGTCGCGGGCCGACGCGCAACGCGTGGCCCGGGTGTGGCGGCGCACGCAGCTCGAGTACACGTTCCGGCTGACGGTGATGGGTCGCTACGAGGACTTCGCCTGGGTCACCGAGCGCTCGCTCGAGTTCGCCCTGCGCGAGTGCGGCTGCGAGCTGGGTCCGCGCGACCGGGTCACCGTGCTGAGCCGGTACGACGTGCCCGAACCCTTCCCCGACGCCGTTCCCGCCCTGGAGGCGCTGGCGGGCCGGGGCCACCGGATGGCGGTGCTGTCGAACGGGAGCCGCTCGATGCTCCGCGACTGCCTGGCGGCGAGCGGCCTGCGGGAACACGTGCCGGTGGTGATCAGCGTGGACGCGGTGCGCGCCTACAAGCCCCATCCGGCGGTGTACCGGCTCGCCGCGGAGACGCTGGGGCACCCCATCGACGGGATCCGGCTCGTGTCCTCCAACCCGTTCGACATCGTCGGCGCGTCCGAGGCCGGCATGCGGACCGCGTGGGCCAACCGCGCGGCCCGTCCCTTCGACACCCTCGGGACGGAGCCGGACATCACCGTCACCTCCCTCGCGGAGCTCCCGGCGCTCCTCGACGAACCTGACCCGGAGATCATGTGAGCACATCGTTCGACCCGACCACCGCGGTGGTCACCGGTGCGAGCCGGGGCGTCGGCCGCGCCGTCGCGCTGGAGCTGGCGCGCACGGGCGCGACCGTCGCCCTGCTGGCCCGATCCGGCGACGAGCTGGAGGAGAGCGCACGGCAGGTGCGGGCCGCGGGTGGGAGCGCGCTCGTCGTGCAGGCGGATCTCGGGGACCTCGCGCAGGTCGAGGCCGCCGCCGAGCGCATCCGGGACCGGCTGGGGGACCTGGACGTCCTCGTCAACAACGCCGGGGTGGTCTGGCCCCTGGGCCCGTCCGCGGGCAACGATCCCGCGGAGTGGGCGAGGGCGATCACGATCAACCTGACCGCCGTCGCAACCCTCACCTTCGCCTTCCTCCCGACGATGCTCGAGCGCCGGCGCGGTCGCATCGTCAACGTCTCCAGCGGCGTCGCCGCCGGCCCGGCGTCGATGATCGGCGGAAACGCCTACGTCACCAGCAAGACCGCGCTCGAGGCGCACACCCTCAACCTGGCCGCCGAGCTGGCCGGCACCGGGGTGACCGTCAACGCGTTCCGGCCGGGAACCGTCGACACCGGCATGCAGGAATGGATCCGGACCCAGGACCCCCGGCGGATCGGGCAGGACCTCCACGAACGTTTCACCCGGTACCAGGCCGACGGCGTGCTGATCACGCCGGAGCGGTCGGCGCGCTCGCTGGTCGCGCTGCTGCGCACGGCCGCGACCGGCCGCACCTGGACCGTCTCCGACCACACCTGAAGAAGATCCCGAACAGGAGTAGACCCATGCCCGTACTCGGTGTAGGCGACAAGTTCCCCGCCCTGTCCCTCGACCTCCCCGGCGGTACGACCATCCAGCTGCCCGACGCCCTGGCCGGGCACTACGGCGTCGTGCTCTTCTACCGGGGCTCCTGGTGCCCGTACTGCAACGCCCAGCTGCGCGCCTTCGAGCGTGCCCACGACAGCCTGGCCGAGGTCGACGCCCGGGTCGTGGCGCTCTCCGTCGACGACGAGCCCACCACCCAGGCCCTCGTCGACAAGCTCCGCCTGCGCTTCCCCGTCGGCCACAGCGCCGACGCCCGCGCCGTCGGCGAGGCCACCGGCGCGTTCGTCAACGACGATCCGCGGCACCTGCAGTCCACCGGGTTCGTCCTCGACCCGAGCGGGGCCGTCATCGTCAGCGTCTACTCCAGCGGCGCCATCGGACGGCTCGTCCCCGAGGACGTCGTCGGCCTCATCCGCTACGTGCGCGAGCACGCAGGGTGAGCAACCGGGCCGACTGGCGCGCGGTGACGTCGGGCAGGTAGGCGCGGGCGATCGCGAGACCGATGGCGGGCAGGGCCGCCGGGTCGGGGTAGCACAGGTGCAGCGGCCGGTACTCCGGCTGGAACTTCGCCTTGAACGCGAGCAGCGACCGGAACCCGTACACGGGTTCGAGGGCGTGCCCGATGACGTCGAGCAGGCGCTGGAGGGCGGCCGGCTGCTCGCCGCGGTCGAGGCGGGCGAGCGGGGCCCCGGAGAGGCTCAGGAACTGGACGTCCTCCGCCTGGAACCGCTGCACGGCCGACGCGATCAGGAACTCCATGACGCCGCGGAAGCCGCTCTCGCGGCGGCGCATGAAGTCGAGGGTCCAGCCGATGACGGCGCCGTCGCGGTGGACCGGGAGCCAGCTGGTGATGCCGTGGACGGTGCGGTCGGCGTCCACGGCGAGCAGGCAGCGCACCTCCGGGTCGGCGAGCTCGTCGATGCCGCCGAGGGTGAAGCCCATCTCGGGGAGGCCCTTGTCGGCCACCCACTCCTCGCTGATCGCCCGGATCTGGTCGGTGAGGGCGAGCGGGGCGTCGGCGTAGCGGATCCACTCCGCGGTGATCCCGGCCTTGGCGGCGCGGTTCAGCGCGGTGCGCACGTCCTGCCACTTCTTGCCGGTGAACGTGAGCTCCGGCAGCGGCAGCACCGTCTCCTCCGCAACCTGAACCGAGTTCCAGCCCAGCGCCTCGCACACCTTCCGGGTGTCGTCGGTGACGCTGTACAGCGCCGGGGTCCAGCTGTGCTCCTGGCAGAACCGGGCGAACTCGGCCACCGTGTCGCCGCCGGGCGAACCGATCGGGTCGGCGGTGGTGAGGGCGACGGAGCCGATCACCCGGTGCGCGATGGCCGCGTCGCCCCGGTCGTCGAACCAGTAGGCGTTGCCGGCCCACGTCGTGAGCCAGCCGAGGTTGGAGCCGCCGCGGCGCGCGAGCTCCCGGGCCCGCGCCGTGTCGCCCGCGCGGGGACCGGCGCGCGGGCGGCGGAACGTGGCGAGCAGGCCGCCCGCCACGACCAGCCAGAACACGACGCCGGTCCACTCGAACAGCAGGGTGGCGAGGAAGCCCTGCGGCAGGAAGTCCGGGTCGACCTCGCCGAGGTATCCGGGCGGCAGGAAGCGCTCCGGCAGGTCCACGAGCAGCTGGGCGACGGTGGGCGGGCGGTCGAACTGGTCGGCGATGACGGCACCGAGCAGCACGTACGTCGCGCTCAGCGCGACGAGCACGGCCACCGTGGTGACCAGCAGCTTCCGGTACGTGCCGGCCGGGGCGCGCACCGCGAACCGCTCGCGCGTCCACCACAGCAGGGCGGCCACCGCGAACGGCAGGAGCGGCGGCAGCGTCAGCGCGAGGATCCGGCGGGCGCCGGGCGCGGCCTGGTAGACCATCAGCTGCTCGACCGGGGTGGACACCACCAGCACGGCCAGCAGCACGCCGAGCGCGGCGAGCACGAGGTTCAGCGCGATCCCGACGGCGAGGGCGGCACGCCGTCCGCGGCGCAGCCCGTCGGCGACCACCAGGAGCAGCAGCACCGGGATCGTGGACGCCAGCCCCGGGCCGATCCCGGAAAGGCGTAGCCGCGCCTGCAGGTCCCGGCACATCTCGGCGTCGCTCGTGGCGCAGATCTGCTGCACGGTCGCGGCGTCCGGTGGCGGGGAGAGCACCACGAACTGCAGGACGGAGAGCGGGCCGATCGGCGCGTGGGCGATGGCGGCGACGATCGGGCCGACCGCCGAGGCGGCCACCACGAGCGCGATGAGCACCCGCACCTCGGTGCGGCTCGCCGGGCCCGGATGCCGCTCGGGCCTGCCCAGCAGCCGGCCCGCGGCGAGCCCGGCCAGGCCGGAGCACAGCATGATGACCTCGGGCAGCTCGCCGGAGTACGCCACCAGCATCGTCAGCGCGGCCAGCATGAGCAGCCGCAGCCGGCGCCGCCACAGGGCCGACAACGTGCCGCTCGCCGCGAGGATGAGCCCGACGGCGCCGGGGGCCGCGCCCACCACCACCTCGGCTGCCAGGTCGGACTGCCACCCGCTCCCGAGCGCCGCGCCCGCCCCGACCAGGACCAGCGCGAGCAGCGTGCCGACGACCTGGGTGCCGACCAGCAGGACGCCCGCCCGGTAGCCCCCGAGCCGGTGCTCGGCCAGCGCCCCACCGAGCAGCACGAGCGCGGTGGTGGCGAGCGCCGCGCCGATGGTGCCCCACCAGAGCATCGCCGAGACCGGCGTCCACCAGCGGCCGGCCTCGAGCGGGCCGACCCCGGTGCCGACGTGCTGCAGCAACCGGTCGCTCGGTCCACCCGGGAGGCTGCGCGTCGCGAGCCCGTAGGCCCAGACCATCAGGACGAACGCGACGGAGACCGGCGCCCGCCGGATGACCCGCACCAGCGACCGCGCGAGCCCGACGAGTCCGGTCACGGTGTCATCCCGAGCCGGGTGGCGAGCCATGGCAGGGAGTCCTCGAGGCCCGGGCCCCATACCTCCCAATTGTGCCCGCCCGGCTTGAGATCCAGCTGGACGTCCATGCCGGCCGCCTGGCAGGCCGCGAGCACCCGCCGCGCCTGCGGCAGGTAGACGGTGTCCTGTTCGCCCGCGACGAGGAAGCCGGCCGTGTCCGGGAACTGCTGCCGCGCGAGCACGTCGAGCGGGTTGACCGCGGCGAACGCGGCCTCGTCCCCGCCGAACGCGGCCTGGACGGTGGCGGCGTGGTCGCCGAGCGTCGGCTCGTCCTCGCCGGAGATGTCCACGAACGTGGGGTACACCGCAGGCGCCGTCACGGCCATCTGCAGGGAGCAGGTGCCGCCGTTGGAGAACCCTCCGATGGCCCAGCCGGACGGGTCCGGGTCGACCTGGAGGGTGTCGCGGATCCACGCGGGGACGTCGACGGACAGGTACGTGGCGACGTTGCCGAGGCGGGAGTCCATGCACAGCGGGTTGTTCAGGGGCGCGCCGAGGTGGTCGGGCATCACGACCACGGGGGCCAGCCCGTCGTGCGCGGCGGCGAACGCGTCCATCCGCTGGGCGAGCGCGCCGCTGTCCAGCCAGTCGTCGGGCGACCCCGGCTGCCCGGACAGCAGCACCAGCACCGGCAGTTGCGCCCGGGGCCGCGCCAGGTAGGCCGGCGGCAGGTACAGCCACGCCGGCCGCGCGGCGAACCCCGACTTCGGGGCCGGGATCGGCACCTCGGTGACGACACCGGCGGCGGGCATGCCGGCGGGCGGACGCCAGATCGCCGACAGCGGCAGCCCGGACCGGGCGCCGATGACCTGCTCCCGCAGCGGGATCTGGGTGAACGGGATCTCGTCGACGGCCGGGAGCCCCAGCGCCGTGCGCAGCGTCGGGTACTCGCGGTACACGACGTTCATCCCCTCGGCCGACCCCAGCACCACCAGCAGCACGGCCACCACAGCCCCGGCCCGGCCCGGCCACCGCCGCCCGCGCATCCCCGTCGCGGCCAGCCCGACCGCCGCGAGGACGGCGCCGGCGAGGAGCAGCACCGACATCGGCAGCGCGTCCGGGAACGGCTGCCACACCTGGTCGACCAGCACGGCGAGCAGCGCGGTCAGGGCGGCGGCGACCACCAGCACGGCCGGCACCGTCCGGGTCCACCAGCGGCGGGAGGGCCGCAGGAGGAGGAAGAGGCCGCCCGCCACACCGGCCAGGCCGACGAGGACCTGGGCGGGACCGCTCAGCAGCGGTGCGTCGAGCAGCCCGGACACGAGATCAGAGCCTGCCATCCCGGCGGTCACGGTCCGGTGTCGACACGTCCTAGCTGCAGGTGTCCTGGTAGTCGAGCCCTCCGACGAAGCGAGCCCACTCGGCTCGGTCCAGGCCTCGGCCGGTGCGCTCGCAGGCGACCTCCCTCGGGTCGCGACGGAGAGCGTTGAGCTCGGTGAGATCCCACGTGTCGGCGATGGAGGCATCGCCTGAGGCCAGGATGTTGCCGTCGGGCGAGAACTGCAGGGCCGACACGGGCCCACCGCCGCTGGGTGGTGTGGATACGAGTGAACGAGGGCGTGCGGGGTTCGCGATGTCCCAGACGGTGATGCCGCCGTCGCCGTCACCGGAGGCCAATGTTCGACCATCGGATGACAGCGCGAGGGAGCTCACGGCGGACGGGTGATTGGTGGGAGTGGGTCCCCATCGTTTCGGGCGAGCCGGGTCCGTGACATCCCACAGGATCATGCTCTGGTCCCAGTCGGCGGTGGCGAGTAGCGTGCCGTCCGCCGAGAAGGTGATCGCTCCGATCTGGGCGGTATGGCCGACCAGCGACTCACCGATCGGATCCGGCCGTGCCGGGTCGCTGATGTCGATCAGGCTGATCTCATTCCACGAGGGCCCCGTCCGGGCGGCGAGCAGGCGACGGTCCGGGGACAGGGCGGCGAATGCATGCGAATACCAACCCGGGTTGCCGTTCGGCACGAACGTCGCGCTGAGATGGCGGGGAGCCGCGGGGTCGGTGACATCCCACAGTGACACGAAGCTCCCCGGCTCCGTCGGCGTCGGCTTGACGATGCTCACAGCCAGAGTGCGCCCGTCGGATGAGAAACCGAGTGGCACCGCATCCCCGTCGCGCAGCTCGCCGGGGAATGGCTTCGAGATCCGTCCGACCCGAGATGGCTCGGAAACGTCCTTCACCACGATCGACCCGTCGGGGCCGGAAACGGCGAGGAGCCCCGTTCGAGGAGCGAAGACGGGAGGGGACTGGCTGTAGTCCACCGGATGGAGTTGCCGGTCCGGATCCGATGCGGTGGAACCAGCGACGGGGTGCTGTACCACCAGGCCGTCCCGATAGCCGATGATCACCGTTTCCGACCCGCCGGGGAACGCGAGCGAGGACACGTTGCTCGGGCCCTCGATCGGGTGTCCGAACCGACGGGGTGTTCGTGGATCAGGGAGATCCCAGAAGAGCATCGTGCCGTCACGCCGACTGGTGAGAATCGAGTTCGGGAGGAACGCGACCATCCTGAGGCTGCCGACGTTCCCACGGATAGGTGTGCCGATCTGCCGCACACCGTTGCCGGCGAGATCCCACAACGTCACGATCCCGTCCGAGCCACCGACCGCGAGGGTGCCGCCGTCGGGGGTGGTTGCCACCCGGTCGATCGGCTCCTCGAACTCGGGCCACTCCGGGTAGCGCGGGGACAAGGCGGTGTCGGCGACGTCCCAGAGCCGCACGGTGTATCTGCCCGAACTCGTCCTGCTCACCACGCGGAGCATCGCTGCGTCCGTGGTGAACGAGAGCTGGTCGACGGACTCGTTGTCGAACCCCAATGCAGCCAAGGCATCCTGGGAGATCCCCGGGCGCTGCCGAGGTGTTGCCGGGTCCGTCAGATCCCAGATCGTCACGGCACCGCCGTACGCAGGCGTGGCGGCCGCCAGCAACCGCGCCTCGGAGCTGAACGTCGGCGCTCCGCCGTAGGCGAGTGGAGGGCCGAGAGGGCGGGGACTTGCCGGATCGGCGACGTCCCACACCACCACGCTGCCGCCGGGCCCGTCGCCCGCGCCGGTGACGAGCGCCGTGCCGGTCGGGTGGAACTGCAAGAGGTCGATCGTCCCTTCCAGCGTGATGGACCCACCGAGACGACGGGCATCGGCCGGTTGCGAGACGTCCAACAACACGACCCTGGACGTTGCAGCCCCTACAACCTTGACGCCGACAGCCAGCATGCGCCCGTCCGGGGAGTACCCCAGGCCTGACACGTACTGTTCACCAGGGGTGAGTGAGGAGGGCTCCGTAACGATCTCACCGTCGGCGAACGGGACGGGCCGGCCGATCGGCCGGGGAGCGGACGGGTCGGCCACGTCCCACAGCACGACCGACGCGTCCCGTCTCGTCGTGGCGAGGATGCGGCCATCGGGCGAGAACGTCCGCTGGCCGACGAGACCGACATCGCTCGTGAGGGGCGGCCCCAGAGCCCGTGGTCGTTCATCGGACACGTCCCAGATGATCACTGTGCCGTCGTCCCCGCCGGTCGCCATCGTGCGTCGGTCCGCAGTGAACGCCGCGTCACGCACCTCTGCGGTGTGTCCGGCGAGCGTTCCCGCGAACCGCGAGGACAGCATGCCGTCGACCAAGGCGGCCCGGGTGTCGGCGTCGGAATGAGTCCGTTCGGCCGCGATGTCCAGCCTCAACGCCGTGTCCGGCTCGCTGTCGCGCAGGAGGTCGGCCTGTGCGATGAGCTGCCGGGCCGTGGCCACCCGTCCCTGCTCCTGCGCGGCGCGCTGCTGCACGACCGCGAACCCCGCCGTGACCAGCGCGAGCACGCACAACACCGAGAGGATCGCCGTGGCCCGGCCCCGCCGGAGCCGATCCCGCCGGATGCTCGCCAGCAGGAACGTCCTGGCCGTCGGGCTGAGCGGGACGCGGTCGGTCACCACCGCGCGGGGACGCGGCCGGGGCAGCCGCACCGCCCGGTGTCCCCGAACGGTCGTGCCGGCGTCGCCGGGGTCCGGTGCCTCGGTCGCGGAGCCGACGCGGGCACCGGTGTCGGCCACCGCGGCAGCGAGCTGGCCCCGCTCCCACAGGCGCTCGTCTGGCCGCCCGCTGCGGTCCCACTCCGCGGCGCCGTGCTCGACCGCGCGGCGCGCCCGCAGGGCGGTCGCCTCCGCGTCGATCGCCTCCCGCAGTGGCGGCCACGCCGTCAGGAACGCCTCGTGGGCGACCCCGATCACCGCGGACCCGTCGTCGCCGGTGTCGGTGACCAGCAGCCGGCGGGCGACGAACGCGTCCAGCTCGGCGTCGACGGTGCGGGGCAGCTCGCCGCGGTCGACCCGCCAGCCCGTGGGGTTGCCCTGCTCGTCGACGGTGACCAGCCGCAGCAGGCCCGCGAGCACGTCGGCGGGGGTGCGGCCCCCGGCCCGCACCGCGTCGGCGAGTGCCGCGTCCGCCTGCCGGGTCAGGGCGCCCCGCACCCCGCCGAGCTGGTCGTAGCGGGCCGCCGAGAGTTGGTCGCCGCGCCCGAGGTCGCGGGCGAGCTCGGCCAGGGTGAACGCCAGCAACGGAAGGGCGGACCCGCTGCCGGTGTCGGCGACGAGCCGGTCCACCAGCTCGTCCTCGACGCGGATCCCGGCGGCGCGGGCCGGCCCTTCGACGACCGCTCCGAGCGACTGCCGGCGCAGTGGCTGCACCGGGTGCAGCCGCGGGCGGATGTCGGCCAGCTCCGGCTGTGCCAGGAACCGGTCGAGGAACTCCGAGCGGAGGGTCGCCACCACCAGCACGGGGCCGGTCGACGCCCCGTCGACGAGCTCGGCGAAACGCGCGCGCTCCGACGGAGCGGCCTGCGTGAGGAGCTCCTCGAGCTGGTCCACCACGACCAGCAGCCGCTCCGCCTTCCCGCCCGGGGCGGCGAGCAGGACCTCGCCGGCCGGGCCGGCGAGCCCCGCATCGTCGATCCGGGCGCGGACGTCGGCGATCGTCCGGTCCAGGCCCACCCGGCGCCCCGCCGTGGCCACGCTCCTGGCGAGCGCGCCGACCGGATCGGTGCCCGGAACGAACGGCGGTGCGGTCCACCAGCCCGGTTCCTCCGCGAGCGCCGGCGCCAACCCGGCCCGGACCAGGGACGACTTCCCGCATCCCGACGGGCCGACGACGAGGTGGAACCCGCCGTCGGCGCGCTCGACGGGGGAGCGCAGCAACTCGAGGAACCGGCCGATCTCCTCGGACCGGCCGAAGAACACGTGACGCAACGTTCTGTCGAACGCCACCAGACCGGGGTACGGCGACGTGCCGTCGGGCCACCCCGTTCCCCCCGACGCGTCGACGCGCCGGAGCGCGTCCGACAGCGCCCGCCGGGCGGCCGCGGGATCGCGCGCCATGTTCGTGTGCTGCACGGGGCGCAGCAGCGGGTGGACCACCCCGGGCTCCGCGACGACCGGCAGCATCCGGCTGCCGCGGCTGCGTGCCGCCCCCACCTCGGCCGCGCACCACGGCGACTGCAGATAGGCCGACGTCACCACGCAGACGACGGCGTCGGCCCAGCGCAGGCGTTCGTGGAGCCGCTTCTCCCACTCGTCGCCGAGCCGGATCCCGTCCTGCGGATCCCGGTCGAGGAACACGTCGTGGCCGTCCTCGACGAGCCACCGCTGCAGCTCGGCGGCCGGCTCCGTGTCGAGGCCCGCGTGGCTGATGAAGACCCGCGTCATCGCGCCCCCGCAACCGTGACGATCACACCCGCCGAGCACCGTACTCCGGAACTCGATCTACCGGGTGAACCCCGTGTGGGTGCTCTGGCACGATTCGCGGTCATGGCGATACCGGCCTCGGGCCTGCTGGTGGAGTTGTGGCGGGAGCAGTCGCTGTGGTCGCGCACGGCCGACCGGATGAAGCGGCGGATCGAGGCCGCGCGGCGGACCGCGCTGGTGCTGGTCGTCGTGGTCGCCGCGCTGGCCACGGCCGGTGCCACGCTGGCCGGCAGCGCTCCGGGGCTCGCCCGGGCACTCGCCGCGGCCGCCGCGGTGGGATCGGCGTTGTTGCCGGTTCTCCGGCCGGCGTGGAGCGGGACCCGGCTGCGGGAGTGGACGCGGGCCCGGTCGGTCTCCGAGGCGCTGAAGAGCGAGGTCTACCTGTGGCTGGCGAAGGCGGGTCCGTACCGCGACGACCCGGCCGGCGCGCGGTTGCGCGAGACGACGGACCGCGTGTGCTCCGACGGTTCGGATCTGCTGATCCGCCGGCAGGGGATCGAGCCGGCGGACCGGCCGTTGCCCGCGGTGTCCGACCCGTCGTCCTACTTCGCGGTGCGGGTGAGATCGCAGATCGACGGCTACTACCGGCCGAAGGCGGATGCCCTGGCGGCGACGCTGCGCCGGTTCCGGATCGCCGAGATCGCCATCGGAGCCGCGGGTGCCGCCGTGGGCGGCGCGGCCGCCCTCTTCGGTGCGTCGATCGCGGCGTGGGTCGCGGTTCTGGCCACCGTCGGCACGGCGCTGGCCACGCACGTCGCCGCGGCCCGGTACGAGTTCCAGCTCATCGAGTTCCTCCGCACCGCGCAGCGGCTGAACCAGCTCGCCGTGGCCGCCACCACCGCCGACCCCGGCGGCATGGCCGACCTCGCGATCGAGGCGGAGGAGGCCATCTCGGTCGAGAACCAGGGATGGATGGCCAAGCTGGCCGAGGAACCCCCCGGTCACAAGGCACCGGCCGCCGCTCCGGATAGCGGGCCTCCCGGCGGCTGAGGCCACGTCACGGTGATCCGGTCAGGTAGCGCTGCAGCGTGGGCGCGATCCACGTGACGATCTCCTCCCGGGACATCGCGACGACGGGGGGCAGCCGCAGGACGTAGCGGCACAGGGCCACACCGAGGGCCTGTGAGGCCACGAGGCCGGCGCGGGTGGCCGCGGTGGACGGGTCGTCGGAGAGCGTGGCGATCTGCGGTCCGAGCTGCCCGGCGAAGATCGCCTGCATCCGGCCCGACGCGTCGTCGTCGGTGGTCGCGGTGCGGAGCAGGATCTGCAGGCCGTCGTCGTTCTCCCAGCGTTCGAGCAGGTGGGCGGCCAGCACCTGGCCGACCCGCTCGCGCGGTGCGGCGGTGAGATCGGGCAGGCGCAGGTCGAACTCCGCGGTCTGGGTGAACAGCTGCCGCTTGCTGCCGAAGTAGCGCATCACCATCGACGGGTCGACCCCGGCGTCGGCGGCGATCGCGCGGACGGTGGCCCGGTCGAACCCGTCGGCGGCGAAGCGGGTGCGGGCCGCGTCGAGGATCGCCTCGCGGGCCGGGAGCGAGCGGTGGGTGAAGGCCATGACCAGATTCTAGCCAACGAGTGTTGGCAAACGCGGCAAGTACGCCTACAGTTGTTTGCAAACAGAGGTTGGCAAACAAGGGGAGTGATCATGTCACAGGTGGACGTCGTCGTGGTCGGTGCAGGACCGGCCGGGCTGCTGCTCGCAGGCGACCTCGCCGCGGCCGGGGTGCGGGTCACCGTGCTGGAGCGGCGGCTGCACGAGTCGAACCTCACCCGGGCGTTCGTCGTGCACGCCCGCACGCTCGAACAGCTCGACGCCCGGGGCGTCGCCGACCAGCTCCTCGGGACCGGGACGAGGGTCGACCACTTCCGGCTCTTCGGCCGGGTCTCGGTCGACCTCTCCCCGCTGCCGAGCCGGTTCCCGTTCATGCTGGTCACCCCCCAGTACGAGGTCGAGAAGGTGCTCGCGGAGCGCGCGCAGCAGGCCGGGGTGACGACGGTGCGTGGCGCGGACGTCCGGACCGTGCACCAGACGGCCGACCACGTCGAGGTGACCTACACCGACCCCGACGGCGCCGAGCGGACCGTGCGCGCGGCCTACCTCGTCGGAGCGGACGGGCACCGCAGCGTCGTCCGCGGGCAGCTGGGGCTCGCGTTCCCCGGCAAGTCCGTGGCGCAGTCCCTGGTGCTCGCCGACGTGCGGATGACCAACCCGCCCACCGAGCAGCTCACCGTCGACGGGAACGCGGCCGGGTTCTGCTTCGTCGTCCCCTTCGGCGACGGGTGGTACCGGATCATCGTGCGGGACCGCCGCAAGGAGCTCCCCGACGACGCTCCCGTCGAGCCCGGGGAGATCGAATGGGTGGTGCAGCAGGTGTTCGGCACCGACTTCGGCATCCACGACCCGCGGTGGATGTCGCGGTTCCACAGCGACGAGCGGCAGGCAGAGCGCTACCGGGTGGGCCGGGTGTTCCTCGTCGGCGACGCCGCCCACGTGCACTCACCCGCCGGTGGCATGGGGATGAACACCGGGCTGCAGGACGCCGCCGACCTCGGCTGGAAGCTCGCGGCCGCCGTGCAGGGCCGCGGCGGGGACCGGCTGCTCGACACCTACCAGGACGAGCGCCACCCGGTCGGCCGGATGGTGCTGCGCATGAGCGGTGGGCTGCTCCGGGCGGCGCTGCTGCGCACCCGGCTCGCCCGGGCGATCCGCAACGTGGTCATCCCGGCCGCGTTCGCCGTGCCGCCGGTCGGCGCGCTGGTCCGGATGAAGCAGAGCGGTATCGGCATCTCGTACGGCCGGCCGCGCGGGGCGCAGCGGCAGGTCGGGACCCGCGCCGCCGACGTCACCGCCGCCGACGGGACGAGGCTGTACGAGGCGCTGCGCCGCGGCCGGTTCGTGCTCGTCGCGCCGGCCGGGTTCGCCGTGCCCGACGGTGTGGTCGCACACGTGGTGCCCGGCACGAAGACGGCGCTGCTCGTGCGCCCGGACGGCTACGTCGCCTGGGCCGCGCGCACGGCGGACGGCCTGCAGGCTGCGCTGAGCCACTGGGGCGCGGCGCCGGCGGTCGCGGCCTGACGACGCCGCGGACCGCGACTCGCGTGCACCGAGACCGCGACTCGCGGATGTGGGGGCCACCTACATCCGCGAGTCGCGCTCTGGGTGCACGCGAGTCGCGCCCTCCGTGCGCGTGCGACCGCCGCCGGGCAGGATCGAACCGTGACACGCACCGGTACCTCGCTCGCACGGCTCGGGCTCACGGAGTCGTGGGCGGAGGCCACGGCCACCGACCTCGGCTGGTGGGCCGGGGACAAGCCGGCCGCCGGCGCCGAGGTGATCATGTGGGCGCTCGCCCGCAGCCCCGACCCGGACCTCGCGCTGCGTTCCGCGGAACGCCTGCTGCAGGCCGCGCCGGACCGGGCGGACCTGGATGCGGCGCTGCGCGTCGACCACGTCCTGCGGGGGCGGTTGCTCGCGCTGCTCGGGAGCTCCACCTCGCTGGTCGACCACCTGGTGACCCACCCCGACCGGTGGCAGCGGCTCACCGGGGCGGCGCCGCCGCCGGGGGAGGGTGCGCGCGAGGCGCTGCTGGAGGCGGTCGGGGCCGGTGCGGACGTGCTCACCGGCGACGAGGCCGTCGCCGCACTGCGCGCGGCGTACCGCGACGAGGTGCTGGTGCTGGCGGCCGCCGATCTCGCCGCGGTCGTGGAGCCGGACCTGCCGGTGCTCGACATCGCCGACGTGGCCGCCCAGCTCGCCGCCCTCGCCGACGCGGCGCTGCAGGCGGCGCACGCCGTCGCGCTGGCGGAGAACCCGACGGACGGCAGGCTCGCCGTCATCGGGATGGGAAAGTGCGGTGGGCGCGAGCTGAACTACGTGAGCGACGTCGACGTCGTGTTCGTCGCCGAACCGGCCGACCAGCAGACCACGCGGCTGGCCACCCGGCTCATGCGCGTCGCGGGCGATGCCTGCTTCGAGGTGGATGCGAACCTGCGGCCGGAGGGCCGGCAGGGCGCGCTGGTCCGCACGCTCGACGGGCACGTCGCCTACTACGAGCGGTGGGCGAAGACCTGGGAGTTCCAGGCGCTGCTCAAGGCGCGGCCGGTGGCGGGCGACCGCGAGCTGGGCGCCGCCTACGCCGACGCCGTCGCCCCGCTGGTGTGGAGCGCCGCGAGCCGCGACGACTTCGTCGCCGACGTGCAGGCGATGCGCCGCCGCGTGGAGGAGCACATCCGGCCCGACCACGCCGAGCGCGAGCTCAAGCTCGGGGCGGGCGGGCTGCGGGACGTCGAGTTCGCGGTGCAGCTGCTGCAGCTCGTGCACGGCCGCACCGACGAGGCCCTGCACTCCGCGTCCACGCTCGAGGCGCTGGCCGCGCTCGCCCGCGGCGGGTACGTCGGGCGCGAGGACGGGGCCGACCTGGCCGCGTCCTACCGGTTCCTGCGTCTCCTCGAGCACCGGTTGCAGCTGCAGCGGATGCGGCGCACCCACCTCATGCCGGCCGACGACGACACCGAGACGCAGCGCTGGCTCGCCCGCGCGGCCGGGCTGCGTCCCGACAAGCGTCGCGACGTGGTGGGCGTGCTGGACGCGGAGTGGTCACGCACCGTGCTGCGGGTGCGGCGGCTGCACGAGAAGCTGTTCTACCGGCCGCTCCTGACGGCGGTGTCGCGGCTGCCCGCCGACACCGCGCGGCTGTCGGAGAAGGCTGCGGCCGCCCGGCTCGCCGCGCTGGGTTGGGCCTCGCCCGAGGGGGCGCTCGGCCACCTGCGGGCGCTCACGTCGGGCGTCTCGCGGGCGGCGTCGATCCAGCAGACGCTGCTGCCGGTGCTGCTCGACGAGCTCGCGGACAGCCCCGACCCGGACCGCGGTCTGCTCGCGTACCGGCGCGTGTCGGAGGCACTCGCGCAGACCCCGTGGTACCTGCGGCTGCTGCGCGACGAGGGGCTCGTCGCGGAGCGGTTGATGCGGCTGCTCGGGACGTCGGCGCTGGTGCCGGACCTGCTGGTGCGCGCACCGGAGGTGCTGCGGCTGCTCGCCGCCCCGCCGGCGGGGCAGGCCGACGAGCTGCAGCGCGACCCCGCCGACTTCGCCTCGGCGCTGCGCACCACCGTGGCCCGCCAGCACGACCCGGACGGTGCCGCGGCCACCGCGCGAACGCTCCGCCGGCACGAGCTGCTGCGGGTCGCGTGCGCCGACCTGCTCGGGTGCCTGGACGTCGAGCAGGTGTGCGCGGCGCTCAGCGCGGTGTGGGTGGCGGTGCTCCAGGCCACCCTGGACTCCGTGCTGCGGTCGGCCGCCGGGCCGGCGCAGGCGCGGCTCGCCGTGATCGGGATGGGCCGGCTCGGCGGGGCGGAGCTGGGGTACGGCAGCGACGCCGACGTGCTGTTCGTCTGCGAGCCGGTGGGCGGCGCGACCGACCACGACGCCGTCAGGTGGGCGACCGGCATCGCCGAGACGGTGCGGCGCAGGCTCGCCGCTCCGACGCCGGACCCCGCGCTCGTCGTCGACGCCGACCTGCGGCCGGAGGGCCGGTCCGGCCCGCTGGTCCGCACGATGGAGTCGTACCGCGCCTACTACGCGCGCTGGTCGGAGCCATGGGAGGCGCAGGCGCTGCTGCGGGCGAGCGCCGTGGCGGGCGACGCGGACCTCGGGACGCGTTTCCTGCACATGATCGACCCGATCCGCTACCCGGCGGGCGGCATCGACGCCGCGACCGTCACCGAGATCCGGCGGATCAAGGCCCGCGTCGACGAGGAGCGGCTGCCCCGCGGCGCCGACCGCGGCACGCACACCAAGCTCGGCCACGGCGGGCTCGCCGACGTCGAGTGGACGGTGCAGCTGATGCAGATGCAGCACGCGGGCGACGTGCCGGGCCTGCGCACGACCTCCACCCTCGAGGGGCTGCGGTGGGCCGCGGAGGCCGGTCACCTGCAGCCGGAGGACGCCGACGAGCTGGCCGCCGGCTGGCGGATGGCCACCCGCGCCCGCAACGGCGTGATGCTCGTGAAGGGGAAGCCCGGTGACCAGCTGCCCCGTTCGGGCCGGGAGCTGGCCGCGGTGGCCTCCGCCCTCGGCTACCCGCCGGGCGGTGACCCCGGCGTCTTCCTGGACGACTACCGGCGCACCACCCGCCGGGCCCGCGCGGTGGTGGAGAAGGTCTTCTACGGCTGGTAGGTCAGAGCAGGCCGAGGCCCTTGACCGCCTCGCGCTCCTCGACCAGCTCGGCGACGGAGGCGTCGATCCTGCCGCGGGAGAACTCGTCGATGTCCAGTCCCTGGACGATCTCCCACTTCCCGTTCTTCGACGTCACGGGGAAGCCGGAGACGATGCCCTCGGCGATGCCGTAGGAGCCGTCGGACGGGACGGCGGCCGAGGTCCAGTCGCCGTCCGCGATGCCGTGCACCCAGTCGTGGACGTGGTCGATCGCCGCGTTGGCCGCCGACGCCGCCGAGGACGCGCCCCGCGCCTCGATGATCGCGGCGCCGCGCTTGGCGACCGTGGGGATGAACTCGTCACGCAGCCAGGTCTCCTCGACCTGCGCGGCGGCGACCTTGCCGCCGACCTCGGCGTGGAAGAGGTCGGGGTACTGGGTGGCCGAGTGGTTGCCCCAGATCGTCATCCTGCGGATCTCGGTGAGCGGCACGTCGAGCTTCTTCGCCAGCTGGGCGACCGCGCGGTTGTGGTCGAGGCGGGTCATGGCCGTGAACCGCTCGGCCGGCACGTCCGGCGCCGCGGACCGCGCGATCAGCGCGTTCGTGTTGGCCGGGTTGCCCACCACGAGGACGCGCACGTCGTCGGCCGCGTGGTCGTTGATCGCCTTGCCCTGCGGGGCGAAGATGCCGCCGTTGGCCTCCAGCAGGTCGCCGCGCTCCATCCCCTTCGTGCGCGGCCGGGCGCCGACGAGCAGGGCGACGTTCGTGCCGTCGAACGCGACGTTCGCGTCGTCGCTGATGTCGATGCCGGAAAGGAGCGGGAACGCGCAGTCGTCGAGCTCCATCGCCGTGCCCTCGGCGGCCTTGACCGCCTGCGGGATCTCCAGCAGGCGCAACCGGACCGGCGTGTCGGGCCCGAGCAGCTGACCGGACGCGATCCGGAACAGCAGCGCGTAGCCGATCTGGCCGGCGGCCCCGGTGACGGTGACGGTGACGGGGGAGGAGGTCGACGAAGGCACGCGGGCAGGCTAGCCCTCTCGCGCGTTCCGCGCCGCGACGGGGACCACATGCGGGCCCTCCGATCGATGGACCCGCGTCACACCGCTCCCGGCCTAAGTTGTCCGGTATGACCGCCTCGCCGCCCGTCGACCCGGGCGCCGTCCCGACGGCCTCCCGCGCACTCGCCCCGGACCTCGCACGCGGCTTCATGCTGCTGCTCATCGCGCTGGCCAACGTCCACCTCTGGGCGTACGGCCACCCGCTCGGGCCCCGCGGCTACCCGAGGGACCTCACGGTCGTCGACCAGGCGGTCACCCTGCTCCAGATGCTGCTCGTGGACGGCCGCGCCTACCCGCTCTTCGGGTTCCTGTTCGGGTACGGGATCGTGCAGCTCGCCCGCCGTCGCGCCGCCGTCGGGATGCCGGCCGAGGCCGTCACCCGGCTGGTCCGGCGCCGCGGGTGGTGGATGGTCCTCATCGGGCTCGGGCACGGGCTGCTGCTGTGGTCCGGCGACATCGTCGGCGCCTACGGCCTGATCGCCGTGGCACTGGCGGCGGTGCTCGTGCGCGGCACCGACCGGGCCCTGCTCGGCACGGCCGTCGGGGGCGTCCTGCTGGCCGGGCTGTTCTACTCCGGCTCGGGTCTGACCCCACCCGGACCGCCGGCCGAATCGCTCCTCCCCTCCATGACGGTGGCCGGCCCGCTGGCCGCCGCCGGCGTGCGGATCCCGGAATGGCTCGGCATCGGCCTCACGCTCCAGGCGCTCTCGGTGTTCGCCGCGGTCGCCATCGGCGCGTGGGCGGCCCGCCGCGGCCTGCTCGACGACCCGGGGCGCCATCGGCGGCTGCTGGTCCGGGTCGCGGTCGCCGGGATCGCACTCGCGGTCGCCGGTGGGCTGCCCTTCGCCCTGATGGCGGCCCAGATGTGGACCGCGCCCTCGACGGGGATGCTGGTGCTCGGCGGGTTCCTGCACGGGATGGCCGGGTACGCGGGCGGCCTCGGTTACGCGGCGCTGTTCGGGCTGCTCGCGATCCGGCCGGCGCACGGCACGGGCCCCGTCACCTCCGCCCTGCAGGCGTGCGGGCAACGGTCGCTGTCGAGCTACCTCGCGCAGTCCGTCGCGTTCGCGGCGCTGCTGCCGGCCTGGACCGTCGGTCTCGGCAACGGTGCGCACGTCTGGCAGACGGCGCTGTACGGGTTCGCCGCCTGGCTGGTGATCCTGCTGGTGGCCGCCGGGTCCGCCCGCGCCGGCTACCGTGGCCCGGCGGAGCTGCTCCTGCGCCGCCTCACCTACGGCCCCCGCCGCACCACGTCGACCCCGGCCGGGTAGGCCCACGGGCCGCGGAGGCGACTAGCGTCGGGCGGGTGACCGTCCCGCCCTCCGACCCGCGGTCCGGCGACGAGCGCCCACCGTCGTGGGCGGGCGCTCCGGGGTTCACCCCCGGCGTCGACGATCTTCCGCCGCACGCCCCGATGCCCGGCGCGCCGCCGTACCCGGCGGCACCGGAGCACGACCCGCCGCCGGTCGGGCGCCCGGCGCGGCGGACCCGGTTCGGGACGGCGCTGGGGTCGGCGGCCGTCTGGGCGGTGGTGAACGTCGTGCTGGTGGTCGCCGTCACCGGCGTGCCGGCCGCCGTCGGGCGCTTCGTCGTGGCGCTGCTCGTTCCCACCGTGGCGGCCGCGCTGGTGGTCTGGGCGGTCGCCCGCCGGCGCGCGTGGGCGTTCTGGCTGCTCGTTCTCCTGGCGGCACCGGTCTTCTGGGTGCTGCGGGCGGTGTTCAGCGCCCTTCCGGGGAGCTGACCCCCTCCCCGGCCGCCCGGACGGCGGCCGTCACGGCGCTCGCGGCGGCGCTCATCGCCTCCGTGTTCCGCGCCGCCCGGCACAGGACGAACGCGCCCTCCAGGCTCGTGATGAGCACGATCGCCAGCCGGCGGGCGTCGGCCGGCGCGAACCCCCAGCGCTCGAACCGGGTGGCGCCGGAGTCCACCCACGCGGCGAAGACCTCCGCCGTGGCGGTGCGCAACGTCTCGTCGGTGTTCGCGACCTCCAGCGCCACCGTGGCGATCGGGCACGCGTCGGCGTAGCCGGTGGCGACGAGCGTCTCGCCGGCCGCCGCGAACCCGGTCTCCACGGCGGTGACCGCGTCCGGCGCCTGGTCGAGGATCGCCTCGACGAGCTGCTGGTAGGCCCGCCCGGACGTCCGGATCACCTCGGCGGCCAGCTGTTGCTTCCCGCCCGGGAAGAAGTGGTAGATCGACCCGAACGGCGCTCCCGCCTCCGCGACGATCTGCTTGAGCCCGGTGCCCGGGTACCCCTGCCGGCGGAACAGCTCGCTCGTCGTTCCGACGATCCGCTCCCTGGTTCCCGCCACCGCGCCTCCTCCTTGCGACCTGGTCTCCCACACCCTAGCCTCGAATCAGTAGAGCGATCTATCTAGTGCTGGAGGAGCGATGCCGGAGATCGAGCTGTCGGCCGGCACCATCGAGTACACCGACACCGGTGGGGACGGCCCCGTCCTCGTGTTCCTGCACGGCGTCACGGTGGCGCCCTCGCAGTGGCGCCACGTGGTCGCCGAGCTGCGCGGCGAGTACCGGTGCGTGCTCCCGCACCTGCCGCTCGGCTCGCACCGCCGCCCGATGCGGCCGGACGCGGACCTGTCGCTGCCCGGGATGGCGATGCTCATCGGCGAGTTCCTGGAGGAGCTCGACCTGCGCGACGTCACGCTCGTCCAGAACGACTGGGGTGGCGCGCAGGTCCTGGTCGCCCACGGCGGTGCCGAGCGGGTGGCACGGATGGTGCTCGTCGCCTGCGAGGCGTTCGACAACTACCCGCCGGGCATCGCCGGGCGCCTGCTCGTCCTGACCGCCCGCATACCGGGCGGCCTCGCGCTGCTCGCGCAGCTGCTGCGCTTCCGAGCGGTCCGGCGGGCGCCCGGCGGCTGGGGCTGGATGAGCAAGCGTCCCGTGCCCGACGACGTCATGGACGAGTGGTTCCGGCCGGTCCGGACGCAGGCCGCGGTGCGGCGGGACCTCGCGACGTACGGCCGCAGCAGACCCGCGCGCGAGGTGTTGCTGGCCTGGGCGGAACGCAACCGGTCGTTCGCCGGGCCGGTCCTCGTCGTGTGGGCGGCGGAGGACCGGCTGATGCCCGTCGAGCACGGCGCCCGCCTCGCGGCGATCTACCCGCGAGGCAGGCTCGTGACGATCCCGGACAGCTACACGCTCGTGCCCGAGGACCAGCCGGCGGCGCTCACCGCCGCGATCCGCGCGTTCCTCAGCGAGACACGCGCCGTCGCGAGCTGATCACACCGGTGTCGAAGCCGGCGATGTGCAGCCCGCCGTGGAAGCGTGCGTGCTCCACCTTGAGGCAGCGGTCCATCACGACCTCGAGCCCGCCGGCCTCCGCGCGGCGCGCCACGTCCTCGTCGAACAGGCCGAACTGCAGCCAGAACGTCCGCACACCCTCGACGGCCAGCACGTCGTCCAGCACGGACGGCAGATCCTCGCGGCGGCGGAAGACGTCGACGAGGTCGGGCACCACGGGCAGGTCGGCGAGGCGCTTGTAGACCGGCCTGCCGAGGATCTCGGTGGCGTTCGGGTTGACGAAGTACACGTCGTAGTCGGTGCTGGACAGCAGGTAGGTGGCGACGAAGTTGCTCGCCCGCGCCGGGTTCGGCGATGCACCGACCATCGCGACGGTGCGGGTGGCGCGCAGGATCTGCTGCCGGCGGATGGCCGGCGGGTTCTCCCAGGTCACGAGTCCTCCTTCGATGCGGCGGCGAGCGCCTGGTCGAGGTCCCACAGGATGTCCTCGGGGTCTTCGAGCCCCACACTGATCCGGATCAGATCCGGTGGGACGTTCGCAGCGCGGAGCTGGTCGT
The DNA here is from genome assembly GCF_054486945.1 of Pseudonocardia wallangbongensis. Taxonomy (NCBI): domain Bacteria; kingdom Bacillati; phylum Actinomycetota; class Actinomycetes; order Pseudonocardiales; family Pseudonocardiaceae; genus Pseudonocardia; species Pseudonocardia wallangbongensis. Next base: position 125,004 of record NZ_JBRERS010000009.1, read on the forward strand.
CGGTGAGCTGCTGGTGCGTGGTGGAGCCCGGGTGGATCACGAGCGTGCGCGCGTCGCCGATGTTGGCGAGGTGGCTGCACAGCTGCACGGACTCGATGAACCGGGACCCCGCCTCGCGCCCGCCGACCACCCCGAACGAGAACACGGCGCCCGGCCCGAGCGGCAGGTACCGCTCGGCGCGGTCGTGGTGGGGGTGGTCGGGCAGCCCGGCCCAGCGGACGTAGGAGACGCGCGGGTCGGCGTCCAGCCATTCCGCGACGGCACGCGCGTTCGCGATGTGCGCCTCCATCCGCTGCGGCAGCGTCTCCACGCCCTGGATCAGCAGGAACGCGCTGTGCGGCGACAGTGTGGCGCCGATGTCGCGCAGCTGCTCGGCCCGCAGTTTCGTGAGGAAGCCGAACTCCTGGAAGTTGCCCCACCAGGTGAGCCCGCCGTAGGACGGCACCGGCTCCGTCATCTGCGGGAACCTCCCGTTGCCCCACGGGAAGCGGCCCGACTCGATCACGACCCCGCCCAGCGTCGTGCCGTGCCCGCCGAGGAACTTCGTGGCCGAGTGGATCACGATGTCGGCGCCGTGCTCGATCGGCCGGCACAGGTACGGGGTGGCGACCGTGGCGTCGACGACCAGCGGGACGCCCGCGGCGTGGGCGACGTCGGCCAGCGCGGCGATGTCGGCGACCTCGCCGCCCGGGTTGGACACGACCTCGGTGAACAGCAGCTTCGTGCGGTCGGTGATCGCCGCGGCGTAGGCCTCGGCGTCGCCGCCGGCTACGAACGTGGTGTCCACGCCGAACCGGCGCAGCGTCACGTCGAGCTGGGTGATCGTGCCGCCGTACAGCCCGGCCGCCGCGACGATGTGGTCCCCGGCGCCCGCGAGGCAGGCGAACGTGAGGAACTCCGCGGCCTGCCCGGTGGCCGTCGCGACCGCGCCCAGCCCACCTTCGAGGCTCGCGAGTCGCTCCTCGAGCGCGGCGACGGTCGGGTTGGCGATCCGGCTGTAGATCAGCCCGTACTTCTGCAGCGCGAACAGGCTCGCGGCGTCGGTGGTGTCCTCGAACACGAAGCTCGTGGACTGGTAGATCGGCACCGCGCGGGCGCCGGTGGCGATGTCGGGGACGTGCCCGGCGTGCACCGCGCGGGTTCGGAAGCCCCAACTGCGATCCTGCTTGCTCATGCTGTCCATCCTGCGTCAGAGGTGCTCGCGGAAGAAGGCGAGGATCCGGCGACGACGCTAGTGATCACAACGTGGGCGCGGAAGCAGGTCCGTCGCGGGGCCGCCCTTGGTCACCGGTCGGGGTGCGCGTCGGGTACTCGGTGCCTTGCCGGTGGGCCGTCGTCGGGCGTGATGACGGCCGGGGTGAACCAGCGGTCGTCGACGAAGGCGTCGGAGTCGTCGAGCAGGTAGTCGGGCCTGCGGCGCTCCCGGTCCTGCGCGCCGGCCATCCCGGCACCCAGCGGTGGGTAGAGGCCGCCGATGGCGCCCGGCCGGGTCGTGGCGGGCGGCCCGGTGGCGCCGGCTCGGGCGGCCGGCTCGCCGGCGGGGCGCGCACCCGGCGGTTCCGGAGTGGCGGGGCGGGCGCCGGGGGGCAGCGGCTGGTCCGGGACGGACCCTGCGGGTCCGGGGAAGCGGGTGCCCGGCGCGGGTGGGCGGGCGGGGAGCACGTCGCGCCAGCTGGGTGGGGGAGCCGGCCGGGGGACGACGGGGCGAGGACCGCCCCCGGGCGCGCCCGTCCTGGGCCCCGACGGGGGAACGGGTGGCTGTGTGATGCTCGCGGGTGGCTCGCGGCCCGGGCCGGCCGGCACCGTGGGCGCAGCGGGCGGACCCGCGCCCGGACGATCTCCGCGCGGCGGCTGCGCCTGGGGAACGAGCGAAGGTGGGGCGGGCGCGATCGGCACCTGGGCGGTCGGAGGGGCTGCCGGTGGCGCGCCGGCCGGCGGTACGGGCGGGACCACGGCCGGCGGAACCGGCGGGACGCCGGGCGGAGGGGGCGGCGCGACGTCGGCCGGTGGTGTCGGCACGCCGGTGGCGCCCGGCGCCCCCGGCCCGGCCGCGCCCGCAGCGGCGACCTCGGTCACGACCGTGACCTGCGGCGGGAAGGGCGCGGCCACCCAGAACTGGCGGTTCACCGCGGAGTTGTCCGTGTAGCCGTTCATCAGCTCGACGGCGCGGGCGGCCCGGTTGGCGCCGTCCTCCTCCACGGCCTGCAGATCGTCGAGGCCGTGGAAGATGTACGTGGGGTCGGTCAGGGCGTCCCCGATCATCGCGTTCCGCTGCTCGGTGACCGGTTCCGGCATGTTCTCCCGGACGTAGTTCGCCTGCAGGCCCTGCCCCGTCACCGCGCCCGCGGTGAGCTTCGCGCTCCGCGCGGCATCCAGCGCCCACTGGCCGAGCGGGGTCATCGCCGACCGGGTCGCGTCCGCCGCGTTGCCCTCCCACGAGGCCTGCGACGCGGCCATCGCCGACGCGATCCGCTCGTCGATCCGGAGGATCAGCGCCTCCGTCTCCTTCCAGGCGTCCTCGGCCGGTGTCGAGACCGCCGCGCCGGGCCCCGTGTGCACGGTGGCGTAGATCTCGTCGTGGGTAAGGCCCTCCCAGCGAATTTCGCTCACGCTTGCCGACCCCACAGCGCGGCGTTGTCACCCTCGGTGCGGCGGTAGTTGTCCTCCATCGCCTGGAGGCTGTCGCGGATCCTGGTCAGCTCGCTTTGGTACGCGAGCAGCGCGGCCAGCTGGCCATCCTGTGACTCCATCACGGTCGTGTTGTAGAAAGCCCGTACGTCCTCACTTACCCGGTCTCCCATCCACGGTTCGAGAATGAATCCAGCTCTGGTGAGTTTCGCCAGCTGGATACCGAGGTCGTCGAGCGCCTCTTCGAACGCTGTTCTGACCGAAGGCAGGGCGTGCGGTTGAAGGTGCAATGTGACGGACGGTGGTGAACCAGGCATGCGTATCCCTCCTCGCGAGCCTGTGCCTGGCAGGACGGTACGTTGATCGTGGCTGGGTCGCCTGAGTTTCGATGCGAATCGTTTGCGATCGTGAATCCGGTGGCCCGTTCAACGAAGTGACAGAAGCGTCTCCATGACCGCTGCTGCAGCGCGCTCCGCATCGTGGCAGAGCTCCTCCTGCGAGATCGGTGGCTGACGCCCGCCGTCCAGGGCTTGGACGTCGACGAGCTGTCCGGGTGCCACGTCCACGAAGACGTTGCAGAACTGCGTGTACTGCGTCGGACGGCCCACAGCGGCTGGGAAGCCCGCGACGCCGGTCGGTCCGATGTCTACTGCGAGCTGTTGATCGGAGATGAACTCGATTCCTGCAGTCGTGACCAGCCCGACCGACACGACGACAGCCCGGGTAGTGAAGCCCCTGGTCACACACATGGAGACGTCGCCAGGAAACAAGAGCGATGGGCTGCGGTCGAACCTCGGCCGCCCATCCAACCCCAGCTCCCCCCGCTGCTGCTCGGTGAGCAGGGAGCAGGGATCCACCCCATCTATCCGGACCTCCCGCGGCCGTGCCGGCGCGGAGGCCGAGGGTGCCGCCGGTTCGGGCCGCCCGCTGATCGTGGTGCACCCGGCGAGGAGTAGCAGGGCCACGACCACCACCGCACCCCGCGCCCCGGCCACCCGTGCACCGTAGCGGCCCGGTCACCCTCCGGTGGTGGATCGCTTTCGGCGCAGCCGCACCAGGCCTTCCTGGACGGTGGTGGCGACGAGAACGCCGTCCTGGCTGGTGAACCGGCCCGTGGCGAGCCCGCGGGAGCCGGAGGCTGTGGGGGAGTAGCAGGTGTAGAGCAGCCACTCGTCGGCGCGGAAGGGGCGGTGGAACCACATCGCGTGGTCGAGGCTCGCCATCTGCAGCCCGTCGCCGGGGACGTCGTGGCGGGCGACCACCGAGCCGAGGAGGGTCATGTCGCTCGCGTACGTGAGGAGGCAGACGTGGAGCAGGCGGTCGGCTGGCAGGGTGCCGTCGGCGCGCATCCACACCCGCACCGGGTCGTCGGTGCCGCCGTTCCGGGCGGCGGACCAGGCCGGCTCGTCGACGAACCGCATGTCGATCGGGCGCGGGGTGCGGGCCGGCCAGCCGGCGTCGTCGCCGCGGCTGACCCGCTCGCCGACGGTGGGGAGGGTGTCGGGTGCCGGCACACCGGTCGGCGCCGGCTCGCTGTGCTCCAGCCCGTCCTCGTGCAGCTGGAACGACGCCGACAGCGAGAAGATCGCCTCCCCGTGCTGGATCGCGAGGACGCGGCGGGTCGTGAAGGACCGGCCGTCGCGCACGCGTTCGGTCTCGTAGACGATCGGCACGCGCGGGTCGCCGGGGCGGATGAAGTAGGCCTGCAGGGAGTGGACGCTGCGGTCGTCCGGCACGGTGCGGCCGGCCGCGACCAGGGCCTGCCCCGCCACCTGGCCGCCGAAGACGCGGGTGGGGCGCTCCGGCGGGCTGACCCCGCGGAACAGGTTGACCTCCAGCTGCTCCAGGTCGAGCAGGCGGACGAGCCCGTCGAGCACGGCCTGGCCGCGAGGCACGCCGTCGGCGTCGGAATCGGGAACGGCGGGCGAACGCGTCACCGCGGCATCCTCTCAGGGCAGACTCGGCGCGTGGTCTGGGATCCCTTCGGCACGCTCGCGACGACGCTCTGGATCACCGGTGCCCAGTGGGCCGGCAAGTCCACCGTGGCCCGGATCCTCGCCCACCGGCACGGCCTCACCGCCTACCACTACGACTACCACGACGCCCGCGGCCACGACGACCGCCGCATCGCCGACCGGGTGCGTCGCGGCGAGCTGCCGGAGGGACCGGGCCTGGACGCGGTGTGGGTCGACCCGACGCCGGAGGCGATGGCCGCGACCACCCTCGCCGGCTTCCCCCGGCGCTTCGAATGGGCGCTCGACGACCTGCGCGGCCTCGTGTCCGGGCGGCCCGTGCTCGCCGAGGGCTGGGGGTTGCGCCCGGAACTCGTGGCGCCGATCGTGCCATCGCCGCGGCAGGTGGTCGTCATGGTGCCCACCGAGGAGTTCCGCCGCCACCAGCTCGCGACGCTGGAGCGGGCCGCGCACCCGCGCGAGGGCGTGCGCGACCCGGAGCGGGCGCAGCGCAACCGCGTGCAGCGCGACCGGCTGGTCGGCGCCGACGCCGTCCGGTCGGCCACGGCGCTCGGTATCCGGGTGGTCGAGGTCGACGGGACGGTGCCGGCCGAGGGCATCGCCGACCTGGTCGCCGACCACTTCGGACTCTGATCATCGAACGCCCCTCGTCTGCTGGACGAGCGGCACGTTCGGCCGATAGGACGGGACGAGAGTGCCGTCCGTCCACCTCGAAGCGGGCGGCCGGCGGGGGCGCTGTTCGGCAACGCCCTCCGTGGCATCCGTGTCCGTGTTGATCGATCTGTGAGCTGCGTGCGGCCGCCGCCCGGAGGGCGCTGAGCGGGATCTCGCAACGATCAACGCATCATGATCGGACCGACATCCGCCACGGCGCCCACCCGAGGGCAGCCACGCCCAGGTGATCATGGAGAAGCCGCCTGCTTGGCGCCGCGCGCACCCGCGCGGGCCTGCCGTGCCCGCGAACGCCACCGGAGGCCCCACCACCCCGGCAACCCCTGAAGCGGGTTGACCCTCAGGTGGCTCCTCGGTACTCGCGCTGCTCCACCGCGATCGCGCGCAGGTACCTCACCACGGTGGTGCTGCTGTCCGGGCCGAGGTCGTCCGCCACCCGGTCGAACCGGGCGAGCAGCGGGCCCAGCTCGGCCATGACGGCGGTCCGGCCGGTCTCGCTGATCTCGAGGATCACGCGTCTGCGGTCGCGCGGGTGCCGGACGCGCCGGACGTGCCCGGTGCCCTCGAGCCGGTCGACGAGCTCGGTGGCCGACGCCGAGCGCATGCCGAGCCGGTTGCCCAGCTCGACCGGTCCGAGGGGGTCGGCGGATTCGGCGAGGATGCCGAGCGCGCGCCCGCCCCGTTCACGCTGTGGCGGTTCACCAGCACCGAGGTCGAGCTGGGCGGCGTGCAGCTGCCGGAACGAGCACCGGTCCTCGTCGACATCGCCGGGATCAACGCGTCGGGAGAGGGGCCGGACCTGACGTTCGGCGCCGGCCCGCACTACTGCATCGGCGCCCAGCTCGCGCAGTTGGAGCTGCAGGCCGTGGCCGATGTGCTGGCGGCCGACTTCCCGGACGCCCGCCTCGCCGTGCCGTACCCGGAGCTGCGCCGGGTCGACCGTGGGATGCACGGCAGCCGCCTGGTGGAGCTGCCGGTGGTGCTCCGCGCCTGAGCGTCAGGCGTGGTCCTCCTCGCCGAGGCGGTGGACGCGGATGAGGTTGGTGGAGCCGATGGTGCCGGGCGGTGACCCGGCCACGATCACGACGAGGTCGCCGGGCTGGAACCGCGCGATCGACAGCATCGCGTGGTCGACCTGGCGGACCATGGCGTCCGTGGACTCGACGTAGTCGACGAGGAAGGTCTCGACACCCCAGCTCATCGACAGCTGGCTGCGCACCTCGGGGGCCGGGGTGAACGCGAGCAGCGGCAGCCGCGTGTGCAGCCGGGCGAGCCTGCGGACGGTGTCGCCGGACTGCGTGAACGCCACCAGCGCGCGGGCCGAGAGCCGCTCGCCGATGTCGCGGGCCGCGTACGACAGGACGCCGCGCTTGGTGCGGGGCACGTGGTTGAGCGGCGGGACGTGGACCGGCCCGTCCTCGACGGCCTCGATGATCGTCGCCATCGTCTGGACGGACTTGATCGGGTACCGGCCGACGCTGGTCTCGCCGGAGAGCATCACGCAGTCGGCGCCGTCGAGCACCGCGTTGGCGACGTCGGAGGTCTCCGCGCGGGTCGGCCGGGAGTTCGTGATCATCGAGTCGAGCATCTGCGTGGCGACGATCACCGGCTTGGCGTTCTCGCGCGCGATCTGGATGGCGCGCTTCTGCACCAGCGGCACGTGCTCGAGTGGCAGTTCCACGCCGAGGTCGCCGCGCGCCACCATGACGCCGTCGAAGGCGAGGACGATGGCCTCGAGGTTGTCGACCGCCTCCGGCTTCTCCAGCTTGGCGATCACCGGCAGCCGGGAGCCCTTGCTGTCCATGATCTTGTGGACGTGGTCGATGTCGGCCGGGCTGCGCACGAACGAGAGCGCGATGTTGTCGACCCGCAGGTCGAGCGCGAACTCCAGGTCGGAGCAGTCCTTGTCGGTCAGGGCCGGCACCGAGACGTTCATCCCGGGCAGCGAGATGCCCTTGTTGTCGCTCACCGGGCCGCCCTCGGTGACGCGGCAGACGACGTCGTCGCCCTCGACCTTGACCACGCGCAGCCCGACCTTGCCGTCGTCGACGAGCAGCCGGTCCTCGGGGCGGGCGTCGTTGGCCAGGCCCGCGTATGTGGTGGAGACGCGGTCGTGGGTGCCGGCCACGTCGGCGACGGTGATCCGCACCTCCTCGCCCGTGTGCCACTCGACGGGCCCGCTGGCGAAGCGGCCGAGCCGGATCTTGGGGCCCTGCAGGTCGCCCATGATGCCGACCGCATGGCCCTCGGCGTCGGCCGCGGCGCGGACCATGTCGTAGACCCGCTTGTGGTCGTCGCGGTTGCCGTGGCTGAAGTTCATGCGGGCGACGTCCATGCCGGCCTGCACGAGCTCGCGGATCCGGTCCGGTGTCGCCGTGGCGGGACCGATAGTGCAGACGATCTTGGTACGTCGGCTCACGCGGAGGAGTCTATCGCGGGAACTGAAACGATAAGGGTTGAGGTTGCGCTTCGATTCAGAAGCGAGACCTCGTCGTTCAGCCCTCGGCGCCCGTCTCCGCGACGAGCCCGGCCGCCGCGATCCCGGCGAGCGCCGCGGCCTCGTCGTTCAACGAGGTGTCCCCGCTGATGCCGACGGCGCCGAGCAACTGCCCGTCCCCGTCCCGGACGAAGACACCGCCGGGCACGGAGACGAGCTTGCCGCCGGAGAGCGCGACGAGCGTGGTGTAGAGGTCGGGTGCGGCCTCGGCGCGTGCGGCGAGCGTGCGGTTGTTCATTCCCATGCCGAGCAGACCCCAGGCCTTCGCCGTGGCGAGGTCCGGTCGCAGGTAGCCGGAGCCGTCCTGCCGGCCGAGTGCGACGGGCGCGCCGCCCGGGTCGAGCACGACGACCGTCAGGGGCTGGAAGCCCTGGTCGGTGCCGTGCCGCAGCGCGGCGGCGACGATGGTCTGGGCCTGGTCGAGGGTGATCGGCATGGGCCGATGATGCCTCAGGCCGCTCGCGTGAGCCGCAGGAGAGGGATGATGCGGTCGGTCTTGCGCTGGTAGTCGCCGAAGCCGGGGTTCGTCGCGACGACCCGCTCCCACAGCTCGTTCCGCTCGGTGCCGGTGATCTCCTCGGCGAGGACGGGGTAGGTCTCGGTGCCGACCTCGACGTCGATCTTCGGGTTCGCCTTCAGGTTGTGGAACCACGCCGGGTGCTTCGGGGCTCCGCCCGCGGAGGCAACGATGACCGTGCGCCCGTCCTCCTCGGGGAAGTGGACCAGCGGGGTGACGCGCTCGGCGCCCGACTTCGCCCCGAGGTGGTGGATGAGGATCATCGGCGCGCCCTCGAACATGCCGCCGACGCGCCCGGAGTTGGCGCGGAACTCGTCGATGATCTGCTGGTTCCAGTCGCTCACGCGACGCCTCCCGTGAAGAGCAGGATACCGGCCGCGACGATCACGGCCGCCGCTGCGAGCAACCAGAACACCAGCACCCACATTCCCCGGGGAGCCCCCGTGAGGGAGCCGAGCATGTCCGCGTCCGACGCGCCGCGGCGCCGGCTGCGTTGCAACTCGTGCACGGCCCGCAGGCTCCCGAACAGCAGGAACCAGCACAGCGCCGCAGCGAACCCGTCCTGCAGCCGGGGCTGTCCCCACCAGGCGACCGCTCCGACGAGCGCTCCCGTGGCCAGCACGGCGAAGACGCCGTACGCGTTGCGGACGTGGAGCAGCGTGGCGACGAGCAGCGCGATGGCGATCCACAGCATCAGCGCGGCCCGGTCGGCCGCCACCAGCAGGGCGCCCCCGATCCCGAGCAGCGAGGGCGCCGGGTAGCCGCCGAGGAACGTGAACACCAACCCGGGGCCGCGGCGCGCCCCGGTGGAGACGGTGAGCCCGGACGTGTCGGCGTGCAGCCGGATCCCGGTGAGGCCGCGCCCGGCGACCACCGCCACGAGCGCGTGTCCGCCCTCGTGGGCGATCGTCACGACGGTGCGCGTCCACCGCCACGACGCCGTCCAGCTCACGGCCACCAGCGCGAGCGCCGCGGCCAGCAGCACGGTGGGCCGCTCGTCGAGGAGCACGGTGACGGAGTCGAGGGCGCGTTGAAGCGTCGCCGTGCCGTCACCCACACGAGCAAGTCTGGCACGGGTGCGGAATCGGCCTTGACCTTCCAGCCGCTGGAGACTCCAGGATCGGGTTCATGGCCGAGGAACCCCTGCTGACGATCGGGCAGCTCGCCCGCCGCACCGGCGTGCCGGTGCGCACCATCCGGTTCTGGTCCGACGAGGGCGTGCTGCCCGAGACGGACCGGTCGTCCGGCAACTACCGCCGGTACGACGGCCGGGCGGTGGCGCGGCTCGACCTCGTCCGCACGCTGCGCGAGCTCGGCATGGGCCTGGACGACATCCGGCTCGTGCTCGAGCGCAGGCGCAGCGTCGAGGACGTGGCCGCCGCGCACGTGCAGGCCATCGACCACCAGATCCGCGTCCTGCGGACCCAGCGCGCCGTGTGCACGCTGCTCTCGCGGGGCGCCCCCTCCGCACGGAAGGCAGCTCTCATGAACGACCTCGCCCGGCTCTCCGCCGCCGAGCGCCAGCAGATGATCGACGAGTTCGTGGACGCCACGTTCGCCGGCACCGACCCCGACGCCCCCGGCGCCGGGATCGCGGACAACATGCGGACCCTCCCGACCGCACTCCCCGACGAGCCGACCACCGAGCAGGTGGAGGCGTGGGTGGAGCTCGCCGAGCTCGTGAACGACCCGGCGTTCCGCGCGCGGGCCCGGGAGATGGCCGTCGCCGGTTCGGAGGCCGGCGGTGACCAGCCGCAGTTCGACCCGGCACCGATCGTCGAGCACGCCGGCGCCGCGGTCGCCGCCGGCACCGCGCCCGGCTCACCCGAGGGCCAGGCCGTCCTCGCCCGGATCATCGAGCCCGGCATGGACGGGGCGGCCCGCGACCGGCTGGCCGACACGATCGAGACCTTCACCGACCGCCGCGTCCACCGCTACTGGGACCTGCTCGGGATCCTGAACGGCTGGGGCCGCGCTCCGTCACAGGTCGAGCCGTTCGAGTGGTTCGCGGAGGCGCTCCGGGCGCGCTAGCTGCAATCCCGCTCAGTCCTTGCGGCCCGTGAGCGCCAGGCCGGCGCCCATCACGATCAGGGACACGCCGCCGATGCCGCCCATCCAGCGCAGGCGGCCCGGCGAGGTGGCGAACCAGGTGCGCGCCGTGCCGGCCGCGAGGCCCCATGCGCTGTCCAGGGTGGCGGCGATCATCGCGAAGAGCAGCCCGAGCACGAGCATCTGGGTGGTCGGGCTGCCCGCGGCGGTGTCGACGAACTGCGGCAGCACGGCCGCGAAGAACACCAGCACCTTGGGGTTGGTGGCCCCGACGATGACGCCCTGCAGGTACAGCCGCCGGTCGGCGGCCGTGGTGGGCTCGCCGAGCCGGGCGATCAGGTCGCCGCGCCTGCGGATCGTCTGCACGCCGAGGTAGACGAGGTAGGCCGCGCCGACCAGCTTGAGCGTCGTGAAGATCGCGATCGACTGCGCGGCGATGGCGCCGAAGCCCAGCGCCACGACGAGCACCACGAGCGAGGCGCCGGTGGTGTTGCCCGCGACGCTCGCCAGCGCCGCCCGCCTGCCGTGCGCGAGGGCGCGACCGACGATGAACAGCACGCTGGGCCCGGGGATGATCACGAGGATGACGCCGGCGACCGTGAACGCCAGCAGGGTCTCGACGGAGGGCACCAGGCGACGGTAGCGGCGCGGACCGGGCGCGTCGCCCGGATTCCGCTTCCGTGCGAAACCTCAGGACAGCTTCGCCACCACGAACGACTCCGGCGGGAGCGTGAGGACCGCCCCGTCCCCCTTCGCAGGTTCGGACGCCAGGAGGATCCGGTCGATCGGCGCCTCCAGGTCGAGGGTGACTGCGTCGGGGCCGAGGTTGCAGGCCACCCGCAGCGCGCCGCGGTGCAGCACCACGGTGCGCGCGGCGTCGTCGCCCCCGACGCCCACGTCGTCGAGCCACGGGTCGGACAGCTCCGGCCACTCCTTGCGCAGGGCGATCAGCTCCCGGTGCATGCGCAGCAGGGTGGCGTGCGGTTCCTGCGCGGGCTCGTCCCAGTCGAGCTTCGAGTCGAGGAACGTGGCATCGGCGTTCGGGTCGGGGACCTCGGCATCCCCCCAGCCGTGCTCGGCGAACTCCCGCCGCCGTCCCTCCCGCACGGCGTCGCGCAGCCCCTCGTCGGGGAAGTGGGAGAAGAACTGCCACGGGGTGCGGGCCCCCCACTCCTCGCCCATGAACAGCATCGGCGTGAAGGGGGAGCAGAACACGAGCGCGGCGCCGCAGGCCAGCAGGCCGGGGGAGACGGTCTGGCTGAGCCGGTCGCCGGTGGCCCGGTTCCCGATCTGGTCGTGGTTCTGCAGGTAGGCGAGGAAGCGGTGGCCGGGGATGCGACGGGTGTCCACCGGCGCGCCGTGCGCCCGCTCCCGGAAGCTCGACCACGTGCCCTCGTGGAAGAACGCGCGGGTGAACACGTGCGCGAGGCCGGTGATGCCGGCGTTCGCGAAGTCGGCGTAGTAGCCCTGGGACTCCCCGGTCAGCACCGCGTGCAGGCTGTGGTGGATGTCGTCGCACCACTGCGCGTGCAGCCCGTAGCCGCCGCCCTCGCGCGCGGTGACCAGCCGCGGGTCGTTGAGGTCGGACTCCGCGATGAGCGACAGCGGGCGGCCCGCGTGCGCGGACAGCGCCTCCACCTCGACCGCCATCTGCTCCAGCAGGTGCGTGGCGCGGCTGTCGTGCAGCGCGTGCACGGCGTCGAGCCGCAGCGCGTCGACGTGGAAGTCGCGCAGCCACATGAGCGCGTTGTCGATCGTGTACCGGCGCACCTCGTCGGAGTGCGGCCCGTCCAGGTTGAGCGACGGTCCCCAGATGTTGCTGCCCGCGAAGTAGGGGCCGAAGCGGTCCAGGTAGGCCCCCGACGGACCGAGGTGGTTGTGGACGACGTCGAGCACCACGCCGAGCCCGCGCGCGTGGCAGGCGTCGACGAAGCGCTTGAACGCGTCCGGCCCGCCGTAGTTCTCCGTGACGGCGTACCAGCCGACGCCGTCGTAGCCCCAGTTGCGCGGCCCGTCGACCGCGTTGACCGGCAGCACCTCCACCATGTCGACGCCCAGCCCGACGAGGTGGTCGAGGCGCTCGACCGCCGCGTCGAAGGTGCCCTCGGGTGTGAACGTGCCGATGTGCAGCTCGTAGAGCACGCTGCCCGGCAGCTGGCGGCCGGTCCAGGCGCGGTCGGTCCAGAAGAAGGCCCGGTCGTCGTACACCCGGGACGCGCCGTGCACACCGGTGGGCTGCCAGCGCGAGCGCGGGTCCGGCAGCGGCTCCTCGTCGTCGTCGAGCAGGAACGCGTACGCGGTGCCGGGCGCCGCGTCCTCGACGGCGGCCTGCCACCAACCCGCGGGATCGGGAGACATGTCGTGCGGGGTGCCGTCCACCAGCACCCGGACGCGTTGGCGCTGCGGCGCCCACACGGCGAAATCGGTCACGTCCGCCGATATTGCCCGGCGCGCCGGCAACACGCCCGGCGGCCCCGTGTGATGCCGCCCATCGCAACGCCCTGTCCCGGCCGGTGGTCGCTCCATAGGGTGAGGTGCATCCGGAGAAGGGGGAGCGAGAATGGCTCGGGTGCTGGTCCTGACGGGTGACGCCGCCGAGGAGCTCGACTCGATGTACCCCGTGTTCCGCCTGCGCGAGGGTGGCCACGAGGCGGTCGTGGCGGCCCGCACGACCCGGGCCGTGAAGCTGGTGGTCCACGACTTCGAGCCCGACTGCGATGCCTACACCGAGAAGCCCGGCCACCTGCTGCCGGTGGACGTGGCGTTCGCCGACGTGCGGCCCGAGCAGTACGACGCGCTCGTGATCCCCGGTGGGCGGGCCCCGGAGTACATCCGCGCGGACCCGGACGTGGCCCGCATCGTCACGCACTTCTTCGAGCGCGGGCTCCCGGTCGGCACGATCTGCCACGGCGCGCAGGTACCGGCGGCGCTCGGGCTCCTGCGCGGGCGCACCACGGCCGCGTTCCCGCCGCTGCAGGCCGACATGGAGCAGGCCGGCGCCACGTTCGTCGACGGGCCCGACGTCGTCGACGGCGCGATGGTGTCCTGCCGCGGCTGGCCCGATCTGCCCGAGTGGTCGCGCGCGTTCATGCAGGTGCTGGAGAAGGCGAGCGTTCCGGCCTGACCGCCGCTACAACTCTGGTGGTGGCACACGGACTGTGGTGCTGGCACATGAACTGCAGTTGGTGTGTGGGCGCCATCGTTGGTGTGTGGGGCCCTGCGTCCGGGGGCTGCTACGCCGGGCGGACCAGGAGCGCGACCGGGTAGCGCGACAGGACGTCCGCCACCTTCGGGGCGGCGCCTTGCACCGCGGTGTCGGTGATGACGTCGTGCCAGTCCGCGGTGCCCTCGGGCAGGGGGAGGACCGTGTCGCCCCAGCCGCCCCGCCCCGCGAGGCCCACCGGCAGGCGCGTGGCCACCGCCACGAGCGAGGCCGAGCGCGCGAACGCCACGGCGTGCCGGGCGGCGGTGCCCTGCGCGGGCACGGGGCGGTAGCCGGTGAACACCTCGGGCCGGTAGCGGCGCAGCCGCAGCGCGCTGGCGGTGACCAGCAGTTTGGCGCCACCATCGGCGTCGACGTCGGGCAGCCAGCCGTCGTCGAGCCGGGCGAGGAGCTCGCGGCGGGCCGCCCAGTCGACGGGCCGGCGGTTGTCCGGGTCGACGAGGGAGTACTCGAAGAGCTCGGTGCCCTGGTAGACGTCGGGGACCCCGGGCCCGGCGAGCTGCAGGAGCTTCTGCCCCAGCGAGTTGGCCCGGCCCGGCCCGGCGATGCGGGCGACGAACTCCTCGATCTCCGCGACGAGGTCGGCGTCCGCGAGCACCTGCGCCGGCCACGCCGCGATGGCCTCGTCGACCTCGGGCACGGGCTCGACGTGGCTCGTGACCAGCTTGGCCTCCTTGGCCGCCTTCGCCAGGTAGCCGGACATCCGCTCGGCCGGGATCGGCCACGCGCCCACCAGGTTCTGCCAGGCCAGCAGCTCCAGCGACCGGTCGGGCAGCGGGTGCGCGGCCGCCCACCGGCGCACGCGCCGCGCCCACTCGCCCGGGATCTCGGCGAGGACGGCGAGTCGCGCACGGACGTCCTCGGAGCGCTTCGTGTCGTGGGTGGAGAGCGTGGTCATCGTGGCGGGCCAGGACGCCTCGCGCGCGGCGAGCGACCGGTGGAACTCCGCCGGGGCCATGCCGAACCGGGACGGGTCGCCGCCCACCTCGTTGAGCGCCACGAAGCGGTTCCACCGGTAGAACGCGGTGTCCTCGACGCCCTTGGCCATCACCATCCCGGACGTCTGCTGCACGCGGGTGGCGAGCTCGCCCGCCGGGTCGGCGAGCATCGCGGTGCGGATCGCGCCCAGGACGTCGGCGAGGTCGGGCCGGTGGGTGCGCGCCACGGTGACGGCGGTCTCGAGCGCCTCCCGGCCCTCGGGCAGGTAGCTGCGGTAGACGGGGAAGCCGCACAGCAGCTCCGCGACGGCAGCCTCCACCCGCCCCCGCCCTGCAGCAAGGTGGATTTGCTCCGGTTCAACCGGAGCAAAGCCACCTTGCTGCGGTTCGGAGGCCGGGACGAGCGCCGCGATGCGGCGGACCTCGGCGGCCAGGATCGTGTCGGCCACCTCGCGGCGGGCCGCGTGCTCGGCGGCGTGCGCCGACTCCTTGCGGCCCGTGTGCTCCGCGGCGAGCTGGGTGAGCAGGCCGGCGCCGTCCGGGTCGACGAACACGCCCTGGATCTCGCGCAGCGCCTCGTAGCCGGACGTGCCGCTCACCGGCCACGACGCCGGCAGATCCTCCCCGGCGCCGAGGATCTTCTCGACCAGCAGCCAGCGGTCCGGGCCGATCGCGGCCCGCAGCCGGCGCACGTAACCGCCGGGGTCGGACAGGCCGTCGGGGTGGTCGACCCGGATGCCGTCGACCTCGCCCGCCGCGACCCAGCGCAGGATCTCGCGGTGGGTCTTCTCGAAGATCTCGGGCAGCTCCACGCGCACGGCCGCGAGCGTGGACACGTCGAAGAACCGGCGGTAGGTCAGCTCGGCGGCGCCGCGCTTCCAGGAGACGAGCCGGTAGTGCTGCCGCTCGTGCACCTCCTGCGCGGTGCCGGTGTCGCCGGTGCCGGGTGCCACCGGGAACGCGCGCTCGTAGTACTGCAGCCGCGTGCGGTCGTCGGAGAGGGCGAGCTCGGAGAGGGCCTTCTCCTCGTCCGCGTCGAGGACAGGCAGCAGCAGTGGGCCCGCGGCCCAGTCGATGTCGAAGGTGGCGGCGTGCTCCGACGCCTTTCCGTGCGCGAGCACGTCCCACCACCAGGGGTTGGCCGCGGCGTCGTCGACGCCCAGGTGGTTGGGCACGATGTCCAGCACGAACCCCAGGCCGTGGTCGCGCACCGCCGCGACGAGCGCGGTGCGGCCCTCCTCGCCTCCCCGCTCGGCCGAGACCCGGGTCGGGTCGACGACGTCGTACCCGTGGTTCGACCCGGCGCCCGACTCGAGCAGCGGCGACGCGTACAGCGCGCCCACGCCGAGGGCCTCGAGGTAGGGCACCAGCTCGACGGCGTCGCCGAACGTGGTGTCCTTCGACAGCTGCAGCCGGTAGGTCGAGCTCGGTGCGGGGGCGTGGGGCGGGCTCACGAGCCCGCCCCCTGGTGCTGCAGGACGACCACCGAACGGGCCGGCACGCGGTGCACCCCGCCGCTCGCCACCGTGTGCGGCTCGGCGGCCGCGACGCCGGGTGCGGTGGCGAGGGTGAGCACCTCGCCCGAGGCGGTGTCCACCACCACCGCCCATTCCCTGCCGTACTCCGGCCCGGGGAGCGTGACGTCGATGTCCTCGTAGTGCGCGTTGAGGCAGAGCAGGAACGAGTCGTCGACGACGGGCTCGCCGCGGTTGTCGGACTCGGCGATGCCCTGGCCGTTGAGGAACACGGTGACGCACTTGCCGAATCCGGAGTCCCAGTCCTGCTCGGTCATCTCCACGCCCGACGGCGTGAACCAGGCGATGTCGGCGAGCGTCCCCGCCTTGCGCCTGCCCTTCGGGCGGCCCTCGAAGAACTTCCGTCTCCGGAACACCGGGTGCGTGTTGCGCAGCGCCGTGACGCCCGCCGTGAAGTGCACCAGCGGCGCGTTCTTCGTGGCGAGCGACCAGTCGACCCAGGACGTCTCGTTGTCCTGGCAGTAGACGTTGTTGTTGCCGCCCTGCGTGCGGCCGAGCTCGTCGCCGTGCAGCAGCATCGGCACGCCCTGGGACAGCATGAGCGTCGTGACGAAGTTGCGCTGCTGGCGGGCCCGCAGCGCGAGCACGGACTCGTCGTCGGTGGGCCCCTCCACCCCGCAGTTCCAGGAGCGGTTGTGGCTCTCCCCGTCGCCGCCGCCCTCCTGATTGGCCTCGTTGTGCTTGTCGTTGTACGAGACCAGGTCGGCGAGGGTGAAGCCGTCGTGCGCCGTGACGAAGTTGATCGACGCGTACGGGCGGCGGCCGTCGTCCTGGTAGAGGTCGGAGCTGCCGGTGATGCGGGAGGCGAACTCGCCGAGCGTGCCCGGCTCGCCGCGCCAGAAGTCGCGGACGGTGTCGCGGTACTTGCCGTTCCACTCCGTCCACAGGGGTGGGAAGTTGCCGACCTGGTACCCGCCGGGCCCGACGTCCCATGGCTCCGCGATCAGCTTCACCTGGCTGATCACCGGGTCCTGCTGCACGAGGTCGAAGAACACCGACAGGCGGTCGACGTCGTAGAACTCGCGGGCGAGGGTGGACGCCAGGTCGAACCGGAACCCGTCGACGTGCATCTCGGTGACCCAGTACCGCAGCGAGTCCATGATCAGCTGCAACGTGTGCGGGTTGCGCACGTTCAGCGAGTTGCCGGTGCCGGTGTAGTCCATGTAATAGCGCGGGTCGTCCTCGACGAGCCGGTAGTAGGCGCCGTTGTCGATGCCGCGCAGCGAGAGCGTCGGGCCGAGGTGGTTGCCCTCCGCGGTGTGGTTGTAGACGACGTCGAGGATGACCTCGATGCCCGCGTCGTGCAGGTCGCGGACCATCCCCTTGAACTCCTGCACCTGGTTGCCCGTGCGCCCGGACGACGTCGCGTAGGCGTGGTACGGGGCCAGGTAGGCGATGGTGTTGTAGCCCCAGTAGTTGGAGAGGCCCTTCTCCTGCAGGTGGTGGTCGTTCAGGAACTCGTGCACCGGCATGAGCTCCACGGCCGTGACGCCCAGCGTCCTCAGGTGCTCGATCATCACCGGGTGCGCGAGCCCGGTGTACGTGCCGCGCTGCTCCGGCGGGATCTCCGGGTGGTTGATCGTGAGGCCGCGGACGTGCGCCTCGTAGATCACCGACTCGTGGTACGGGGTGCGCGGCGCGCGGTCGGTGCCCCAGTCGAAGAACGGGTTGACCACCACCGACTTCGGCACGAAGGAGGCGGAGTCGGTGTCGCTGCGCCCCTCCTGCTGCCCGAAGGGATAGCCGAACACCGCCTCGTCCCACTGGACCGGTCCGTCGACCGCCTTCGTGTACGGGTCGATGAGCAGCTTGTTCGGGTTGCACCGAAGGCCCTGCGCGGGGTCGTAGGGTCCGTGCACCCGGTAGCCGTAGCGCTGGCCGGGCTCGACGCCGGGCAGGTACCCGTGGTGGACGAAGCCGTCGACCTCGCCCAGCGGGACGCGGGTCTCCTTGCCCCGTGCCGTGAAGAGGCAGAGCTCCACCTTCTCGGCGACCTCGGAGAAGATCGCGAAGTTGGTGCCGGACCCGTCGTAGGTGGCACCCAGGGGGTAGGCGTGGCCCGGCCACGGCCGCATCGGTTCCTCCGGCGTCTCGGGGATGACCGCCAGAGGCTACCCGGGTCACCCGATCCGGTGCCGGGTCGCAGTGCGACTCTGAAGAACGGTCAGGCGAGCCGCGCGGGGAAGCCCCCGGTGGCCACCGGGCTCCACCGCTCGGGCGTGATCCTGATCAGCGCTTTGCCCTGCTCCCGCATCGCGCGCCGGTACTCGTCCCAGTCCGGGTGCTCGCCGGAGATGCTGCGGAAGTAGTCGACGAGCGGGTCCACGGCATCGGGCAGCGTCAGCAGTTCGGCGTCGCCGTCGACCTGCACCCACGCGCCGCCGAAGTCGTCGGACAGCACGATGACCGAGGCCTTCCCGTGCCGCGCGACGTTCATCGCCTTCGCGCGCTCCGGGTAGGTGGCGACCACGATGCGTCCTTCGGCGTCGACGCCCGCGGTGACCGGCGAGCCCTGCCAGCCACCGTCCTTGCGGGGCGTGAGCAGCACCATCTTGTGCCGGCAGCGCATGAAGTCGACCAACGCGACGCGGTCGACGGGTGTGTTGGTGGCAATGCTCCGGGCCATGACCTACGAGGGTAGTGCGGCAGTCGATACCCTCCATCCCGATGAGCACTCTCTTCACCCGGATCATCGACGGGGAACTGCCCGGACGGTTCGTCTGGTCCGACGACCGGGCCGCCGGATTCCTCTCGATCAACCCGCTCGGGCCCGGCCACACGCTCGTGGTGCCCCGCGCCGAGGTCGACCACTGGGTCGACGCCGAGCCGGACCTGCTGGCGCACCTCACGTCCGTGGCCCACGCGGTGGGCGCGGCCGTGCGCGACGTCTGGCAGCCGCCCCGCGTCGGCCTGATCGTGGCCGGCTTCGAGGTCCCGCACCTGCACGTGCACGTGTTCCCGGCGTGGGACATGGCGGCCTTCGACTTCGCCAACGCGGCCCCGTCGGTGGAGGCGCTCGAGCAGGAGGGGCAGGCGGAGAAGCTGCGCACGGCGCTGCGGGCGGCCGGGCACGGGGAGCACGTGCCCGACTGACGTCGCGGAAGGTGCCATCGTGCAGCTGGTTCTCGTACGGCACGCGTTGCCGCAGCGGATCCGTCCCGCCGACGTCCCGGCCGCGGACCGGCCGGGCGGCCCGGCCGATCCGCCGCTGACCGCACGCGGTGAGGAGCAGGCGCAGCGGCTCGTGGGCGCGCTGGCGGGGGACTCGGTCACCGCGCTCTACACCAGCCCGCTGGCCAGGGCGCGGGCAACGGCGGCGCCGGTCGCCGCGGCGCTCGGGCTCGAGCCGGTCGTCGT
The DNA here is from genome assembly GCF_054486945.1 of Pseudonocardia wallangbongensis. Lineage (NCBI taxonomy): Bacteria > Bacillati > Actinomycetota > Actinomycetes > Pseudonocardiales > Pseudonocardiaceae > Pseudonocardia > Pseudonocardia wallangbongensis. The sequence continues at coordinate 144,393 of NZ_JBRERS010000009.1, forward strand.
CGACGACCTGCGCGAGTACGACGCCGACGCCACGCACTACGTGCCGGTCCACGAGATGCAGCGCCTGGATCCGGCCGCGTGGGAGCGGATGCGCGCCGGTCTCCTGCCCGGCTCGGTCGACGTCGGCGCGTTCACGAGCCGCGTCGCCGCCGCGTTCGAGGCGGTCGTCGCCGCGCACCCCGGGCGGGAGACCGCGGTGGTGGTCGCCCATGCCGGCGTCGTGAACACCTGGCTCGCGCAGCTACTCGGGTTGGCGCGGCCGCTGGTGTTCCCGCTCGACTACACCGGCGTCACCCGGGTCCTCGCCGGGCGTGACGGCCGCCGGGTCGTGCGCACGGTCAACGAGATCACCCACGTGGCGGACCTGCTCACGACGCCCGCCCCGCGATCGGGGAACGAGCCGGCATCCCGTGGCATCGACGCGTAGGACCCGGCTCGTCGCTCTCCGTGACGGGAGCGGGCCCGTTCCCGCCCCCGGGTGGCGCAGCGGGTGACGGAGCGGAGGCATTGTTGCGACGGGCGGGAGACACCAGGCAGCATGCCGATCGGGCGACACCCACCGCGCATGATCATTTACCGTCGGTAGACCGATCGAACCAGCCGGCACAGGTCGAGGGGAGCACGGCCGCATGGCGGGTACCGGACTCGGCGCGGTGTTCCGCGTCCCCGAGTTCCGGGTGCTGTGGGCCGCCGAGCTGTTCTCGATCGCGGGCGACCAGCTCGCCCGGGTCGCGCTGGCGGTGCTCGTCTACGGCCGCACCGGCTCCGCCCTGTGGGCCGCCATCGCCTACGCACTGACGTTTCTCCCGGCGTTGCTCGGCGGCGTGCTGCTGTCCGGGCTCGCCGACCGCTACCGCCGCCGCGAGGTCATGATCGTCGCGGACGTCGCACGCGCGGTGCTCGTCGCCGCGATGGCGATCCCGGGCCTGCCCCTGTGGGCGCTCTGCGCCCTCCTCGTCGCCGTCGTGCTGCTCGGCTCGCCCCACACCGCGGCCCAGCTCGCGCTCTACCCCGAGGTGCTCCGCGGCGAGCACTACGAGCGCGGCCTCGCCGTCCGGCAGATCACCAGCCAGGCGGCGCAGCTGCTCGGCTTCGCCACAGGTGGCCTGCTCGTCGCCGCGGTGAGCCCCGCTGTCGCGCTGCTGGGCAACGCCGTGTCGTTCGCGCTGTCGGCCGTGGTCGTCCGGATCGGGGTGGCCGATCGCCCGGCGCCCGTCCCCGAGGGCGGGGCCGACCACCCCGTCGGCGGGCTCCGCGGCATCGTCGCGGGACTCGTCGAGATCGCCACCGACCGGCGGCGCCGCGCGCTCGTCGTGCTCGCGTGGCTCGTCGGCTGGTACGTGGTGCCCGAGGCGCTCGCCGCCCCGTACGCCGACGCGCTCGGCGCGGGACCGGCCGTCGTCGGGCTGCTCATGGCGGCTGACCCGCTCGGCAGCGTGCTCGGGGCCTGGCTGTTCGTGCGCTTCGTACCCTCCGCGACGAGGGCGCGCCTCGTCGGCATCCTGGCCGTTGCGGCCGGGGTGCCACTCGCGCTCTGCATCCTGCGCCCGGGCGTCCCGCTCACCCTTCTCCTGTGGGCGGTGTCCGGGATGTTCTCCACCGCGTACCTGCTGCAGACACAGGCGAGCTTCGTCCGTGCCACGCCGGACGGGGGTCGGGGCCGCGCGATCGGGGTCGCGGCGTCCGGGATCATCGCGGCGCAAGGTGTCGCGGTGCTCCTCGGAGGCCTGCTCTCCGATGCGACCGATCCCGCCACCGCCGTCGCCGGGGCCGGCGTGCTCGGGGCGGTGTTGTCCGCCGGCGGCGGCGTGGCCTGGCATCGAGCCGATCGTGGCGTCGACGCCGTGGCCGAACCCGCGGTCCTGAACCGCGGCTGACTCGCCGGCTGCGGATGACGCTCCTGCGTCACCAGTTCTTGCCGCGCATGGGGGTTCCTTTCTGTGGGTGGTGTGTGGTGGGTGGTGGGGTCACCAGTTCTTGCCGCGCATGGGGGTTCCTTTCTGTGGGTGGTGTGTGGTGGGTGGTGGGGTCACCAGTTCTTGCCGCGCACGGGGGCTCCCTTCAGTGCGGTGGAGTGGGGGTGGGGTGGTCAGCATCCATACACCCGGCCGGGTCGGCGTCAATCACGGTCGCATGTCTGACGAGGGATGGTGCTCGGGATCGCTCAGCTTGGGCGTTCTGCTCCACCCGGTAGCGCCGAACGGCGCACCCCGTTCCGCCATCCGGCGGTCGAATGCAGCACAGCGCGATCCCCTGGTGACGGAGCGGACAGGAAGGCTGACACCGGCACGAGGCTGTACTAGGTTCATGCCTCCAGCGTCGAGTGGAAGTACGGATGTCAGCAGAACCCGGAGCGCGCCCGGGCGGGCGCGGGCCCAGCGCGCGGATCCGACGCTGGGTGGCCGGCTGGGACCTCTGGGAGGTACCCCGCCGGCTGGTCGTGCCGGTGTTCACGGTGGAGCTCACGGCGCTCGCCCTGCTGGTCTTCGGCGTCCTCGTCACCGTGCCGGAATCGCACGACGTCCGCACGGCGGTGCTCATCGGCGTGCTCGGCGTGGTCCACACCGAGATCGCGCGGGACGTCGAGCGGATACGCCGCCGCATCACGGGTGAGGAACTGCACGTCGACCTCGGTTCGGTGTGGTTCTTCATGGCGGCCGTCCTCCTGCCGCCCGGGTATGCGGCCCTGGTCACGGTCCTCGTCCATTCCCACATCTGGTACCGGGCCGGATACCGGCGTGCGCCGTTGTACCGCCAGGTGTTCAACAGCGCCACGATGATGATCTCGGCGTTCGCGGCGTCGTCGCTGATGTCCTACGTCTTCGCCCAGCAGGCGATCGACCTCCTGGACCCGCGCGCGTTGCTGGTGCTCTGCTTCGGGATGCTCGCCTTCCTGACCATCAACAGTGCGCTGGTGGCGGGCGCCATCGCCGTCAGCACCCCGCACGCCCGGCTCTCGCAGATGGTCGGCGTGTGGAGCGAGAACATGCTGGAGATCGCCACGCTCTCCCTCGGCGCGCTCGTCGCGATGGCGTACCTGACCAACCCGTGGCTCGCGCTCTTCTGCCTGCCGCCGCTCCTGGTGCTGCACCGGGCGGTCCTCGTCCGGCAGCTGGAGGAGGCCGCCAGCCTCGACGGCAAGACGGGCCTGCTCAACGCCGCCGCCTGGCACGTGCAGGCCGAGCGTGCGCTGCACCGGACGAAGCGCCGCGACGGCCCGCCCGGCGTCCTGGTCCTGGATCTGGACCACTTCAAGATCGTCAACGACACCCACGGCCACCTGGCGGGCGACCACGTGCTGACCGCGGTCGCCGACGTCCTGCGGGACGAGGTCAGGGAGCGCGATCTCGTCGGGCGCTTCGGCGGCGAGGAGTTCGTGGTGATGCTGGCCGGGCTCGGCGGAAGGGGTTCGTCCGAGCTCGAGGCGGTGGCGGAGCGGATCCGGCGGCGGGTCTCGGACCTGCGCGTCGAGATCCCCACCCCGGACGGGCCGCTCACCGTGCGCGGGCTGAGCGTGTCCGTCGGGTGCGCGGTCATGCCGGACGGCGGCGCCGAGCTGCGGGACCTCCTCGAGGTCGCCGACCGTGCGCTGTACGCGGCCAAGGGGGCCGGGCGCAACGCGGTTCGGGTGGGCACCCCGGCGTCGAGCCGTCCGGCGCTCCTGCCGGTGAACGTGAGCACGTCCCAGCCGGCCCCGGTGGAACCCCCCGGCCTTCGCAGCAACGCAGGCGACTGACGCGCCAACCTGCATTACGCTCCGTACTGTCACCGACACACTGGGGAGCGGGATGGTGCCGGAGCGAGGGTCATTCTCCGGTGGGTCGGCGCGCGCGTACGGCCGTGCCCCGCACCGCTGGCCGCTGTGGCGGCTGCCACGGCCGCTGCTCGGCACCGTGCTGCTCGTCGAGGCCGCCGCGGCCGCGTTGCTCGCCGTCGGGCTCCTGAACAGGCCCGTTCCGACCGTTCCGGAGCTGTGGGCCGGGGCCGTCCTCTGCGTGCTCGGTATCGCCTACAACGAGTTCGCCGTCGGCGTGGAGCAGGAACGCAGGCGGCTCGGCGGTGCCTCCCACATCGACCTCAGCTCGGTGTGGACGTTCGCGGCGGCGCTGATCCTGCCGGGTGCGCACGCCGCGGTGGTGGCGGCGGTCATCCTCCTGCACCTGTGGGCGCGGGCGTGGCGCCAGTGGGTGCCGCTGCACCGCCAGCTGTTCAGCGTCGCCACCGTGGTGCTCGCCTGCATCGCCGCCGCTGCCCTCCTGGACTCCGTGGGCCCTGGTCAGAGGCCGTTGTGGTCGGTGCTCGCCGCGATCGTCCTGTTCATGGCCGTCAACTCCGGGCTCATCGCCGCCGTCGTGGCCGTCGGCACGCCCCGCGCGGGTCCGGCGATGTTGTTCGGCCCGACGGACGAGAACCTCCTCGAGCTCGGCATGCTGTGCCTCGGCGCGCTGACCGCGATCGTGCTCGCGCTGAACCCCCTGCTGCTCGTGATGATGGTGCTCCCGCTGTACGCCGTGCTGAGGGCGGCGCTGATCCGGCCGTTGGAGGCCGCGGCCAGCACGGACGGCAAGACCGGGCTCCTCAACGCAGCCACCTGGGTCGCCGAGGCGGAACGGGTCCTGGCCGGCAGGGACGGCGCCGAGCGCGCGGGCGGCGTGCTGATCCTCGATCTGGACCACTTCAAGGCGGTCAACGACACGCACGGTCACGCCATGGGCGACCACGTGCTGACGGCGGTGGCGGACGCGTTGCGCCGGGTGGTGCGCGCGAGCGACCTCGTGGGCCGCATGGGCGGCGAGGAGTTCGTGGTGCTGCCGAGGCGTGCGGCGTTCGGGTCCCGGTCGGTGGAGCTCGACTCGGTGGAGCTGGAGGTGGTGGCCGAGCGGATCCGGGCCCACGTGGCGGACCTGCGGCTCGAGGTGCCGACGCTGCGGGGTCACCTGGTGATCGCCGGTCTGACCGTCTCGGTCGGCGGAGCGGTGGCGTGCGCGCAGGGCAGCGATCTCCCCGCGCTGCTGCAGACCGCGGACACCGCCCTCTACGCGGCCAAGCGGGCCGGCCGCAACACGGTGCGGATCGCGGTGACGTCCTCGGCGGTTCCGTCCACGCGGTCCTTCTCGGTGCAGGACGGGGCGCGGGCGAAGGACTGATCGCCGGGTGCGGTGGCGGGGCGCCGGGACCGCACCCGGCGACCTCGCCGGTGTGCGGGCGTCGATCAGGTCCAATCCCGGTTGCGCATCGCGTGCCCTCCTTCCCCGATTCGATCTCCAATGAATGCATGGGTGAATGACGGCGCCCGCGCTTTTCGCGGTCCCGGTCGGAGGTGTCGACCCGGGCGATGCGGGCGGATACTGCATTCAGGTGTGCAGTTACGCCGCGAGATGGCGGAATGGTGCGATCGCACCGCTACCTCATCTCACAGTGTCACGGTCCGGGCCGATCGACAGCCCGTGTGGGTGACACGACGAGGGTCCTCCACTACGCTCGGTGCTGACGCCCAGGATCGACCGAGAGCGCTGATGTCCGCACATCCCGAGGGAGCTCGTCCTGCGGTCGGCGCGTGGTCGGTCCGGCGGTGGTCGCTCTGGGAGTTGCCGCACTGGCTCGCGGGTTCGGTGCTCGTCGTGGAGGCCACGACGATCGGGCTGGTGGTTGCGGTCGCCGTGCGGACGCCGGTGCCGGACGCGCTCCAGATGCTGCAGTCGGGGATCCTCGCGGGCCTCGGAATCCTGCACACGGAGGCCGCGGTCGGCGTCGAGCGGCTCCGCAGGCGGGTGATGGTCGGCAACCACGCCAACCTCAGCTCGGTGTGGACGTTCGCGGGTGCGCTCGTGCTGCCGCCCGCCTGCGCGGCGGCCGTGGCCGTCGTGATCCACCTGCACGTGTGGGTGCGCACCGGACGACCCCGGGTGCCGCTCTACCGCAGCGTCTACAGCGCCGCCACGATCGTGCTGGCCTGTTTCGGTGCCGCCGCCGTCATCGGCTACCTCGGGTCCGGGGCACAGCCGCTGACGACCGCAGGGCTCCCGGGCATCGTGCTCGCGTTGTTCGCCTACACGACGATCAACACCGGGCTCGTCGCCGGCGCCGTCGCGATGAGCGCCCCGCAGCCCGATCTGGCCCGGGTCCTCGGCCGCTGGGACGACAACCTCCTCGAGTTCGCCACGCTCTCGCTCGGCGCCCTCACGGCGGTGGCGCTGGCGGTCAACCCGTGGCTCGTGCTGCTCGCCCTTCCGCCGCTCGTCGTGCTGCACCGGGCCGTGCTCGTGCGCCACCTGGAGGAGGCCGCGAGCATCGACGGCAAGACCGGCCTGCTGAACGCCGTGGCGTGGAACGCCCAGGCGGAGCGGCTGCTGCAGCGGAGCAGTCGCTCCGCCGGTCCACGCGGGGTCCTCGTGCTGGACCTGGACCACTTCAAGGCGGTCAACGACACGCACGGCCACCTCGTGGGTGACCGGGTGCTCGCCGCCGTGGCCGGGGCGCTGCGTGCCGAGGTCCGCGAGCACGACCTCGTGGGCCGGTTCGGCGGTGAGGAGTTCGTGGTGCTGCTCGCCGGGCCGGCTGCCGGCGCGACCGGCGAGCTGGAGGCGGTGGCCGAGCGCATCCGCAGCCGGGTGGCGGCCCTCCGGGTGGAGGTCCCCACGCCGGACGGCCCGCTCACGGTCTCCGGGCTCACCGTCTCGATCGGGGTGTCCGTCGCGCCCGCCGAGGGTGCCGATCTGCGCACCCTGCTTCAGGTCGCGGACACCGCGCTGTACGCCGCCAAGCGGGCAGGCCGCAACATCGTGCGCGCCGGGGCACCGCCCGGGTCGGCGTCCCCGGTCGCGTCCCGCCACGGTGGTGAGCGCCCTCCGGGCGACGGATGGATTGTGCACGGAGAGTGACGGACTGGTCGCGGAGGACCACCCCCATGTGCGATCTCAGTCCTCCTGACATGCCGATCCCGCCTCACTAACCTCGCCGTCAGGCACCTGGCGGTCGCGGCAAGGGGAGGGGGCGGGCGTGGTGGAGCCGTTGCACGCGCACAGCCCGGCGGGCCACCCCGACCCCGCCGGATGGGAGTTGTGGCGGTTGCCGAGCAGGGCGGTGGCCCTGATCCTCGCCGTGGAGGCCGCGGCCGTGGTGTCCGTCGGCACGCACCTCGGGACGCCGGCGGGCGCCGCGTTCACCGGTGAGGCACTGGCGCTGGCGGCGTTCCTGACGTTGCTCAGCGTGGTGCACACCGAGCTTGCCACCGGCATCGAACGGATCCGCCGCCGGGCGGCCGAGACCTCGTACTTCGATCTCAGCTCGGTCTGGACGTTCGCCGCGGCGCTCCTGCTGCCACCCGCGCTCGCGGCGGCCGTGATCGCCGCCGTCTACCTGCACCTGTGGCAGCGCGTGTGGCGGCCCGCGAAGGTGCCCCTGCACCGGCACCTCTACACGACCGCCACCGTCGTCCTCGCCGCAGGCGCGGCGCACGCCGCCGTGGAGCAGGCCGGTGGGCTGCCGGCCACCCCGGACGACGTCGCGGGCGTCGCCGGCATCGCGGTGGCCGTGCTGCTCTACGTCGTCGTCAACACGCTCCTCGTCGCGGGTGTCATCGCGCTCACCAGTGAGTGGCCCGGCCTGCGCGCGCTCGTCGGTCGCCTCGACGACAACGCCCTCGAGGTGGCCACGCTCTGCATGGGCGGGCTCGCCGCCGTCGCGATCGGGTCGACGCCGTGGCTGGTGGCGCTGGTGCTGCCACCGATCCTCGTGCTGCACCGCGCGGTGCTGGTGCGCCAGCTCGAGGAGGTCGCGAGCACCGACGCGAAGACCGGCCTCCTCAACTCGGCCGCATGGCAGGCCGAGGCGGCCCGCGCCGTGCGCCGGGCCCAGCGGGCCAACGGCGTGGCCGCCGTGCTCATCCTCGACCTCGACCACTTCAAGCTGGTCAACGACGCGCACGGGCACCTCGCGGGCGACGAGGTCCTGGCCGCCGTCGCCGCGCAGCTGCGCGGCGGCGTGCGCGAGAACGACCCCGTCGGCCGGTTCGGCGGCGAGGAGTTCGTGGTGCTGCTGGCGGACCTGCCGGCCGGGGCGCTCGGCCGCGCCGAGGTGCGGGCGGCGGCCGAACGGCTGCGGCGGCTCGTGGCCGAGCTCGAGATCCCGGTCTGCACCCCCGACGGCAACCTCACCATCAGCGGCCTGACCGTCTCGGTCGGTGGCGCCTCGGTCCCCACCGACGGCACCACGCTCGACCAGGTGCTCAAGGTCGCCGACGCGTCGCTCTACGCGGCCAAGCGCGGGGGGCGCAACCTCGTGCGGATCGCGGGCCCGGTGCAGATCCCGGCTCCGCGGACGGCGGCGGGTTAGCGGAGGCGGGTGTGGCGCAGTCGCCACGCGCCGGTTGATCGGTCCGAGGTTGGCCCGAGAGCCCTCGGTCGGGCGCCAACCCGGATTTCGGAACGGTCAATGCGCGACAATCCGTTCGAGACCTGCCGGATCGCCCGGCCGGGGGCGTCGGGCGTGACATCGCAACGATCGCCGCTCGCGAGCCGTGCGGGCGCGCGCGATCCTCGAGCTTCCGTAAGCTGGCCCGGTGACCGTGTTGCGATCCGTCCGTGGCCCGGGCGACCTGAAACGGCTCCGGCCCGACGATCTCCCGGCTCTGGCCACCGAGATCCGTGAGGAGCTGGTGGCGGCGGTGTCGCGCACCGGCGGGCACCTCGGCCCCAACCTGGGCGTGGTCGAGCTCACGATCGCGCTGCACCGGGTGTTCGACTCACCCCGCGACACGCTGATCTGGGACACCGGCCACCAGGCGTACGTCCACAAGATGCTCACCGGCCGCCACGACGGCTGGGAGTCGCTCAAGAAGACCGGGGGGCTGTCGGGCTACCCGAGCCGCGAGGAGAGCGAGCACGACCACGTCGAGAACAGCCACGCCTCCACGTCGCTGTCCTGGGCCGACGGCATCGCGCGCGGCTACGCGCTCACCGGCCAGGACCGCCGCGTCGTCGCGGTGATCGGCGACGGCGCCCTCACGGGTGGGATGGCGTGGGAGGCGCTGAACAACATCGCGGCGGGCAAGGACCGCAACGTCGTCATCGTCGTCAACGACAACGGCCGCTCCTACTCACCGACGATCGGCGGCCTCGCCGACCGGCTGGCCTCGCTGCGGCTGCAACCCGGCTACGAGCGGGTGCTGGAGGCCGGCAAGCAGGCGCTGTCCCGCACCCCGGTGGTGGGCGGGCCGATCTACGCCGGGCTGCACGCGCTCAAAGCGGGGGTCAAGGACGCGCTGAGCCCGCAGGAGCTGTTCTCCGACCTGGGCCTGAAGTACTTCGGCCCGGTCGACGGGCACGACATCGCCTCCATGGAGTCGGCGCTGCGCCGGGCCCGGCACTTCGGCGGCCCGGTGATCGTGCACGCCGTCACGCAGAAGGGGCGCGGTTACCCGCCCGCCGAGAACGACGAGGCCGAGCAGATGCACAGCCCGGCCGCGTTCGACCCGGAGACCGGGCAGCCCACGGCGCCGCCGTCCGTCGGCTGGACGAGCGTGTTCTCGCAGGAGCTGGTGGCCCTCGGGGCCCGCAGGCCCGACATCGTCGCGATCACGGCGGCGATGCTCGGCCCCACCGGCCTCGCGCCGTTCGCGCGGGCGTTCCCGGAGCGCTGCGTCGACGTCGGCATCGCCGAGCAGCACGCGCTGACATCCGCCGCGGGCCTCGCGACGAGCGGGATGCACCCGGTCGTCGCCCTCTACTCGACGTTCCTCAACCGGGCGTTCGACCAGCTCCTGATGGACGTGTCCCTGCACGGCAAGGGCGTCACGCTGGTGCTGGACCGCGCGGGTGTCACCGGCAACGACGGCCCGTCGCACAACGGGATGTGGGACCTGTCGCTGCTCGGCATCGTGCCCGGCATGCGCGTGGCCGCCCCGCGGGACATCGGCACGCTGCGTGAGGAGCTGGCCGAGGCCGTCGCGGTCGAGGACGGGCCCACCGCGATCCGCTTCCCCAAGGGCGCGGTCATCGAGTCGGTGCCCGCCCTGCGCCGCGTGGACGGCGTCGACGTGCTGTACGAGCCCCCGGCGGACGAGTCGTCGGTGCTGCTGGTCTGCGCCGGAGCGTTCGGGGAGCTCGGCGTCGCGGCGGCACGGCGGCTGGAGCAGCAGGGCGTCTCGGTCACCGTCGTCGACCCGAGGTGGGTGCTGCCGGTCCCCGGCGCGCTCGTCGACCTCGCCCGCACCCACCGCCTCGTCGTCACCGTCAGCGACTGCGGCGGCCACGGCGGCTTCGGCTCCGCGCTGGCCGCGGTGCTGCGCGACGCCGAGTGCGACGTCCCGCTGCGCGACCTCGCGCTCCCGCAACGCTTCCTCGACCACGGCAGCCGGGCCGACGTGCTCCATGCCGCCGGGCTCACCGTGCAGGGCGTGGCCCGCCGCGTCACCGAGTGGGCCTCCGCGCTGCCGGTCGGGGCCGGTCCGATCGCGGCGGAGCGCGCACCGTCGGAGGAGGCACGCTGATGCGGGTGCTGGTCGTCGAGGACGAGCGGGCGCTGGCCGACGCCGTGGCGCGCGGCCTGCGCCGGGAGGGCATGGCCGTGGACGTCGCCTACGACGGCGACACCGGCCACGAGAAGTCGGTGATCACGCGCTACGACGTGGTGGTGCTGGACCGGGACCTGCCGGGGATGTCCGGCGACCGCCTGTGCACCGAGATCGTCTCCGCCGGGTCCACCACCCGGGTGCTGATGCTGACGGCGAGCGGCACCCTCGCCGACAAGGTCGACGGGCTGTCCCGCGGCGCCGACGACTACCTGGCCAAGCCGTTCGACTTCCCCGAGCTCGTGGCGCGCTGCCGGGCGCTCGGCCGCCGGGCCACCCCGGCCGTGCCGCCGATGCTGATGGCGGGTGACGTCGCGCTCGACCCGGCCCGGCGCACGGTGCGCCGCGCCGACCGGCCCGTCGAGCTCACCCGCAAGGAGTTCGGGGTGCTGGAGGTGCTGCTGGCGGCGGGTGGTGCCGTGGTGAGCAGCGAGGAGCTCCTCGAGCGGGTCTGGGACGAGAACGCCGACCCGTTCACCACCACCGTCCGGGTCACCGTGATGACCCTGCGCAAGAAGCTCGGCGATCCCGGCGTCATCGAGACCGTGGTCGGCGCCGGCTACCGGGTGCCCGCCGCAGGCTGACGAGGGGGCAACCGTGGCCGAGCCCGCGCCGGCCCCGACCCGCACCGCGGGCCGGCCACCGCAACCGGCGGTCCCGGTCGCGCCGCCGCCCGAGGCCGAACGGGTGCCGCGGCGGCGCGGGGTGGGGCTGCGGCCGCGGCTCACGCTCGTCTGCACGGCTGTGGTCGCGCTCGTCAGCGCGCTGCTGCTGTGGCTCGGGTGGCTGCTGGTCGGCGGGGTGGCGCGGAGCGTGCCGTCGTTGCCGGCGGGCACCACGGTCCGCGTGGGCGGGGTCAGCGTGCCGGCCGAGCGGCTCAACGAGGCCATCGGCGCCGCCGCGCGCCTCGACGTCCTCCGGGCCGGGCTGATCGCGTTCCCGCTCGTCGTCGCCGCCGCGGCCGTTGTGTCCTGGGTGCTCGTCGGGCGGGTGCTCGGCCCGTTGCACGCCGTCACGGCCACGGCGCGGCGCCTCACCGTCGAGTCCCTGGACACGCGCACCGGCCTGCAGGACGCCCACGGCGAGGTCGCCGAGCTGGCCGCGGGCTTCGACGCGATGCTCGACCGGCTGCAGGCGGCGTTCGACGCCCAGCGCCGGTTCGTCGCGAACGCGAGCCACGAGCTGCGCACGCCGCTGTCGGTGCTGCGCACCGAGGTGGACGTCACCCTCTCCGATCCCGACGCCGACGAGGCGGAGCTGCGCCGGATGGCGGCCGTCGTGCGCGCGGCCACCCGCCGCGCCGACGACCTCATCGCCGGCCTGCTGCTGCTCGCCCGCACCGAGGGCGCCGAGCTCACCGAGGTGCGCCCGGTCGACCTGGCCGACGTCACGGTGCCGGCGCTCGCCGCAGTGCGGACGGAGGCGGGTCGGCGCGGGCTGCGCATCCAGGTCCAGACCGCTGCGGCCCCGACGCGCGGCGACCCGGTGCTGCTGGAACGCGTGGCCGGCAACCTCGTCGAGAACGCGGTGCGGCACAACGTGGCGGGCGGATGGCTGGAGGTGTCCACCGGCGCGGTCGACGGCACGGCCCGGCTGCAGGTCTCCTCCAGCGGGGCGGAGATCCCGGGCGACCGGGTGGCCGAGCTGTTCGAGCCCTTCCGGCGCGGCCCCGTGGCCCGCACCGCCGACACCCCCGGGTCCGGGCTGGGCCTCTCGATCGTCCGTGCCGTCGTGCAGGCCCACGGCGGCCGCGTGCGGGCCGAGCCGGTGCGGGGCGGAGGCCTGACCGTGACGGTGGAGCTGCCGGCCCGCTGAAGCTCGTCAGTGGCAGGTCAGTGCCTTCCCCAGGTCGTCCGCCAGTAGGTCGATCTGCCACTCCCTCGCGCCTCCGGCGCGCAGGGCCGCGCGGACGTCCCCGTCGGCGGGTGGGCTCCAGCAGAGTCGCCGCAGCAGGTCGGGCTGCAAGAGGTTCTCCACCGGGACGCGCCACTGCTCGCCCATCTCGGCGACGGCGGCGCGGGCGGTCGCGAGCCGGGTGGCCGCGTCCGGGTCCCGGTCGGTCCACCGCGAGACCGGGGGCGGACCGTCGGCGGGCGGGGCGGAGCGCGGGTACCCGGACGGGTCGAGCGCGTACGCCTTCTCCAGGGCCCCGAACCAGTACGACGTGAGGCGGCGCTGGGCGCGGCCGCGGAAGGTCGGCATGCCGGCGAGGGCCTGCGGGGTGGCCGGCTCCGCGGCGGCCGCCGCGACGATCGCGCTGTCCGGCAGCACCCGACCGGGAGCGATGTCGCGCTCGGCGGCGAGCCGGTCGCGGGCCTCCCACAGCGCACGGGCGGCGGCCAGCAGCCGCGGCTTGCGCAGCTTGTGGACCCCCGACAGCCGCCGCCACGGCTCGGCGCGGGGCGGGTGCGGCGGGGCGGTGCGGACGGCCTCGAACTCCTGCAACGCCCATTCGAGCTTGCCCTGCTCGGCCAGCTCCTCGGCGAGGACGTCGCGCAGCTCGACGAGCACCTCGACGTCGAGCGCGGCGTAGACCAGCCAGTCCGCGGGCAGCGGGCGTCGGGACCAGTCGGCCGCGCCGTGCCCCTTCTCCAGCGACAGCCCCAGCAGCTGCTCGACCAGCGGCCCGAGTCCGACGCGGGGGAATCCGGCGAGCCGCGCGGCCAGCTCCGTGTCGAACAGCCGGGTCGGTGCGAGCCCCACCTCGGCGAGGCACGGCAGGTCCTGGCTGGCCGCGTGCAGCACCCACTCGGGCCCGGTGAGGGCGGGCCCGAGCGGCGAGAGGTCGCTGCCGAGGGGGATCGGGTCGATCAGGGCAGTGCCCGCGCCACCCCGCCGCAACTGGACGAGGTAGGCGCGCTGCGAGTACCGGAACCCGGACGCCCGTTCGGCGTCGACGGCGATGGGCCCACTGCCGCCGGCGAATGTGGCGGCGGTGTGGTCGAGCGCAGAGCGGTCGGCGACGACCGGAGGCAACCCGTCGGCCGGTTGCAGCAGCGGAACCGGCGCCGGGGTGTCCGGGTCTTCGTTCTCGAGTGCTTCTTCTGTCAGCGGATGACCCCGGCACGCATCGCCAGCGCGACCATCTGGGCGCGGTCACCGGTGCCGAGCTTGCGCCCGATGCGCGAGAGATGGCTCTTCACGGTGAGCGCGGACAGGCTCAAGGCCTCGCCGATCTCCTTGTTGGACTGCCCGTCCGCGACGAGCTGCAGGACCTCCACCTCGCGCGCCGACAGCTCGCGCGGGGTGTTGTCGGTGCCCGGAACCCGGGTGCCGGTGGCAAGCAGCGGGGCGACCGTCGGGTCGGCGTACACGCCGCCGTCCAGCACCCGCTTGACGCCGTCGGTGACGATCGCCGCCGACGCCGACTTCAGCAGGTACGCCTGCGCACCCGCCTGGAACGCCGAACGCACCGCGTACGGGTCGTCCGACGAGGCGAGCACCACAAGACGGTTCCAGCCCAGCGATCGCAGCTCGGTGACGAGGTCGAGCCCACTGCCGTCGGGCAAGCCCAGATCGAGGATCGCCAGGTCGCACGGCCCGTTGGCGTGCGCACGTGCGCGCGCCTCCGCAACCGATGCGGCCTCGTACACCGTGCCCGCACCCATCGAGCGCAGCCGGGCGGCGATCGCCTCGCGCAGCAGTGGGTGGTCATCGACCACCAACACTGAGAACAGCTCTTCCCGCGGGTGCGGGACCATCGCGGGCGACAGCACGGCATGCGCGGGTGGGTGTCCCGCAGCGCCGCGCACTGGCGCGCCCTGGCCCACAACGGCCACGTCACTACCTCCCTGGAGTCGGTCGTTGCCCCCCGACCGGCACCAGACCCCCGGTCGGATGGAACTACTCGCCCGACCGCCCGAGGAGGTGTCGTGGAGGAAGCCTAGCCCCCCAAGCGGTCTAACGTCGTGTATCGGATCGAACTTCTCTGGGTGAAAGTTACAGCGTTGTCGAAGCCCATCCACTCGTCCGGGTGAGGATTTTGATCACTGGGAGCATCGAAAGTGCTGGTGAACCCGCGGATCACCCCATCGTGGAGGCGTCCGGTTTCAGACTCGACGAGTTGCCAGAGGAAGCACACCGACGGGTGGCAGGCCGGCCGCGGAGGCCACCAATGCGCAGAACGCTTCGGCGTGTCGCGACAGGTCGGCGCCGACCGGCGTCCAGGAGGCGCGCAGCTCCACGTCGTCGTCGCGGCGCGGCCCGGCGATGTCACCGAACCGCACCGAGGACGTCTGCGTGACGGTGCCGCCGAGCGCGACGTGCTCGGCGCCGGTCTGCTCCAGCGCCTCGGTCAACCAGGACCAGCCGACGACCGGCAGCATCTCGTCGCCGAGCTGTTCGGGTTCCAGCCGGGCCTGCACGAAGCACACGAGCCGGAAGGTGCCCTCCCAGGCGTCCTGGCCGGCGGGGTCGTGCAGCAGGATGAGCCGGCCGCTCGTGTCCGGCTCCGTCGTGTCCGGGTCGTCGGTCACCGTCTCCACGCTGAACGCCCAGGTCCACGGGGCGAGGCGGGGCGGCGCATCGAGCGGCGAGAGCAGGAGTTCGGGGCGCGGGCGCACGGCGCGCAGCGAGGCGACGGCCTGCTGGAACTCCGGTGGTGGGGCGGGCGCGTCGGACACGAGCGAGGACTCTAGGTCGCTCTCGGTGATCCGCAGCCTAGGCGCGCCGCACATCAGACAACCCGGACGTGGGACGACGGACGCCCGACGGTGACGCGGTGGTGGGGCGTGGGAGGATGGCGGGACCATGACTGTTGTGCCCGTCTCCGACGTCCGTCCGCGGCGACAGCTCCCCGAGGCCCCGCTCCTCGCGGCCGCGCGCGGGGACCGGCCGTCCCGCCTGCCGGTGTGGTTCATGCGCCAGGCCGGGCGTTCGCTGCCGGAGTACCGGGCCCTGCGGGCCGGCACCGGGATACTCCAGGCCTGCTTCACCCCCGACCTCGCCTGCGAGATCACGCTCCAGCCGGTGCGCAGGCACGGCGTGGACGCCGCGGTCCTGTTCAGCGACATCGTCGTGCCGCTGTACGCGGCGGGGGTCGCGGTGGACATCGTCGCGGGCACCGGGCCCGTCGTCGCCCACCCGGTGCGGGCGACGGCCGACGTCGAGCGGATCCCGCGGCTCTCGGCGGAGCAGGTCGCTCCGGTCACCGACACGATCGGCCTGCTGATCCCCGAGCTGGGTGACACCCCGTTGATCGGCTTCGCGGGTGCCCCCTTCACGCTCGCCTCCTACCTCGTCGAGGGCGGGCCGAGTCGCAACCACGAGCGCACCAAGGCCCTGATGCGCTCGGCGCCGGACGTGTGGCACGCGCTGATGGGCCGGCTCGCCGAGATCACCGGCACGTTCTTGCGCGCGCAGGTGGCGGCCGGCGTCGACGCGGTGCAGCTGTTCGACTCGTGGGCGGGGGCGCTGTCCGAGCGCGACTACCGCGAGTACGTCCTGCCGTACTCCACGCGGGTGCTGGAGGGTGTGGCCGGCACCGGCGTGCCGCGCATCCACTTCGGGGTGGGCACCGGCGAGCTGCTCGGCGCGATGGCCGAGGCGGGCGCCGACGTCGTGGGCGTCGACTGGCGGGTGCCGCTGGACGAGGCCGCGCGCCGCACCGGCGGCCGCGTCGCGGTGCAGGGCAACCTCGACCCGGCGGTCCTGTTCGCGGACCGCGCGTCCGTCGAATCCGAGGCCCGCCGGATCGCCACCGAGGGCCGCCTCGCCCCCGGGCACGTGTTCAACCTCGGGCACGGGGTGCTGCCGGACACCGACCCCGACGCCCTCACCCGGCTCGTCGAGCTGGTGCACACGCTGCAACCGTGACCTGTCGCGTTGCCGTGGTCGGCGGCGGGATCTCGGGCTTCGCCGCGGCACACCGGCTGCGCGCCCTCCTCGGCCCGGACGCCGGGATCGTGGTGCTCGAGCAGCGTGACCGCGTCGGCGGCGTGCTGCACACCGTGGATGTCGCCGGGGTGCCGTTCGACGTCGGGGCCGAAGCCTTCCTCGCCCGCAGGCCGGAGGTGCCCGCGCTGCTCGCCGAGCTCGGGCTGAGCGGCACGTTGGTGCACCCGACCGCGGCCGCGGCGTCGGTCCGGGCCGCCGGTCGCACGGGGCCGTTGCCGCCCGGCACCCTGCTGGGCGTCCCCACCAGCGCTGCCCGGCTCGACGGGCTGCTGTCGGCCGCCGGGCTCGCCGCGGTCGCCGCCGAGCCGGACCGCCCGCTCTCCTGGGAGCCGGGCGACGATGTGGCGCTGGGCGGGCTGCTCCGCGACCGCTTCGGTGACGAGATCGCCGACCGCCTCGCCGACCCGCTCCTCGGCGGCGTCTACGCGGGCCGCGTCGACGCGCTCGGCCTGCGGGCCACCGTGCCCACGCTCGCCGCCGCTCTCGACGCCGGTGCGCCGTCCCTGACCGCCGCCGCTGACCGGGCCGCCCCGCCGGCCGCGAGCCGCGACGTGGGCGGGGGCGAGCCGCGGCGCGGGCAGCCCGTGTTCGGGGCCGTGCGCGGCGGCTACCGGGTGCTGCTCGACGCCCTCGCCGCCGCCTCCGGCGCGCAGGTGCGGCTGCGCACCACCGTGCGGGAGCTGCAGCGCACCGACGGCGGCTGGCGGCTCGTGCTCGGGCCCACCACCGCCCCCGAAGCGCTCGACGTCGACGCGGTCGTCCTCGCCGTCCCGGCCCCGGCGGCAGCCCGGCTGCTGGCCGGAGTGGCCCCGGTGGCGGCGCGCGCGGCGGGGGAGATCGAGCTCGCGTCGTCGGTGGTGGTCGCGCTGGCCTTCCGGGCCGAGGACGCCGCGCCGCTGCCGCCGACGTCGGGCGTGCTCGTGGCGGCGGACGAGCCGCTGGCCGTCAAGGCGTTCACCCACTCCTCGAACAAGTGGGCCCACCTCGCCGAGGGCGGGCTCGTGCGGCTGCGGGCGTCGTTGGGGCGCTTCGGGGAGGCCGCCACCCTCCAGGTGGAGGACGCCGAGCTCGTCGCCCGCGCCCGGGCCGACCTGGGTGCGCTCGGCGGGGTCACCGCGGCGCCGGTGGCCACGCACGTCCAGCGGTGGGGTGGTGGGCTGCCGCAGTACGGGGTGGGCCACCTGGACCGGGTCCGGGCGATCGAGGAGGGCCTGCCCGCGGGCCTCGCGGTCGCCGGCTCGGCCCTGCACGGCGTCGGCGTCCCGGCGTGCGTGGCCACGGCCCGGGCGGCGGCGGAGCGAGTGGTAGGCATCCTTTCGCCCTGACCGCACATACCGTCTGGTCTCCGCACACATGTCGGGGCATGTGTGCCGCACTGTGGCGGTGTGTGCGGCTGTCTACTGCACATCCGCGTCCGGCGGCGGTAGCTGGACCGTCCGTTGTGGCTCGACCGCGGCGACACCGGCCACGCCGCCGAGCACGTGGACGTGCTGGGCCTCCACCGAGCCGGTGATCACGCCGATCGGGCGCAGCACCTGCTCGACGTGCAGGCCGCCGCTCTCCAGGGCGGCGACGACCTCGTCGATCCGGTCGATCGCATCGTCCGCGACGGAGATCGTGACCTTCTCGGGCACGGCGGATCCCCTCAGGCTCCGGGGGCCCGGACCAGCCCGGACCCGACGTCGCTCGCCGGCAGCGGCAGCCGCTGCGCGGCCTGCACGAGCTGGGCCCACAGCTCCTGGCCGGTGGCTCCCGTCCGCTGTGACCACAGTGCGGCGATACCCGCGACGTGCGGGGTGGCCATGCTGGTGCCGGAGATCGTGTTCGTCCCCTCGGGCTGCGGCCAGGACGAGTACACGTCGACTCCGGGGGCCGCGATGTCGACCTGCCCGCCTTCGACGGTGGAGCTCGCGGCGGAGAAGTCGGCGATCGCCAACGCGCTGTCCACCGCGGCGACGGCCATGATCGACGGGCTGTTGGCCGGCACCCCCACGAAGCCCGGGTCGCCCGCGCCGCGGCGGGCGTTGTTGCCGGCGGCGGCCACGACGAGGGCGCCCGCGGCGAGGGCGCGACGGCCTGCCGTCTCGTAGGCCGTGGAGACCTCCCGGACGTCGGCGCCGAGCGACATCGAGATCACGCGGGCACCCGCGGAGATCGCCCAGTTGATGCCGGCGAGGATGTCGGCGTCGGTGCCGGACCCGTCGTCGCCCAGCACCTTGCCGACGAGGATCCGCGCCTCGTGCGCGATCCCGTAGCGCCGCCCGGTGCCCGGGGCGAGCGCCCCGCAGGCCGTCCCGGTGACGTGGGTGCCGTGCCCCTGCACGTCCTGGGCGGCCTGGCCCTCGACGAACGACCTGGACTCGATGTCGCGCCCGGCGAAGTCGGGGTGCTCGAGGTCCAGCCCGGTGTCGAGCACGGCGACGGTGACGCCCGCGCCGGTCTCCGGGGACTCGGCGACGCCGGTGGCCTGCAGGCCCCAGGTCAGCTTGTCGGTGTCACCGAACTGCGCGGCCGTCACGGCGCCCGCCTCGGCGACCCGGGAGTGCAGGAACTGCGCGGCGTCGCGGAAGCCGCGCAGGTACTCCTCGGAGAGGGACCCGCCGATCGCGTGCCGCACGCGCTCCGGCTCGACGCCCAGGAGCCGGCGGTCGGTGCGCGCGGTGGCCAGCTGCTCCCCGGAGAGGTCCACGACGGCGACGCCGAGCTCGGCGAAGAACGTCGGACGGACCGGCCCGTCGAGGTGGTCCTCGTCGCGGGTGCTCGCGACCTCCTCGCCGCAGAGCTCCCGCACCGCCGCGCGGGCGCGGTCGTCGTCGTCACCCAGCAGGTCCTCGTGCAGCACCAGCAGGTAGCGCCCGGTCAGTTCGGACCCGAGGTTTTGCCGCACTCGTACCCTCCCGATCGCTCGTAGGGGTCACATGGTGCCCGGGTCCCGCGTTCCGGGCACCTCGGGGCCGATCACCCTGCGACGGAGAGCGACGCGCTGCGCACCCCGTCGTCGGTGACCGCTCCCAGCACGGCCGTCGCGAGGTCCGCGCGGGTCATCGAGTAGGAGCCGCGCACGTTGCCCCCGACCCGGCGGCGGATCCGGCCGGTGGCCGGCCGGTCGGTGAGCCGCGGGGGCAGCACGATCGTCCAGTCCAGGCCGCTCGCGCGGACGACGTCCTCCATCGCCGACCGCACACCCCGGAGGTCCTGCTCGCGGGCTCGCGGAGCTGGCTCGCCGGCTCGTCGGGACCGTGCTCGGCGCCACCCTCGGCGGCGCGGGCGGCTGAGGCCGTGCGTGGCAGGATGGACGCGTGGCACGCCTGGACTACGCAGAGCTGAACAGCGCCATCCGCTACGCGATGTGGTCGGTCTTCCGGGTCGAACCCGGCCGGCTGGGCGACGACCGCGCCGCCGTGGCGAGCCAGCTCGGCGACTTCCTCGACGCGCTGGACGGCAAGGGCGTCACCGTACGCGGCGTGTACGACCTCGCGGGCCTGCGCGCCGACGCCGACTACATGATCTGGTGGCACGCCGACAACATCGAGGCCCTCCAGGCCGCCTACGCCGACCTGCGCCGCACCACCGCGCTCGGCCGGGCGAGCACCCCGGTGTGGAGCCAGGTGGCCCTGCACCGGCCCGCCGAGTTCAACAAGAGCCACCTCCCGGCGTTCATCGCGGGGGAGGAGCCGCGGCGCTACATCTGCGTGTACCCGTTCGTCCGCTCCTACGAGTGGTACCTGCTGCCCGACGAGGAGCGGCGCCGGATGCTCGCCGAGCACGGCATGGAGGCCCGCGACTACCCGGACGTCCGCGCCAACACCGTGCCGGCGTTCGCACTCGGCGACTACGAGTGGATCCTCGCGTTCGAGGCCGACGACCTCGACCGGATCGTCGACCTGATGCGCCACCTGCGGGCCACCGACGCCCGCCGGCACGTCCGCGAGGAGACGCCGTTCTACACCGGGCCGCGGGTGCAGCCGGGGGACCTGGTCGCCACGCTGCCGTGAAGCGAGTAGCGCTGAATCAGCGCTACTCGGTACGCTGTGAGCATGGCGACGATCCAGATCCGCGATGTTCCGAACGACGCCTACGAGGCGCTTCGCGAGCAGGCGCGGGCCGCGGGTCAGTCGCTTCAGGCGTACATGCGGGAACGCGTGGTCGACATGGCCTGGATGCAGGCCCGCCGTGCCGAGATCTTCGCAGAGTTGAACTCGGCGCTGGCGAAGGACCGGGGATCCGGTATCCGCACGGAGGACATCCTCGCTGACCTCGACGAGACGCGTCGGTCTTGAGGGAGGTCGTGCTGGACGCGTCGGCCGCGGTGCGCGTGTTGGCGCCGGCCGATGACGCCGAGTTCGCGCTCCAGGCCCGCCTGCTGGGGGAGCGATGCGTCGCTCCGCACCTCATCGACGCGGAGGTCGGCCACGTCCTGCGCAGGCGTGTCGCGGCCGGGGCCATCGAAGCACCCAATGCCGAGGCTGCGCTGATCTCGCTGACTGCGCTGGTCGTGGAGCGCTACCCGCACGGCGCGTTGGCGAGAGCGGCATGGGGCCTGCGCCGCAACTTCTCCTACTACGACGCCCTGTACGCGGCTCTGGCCGCTCGGCTCCGCGCACCGCTGCTCACCGCGGACAAGCGGCTCGCGAACGCCCCCGGCCTGCCGTGCGAGGTCGAGGTGATCAGCTAGACGGCTCCAGCCGCAGCGAGATGGAGTTGATGCAGTACCGGAGGTCGGTGGGCGTGGCGTAACCCTCGCCCTCGAAAACGTGGCCCAGGTGGCTGTGGCAGCTGGCGCACACCACCTCGACCCGGCGCATGCCGAGGCTGGTGTCCACGTGCTCGATCACGGCGTCGCCCGCGAGCGGGGTGAAGAACGACGGCCAGCCGCAGTGCGACTCGAACTTGGTGTCCGAGCGGAACAGCTCGGCACCGCACGCGCGGCAGGAGTAGACGCCATCGGTCTTCGTGTCGGTGTACTCGCCGGTGAACGGCCGCTCGGTGCCGGCCTGGCGCAGGACCTGGTACTCGGCGGGGGTGAGCTCGGCACGCCACTCGGCATCGGACTTGACGACCTTCGGGGCGGGCTCGGTGGCGGGATCCATGCTTCCCAGACTATGTCCGCGGCGCGGGCGGTGCACCGAACCGGCGGCCGCGTCCTAGAGCAGCGTCGTCAGCATGAAGGCCAGCGCCTCCCACACCACGAACGCCACGCCGAGGAGCATCAGCACGACCACCAGCACCGCGGCCCACCGCCGCCCGCCCTGGGCGCGGTTGGCGGAGTCGGCGAAGTCGCGGACGCCGTCGAGGTAGCCCTCCACCGTGAAGGCGGGGCGCTGGCTCTGCATGCGGTCCAGGTGGTCGGCGAAGGCCTGGGCCTCCGGATCGTCGGGGTCCAACCCGAGCAGCTCGTCGTCGAACTGTCGGGATCGGCCCGGACGGTCCGGTTCGTGGAGATCGGGCATCTCGTGCAGGGTAACGGGTAGCGTCCGCACTCGTGGCGAGCAAGAGCGCGGCGGTGCTGCTGTCGGTCCCCGGCCCGGACGGCGACCGCGAGGTGCGCCTCACCAGCCCGGACAAGGTGTACTTCCCGGAGCGGGGGATCACCAAGGGCGAGGTCGTCGAGTACTACCGGGCGGTGGCGGAGCCGCTGCTGGGCGTGCTGCGCGAGCGGCCGACGAACCTCAAGCGGTACCCGGACGGCGTCGACGGCGAGTCGTTCTTCGCCAAACGGCTGCCGAAGGGCGCCCCGCCGTACGTCGAGACGGCCCGCGTGACGTTCCCGAGCGGACGCACCGCCGACTCGCTGTGCCCCACGGAACAGGCGGTGCTGCTCTGGGCGGCCAACATGGGCACGCTCGACTTCCACCCGTGGCCCGTCCGGCGTGCCGACACCGACCGCCCCGACGAGCTGCGCATCGACCTCGACCCGCAGCCGGGCACCGACTTCGCCGACGCCGTGGCCGTCGCGGCGGTCCTGCACGAGGTGCTCGACGAGGCGGGGCTCGTCGGCCGGCCCAAGACGTCCGGCGGGCGCGGCGTGCACGTGTTCTGCCGCATCCGCCCGGAGTGGGACTTCGTGGCCGTCCGGCACGCCGTGATCGCGATCGCCCGGCGGGTCGCCGAGCGGTCACCGGATGAGGCCACCGTCGCGTGGTGGAAGGAGGAGCGCGGCGAGCGCGTGTTCCTCGACTACAACCAGGCCGCCCGCGACCGGACCGTCGCCTCGGCGTGGTCGGTGCGGGGACGTCCGCGGGCCACGGTGTCCATGCCGGTGACGTGGGAGACCCTGCCCGACGTCGAGCCGGAGGACTTCGACGTGCGCACCGTGCCCGGGCTCTACGCCGAGCACGGCGACCCGCACGCGGGCATGGACGAGGCGGTGGGCGGGCTGGAGACCGTTCTCGGCTGGTACGCCGCCGACGAGCGCGACCGCGGGCTGGGTGACCTGCCGTACCCGCCGGAGTACCCCAAGATGCCGGGCGAGCCGATGCGGGTGCAGCCCAGCCGGGCCCGGTCGCAGCCGGAACCCGGGTGACCGGCAGACCGCGCGATCAGCCTCGGATCGGACCGGGGACATCGTGCGGGAACCGCTTCACGTATCGGTGTGCGGGCACGTGGATGGGGCCGTGCGGGCCCTCGGCGACGTGGGCGAACGGGCCCTCGTCGACCCAGCCGTTCCGCTCGTAGAACCGGCGCGCCCGCGCGTTGCCGCCGACGACGGCGAGCCACGCCCGCTCGTGCCCGGCCGCCCGGACGAGGCGCTCAGCCTCCGCGAGCAGTGCGCCGGCCACCGCCGTTCCCCGGTGTTCCGTGGCCACGTAGACCTGCTCGACCTCGTCGCCGACGACCGCGCCAGCCCGTGCACAGCGTGGGGACGTCCCACTGGTGCGGCCCCAGGTCGGCGAGGAACGCGAGGAGGTCGACCCGCTCGGCGCGGGCGAGGTGCATGCAGCTCATCGCCGGCGAACGTTACTGCCGAGTCAGGCGGGCAGCCGGCGGGCGACCACGGGGATCACGATCGCGGCGGCCACCAGGTGCGTCGCCATCAGGAGCAGCTTGGTGGTCGTGGCGGCGTCGACGAGCACGTCCGGCACCAGGGAGAGCACGGTGAGCGCCACGGTGGTGCGGACCCAGGTGGTGCGCGGGTGCCGGGCGAACCGGCGCAGGCCCAGGGCGATGAGCAGGCCGATGACCGAGAACATGACGGTCAGGGTCGCGAACCCGGACGCCGGGATCGGCGCGCCGGCGAGCTCGACGCTGATCCCGACCGCCTGACCGGCGGCGGCGACGGCCGTGGTGGCGACACCGGCGACGACGGTGGCAGCGACCCCGTCCCGCAGGAGCGCTGCGGCGGTCGGGGCGGACGAGGTGGTGGTGGCGGTGGCGGTGATGGTGGCGGACATGGTGACCTCCGGTGCTGGGCCGACCGGCTCCGTGCCGGTCTCTTGCCAACTGAGACCCGCGACCCGGCCGGAACTCATCGCAGCCCGTCGGACTTGCCGGTGGTGCAGATCGGGTTCGGTGCCCTCCGGTAACACGGCGCACACGGGCGGCGACGTCCAGTGCGGGCCCTCGTGTATCTCAGGGCCCGCCCGGTGACTCCTGGTGGCCGATCGCCGGACGGTCGTCTGAGCGTCATGGAGCCAGACTGCTGTTCTGGACGCCCAAGGAACAGCGTTGTGGCTCCATAGTGCGATCTGGCCTCCGTGTGACCATGCCCGGCCATCGGGCACCAGCGGCGTCCACGGTCGCATGGCCGTCCGGCTCGGTAGAACCACGGATGCGGGCGGGGGCCGGAGTCAGCAGGATCAGTGCGTGCGCAGGATCGTGCTCCGGGTCGTGGCCGTGCTGGCCGGTGTCGCCGTCGTGGCGGTCGCGGCGGTGGCCGGGGCCGATGCATGGCGGGCCGGCGTCGCACGTCCGCAGCCCTGCGGTTCCCTGCTCGCCGAGCCGCGCGGTGAGCTGCGCGACGACGGCGACGTCCTCTCGCGCGCGTGGGCGGCCCTGACCGACCCGGACGTGGAGACGATCGGGGAGCTCGCAGGCTCGCGGTTCGTGCTGCCCCGGTCCTGCGTCCTGTTCGCGGGACGGTTCGGTGGGGTGGGTGACCCGCACGTCGTCGTCGCCGAGGCCACCGTCACCGGGTATCGCACCCTGTTCCGGATCGCCGAGGTGCAGCTGCGGGACGACGGTCCGGATCTGCGCGCGACGGCGGCGCACGCCCGGCTGCTCGGGTCGGAGCTGAAACGGGGGGTCGTCCTCCCGCTCAGCGGCTACTTCCTGGCCGGGGACGCGGACGTCGTGGCGGCGCGGGTGGCGACCGGTCGGGACGGGTTCCGCACGTGGGCCACCGCAGGTGCGATCGCCGACGGCGTGTTCAACCTCGGCGCCGTCACCGACCGCACGCTCGCCCCTGCGACCCAGGGCGAGGACGTCCCGGCCGTCGTCGTGCTGGATCGGGGCGGGTCGCAGGACCCGCGGGCCGCGATGGTGCCGGTCGTGCCTGCGCCGGCCGGCGGGCCGGTACACCGTCCGACGATCGCGCTGGCCGTCGACGGCGAGGCCGCGGTCGACGACGCGATCCTGCGCCGCATCGCGCCGGTGCTGCCCCTGCTGCCGGACGACCCCCGGTTCCTCGCCGCCCTCGACCGCTCCGTGCAGCCCACGACGTTGCTCGTCACCACCGCGGCCGACGGTGCCCGGGTGGAGGTGACCGTCGCGTACGGCTCCCCCCGCCCGGCCGTCCCGTCGTTCGCCTACCTCGTGCGCGACGGCATCGCCGAGCCGGTGCCTGCCCCGTGATCCCCTTGATGGACGGGAGAACCGCATGTTCGCAGCCACATCGTGGCGCGCCCTGGTCGTCGGCTCGGTCGTCTCGCTGACGGCGGCCTGCTCGGCCGGAGTGTCGGACGCGGGCGGAGCCGTGTTCGAGCAGACGCTGGCCCGGATCGACGGGCCGTTCGGCGGCTACCTGGAGTTCGTGGACCGCACCGCGCTCGAGGGTGCACCGCAGGCCTGGACCGCGCTGGCGTCCGGCTCGCTCCCGGGCGAGCTCGCCACGGTGCTCGGCGTCGACCCCGACGCCGCCGAGGCGCTCCTCGTTGCGGGGCAGCCGTCCCAGCGGGTCACGCTCGTCGTGGGTGGCCAGGACGAGGCGCGGATCCGCTCGAGCGCCACGGCCGCAGGCTGGACGGGCGAGGAGGAGCTGCAGACCGACCTCACGCCGGCCCTACCGCTGAGCATCAGCGCCGCGACGGTGCGCCCGCTCGGCGAGGACGTCGCGTTCGGCGGCCCGGCGGCACCGCTTGCGCGCGTCGACGGACCAGATCCCGGCCTCGCCGAGGACCCTGCAGTCCAGCAGATCGGCGGCTGCCTCGGGGACGTCGCGGTGGCGGTGGTCGCGGGCGGCGAGCTCGGGCCACTCCGTGCGGTAGGCCTGCGCCGCGTGCCGGGGGACGAGGCCGCGGCGACGAGCACCCTCTGCGTCACCGGGACCACCGCGGCGCAGGTCACCGAGGCCGTCGAGACCACCTCGCCGCGGGGCGCGGACCGGCCGTGGGTCGACTACCTGCGGGAGCCGCAGGTCGAGGAGCTGGACGGGGGCGTCGTCCGGCTCGTCGCCGGCAACGCGCCAGGGACGTCGATCGGGATGCTGCTCGAGGCGCTGCAGACCCGGGACCTGCCGGGCGTGCCCCGGTAGCGGTGTGGTCACCGCGCTCCGGACGCGACGGCGAGGCCGGCCCGGTCGCGCTCGACCTCGTTCCGGTACCCCGCCACCTCCCGCGCCTGCCGATCGGCGTCCCACCCGAGCAGCGGGGCGAGCAGGGCGGCGACGGCCGGGGCCGCCGGCAGCCCGGCGTCCGTGCGCTCGATCGCGAGGTGGGTGCGGCGGTGCAGCACGTCGGAGAGCGTGAGCGCGCCCTCGTGCGTGACGGCCCGCCGGAGCTCGACCGGCAGGTAGCCATCGGCTCCGGGAAGCGGGCGGCCCAGGGCGGGGTCGGCCCGGATCGGCGCGAGGACGTCGGGCAGCTCGTCGCCGTAGCGGTGCAGCATCCGGCGGACGTGCTCCACGGGCACCCCGTGCTCCTCGGCGAGCCGCGCCACCCGGTTGCCGACGGCCTGCCACCCGGCGGCCCCGACGAGCGGGAGGCCCGCGGTCGGGGACGGTGGGAGATCGGCGCCCAGGGCGCGGCCGGCGGCGTCGACGGCGTCGCGCGCCATCCGCCGGTAGGTCGTGTACTTGCCCCCGACGACCGTGACCATCCCGGCGGGCTCCTCGACCACGGTGTGGTCGCGGGACAGCGCCGACGTGGTGGCGGCATCCCGCGCGACCGGTGCGAGCAGCGGGCGCAGCCCGGCGAACGTGCCGAGCACGTCGTCGCGGGTCAGCGGGCGGGCGAGGTAGCGGTTGACGTTGCGCAGCAGGTAGTCGACGTCCTCCCGCTCGACGGTGGGTGCGCGGCGGTCGCCGTCGTAGGCGGTGTCGGTGGTGCCGAGCAGCCAGTGCCCGAACCACTTCCGCAGGATGATCACCGAGTCCTCGGCGCGGGCGAGGATGCCGGTCCGCGAGTCGAACGCTCCCTGGTCGACGAGCAGGTGCACCCCCTTGGCGGGGCGCACCGCGAACGTGGCCGGGCCGGCCATCGCCTGGATGTCGGCAGCCCACACCCCGGCCGCGTTGACCACGACCGACGCGGTGACGTCGAACCGGCTGCCGGACGCCGTGTCCTCGACGGTGACGCCGGTGACCCGCGGGCCGTCGCGGAGCACCTCCACCACGGGGGCGTGGCCGAGCACGACGGCCCCGTTCGCGGCGGCCGTGCGGGCGACGGCGAGCGTGTGCCGGGCGTCGTCCATGCGCCCGTCGTAGTACTGGAGCGCCCCGGTGACGACGCGCAGGTCGAGGCCGGGCGCCTCGCGGATCGTGCCGCGGCGGCTCAGGTGGCGGTGGTGTGGCACGCCGCCGCGCCCGCCGGTGCGCCCGGCCGCGGCCATCAGGTCGTAGAGCAGCACACCGGCGCCGATGTAGGGCCGCTGCCAGCGCCTCGTCAGCGGGAACAGGAACGGCTCGGGCGTGACGAGGTGCGGGGCGAGCGTGCGGACCATCAGGTCGCGTTCGTGCAGCGCCTCGGCGACGAGCGTGAAGTTCAGCTGCTCGAGGTAGCGCAGCCCGCCGTGCACCGTCTTGCCGGAGCGGGACGACGTGCCGGACGCCAGGTCACCGGCCTCGACCAGCACGACGGACAGGCCGCGGGCCGCGGCGTCGAGCGCCACACCGGCACCGGTGATCCCGCCACCGACGACCGCGACGTCGAACGAGCCGCCTTTCGCCGCCGCGAGCGCGGCCTCCCGGGCGGCGGGGGAGAGGTCGGCGGCCGTCATGACACCGGCACCCGCCGCGTGGCCCAGAACGGCCGCGCGGCCTGCACGTGGTCGAGGTAGCGGGCGTAGCCGTCGGCGTAGCGCGCCGCGACGGCGGGATCGGGTTCGACGACGTCCTCCGGTGCGGTCCAGGTCTCGGTATCGAGGTCCTCCCCGCGGGTGGCGGCCGCGGCGAGCACGGCGCCGCGCGCGCCGACCTCGGGGGTGCGGGCGAGCTCGAGCGGCACGCCGAGCACGTCGGCGAAGACCTGCAGCCACGGCCGGGACCGGGTGCCCCCGCCGCACGCGACGACCCTGGCCGCCCCGCCGGCGGCGTCGAAGCAGTGGCGCGCCGCGTACGCGAGGCCCTCGCACATGGCCCGCAGCAGGTCGTCGCGGGTGGTGGTCAACCGCACGCCGGTGACCTGCCCGGACGCGTGCGGGTCGACGAACGGGGCCCGCTCGCCGGACGTCGCGAAGTAGGGCAGCACCTCCACGCCGCCCGCGCCGGGCGGGCTGGTGGCGAGGGCCGCGTCGATCGCGTCGACGCCGAGGCGCAGCGTCTGCAGCATCCAGTCCATCGACGCCGTGCCGACCATCGCCGGCATCGCCCGCAGCCACCGCCCGGGCTCGCCCGTGGCGACCGAGAACCCGGCGGGATCGCCGTCGGTGGCGAGCCGGTCGACGTGGACCATGCAACCCAGCGTGGTGCCGACGATCAACAGCGCGTCGCCGACCGCGCGGACGCCGCCGCCGCGGGCGCAGGCGGGGAAGTCGAAGGGCCCGGAGCTGATCGGGGTGCCGGCGGGCAGCCCGAGCAGCCCGGCCCCGGCGTCGGAGAGCCCGGCCTGGGGGACCGGCACGGTGATCGGTGCGAGCAGGTCGCGGCGGTGGGCCAGCCCCATCGCCTCGAGGGCTTCGTCGCTGTAGCCGGTGCCGGTGCCGTCGCCGAAGGGCAGCGAGCTGTCGCTGGGGTCGGTGGCGCGCTCGCCGGTGAGCCGGGTGAACACGGCGTCCTTGCACGCGCCGGCCGTGGTGGCCCGGTCGAGGGCGGCGGGCTCGTGCGCGTCGAGCCAGGCGAGCAGCGGCCCGGGAGCGCCGGGGAAGACCGTGGTGCCGTTGGTGCGGAACACGCGCTCGGTCACCCCGTCGGCGTTCCACCGGCCCAGTAGCTCGCCCGCCCGGCCGTCCAGCCAGGAGAGCGCCGGGCGCACGGCCCGGCCGGCCGCGTCGGTGAGCCAGCAGCCGTCGCCCTGCCCAGTGATCGCGACGACGTGCGGAACCCGTCCGGCCGACACCTCCCGAGTGACGTCCGCGATCGCGGCGACGATCGCGTCGAGGTCCTGCTCCACGGCGTCGTCGGCGCCGTGGACGAGCTCGAGCGGGCGGCCCGCGACGGCCAGGGCCTCGCCCTCGTCGTCGAAGAGGGCGGCCTTCACCACCGACGTCCCGGCGTCGATGCCGAGCCAGGTGCGCGTCATGACCCGCTCGGGACCGTCTGACCGTAGGTGGTCAGCTTCTCGGCGACGCGCGCGATCTCGTCGTCGGGCAGGATGTTCGGCTGCCCGAGCAGCCTCGCCTGGTAGTACATCCGGCAGACCCACTCCAGGTAGATGCTGCGGGTGTAGGCCTTCGCCATGCTCTCGCCGTAGGTGGTGGCGCCGTGGTTCGCCAGGATGGCGCCGAAGCGGCCCTTCATCGCCTCCACGCTGTTGTCGGCCAGCTCCGGGCTGCCGAACGTCGCGTACGGCGCCACGCGGACCGGCCCGCCGAGCAGCGCGACCATGTAGTGGATCGCCGGCAGCTCGTCGACCACCGCGGAGAGCGTGCTGGCGTAGAGCGGGTGGGTGTGCACGACCGCCTTCGCGTCGGTGCTCGTGTACACCGACGTGTGCATCGGGACCTCGGACGACGGTTCCAGGCCGTCCTCGACGGAGTTGCCGTCCAGGTCGATCACGCAGATCGACTCGGGGGTGAGGTCCTCGTACGCCGCGCCGCTCGGGGTGATCGCGATGTGGTCCCCGGAGCGGATCGACAGGTTGCCCGAGGTGCCGACGGTGAGCTGGTCGGCCTGCATCCGGCGGCAGTACTCCACCAACTGGACGCGTTCGTCGTGCAGGAGCATGGGCGGTCCTCTCGATCTGTGGGTCAACCGGCGGCGGTCGCGACCTCCACGAGCACGTCGCTCTCGCGCAGCGCGGCCAGGTCGCGGGACCCGACGCCGGCGTCGATGACGACGGTCGTGAACCGGTGCAGGGGCAGCAACCGGTGCAGGGCGTTGCGGGTGAGCTTCGTGTGGTCGATCAGCAGGTGGCTGCGCGCGGCGACGTCCACCATCGCGCGCTTCACCGCGACGATCTTGTCCTCCTGGTGGAAGGCGTACCCGTCGCCGACCGCCGACGTGCTGACGAACGCGGCGTCGAAGCGCATGGACTGCACGGCATCCACGCAGGTGGACCCGAGGAACGAGTCGTGCTGCACGTCGTAGTGGCCGCCGAGGGCGACCACCTGCACGTCGCGCATCCTGGCCAGCTCGACGAGCGCGGCGAGGTAGTTGGTGGCCACGGTGAGCGGGGCGAGCGCGGCGAGGTGGGGGATCATCTGCAGCGCGGTGGTGGAGTCGTCCAGCAGCACCGACATCCCGGGCTCGACGTGGCGGCACGCGTGCTGCGCGATGAGCCGCTTGGCGTCGACGTTGGCCTTCGCCCGGTACTCGACGTTGGACTCGAACGTGCCGCTCGGCTGCGCGGTGGCGACGCCGCGGGCCTTGCGGAGCACCCCCTGGCGCTGCAGCTCGTCGAGATCGCGGTGGATCGTCATGACGGAGACGCCGAAGGTCTCGGCCAGCTCCTGCGCGGACGCCGAACCGGTGCTGAGCACGAGGTCGGTGATCCGGGCCTGCCGGCCGTCGGGTCCGAGCGTCCGGGGCGCGTCCGGGGCGGAGCCCGCCGCGTCCACCTCCCGCTCTGTCACCGCTCGCCTCCTCCGTCGGTCTGCTGCGACTGGCATCACAGCGCGCGAAGCGAGATCCGTCAAGCTTCGATGTGAACAACGCTGCTTTCGCTGTGAAGTTTGCGGCCGACCTGATCGAGCTCGACCAGCACTTCACGGGTTCCAGTGTGACAACAACGTGTTGACGTGAGAAGAGTGCCGTCCTACTGTGTCGCCGCGCACAGCGCTGTCGAACGGAGGAGCACCGGTGCCCGATCCCGCGCCCGTCGACGCCCCGCTCTGGGTGGGGATCGACCTCGGCACCCAGGGCGTACGCGCCGTGCTCGTCGACGGCGCCGGCACCGTGCTCGGCAGCGGGTCGGCGCCCCTCTCGAGCGACGTGCGCGCGGGCGAGCGGCACGAGCAGGAGCCCGTCGACTGGTGGCGGGCCACCCGCACCGCCACCCGCGCGGCCCTCGCCGAGCGCGGTGGGCGCCCCGTGGGCGGCGTGAGCATCGACTCGACGTCCGGCACCCTCGTCGTCCAGGACGCGCAGGGCCGCGCCGCGGGCCCCGCGCTCATGTACGACGACCGGCGCGCCGCCGCCGAGGCCGTCCGCGTCCAGGACGAGGGCGCCGAGCTGTGGACCGCGCTCGGCTACCGCATGCAGGCGAGCTGGGCTCTGCCGAAGGTGGCGTGGCTCGTCGCCCGGGACGCCGTTCCGGCCGACCACCGGCTCGCCCACCAGGCCGACCACATCGGTGCGCTCCTCGCAGGCCACCCCGTCCCCACCGACTGGAGCCACGCGCTCAAGACCGGGTACGACCTGCTCGGCGCCGCATGGCCGGCCGCGGTGCTCGACCGGCTGGGCATCGACCCGGCGCTGCTGCCGCCCGTCGTGGCGCCGGGGGAGCGCGTGGCGACGGTGTCGGCGGCCGCGGCCGCGGAGACGGGCATCCCCGCCGGCACGCCGATCGTCGCCGGGATGACCGACGGCTGTGCCGCGCAGGTGGCCACGGCCGCGCTGGAGCCGGGTCGGTGGTGCTCCGCGCTGGGCACCACCCTCGTCCTGAAGGGGTCGACGCCCGACCTCCTGCACGACCCGTCCGGCGCCGTGTACTGCCACCGCAACCCCGACGGAGGCTGGCTCCCCGGCGGTGCGTCGAGCACCGGCGCCGGCGTCCTCACGAGCGAACTCCCCGGCGCCGACCTCGACGAGCTGACCGCGCGAGCGCGGGAGCGAGGGGTCCCCGCGGGCGCCACCTACCCCCTGGCCGGCCGGGGGGAGCGGTTCCCGTTCGTCGCGGACGGCGCCGAGGGGTTCGACATCGACGGGCCA
The DNA here is from genome assembly GCF_054486945.1 of Pseudonocardia wallangbongensis. Lineage (NCBI taxonomy): Bacteria > Bacillati > Actinomycetota > Actinomycetes > Pseudonocardiales > Pseudonocardiaceae > Pseudonocardia > Pseudonocardia wallangbongensis. The sequence goes on from NZ_JBRERS010000009.1 coordinate 176,477, forward strand.
CCCGGCCCGGACCCGGCCGCCCGGTTCCAGCGCGTCGCACACGGCGTCGCGTACGTGGAGCGGCTCGCGTTCGACGTGCTCGCCGGGCTGGGCGCCGACGTCTCCGGCCCGGTCGTCGCCACCGGCGGCACCAGCCGCAACGACTGGTGGAGCCAGCTGCGCGCGGACGTGCTGCAGCGCCCGGTCGTCGTGCCGGAACACGCGGGCTCCGCGATCGGCTCGGCGGTCCTCGCCGCCGCCCCGCCCGGGCGGCTCGCGGCCACCGCCGCCGGGATGGTGCGGATGCGCCGCCGCTTCGAGCCGGACCCGTCGAAGGCGGACGAGCTGACGGAGGGCTATGAGCGGCTGGTGCGGGCGCTCGAGGACCGGGGCTGGCTCGGGGAGAGGTTCAGGAAAGCCACATTCCTGAACGTGGGGGACAGGAATGTGGCTTTCCTGAACTCCGGCGGGGCCGCCTCGTGACCGCCACCGAGCTCACGCTCGTCCGCCATGGGCGCACCGTCTGGCACGCCGAGAACCGCTACACCGGGGTCAGCGACGTCCCGCTGGACGAGATCGGCCGCTCGCAGGCCGTCACGTTCGCGGACTGGGCGCGCCACCAGCACTTCGACGTGCTCGTCTGCTCCCCGGTGCCGCGCGCTGCGGCCACCGCCGCGCCGGTGGCGGCGGCCACCGGGCTCGAGCCCGAGGTGGTGGCCGACCTGCGGGAGGTCGACTTCGGCATCGCCGAAGGCCGCACCCTGGCCGAGCTGCGCGTGAGCTATCCCGAGGCCGCGGAGGCGTTCGTCGCGAACCCGGTCGCGAACCCGTTCCCGGGTGCCGAGCCGCCCGCCGCGGCCGCCGCGCGCGCGGTCGCCGCCCTGCGCGGGGTCGCCGAGCGGCACGCCGGCCGGTCCGTGCTGGTGGTCGCCCACAACACGCTCCTGCGCCTGGCGCTGTGCGCCTGGCTGGGCATCCCGCTCGCGCGCTACCGGGCCGTGCTGCCGCGGCTGGAGAACACCGCGGCCACCCGCCTGCGCGTGCCGGCCGACGCCGCGGCGCCGCCGGCGCTGCTGGCCCTCAACGTCCCCACCTCACCGGCCGTCACCGCAGACGAGCTGGCCCCGACCGCAGGGAGGACCGCATGACCCGCCGCGAGCTCTGGACCCCCACCCGACGTGACCTGCTGCGCATGGTCGGTGTCGGCGGCGCTGCCGTCGGCGCGTCGTCGCTGCTCGCCGCCTGCGGCCTCGGCACCGGGGGTGGCCCCGCCGCCGAGAACGGCGCCGCGGAGGTCACCGGCGGGTTCGACTGGCGCAAGGCCGAGGGCACCGAGATCTCGATCCTGCAGACGCCGCACCCATACCAGGTGGCGTTCCAGCCGCTCCTCGCCGAGTTCACCGAGCTCACCGGCATCACGGTGAAGGCCGACCTGGTGGCCGAGGCCGACTACTTCACCCGCCTCAACACCGAGCTCGCGAGCGGCGCCGGCAACTACGACGCGTTCATGACCGGCGCCTACTTCATCTGGACCTACGGTCCTCCCGGATGGATGGAGGACCTGAAGCCGTGGCTCCAGAACTCCTCGGCCACCACCCCGGACTACGACTTCGAGGACATCTACGAGGGCCTGCGCCGCTCCACGTCCTGGGACTTCCAGGTCGGCAGCCCGCTCGGAACGGGTGGGCAGTGGGCGATCCCGTGGGGCTTCGAGACCAACGTGATCTGCTACAACAAGGCCGAGTTCGACCGCCGCGGGATCCGGCCCGCCGAGACCTTCGACGACCTCATCCAGCTCTCCACCGACCTCACCGACCGGGCGAACAACAAGTACGGCATCGCGTTCCGCGGGTCCCGGTCGTGGGCCACCATCCACCCGGGTTTCATGACCCAGTTCACCCGCGAGGGGTGCAAGGACTACGAGGTGGCGGGCGACCAGCTCACGGCCACCATGAACTCGCCGGAGGCCGTCGACTTCACGCGCAAGTGGGTGGACCTCGCCCGCGCCGCCGGCCCGACCTCGTGGACGAACTACGAGTACCCCGACTGCACCGGTGACCTGGGCGCGGGCACCGCGATGATGGTGTACGACGCCGACTCGGCCACCTACCCGCAGAACATCGCCGGCAACAGCGCGCAGGCGGGCAACCTCGCGTGGCACCCGGGTCCGGCCGGGGCGGACGGCAACTACGCCACGAACCTCTGGACGTGGTCGCTCGCCATGAACTCGGCGTCGCAGAAGAAGCTCGCGGCGTGGCTGTTCATCCAGTGGGCCACCGGGAAGGACGCCCAGACCAAGGCCGTGCAGACCGGGCAGGCCGGCTTCGCCGACCCCACCCGCAAGTCGGTCTTCGACGGCGCGTTCCAGCAGACCCTCGGCGGGTTCCCCGGCTACCAGGAGACCTTCGAGAAGGTCATCGGCTCCACCGACATCAAGTTCACCCCGCAGACCCAGTTCTTCGAGACGACGGAGGAGTGGGCGGTGGCGCTGCAGGACATCTACGCGGGGCAGGATGCGAAGACGAGGCTCGACGCACTGGCGGCGGCCAACACGGCGGCCGTGAACAAGGTCAGCTGACGTGTCGACCCGTCGAGGCCTCTCCCGCATCGCAGCAAGGTGGCTTTGCTCCGGTTCCACCGCAGCAGGGTGGCCTTGCTCCGGGTCGGGTGGGGGCGCCTCGTGACCACCACCGCCCCGCCGAGGACCCCGGCACCGGCCGTCCGGCGCGAGCCGCGGCCGGTGCCGGCCTGGCGGCGCTCGCTGCGGCCGTACGTGCTGTCGATCCCGGCGGTGCTGATCATCGTCGGGATCCTGTACCCGTTCGTGCTCGGGGCCTACTACGCGTTCCTCAACTACGCGGCCGTGGTGCGGCAGCCGGTGTTCATCGGGCTGCAGAACTTCGCCGAGATCCTCTCCGACCCGGCGTTCTGGACGAGCGTGCGGGTGACGCTGGTCTACGCCGTGGTCGCCACGGTGGTCGAGACGGTGCTGGGCATCGGGATCGCGCTGCTGCTCAACCGCTCGAGCCTGATCGGGCGGATCTTCGAGCGGGTGCTGATCCTGCCGCTGATGATCGCGCCGGTGATCGCGGGCGTGATCTGGGGCCTGATGTTCAACCCGCAGTACGGGGTCCTCAACTACGTGCTGGGCCTCGGCTCGACGTTCGACTGGCTCGGTGAGGGCACCGCGATCTGGTCGGTGATCCTCGTCGACGTCTGGATCTTCACGCCGTTCGTGGCGATCCTCGTGCTGGCCGGGATCCGGTCGCTGCCGAAGGAGCCGTTCGAGGCGTCCGCGGTGGACGGGGCGAGCTGGTTCTACATGTTCCGCCGGCTGATGCTGCCGATGATGTGGCCCTACATCCTGGTCGCGGTGATCTTCCGGTTCATGGACTCGCTGAAGGTCTTCGACCACGTGTTCGTGCTGACGGCCGGTGGTCCGGGCGACGCCACGCGCACGCTGCAGATCGGCGCGTACCAGAACTCGATCATCCAGCTGCAGTACTCGCAGGGCAGCACGTACATGTTCCTGCTCTGGGTGATCGTCTTCGTGACCGCCCGCTACCTGGTGAGCGTGCTGGGCAAGGCCCAGCGGCGCGCCGCAGGATCGGAGGACTAGATGTCGTCCCGCGAGCTGGGACCCGGGCAGCGGCGGTTCTCGCCCGCGTCGGTCGGGGCTGACGCCGCGCTGCTGGTGTGGTTCGTGTTCTCGCTGTTCCCGCTGGTCTGGATGGTGTTGCTGGCGCTCAAGACCAACGCGGAGCAGATCAGCACGTACTTCGCGTTCACGCCGACGCTGGGGAACTTCGCCACCGTCCTCTCCGCCGAGGGCGAGCGGCTGACCAGCGTGAACTTCACCGACGCGCTGCTCACGAGCGTGATCAACTGCGTCGGTGCGGTGATCGTCTCGCTCGTGATCGGCATCCCGGCGGCGTACGCGGCGGGCCGCTGGCAGTACCGCGGGTCGAACGACGTGATGTTCACGATCCTGTCGTTCCGGTTCGCGCCCGAGCTGATGGTGATCGTGCCGCTCTTCGTCATCTACAACCAGATCGGCCTGTTCGACACGACCGTCGGCATGATCTGGGTGCTGCAGCTGGTGACGATGCCGCTGATCGTCTGGATCCTGCGCTCGTACTTCCAGGACATGCCGGCCGAGCTGGAGCAGGCCGCGCTCCTCGACGGCTACACGCGGCGCCGCGCGTTCCTCATGGTGGCGCTGCCGTTGGTGCGGCCGGGGATCGCGGCGGCGGCGCTGCTCGCGTTCATCTTCGCGTGGAACAACTACGTGTTCCCGCTGATCCTCACCGGCAGCCAGCACACGCCGGTGACGGTGGCCGTCACCCGGTTCCTCGGCGGTGGCGGGCAGGCCTACTACAACCTGACGGCCGCGGCCGCGTTGATCGCCGCGCTGCCGCCGCTGCTGGTGGCGCTGTCGATCCAGCGGTACCTGGTGCGCGGCCTGTCGTTCGGGGCGGTGAAGTCCTAGTGGGTTCGTTGTCGATCAAGGGCCTGACCGCGCGCTACGGCAAGACGGTGGCCCTGCACGGGATCGACCTGGAGCTCGCCGACGGCGAGTTCTTCGTGATCCTCGGCCCCTCGGGCGCCGGCAAGACCACCACGCTGAAGAGCGTCGCCGGCCTCGTCGACCAGGTCGGGGGTGAGGTCCACATCGCGGGCCGCGACATGACCGGCGTCGAGCCGTACGACCGCGGCGTCGCGATGGCGTTCGAGAGCTACGCGCTCTACCCGCAGAAGACGGTGGAGGAGAACCTCGCCTCCCCGCTGCGCTCGGGCCGCAACGGCACGTGGTCGCAGCGGGAGCAGGACGAGCGGATCAAGCAGGTCACGATGACGCTGGGCATCGACCACCTGCTGGGGCGGTACCCGCGGGAGCTGTCCAACGGGCAGCGCCAGCGCACCGCGCTGGGCCGGGTGCTGGTGCGCCCGGCCGAGGTCTACCTGCTCGACGAGCCGCTCTCGCACCTGGACGCGAAGCTGCGCGCCGCCATGCGCGCGGAGCTCAAGCAGCTCGGCGAGCTGTCCGGCACCACCACGCTCTACGTCACGCACGACTACCAGGAGGCCCTCGCCCTCGGCGACCGGATCGGGGTGCTGCGCGAGGGCCGGCTGGTGCAGGTCGGCACGCCGACGCAGGTCTACGCGGAGCCGGTGGACACCTTCGTCGCCCGCGCGCTGGGCCAGCCGGAGATGAACCTCCTGGACGCCGGGGTCGAGGCGGGCGTCGCCCGCGTCGGCGACGCCTTCGCCGTCGGGGTGCCCCAGGACGCCGCCGACGACGTGCGGGTCGGGATCCGGCCGCGCGACCTCGAGATCGTGACCGGGTCGCCGCCCGCCGACCGGCTCGTGCTGCGGGGCCGGGTCGTGCTGGCCGAGCGGCTCGGCAGGTCGGTGGAGCTGGCGGTGGACGTGGCCGGGGTGCAGGTCATCACCGTCACGTCCGACCACCGCGTGCACGAGGACGCCGAGGTCGCGCTGGCCGTCGACTGGGATCGCGTGCACGTCTTCGCGGCCGACGGTGGGCGGCTCGGCGCGGCCCGCCGACCGGAGGGGGCCGCGCTGGCCGGGGGGAACCGATGACGACTGCGACGGCGCAGAGCCTGCGGCTGGAGTCGCTGCGCAAGACCTACAGCGCCCGCGGCCGCGAGCCGTTCGAGGCCGTGAAGGGCATCGACCTCGACATCGAGCCGGGGGAGCTGGTGGCCCTGCTCGGCCCGTCCGGGTGCGGGAAGACCACCACGTTGCGGATGATCGCCGGGCTGGAGACCGTGACGGCCGGGCGGATCGTGATCGGCGGCCGCTCGGTGGGTGACCTGCCGCCGGGCAGGCGCAACGTGGGCGTCGGGTTCGAGAGCTACGCGCTCTACCCGCCGCTGACCGTGCGGGAGAACCTCGCGTACGGGCTCAAGGCGCGGCGGGCCAAGGACGCGAATGCGCGCGTCGACGCGATCGCCGAGCGCCTCGAGATGACCGACCTGCTCGACCTGCGCCCGGCCAACCTGTCCAGCGGCCAGAAGCAGCGGGTGGCGCTGGCCCGCGCGCTGGTGCGCAACCCGCCGGTGCTGCTGCTCGACGAGCCGCTCTCGCACCTGGACGCCGGGCAACGCCAGCGGGTGCGCCGGGAGCTCAAGGTGCTGCAGCGGGAGTTCGGCTACACCACGATCGTCGTCACCCACGACCAGCTGGAGGCGCTGAGCCTGGCCGACCGGATGGCCGTGATGGACGCCGGTGTGATCAAGCAGTTCGGCACCCCCGACGAGGTCTTCGACGCGCCGGCCGACCGGTTCGTCGCCGACTTCGTGGGCGAGCCGTCGATCACCCTGCTGCCCGGCGTCGGCACCGGCAGCGGGGTGCGGGTCGGCGGCGTGGGCGGGCTGGCGACGGCCGTGGACGTCCCCGACGGCCGCGACGTGCTGGTGGGGCTGCGCCCGCAGGACTGCCATCCGACCGAGGGCCCGGGCCTGGAGGGGACCGTGCTGGTGTTCGAGGACCTGCTCGAGTTCGGGCTGGCCACGGTGGAGCTGCCCGGTGTGGACACCCGGCTGGTCGCGCAGGTGGAGTCGGGGCACCCGCTGCGCCCGGGCGACGCGATCACGATCGCCGCCCCGCCGGAGCGGGTGCACGTGTTCGACCCGGCCACGGGGGAGCGGCTGTGACGGCTGTCGTGGTGTGCGCGGGCGACGAGTTCATCTCGTCCGACCTGCTCGCCCGCGCGCTCGTCGACGCGGGCGTCGAGGCGGAGTTCCGGCGGATCGACACGCGGTGGCCCACCGAGCCGTTCGGTGCCCTGGACGGTGTGCGGGAGGCGGCCGGCGATCCGGCGCGGATCGCGGAGCTGGTGCGCGGCGCCGATGCGCTGGTCACGCACCTCGCCCCGCTCACGGCCGAGGTCCTCGACGCCGGCCGGGGGAGCCTGCGCGTGGTCGGCGTGACGAGGGGCGGGCCCGTGAACGTCGACGTGCCCGCGGCCACCGCTGCCGGCGTGCTCGTGGCGCACCTGCCCGGGCGGAACCTGGGGGCCGTTGCCGAGTTCTGCGTCGGCACGATGATCTGCGCGATGCGCGGTCTGCCCGCCGCCGCCACGGAGCTCGCGGGCGGGCGTTGGGACGCCGCCGGGTTCCGCTACGAGCGCACCGGGCTGGAGCTGCGGGCCGCGACGGTGGGGCTCGTCGGGCTGGGCGCGGTCGGGCTGCGGGTGGCGGAGCTGCTGCGCGGGTTCGGCTCCCGGGTGCTCGCGCACGACCCGTACGCCTCCGCGGAGGACGCCGAGCGGGTGGGCGTGCGGCTGGTGGACCTGCCGGAGCTGCTGGGCACGAGCGACGTCGTCAGCCTGCACGCGCGGCTCACCCCCGAGACGAAGCAGATGATCGACGCGGCCGCGCTCGCCGCGATGCGGCCGGGGTCGGTGCTGGTCAACACGGCGCGCGGCGAGCTCGTCGACACCCGCGCCCTCGACGCCGCGCTGGCGTCCGGGCACCTGCGCGCCGCGGTGCTGGACGTGTTCGACCCGGAGCCGCCCGCCCCGGACGACCCGCTGCCGCGGCGGCCCGAGGTGTTCGCCACCCCGCACCTCGCGGGCGCGTCCCGCCAGGTGGCCGAGGAGTCGGCCGCCCGGATCGCGGCGGAGGTGGCGAAGGTCCTCGCCGGAGGCCGCCCGGCGACCTGCGCGAACCCGGAGGTGCTGGACCGGGCGGGTTGACCGGCGAACGCGGGTCACGCGCCGTCGCGCTCCTTCCGGGCACGCCGGTTGCGGGTGGACCGCCACAGCATCCACGCGGCGAAGAGGGCGCCGAAGAAGGCGGGCTCCGCCGCGCCCGCGCCCTCGATGAGCCAGAGGGGGAACAGGGCGAGCAGGAGCGTCACCAGGGTCACCGACCATGCCCGGGTGGGCAGCAACGGCCGCACCACCGGGGGTCGTGCGCCGCAGGTGGTCCGTTACCCGGCGGTGGCGGCGCGGACGAGCGCGGCGGTGGCCCGGGAGCGGGACTGCTGGGGCCACGCGATCGCCAGCACCGCCGGTGGTGCGTCCGCCACGGCGCGGTAGGCGACGCCGGCGCGCGGGTACCGGCCGCTGACGGACTCGGGCAGCAGCTGGATGACCTCGCCGAGCTCGACGAGCGTGAGCAGCTGGGCGAGGCCGGTGACCTCGCGCGGGGGCGCCAGGTATCGGCGCAGCTCGCCGACCGGGATGCCCAGGTCGGCGAGGTGGAGCGGGTCGCGGTCGGCGAGCGGGTGACCGGCCGGGAGCGCGGCGACGCGCGGCTCGACGGTCACCGTCTCGGCGTCGAGGCCGGTGCGGTCGAACGGTTCGTGGACCAGCGCGACGTCGACCTCGCCCTGCCGCAGGAGCTGCGGCTGCTCGCCCCACTCGCACAGGTGGATCGCCACGGGCCGGGCCGCGGGATCGGTGGCGAACCGGGCCAGGATGGCGTCCAGCAGCGCCGCGCCGCCGTCCGCCTTCACGGCCAGCACCAGCTTCGGCTCCGGGGCGGCCGCCCGGCGCGCCCGCTGCTCGGCCGCCTGCAGCGCATCGAGCGCGCTCCGGGCCTCCGCGAGCAGCACGGTGCCCGCCGGCGTCAGCGTCACGCGGTGGGTGGTGCGCTCGAGGAGGGCGAAGCCGAGCTCGGCCTCGAGCTTGCGGATAGCGCGGGACAGCGGCGGCGCGGAGATGCCGAGCCGCTCGGCCGCGCGGCCGAAGTTGAGCTCCTCGGCGACGGCGACGAAGTAGCGCAGCGGACCGGACTCCACGACCCTCCCCGATCGGTATTGCCTCCAGGGTAACGAGTCGGACCCGAGCGATCCTTCAGTTCCCCGGCGGTCCGGCGCAGGGTGGAGCCATGATCGTCATCACCACCCCGACCGGCCGGATCGGCCGCGAGGTCGTCGAGAACGTCCTGGAGAGCGGGACCGCGGTCCGCGTGATCGTCCGCGATCCCGCACGCCTCCCGCCGCACGTGCGCGACCGCGTGGAGGTCGTGCCGGGCTCGCACTCCGACGTCGACGTCCTCATGAAGGCCTTCGCGGGCGCCGACGGCTTGTTCTGGCTGATCCCGCCGAACCCGCGGGCCGAGAGCGTCCAGGAGCACGTCCTGGACTTCGTCCGACCCCTCTGCGCGGCCGTCAACCGCCAGGGCATCGCGCGGGTCGTCGCCGTCTCGACCCTGGGCCGGGGGATCACGCGGAACGCGGGGCAGGTGTCGGCGACGTACGCGATGGACGACCTGATCGAGAGCACCGGCGTGTCCTACCGCTCGCTCTGCCCGCCGTCGTTCATGGAGAACCTGCTCGGGCAGGCCGGGACGATCGCCAGACAGGGCGTCTTCTTCTCGCCGATGCCCGGGGATCGCCGGTTCCTCACCTGCGCCGTCCGCGACATCGCGGCCGCCGCCGCGCGGGTGCTGCTCGACCGCTCCTGGACGGGGCAGGAGAGCGTGCCGGTCGTCGGCCCGGACGAGCTGTCCCACGACGAGATGGCGCGGATCATGACGGACGTGCTGCAGCGCCCGGTCCGCTTCCAGCAGGTGTCCGGCGAGGCGTTCAAGGAGACGCTGCTGCGCCACGGCATGTCCGAGGCCTGGGCCCAGGGCATGGTGGACATCCAGACAGCAACCGCCGGCGGGGCCTACAACCCGGTGGGGTCGATCACCCCGACGGCCCCCACGAGCTTCCGCGAATGGTGCGAGCGGACATTGGTGCCAGCCGTGAGCTGATGCCGGCGTCCGAGGGCGCCCGGCTGGGCCTCAGGTGAGCAACGCCGTCAGCCATCGCTGCTCGTGCCGCTCGATGTGGGCCGTGTCCCGCTCCCAGACCTCCCCATGGCCTTCCGTCCACAGGCGGGCCCACGGTTGCTCGCCGGTGGCGTGGCCCGCGGCCAGCAGGTCGTACATCGCGCGGGAGCGGCGGGCGAGCATGGGGGCCAGGCGGCGGCGCTGCTCCTCGTCGAGGCCGTAGGCGTCGGCGAGGACACGGACGCGGGCGGCCGCGTCGGGGCGCCGCCACGCCGGGTCCGCCGACAGCGGCACGAAGGCCTTCACGGCGTAGGCGAGGTCCCACAGCCGCGAGCCGGGGCCCGCGCCGTCCCAGTCGATGAAGGTCCAGGCGTCGCCGCCGGTCACCAGGTTCCACGGCGCAAGGTCGTGGTGGGCGATGATCTCGCCGCCGCCGTCGTCCTCGGGCGGGATGAACACCCGCCAGGCCGCGTCCGGCGGTGGGGTGAAGCCGGCGACCGCGTCGTGGAACTCCCGGATCATCCGGCCCACCCGTGTGAGCCGGGTGCGGGGCTCCACCTCGGCGAACCGGTCCGGCCACACCGTCGCGCCGGGCACGAACCCCAGCACCTCGCGGCCGCGCTCGTCGATCCCGAACGGGCGCGGGGCCCCGGTGAAGCCTGCGTCGTGCAGGTGGGTCAGCAGGGCGTGCACCGCCGGCGTCCACGGGCCGGCCGGGCGGCGGACGGTGTCGCCCACGCGGACCACCCCGGCGCTGACGTTGCCCCCGGCGAGCGGCACCTCCTCGACGTCCCCGACGTCCAGTACGTGCACCCGCAGGAGCACGCCGTCCCCGTCGTCCCGGTCCGGAACCCGGGTGAACCCCGCGCGCTCGGCCACCGCGGCGGAGGCGACGTTGGCGTGGTGGGTGCGGATCACCGCCCGGTCGACGTCGCCGCGGCCGCGCAGGTAGCGGCACGCGAGGAGTACCGCTCGGGTGGCGAGACCCCGGCCGCGGAAGGCGGGGTAGAGCCCGTAGGCGAGGTTCGCCTCGCCCGGCCGCAGACCCGGGAGGTCGAGATCCACGTCGATGGTCCCGGCCAGCGCGTCGCCGGTGCGGATGCCGAAGGCGAGCTTGGGGCCGCCGGCGTCCCACTGCGCGATCGTGCGGCGGATGTACGCCTCGACGCCGCGCAGGGTGCCCAGGCCGCCGCTCAGCCACCGGACGAGCTCGGCGTCCTCGCCCGGTGGTCGCGGCCACGACCCCGGCGCTCCGTCGCCCCGCAAGTTCAGGAAAGCCACATTCCTGTACTGCAGGTTCATGAATGTGGCTTTCCTGAACTTCCCCCGAGCCTCACATGTTGCGGCGGTACTGGCCTCCCACTTCGAAGAACGCTTCCGTCAATTGCCCCAGGCTGCAGACCCTCGCCGCCCTCATCAGCTCGTCGAAGACGTTGCCGTCCCCCGTCGCGACGTCCTGGAGCCGGCGGATCGCGTCGGCGGCGTCGCCGGTGTGGCGTTGCTGGAAGTCGCCGAGCCGGTCCAACTGGCTCCGCTTCTCGGCCTCCGTGGCCCGGGCGAGCTCGATCTCCAGCGGCTCGCCGGCCTCCTCGCGCACGAAGGTGTTGACGCCGACGATCGGCAGCGACCCGTCGTGCTTGCGGTGCTCGTACAGCAGCGACTCGTCCTGGATCCGCCCGCGCTGGTAGCCGGTCTCCATCGCCCCGAGCACGCCGCCGCGCTCGGAGATGCGGTCGAACTCGGCGAGCACCGCCTGCTCGACGAGGTCGGTGAGCTCGTCGACGATGAACGAGCCCTGCAACGGGTTCTCGTTCATGGACAGGCCCCACTCCTTGCCGATGATCAGCTGGATCGCCATGGCCCGGCGCACGGAGGCCTCGGTGGGCGTGGTGACGGCCTCGTCGAAGGCGTTCGTGTGCAGCGAGTTGGCGTTGTCGTAGAGCGCGCAGAGGGCCTGCAGGGTGGTGCGGATGTCGTTGAAGTCCATCTCCTGCGCGTGCAGCGACCGGCCCGAGGTCTGCACGTGGTACTTGAGCTTCTGCGACCGCTCGTTCGCCCCGTACCGGTCCCGCATCGTGACGGCCCAGATCCGGCGGGCCACCCGCCCGATCACGGAGTACTCGGCGTCCATGCCGTTGGAGAAGAAGAACGAGAGGTTGGGCGCGAAGTCGTCGATGTCCATCCCGCGCGCGAGGTAGCTCTCCACGAACGTGAACCCGTTGGCGAGGGTGAACGCGAGCTGGCTGATGGGGTTCGCCCCGGCCTCGGCGATGTGGTAGCCGGAGATCGAGACCGAGTAGAAGTTGCGCACCTCGTGCCGGATGAACCACTCCTGGATGTCGGCCATCATCCGGAGGCTGAACTCGGTGGAGAAGATGCAGGTGTTCTGGCCCTGGTCCTCCTTGAGGATGTCGGCCTGCACCGTGCCGCGGACGTTGGCCAGGGCGAACGCCGTGAGCTCCGCGCGCTCGGCGGCGTCCGGCTCGCGGCCCTCCTCGTCCCGGAACCTGCCGATCACCTGGTCGATCGCGGTGTTCAGGTAGAACGCGAGGATCGTCGGCGCCGGCCCGTTGATCGTCATCGAGACGGACGTGGTGGGCGAGGTGAGGTCGAAGCCGTCGTAGAGCGCCTTCATGTCCTCGAGCGTCGCGATCGAGACGCCGGACGTGCCGACCTTGCCGTAGACGTCGGGGCGGGTGTCCGGGTCACGTCCGTAGAGGGTGACGGAGTCGAACGCGGTCGACAGCCGCTTGGCCTCGGAGTGCGCGGAGAGCAGCTTGAAGCGGCGGTTGGTGCGGAACGCGTCGCCCTCACCGGCGAACATCCGGCCCGGGTCCTCGCCGTCCCGCTTGAACGCGAACACGCCCGCGGTGAACGGGAACCGCCCGGGGAGGTTCTCGGCGCGCAGGAACCGCAGCAGCTCGGGGTCCTCGGTGAACCGCGGCAACGCGACGCGCGGCACCTTGTTGCCCGAGAGCGTCTCGCGGGTGAGGTGCGTGCGCAGCTCCTTGTCGCGGACCTTCACGACCATCTCGTCGCCGGAGTACGCCTCGACGACGTCCGGCCACTCGTCCAGCAAGGCCGCCGACGCCGCCGGCAGCTCCTCCTCGGCCTTCCGCAGCGCGTCGTCGACGGCGTCCCCGACGAGCTCGCGCGCCGTGCGCAGGTGCTGGCGCCGGCGCGCGGCGTCCACGTGCGTCGCCGTGTCGGCGTGGTAGCCGCGTACCGTCTCGGCGATCTCGGACAGGTACCGCACCCGCTGCGGCGGGATGATCGCCGCGTACTCGCTGGACGTCTTGCGCTCCGGCCGCCGCAGCCGGGCCTCGCCGACGGTGAGGCCGTCCTTGGCGAGCTGGTCGCGCAGGTGGTGGTAGAGCGCGGTGACGCCGTCGTCGTTGAACGTGGCGGCGCTGGTTCCGAAGACCGGCATGTCCTCCCAGGACGCCCCGAACTCCTCGCGGTTGCGCACCAGTTGGCGGCCGACGTCGCGGCGGGCGTCCTCCGCGCCGCGACGCTCGAACTTGTTGATCGCCACGGCGTCGGCGAAGTCGAGCATGTCGATCTTCTCGAGCTGCGATGCGGCCCCGAACTCGGGCGTCATGACGTACAGCGAGCGGTCGACGAACGGCACGATCCCGGCGTCGCCCTGCCCGATCCCGGGCGTCTCGACGATCACCAGGTCGAACCCGGCCGCCTTGAGCACGCCGATCACGTCGCCGAGCCGCTCCGGGAGGCTGGCCTCGGTGCCCCGGGTGGCCATCGAGCGGAAGAAGACCTGGTCCCCGGACAGCGCGTTCATCCGGATCCGGTCCCCGAGCAGCGCGCCCCCGCCGCGGCGGCGGGTCGGGTCGACGGCGAGCACCGCGATCCGGAGCTTGTCCTCCTGGTCGAGGCGGAAGCGGCGGACGAGCTCGTCGGTGAGGCTGGACTTGCCCGAGCCACCGGTGCCGGTGATGCCCAGCACCGGGACGTCGCGGCGCGGGGTGAGGTCGAGCCGCTCCGGCAGGCGGCCTGCCTCGGCCATCGTGAGCGTGCGGGCGAGGGTGGCGGGCTCGCCGGTGAACAGGCCGTCGAAGGAGTCCGGGGGAGTGGCGGCGAGGTCGGCGTCGCACTCCCGGATCATGCTGTTGATCATCCCGGGCAGCCCGAGCCGCTGGCCGTCCCCGGGGGAGAAGATGTGCGAGACCCCGCGCGAGTGCAGCAGTTCGATCTCCCGCGGGACGATCACGCCGCCGCCTCCGCCGTAGACCTTCACGTGCCCGGCACCGCGCTCGCGCAGCAGCTCCACGAGGTAGGTGAAGTACTCGATGTGGCCGCCCTGGTAGGAGCTGACGGCCACCCCCTGGGCGTCCTCCTGGATGGCCGCGGTCACGACCTCGTCCACCGAGCGGTTGTGCCCGAGGTGGATGACCTCGGCGCCCTGGCGCTGCAGGATGCGCCGCATGATGTTGATCGCCGCGTCGTGGCCGTCGAAGAGGCTGGCGGCGGTGACGAAGCGCACCGGGTTCGTCGGTTCGTGCAGCTCTGCCATGGCTCGTCCTCTCGCCCGCACCTCGATTTAGTTTGGCTTCCGAGTATCGGACGTGCAACCTATGTCGCGGTGACGTGTGCGACGCCAGGTCAGCGGGCGGTGGCGGTGATGAGGGCGGCGGCGTCGTCGAGCAGGCCCACCTCCGCCGCGGTGAGCGAGCGGTCGGCCGCCCGGCCTGCGACGGCGCGGTCGAGCATCGCGAGGGGGTTCCCGTCCGTCGCGCCGAGGAACGCGCCCAGCATCTCCGTCGCCACAGCGGCGTACCGGTGGCCGGGCTCGACCGCGGCCTGGGCGAGGATCACGGCCGAGAGCGCGACGTCGAGGTCGGGCGGGCCGTCCGTCGCGTTCGCCCAGTCGATCAGTACCGGCCCACGCGGGGTGACCACGACGTTCGCGGGGTGCAGGTCGAGGTGCAGCACCCGTTCGTCCGGGACGCCGGAGCGGGACGGGACGGCGTGCAGCCGGGCGTGGAGGTCGGCGAGCACGCGCCCGGCGTCGCGGACGTCGTGGTCGCCCGCCTCCACGGCGTCGAGGAGGACCGGCCCGTACAACCGCTCCATGACGAGGTCGGTGCCGTCGGCGGTGAACACGGCGGGTGCCGGGAAGCCGTGGGCCGTGACGTGCGCCATCGCCGCCGCCTCGCGGACGACCTTCCCGCGGCCGCGCTCCCGGTACCGGCGCAGGACCCGGTGGTCGTCGAGCGCGTAGACGTCGGCGGTGCGGCCGCTCCCGATGAGCTTCAGGCGACGCGCTCCACCGGTGGGAGCTCCACGGTGGGCAGCTCGACGGTCGGGTGGTCGTCGATGCTCCGCGGCGGGGCGGGGCGGGGTCGCCGGAGGCGCCGGTATGCGACCGGGATCACAGCACCGAGCAGCATCAGCAGTGCGCCGGCGGCGGCGATCCCCACGGCGGCGTCGTCCGGGGCGACCATGACCAGCACGAACGCGACGCCGGGCCACCACAGGAGGGCCCGGATCGGGCCGGGGACCGACCATTCCCGTTTCTCTGGCGCCATATGCGTTTCCTACCCGGTCCGCTCTTCAGCCATGCGCGCACCCCCTGTACCCCTAAAGGTCTAGCGTCAGGGTATGAACCCCGCGGGTGCGCTCGTCGACGAGAACCGTCGGCTGGGTGAACTTCTGGTCACGGCCGATCCGGAGACAGCTGTCCCGACATGTCCGGGTTGGGTGGTGCGGCAGCTGCTGACGCATGTCGGCCGGGGCTACCGGTGGGCCGCGATGATCGTGCGCGAGCGCGCGGAGGAGCGGGTCGACATCCGCACGGTGCCGGACGGCAAGCCGCCAACCGACGACCCGATCGGCTGGCTCGCCGACGGCGCCCGGCTGCTGGTCGACGAGGTGGCCGCGACCGGCCCCGACGTCCTCGTGTGGACGTTCACCGGTCCCAAGCCGGCATCGTGGTGGATCCGGCGGTGGCTGCACGAGTCCACGGTGCACCGCGCCGACGCCGCGATCGCCCTCGGCGTGCCCTTCGCGATCGAGGCCGCGCTCGCCGCCGACGGCATCAGCGAGTGGCTCGACATCCTGACGTCCCGCCGCGTCCCGGACGCCGGACCGATGCTCCCCGACGGCGCGACCCTGCACCTGCACGCCACCGACGACGGCCTCGGGACGAGCGGGGAGTGGATGGTGCGGTCCGAGGGCGGCCGCGTCGCCTGGGAGCACGGGCACGGCAAGGGCGCGGTCGCGGTGCGGGGGAGCGCGGCGGATCTGATGCAGGCGGTGCTGCGGCGGATCACCGCCGACGATCCGCGCCTGCAGGTGCTCGGCGACGCGGCGGTCTGGCGCACCTGGCTGGAACGCACCCCCTTCTGACGCGTCGGAGGAACGGGCCCGCGTCATCCTTTCTGCCGACGCGGATCTCGGCACTTCTCGGGATTCCCCGGAGCGCCCCGCGACCTAGCGTCCGGGACGTGGAGAACGTGACGCACCTGGTGTCCCCCGCCGGAAGTCCGCCGAATAATTCGGCGGCCCAGCTCCACGCTGCGCGCACCGGTCGACGACCCGAGTACGCCCGGTACGAGGGCCGCCGCCCGGCACCCGCAGCGCGAACCTGGATCCACCGACTTACCCAACGGACTTCCGGCGGGGGACACTAGTGCGGGAGAATCCGATCGTCGCCCTGATCCTCGCGTGCGAGATCGGACTGTGGGTCCTGCTCGGGGTCGGCCTGGCCGCCCGTTACCTGCTTCGGCTGCGCACGCTCAGCACCGTCCTGCTGGCCGCCATCCCGCTGCTCGACGTCGTGCTCGTCGTCGCCGTGACGCTCGACCTCCTGGGTGGCGCCGAGCCGCGGTCGGTGCACGGGCTCGCCGCGGTGTACCTCGGGTTCAGCGTGGCGTTCGGGCCGAGCATCGTGCGGTGGGCCGACGTGCGGTTCGCGCACCGCTTCGCGGGTGGTCCGGCCCCGGTGAAGCCCGCGAAGGGCACACCGGAGCGCACTGCAAGCCTGTGGCGAGAGTGGAACCGCGTGGTCGTGGCCGCCGCGATCGCGTCGGCGGTGCTCGGTGGGCTCGTCCTGTTCGTCGCGACGCCGGAGCAGTCCGGGCAGCTGTGGTGGTGGATCGGGCGGGCGTGGGTGATCGTCGGGATCTGGTTCGTGGCCGGCCCGCTCTGGGAGAGCGGTTCGCGTGCCGCCCTTAGGACGGCAGGTCGGCGCTGAGGAGGTCCATGAGGAGGCAGTCGTGCCACCCGCCGTCCGCCGATCGCTCGTAGCTGCGCATCACGCCGATCGGCTCGAACCCGGCGCGGGCACAGCTGCGGATCGCCCGCTCGTTGTGTGCCGCCGGGTCGATCGTGACGCGGTGGTGGCCGCGGATGCGGAACAGGAACCGCGCCATCGCCCGCAGCGCGTCGCACCCGAGGCCCTGGCCCTGGTGGTCGGGGTGCAGCGCGAGGTCGAGCGCGGCGTGCCGGTGGTCGGAGTCGTTCTCCTCGCGATAGAGGATCATGCCGACGACCTCGCCGGCCAGTTCGATGGCGTAGCCCTGCGGCCCGAGCAGCTCGCGCCGCACCCGCTCCAGGTCGTAGCCGCCCCACCAGGGGGCGATCTCGGGGTGTCGCAGGATCGCGAGGAAGACCGGGACGTGCTCGGGGGTGGTGGGGCGCAGTACGACGGTCTGACCGGCGATCGCGGCGGGCGCTTCGGTGGCGGTGGCCGTCATCCGGGAATCCCCTTCATCTCGTGAGATCGAGGCGGGCGCGCTCCACGAGCGACGCCGACGAGCGCGGCTGCTCGAAGATCGCTTCTGCGCGGCGCCCGTTCAGCTCGAGCGTGGCGATCGTGTTGCCGAAGAGCGGCCCGAGCAGGCGCCGCCACGACAGCGGTTTGGGCGGGGCGCCCGCACGGAGCGCCCATCGTTCGGTCAGCCGGCGAGCCGCGCGGGACCACGCGAGCCGGAACCCCGGCCGTACGAACCAGTCGATCTTGTTGTGCACGGGGGAGCAGGTGAGCTGGTGGACGGGCGCTCCCGGCAGGTCGGCCCGCGCGGCGTAGCTGTGGTGCACGTCGCCGGACAACACGCTGACGGTGGCGACGCCGCTACCGGCCGCGTCGCCGATCATCGCCGTCAGCCGGTCGAACGAGGCGCGGAACGCCGACCAGTGCTCCAGATCGGCCGCCCGGCGGACGTTCTCGGCGAGCCGGCCCCGCCGGCCGGGCCGGGCCGCGGCGATCTCGTTGACCGTCTCGAGGTCGCCGATCGCGTGCGGCAGCAGCCACGGCACCGACGTCGCGATCAGGAGGTGGTCGACCTCGCCCGGGGCCGCGGCCTGGTGTTCGAGCCAGGAGAACTCGGACTCGCCCAGCATGAGGTGCTGCCCGCCCTCGAGGATCCGGCCGTTCCGCGAGTCGATCATCAGCAGCCGGCTCCGCCCGATGTCCCAGCGGAAGCTGAACCGCACGCCCTTCTCACCGTCGGTCTCGGCGTCCGCCCGGTCGGCGAGCTCGACCAGCAGCGGCCACGTGTCGCCGCCCTGCTCCATGACCTTGCGGTAGTCGGCGTTCGACGCGAGGTCGTCCGGGGCCAGGTTCCCGATGTGCTGGTACACCCAGTAGGACGCGAGCGCGGCGCGGATCCGCTCCCGCCACCACGACTTCTCCTGCATCTCCGCACGCCAGCTGGCGGAGGTGTTCCAGTCGTCGCGCACGTCGTGGTCGTCGAAGATCATCGCCGTGGCCACGGTGGACAGCAGCCACCGGATCTCCGGGTCGGCCCACGAGTCGCCGTAGAGCCCCACGTACTCGTCGTAGCCGACGATCTCGTCGTCCGGCCAGTCCGGGTGCCGGTCGGACCGCGCCGCGATCCGGCGGCGGTTCCGGGGCGTCAGCTCGTCGGCGTACACCTGGTCGCCGAGCAGCAGGAGCGTGTCGGGCCACTCCTCCTGCGGCAGGCCGGCCATGCGCGCCGCGTAGGCGTCGAGCGCGTCGACGCCGAGCTCCGCCGAGAGCTTCGGGTCGACGACCTTGGCGTACCGGCACGACCCGAAGACGACCCGCTGCCGCGCCCCGGCGCCCCCGCGCGTGTGGATGACGCTCGCCGGGAACGGGCTCGTGGCGGGCGGCCACACCCGATCGCCGTCCACCTCCACCTCGTAGGCCACCCGAGCGCCCGGCTCGAGCCCCGAGACCGGCACGAGCGCGTAGTGGTGCCCCGCCACCTCGAACGTCCGCGTGCTGCATCCGAGCACCGACACGGTGGCCGCCCGCTCGGTCTGGACCCACACGGACGCCGTCGTCTCACCGACATGGCGCAGGACGGGCCCGAGGACGAGGGACACAGGACCACCCTAGTGAGTGATCCCGGCGCGCCGCCGCCCGTCCCGACGGCCCCGCTCTCCGGCCCTCCGTCACAGTGCGTCGCGTACGGATGCGATCAGTTCGGTGGATCGGGCGGGGGTCAGGGCGCCGGCGACCAGCCGGTTGATGATCTTGTGGTAGACCTCGACGTCGACGCCCCTGTTCAGGTAGAGGGCGCTGCTGACCTGCTCGAGGTAGACGATGTCGGGCAGATCGGCCTCGGCGAAGCGCAGCAGGGTGAACGGGCCGCCGACCGCCGCGGCGTCGCTGCGCTCGAAGGGTACGACCTGCACCGTGATGTTCTGCCGCTTGCCGGCCGCGAGGATGTGGTCGAGCTGGTCGCGCATGACCGTCCGACCGCTCAGGTTCCGGCGCAACACCGCTTCATCGATCACCACCCAGTAGTCGGGAGGGTTCGACCCGTAGAGCAACTGCTGGCGCTGCATCCGCAGCTCGACGCGCTGCGCGATCTCATCGACCCGGACGGCCTGACCCAGCTCGATCACGGCGCTCGCGTACGCCTCGGTCTGCAGCAGGCCCGGTACGTACTGGACCTCGTAGTTGCGGATGATCGTCGCTGCCTGCTCCAGCCCGACGTAGGTCGAGAACCAGTCCGGCATGGTGTCGTTGTAGGTGTGCCACCAGCCCGGCTCGTTGGCCTGCTCGGCCAGGTTCAGCACCGCGTCCTGGGCCGGTCCCTCGGCGAGCCCGTACAGGGCGAGGAGGTCGGCGACGTCTCGTCGCTTGAACCCGACCCGGCCCGCCTCGATCCGGCTCATCTTGGCTTCGGAGCCGCGGATGGCGTAGGCGGCGGCCTCGCGGGTGATGCCGCTCGCTTCGCGTAGCCGGCGAAGCTGTGCGCCGACCAGGATGCGCAGGACCGT
Source organism: Pseudonocardia wallangbongensis (assembly GCF_054486945.1). Taxonomy (NCBI): domain Bacteria; kingdom Bacillati; phylum Actinomycetota; class Actinomycetes; order Pseudonocardiales; family Pseudonocardiaceae; genus Pseudonocardia; species Pseudonocardia wallangbongensis. The sequence continues at coordinate 196,438 of NZ_JBRERS010000009.1, forward strand.
GGGACCGCCCCGAGCGTCAGCCGCCTCGAGCGGGTGGTCGTCCTTGGCATCGGCCATGGTCACCCCCACGAATGCCGTGGATCTCGCGCATCAGGCTTTGCGGGCGAGGGCGCCGTGGGAGTACGTGGGCGCGACCGCGCCCGCTTCGGGGCCGTCGGGTCGCCACTGCGAGATGGGGACGAAGCCCGGCTCGAGCAACTCCAGGCCTTCGTAGAACCGACTGATCTGTTCGGGACTGCGCTGGATGTAGTGGACGGCCCCGGTCCGGTTGTATTCCTCCATCGCCGCCAATGCGGTGGGGTCGGTGGAGGCGCTGTCCCAGTGGACCAGGTAACTACCCGGCGGGATGGCGTCCACAATTCGGGCCACGATCGAGCGCGCGGTGTCGAAGTCGCGTGCGTGGCCGAGCACCCCCATGAACATGACCGCCATCGGCTCGTCGAAGTTCAGCACCTTGCGGGCTTCCGCGATGATCAGCTCAGGGTTGTGGTAGTCGGCATCGACGTACTCCGCAACGCCCTCCGGCGTGGTGTGGGTGAGCAGCGCGCGGGCATGCGCGAGCACGAGCGGGTCGTTGTCGACGTAGACGACCCGGGACTCCGGCGCGATGCTCTGGGCGACCTCGTGGGTGTTCTGCATGGTGGGCAGGCCGGTGCCCACGTCGAGGAACTGCCGGATACCCAACTCGCCGGCGAGGTGACCGACGACCCGGATCAAGAACTGGCGGGATTGCTTGGCCTCGTTGACGACTCCCGGGTCCTTGGCGATCCAGGCGTCGCCGGCTTCCCGGTCCACGGCGTAGTTGTCCTTGCCGCCCAGCCAATAGTTCCAGATCCGCGCCGAGTGCGGAACGCTCGCGTCGATCCCGGTGCTGGCGTCAGTCGACTCATCGCTCACGGGTCCATCCTTCCGTGAAGCGCCGTTCGTCTCCACCCCGGGGCCCGAGATTTCGCCGGAGAACGCCATCCCGCCGAGCTGTATGGCGTTGGCCTGCGGAGGTGGTATTCGTTGTGGTCGGCGCCGATGCCTCGAACTCGAACGGTCGCGCGGTCGGGCCCGGGTGCTCAGGCGTGGTCGAGCGCGAGGAGCGCGGCGCCGATCTTCCCGGCGTCACCGCCGAACGTCGCCGGGAGCACGGGAGCGACCCCGCGGGCCGTGGGGGCGTAGGCGTACTCGCGGGCCGCCGCACGGGCGGGCCCGAGCAGCAGCTCGCCGGTCTCGACCAGCCCGCCCCCGACGACCACGGCGTCGACCTCGAAGATGTTCGCCAGGGACGCGATGCCGACCCCGAGCCAGCGGCCGAGCCGGGCGAAGAGCGCCTTCGCGATCTCGTCGCCCTCCTGCACGGCCTTCAGGACCGTGTGCCCCGTGACCTCGCCGTCCTGGGCACCGAGGCGGGCGATCAGCCCGCCCGGGTCGTCGTCGGCCGCGTCGCGCGCCATCCGCGTCAGCGCCGTGCCCGACGCGAAGGCCTCGAAGCAGCCGTGGTTGCCGCAGCCGCAGCGCGGGCCGTCCGGGTTGAGGATGATGTGGCCCAGCTCGGCGCCGAGGCCGGTGGGCCCGCGGTAGATCTTCCCGTCCATCACGAGGCCGCCGCCGATGCCGGTGCCGACCGTCACCAGCACCATGTTCGGGTACGGCTCCCCGAGCCGGGCCTCGGCGAGAGCGGCCACGTTCGCGTCGTTGTCGACGGTGACCGGCAGGTTGGTGACCTTCTCCAGCTGCTCGCGCACGGGCCAGTCGCGGTAGGAGTTGTTCGGCGCCCAGAGCATCTTGCCCGCGGGCCATTCGACGATCCCGGCGGCGCCGACCCCGATCGTGACGACGTCGTGCTCCGCCCGGAGCCGCTCGATCAGCGAGATCAGCACGGCGGTGACCGACTCGGCGTCGGACTCCTCCGGGGTCGGTTCCACGAGCTCCGCCACCACCGTGCCCCGCTCGTCGACGACCGCGCCCGCGATCTTGGTGCCGCCGATGTCGAGCCCGATGGCCAGCCTGGGGGTCGTCACCCCCGAATGATGTCACCATCGATTGATCGATACAGCGGACGGTCGATCCGGCGTTTGGATGCGGCCTTTCGCGGGGATGCGCTCGACATGCTCCTTCGACGAGTCGCCCGACCCATGCTCGCCGCCCTGTTCATCCAGGGCGGCATCAACGCCCTCCGAGCCCCGGAGGCGCACGCGCAGGCCGCGAAGCCGGTTCTCGACGCGATGGCCCCGGCGGTCGACAAGGCCGTCGAGGTCGCCCCGGTCGACCGGGGCCCCGATCCGGTGACGCTGATCAGGATCGATGCCGGCGTGAAGATCGTCGCCGGGACGATGCTCGCGTTCGGTACGTTCCCCCGCCTCGCCGCCACGGCGCTCGCGGCCACGCTGGTCCCGACCACCCTGGCCGGCCACCGGTTCTGGGAGGAGACCGACCCGCAGCGCAAGCAGGAGCAGCAGATCCACTTCCTGAAGAACGTCGGCATGTTCGGCGGCCTCCTGATCGCCGCCGCCGACACCGAGGGCAAGCCGTCCCTGGGCTGGCGCGGCCGCCGCGCGGCGAAGCGCGCCGCGACGCAGGCCGGGGCGCTGACGGGCGCGGCGGCCGACGTCACCGGGCGCGTCACCGGCGCCGCGCACGACGCGGGCGGCAAGCTGTCCGGTTCCGCGCACCAGGCCGGCGGCACGGTGGCCGGCGTCGCCGCCGGGCTGGCCGGGCTCGCCCCCGCCGCGGGCGCGGCCGTCTCCTCCCGCGCGTCGCGGACCGGCTCGGAGCTGACGTCCCGGGCGGACGACATCGCGTCCGACCTGTCACGTCGCGCGGCCAAGGCCCGCCGGCGGGCGGAGAAGCGTGGCGCCAAGCTGCAGAAGGCCGCCGAGAAGCGCGGCGCCCACCTGCAGAAGACAGCCGAGAAGCGCCGCGCGCAGCTGCAGAAGCGCGCCGCGAAGCGGACCGCCGACCTGCAGAAGCGCCTCGACAAGGGCCCCGGCGTGGCGAGCAAGGTCGGCCACGACGTCGCCGCCCGCGCCTCCGCCGTGGGCACCGAGGTCGCCCACCAGGCCGGCGGGCTGGCCAAGGACGTGCGCAAGCGCGCCCACGCCCTCACCCACTGACGACAGAGGTCATCGCGGTCGGAGGAGTTCGGTAACCTCGCTGGGCCGGGGCGGTAGCTCAGCTGGTTAGAGCAGCGGACTCATAACCCGTCAGGTCGTGGGTTCAAATCCCACCCGCCCCACTCAAACCCGCTGGTAGCGGGCCTGCGAAGCGATCTTCAGGGATCAGGTAGCGGGTCCGCGTACCGGTCGCGTACCGGTGGATCGGCCGCTGGAGGATCGTCGGTCTCGCGGCCCCTGGCGCCGGGCGTCGTCCCGTGTCTACGCGTCGCGCTCCCGCATGTCCCGAATCTGGCGCCGGAGGTCTTCCAGGCTCCAGCGGAGGTGTCCGGTCGGGAGCGTGAGCGTTGGCTTCACGAGTCCGTCCCGTGCGTAGCGGGCGAGCGTCCCCCGGGAGATGCCCAGGTGCTCCGCCGCCTGCGCGGTGGTTAGCAGCTTCTCCGGGCGGTCCACTCCCCGACGGTATGTGCACCAACCAGCTCGAACAGCCCTTGCGGCACGTTCGGTACAACATGACGATCTAGACGTATTAGATCAGTTGTCCGTTTCGGAGTAGCGTCCCGCCCGTGGCGGAGACCTGGACGGCGTTCGTGGCGGAGTTGGCGACGCGGTGGGACGTGATCGAGCGGCTGATGGCGGACCACCGCCCGAACGCCGCCGGGCTTTGCGTCGAGTGCACGACGCCGGGCCGGGGGACGCCGCGGGAGTCTTGGCCGTGCGCGATGTGGACGCTCGCCCACGCGGCTCGCACCGCCCGCCTGTGATCCGCTGGCTCCGGCGCTTCTTCCGGCGCGGACGCCATCGTGCCCGCCGGAGACGGCAGGGCGGCTCGTGGCCGTGGCGCTGACGCAACGCCCAGGGCGGCTACCGCGATAACGCGGCATGGATGAGGTCTGCGACCGCTGTGAGCAGCCGATCGAGCGCCACAAGGGGACCGGTACCGGCTGGCGCCACAAGCAGCGCGCGGAGGAGTGGTGCGAAGCGAAGCCGCCGAAGCCAGCAGACGTGCGAGAGCCCCGGTCACCGTCCGAGTAGGCGGGCCGGGGCTCTCGTGGCCGTAGCGAGCAGATCAGCCCGCGCTACGGCGTGTCCCGACACGGACGAGTGACGCGCGGCTACTGTGGGCTCCAGCGCCACCGAGCAGTTCGGCGGCGTCGTGGTCGAGAGCGTGCGGCACAGTCCAAGACGCCCCATCGCCAAGTAATCCCGGACGAACCGCACACACCCAGCCCGTCGACCAGGCACGACCTCCCACCCAACGAATGCCCAGTTCCGACGGCGCGCGCTTCTTGGCGGCGACACGACGTCGGTCTACTTGGCGTCCGCTCGGGTGCCGGAGAGGTCCGTGTTCAATGATCGACTTCCGCTTCACCGCCAAGAACCTGGACTGGCGCGTTGTCGCCGTGGTGGCGGGCTTCCTGCTCGCTGTTGTTCTGGTGCTGTCGGGGCAGGTTGAGGCCGTCCCCGGGCTGATCGCCGAACTCATCTAGCCCGCGTTACGGCGCCGGAACGGCACGACGTTGCTGGGCTCCGCCCCCCGATCGGGGGTGGGGTCCGGCGCGGTCGGGCGGGCAAGCGGGACGGCCTTGCCGCCTTCGGTCTCGTCGATGTAGTCCGCGTAGATCGTCAGCGTCGTCACGTAGCTCTCGTGCCCGAGCCACTTCGACACCTGCATGTAGTGCGCCCCGGCGGAGAGGGACAGCACGGCGAACGTGCGCACTTTCTGCAGGTATTGCCGATGTCATCAGGTCGACACGAATCTGACCTCGCGCTCGGACATCCGGTGGACTCCGCGGGGTGCGTGCCGGTCACTCGTGGGCATGAGGGTGCGTGACGGTTTGAAGGACGTGGCGAGAACTCGCCATACGGTTGCGACGCGCACGCCGGCCTGGCAGTTTTTCGCCGCGACCGCGACGGCGTCCGATCCGGCGCGCGATCCGTCTCGACTTTTTCGGAGCAAGAAGAGGTGTGCGAGAGATGATCCAACGAATTGTATCGGTAACGGCCTTGTTCGGGCTGATGTTCTGGGCCGGACTTATGCTCGACGGCACGGCGGAAGCGAAGGCCTACGACAATTGCTTTGCGCAGCAGGTATGGTACGGCGCCCTGGCCTATTGTCACGAGCTCGCCCCCCGCGGGGTAGTGCGGGCGGAGGTGAAGTGTGGCCCCGACGCTCATTGGGTGTACGGACCGTGGACCGCTGAGGGAAAGTTTGCGGTTGCCGATTGCCGCCCGCAGGAAGTCGTTTATGGGTCCGGGCGATTCCGGACGTCCATCCAGTAACCGACCGCTCGCCAACGCTGGCTGCGCTCGACTTTTGAGCTGAGCCGGCGTTTGCGGCGCTCGCCAGCTTGCCGTCCAATCGCATGTCCGGGTCCTTGCCGTTGGCCTGACGTCTCAGCGGTCGGCAGGTGTGGTGTCGGGCCGGGTCGCCCACCAGACCGGGCCGGTCATCAGGACCGGCGCCACGACGCGGACTGGAGTCAGCTGTGGGGGTACCCCGCGACCTCGCATCCGTTGCGGTTCGCGGACCTGGCCGACGGCGGCGGGAAGCGTCGGGACCAGCAGGGTGAGCGCTGACCACCGCGCCAGGATCCGGCCCCTGGGGAAGAAGAACCCGAGCCCGCCGATGGTCTGGAAGGCCCCGATGGCCGCTCTCAGCGGTCCTCCAGAAGAACCGCACCCGATTCGTAGTTCCCACATTCCGCCGTGATCTCGGCCGTTGCCTGGGCCGCGGCGACGAAGTCGTCGACCACCGGCGAGGTGCGCGACTCCGCCACCGCGAGGCACACCTGTTCGGGCGCCAGATCCGGGATGGGTACGTAGCTGATGTCGGGACGTGAGTAGAACAGGGTCTCCGAACGCCCCACGAACGAGATGCCCCGGCCGGCCGCGACGTGTTCGAGCTTCTCCTCCACCCCGCGCACCCGGAGCCCGGAGTCGGGGTGCGGGCGCCTGGTGGGCTGCGTGCTCGGGTCGGCATGCCAGACCAGCGGCTCACCGGCCAGGTCGGCCTCGGTGACCTCCTCCTTGCCGGCCAACCGGTGATCAGCGGGCAGCACCACCATGAGTGGCTCGGTGTACAGCGGGCTCACGCGCAGGCCGGTCTCGTCGATGGGCAGCCGCACATAGCCGACGTCGACGCGGCCGTCGAGCAGCATCAGGGCCTGGTCGTCCCACTCCATCCGCTGCACGTCCACGACCACGTCCGGATGCCGAGCCTCGAACGCCCGTGCCGCCGGGATGACCGGGATGCCGGCCCGGAAGCCGACCACCAGCCGCCGGCTGCCGCGGGCGGCCACGGACACCCGGCGCCGGACCGCGTGCGCCGAGGCGAGCAGCGGACCGGCGTCGGCCAGCAGCTGCCGGCCCGCGTCGGTCAGCGCCACGCCGTGGCGATCCCGGGTGAACAGCGAGGCGCCGAGATCATGCTCCAGTGCGCGGATCTGGCGGCTGAGCGCCGGCTGCGCGATGTGCAGCTCATCGGCGGCGCGGCCGAAGTGCAACCGGTCGGCCACGGCGACGAAGTAGCGCAGCTTGCGCAGGTCCAGATCCATGGCACCTCCCGGCCCGGTGATGCCTGCAGGGTATCACCACGACTGGAAGAAGTCTTGGACAGCCGCTCGAGCCAATGGCATCGTCAATGGGGTCAGAGCGAATTCGGCATCGGGACTCGACAGCAAGCCCAGAGCCAGAATGAGCGCATCGCGAATCGAGCCATGTCTATCGCGCGCAACCGTTAACAAGGACGGGTTGGCGTGGTGTTCTGTCCGGCTCCGGAAAGCAGGCACTCCATGAGCGGCATCAGCGTTATCGGCCTGGGGAACATGGCCGGCGCCCTGGCCGCCCGGGCGCGCAGCGGCGGCAACGCCGTCGAGATCATCGGCCGCGACCCGGCCAAGGCCGAGGAACTGGCCGCCGCGCTCGGCGCGACTGCCGGGACGGCCGGCGCCGCCCCGGCCGGGGACATCGTCATCCTCGCCGTGCCGTACGCCAGCGCGGCGGCGGTGGTGAGCGAGTACGGGGACGCACTGAACGGCAAGGTCGTCATCGACATCACCAACCCGATTTCCCCCGATTTCAAGGGCTTTGTCACCCCCGACGGCAGTTCCGGGGCGCAGGAGATCGCCAAGGCCGCCCCCGCCGGCGCGTACGTCGTCAAGGCGTTCAACACCCTGTTCTCCCACGTTCTGGCGGCCGGCCCAGGCGAGGGTCGCCCATTGGACGTGTTCATCGCCGGTGACGACGCGCAGGCAAAGGCACGTGTGTCGGCGTTCATCGAGAGCCTGGGACTGCGCCCGATGGACACCGGGCCGCTGCCAATGGCGCGGACACTTGAGAACGTCGCCCTGTTGCAGCTGGGCCTCGTCGCCCATTCCGTCAAGCACGCCAACTTCTTCCTCCGCGTCAGCATTCTCGGCTGAGCGCACCCCACCCTCGCAAGGACAGTCGCATGCGCGTTTTCGTCACCGGCGGGACCGGCCATTCCGGTTCGTACATCATCCCCGAACTCGTCGCCGCGGGACATGAGGTCACCGGCCTGGCCCGGTCGGACACGGCTGCGGCGGCGGTGTCCGCGCTCGGCGCGAAGGTACGTCGCGGCGACCTCGAGGATCTCGACGGGCTCCGGGAGGCGGCCGCGGACTCCGACGGCGTCATCCACGTCGCACACCGGCAGGACCTGCTTCCCTCCGGCGGGATCGACGCCGTGGCCGCCGCGGAGCTCCCGATCATGCTCGCGTACGGCGAGGCACTGGCGGGAACCGGAAAGCCGCTGGTCGCGGCGGGGAGCGTCGGCTCGCCTGGGAACCTGGGCCGGCCGGCCACCGAGGAGGACCCGGCCCTTCGTGGCGGTGATGAGTACAAGGGCACCCTGCGGGTTCGGAACGTCGTGGAGACCGCCGTGGTCGGTCTCGCCGAGCGGGGAGTGCGGTCTTCGGTCGTGCGGATCGCCAACATCGCGCACAGCACGACCGATCGTGCCGGCTTCCTCGTGCAGCTGATCGCGCTCGCGAAGGAGAAGGGTTTCGTCGGCTACCCCGGAGCCGGCGCGAACCTGTGGACCGCCGTGCACGTCCGCGATGTCGCCTCCTTGTTCCGCTTGGCGCTGGAGAAGGGGCCGGCCGGCAGATACTGGCACGCGGTCGGGGACGGGACCATCCCGTTCCGGGAGATCGCCGAGGCCATTGGCAGCCGTCTGGGCCTACCCGCCGTGAGCGTTCCCGCGGACGTACTCATGGTGCCGGGATACTTCGGGTTCCTCGCGAACATCGTCACGCAGAACTACCCGGCGTCCAACGTCGTCACCCGCCGGACCCTCGGCTGGGAACCCGCTCAGCCCGGTCTGCTCGCCGATCTGGACAACGGCCACTACTTCTCGGCCGGCTGACGGCGAGGACCCGAACCGCGTAGAAACTTGAAATACTCATCAACTCAACGGAGTGATCATGGGAAAGCTCGATGGCAAGGTAGCGGTGATCACCGGCGGATCCACCGGCATGGCACTGGCCGGCGCCAAACTGTTCGTCGAGGAAGGCGCGCACGTCTTCATCCAGGCGCGGCGGCAGGAAGCATTGGACGACGCCGTCAAGCTGATCGGCCGCAACGTCACCGCCGTCCAGGGTGACGCGGCCGAACTGGACGACCTGGACCGCTTGTACGACACCGTCAAGCGGGACGTGGGCTCGATCGACGTGCTGTGGGCCAGCGCCGGGATGGGCGAACCCGCCGTCCTCGGCGAGATCACCGAGGAGCAGTTCCACCGCGCCTTCTGGCTCAACGCGCGCGGCACCCTGTTCACCGTGCAGAAGGCACTGCCGCTGATCAACGACAACGGCTCGATCTTCATGACCGGATCCAACGCCTCCCTCGGCGCCTTCCCCGGCTGGAGCCTCTACGCGGGAAGCAAGGCCGTCCAGCAGGCCTGGGCCCGCGTCTGGCTCAACGAACTGCGCGACCGCAATATCCGGGTCAACGTCCTGACCCCCGGCCAGGTCGCCACCGCCAAACAGGAAGAACTGTTCGACGAGGCAACCAAGGCCGCATTCGAGTCCCTCATTCCGCGCGGAAAGATGGGTCGCTCCGACGAGATCGCCAAGGTCGCCCTGTTCCTCGCCTCCGACGATTCCAGCTACGTCAACGGCCTGGAACTGGTCACCGACGGCGGCACCACCGCCATCTGAACCGCGCCACCCCGAGAACAGGAAGAGAGCACCCTCATGAGCAGCATCACCCTCATCGGTACGGGAAACATGGCCCGTACCATCGGCACGCTCGCGGTGGCGGGCGGCAACACCGTCGAGGTCGTGGGACGCGATCGGTCCAAGGCAGATGACCTGGCCAAGGCTCTGGGCGGCGGCGCGACGACGGGCGGATGGGGCGCCGTCCCGGCCGGGGACATCGTCATCACGGCCCTGTTGTACGACGGTGTCGTTCCGGTGGTCGCCGAGTACGGAGACGCCCTCGCGGGCAAGGTCGTCGTCGACATCAGCAACCCCTTCAACGCCACGTTCGACGGACTGGCCCACAGCGAGGAGACCTCGATCGCTCAGGAGGTCGCCAAGGTGGCCCCGGCCGGCGCCAGCGTGGTGAAGGCATTCAACACCATCTTCCGCAATGTCCTGGAGAAGGGCCGGCCCAACGTCTTCATCGCCGGCGACGATGCGCAGGCCAAGGCGGTCGTGGCGGCATTCATCGAGAGCCTCGGGCTCCGCTCGCTGGACGTCGGCGGCCTGAAAATGGCGCACTGGCTGGAAGGAATGGGCGTGGTCACGATGGGCCTCGCCGGCAACGGGGTCGGCCACTGGGACTTCGCCCTCGGCGTCGACGAATTCACCGGCTGAGCCCACTGGGGCAGTGCATGGCCGTTGTCCACCGGGCCGCGAGGGCTGCATCGAAACTCGCCGGACCGCCCGGCCGCACGTCACTACCGTGCGTCGATATGGCTGAGGTCGACCCAACGCCGGTCCGCCGTCGCGCCGCGCGCGCCGGCGACGCCGAGCAGATTGCCACGTTGCACGCGGCGAGCTGGCGGAGGCACTACCGGGGCGCCTACGCGGACTCCTTCCTCGACGGGGACATCCTCGCCGATCGGCGGGCGGTCTGGTCAGCGCGGCTGGCCGAACCGGCCGGCAGCATCACCGTGCTGGCCGAGGACGCAGGCGGCCTTGCCGGCTTCGTCCACGTCATCCTCGACGACGACGCCGAATGGGGAAGCCTCGTCGACAACGTGCACGTCGCTCATCTCCACCAACGGACCGGCATCGGCACTGCCCTCCTCGCCGATGCGGCCCAGGGCATCCGCGAGCGCGCCACCAACCCGGCCACCTATCTGTGGGTGCTCAAGCAGAACGCCGCCGCGCAGCAGTTCTACCGGGCCCGAGGCGGCGCCTGCGTGGAGGAAGCGCCCGTCGCGCCGCCCGGTGGGGTGGCATCCCGCCTCAACGGCGCCCCGGCCAAGCTCCGCATCGCCTGGCCGGATGCGTCCGTTCTCGCTCTCCAGCGCTGAGCGCGCGGCGACGGCTCGCGGCCACCTGTTCCTCGCCCGAGAAGCGCTCTCACGTGGACCGGCGCGTCATACCCATCGCTTCGCCGACCCGATCTGCTCCAGGTCGGTCTCGCTCTCCCGAGGCGAGGGTGAGGTTCGGTGGGACGGCGACCGGCAGGAGACTGCAGCCTGCCGACCGCCGAACGCGATCCTGGTCGATTCCAAGTGGGTGATCATGTCTGCGTCGGAGATTCGAGCCCACCGCTCCACTTCCGTGCTGGTCAGATCTCCGGATTCACTACCGCTCAGTGGTGGGTGAGCTCGCGGCGTTGGCGGGTGGCTTCGTACAGGCCGACCGTGGCGGCGCCGGCGGCGTTGAGCGAGCTGGCCGCCCCGCCGATCGGGATCCGCGCCGTCGTGTCGCAGCCCTGCCGCCAGCCCGCGCTCAAACCCGAGGTCTCGTTGCCGATCACCAGCAGCGTGGGGGCGGTCAGATCCAGCTCGGCGATGTCGCTCGCGCCGTTCTCGTCGGTTCCGACGACCGTCACGGGACGACCGGCCGTGCGCTCCCGTTCCACCCACTCCAGTACATCGCGGTGGGAGCTGACCCGAACCACCGGCACCGCCATCAGAGAGCCGGTGGAGGCGCGTACGGCCTTGGGGTCGTACGGATCGGCGGCATGTCCGGTGATGATGAGCCCGGCACCGCCGAAGGCGTCCACCGAACGCACCATCGTGCCGATGTTGCCCGGCACGGTCGGCCGATCGAAGACCACGCCGAGGAACGCCGGCGTCACCTGGATCCGGGACAGCTCGTCGGGCGGAAGGGCGACCACCGCCACCAGCTCGGGAACGTCCTGTTCCTTGCCGCTCAGTTCGCGGAGCAGCGCGGGAGCCATGGCCACCTGCTCACCGCCGGAGGTCGCCATCATCCTGGCCGCCCACCGGGACGGCGTCCGTTCAGCGTTGTGGATCAGCGCCCGCACCGGCCAGCCGCGCTCCACCGCCAGGCTGATCGGCCGAACCCCCTGCACGAGGAACTCGCCGGCCCGTTGCCGCTTGTTCCGGCTCCGCAGCAGTGCCTCCCACTGCTGGAACCGCGCGTTTGGCCGCGAGATCCGCAGCATGCCCCCACCGAACGTTCCAGTCGTCTAGCACGATCAGGGCGGCCAGTCTCGCACGTCGCGACGGAGGACCACCCAGCAGCGCGACCGCGTCCACACCCGTTCGAGCCCCACGCGCTCCGCGGTTGTCCGCGCCGCAACAGGATCGTTATCCCTCGCCGACCACGGCTGACCGGTGCCGGAGCTCGCGGCCGCCATACGGGCCAAGGCGCAGGACGTCGAACATCTCAGCCGAGTCGTGCAGACGTACCACGACCCGGACAGCCCGACGACACTCGCGCCGAGCGGGCATCGCAGGGTCGGTAACGGCGCGGTGCTCGCCATCGACATGGCCGACGTAATCCACGCCCTCGAGCGCGCCGAGGGCGATTCGAGCTCCCCCGATGGGCGCGTCACCACGCTGCCGTTCTCGGCCTCTGACTGGAGGTTCCTGCCGAACCGCGGGTCCCAGCCGCGACAGCTGGGCCCCGGATTCGCGACGGCCTGCGTGATGCCCACACCCCTGGCGGACAGCCGGATCCGCTCGGCAGGAATGTGCCGTGGAGCAACGGCTCCGCCATGCACGGGTCGCTGCCGGCCAACTACTCAGGAGAGGCACGTTGAAGAGGACTACCGCCGTGGCCGCCGCCACGTTCATCTCGCTCGCCATGGCGACGACGCCCGCGTGGGCGAGCGACCCGACCGGAGGGCCGCACCGGCCCGCGTGCGACGTCGAGGAGACGGGCCCCCCGCCCCCGCCGATCGGCACGACGGCAGCAACGTCTCCGCCGGCGATCGACACGGCGCCCCCGGTCACGACGGTCCCGCCTCCGCCCATCACGCATCCGACCGAGGAGGTTCCGCCGCCCCCGCCCGTGGCGGACGAGCCCACGAAGGCGCCCCGCCCGGCGGAGGTCGAGAAGCCGGAGCCGCCGCGCGCGGTCGAGACCGTCGAGCCGGAGACCGAGGACGACTCGAGAACGGGGTCGGACGGTGACTCACGCGACGAGCTCGACGAGAGCGATGCCGCGGTCGCCCCCGTCGCCTTCGTCGGCGACCTCCGCCGACCCGACTGGTGCGACCAGGATGGCCGCGACCACGACGGCCGCGACCACGACGGCCGTGATCACGACGGCCGTGATCACGACGGGCGCGACCACGACGGGCGCGACCACGACGGGCCCGACTGGCGGCACAACGGCGCGTGGTGGCGTGATCACGATGGCCGCGACGACGATCACGACGGCCGCGACGACGACGGTGACGACTCCGTCAGCTACGAGAACTGCGACGCGGTTCGGGACGCGGACGCCGCCCCGATCTACTGGTGGGAGGACGGGTACGCGTCCCACCTCGACAGCGATGACGACGGCATCGGCTGCGAGTGGGGCGGCAACGGCAGCGACGACGACGACAACGGCGACGACAACGGCGACAGCGGTGACGGCGACGGCGACGACTCGTCGAGCGACTCCGACGGCGACTCGTCGGGCAGCAGTGACAACACCGTCTCGGTGAGCGACTACGGCTACAGCAGCTCCATCTCGCTGCCGGTCGGCGGTGTCGCCACCGGCGTCGGTCCCGCGAAGTGAGGTTCCTCGTCGGGCTCGGGGCACTCGCCGTCCTTCTGGTCGGCGGGTGCTCCGCCCCTGCCCCCGAAGAGCCCGCCGGGCCGCAGGCGCCGCCGGTGCCGGTTGTGGCCGACCCGGTGTCGGTGTCGATCCCGAAGCTCGCCGCCGAGTCCGAGCTGATGCGGCTGGGCCGGGATGCCGAGGGCGCGCTGCAGGTGCCGCCGGTCGAGCACCCGGAGGTGGCGGGTTGGTTCGCCGGCGACGACCTCGACGAGGACGGTGACGAGACGAAGCCGGGGCAGCGCGGCTCGGCCGTCATCGCCGCCCACGTGGACGGGCTCAGCCCGAGCGGTGAGAGCGGCTACCCCGGCTTGTTCGCCCACCTCGGCACCCTCGTGCCGGGCGACGCGGTGCTCGTCGAGCAGCAGGGCGGTACGACCTTGCGGTTCGTCGTCGAGTCGGTGGAGTCGTTCTCGAAGGCTGCGTTCCCCGGGCAGCGGGTCTACCTCGCCGACGACGGGATCCGGTTGAACCTGGTCACCTGCGGTGGCGCGTTCGACGAGGCGTCAGGGCACTACGTCGACAACATCGTGGCGTTCACGAAGCTCGCGCCGTAGCGGGACGATCACGGCGACGGCCCCGATCCCGCGCACTGGTATAACAATACCGGAGGTGCAGTGATGATCGAGATCAAGACCGCCGCGGAGATCGCCGAGATGCGCGAGGCCGGGCGGCTCGTCGCAACGATCCTGGACGAGTTGCGGACCATGGTGCGGGTCGGGGTGAACCTGCTCGACATCGAGCACCGTGCCCGCGAGCTCATCGCCGCCGGGGGTGGGGTCTCCTGCTACTGGGACTACGCTCCGGCGTTCGGCAACGGCCCGTTCCGCAACGTGATCTGCCTGTCGCTCAACGACGCGGTCCTGCACGGCTTGCCGCACGATGCCACCCTGCGCGACGGCGACCTGTTGACCTTGGACCTGGCCGTGTCCCTGAACGGCTGGGTCGGTGACAGCGCCATCAGCGTGATCGCGGGAACACCCCGCGACGAGGACCGTCGCCTGGTCCGCGCCACCGAGGAAGCGCTCGGCGCCGGGATCGCGGCGGCGCAACCCGGCAACCGGGTCGGCGACATCTCCCACGCGATCGCCGAGGTCGCCCGCGGCTACGGGTACGAGCCCAACGACGAGTTCGGCGGCCACGGCGTCGGGCGGACCATGCACGAGAGCCTGTCGATCCCCAACAAGGGACGACCGGGACGCGGGTACCCGCTCCGTCCGGGCCTGACCTTCGCCGTCGAGCCATGGCTGGCCGCGGGAACGAGCCGCATCGTCTTCGACCGGGACGGGTGGACCATCCGCTCGGCCGACGGGTCACGCACCGCCCACAGCGAGCACACGATCGCGATCACCGACACCGGGCCACTGGTGCTCACCGCCTCGTGAGCGTCGGGTCGCCGTGGGGGACAGGCCCCGGATCTCGCAGACCTCGAGGCCCGAGACGTCGCCGGTGTCCGGGCTCGAACGCGCCTCGGTCGTGAGCCGACCGGTAACCCTTTCCGCCCCCCGGATCCTCGCTTGACGCCGGATACCGCGGCGCCTGACGATCATGATGTCGGGCACGGGGGACGTGGAGGTGTTCGCATGGCTCGGATTCGGTCCCACCCCGGATCGGCGGTGGCCATATCCGTGGTTCTCCTCGCGCTTTCCGCGTGCGGGAGTGGGGCGTCGCAGGCCCAACCGGACCCGCCGGCCGCGGGCAGGTGGGAGCGCGTCAAGGTGCACGGCACGTCGCTCGAGGGCAACCTCATGGGCGAGACCGCCGACCCGGACGTATCGGTCTACCTGCCGCCGAGCTATGACACCGCTACCGACCGCCGGTACCCGGTGGTCTACGTACTGCACGGCTACACCGGGACGGACCTGTCCTACTTCGGTCCCGACAGCCGCGGGTTGGACCAGATCGCCGACCGGGTCTTCGGCAACGGCAGCGCGCAGGAGATGATCCTCGTGATGCCCAACTGCATGAACCGCTACGGCGGCTGCATGTACTCGAACTCGGTGACGGCCGGCGACTGGGAAGGCTACGTCGCCGACGATCTCGTCGGCTACGTGGACCAGAACTTCCGCACGCTCGCGACGCGCGAGAGCCGCGGGCTCGCGGGCCATTCGATGGGCGGCTACGGGACGATCCGGATCGGCATGAAGCGCCCCGACGTGTTCAACGCGCTCTACGCGCTCAGTTCCTGCTGCCTGAACGAAGGGACCATCCGCCCGCCGGCCGGCGGTGTGACGCCCCTGGCGGAGTCGATCACGAGCCCGGAGGAGGCGCAGGGTGACCGGGCCGTGATGGGCACGCTGGCCCGTGCCGCCGCGTGGGCCCCGAACCCGAAGAGCCCGCCGTTCTTCTTCGACCTGCCCACGAACAACGGTGAGGTGCAGCCGGACATCGCCGAGAAGTGGGCCGCGAACTCGCCGGTCGCCATGCTCGACCAGTACGTCGGGAACCTCGAGGAGTACAAGGCGATCGCGCTCGACATCGGGCTGCAGGACAGCCTGCTCGCCGGCAACCAGGTCTTCGTCGACGGCCTCACCAGGTTCGACGTCCCGCACACCTTCGAGACGTACGAGGGCGACCACACCAGCGGGATCCCGCAGCGCCTCGAGGAGAAGGTGCTGCCGTTCTTCTCCAAGCAACTGGCGTTCGGCCCGTAGCCGCACTGTTCGCGGTCGGATCGCGGGAGTTTCGGGGTACAACGAACCGGATGACGCTCGACGTTCCCGATGAAGTCCGAAGCAGGGCGCTTGCCGACGGTCACGCGGCATGGCTCGACGGTCTCCCGTCGGTCCTGGACTCCTTGGCCCAGGACTGGTCGCTGACGATCGGCGCGACGATGCGCGGGGGACACGCTGCCTTGGTCGTCGAAGCCACGCTCGCCGACGGGACCCCGTCGGTCCTCAAGGTCGGGGTTCCCGGATGTCGACGCCGGCTCGGCTTCGAAGCGACCGTGCTCGATCTCGCGGCGGGGAGGAGTTGCGCACGCCTGATCCGCCGCGACCTCGCCCGGGACGCACTTCTGCTCGAACGGCTCGGGCCGGCGATGTACGACGTGATTCCGGACCGTCGCTCGCAACACGACATGTTGTGCGACATCGCTGCACGACTCTGGCGCCCGCTCGGCGACGACATCGACCTGCCGACCGGCGCCGACCTGGCACATCGGATGCAGCACCTGATACCGCGGCTCTGGGAGGAGCTGGAACGACCATGCTCGGCAGCGGCGATCGACGACGCCGTCCAGTGCGCCGATCGCCGCGAGCGCGCTCACCACCGTCGAACGTCGGTGCTCGTGCACGGCGACGTTCATGAAGCGAACGCACTCCAGGCGGAAGGTGGCGCCTTCAAGCTGGTAGATCCCGACGGCCTGAGGGCGGAACCCGCATGTGATCTCGGGACCATCGTCCGTTGCACCCCCGACACCGGCGACGACCTGCGGGTGAGAACGGAACGTCTCGCAGCTCGAACCGGCGTCGACGCCACCGCGATATGGGAGTGGGGAACCGTCCATCGCGTGATCGGCGGGCTGAACAGCGTGAGAATCGGCTTCCAGCCCTTCGGCAACCTCCTCCTTGCCGAGGCGGATCGCCTCACGCGGGCGGGGTGAGGTGCCGTCATCGCCGCAAGCTGGGGTCCCGACCTCCGGCGAAGATCATCGTCGCTACCCGGTCGCGCAGTTCGTCCTCGCTCATCGCCGTATCGACCGCGATGGAAGGCATTCCGAGGCGCCTGGTCTCGGCGGCGAGGCGATCGGTGAACATCCGGTCCCGCTCCAGCAGGTTGTGCTGCGCCCGTTCCGGATCGCTCGTCCCTCCCGGGATGTCCCACGCCGTCCCGCGGCTGTTGAGGGCGGCCCACCGGAACCGAGGCGTCGGCAGCAGCCACACGGCGGGCGGCGGATCGCCGAGCAGCGGTTCGACCAGGTGAGGTAGGAGCCGGAAGCCCTCGGCGACCACGCCGGACTCCCGCGACAATCGCAGCAGGTCCTCCACGATCAGGTCGAAGCCCTCACCGCGGTACCAGTGGAAGGTGTCGAGCATCGTCTCCGCAGATCGGTCCAGCCACCGCTCGTCCATGCTCATGTCCATGAAGCGGTGCAGTTCCGGGGCGTCCTCGGGCGCGCTCCGCCGGGCGTGGTCGCGCATGACGTCGTCCGTCGCGTAGACGGTCAGGCCGTGGTCCGCGGCGAGCCGCCGGGCGATGGTCGACTTCCCCGCGCCGCTGCCGCCGCCGATCCAGCAGACGTTCCGAAGCCGGGCCCGCAGGGTGGCCATGGATCTCATGAGGTCATCATCGGCTCCGATGGAGCTGAGCCGATCCGAACTCCGGGAGATCACCGGCTACGCCGTGGCGTGCGGACCAGGGTGCTGCGCGACATCGCGCGGGCGGTGCATCGGGCGGCGCAGGAGCGGGAGCTGATGCGTCGGCTGGACGCGTCACCCCGGTGATCGGTCCCAGTCCTCCCGCAGCAGCACGCACACCGTGAACGGCGCGTCGTCCTGCTCTCCCCGGACGCCTTCGACCATCCCGCGGCTGCGGATCTCACCGGCGTACCGCATGCCGATGCGCTCCATCACGGCGTGCGAACGGACGTTGTGGCGGACCGTGCACGACACCACGGCCTCCACCCCGAGGACGTCGAATGCGAACGCCAGCCCGGCGCGGCCGATCTCGGCCGCGTAGCCGCGCCCCCAGAACTCGCTCCGCAGCGCCCAGCCGATCTCGACCCAGTTCGCGTGCGCGACGAAAGGGCGGACGGTGCCGTGCGCCGCCCGCACCCAGGGCTCGGCGGGGAGGAATGCGTGGATCTGGCCCCAGTCGTCGTCCACCGGGGTGCGCGACAGGCCACCGCGACCGACGACCTCACCGCTCCCGCGGTCGTACGCGATCCACTTGTGGACGTCGTGGAGGCGCCACGAGTCGCCCATGAACCGCGCCCACCGCTGCGCCTGTTCGAGGCTCGGCTTCTCGCCGTCGTACCAGGGCCACACCTCGTCGTCGTCGTGCACGAGCCACAGGTCGGGAGCATTGCCGAGGCAGCCGGGTTCGAGCCGCAGGCGCTTCGTGAGCCGGGAGCCGAGGGCGTCGGCCGCGGGCGGGGCATCCACGCGGCTCACCCTGCCGGCCCGGCGACGGTGCGGCATCCGGATTCGCGCGGGTCATGGAGTCGGTCACCGTCGTGGACACGAGGGGCGGGGGCACATGACCGGACGGCTCGAGGGCAAGGTCGCACTGATCACCGGGGCGGCCCGTGGGCAGGGGCGCAGCCACGCGCTGCGGCTCGCCGGCGAGGGCGCGGACGTGATCGCGCTGGACATCTGCCGCCAGATCGACACGGTCGCCTACCCGCTCGCGACCGCCGCGGACATGGCGGAGACCGTCGCCGGGGTCGAGGCGCTGGATCGGCGGATCGTCAGCGCCGAGGTGGACGTGCGGGACGCGGAGGCGACGGCCGCGGCCGTCGCCGACGGGGCGGCGGAGCTGGGCGGGGTCGACATCGTGCTCGCCAACGCCGGCGTCGGCATGATCGGTCCCGACGTCGCCCCGGCCACCGCGTTCCGCGAGGTGCTCGACGTGAACCTGGTCGGTGTCTGGAACACCGTGCACGCCGCGGCGCCGATCATGATCGAGCGGGGCCGGGGCGGCTCGATCGTGCTGACCGGGTCGACGATGGCGTTGATCGGGCGCGGCGGAAGCGGGGACCCGGGATCGGACGGCTACGTGGCGAGCAAGCACGCCATCGTCGGCCTGACGCGGACCTGGGCGAACTGGCTCGCCAAGCACAACATCCGGGTGAACTCGGTCCACCCGACCGGCGTGAGCACGCCGATGATCCTCGGGCGATGCGCTCCAGGAGGTGCTGTCGTCGCTGCCGGCCGACGGCCCGGACATGTCCAACCTGCTCGACGTGCCGTTGATCGAGGCGTGGGACGTCAGCGCCGCCGTCGTCTGGTTGGTCTCCGACGAGGCCCGGTACATCACCGGCGTGGCGCTGCCGGTGGACGCCGGCATGACGGTTGAGTAGACGCGTGGATCGCGTGGTCGTCGTCGGCCGTGGCGGGGCCGGGAAGTCGGTGATCTCGCGCCGCATCGGCGAGCTCATCGGTGCTCCGGTGATCGAGCTCGACGCCCTGTTCTGGCGAGAGCCGGGCCTGCGGCCCCTCGCGCGCGAGGAGTGGGTCCGCGTTCAGGACGAGCTGGTCCGGCAGCGGTCCAGGTGGGTCGCCGACGGTGATCTCGGCCCGTACGACGTGCTGTCGGTCCGGCTCCGGGCCGCGGACGCCGTCGTCATGCTCGACTTCTCGCTCCTCCGCTGCGTCTGGCGTGCGCTGCGCCGCTCGCGGGAGGGCGCCGACTTCT
Organism: Pseudonocardia wallangbongensis; assembly: GCF_054486945.1. NCBI lineage: Bacteria > Bacillati > Actinomycetota > Actinomycetes > Pseudonocardiales > Pseudonocardiaceae > Pseudonocardia > Pseudonocardia wallangbongensis. The sequence goes on from NZ_JBRERS010000009.1 coordinate 216,116, forward strand.
GGAGCTGGGTGGTGACGTACCGGCGCCGCTGGAAGCCGCGGGTCCTCGCCGAGGTGGCCGCCCATGCGCCGCGGGCCGAGCTGCACGTCCTGCGCAACCCGCGGGAGGCCGCGGCGTTGCTCCGCGCCCTGGAGTGACGCGCGCCACGCCGCGACGGGTTTCGGGTGCGGGGCCGGTCTGGATGCGGGACCGATCCGACCACCTCCTGGAGTGTCCGATGTCCGTTCCGTTCCAGACCGCCGTCGTCACCGGTGCGAGCCGCGGCTTCGGGCGTGCGATCGCCGCCGCCCTCGTCGCCGCGGGTACCGGCGTCGTCGGCATCGCCCGCGACGAGCGGGCGCTGCGCACCGTGCGCGACGAGCTCGGCGCCGGCTTCGCGTTCGTCGCCGCCGACGCCACCGACGAGGCGCTCGCGCAGGACGTGATCCGCGAGCACCGACCCGGCCTGCTCGTCCTCAACGCCGGGGCCGCGCCGCACATGGCGCCCGTGCAGGAGCAGACCTGGGAGACGTTCAGCCGCAACTGGCACGCCGACACCCGGCACGCCTTCGCCTGGACCAGGGCCGCGCTGCGGGTGCCGCTGGCGCCGGGGAGCGTGGTCGTCGGGATGTCGAGCGGGGCGGCGCTGGGCGGCTCCCCGCTCAGCGGCGGGTACGCCAGCGCCAAGGCCGCCATCCGGTACATCCGCGGGTACGCGGCCGAGGAGTCGGAGCGGGCCGGGTCGGGCATCCGGTTCGTCTCCCTGCTCCCGCAGCTCACCCCGACCGGCATCGGCTCGGTCGGGGTGACGGGCTACGCCGCGCGCCAGGGCGTAGACCGCGACGCCTTCATCGAGGGCATGCAGCCGATCCTCACACCGGAGCAGGTCGCCGAGGCCGTCCTCGAGGTCGCCGGTGATCCGGCGAGCGCACCGGAGTGCGTGGTGAGTGGTGCTGGACTGCGACCCGTTGGCTGAGCCATGGTCGTGTCGTCGAGAGAAGCCGCGATGACGGATGCCGAGTTCGCCGCCGTGACGGAGCCGTTCCGGCCGGAGCTGCTCGCCCACTGCTACCGGTTGCTCGGGTCGATCCACGACGCCGAGGACCTCGTGCAGGAGACCTACCTGCGGGCATGGCGCGCGTACGACCGGTTCGAGGGCCGCTCCTCGGTGCGCCGGTGGCTGTACAAGATCGCCACGATGGCGTGCCTGACGGCGCTGCGGACGCGGTCGCGGCGGCCCCTTCCGTCCGGGCTGGGCGCGCCGTCGGAGGACCACCGGGTCGCGCTGGCCGCCGGTGAGCCGTCCGTGGCGTGGCTCCAGCCCGCGCCCGACGCGCTGTTCGACCCGGCGGGGGTCGTGGCCGGGAAGGCGGGGGTGCGGCTCGCCTTCATCGCAGCCCTGCAGCACCTGCCCGCCCGGCAACGGGCCGTGCTCACCCTGCGCGACGTGCTCGCGTTCCGGACGGCGGAGGTGGCCGACATGCTCGACACGACGCCGGACGCGGTCGATGCCGCACTGCGCCGCGCCCGGGACCGGATGGCCGCGGTGCGCCCGGTGGCGGACGACCTCGTCGAGCCGGACGGGCGGATCAGGCGAACCGTCCTCGACGGCTTCGTCGACGCGTTCACGAGGGGCGATCCCGACAGGCTGGTGAGCCTGCTGCGGGCCGACGTCGAGCTGGAGATGCCGCCGATCCCGACCTGGTTCACCGGCAGGCCGGCCGTCGTCGGGTTCCTGGCCGCGCGCGTGCTGCGCCGGAGTGACCAGTGGCGCCTGGTGCCCACCCGCGCCAACGGCCAGCCGGCCGCCGTCGCGTACGAGCGCACGGGGACCGGCCGGTACGAGGCGCACGGTGTCGAGGTCCTGACCGTGATCGGGGACCGGATCGCCCGGATCACCGCGTTCAACGACCCGGCGCTCGTACCGGTGTTCGGGCTCGCTCCGACACTTGACGCAACCCAGTGGCTGCTATAGCTTGAGTCGCAACCAGAGCGTTGCTATTCAGTTTGGAGGCCGACATGGCATTTCCCGACCGCATCGAGCGGACCGTCCAGATCGCCCACCCGCCGGAGAAGGTCTGGGCGGCGATCACCACGGCCGAAGGGCTGGGCACGTGGTTCGGCAACAAGGCCACGATCGACCTGCGCCCGGGCGGGGCGGCCGAGCTGACCTGGGACGACGGTGGCACGGCGAACATGCGCGTCGAGCGGGTCGAGGAACCGGCGGTGTTCGGCTTCAGCTGGCACATCCACGGCCTGCCCGAGGACGACCCGCGCCGCACCTACGTCGAGTTCACGCTCGAACGGGTCGGCGCGACCACCCGGCTCACCGTGGTCGAGAGCGGCTTCGCGCAGCTCCCGGACGACGCGCACCAGACGGCCTTCGGTGGCAACACCGACGGCTGGGCCCGGGAGCTGGGCGAGCTGGTTGACTACCTCGATGCCGCCTGACGTCGAGGCCGTCGCAGAACAGGTCTTCGTTGCACTGGCCGATCCGAGCAGGCGGGCCATCCTGGCCACGCTGGCATCGCACGGGCCGGCCACCGCGACTGATCTCGCCGATCGCCTGCCGATCACCCGGCAGGCGATCGCCAAGCACCTCGCCCTGCTGTCCGATGCAGGGCTGGTGACGGCGCAGCCGGGGGAGCGGCGGCGCGTGCGGTACCGCTTGCGCTCCGCCCCGATGCGGGTGGCGCAGCAGTTCCTCGCCGCGCTGGCCCGCGACTGGGACGGCTCCCTCGACGCGTTGCAGGAACACCTCAACCGATGAAGGTGGGAATCGACGATGAAGACGCCACAGGTCGTCTCGAAGGGCGAGTGGGACGCGGCCCGCGAGCAGATGCTCGTGAAGGAGAAGGAGCTGACGCGCGCCCGTGACGCGTTGGCCGCCGAGCGCAGGCGGATGCCGTGGCTGGCGGTGGAGAAGTCGTACGAGTTCGAGGGGCCGCGGGGGCGGGTCGGCCTGCTCGACCTGTTCGAGGGCCGCCGGCAGCTGATCGTCTACCGGGCGTTCTTCGAGCCCGGGGTGCACGGATGGCCCGACCAAGCGTGCGTCGGCTGCTCGATGATGGCCGACCAGGTGGCCGACGTCTCCCACCTGAACGCCCGTGACACCACGTTCGTGAACGTCTCGCGTGCGCCGCAGCCCGACATCGAGCGCGTGAAGGCCCGGATGGGCTGGACGATGCCCTGGTACACGCTGACCGACGGCTTCGACGCCGACTTCGGTGTGGACCAGTGGCACGGCACCAACGCGTTCATCCGCGACGGCGAGCGCGTGTTCCGCACGTACTTCATCGACGCCCGCGGCGACGAGGCGTTGGGAACCGCATGGGCCTACCTCGACATGACCGCGCTCGGCCGGCAGGAGGAGTGGGAGGACTCGCCCGAGGGCTACCCGCAGGGCAAGCCGTACGAGTGGTGGAACTGGCACGACGCCTACGGCGACGCCGGGGCGCCCCCGGCGGGTGAGGAGCAGGTCCGCAGGGCCGTGGACTCAGGCCTGATCCAGCGCTGAGCGGAGCTTGTCGGGGTTGAGCACGGCGGCGATCTCCCGCAGCCGGCCGTCCGGGTCGAGGTCGAACGAGAAGACCAGGAACGGCCGGCCGGCCGTCGTGATCACGGCTCCCGGCCCGCCGTTCACCGCGGTGACCTCGACGCGCAGGTGCGGCGGCCAGAACTCGACGATGGAGACGAGGTACTCGGCCACCTGGCGGGCCCCGTGCACGGGCTGCCTGGGTGTCTCCGCCTTGCCGTCCGCGTCGGCGACCAGCGTGACGTCGGGGGCGAGCACGGCGAGCAGCGCCGCGAGGTCACCGCCGAGCGCCGCCGCGAGGAAGCGCTCGGTCACCTCGCGGTGCTCGGCGGGCGTCGTGTCCCGGCGGGGCCGGCGGGCTTGGACGTGCTGGCGCGCCCGGTACGCGAGCTGCCGGACCGCGCGCTCCGTGCGACCGGTCATCCCGGCGATCTCGGCGTGGGAGAACCCGAACGCCTCGTGCAGGACGAACACCGCGCGCTCGACCGGGGTGAGCGTCTCCAGCACGACCAGCAGACCGATGGAGAGCGTCTCGGCCAGCTCGGTGCTCTCCTCGACGCCCGGCGAGGTGAGCAGCGGCTCCGGCAGCCACGGGCCGACGTAGGCCTCGCGTCGCGCCTTCACCCGCCGCAGCTGGTCGAGCGCGAGCCGGGTGACCAGCCGGAACAGGTACGCGCGCGGCTCGTCCACCTCGGCGCGGTCGACGCGATCCCAGCGCAGCCACGCATTCTGCAGCACGTCCTCCGCATCGGCGCGGGTCCCGACCATCCGGTACGCCGCCGCGAACAGCACCTCCCGGTGCCGCTCGAAGTCCGGGTCGCTCACGGCATCACGACGTTCCCCGACCGGCCGGCGTCACGCGTGACGTCCACGCTCCGCCGCGCGTCGTGCAGTCGAGACCCACGAGGGAGGAACCCATGACCAACCGGAAACTGGTGCTGGAGCTCTTCGCCCGGTTCGACGCCGGCGACATCGACGGCGCGCTCGCCCTGCTGCACCCCGACTTCGTCTCGCACAACCCCAGGGTGCCGCACGATCCCGCGGTGGCCACCGGACGCCAGGCCTTCGCCGACTTCTTCCGCGGACCCGCGGGGAAGGCGCTGCTGGCGGCCGGCACGGACGTCCGGCGCGTCATCGCCGACGACGACCTCGTCGCCGTGCACAACCGCATCGGCCTGCCGACGGGCGATGTCGCCGCCGTCGACATCCTGCGCGTCCAGGACGGCCTCGTGGCCGAGCACTGGGACGTCGTGCAGCCCGTTCCCGAGGAGCCCGCGAACGGGCACGGGATGTTCTGAGCGGTCCGGGTCAGCGGACCTCCGGTGGGGGCAGCAGCCGCAGCACCGACAGCGCGAGCGCGTCGAGAACGGCGTGGAGGCGGGCCTTGGCGTCGGCCCGGCTCACCGGCAGCCGGGACGCGGTGGCCTTGTACGCGCGCAGGACCCGGAGCACCTTCCACCCCTGCTCCTCGATCGCCGCGTCGTCGCGGGCCGCGGCGAGCGCGCCCAGTGCGTCGAGCTCCCTGCCGAGCTGGAGGTCCATCGCGGCGCCGACCTGTGCCGCGATCTCCGCCGGGAGCGTCGCCAGCACCGTGGCCGCCTGCCTGCTCCAGAAGCGGCTCAGGCTTGCGCCGGGGGCCGGGATCGGCAGCGTGGGGATCGTGGCCCGCAGCGTGGCGCCCTTCGTGGACAGCGGGGCGGGCCACCGCTCGAGCTGCTCGGCGACGATCTCCTGGAGCAGGTCGGCCAGGTGGATCACCTCCTGGCGGTCGAAGTCCCGCAGCGCGGAGCCCGCCATGCGGGCCCGCCGCACGGCGTCGATCAGGTCGTCGGCGGCCGCCTCCAGCGCGGCGGGGTCCGGCGGCGTGGTCGTGGCGGCGGTGTCGAACGCGGTGGCGGCGCCGGTCAGCGCCCTGACGATCGGGCCGGCCAGCGGCGCCAGGTACTTGGGTCGCAGCGCGATCGTGGCGAGCAACGGTCCCCGCATACGGGCGTCGCGCTCGTACTTGAGCCGCTTCCGGTCCTCGCGCATCTCGGCGAGGCGCTCCCGCAGGCCGGCGAACGGGTCTCCGGGCGGCGCCACCTCGCCGAGCAGGACCTCGCCGGCTTCGAGGCCGAGCTCGACGGCCACCCGCCGCACGGCGAGGCCGACGCGGACCTGCTCGGGGCTCCCGCCGGGGAAGAGCGGCGTGTGGGGATCGCCGGGGTCGGTCGCCCCGCCCATCCGTGCGAGGACGCCCTCGATGGCGTCCTGCGCCGCGTGCGCCACCTGGACGTACCTCCACTCCTCGGTGGACCGGGTGCCGAGTGCGGCACTCCAGCGGTCCAGCGCCCCCACCAGAGCCCGGTCGAGCGGTCCGAGCACCTCCATGAGCCGGCGGTGGCGCGCCGCACCGGGGAGGTCGCGGTCGGACCTCGGCGCGTACTGGCGGAGCTGTTCGCGCATGTCGACGTACAGCGTGGAGAGCCGGGCGCGGAACAGGTGGGCGGCGAGGCGGTCGCGGGTGCCGTCGTCGAGCAGCACGAGGGCGTGTGCGGCGCTGCGCAGCGCCTCCCGCGCCCGGTGGTCGGCCGCCTCCTCCGCGGTGGCGGCCGGCCCGGGCGGTCGCTCCTTGAGGCGCAGCGCGCCGCGCCGGTCCGGCGGCGGCGCCTTCGTGACCCCGGCGAGCGCGGCCACCGCCATCTGGGCGAGCTCGGCGGCCGGCGCCCGGGGGAGCGGGTCCGGGCCACGGGTCAGCGTGCGCAACCGGTCCACGACCGCCTGTACGGGTTCGGCGGCGCCGGTGCCGGCGGTGATCAGCACGTCGACGAGGTCGGCCTTCTCGGCCGCGGTGGCCCACGTCCATCGCTGCTCGACGTCGGGCCTGCCCAGCTCGGCGACGACGGCGAGCACCGCGGCCTGCTCGCGCAGGTGTTGCACGGGCGACATCCCCTCGGGCCGGGCCGCCGTGGCGGCCATGGCGTGCCAGAAGGTGGCGTCGGACGTGGTCCTCCAGGTGAGGACGGTCTCGTCGAGCAGCGCGACGAACGGTCCCGGCATGCCGGTGGCCTCCAGGTGCGACTCGCCACGCAGGCGCGCCTGCAGACCGTCGAGGGAGGAGCCCTCGGCCAGGTCGATCCGCTTCCCGCCCTTCGCGGCGATGCCGAGCAGGACCGCGGTCAAGCGGGCCGTGGCCCGGCCGCCGGTCCCGGGCGTCTCGGCCGCGGCCATGAAACGGCGCACGGTCTCGTCGAGGTCGCGCAGCCGCGGGTCGTCCAGGCCGTCGGCGACCGTGGCCGCGCCAGGTGTGTGGCCGATCCCCGACGCGCCACCGGCGTTCTGGATCACGTGCACGTCGGGAATCTCGTCGACGATCCGGCGTCGCCTGCGGCGTGGGCGTCCGCCCGACCCGAGCGGATGCCGGTGTGCGGGAGGGTCACCGTGCTGGCGCCCCCGTCCGGTGCCGCGGGGAATCCGGGGAGCGGCACGACGGGGCGTCGTCGTACACGAGCCCTCCCCAGGAAGGTCTTGTCGCAGGCGGGAGATGCACAGCGCGACCGACCAGTCTAGGAGCGCCTGGCCGGACCGTCGTCCGCCATGAGGGTGTCAACCGGGCAAGATCGCGCTGCGGAATCGGGCACCCACAGGGCGTTACAGCGCAATACGCTCTCCGGATGGCGCTGCGTGACTATCTCGTGGGCGAGGTCGCCGAGGACTACGCGGACGGGGTGCTGACGCGGAGGGAAGCCCTGCGCCGGCTCGCGCTGCTCGGGCTCGGGGTCGCCTCGGCGAGCGCGCTGCTGTCCGCCTGCGCCCCCGGGCCGGAGGCTCCGCCTGCGGGCGCGCCACCCCCGGTTCCGCCCGCCGACCCGCCGGGGCGGGCGCAGAGCGTCGGCCGGGGGCAGGAGGTCCGGTTCGCCGGGCCGTCGGGTGAGCTGATCGGCGCCTGGGCCGCCCCCACCGGTGGCCGGCCGAAGGCGGCGCTGCTGGTCGTCCACGAGAACCGCGGCCTGACCGAGCACTTCTTCGATCTCGTCGGCCGGCTGGCCGGGGCCGGGTACGGCACGCTGTGCGTCGATCTGCTGTCCGCCCGGGGCGGTACGGCCGCGCTGACCGACCCCGCCCAGGCGCCGACCGCCCTGGCCGACACCCCGGTGGAGGCACTGCTCGCCGACCTGCGCGCGGGCATCGACGAGCTGGGGCGCCGGGTGCCCGGCGCGAAGGTCGGCGTCGTCGGGTTCTGCTTCGGCGGTGGGATGACCTGGCAGCTGCTGCAGGCGGGGGAGCCCCGCCTGGCCGCGGCGGTCCCGTTCTACGGCCCGGTGCCCGAGCAGCCGGACTTCCACGGGGTCACGGCCGCCGTGCTCGCGATGTTCGCCGGGCTGGACGACCGGGTCAACGCCGGCCGGGAGCGCGCCGAAGCGGCGTTGCGCGCCGCCGGGGTGACCTACTGGATCCGCACCTTCGAGGGTGCCGACCACGCGTTCTTCAACGACACCGGCCCCCGCTACGACGCCGGCGCGGCCGAACAGGCCTACAGCGACATGCTGGACTGGTTCGGCCGCTACCTCGCCTAGGTGAGCTAGGCGGAGATCGTGAGGTTCCCTCGGGTCCCGCCGACCTGATCGAGGCCTCGGTGCAAACCGGCGGGTTTGCGCTGATCAAGGGCAGATGGTCGCTAGTTGATCTCTGGGAGTGACCATCTGCCCTTGGTCGACAACCGGGGAGCGCGTCGAGGCCGCCATGATCGGCGCGAGGTGGCGACCCCGTCCGCGGTGCGTTCGAACGTCGGTGCCGGTGACTCGCCGAACACCCGCTGCAGCAGCGCGCCGACGGCCGGGAGGTCCACATCGGGTTTGCGCTCCACGCGTGCTGATCCTCCCAGAATCTACGGTCCCGTGCTTCGGGCGCGGCCTCGGCTACAGTCGCAGGAGATTCCTCAGACAAGTAGAGGTGTGTGTAGGTGAACGCCCAGCTCCAGCGGCATCCGCTCGCCGCGCAGGTCGCCGAAGCGCTGCTTCGGCGGATCCGCGAGGGGGAGTGGCCGCTGGGACACCGGCTCCCCGCCGAGACCGTGCTGGCCGCACGGCTGGGGGTGGGTCGCTCGACGTTGCGCGAGGCGATCCGGGAGCTCGCGGGCAAGGGCGTGCTCGACAGCCGGCAGGGTGCGGGCGTGTTCGTCACGGCGCTGGACGTGGCCGACGACTGGGATGCGGTCCTGCGCCGGGCCGACGTCGCCGCGGTGATCGAGGCGCGGATCGCGATCGAGACCGAGGCCGCCGGGCTGGCCGCCGTCCGGCGCACGCCCGCGGACGTCCGTGGGCTGCGCCGGGCGCTCGCCGCCCGTGCCCCCGCGGGCCGGTCGGTGGAGGAACACGTCGACGCGGACATGGCCCTGCACCGCGCGGTGTTCGTGGCCGCCCACAACGAGGTGCTGGTGGAGCTGTTCGACGCGTTCGTGCCCCGGGTGCGCACGACCATGGTCCACGTGCTGCGGGTGCGCCCGCTGGCCTCGGAGGAGGCCGACCACGATGCGCACGCGGTCCTCGTCGACGCGATCGCGCGGCGCGACGCGCCGGCCGCGGCCACGGCGAGCCGCACCCACCTCACGGCATTGAAGGAGGCACTCGCATGAGGACTCCGGTCCTCGAACTGGTCGACGTGACGTTCCGCCGCGCCGGCACCGAGATCCTGCACGGCGTGTCGTTCACCGTCGGTGCCGGCGAGCACTGGGCGTTGCTCGGGCCCAACGGCGCAGGCAAGAGCACGGTCCTCGGGTTCTGCGGCGCGGTCACGCACCCGACCACCGGCGTCGTGCGCGTCCTCGGCGGGCAGCTGGGGCGGGTGGAGCTGCAGGCGTTGCGCCGCAGCATCGGGCACGTGAACCCGCGGCACCCGCTGCGCTCGCCGCTCACCGTGCGGGAGGTCGTGCTCACCGGCCTGACCGGCAGCATCGAGGTCCCGCCCCGCTGGACCCCCGACGCCGCCCAGCTCGCCGACGCGCACGGCCTCCTGGCCGCGTTCGGGCTCGCGGGGAAGGCGGAGGACCGCTGGCCCACCCTGTCGCAGGGGGAGCGGGGCCGGGTGCTCATCGCCCGCGCGTTGCTCCCGGGCCCGCGCCTGCTGTTGCTGGACGAGCCGTCCACCGGCCTGGACGTCGCGGCCCGCGAGCAGCTGCTCGCGGCGATCGACGGGCTGGACGGCACGCATCCCGGCACCGCGTCGGTGCTGGTCACCCACCACCTCGAGGAGCTGCCGACCACCACCACCCACGCGCTGCTGCTCGCCGACGGCCGGGTGGTCGCGTCCGGGCCGGTGGACGAGGTGGTCACCAGCGGGAACGTCAGCGCGGCCTTCGCCCATCCCATCGACGTCGAGCGCCGGGACGGGCGCTGGAGCGCCCGGGCCGGGCGTCTGCTGCCCGCGGCCGGCGGCTGACCGGCGGTCTCGTCTCATCCCGTGGGTGGATCCGGAGATCGCCCCGTGCTCCGACGCGGGAGGGGGCCCCGGGACGGGAGGGTCGTGGCATGACCACGCTCGATCCGCTCGCCGCCACCGGGCCTCTCGCGTCGTTCGCACCTCCCGAACGGTGGCCGGAGGGGGCCCGCACCCGGCTCGCCGGGGTGGACGCCGCCCGCGGCCTCGCCGTCATCGGGATGATCGTCGCCCACGTGGCCGCCGCCGACGCGTCCGCCCCGCTCTGGCAGGCCGTCAACGGGCGTGCCGCGGCGCTGTTCGGCGTCCTCGGCGGGGTGTCGCTCGCACTGATGTCGCGGGTCGCGCTGCGGTCCGGTGACCCGGCCGTGCGTGCCGGGCTGCGGCGTCGGGTCGCGGTGCGCGCGGTGCTGCTCATCGTGCTCGGGATCGCGCTGGTCCCGGTCAGCTCCGGGCCGATGGTGATCCTCCCCGTGTACGGGATCGAGTTCCTGCTGGTCCTGCCGTTGCTGTTCGCCCGGACCCGCACCTTGGCCTGGACGGCGGCGGGGTGGGCGGTGGCCGGGCCGCTGCTGTCGTTCGCGCTGCGCTCGCGGATGGAGGTGACCACGTTCGGCGGCACGATCGCACCGTCGGACCTGACGTCGTTCTCCGCTGCGGGCGACGCGGTCATCCGGTTGCTGCTGACCGGTGCCTACCCGGTGCTCACGTGGATGCCGTTCCTCCTGGCCGGCATCGCGATCGGTCGCCTCGACCTGGTGGCCCCCGCCGGACGGCTGATCGCCGGTGGCCTGGTCGGCGCCGTGCTCGGCTACGGGGGATCATGGCTCGCCGTGGACGTGCTCGGTGGGCGGCAGGCGCTCCTCGACTCGGTCGCCCCTGCCGCGGAGAAGCTCGCGATGCCCGCGGACCAGGTGCTGGCGCTGCTGTCGGGCAGCTCCTACGGCACCGTCTCCACCACCTCGCCGGCGTGGCTGCTGACCGCCACCCCGCACAGCGGGAGCCCGTTCGACGTCGTCGGCGCAGGTGGGGTCGCCGTCGCCGTGCTCGGGGCCTGCCTGCTCGCCGCTCGGGTGGTGCCGTGGCTGCTCGCGCCGCCGGCCGCCACCGGCGCGCTCGCCCTGACCCTCTACGCCGGCCACATCGCCGCGCTCGCGCTGGTGCAGGACACCGCCGCCGTCATCGCCGACCCGTGGCCGGTGACCGCCGTGTTCGTGGCCGGGGCCGTCCTCGCCGCGGTCGGCTGGCGGAACCTGGTGGGCAGGGGTCCGCTCGAAGCGTTGCTGCACGCCGCGTCGGCCCGCGTGGGAGGTGCCCGGTGACCCGCGTCGAGCGCCCCGGCCCGGTGGAGCGGTTCGTCTCCTTCGCCCGGCGCAACCCGATGGTCGTCGACGGCGCGTTGGCCGTCGTCCTGTTCCTCGTCGCGCTGCAGTGGACGCTGGAGGGGAAGGTCCCGCGCGACGCGCGCGCGCTCGCGATCGTCGTCGCCGTGCTCGCCACGGCACCGGTCGTGTTCCGGCGGCGATACCCGGTCCCGGCGGCGGCGGTGACCGCGGTCGTCGCCGCGGCCGGCACGTTCACGTTCTCCGGCACCCTCGCCGGGTACATCCTGCCCGCCCTGGTCATGGGGTACTCGGCAGTGGCCTACGGTCCGCGCTGGGCCGGTTGGCTCACTGCCGCGGTGCTGGCGGTCGGGATGTTCGGCCCGCTGCTGCTCTCCGGGTTCTTCCTGACCGATCCCGAGATCGGCTGGCTCGGGCCGATCCTCATCGCCGGGTTCATGCTGCTGGTGCTGCTGTGCGTGCTGCTGTTCGGCGCGATGCGCCGCGCCCAGCGCCGCCACGCCGAGCAGCTCCACGAACGCGCCCGGCTGCTCGAGGAGGGCCGCCGACAGGAGGTCCGGATCGAGCTGCTGGCCGAGCGGTCGCGCATCTCCCGGGAGGTGCACGACATCGTCGCGCACTCGCTGTCCGGGATCATCGCCCAGGCCGACGGCGGGCAGTACGCCGCCCAGCGCGACCCGCAGAAGGCCGTCGAGGTGCTCGCCGGGATCGGCAGCGCCGGGCGGGAGGCGCTCGGCGACGTCCGCGGCCTGCTGGCGGTGCTGCGCGACACCGGCCCGCTCGACGCGGACGGCCCCGAGCGCCCCCAGCCCGGCACCGACCACCTCCCGGCGCTGGTCGAGCAGGTCCGCGCCGGTGGGCTCCCCGTCGACCTGACGGTGACCGGCACCCCCCGCGAGCTCCGCGGCGGAGCGGGCCTGACGGCCTACCGGGTGGTGCAGGAAGCGCTGACGAACGTCATCAAGCACGCCGGGCGGGACACACCCACCCACGTCACCCTCGGCTGGAGCGACGACGAGCTCACCGTCTCGGTGCGGGACGAGGGCGCGCAGGGCCCCCGGCCGACCCCGCCGCGCGGCGGGCACGGCGTGGTCGGCATGCGCGAACGGGCCGCCCTGCACGGCGGCTCCGTCGAGATCGGACCGCATCCGGACGGCGGGTTCGCCGTCCGCCTGCGGCTGCCCCTTGCCCGCGAGCCCTGACCTCGGAGGAGAACGGTGAACGACCCCGTCCGGTTGATGCTCGTCGACGACCAGGAGTTGGTGCGGGCCGGCTTCGCGATGGTGCTGGACTCCTGCGACGACCTGAGCGTCGTCGCCCAGGCCGGCGACGGCGAGGCGGCGCTCGCGACGCTGGAGACGACCACCGTCGACGTCGTGCTGATGGACGTGCGGATGCCCCGGCTGGACGGCATCGAGGCCACCCGCCGGGCCGTCGCGATGCAGCCGGACCTGCGGGTGATCGTGTTGACCACGTTCGACCTCGACGAGTCGGTCACCGCCGCGATCGGCGCGGGGGCCAGCGGGTTCCTGCTCAAGGGCGTCCGGCCCGACGACCTGATCGAGGCCGTCCGGACGGTGCACCGGGGCGACTCGATGGTCGACCCGGTCTCGACGCGACGGCTGCTGCGGGCCACCGCACCACTGCTGGGCGACCAGCGGCCGGCAACCCCGGCCACAACCGCGGCACTGGAGGAGCTGACCCCGCGCGAGCGGGAGGTCCTCGGCCTGGTGGGGGAGGGCCGGTCGAACACCGAGATCGCCGCCGACCTCGTCGTGTCGGAGGCGACGGTCAAGACCCACATCGGTCACCTGCTGGCGAAGACGCAGTCCCGGGACCGGGTGCAGCTGGTGGTGCTGGCGTTCCGCGCGGGGCTGGTCCGCTGAATCAGCGACCCGCCGCGGTCGGGTCCCCGCGGGCTCCCGCGTTCATCGGGGATGCGGGGCAGCCGAGCATGTCGTCGAAGCGGCAGTCCGAGCGGTGGCACGCACCCAGGAGCGCGGTGGGATCGGCGCCTGCGCGCAAGGAGAGCTCCACGAAGGTGCAGCAGTGTGCGTGGTCGCCGTGGTGGCTCGGCGCCTCCGCGTGCGAGCAGTTGCACGTGGAGGGCCGATCCTGGACGGGGTTCATTGACGGAGTTTGCGCTGCTCACGGGTGCTGTGCCACGCAACGGAGGCCCCGTCCGTGCAGCCCGCCGCCCTGGTCGGAGGGCTGAGCAGGGGATTCACCGCGCAGGGGGCGTCGGGCGAATGTGGCCGATCGGGTGACCCGGCCCCAATTCCTTGTGGGTCGGGCGACCCGAGGCTGGCACACCAACCTCGGTGCTCACACACCAACTGCAGTTGGTGTGCCGGCGCCGAAGTTGGTGTGCGACGCCCAGGGGCGACGCGGCGCGGGCTCAGTCGTCGACGGCCCGGGTCTCCCAGAGGATCCGGCCGCTGGCGCCGGGCTGGGCGAACTGCGGGTTGGGGGCGCCGGCCGTGAACGTCGCCACCTGGCCCGGCTGGACGTCCAACGGGTGGTTCGCCACGACCTTGCCGTCGGCGGACACCTCCAGCCGTCCGCGGGCGGGCGCGGTGCCGGAGTTGGTGACCGTGACGGTGACGTTGCAGGTCTCGGCCGTGCAGAGGGGATCGGGCTGGAGCTGGATGCCGACGTTCGGGCGCTCCTGCAGCAGCTGGGCGAGCGTCCTGGGCCCGGCCTCCTGCCGCACCCGGGCAGCGGCGCCGGTGACCGCGGCGATCTGCTCGTCGGTCGGCCTGCTGACCGGCACGGGGGGAGTGCTGGCGTTGGGGGCGACGTCGAGGGCGACGAGCGGATGGGTGTCCTCGCTGCCGACGACGACCCGCCGGGCGCCGTCGAAGAGCACGATCCCGGACCGCCCCTCCACGAGTTGCTGCTCGAGTGCCTGCCACTGCGAGGGCTGCCCACCACGCACGTAGTCGGCGAGCGCGGTGCCGTTCAGGTGCAGGACCGGGTCGATCTCCTGCGTCTCGGTGTCCGGTTGGGCCACCCAGGTGTCGGCGAGGTCGTCGGCGCGCGTCGGGTGGTGGTACAGCCACCACTCCCGGTTGGCGCGGATCAGCGAACCGTCCTGGTCCCACAGGAGCTCGGCCGTGGCCTGGCCGCCGTCGCGGGACAGGGTGCCCGAGGCGCCGTCGGCGGTGACCGTCAGGTCGAAGCGGATCTCGCCGCCGTCGATCGCGGCGACGGTGCCCTGGTAGTGGGCGCCGGGCCAGCCGCCGGCGTCGGATGCGGCCGTCGTGGCGAGGTCGGCGGGGTTCGTGCGGGCGACGGAGAACACCAGCGCGATCCCGGCCGCGACGGCGACGAGGACGCCGACGACGGTGAGCGGCCACGCCCGGCGCTTCGACTGCGTGGTGGCGGTTTTCGAGCCCGTCACCATGGTCAGGCCCGCGGCATGGCCTCCGGCCGCCGGCGTGGTGAGCGGTTGCGCGGCGCCGGGCCGGCGGTCGTCCGATGGCGGTGACCAGGGGTCCGTGCCGGCGGGCTGGGCCGGGGCAGGGGGGAACGACCATGCGTCCGTGCGGGGCGGCGCCTCGGGCGCGGGTGGAGGCGGCGGCGGGCCGGCCGGTCCCGCCGGGGGCGGGTGTACGGCGGGCGGGCCGGCCGCGGCGGCGACCGCCGGCATGGGCCCGGTCGCGTCGGCGAACCGCGCCGGCTCGGCCGGCATCGGAGGCGCGGCGGGAGCAGGCGCGGCGGGTGGTGGTGGGGCGACCGCGGCGAAGAGGCCGGTGGGCGGTTCCGGCGGGCTCGGCATCGCCGGCTGCTGCGGCGGGTCGGCCGGGGAGAAGAGGTCGGCCGGTGCGCCGGGACCGGCCGGGGCGTTCACCGGCGGCGTGGCCGGGGTGAAGAGCCCGGCGGGTGCGGGCGGGGCGCCGGTCGGGGGCGGGACCGGGATGGCTCCCGTCGGAGGGGACGGGTCGGCGGTGGGGGCCGGGACGACGGGGATGTCGCCGGTGGGGTCCGTGCCTGCGGGGACCTGCGGGTCGACGACGGGGATGGCCGCGGTCGGCGGGGTCGGTGTGGGCACCGTGGGCTGCGGGCCCGCCGCGGGTTCGAAGAGACCGGCCGGGGCGGGACCGGACTGGTCGACGGGAACAGGGGGCGGGCCGGGCGCCGCCTGGGGAGCGGCTGCGCCGGCGGGTGGCGTGGCGACCTCCGGGCCGGTGGGAACGGCCGGGAGCGGCCCGGTCGCGAACCAGGAGGGTGGGGAGCCGTTCGGAGCGACGGGCTGGGCGGCCGTCTCGGTGGCCGTGTCGGTGGCGGCGCCGGGGTCGAACCAGGAGCCGGGCGGCGAGGCCGGCAGCGGTCCGGTGGGAGCGGCCGGCGGCTGGACGGGCAGGGGCCCCGTGGCGTCGGCCCGGCCGACCGGGCGGGGTGGACCGGCGGTGGCGTCCTCGGCGCTCCCGGCGGCCTCCGCGGGCCCGGCGCTGGTGCCCGCGCCGGTTGCATCCATCCTGGTCCCTCCCCCAGTCGGCCACGTCCTGGTCGCTCCCCGGTACCGGGGTGATCGAACGATGGACGGCCCGGTGGCGGTTCGCCCAGTGCCCTGTGCTCCAGATCACCTCGGTTCGTCCTGGCGTGCCGCCCCAGCTTCGCACGCCGCCGCGGGCGCCCTTCGTCCACCCGGAAACAGCGCACTCGATGAGCACTTCTTCCGGCACACTTCCGGTGCGCCGGCGCTCGCTCGTGCAGTCGAACGACCCGTGAGTGGATACGGGTGCTGGAGCACTCGTATCCACTCACGAGGGGGCAGGGTCATCCGACGAGGGTGCTGCTCTTCTGGCGGGAGCGCGTCGACCTCATCCGGGTGACGATCACCGGGCCGACCACCAGCAGCACCGCGAGCACGAGCACCACGACGCACAGCGGCCGGGTGAAGACGATCAGCAGGTTCCCGTCGCCGATCGAGCTCGTCTGCACCAGCGCCTTCTCGAACAGCGGCCCGAGCACCAGCCCCAGCACGAGCGGGGCGGTGGGGAAGCCGAGGCGCTTCATCGCGTAGCCGACCAGCCCGAAGACGAGCACGACCCACACGCTGAAGGTGTTGTTGGAGATCGCGTACGCGCCGAGCAGGCTCGTGAAGAGGATCAGCGGGTAGAGGTAGCCGTAGGGCACCCGCAGGAGCTGGGCGAACACCGGCGCGAGCGGCAGGTTGAGGACGAGCAGGATCACGTTGCCGATGAAGAAGGACGTGAGCAGCCCCCACACCAGCTCCGGCTGCTGGTCGAACAGCAGCGGCCCGGGCTGGATGCCGTAGATCGTGAACGCGCCGAGCAGCACGGCCGTGGTCGCTCCGCCCGGCACGCCGAGGGTGAGCGTCGGCACGAAGTTGGCGTTGGCGGCGGCGTTGTTGGCGCTCTCCGGCGCCGCGACGCCCTCGATCGCGCCGCGGCCGAACTCGTCCTTGCGCTTGGAGACCCGCTTCTCGACCCCGTACGCCATGAAGGACGCCAGCGTCGATCCGGCGCCCGGCAGGCAGCCGAACAGGAACCCGAGCCCGCTGCCGCGCAGGATCGGCCCGGCGGAGCGCTTCAGGTCCTCGCGGCTGATCAAGAGCTCCCGGAAGCGGGCCCGGATCGGCGCGGCCGCACCCTCGTGGATCTGGTGCAGCACCTCGCCCACCGCGAACAGCCCGATCATCACCTCGACGAACGGGATGCCGGACAGCAGGTCGACCGAACCGAACGTGTAGCGCGCCACCCCGCTGCCCGTGTCGACGCCCACCATCGCGATGAGGAGCCCGAGCACGGCCATGGTGGCGCCGAGCACCCGGTCCTCGCCGGAGAAGCTGACGATGGTCGCCAGGCCGAGCACCATGACGGCCAGCATCTCCGGTGGCCCGAACCGCAGCGCGAAGTCGGCGAACGGGGGAGCGAGGGCCATCAGCAGCGCGAGCGAGATGATCGCGGCGACGAACGAGCCGATCGCGGAGATCGCCAGCGCCGCGCCGGCCCGCCCCCGCCGCGCCATCTGGTAGCCGTCGATGGTCGTGACGACCGTGGCCGCCTCGCCGGGCGTCGAGATCAGGACGGAGGTGATCGTGCCCCCGTACTGGGCGCCGTAGTAGATGCCGGCGAGCATGATCAGCGCCGACACCGGTTCGAAGTCGAGTGTGAGCGGCAGCAGGATCGCCACGCCGGTGGTGGAGCCGAGGCCGGGCAGCACCCCGATCACGGTGCCCAGGAGGACCCCGACGAAGCACCACAGCACGTTCTCGACCGAGAGCGCCGTCTCGAAGCCGAGCATCAGGTTGTCGAGCATGCCGTCACCACCCCAGCACGTCGCCGACCAGGCCGGTCGGGAGCGGGACGTCCAGGAACTCCATGAACACGCCGTACCCGGCGGCCACGGCGACCGCCGTGACGGCGAGCGCCACGAGCGGTGGCCGGTGCTCGACGACGGCGGCGATGAACAGCACGAGCAGCCCGAGCGCGGGCAGGAACCCGAGCAGGGGGATCAGCAGCACCGCGACCGGGGTCGCGACGACCACCGTCCACAGCCGGCGGACCCGTTGCGGCGCGGCGTTCCCGGAGGCGTCCATCCCGGGCGCCTGCTGCTCGCGTTCGCCCGCCCGACGCAGGCGCCCCAGCCGGACGAGGAGCTGCCCGCCGCACAGCAGCAGGAGCAGCAGGCCGGTCACCATCGGGAGCAGGCCCGGGCCGACCCGGTCGTCCTCGCCGAGGATCCCGTAGCCGAACGAGGTGGCGAACACCGCGGCCCCGATGACCGCGAGGACCCCGAACGCGACGGCCTGCGCGCCGGGGCCCGCGGTCTCCTCCTGCGGTGGGGCCGCCACGCCGGCCGTCGGCTCCGTCGCCGCTGGCTCGGTCACTGCTTCAGCGCCTCCTCCAGCAGGGTCTGGTTGCGGTTCAGGTAGTCGACGAACTCCGGCCCGGGCGCCGTGATCGGCTGCAGGTAGCTGTCCTCGACGTACTTGCGGTACTCGTCGGTCTGGAGCGCGCGCTGCATCGTGTCGATCCAGAACGTGCGCTGCTCCTCGTCGATGCCACCCGGCGCCAGCACCCCGCGGAACTGCGCGAACGACACCGGGATGCCCTGCTCGGTGGCCGTCGGGATGTCCTTCAGCTCCCCGTAGTCGTAGCGCTTCTCGGCGAACGCGCACAGGGCGCGCAGGTCGCCCGACTCGAGCTGCCCGATCACCTCACCCGGGTTCAGCGAGGCGAAGTCGATCTGCCCGCCGAGCAGGGCCGCGATGAGCTCCCCACCGGACTCGAAGGCCACCCGGTCGAACTTCGCGCCGGTCTCCTTCTCGGTGAGGGAGAAGACGATGTTGTCCAGCCCGGTCGTCCCGCTGATCCCGGCCACGACCCGCTGCCCGCGCGCGGCGTTCACCACGTCCGAGCACGTCTGGTAGGGCGCCGCGGCCGGCACCACGAGGAGCGTGAAGTCCTCGGCGATCTTCATGATCGGGGTGAAGTCCTCGAACGTGAACTGGACGTCGCCGCTCGTGGGCAGGGCCAGCAACGCCGTCTCCGTGGCGAGCAGCGTCTCCGCGTCGCCGTTCCGGCCTAGGAAGTACGAGTAGCCGACGGCGCCCGAGCCGCCCTCCCGGTTCTCGACCGAGACGCCGACGTCCGGGGCGGCCGCCTCGATGGCCGCGGCGAGCGCGCGGCCCGCCCGGTCGCTCCCGCCGCCCGCGGCGAACGGCACGATCATCGTGACGTCACCGTCGGGCTGCCACCCGCCGGCGGCGTCATCGCCACCGCTGTTGCCGCCGCAGCCGGCCAGCGCGAGCGCGCCGACGACCGCGACCGCCAGCGCGGTCCTACCTGCACGGTTTCTCATGCCGGATCCTCCCTGTCCCGCGCATCCGTAGGGGCGACGCTGCCCTGCGCGGTGAGCTCGGTGATCTCTTCCTCGGAGTAGCCGACCGTCCGCAGCGCGTCGGCCGTGCCCTCTCCGAGCAGCGGGCCCGCGGCGCCGCGGGAGGCCGGCGTGCGCGAGAAGCGCATCGGCGAACCCAGCTGGCGTACCGGCCCGAGGACGGGGTGCTCCGCGTCCCAGAAGTAGTCGCGCCGGTTCAGGTGCTCGTCGGTGAACACCTCGGCGTAGTCGGCGATCGGCGCGCACGGCACTCCGGCCCCGTCGAGCGCGCGCACCAGGTCGGCGCTGGTCCAGCCGCGCGTCACGTCCTCGATCCGGGCGATCAGCGCCTCGCGGTGCGCGTGCCGGCCGAAGGCGTCGGCGTAGCGCGGGTCGTCCTGCAGGGCGGTGAGCCCGAGCACCTCGCACATGCCGGTCCACGTCTTGGGCGTGACGGCCCCGAGGGTGACGTGGCCGTCCGCGGTGCGGACCGCCTGGTACGGCGCGCTGCTCTGGTGCGCCGACCCGAGCGGGCGGCCGACCTCCCCGGTGGCGAAGTACCGGCCGGCCTCCCAGACGGCGAAGGACACGCCCGCCTCCAGCAGGGAGACGTCGATGTGCTGGCCGAGCCCGGTGCGGTCGCGCTCCCGCAGCGCGGCGGTGACCGCGAGCGCGACGTAGAGCGCGCACACGAGGTCGCAGATCGGCACGCCGACCTTCGTGGGCTCCCCGTCGGGGGTTCCCGTGATGCTCATCAGGCCCCCGCGGGCCTGCGCCATGATGTCCAGGCCGGGGAGTGGCGCCAGCGGGCCGTCCTGGCCCCACCCGGACGCCGAGGCGTAGACGAGGTGCGGGGCCGCCGACCGCACGGTGTCGTGGTCGAGGCCGAGCCTGCGCATCGCGCCCGGCCGCAGGTTCTCGACCAGGACGTCGGCCGAGGCGGCGAGCCGCAGGAGCGCCTCCCGCCCGGCGTCGGACTTCAGGTCGAGCACCACGGAGCGCTTGTTGCGGTTGAGCCGCGCGAACGGCGAGCTGTGCCCTTCGACGAACGGGCCGGTGGCCCGTACCGGGTCGCCCGAGCCGGGGGCCTCGATCTTGAGGACGGTGGCGCCGAGGTCGGCGAGCTGCATGGTCGCGAAGGGCGCCGCCATGAACGCCCCGACCTCGAGCACCGTGATGCCGGCGAGTGGGGGTTGGGCGTCCCGGTCGAGCACGCGCGCCTCCGGAGAGTCTTGGCGGCAATGGCAAGCTGGCCTACTGTCTACAGAAGTTCGTCGCCAGGAGACAAGAGCCACGCGCGAAATCGCTTCCAGGAGGTGCCGTGGCCGAACCCATCGGCCGGCGCATCGAGGCGCCGCCGAGCATCACCCAGCTCGCCGCTGCCGCCGTCCGGAAGATGATCTTCGCTGGGGAGCTGCGCCCGGGAGATCGCGTGGTGGAGAGCCAGGTCGCCGGCGCGCTGGGCGTCAGCAAGCCGCCGCTGCGGGAAGCACTGCGCGTGCTCGAGCAGGAGCGGCTCGTCGTGCGCTCCCCCCGTCGGGGGGTGGTGGTGACCCCGCTCACGCTGCACGACGTCTACGAGATCGTCACGCTGCGCCACGACCTCGAGCGCCTCGCCGTCGACCTCGGGGTGCCGTGCCGCGCGCCGGAGCGCATCGAGCGGTGCCGGGAGGCGTACGCGGCGCTGGAGCGCGCCGCCGAGGCGGGGGATGCCGCCCTCGTGAACGAGCGGGGGTTCGCATTCCACGTCGCCGTGGTCGGGCTCGCCGGGCACCGCAGGCTGGAGGAGGCCTACCGCTCGCTCGCCCTGCAGCTGCAGATGTGCATGGCGATGAACCGCCGCGCCCGCAGCACCCACGAGACCCTCGCCGGGGACGCCCGGCGCCACCGCCGCATCCTCGACCTCGTCGAGGCCGGCGACCCGGCCGCGGTGCACGAGGAGCTCGCCCACCACGGAGACCGCAGCTTCCTGCTCGAGGCGGACCAGGTCTTCCCCGGAACCTCACCCGAGTCGCTCGCCTGGCTCGAGCAGATGCGAGGAGGCAGTTGATGAAGATCGTCCTCGGCAACGACCACGCGGGCTTCGCGCTCAAGGAGCACGTGCGCTCCGTGCTCGAAGGTCTCGGGCACGAGGTGCTCGACGTCGGCGCCCGCAGCGCCGACCCGGTGGACTTCCCGGACGTCGCCAAGGCGGTGAGCGGCCCGGTGCGGTCGGGCGAGGCGGATCGGGGCGTGCTCGTGTGCGGCACCGGCGTCGGCGCCGCGATCGCCGCCAACAAGATCGCCGGGATTCGCGCGACCGTCGCCCACGACACCTACACCGCACGCCAGGCCGTCGAGCACGACGACGTCAACGTCGTGTGCATCGGGGCGTGGCTGGTGGGGCCCGCGATCGCCGCGCAGGTGCTGGAGGAGTTCCTCTCCGCCCGCTTCAGCACCGACCCGGCCTTCCGGCGTCGCGTGCAGATGCTGCACGACATGGAACGGGAGATGGCCTCCGAATAACAACCGCAAAGGAGCGGCTGTGCCGAACCCATCGACGAACCCATCCGAGACGACCGATTTCCTCACCTATCCCGAGCCACCACAGAACCTGCGGCGCAGGCTGACGCTGGTCACCGCCCTGTCCGTGCTGGGACCCGGCGCGATCGTCGCCTCGGCGAACATCGGCACCGGCGAGATGGTGTTCGCCGCCCGCGGCGGTGCGCTCTTCGGGTACGCGCTGCTGTGGGCGTTCGTGGTGTCGGCGGCCGCCAAGGCGGCGCTCGCGTACTCGTTCAACCGGTACACCGTGATCACCGGCGAGCACCCGATGGCGCGCTGGGCCACCCTGTTCCGCGGCCCGCGCGGCTGGTTCACGCTGCTCATGGGCGTGGTGTCGATCGCGGCCGTCCCGTCGTGGGTCGGCGGGCTCGGCGTCGCGCTCGGCGACCTGATGGCGACGATCACCGCGATCGGCACCGGCGCGCTGTGGGCCACCGGCCTGATCGTGCTGTCCGGCCTCCTCTCGTGGTTCGGCGGCTACCAGCGCCTGGAGACCGCCCAGACCATCATCGTCGGGTTCATGCTGCTCGCCATCGCCGTCAGCGTCGTCGTGCTGCAACCGGACTGGCTCGCCGCGCTCGCCGGGCTGCTGCCGACCGTCCCCGAGTACAACGGTTGGGTCGCCGGCGTCTACCCGGACGTCGCCGAGCGCTCCGTGTGGCTCGAGCTCGCCGTCTACCTGGGCGCGGTCGGAGGCGGCACCTACGACTACATCGGCTACGCCGGCATGCTGCGCGAGAAGCGCTGGGGCATGCTCGGGCGGCCCGACCAGACCGCGCTGGCCGAGCGGCTCGCGGCCCTGCCCCGCGGGACGCGGCTGCCGCTGTCCGAGGAGCCCGAGCAGGTGGACCGCGGGCGGGCCTGGAGCCGGGCCCCGCTGGGCGACACGGTGCTGTCGTTCGTCGCGATCGTGGTGTTCGCGTGCATGTTCATGATCAACGGCGCGTCCCTGCTGGCGGCGGAGCAGCTGATCCCCGAGGGCAACGACACCCTCACCTACCAGGCCCAGTTCCTCACGGCGGTGCACCCGACGCTCGAGTACCTCTACTACGTCGCGGTCTTCTTCGCGTTCTTCGGCTCGCTGTACGCGTTCTGGGAGCTCTACACCTACACCGCGTACGAGACGCTCTCCCCGGTGTTCGGGCGGCTGCGCCGCACCGGGCCGCGCGCCCTGCGGCCGTGGATGTACGGCTACATCCTGCTCGCGAGCCTCGCGCTGGTGTGGACGGTCGGCGAGCTGGTGGTGATCGTGACGCCGGCCTCGGTGCTCGGCGGCCTGCTGGCCTCCGGCCTGTTCTGCCTCGCGATCCTGTGGACCGAACGGAAGGTCCTGCCCGAGGCCTACCGCCTCACCCCGGCGGGCCGGTGGTGGGTGCTGCTGTCCGGGATCCTCCTCACGGTGCTGGGGGTGGTCTCGACGTGGCAGCTGTTCGTGTGATGGGCCGGCTCCGGAAGTTCAGCAAAGCCACATTCCTGTCCTGCAGGTTCATGAATGTGGCTTTCCTGAACCTGGGACGGGTGCGATGAGGCCCGGCAGCGCCGTCGCCACCGCCTGCCTCGCGGTGCTGTCGGTGTGGCACTTCGCCGACGGGGCGCCGGTGTGGGCCGCCGTCTTCGCGGGGCTCGCGCTCGTGCAGCTCGGGTTCGCGCTCCGCCGCCCGGCCCTCGGGACGCGGGCGGCGCCGCCGTCGGATCCCGTGCGCCGGAACTGGGCGCGGATCGCCGGCGCCAACCTCGTGCTGGCGGTCGCGGCGGCGTTCTGGTTCCCACCGCTCGCGTTGGTGCTGGCGGGGCTCGGGCTCTACTCGGCGCACCGCGCCCGCCGACCGGCCGCGGTCAGGTGATCACGGGCGGCCGCCGTCCGGTGGCCACCACCACGCCGAGGAGGACGAGGCCGACCAGCAGCCAGGCGAAGCCGAGGGTCTGCGCCGCGACCTGCGCGTTCACGACGACGAAGGCGAGGATCGCGAACCCGATCACCGGCACGGCGAGGTGGCGCCAGTAGTCGGTGCTGCGCTGCCGCACCGCGAAGTGGACGACCACCGAGACGTGCAGCACGAGGAACGCGGTCATCGCGCCGAAGTTGACCAGGGTGGACAGCAGCGTGATGCCGTCGTCTCGGGTGCTCATCGTGATGCCGAGGACGAGCGACACGGCGGCGACCAGCAGCGTGGCGTTGACCGGTACCCGGCGGGCGGGGTGCACCCGGGACAGCACGGCGGGCAGCTGGCGGTCCCGGGCCATGGCGAAGAGCAGCCGGGACGTCGCGGCCTGCGCGACGAGGGAGTTGGCGAAGCCCCACGCGATCGCGGTGGCGATGGCGGTGAGCGTGGCGAGCCATGCCCCGCCGGCCACGGCCGCGGCGTCGTAGAAGGCCGTGCCTCCCGGATCGCCGTCGGCGACGAGGGCCTGCGGATTCGGGACGAGCAGCGCGGCCACCCAGGTCTGCACGATGAACAGCGTGCCGGCGATCGCGAGCGCGCCGATCATCGCCTTGCCGATCGACCGGGCCGACTCCCGGTTCTCCTCGGCGAGCGTGGAGATGCCGTCGAACCCGAGGAAGCTCAGCACGGCGATCGAGACCGCCCCGAACACCAGGCCCACCGAGAACGTGCTGCTGTCGTAGACCGGGCCGAGGTCGAACCCGCGTCCCGCACCGCCCGCCAGCGCGCCGATCCCGATGACCAGGAAGATCACGAGCACCACGAGCTCCGCGACGAGCATGATCTTGTTGACGCGTGCGGTCATCTCGATGCCGAGGTAGTTGACCGCCGTGTTGAGCACGACGAAGGCCACGATCCACAGCCACACCGGGATCGCCGGCACGGTCGAGTTCATCGCGATGCCGGCGATGAGGTACAGCAGCCCGGGCACCAGCACGTAGTCGAGCAGCACCATCCAGCCCGCGAGGAACCCGACGGGCTGCGCGATGCCGCGCCCGGCGTAGGCGTAGACCGAGCCCGCCATCGGGAACGCGCGCGCCATCTGGGCGTACGAGGCGGCGGTGAACGCCATCGCCAGCATCCCGATGGCGTAGGCGAGGGCGACCATCCCGCCCGAGGCCTGGTAGACGCTGCCGAAGATGCCGAACGGAGCGATCGGCACCATGAAGATCAGGCCGTAGACCAGCAGGTCGGTGAACGAGAGCGACCGCTTGAGCTCCTGCTGGTACCCGAATGCCTCCACACCCTCGCGCCCGTCCAAGGCCGCTCCTCTCGTGGTGCGGAGAAGCGTCCCACTGATTGGTGAGTTCAGGAAACTGCGAATCCGTCGTACGGACGGCACTCTCGTCCGGACCTATCGGACGAAAGTGTCGTTCGTACGATTTGTGATCGCGACCTCAGCCGAGTTCGCCGATGACGATCCCCCAGGACTTGATCGAGCGTTCCGCGACGACCCCGACCTCCGCGAACGGGTCGTGGTCGAGCAGCGCGCCGATCTCGGCCGCGCCCTCCCCTTCGAAGATCAGCATCCCGCCGGGGGCCTCCTCGGGGCCCCACGGTCCGCACACCTTCAACTTCCCGGCCTCGTGCAACTCGCGCAGGAACGCCCGATGTGCCGGCCGATGCTCGTCCCGCTTGTCGTCCGAACCTTCGGCGTAGGTGTAGAACACCGCGAACAGGCTCAATTCAGCTTCCTCATCTCGTCGTTGTTCCGAATTTCTCACTCGCGAACCCGCGGGTCAGCGGGCGAGCCAGCCGCCGTCCACCGGGAGCACCGCGCCGTGCACGTAGTCGGCGGCGCGGGAGCAGAGGAACAGGACGGCGCCCGCGATGTCGCCGGCCTCGGCCCAGCGGCCGGCCGGGATCCGGTCGAGGATGGCGCGGCTGCGGACCGGGTCCGCGCGCAGGTCGCTGGTGTTGGCCGTGGCGACGTAGCCGGGCGCCACGGCGTTGACGTTCACGCCCTTGTCCGCCCACTCGTTGGCCAGCGCCTTGGTGAGCCCGGCCACCGCCGACTTGGACGCGGCGTAACCGGGAACCAGCACGCCCCCCTGGAAGCTCAGCATCGACGCGGTGTTCACGATCTTGCCGCCGCCCCGGTGCACCATCGCGCGCCCGACCTCGCGGGAGAGCACGAACGTGGCCCGCAGGTTCACGTCGACGACGTGGTCGAAGTCCGCGTCGGGGTGCCCGGCGGCGGGGGCGCGGCGGATCGCGCCGGCGTTGTTGACCAGGATGTCGACGTCGCGCGCGGCGAGGTCCGCGGCGAGGGCGGCGACCTGGTCACGGTCGGCGAGGTCCGCCGCCAGGGCGATGAGCTTCCGGCCGCGTCCCTCGACGGCGGCCCGTACCTCCTCGTCGCCGCCGGGCCGTCCGGAGCCCACGGCGATGATGTCGGCGCCCGCTGCCGCGAGGCAGTCCGCGATCGCGAGGCCGATGCCCCGGCTCGCCCCGGTCACCGCGGCCAGCCTGCCGTCGAGGCCGAAGAGGCTCTCCGCGTAGGCGGCGGGGGTGGTCGCAGCGGTCATGGCGCGGTGGTTCTCCTACTCGTGCGTGCTCAGGGGGTGTATCCGAGTGCGGCCGAGACCTTGTCGGCCGCCTCGGTGGCGTACGGAGCCATCGCCGCCACCTGCTCGGCGGTGTGCTCGAGCTTCAGCGTGGAGATGCTCAACCCGTACTTGATCGTTCCGGTGTGGTCCCGCACGGGCGCCGCAACGCAGCGCACGCCGGGGACGTTCTCCTCGTCGTCCTCGGCGAAACCGCGTTCCCGCACGGTGGCGACGGCCCGGCGCAGCGTCTCCAGGTCCGTGATCGTGTGCTCGGTGCGCGGCGCCAGCCCGGTGCGGGTCGCGTAGTGGGCGAGCCCCTCGTCGGTGAAACCGGAGAGAACGACCTTCCCGATGCCCGAGGAGTGCATCGGGATGGCCAGGCCCACGCGGGACGGCATCCGGTACGGCTTGTCCGAGTCGGCGCGGATCAGGTAGATGATCTCGTCGGCGTTCGCGACGCCTACGTGCACCGTGCACTGCACGCGGGCCACCAGCTCGTCGACGATCGGCTGGGCGATCGCCGAGATGTCGATCTGCTGCAGCGCCCGCCCGGCGAGGGACAGGACCGTCGGCCCCGGCAGGTACTGGCCGTCCCGGCCCACCGCGACGTATCCGCGGTCCACCAGCGTGGACAGGATCCGGTGCACGGTGGCCTTCGCCAGCCCGGTGGCCTCCACCACGTCGGTGAACCGGGGATGGGTCAGCACCGCCGACAGCACGAGCAGGGTCTTCTCGCTCGCGCTCGATCGTTCACCGGTCGCGGGGCTCTCGGGGGGCATCTCTCACCTGTCCGGGTTCAGCGCATCCCGGGCTCACCGCATCTCGGTGATGGGGACGCCGTCCATGTCGTCGAAGCACTGATTCTCCCCTGCCATGGCCCAGACGAAGCTGTAGCTGGCCGAGCCGAACCCGCAGTGCACCGACCAGCTGGGTGAGATCACCGCCTGCCCGTCGGCGACCACCAGGTGCCGGGTCTGCGACGGCTCACCCATGAGGTGGACGATCCGGGCGTCGGCCGGCAGGTCGAAGTACAGGTACGCCTCCATCCGCCGGTCGTGGGTGTGTGCCGGCATCGTGTTCCACATGCTGCCCGCGTGCAGCGTCGTCACGCCCATCACGACCTGGCAGCTGCGCACCCCGTTCTCGTGGATGTACTGGTTGAGCGTGCGCCGGTTGGAGGTGAGGCCGTCGCCGAGCTCGCGCACGGTGCCGGTGCCCGCCTCGACGAACGTGGTCGGGTGGGCGGTGTGCGCCGGGGCGGAGAACAGGTAGAACCGTGCGGGTGCGGCACCGTCCTCGGACGCGAACGTCACGTCCTGCGCACCCCGCCCCACGTAGAGGCACGACCCCTTTCCCACCTTGTGGGCCGTGCCGTCGACGGCGATCGTGCCGGCGCCCCCGACGTTGACGATCCCGGCCTCCCGGTGCTCGAAGAAGTGGTCGCTGCGGATCTCCGGGAACCCCGGCAGCGCCACGGCGCGGGTCACCGGCTGGACGCCGGCGAGCACGACCCGGTCGTGGTGGGTGTAGGTCGCGCGCACCTCGTCGGCGACGAACAGGTCCTCGACGAGGTAGCGGCGGCGCAGCTGTCCGGTGTCCATCCCGGGGACCTGCTCGGGGGAGGTGGCGTAGCGCTGCTCCATGGAAGCCCTTTCTCTACAGGAGGCCCAGCAGGGTGGGCAGCCAGAGCGACAGCCCCGGCGTGAAGATCACGATGACGAGGACGACGAGGAGCGCGGCGAAGAACGGGACGAGCCGGCGGACGACGGGCTCGATCCCGAGGTCCGCCACCCGCGCGCCGACGAACAGGATCGTGCCGACCGGCGGCGTGATGGTGCCGATGCAGACCCCGAGCACGATCATGACGCCGAAGTGGACCGGGTGGATGCCGAAGCTCTCCACGATCGGCAGGAAGATCGGCGTGAAGATCAGCACCGCCGGCGTCGCGTCCATGAAGCAGCCGACGACCAGCAGCACGAGCGCGATCAGCAGGAGGATCAGGACCGGGTTGGTGGTGAGGCCGAACAGCCCGTCGGCCACCGTCTGGGGGACCCGGGCGAACGACAGGACGAAGCCCATGACGGTCGAGACGCCGATCAGGAACATGACGACGGCCGTGGTCCGCGCGGCGTCGACGAGGATGCCGGGCAGCTGCCGCACCGTGATCGCGCGGTAGAGGAACGACAGCAACAGCGCGTAGAGCACCGCGATGCAGGACGCTTCGGTCGCGGTGAAGAGGCCGGCGAGGATCCCGCCGATCACCACGACGATCAGCAGCAGCGACGGCACCGCGTCCAGCAGTACCTTGGCCGACTGCGCCAGGCCGAGCCGCTCCCTGGCGCGCAGCTCGGGCCGGCGCCGGGCGTACAGGTGCACCGCCGCCATGCAGACCAGCGCCCAGGCGATGCCGGGCAGGTAGCCGCCGACGAACAGCGCCGCGACCGAGGCGCCGGACACCAGCGAGTAGACGATCATCAGGTTGCTGGGCGGGATGAGCATCCCGGACGGCGCGGACGCGACGTTGGCCGCCGCGGCGAAGCTGCGGTCGTAGCGCTCCGCCGCCTGCAGCGGTGTCAGGACCGAGCCGACCGCGGCGGCCGCTGCCACCCCGGAGCCGCTGACGGCACCGAACAACGCGTTGGCGGCCACGTTGGTCTGCGCCAGCGAGCCCGGCGCCCAACCGACCAGGACCTTGGCCGCGTTGACCAGCCGCAGCGCGATGCCGCCGGTGTTCATCACCACGCCGGCCAGCACGAAGAACGGGATGGCCAGCAGCGGGAACGAGTTGATCCCGCGGAAGATCTGCTGGGCGGCGGCCAGCACGCCCTCCTCGGTGCCGAGGAAGACGAACATCGCCGCGAGCGACGCCAGGCCGACCGCGATGCTGATCGGGGCACCGATGACCAGCAGCACGGCGATCCCGACCAGCAGCAGGAGGGCGGCGAGCGAGACGGGGTCCATGGACGCTCCTCCAGTTCTCAGACGAGCTCGTGGGCGGTCTCGTCCTCCACCGGGCGCTCGGCACCGGTGAGGACGCGCACGAGGTGGTAGAGGCTGTAGAAGGCGATCAACGCGCCGCTCAACGGGAGGGCCAGGTAGAGCGGGCCGACGGTGACCGGCAGCCCGGTGAGGTTCTGGTCCCAGGCCAGGTGCGACACCAGCAGCCCGCCCCAGACCAGCACCATGCCGGTGAAGACCAGGATCGCGACCTGGACGAGGACCGCCAGCACCACCTGGGCGGACCGCGGCAGCCGCACCACCACGACGTCCATGGCGATGTGACCACGCTCGCCGAACACGAGCGCGGCCGCGAACAGGCCCAGCCAGATGAACAGGTACTTGGCGAGCTCCTCCGACCAGCCGCTGGGGCTGGCGAGCACCTGCCGGCTGAACACCTGCCAGGTCACGTCGAGCACGAGCGCGGCGAACAGCACCGCGCACACCACGGTCAGCACCCGGTCGAGCGCGTTCTTGACGGCGGTCATCGTCGTCGCTCTCCCGGTCAGCCGGCCGTCGCGGCGGCCGCGCGGGTCTGCTCGTGGATCCGGCGGGTGACGTCGTTGGTCAGCTTCTGCGTGACCAGCGGCCGGATGGCGGCCGCGAACGCCGCGGTGTCCACCTCGTTGAACTGCGCGCCCCCGTCCTTCGCCGCCTGCGTGGCCTCGGCGATCTGGGTCTTCCAGAGCGCCCCCTCCTCCTCGACCGTCGCCCGGATCTCCTCGTCGAAGATCGCGCGGTGCTCCGGGGACATCCCCTCGAGCACGGCCGGGTTGACGATCAGGTAGTCCGGGAGCATGAGGTGGCGGGTGTAGCTGTAGTACGGCGCGACCTCGGAGTGCTTGGAGTTGAAGTAGGTCAGCTCGTTGTTCTCGGCGGCGTCGATGACGCCGGACTGCAGGGCCGTGTAGACCTCGCCCATCCCCATGGGAGTGCCGCTGCCGCCCATCAGCCGGATCATCGCGATGTTCGTGTCGGACTCGATGACGCGGACCTTCATCCCGGCGAGGTCCGCGGGCTCGGTGATCGGCCTGTCCGGGTTGTACATCGAGCGGACGCCGCCGTGGAACGCCGCCAGCACGTGGATGCCCTGGCCGTCCAGCGACGAGTAGAGCTCGGACACGATCGCCGGGTCGTTGGTGACCTTCCGCTGGTGGTCCTGCGAGTCGAAGGTGAACGGCAGGTTGAAGACCACGAAGTCGGGGTTGAAGTTCTCCAGCAGCGGGCTGGCGACGATCGACATGTCCAACGAGCCGGACTGGACCAGCTCGATCGTCTCGCGCTGCGCGCCGAGCGTCTCGTTCGGGTAGACCTCGATGCCGTACTTGCCGCCGGTGCGTTCGGCCAGCCGCTCACCCATGGCCTGCATGGCCTTGAACTGCGGGTGGTTCTCCGGCTGGTTGAACGCGACCCGGAACACGGTCTCGGCGCTGGTCGCGGCGGAGCCGCCGTCGGCCGGGTCGCCGCCGACCGGGCCCGGGACCCCGGTGCCCGCGCTGCACGCGCTCACCAGTAGCGCCGCCGCGGCCATGCCCGCGAGCGCGACTGCCTTCCCTCGTCTCATGCCGGACTCCCTCGTCAGCCGATCCAGAGATGGAACTGAGTTCCGTCGCACGGAACAAACTAGAGCAAGGGTCGTGCGTGCGCAACAGCGTCGCCCGCGTGAACGGCGCCGGAGGCCGATCTTCGGGGCATGATCATTGCTTGGGCGCGGAAACGGGCGAATTCGACCCGAGAACGCGCCGAATCGCCGATCATGGGGCGACAGCTCCGCGGGGTAGCGGGCGGAACCTGCGCCCGCGCGCGGCCTACACCGGCCCCCGGCCGGGCACCCCCTGATCCCCCGAACGGCCACCCGAATGGACCCGCGTGACGTGGCCCGGGTCACTCGTGGCAGATTATGAGTACGCCGTACCCCCAAGCTCGGTCGCTCGTTGGGACGATCGGGGTGGTCGAGGGGACGGCTGCCTTGCAGGGGGGAATCATGATCGAGCTGCACGACGTCTCGAAGGTCTACGGCAACGGCGAGGTCCAGGTGCGGGCGCTCGGCCCGGTCGACCTGCTGATCGAGGAAGGGGACTTCGTCGCGATCATGGGCCCGTCGGGTTCGGGCAAGAGCACGATGATGAACATCCTCGGCTGCCTGGACGTGCCGAGCCATGGGTACTACATGCTGGACGGGATCGACGTCAGCAAGCTGCGCGACAACAAGCTGGCGGCCATCCGCAACACGCGCATCGGCTTCGTGTTCCAGTCGTTCAACCTGATCTCCCGCACGTCCGCCGTGCGCAACGTCGAGCTGCCCCTCATCTACGCCGGGGACAAGAGCCGCCGCCGGGAGCGGGCGCTGGCGGCGCTGGACCGGGTGGGGCTCGCCGAACGCGCGGGCCACATGCCGAACGAGCTCTCGGGTGGGCAGCAGCAGCGGGTGGCCGTTGCGCGCGCGCTGGTGACCAACCCGGCGATCATCCTGGCCGACGAGCCCACCGGGAACCTGGACACCACCTCCACGGTCGAGATCATGCGGCTGCTGGTGGAGCTGAACGACGCCGGCCGCACCGTCGTGCTGATCACGCACGAGCCGGAGGTCGCCGAGTTCGCCAAGCGCGTGATCGAGCTGCGCGACGGCCACATCGTCCGCGACGTACGGCAGAAGCAACTGGTCGCGTCGTGATCTGGGAGGTCACGCGCATCGCGCTGCGCGGTCTGCGGGCCAACAAGCTGCGCTCCGCGCTCACCACGCTCGGCATCATCATCGGTGTCTCGGCGGTCATCCTGCTCACGGCGCTGGGCAACGGGATCCAGACCGGTTTCAACGAGCAGTTCGGCTCGCTGAACACCCAGATCACCATCCGGCCGAGCGAGGGTGCGGTGCCCGGCGGCGGCCAGGCCCGTGACCTCACGGAGAACGACATGGAGGCGCTCCTCAACCCGAGGAACGCCCCGGACGTGGCCACGGCCACCCCGATCGTGGCCGGCACCGCGCTGCTGCAGGTGGGCGGCGACCAGTACCGCACGTCCGTCACCGGCACCACGGCCGACTACCTGACGATCTCCGACCGCGAGCTGACGGCGGGGCGCGCGTTCGACGACCAGGAGGTCCGCACCAACGCCAAGGTGGTCGTCCTCGGCCCGGGCCCGGTCAACGAGCTGTTCGGCGGCGACCCGGCCGCCGCGCTCGGACAGGAGGTCCGGATCAGCCGCGCGGTGTTCCGGGTGATCGGCACGGTCGAGGCCACCGGCCAGCAGGACGACGTCGCGATCATGCCGATGGGGGCCGCCCGCAGCTACCTCACCGGCGGCGACGACGAGCTGGACACGATCATCGTGCGGGCGCGGTCGGCCGAGGCGGTGACGGCGGCCACGGACCAGATCACCGCGATCCTGTCCGACCGGCACAACATCCGCGACACCGCCAAGCGCGACTTCGACGTGCAGGCGCTGCAGCAGCAGATCCAGGAGGCCACGCAGTTCCTGTCGTTCCTCACGCTGTTCACCGGGGCGGTGGCCGGGATCTCGCTGATCGTCGGGAGCATCGGCGTCGCGAACATCATGCTGGTGACGGTCACCGAGCGGACGCGGGAGATCGGGATCCGCAAGGCGATCGGCGCCCGGCCGCGGGTGATCCTCGGGCAGTTCCTGCTCGAGTCGGTGTTCCTGTCGGGGCTGGGCGGGCTGATGGGGATCGCGCTCGGGGTGGGGCTCTCGCTCACCGGCGCGCTGATCCTTCCGCAGCTGATCCCCGACTTCCCGGTGCCGGCCGTGGACCCCGGTTCGATCGTGCTCTCGTTCACGATCAGCCTGCTCATCGGCCTCATCGCGGGCGGCTACCCCGCCCACCGGGCATCCCGGCTGCGCCCGATCGAGGCCCTCCGATACCAATGACGCGTGCAAGACCCAGTACCGAAGTGATCACGGCAGGAGCTCCCATGTCCCGAACGACCGGTCGGCGCGCCTGGGCGTGCGCCATCGGTGCGGTCGCGGTGCTGGCCCTCACGGCCTGCACCGGCGAGCCGCCGCCACCGCCGACGCTGCGCGTCGACCGCGGCAGTGTGCAGACCACCGTGTCGGCGTCCGGGAACCTCGTGGGGATCTCCGAACAGACGCTCGGCTTCCCGCGGCGCGGGCAGATCAAGGAAGTGCTGGTCAACGTCGGGGACCTGGTCGTGCCGGGGCAGGAGCTCGCCCGCATGGACGACTTCGCGCTCCAGCAGACGCTCGCGCAGCAACAGGCGAGCCTCGCCGAGTCGCAGGCCGAGGTGGACCGGGCCACGGGCAACAACTCCGTGAACGCCACCGGACGCACCCTCGACCAGGCGAAGGAGATCCTCGACGCGGTCAAGAAGCAGGTCGACGAGACCAACGACCTGAACGAGTCCGCCACGAAACGGGCGCGCGAGCAGCTCGACTTCGACAAGAAGGTGCTCGGCCGCGCCTGGGACACCTACGAGCGTGTCAAGGACTGCGACGACGACGCGACGGAGAGCGCACCCAGTGCCGCCGACGCGGATTCGGATGACAGCTCGCCGCCGCCGTCGTCGACGAAGGCCCCGAAGACACGCGCGCCCGATGACGACGACAGCACCGAGGGCGCGTCGTTCACGGTGGAGGGCATCGCGTACGGCCAGGTCCCGGCCCAGACGCCGAGCTGCGCGGAGCAGATCGACACCGCCCGCACCGCCGTCGACAACGCGAAGCGCACCGTGCTCCAGTCCGAGGCCGCCCTGGACACCGCGAAGCACCAGGAGGACGTCGACCGGGCGGCGGGGACGGTGTCGGTCGAGCGGGAGCAGCAGACCGTCATCTCCGCGGAGAACGACAGCGGCGCCGCCCAGAACGACCGGCCCGCCGACATCGAGGTGCGCCGGGCGCAGCTGCGCAACGCGCAGGCGGCCGTGCGGGTCGCGCAGCAGGACGTCGACAACACGGTGCTGTACGCGCCGGTCGCCGGCACCGTCTCGGCGATCAACGGGCGGGCCGGCGAGTTCGTGGGGGAGGCGACCGGCACCACCCCGGTGGCCCCGGGCAGCAGCGCGACGATCCCCGAGAGCAACGACATCGCGTCCGGCGACTCCGGGGGCGGCGGGTCGCAGGGGACCGGTGGCCCGTTCATGGTGCTGAGCAACATCGACTCGTACCAGCTGGTCGTGCCGTTCGAGGAGTCGGACGCCGCGCGCATCGCGGTCAACCAGCAGGTGGACGTCACCGTCGACGCCGTCCCGGACCTGCACGCGCCGGCCACCGTGCTGGCGATCGCGCCGACCGGGACCCCGTCCTCCGGGATCGTGGAGTACAACGCCACGATCGTGCTGCGCGAGGGGAGCGACCCGCGGCTGCGCGACGGCCAGACCGCGCTCGCCGACGTCATCACCGACTCGGTGGACAACGTGCTGCGCGTGCCCTCGGCCACCGTCCGGCGCGAGGGGGCGAACACGGTCGTCGACGTCCGCGGCGAGGACGGGCAGTCGGTCCCGACGCCGTTCGAGGCCGGCACCGTGGGCGACGAGTACACCCAGGTGCTCTCCGGCCTGCGGGAGGGCCAGGAGCTGCTGCTCCCGCAACCGGCACCCGCCGCCGCCAGCGGCGGTGGCGGGGGCCCGGGCGGGGGCGGCTGACGCCACTCGCGACCCGGTTCCGCTAGCGTCGCGCCGTGATCGCGCTTCCCCGCCCCGGCCTGGCGCGGGGAGGCCTCGCGGCGCTCGCCGCCGGCGTCGGCGTGCTGCTGCTCGTGACGGCGGGCCGCTACGGCTACCACCGCGACGAGCTGTACTTCCTCCGGGCCGGGCGCGAGCCGGCGTTCGGCTACGTCGACCAGCCGCCGCTCACGCCGCTGCTCGCCCGCGCGATGGACGTGCTGCTGCCCGGCTCGCTCACCGGTCTGCGCCTGCCGTCGGTGCTCGCCTCGGCCCTGGTGGTGCTGCTCACCGGCCTCATCGCGCGGGAACTGGGCGGGGGGCGTGGCGCGCAGCTGTTGGCCGCGGCGAGCATGGGCGTCTCGGCGGTCCTGCTGGCCGTCGGGCACCTGCTCTCGACCACGACGTTCGACCTGCTCGCCTGGACGGCGCTGACCTGGCTCCTGGTGCGCTCGCTGCGCGACGGAGGCCCGGTCTGGCTCGTCACGGGCGCGGTGGCCGGCCTCGCACTGCAGAACAAGAGCCTGCCGCTGGTGCTGCTCG
The DNA here is from genome assembly GCF_054486945.1 of Pseudonocardia wallangbongensis. Lineage (NCBI taxonomy): Bacteria > Bacillati > Actinomycetota > Actinomycetes > Pseudonocardiales > Pseudonocardiaceae > Pseudonocardia > Pseudonocardia wallangbongensis. The sequence goes on from NZ_JBRERS010000009.1 coordinate 251,447, forward strand.
CAGGCCTGCTCGTCGGCGTGCTGGCGGTCGGGCCGCGGGTCGCGCTCACCGGGCGGTGGCCGTGGCTGGGCACCGCCGTGGCCCTCGCGATCTGGGCGCCGAACCTGGTGTGGCAGGCCGCGAACGGGTTCCCGGTGTTCACGCTGTCCGCGGCGATCGCGGGCGGCAGCTCCGGCAGCAGCGAGCCGTGGTACCTGTTCCTGCCCTACCAGCTGGTGCTGGTGAGCCCGCTGCTCGTGCCCGTCTGGGTGCTGGGCTGGTGGTGCCTGGCCCGCGACCCGGCGCTGCGCACCTGGCGAGCGTTCGCCGTGGCGTACGTGCTGGTCGCGGCCGTGTTCCTGGTGACGGGCGGCAAGCCCTACTACCTCGCGGGCTTCTTCCCGGTGCTGCTGGCGGCGGGCGCGCCCGCCGCCGTCGGCTGGGCACGACGGCGCGCCACCGCGCTCCGCTCCGGCCTGCTGGCCGTCGCCCTCGCGGTGAGCCTCGCGATGTCGGCGCTGCTCATGCTGCCGCTCGTGCCGGTCGGCGAGCTGGCGCGGACGCCGATCCCGGACATCAACTACGACGCCGGGGAGACGGTCGGCTGGCCCGAGTTCGCGGCCACGATCGCCGCCCGGGTGCCCGCGGGCGAGCGTGTCGCGGTGCTCACCGGCAACTACGGGGAGGCCGGCGCCGTCGACCGGTTCCTGCCGGCGCTCGCTCCCGCCCACAGCGGGCACAACTCGTACTGGGGGTGGGGCCCGCCGCCGGAGGAGGTCGGCACCCTGATCGTGGTCGGGCTGGACGAGGCCGAGCTCCGGCGCTGGTTCGGTTCCGTCGAGCTCGCCGCGCGGATCGACAACGGGCTCGGCCTGGACAACGACGAGCAGGGTGAGCCGGTCTGGCTGGTGCGCGAGCGGCGGGTGCCCTGGTCGCAGCTGTGGCCCCGGCTCCGCCACATCGGGTGAGCAATCCGGTTGCGTCGCCGCCGGCCGGGCTGGATCTTGTCCCGGTGCTGGTCCGCCGTGAGCTCCCGGGCGACGCGCCCGTCGTCGCCGACGTCCACGCCGAGGCGTTCGCCCCGATGTACCCCGATGCCACCCCGGTCGAGCCGGGGCTCGTCGACGCCCTGCGTGCGAGCGAGGAGTGGCTGCCGGAGCTGTCGCTCGTCGCCGAGGCCGACGGCGCGGTGGTCGGGCACGTGTGCGTCACGCGCGCGACGCTCGGGCCGGACGACGCCCTGCCCGCGCTCGGCCTCGGCCCGCTCGGGGTGCGGGAGGCCCACAAGCGCCGCGGCGTGGGCAGCGCCCTCATGCACGCGGTGCTGGGCGCCGCCGACGCCCTCGACGAGGGTGTGGTCGTGCTCCTGGGACATCCGGACTACTACCCGCGGTTCGGCTTCCGGCCGGCCGCCGAGCTGGACATCCACCCCGAGGTGCCCGAGTGGGCGCCGCACTTCCAGGCCCGCGCGCTCACCGCGTACCGGCCGCGGCTGCGCGGCACCTTCCGCTACGCGGCCCCGTTCGGCGAACTCTGACCCCACGGGCGATTGCCCGGACCGCCGAAGGCGGTCAGCATCCGGGTGCATGACCACCGAGGTGCTCCTGCGCGAGCTGCAGCGCGACCCGGACGGGGTCGCAGCCCTCGCGGACCGGGACGACGTGCGCGTTCAGCGCCGCGGCGGGGAGCCACTGCTCCTGCTGCGGGAGGATCGCGCCCACGCCGCCGCCGACGCCGCCCTCGCCGTGGCGGGGGCGTTGCGCGCCGCGCTGCTGCACCTGGACGAGTCGGCGCACGAGGCCCTGACCGGGGAGTTCCCGTGGGTCGACCTGCTCCCGGTCGACGACCGGCGCCACTTCGTGAGCGAGTTCGCGCGGGCCGTGCAGACGTCCGCGGAGCTGGGGCAGTGGGACGTGCTGTCGCAGGCGCTGCTGGAGTGGCGGGGCACGGCGGCCGTCCATGCCGAACCCGCACTCGCCGCCGAGCTGTCCCGGCCGGTCGAGGACGACCTCGGCCCGGTCCCGGCGCCCGAGGGGCTGCGGGCCTCCCCGGTCGGATGGGAGCCCCGGTTCGCCACGTCGGAAGCGGTGAAGGGCTGGGAGGAGCTGTGCCGCGTCGCCCCGGCGACGACGGGGGAGGCCTGGGTCGCCCTGGTCGAGCGGCCGGTCGGCCGCCAGCACCGGCTCCGCGGTCGGCTCGCCGAACGAGAGGTCGGCGAGCGGAGGCTCCAGCAGTGGCAGTACGACGTCCCCGGCGAGGGTCGGATCTGGTACTGCCCCGACGCCGAGCAGCGCGTCGTCCGGGTCGTGGCCGCGGTGCCGGCGCGGTGAGGAAAGGAGTCGGAGCATGAGCGGACAACCGGCGGCGCGACCGCCGATCCACCTCGCCCCCGGTGCGGGGCGGCCGTACGAGATGGGGCGGATCGACGCCGTCTTCAAGGCGGACGGCGACGAGACCGCCGGGCGCTACTCCATCTCGGAGTGGTGGCTCGAACCCCACACCACGGGCCCGGGCCCCCACTCGCACCCGGAGGACGACGTCTTCTACGTCCTCGACGGCACGCTCACGTTCCTCGTCGGCGACCGCTGGATCGACGCCCCGAAGGGCTCCTTCGTGCTGGCTCCCGGCGGCACCACCCACGACTTCGAGAACCGCGGTGACCGGCGGGCCGGGGCGCTCAACATCTCCGTCCCCGGCGCGTTCGAGGAGCACATGCCGGGCATCGTCGAGTGGTTCCGCGAACACCCTCCGGGGGCGCCGGCCTAGGAGCGCCGATCGAGCTGGGTGGCGCGGCTCGCGCACCCCCCATTGCAGCAAAGCCACTCTCACGCAACGACGCTGCATGAATGTGGCTTTGCTGCAACCGGTGCCTTCGTCTCGGAGCGACTCGGGGGTGTGTTCGCCGGGGTGCGTGACCTGGCCCGGGCTCGGCCACCGGCGCTGGCCGCCGCGCCCTTGGGACACACCTGGGCGGTGAGGCCTCCGGTGGCGCCGCGCATCGTGCGGGGCCACCCCGGCATCGGTCCGATCCTCCGCCCGGGTATCACCCATTGCGGGATGGACCGCGGGGTGTTCCGCGGAACGCAGCAACCCCCGGCTGCCGGTCGGGCCGGCTGCGGCGAGCAGTACCCCACGGTCGCGACCACCGCGCTGGTGTACGGCTCAGGCCGATCATGGGCCGCGAGCACGGTGGGTCTCACCGCTCCGCGACGAACACGAACTCGCGGCCCGGGCGGTCCGGGGCCTCGCGCACGTCCCGCACCCGGTAGCCCTGCGCCACCAGGTCCGCCTCCACCTCGTCGCGGCCGCGGAACCGCAGGGTCGAGCTCGAGGTGAGGACCGCGCCGTCGGCCAGGAACCGGTAGGAGTTGCGGAAGGAGACGAGCGGGAGGTCCACGGCGGTGACCTCGAACCGCCGCTCGACCGGCCCGGTGCCCGGGACGTCCACGGTGACCGGAGCGACGTCGACGGCCCACTCCTCCCACGCCCGGCGTTCGGGTCGCCTGGTCTCGAACACGAGATGGCCTGCCGGGCGGAGCGCGGCGTGGATGCCCCGCAGCGTCCGCGCCCACTCGTCGTCGGTGAGGAAGACCTGCGCCACGTTGCCCGTCATCACGGCGAGATCGGCGTCGATCGCCGGCAGTGCCGCGGCGTCGCCGTGGATCCAGGTGATCCGGCCGTCCCGGTCCTTCGACCTCGCGACCTCGATCGATGCCCCGGCCGGGTCGACACCGACGACTCCGCGGCCGGTGCCGGCGAGCATCATCGCCAGGCATCCCGTGCCGCAGCCGACGTCGAGCACCCGGTCGGCGCCGAGTTCGTCCGCGATGCCGAGGTAGGGGCCCAGATCGTGACGCTCCCCCTCGAAGGCGTCGTAGACGGGCGCCAGGCGGGGGTGCGCGAAGATCGCATCAGGCACCCGGCCGACGATATTCGCGCTGCCGTGTCCCGCCGACCGATTTACGCCGCGGCCGGTCGTCGACCTGCCGCCCGGCGGCGGGCCTACCCTGGACACGTGACCACGCACCGCCCCCACCCCGCCCACCCCGACCCGGGCAGCCCGTGGGTCTTCACCACGCGGGAGCTGGGGCGGCGTCCCGGGACCATGCGCGCCTACAGCCGCAGCATCCCGGCGCCGGCCGGGCCGGCCCGCCTCGGGCTGGAGACGATCGCCGTCCCCGAGGGCAACCCGATCGAGCTCGAGGTGCGGCTGGAGTCGGTCACCGAGGGCGTCTACGTCTCCGGCACGGTGCACGCGCCGCTGTCCGGCGAGTGCGCCCGCTGCCTCGACGCGCTCACCGACGAGGTCGACGTGACGCTGTCGGAGCTGTTCGCCTACCCGGACAGCGTCACCGACGAGACCACCGACGCCGACGAGGTCCCCCGGGTGGTCGACGAGCTGGTCGACATCGAGCAGATCGTCCGCGACGGGGTGGTGCTCGCCCTGCCGCTCGCGCCGCTGTGCCGGGACGACTGCCCCGGCCTGTGCCCGGACTGCGGCGAGAAGTGGGCCGACCTCGCGCCCGACCACGGGCATGAGACACTAGATCCTCGGTGGGCCGCCCTCAAGGGGCGTCTGTCCGCCGACTGACCCCGAACTCACTGCTAGGAGAACTCACGTGGCTGTTCCGAAGCGCCGGATGTCGCGGTCGAACACGCGCTCGCGCCGGGCGCAGTGGAAGGCCGCTGTTCCCACCCTCGTCGCCTGTTCCAACCGCGCCTGCCGGGCCACCAAGCCGCCGCACGTGGCCTGCCCCACCTGCGGCACCTACGACGGCCGCCCGGTCGTCACGCCGGCCTGACGACGGGCGGATGGCGGAACGCGCCCCACAGGGGCTCGCGGAGCACCGCGGGCCCCTTCTCGCGTCGCTCGGGGTGAAGGTATCCGAGGAGATCCTCACCCTCGCGCTCACCCACCGCTCGTATGCCTACGAGAACGGTGGGCTGCCCACCAACGAGCGGCTGGAGTTCCTCGGCGACTCGGTGCTCTCGATCATCGTCACCGAGCGGCTCTACCGCGACCACCCGGAGCTGCCCGAGGGGCAGCTGGCCAAGCTGCGCGCGAGCGTCGTGAACATGCACGCCCTCGCCGGCGTGGCCACCACGCTCGGCGATGACGGGCTCGGCGCGCACCTGTACCTCGGCCGGGGCGAGGAGCTCACCGGTGGCCGGGACAAGGCGAGCATCCTCGCCGACGCCACCGAGGCACTCATCGGCGCGGTCTACCTCGAGCACGGCCTCGACACCGCCCGTGAGCTCGTGCACCGGCTGTTCGACGCGCTGATGCAGGGAGCCCCGCTGCTCGGCGCCGGGCTCGACTGGAAGACCAGCCTGCAGGAGCTCACCGCGTCCGCCGACCTCGGCGTGCCCGAGTACCGCATCGCCGAGGACGGGCCGGACCACCTCAAGGAGTTCACCGCCACCGCGGTGGTCGCCGGCCGCGACCTCGGCTCCGGTGTCGGGCGCACCAAGAAGGAGGCCGAGCAGAAGGCGGCCGAGCTCGCGTGGCGCACGCTCACCGCGGAGGCCGCCGCCGGCTCCGAACAGGACGGCTAGTGGTCCCCGCCGGAGGTTCGCCAAGGGTCTCGGCGGCCCAGCTCCCCGCTGGACGCACCGGCGGACAGCCCGAGTACGCCCGGTACGAGGGCTGCCCGCCGGCACGCCCAGCGAGAAGCTGGATCCACCGATACCCCCGACGAACCTCCGGCGGGAACCAGTAGTGCCTGAGCTCCCCGAGGTCGAGGTCGTCCGCCGCGGCCTTGCCGCCCACGTCCTCGACCGTACGATCGCCGAGATCACCGTCGCGCACCCGCGGTCGATCCGCCGCCACGTCGAGGGTGCCGCCGACTTCGCCGCCCGCCTCGTCGGCCGCACGATCACCGGCGCTCGCCGCCGCGGCAAGTACCTCTGGCTCGAACTGGACAGCGCCGACGACGGGGACGACGCGGTGCTCGCCCACCTCGGGATGAGCGGGCAGATGCTCGTCGCCGACCCGGACCGCCCCGACGAGACGCACCTGCGCGTCCGCATGAGGTTCGCCGGTCCGGGCCCTGAGCTGCGGTTCGTCGACCAGCGGACGTTCGGCGGCCTGTCGGTGCACGTGCTCGTCCCGGCCGCCGGTGGGGGACTGGTCCCCGCTCCCGTCGCGCACATCGCCCGGGACCCGATGGACCCGGCCTTCGACCTCGACCAGGCCGTCGCCGGCCTCCGGCGCCGCCGCACCGGGCTGAAGCGGGCACTGCTCGACCAGACCGTGGTGTCCGGCATCGGCAACATCTACGCGGACGAGGCCCTCTGGCGGGCGCGCCTGCACGGCTCCCGGCCCACCGAGGGGCTCACCCGCGGGCAGGGTCGGGCCGTGCTCGGCTCCGCCGCGGCCGTCATGGGCGAGGCGCTCACCGCGGGCGGCACGTCGTTCGACGCGCTGTACGTCAACGTCAACGGGGCGTCGGGTTACTTCGACCGCTCGCTCGCCGTGTACGGCCAGGCCGACCGGGCGTGCCCGCGTTGCGGCACCCCGATCCGCCGCGACCCGTTCATGAACCGCAGCTCCTACACCTGCCCCCGCTGCCAGCCCCGCCCGCGCAACCCCCACCCCTGATCGCTGGCACACCAACTTCGGTGCCCGCACACCAACTGCAGTTCATGTGTGAGCGCCGGAGTTGGTGTGCGAGCGGTCGTTTGACTTGCCTGATGGGAAAGTCAGCTGCTAGCTTTCCTAGTAGGAAAGGCAACGATGGGGGGACACCGTGGATGCACGGCAGGCGCAGGACTCGCTGGACGAGGTGCGCGCGCGAGAACAGCAGGTCGCCGACGTTGTGGCCCGGGACGGGGCGCCCTGGTGGTACGTGGGTGGGATCGCGGCGGCCTTCCTGGTCGTCGCCGCGAGCAGCGACCTGGACGACCTGTGGGGAACCGGCTGGGCCGGCCCAATCCTCGACTACGGCGTGCCGGTGGCCGGGGTGGCGGTCATCGCCGTGCTGGCGATGCTCCTGCACCGCTCGATCGGCGTGCGCCCCCGCCGCAACTCCGGGCCGCTCCACCGCGGCATGGTGTGGCTCGCCGTCGCGTTCGTCGCGGTCTACATCGGGCTGGGCACCGTGCTGCGGCTCGCCGGGGTGAGCTGGGACAGCACCATCAGCGGCGCCGTCGCGGCCGTGGTCTTCGTCGGCGGGTGCCTGGCCCTGCGGCGCGTCCCCGCCCAGGACTAGCCGATGGCGTACGCGCCCCCGCCGGGGTTCGACGAGCTCATCCACGCGCCGACCCGGCTGTCGATCGTGTCGCTGCTCGCGGCCACCGCCTGGGCCGAGTTCGGCTTCGTCCGCGACAGCATCCAGCTGAGCGACTCCGCGCTCTCCAAGCAGATCTCCACCCTGGAGCAGGCCGGCTACGTCACGGTGAACAAGACCGGCGCCGGGCGGCGCAGCCGCACCTACGTGCGCCTCAGCCCGAGGGGCAGGGAGGCGTTCGAGGGGCACGTCGCGGCATTGCAGAAACTGGTCAACGTGGCCGCGCCCGCGGAGGAACCGGCGTCGTAGGCCCCGGAGCCGGTTGCAGCAAAGCGGTCCCTCCGGCGTCACACCTGGCCCTGCTCGAAGTACGCCACCAGCTCCGGGTCGAGCGGTGGGATCTCCCGCGGCTCCCCGCCTGCCCGCAGCGACGCCGTGGCCTGCACGCCGGCGGCCACGCTCATGCGGGCGGCCACGGGGGAGGTGTCGGTGGGGCCGCCGTCGCGCGCGAAGCGCAGGAACTCCGCCATGAGCGGGTCGTCCGCACCGGCGTGGACCTCGGTGCTCTCCGGCAGCCGGTGCTCGGCGTCGGCGTCGGGTGCGTAGCCGGGCCGCCGCCGGTTCCACACCTTGACCACGGCGCCGGAGCCGTCGCCGAAGTTCTCGAGCCGCCCGGCGTCGCCGATCACGGTGTAGCTGCGCCAGTAGTCCGGGGTGAAGTGGCACTGCTGGTACGCGGCCAGCACGCCGCCGCCGAGCTGCAGGTTCACCAGGGAGAGGTCCTCGACGTCGATCTCCGGGTTGAGGTCGCGCTGGGCGCGGGGTGGCCAGTGCCGGTCCGGGTCGAGCCAGCCGGGGGTCTTGGGCGTGCCGGCCGGGCGGCGGTGCCCGTCGCCGTAGACGCGCAGGGCGCCGAACGCGGACACGCGCTCGGTGTAGGCGCCGGCGAGCCAGTGCACGACGTCGATGTCGTGCGCGGCCTTCTGCAGCAGCAGGGACGTGGTGCAGCGGCGTTCGGCGTGCCAGTCCTTGAAGTAGAAGTCGCCGCCGTTGCCGACGAAGTGGCGCACCCACACCGACTGCACGGCCCCGATGTCCCCGCGCTCGACGATCTCCCGCATCGTGCGCACCACCGGCATGTGCCGCATGTTGTGCCCGACGTAGAGCCGGCTGCCGGTCTCGCGCGCGGTCCGCAGGACGCGGTCGCAGTCCTCGACGGTGATCGCGAGCGGCTTCTCCACGAACACCGCCTTGCCCGCCCGGAGCGTGGCGCAGGCGAGGTCGGCGTGGGTGTGGTCGGGGGTGATCAGCAGGACGGCGTCGACGTCGGCGCGGTCGAGCAGGGTGCGGTGGTCGGCGTGCGCGTCGGCGGTGGGGTGCCGTTCGCGCACCGCCCGCCGCGCGGCCCCGACATCGACGTCCGCCACCGCCACCACGCGGGACGTCCCGGGCAGCTCGGCGGCCGAGGCGAGGCCGCCGCGGAAGCCCGCGCCGACCACCCCGATCCGTATCAATTCGCCTCCGCTCCGCTCCGGCGGGCTTGCGGGCCCTCGAGACGCCGCCTCGCTCCTCCGGTGCTCGGTCGCTCGTTCCTCGCTCCCTGCGCGCCTCCCCCGCGAGCCGGCGTCGGCCCGCAAGCTGCTCCGAGTGCTGTCCGGATCATGCCGGGGCGCCGGTCCGCACCGACTCGTAGGCCCGCGCGACGACGCGCAGCGACCGCAGCCCGGACTCGCCGTCCGGCTGGGGACGCCGCCCGTCGCGGATCGCGGAGCGGAACTCGTCGAGCATGGCCCCGTCACCGCCCGCCCCGAAGTCGAGCCGCAGCGGGCCGCGCGCCGACTCGGAGAACCCGTGGACGGCCTGCGCGAAGGCGTCCATGTCGGCGATGCCGTCCTCCCCGATGAGGCGCAGCGTGAGCCCGCCCCACGTCGGGTAGTGCTCGGGCACCGACCAGCTGCAGTCGATCGTGGCGATCACGCCGCCGGGGTAGCGGAGCGAGACCATCCCACCGGTCTCCACCGGCGCCGAGCCGTGGATCATCCGGTTGCTGACGGCGTGCACGGACTCGGCCTCCGCGCCGTCGAAGAGGACGTCGAGCAGGTCGGCGAGGTGCACGGTGTGGTCCATGACGGCGCCGCCACCCGCGAGCACCGGGTCGGCGAACCAGGCGCGGGCCGTCGGGAGCGTGCCGTTGTTCGTGCCCGTCATGGAGATCACCCGGCCCAGCGCGGGCAGCCTGGCCCGCAGCGCGCGGAACTGGGGGCAGAACCGCACCGGGTAGGCGACCATGAGGTGGACGCCCGCCGCCGCGCAGGCCGCGACCATCGCCTCGCCGTCGGCGACGGTGGTGGCCATGGGCTTCTCGCACAGCACGTGCGCCCCGGCCGCGGCGGCGAGCTCGGTGAGCTCGCGGTGCCGCGAGTTCTCCGAGCAGATCACCACCCCGTCCGGGCCCCAGCCGAGCAGCTCCCGGTAGCTGTCGAAGTAGCGGGTGACGCCGAGCCCGCCGGCGAGCGCCCGCCCGCCGGACTCGCCGGACGGGCGGTCTGCCGCGTCGGGGTCGGCGACGGCCAGTTCCACGTCCGGTCGCGCGGCCAGCAGGCGGATGTAGCCGAGGGCGTGCAGGTGGGCCAGCGACATCACGCCGATCTTCATGCGGGCACCCCCGCGAGGTCGACGGGCTCGGGCCTGCCGCTGGCGAGCGAGGCGTTGGCCGCGGCCGCGAGCCGGACCGCGGCGACGCCGTCGGCCGCGCTCACCCGAGGGGGCGGGCCGCCGGAGAACGCGGCCGCGAACTCGCCGATCTCGGCGACGAACGGGCTCTCCACCAGCGAGACGTCGGGCAGCAGCCGCTCGGCTCCGTCGTCGGTGGGAGCCCCGGTGTCGGTGCGCAGCGACGGGTCGGCGGCCGAGTCGTAGGAGAGCACGCCGTCGGTGCCGGCGGTGTGGAAGCCGTACCGGAAGCGGGTGCCCGGCCGCGCCCACGTGCCGGTGACGGTGCTGAGGGCGCCACCGCGGTGGCGCGCGACGACGTGCGCCGACACCACCCCGCTCACGGTCCCCGGGGCGCTGTCGGACAGGCGCGCCTGGAGCGACTCGACCTCGCCGCCGAGCCACCGGGCGAAGTCGAGGTCGTGGATCATCTGGTCCATGATGATGCCGCCCGAGAGCTGCGGGTCGGCGAACCACCCGCGCTGCGGGCGGGCCCCGCAGCGGTCGAACCGGAGGACCGCGGGGGTGCCGATCGCCCCGCCGGCCACCGCGGCCTGCAGCGCCACGTACTCGGGGAAGAACCGCACGACGTGCCCGGGGTAGAGCTGCACCCCGGCCGCTGCGCAGGCCTGTGCCATCGCCTCGGCCGTGGCGACGTCGAGTGCGAGCGGTTTCTCGCACAGCACGTGCCGCCCGGCCGCTGCGGCGGCGAAGACGATCTCGGGGTGGGCGTACGTCGGGGTGCAGACGTCCACGACGTCCACCGCGGCGAGCAGCTCGTCGAGGCTGCCGACGACGCGCCCGCCGCCGTGCCGCGCCACCAGCTCCGGGGCGCCGCGCAGCGAGTGCACGGCGACCTCGGCGCCCACGTGGACCCAGGCCGGGAGGTGGGCGTTCGCGATCCCGCCCGCGCCGACCATTCCCACTCGAAGTGCGTTGATGTCGCTCAACCTTTCGTTCCGGACAGGGCGATGCCCTGCACGAACTGCCGCTGCAGCACCAGGTAGGCGAGCAGCATCGGGATCGAGGCCATCAGGGCCCCGGACATGAGGACGGGGTAGTCGGTCCACTCCTGGCCCTGGAGGCTCGTGAGGCCCGCGCTGATCGGCATCGACGCCGGGGCGGTGTTCACCACCAGCGGCCACAGCAGGTCGTTCCACGAGTGCATCACTGTGATCACGGCGAGCGCAGCGAGTGCCGGTTTGACCAGCGGCAGCATGATCGAGAAGAAGATGCGGAACCGGCCGGCGCCGTCCAGGAGTGCGGCCTCCTCGAAGTCCTTCGGGATCGTCGCGAAGAACTGGCGCAGCAGGAACGTGCCGAAGGCGGAGAAGAGCCCGGGCAGGATCAGCGCGGGCAGGGAGTTGAGCAGCCCCAGCCCGGACATGATCTGGTACTGCGGCAGGATCAGCAGCTGCTTGGGCACCATCAGCACGGACAGGAACAGCGCGAAGATCAGCTCCCGGCCGCGGAACTCCAGCCGGGCGAACGCGTAGGCGCCGAGCGAGCAGAACGCGAGCTGGCCCAGCGTCACGGCGGCCGCCACGATCACCGAGTTCAGCAGCTGCTGCCCGAACGGCAGCAGCTCGAACACCTCGGCGAAGTTCGACCACAGCCACTCCCGCGGCAGGATGGACGGCGGCACGGTGGTGGACTCCGGCAGCGACTTGAACGCCGTGAGCAGCTGCCAGGCGAAGGGGCCGATCATGGCCACGGTGCCGATCACCAGCGCGGCGTGGGTGAGGACGGAACCGGTGCGGGTCCCGCGAGCGCTCTCAGACATAGGTGACCCACCTGCGCTGCAGCCGGAACTGGACGAATGTGAGGGCCGCGATCAGCAGCATCAGCAGGAAGGCGAGCGCGGTGGCCGTGCCCTTGTCCGACTCGACGAACGCCTTCTCGTAGAACAGCTGCACGACCGACTGCGAGGCCGCGAAGGCGGGGTTCACCGTCGCCGCCGCGCTCATCACGTACACCAGGTCGAAGATCTGCAGGGTCGTGATGACGTTGATGATCGTGCAGAAGAAGATGCTCGGGGACAGCAGCGGCAGCGTGATCCGCCAGAACCGCTGGAACGCGCTCGCCCCGTCGATCTCGGCGGCCTCGGTGTACTCCTTCGGGATCGCCTTGAGGCCCGCGATGAAGATCACCAGGTAGTAGCCGACCTGCGACCACACCTGCACCACGCCGATCGCGAAGAGGGCGGTGGCCGGGTTGGACACCCAGTAGGTGCCGGGGATCCCGAAGACCGACAGGAACTGGTTGATGAGCCCGAAGTCCCCGTTGTAGAGCCACTTCCAGACCATCCCGCTGGCCACCGGCAGCGTGACGAACGGGATGAAGAACAGGGTCCGGTAGACCGTGACCCCGCGCAGGCCCTCGCGGTTCAGCAGCACCGCGAAGAAGATCGCGACGGGCAGCGTCAGGAGCCCGATCACCATGTAGAGCAGCGTGTTGCCCAGGGCGGTCCAGAACGTCTCGAGCCGGAAGACGGTGAGGTAGTTCGTGAACCCGGTGAACGTGTGCCCGCCGAACGGCCCCCACTCGGTGAAGCTGAGCACGAACGTCGAGACGGCGGGGTAGAGGTAGAGGATGCCCAGGCCGAGGCCGACCGGGGCGATGAACAGGTAGGCGCTGTGCTGGCGGCGCCGGGGCGGCCGGGCCGGCAACGGGCGTTCGGAGCGTGCCGCGGGCGCCGTCGCGAGCTGGGTCATTCCGTCTCCTCCTTGGCGAGGACGACGTTCATGTCGGCGGCCAGCGACCGGGCGGACTCCTCCACCGGCCGGCTGCCCGGGCCGACAAAGGACGGGCCGAGGATCCGCAGCTGCATGAGCTCCCAGGTGGCGGTGGAGACCGACGCCGGGTAGGCGGTGGCGTCGGGCACCTGGTCGATGTAGGACTGCATCCGGAACTCCGGTTTGGAGTCCAGGAACGCCTGCTGCGTGCCCGCGTAGCTGGGCAGGATCGTCCCCGACCGGCCCTGGATCTCACCGGTGGTGCGGCCCGCCATGAACTTCACGAACTCGTGGCAGGCGTCCGGGTGGGGCGTGCGCGCGTTGATCACGTTCGCGAGCCCGTGGATGACGTTGCCCCGCCGCGCGCCGCGGGGGAGCACGGCGATGCCGGTGCGCGCGCGGACCTCCGGGTCCTCGTAGGTCGCGTTCGAGTCGTTGGGCAGGCCGTTGTACATCGCGATCTTCCCGCCCTGGAACTGCTCCCGCGCGCGCGTGTCGGACTCGGCCATCGCGTTGGGTGCGAGGTCGTGGTCGATCGCGCCGGTGAGGAAGCGCAGGCCGCCGACCGTGGCCTCGTCGTCGAACCCCGACCGGGTGCCCCGCAGCACCCACCCCTCGTTCTGGAAGATCGCCGGGTAGAGGTTGCGCTGCCGGTCCAGCCCCGCGGAGAAGCCGTACACCCCGGCCGCGGGGTCGCGGATCTCGGCGGAGGCGTCGAGGACGTGCTGCCAGGTCCAGCTCTCGTCCGGGTAGCCGATCCCGGCCCGGTCGAAGAGCTCGCGGTTGTAGAACATGCTGATCGTGTCGTAGTCCTTCGGCACGCCGTACTGCTCGCCCTCGCGCCGGTAGAGCTCCACCAGGCTCGGCGGGTGCTCGGCGAGCGTGATGCCGTCGCGCGCCAGCCGGTCGGTGAGCGGCAGCAGCGTGCCGTACCGGGCGAACTTCGCGATGTTGGGCGCGTTCATCCAGAAGACGTCCGGGGCGCCGCCGCCGACGATCGAGGTCTGGATCCGCGTCCAGTAGGTCTTGAACGGCGTGAGCTGGATCGTGACGTCGATGTCCGGGTGCTCCGCGCGGAACGCGGCGATGACCTCCTGCATCGCGGGCACCTGGTCGGCGTCCCACACGCCGTAGCCGATGCTCACGCGCCCGCCGTCGGGCACGAACGCGGGACCCGAGGTCCCGGAGCACGCGGCGACGCCGGCGGCGAGCGGGATCGCGGCGACGGACCTGAGCAGCGTGCGCCGGCGCACGCTGCTGCCGGGTGGTCGGGGAACCGGCGTCATTGCGGGCCTCCTCCGGGTACGGGTCGGGTGGGGATGCGCAGCGGCGGCACGACGAGCGCCGCCAGGAGCGGGGTGTGGCGGACGGCGAGCTGCAGCGCGGACCGGACGGCGCCCAGCGCCACTGCCTCCGGCCCGAGCTGCGACAGCACGAGCGGCGCCGTGTTGAACACCGGGCGGTCGAGGTGGCGTTCGAGGCCGTCGACGAGGGGCCGGCCGGCGCGGGAGACCCCACCGCCGAGGACGACCATGTCCGGGTCGAACGACTTGAGCATGAACTCGACGACCCGGGCGAGCCGCCGGTAGAACTCCTCCACCAGGGCGGCCGCCTGCTCGTCGCCCGCCTGCGCGGCGCGGAAGACCGAACCGATCGCGTCGGGGGAGTCCGGGTCCGTGCCCGGCGTGGCGAGCAGTTCCTCCGTGCTGAAGTACAGCGCCGCGATGCTCCCGATCTCGCCGGCCGCGCCGTGCCGGCCGGTGTGCAGGGAGCCGTCGACGATGATGCCGGCGCTGGTGCGGCGCCCGGCGAGGAGGTACACGACGTCGTCGACGAGGCGGGCGGCGCCGATCCAGTGCTCGGCGAGCGTGGCCATGTTGGCGTCGTTGGCGACGGTGACCGGCACGCCCGCCCAGCGGCCGAAGTGCTTCTCGACGTGGAAGCCGGTCCAGCCCGGGATGACCGTGCTGAGCGTGACCCGGCCGGACGGGTCGACGATGCCGGGCACCCCGAGGCTCAGGGCGAGGGTCTCGCGCGGCTCGACGCCGAGCTCGGCCGCGGCGTCGGTGACGAGCGACTGCACCGCCGTGCGGCGCTCGGCCCCGGGCGTCGTCCGGCCGATGGGGCGGGTGAGGGTGTGGCGGGTCGTGCCGGTGATGTCGGCGACGACCGCGGTGAGCAGGTTGACCCCGACGTCCACGCCCACGACGAACCCCGCGTCCGGGTCGAGCCGGTAGGTGCGCGCGGGCCGGCCGGCCTGGCGGCCCCCGTCGGGCGGGTCGGCCGGGTCGCGCTGCTCGACCCAGCCCAGGCGGCCGAGCTCGGTGAGGATCGAGTCCACGGTGGGGCGGGACAGGCCGGTGCGCTGCGCGAGCTCGGCGAGCCTGCTGTCCCCGTCGGTGCGCAGGGCCGTCAGCACGCTGACGGTGTTGGCGTGCCGCGCGGCAGAGGAATCGGACGCCATGGCTGCCCCCCGACTGGTTCCGTCTGACCCGATCGGGGCATTACGCTAGGGAGGTTTCATAAATAGGGCAAGAGGGGGCGCCGCCCGGCCGGCGAGCGCTTACAGCCAGCCGCGGCGCTTGAACATGAGGTAGAGCACGAGCATGCCCAGCAACATCAACAGCACCGCGAACGGGTAGCCGAGCAGCCAGTGCAGCTCCGGCATGTGGTCGAAGTTCATGCCGTAGATCGAGGCCACGAGACTGGGTGCGAAGAAGATCGCCGCCCACGACGAGATGCGCTTGACCTGCTCGTTCTGCTCGTAGCCCGCCTGGGTCATGCGGGCCATCTCCTCGTTCTGCCGCTGGCCGACGAGTGCCGCGTTGACCTGGAGGATGTTCGCGAGCAGCTGCCGGAACGACTCGGTGCGTTCCAGCACCCGGGTGGAGTGGTCGGCGACGTCGCGCAGCGCTCGCCGCAGCTCGATGTCGCCCTCGCCGGCCTCGTCCTCCAGACGCTGCCGCAGGTTCTCGAAGATGGCGTCCAGCGGCTCGACGGCGCGCTGGAACTCGATGACCTCGCGCGAGAGCTGGTAGATCCGCTTCGAGACGCCCGGGTCGCCGCCGAAGACCTGGACCTCGATCTCGTCGATGTCGTCCTGCAGGCCGTCGAGCACGGGGAAGTAGTCGTCGACGATCTTGTCGAGGACCGCGTACAGCACGGCGTACGGGCCGTGCTCGAGCAGGTGGGGCTCGTGCTCCAACCGCTGCCGAACCTGCCCGAGGTCGGGCTTCTCGGCGTGCCGGATGGTGATCACGAAATCGGGCCCGAGGAAGAGGTGGATCTCGCCGATCTCCACGACCTCGACCGGGTCGACGTAGCGCGCCGGGCGCAGCACCACGAACAGCACGTCGCCGTAGCGCTCGACCTTGGGGCGCTGGTGCGCGGTGATCGTGTCCTCGACCGCGAGGCCGTGCAGCGAGAACTCCCGCGCGACCGCCTCGATCTCCCCGGGTGTCGGGCGCAGGAGGCCGATCCAGCAGAAGCTGCGGCCCTGGTCGGGGCACTGCCGGAGCTCCTCGAAGGTCCGGTCGAGGGAGCCCGGCACCGTGGCCCGCTTGCCGTCGATGTAGATGGCGTTGTCGACCACGGACATGCGGCGAAGCGTAGCCGGGACGCGCCGGGGCGGCCCCGTGCGCGCTACTGCGCGATGCGTAGTAGTGTGCACCGCACAGAAGGGGGGCCGGCATGGACACCAGTCAGCTGCTCAAGGGCGTGCTCGACCTCGCCGTGCTCGCGGTGCTCGACCGCGGCGACGGCTACGGCTACGAGGTGGTGCGCGGCCTGCGCGCCGCCGGACTCCACGAGGTGGGCGACGCGTCGGTGTACGGAACCCTGCGGCGGCTCTACAACGCGGGGCTGCTCACCTCGTACGTGGTGCCGAGCGAGGAAGGCCCGCACCGCAAGTACTACAGCCTGAACGCGACGGGGCGGGACCGCCTCCGCGAGATGGCGAAGACGTGGCGGGCGTTCGCCGAGACGATGGAAGGGCTGGTGGCTGCCGCATGAACGCCGGCATGAACGACAACGGGACGACGGTGCACCTGGCCGGCCCTGCTGCGGAGGAGTACCTGGACGGGGTGCGGGCGGCGCTCGCCGATCTCCCGGCTCCGGAGGTCGCCGAGATCCTCGACGACGTCCGCGCGCACCTCGCCGACCTCACCGCGGAGCTCGGCGGCGAGGCGGACGTCGCCGCGCTGACCGAGCGCCTCGGACCGCCCAGCGCGTACGCCGCCGAGCTGCGCGCGGCGGCCGGCTACCCGGCGGCGGACCCGGAGGAGACCGGGCGTTCCCGCCACGGGGTCGCCCGGCTCGCGGTGCTGGCACCCGCGGCCGGGGGGCTGGTGTTCCTGCTCGGGGCGGCGGCGGGCGAGCCCAGCGTCGTGCTCACCGGGCTGCTGATCGGCGCGGTGGGGCTGCCGATCGTGATCCGGGACGGGCCGCAGGTGCCGAGAGTGGCCGCGCTGCCGGAGGTGCGGTGGCTCCTCGGTGTTCGCCCGGTGGGTACCACGGCGCGCACGGTCACCGACTTCGTGGCCGGCCTCCAACCGGGCTGGTGGGTCGTGCGGGCAATCGCGGCGGCCGCGCTCGTCGTGGCGGCCTTCTTCGGCGGCGGCGCACCCGCCGTGCTGCTGCTCGCGGTCCTCGCCGTTCCCGTGTCGATCTGGGTGGGGCATCGCACCCGGCGGGACCGGCGCCTGCTCTGGGGTGTGGTGCCGCTCAACGCCCTGGCCGCGCTGGTGCTGCTGTGGATGCTCTTCGACGGGATGCCGGACGAGAGCTCGGCCTCCAGCTACCCCGTCTCGCTGCCGGGCCTGTGGCAGGACGGGGACCGCGAGATCCAGGACATCCGCCCCGTGGACGGCGACGGCAACCCGCTCGCCGGCGTGTACCTGTTCGACCAGGACGGCATGCCGATCGACACGTCGGGTTCCGGGTGCTCCGGGCGCGACAGCGACCTCGAACCCGGGGCCAACGCCGCCTACCCGCGGGGCACGTGGGACTACGACCCCCGTACCGGCCGCTGCCGGCACACCCCGCCCGGGCCGCTGGTGGTCGCGGTGCCCACGACGCCCGCTCCGGGTGACGCGAGCGCGACCCCGGCACCGACCGCGGCACCGACCTCGGGGCCCGTTCCGACCCCGCCCGGCATGTCGGCGGCCCCGACCCCGCCCGGCATGTCGGCGGCCCCGACGCCGCCGGCCACGCCGCTCGCGCCCCCACCGGTCGCCCCGCCCACCCGCTGAGCCCGGGTCCGTGCCGGCACGTCGGGGGCGCCGGCACGGACCCTCCCCTCGTCGAAGTGGACGTGGCGCGGGTGCGCTGTCCGCCCGGTCACGGCTCCTCGGGGAACGAGCCCATCGGGAACACCCGGTCGTCCCACCAGCAGACGCTGCGGGCGGTGGGCATCGTGGCGGTCGGCCAAGAACTCGATGTCCCCGTGATCACGGGTGACGCGCCCGATCCGGGCGTCGAGGGCCCAACCCCCGAACAGCCACGCACGCCCCGAGCCCTCGGCCGGCGTGGTGGTGATCAGGTGGATCAGGTCGAGGTGGTCTCGGGTCTTCTCGTCCACCCTTACTTGCCGAACTCCTGTACCCAGTAGTTGCCCGACCGGGCCGCGCCGACCGTGGTGAAGGCGCACGTGAGCATCGCCGAGCGGTGCGACGGCGACGCCATCCACTCCCGCACCACCTGGCTCGCGCTGGTCTGCCCCTTGGCGATGATCTCCGCCCCGGGCCGCGGGTAGCCGGCCGCGCGTACGCGCTGCTCGAAGCGGCGCCCGTCCCGGCTCACGTGGTCGAAGTAGCCCTTCTCGTTCATGTCCGAGGCGTGTCCCTGCGCGGCCCGGGTCAGCCGGCCGTCGGGCGAGAGATCGCCGCAGCCCGCCTCGCGCCTGCGCTGGTTCGTCAGCGAGATGACCTCGCCCATCGTGCCGCCGACCGAGACGGGCTCCCGCTTCGGAGCCGCCGGCTCCGGTGGGGGCGGGGGTTCCGGGGGAGCCAACGGGCCACCCGAGGTGTCACCGGGAACCGATGCGTACGCGTGCACGGTGGAGACCTCGGTGGGCGGCGGCCGGTCGTCCACCTGCGCGGCCCGCGGCACCACATCGGCGCCGAACGGGGAGCCGGTCGACGCGGCGACCGCGTCCGTGCGCAGGTCGGTGGGCACGGCGTCGCCGGCGAAGGTCGCGACAGCGACCCCGGCGACCAGCACGACTCCGGTCGCGAGTGCGAGCATCTGCGCACCGGCGTTAGACCGGTTGGGGGGCACGAACCGGTAAGCTAGCAGCCCGTGATCACCCGCAGCGACCAGGCGGTGCGGCTCACGGCCTGGGTTCACGGCCACGTCCAGGGTGTCGGTTTCCGCTGGTGGACCCGTTCCAGGGCGCTCGAACTGGGCCTCGTCGGTACCGCGCGCAACCTCCCGGACGGCCGCGTCGTGGTCGTGGCCGAAGGCGAACGTCACCCGTGTGGGTTACTTTTGGCGGCTCTTCGTAGCGGGTCGACTCCGGGGAGTGTCGACCACGTGGTCGAGCAATGGAGTGCGGCGCGCGGCGGCCTGCGGGGGTTCGAGGAGCGCTAGCGGTAGCCTCGCCCGAGAAGCCCCTTTCCTGTTGGAGAACTCCGCCCGTGCACCTCAAGAGCCTGACGCTGAAGGGCTTCAAGTCCTTCGCCTCGGCCACGACGCTTCGGCTGGAGCCGGGCATCACGTGCGTCGTCGGCCCGAACGGGTCGGGCAAGTCCAACGTCGTCGACGCGATCAGCTGGGTGCTGGGGGAGCAGGGCGCCAAGGCGCTGCGCGGCGGGAAGATGGAGGACGTCATCTTCGCCGGCACCTCGGGGCGGGCCCCGCTGGGCCGAGCCGAGGTCACGCTCACGATCGACAACTCCGACGGCGCCCTTCCGATCGACTACTCCGAGGTGTCGATCACCCGCCGCATGTTCCGCGACGGCGCCGGCGAGTACGAGATCAACGGCTCGTCCTGCCGGCTGCTGGACATCCAGGAGCTGCTGTCCGACTCCGGCATCGGCCGCGAGATGCACGTCATCGTCGGGCAGGGGCAGCTCGACTCCGTGCTGCAGAGCAAGCCGGAGGACCGCCGCGCGTACATCGAGGAGGCCGCGGGCGTCCTCAAGCACCGCAAGCGCAAGGAGAAGGCGCTCCGCAAGCTCGACGCGATGCAGGCCAACCTCACCCGGCTCACCGACCTCACGGCCGAGCTGCGCCGCCAGCTGAAGCCGTTGGGCCGGCAGGCGGAGATCGCGCGCCGGGCGCAGTCGGTGCAGTCCGAGCTGCGCGACGCCCGCCTCCGGCTGTCCGCCGACGACGTCGTGACCGTGCGCACCCAGCTCGCCCGCGAGGAGGCCGACGAGGCGAGCGCCCGCGCCCGGCGCGCGGAGGTGGAGGAGCAGCTCTCGGTGGCGCGGGTCGAGCAGGAGCGGCTCGAGGCCGCACTCGCGCAGGACGCGCCGCGCCTGGCCGCCGCCCAGGACACCTGGTACCGGCTCTCGGCGCTCGCGGAGCGGCTGTCCGGCACCGTCCGGCTGGCGCAGGAGCGCAGCCGGCACCTGGCCGACCCGCAGGAACGCGCCCCCGGCCGCGAACCGGACGAGCTCGACGCCGAGGCCGAGGCCATCGCGGAGGAGGAGGCCGAGCTGGTGGCGGCCGTCGCCGAGGCCCGCCACCGGCTCTCGGAGATCCTCGAGGAGCGCGCCGAGCACGAGAAGACCCTCGCCGCCGCCGAGCGCGCCCACATGGCGGCCGTCCGGGCCCTCGCCGACCGCAAGGCCGGCATCGCCACGCTCGCCGGCCGTGCCGAGGCCCTGCGCAGCGGCGCCGCCGCCACCGCCGACGAGATCGAGCGGCTGTCCGAGGCGCTCGCCGAGGCCCAGGACCGCACGGGCGTCGCCGAGACCGAGCTGGAGCACGCGCGCGAGGAGCTCGGCACCCTCGACGAGGGCGACACCGGCCTCGAACAGCGCGGCGCCGAGGCGGCCGAGGGGCACGAGGCCGCCCGCGCCCGCGTCGCCGAGCTGGTCGGCCGCGAGCGCGAGCTGGAGCAGCAGCGGGCGCACTGGCGCGCGCGGGTCGACGCGCTGTCGGTCGGCCTCGCCCGCCGCGACGGCTCCGGCGAGCTGGTGGGCACCGACGGTGTGCTGGGCCCGCTCTCCGGCCTGCTGACGGTGGAGCCGGAGGCCCGCGCCGCGGTCGCCGCGGCGCTGGGTGAGCTGGCCGACGCCCTGGCGGTGGAGTCCCCGGATGCGGCGGTGAGTGCGCTCCAGTTACTGCGCTCGCGGGATGCGGGCCGAGCGAGCGTGGTGGTGGCCCCAGAAGTTCAGGAAAGCCACATTCATGAACCGCCAGTACAGGAATGTGGCTTTCCTGAACTTGGGAAGGCCCCCACCGGGCGGTGGGCCCTCGAGTTCGTCCGCGCCCAGTCCTCGGTCGCCTCCGCCGTGGCGATCCTGCTCGACCGGGTTCTCGTGGTCGACGATCTTCCTGCCGCCCGGGCCGTCGTCGCCTCGCACCCGGAGCTCACCGCCGTCACCCGCGACGGTGACGTGCTCGGCGCCGCCCGCGCCTCCGGTGGTTCGGGTGCCGCGTCGAGCGCGCTGGACGTGCAGGCCGCGGTCAACGAGGCCCTGGAGCGCCGCGAAGCGGTGGAGGAGGAGCTGGCCCGCCTGCGTCCCGCGATCGAGGGGGCCCGTGCCGAGGAGGCGGCCCGCCTCGCGGACGTCGAGGCGGCCCGGCAGGTGCAGACCGCCGCCGAGTCGCGCCGGGCCGCGGCGTCGGCGCAGCTGGGCAGGCTGGAGGAGACGGTCCGCTCGGCCACCGCGGAGGCGCAGCGGCTGCGCGACCGTCGCGACGCGGTCGAGTCCCGCCGCTCCGACGCCCTGCTCGCGCTCGAGGCGGCCGAGCAGCAGCTCGCCGTGGCCGAGGACGAGCCGGTGGACGACGAGCCCGACACGGAGGTCCGCGACGCGGCCGCGGAGTCGGTCGCGGACGCGCGCGCGGAGGAGGTGGAGGCCCGGCTCGCGTTGCGCACCGCCGAGGAGCGGGCGCGCGCGATCGCCGGGCGCGCCGACTCGCTGCGCCGCCAGGCCGCCTCGGAACGCCAGGCGCGGGCGCGGGCCGCGGCCGCCCGGGAGTCGCGGGAGCGCAACGCCCGGATCGCGCAGGCCGTGGTCGCGGCGGGGGAGACGGCGAGCGAGCGGATCGCCGGGTCGCTGGCGGCGGCCGCCACCGAGCGCGACGCCGCCGCGGCCGCCCGCGACGCGCGCGAGCGCGCCCTGGGCGAGGCCCGCGCCACCTCGGGCCGGTTGTCGGCGCTGATGGACAAGCTCACCGACGCCGTGCACCGCGACGAGGTGCTGCGCGCCCAGAACCGGTTGCGCCTCGAGCAGCTCACCGAGAAGGTGCTGGACGACCACGGCCTGGCCATCGAGGACCTCGTCTCCGAGTACGGCCCGGACGTGCCGGTGCCGCCGTCGGCCGCCGAGATGGCCGAGTACGAGGCGGCGAAGGAGCGCGGCGAGGAGGTCGTGGAGCCCCCGGCGATGCCCTACGACCGCGGCACCCAGGACCGGCGCGCCAAGCGGGCGGAGAAGGACCTCGCGCTGCTGGGCAAGGTCAACCCGCTCGCGCTGGAGGAGTTCGCCGCGCTGGAGGAGCGCTACCGGTTCCTGTCCACCCAGCTCGAGGACCTCAAGAACACCCGCCGCGACCTGCTCACGGTCGTCCGCGAGGTGGACGACAAGATCCTCGAGGTCTTCGCGTCGGCCTACGCCGACGTGGCCCGCGAGTTCGAGATCGTGTTCAGCACGCTGTTCCCGGGCGGCGACGGCCGGCTCGTGCTCACCGACCCCGACGACATGCTCACCACCGGCGTCGAGGTCGAGGCCCGGCCGCCGGGGAAGAAGGTGAAGCGGCTGTCGCTGCTGTCCGGCGGCGAGCGTTCCCTCACGGCGATGGCGCTGCTGGTGGCGATCTTCCGGGCCCGCCCGTCGCCGTTCTACATCCTCGACGAGATCGAGGCCGCCCTCGACGACGTCAACCTCCGGAGGCTCATCTCCCTGATGGAGGAGCTGCGCGAGGCGAGCCAGCTGGTGGTCATCACGCACCAGAAGCCGACGATGGAGGTGGCCGACGCGCTCTACGGCGTGAGCATGAGGGGCGACGGCATCACGACGGTGATCAGCCAGCGCCTCCGCGCGGTGAGCTGACCCCGCCCCGGTCGTACGAGCGGCACGTCCGTACCGGTCTATCGGACGAAGGTGCCGGTCGTGCGGGCGTGGCCGGGCGTGACAGGCTGGAGCCGTGACCACGCAGACCCTCTGGATCGTCGTCGCCGTCGTGGTGGCGATTCTGATCATCGGCGTTGCGCTCGGCCTCGTGCTGCGCCGCAGGCGCCAGATCACCCTGCGCGAGCCCGAGCAGGTCGAGCCGCCCCGGCGTGGCACCTATCAGGCGGGGAGCGGGATCGCCTTCTCCAGCGGCACGGACACCGCAGCGGCGGAACCGGAGGCCCCGCCCGCCCCCGCTCCGGAACCGACGGCGCGGCCCGAGGAACCGCCGGCCGACTCAGTGACCGCCGCGGAGACGGCGCCTCCCGAGGCCGTGCCGCCGCCCGCCACACCCGCGCCGTCGATGAACGGCGCGGCCCCGTCACCGCCCGCGGAGGCCCCGGCCCCACCTGCCGCCCCGCCGGAGATCGAGCCCGCCGACGGGCGCCTGGAGCGCTTGCGCGGCCGGCTCGCCCGCTCCCGCAGCGGCTTCGGTCAGGGCCTGCTGGGCCTGCTCGGCGCGGGGGAGCTGGACGAGGAGTCGTGGGAGGACGTCGAGGCCACGCTGTTGCAGGCGGACCTGGGCCCGGAGATGACCGCCGAGCTGGTCGGGACGCTGCGCAGCGAGCTCGCCCGCCGGGGGGTGCGCACGCCGGAGCAGGCCCGCCAATTGCTGCGCGACGTGCTGACCGAGGCGCTGGGCACCGACATGGACCGGGCCGTGCGCGCCCTCCCGCACGGCGGGCGCCCGGGCGTGGTGCTGGTCGTCGGCGTCAACGGCACCGGCAAGACCACCACCACCGGCAAGCTGGCCCGCGTGCTGGTGGCGGGCGGCCGGCACGTGGTGCTCGGCGCGGCCGACACGTTCCGCGCCGCCGCCGCCGAGCAGCTCGCCACCTGGGGCGAGCGGGCCGGGGCCACGGTCGTGCGCGGGCCGGAGGGTGCCGACCCGGCCAGCGTCGCGTTCGACGCGGTCAAGCAGGGCGCGGAGGAGAACGCCGACGCCGTCCTGCTGGACACCGCGGGCCGGCTGCACACGAAGACCGGCCTGATGGACGAGCTGGGCAAGGTCAAGCGGGTGGTCGAGCGGCAGGCCGAGGTGGACGAGGTGCTGTTGGTCCTCGACGCCACCACCGGGCAGAACGGGTTGACCCAGGCTCGGGTGTTCGGCGACGTCGTCAAGGTCACGGGCATCGCGCTCACGAAGCTGGACGGCACCGCGAAGGGCGGCATCGTGTTCCGGGTGCAGCGCGAGCTGGGTGTGCCGGTGAAGCTCGTGGGCCTCGGCGAGGGCCCGGACGACCTGGCCCCCTTCGATCCGAGCGCTTTCGTCGACGCGCTGCTCGACGGATAACCCGCTTGTAACATCCCGCGGCCGCTCGTTCACGGCCCGGAAACAACGGTGGAGGGCGTCCGAAACACGCCGAACAGATAGTTCCTCCCAGCTTGCCGCCGCCCCCCGGCGGCCGAGACGGGAGGGAGTTGTGGTGGATACCGGCGATACCGCCTGGATGCTCGCCAGCTCAGCGCTGGTTCTGCTGATGACACCGGGTCTGGCGTTCTTCTACGGCGGAATGGTGCGCAGCAAGAGCGTCCTCAACATGATCATGATGAGCTTCTCCGCGATGGGGCTCATCGGGGTGCTGTGGGTGCTGTACGGCTACTCCGTGGCGTTCGGCAACGACGTCGGTGGTGGCCTGCTCGGGAACCCCGGCCAGTACGCGGGTCTGCAGGGCACGTTCGGCGGCACCTACCTGGAGGCCGACGGCGGGCCGCCCGTCGACATCCCGCTCGTCGGCACCATCCCGGCCACGGTCTTCGTGGCGTTCCAGGCGATGTTCGCGATCATCACCGTCGCGCTGGTCTCCGGCGCCGTGGCCGACCGCATGAAGTTCGGTGCGTGGCTGCTGTTCGCCGGGCTCTGGGCCACCATCGTCTACTTCCCCGTGGCGCACTGGGTGTTCTCCTTCGACGGCGTCACCGCGGAGACGGGCGGCTGGATCGCGAACCAGCTCAAGGCCATCGACTTCGCGGGCGGCACCGCGGTGCACATCAACGCCGGTGCCGCGGCCCTCGCGCTCGTCATCGTGTTCGGCAAGCGACGCGGATGGCCGAAGGAGCCGATGCGGCCGCACAACCTCACGCTGGTCATGCTGGGGGCCGGCCTGCTGTGGTTCGGGTGGTTCGGGTTCAACGCCGGGTCCGCGGTGGCCTCGAACGGGATCGCCGGCCTCACGTTCGTCAACACACTCGTCGCCACGTCGGCCGCCATGCTCGCCTGGCTGGTCGTCGAGCGCGTCCGCGACGGCAAGCCGACGAGCCTCGGTGCCGCGTCCGGCGTCGTGGCGGGTCTGGTCGCGATCACCCCGTCCTGTTCGTCGGTCTCGCCGCTGGGCGCGATCGCGGTGGGCGCGATCGCCGGCGTCCTGTGCGCACTGGCGATCGGCCTGAAGTTCCGCTTCGGCTACGACGACTCGCTGGACGTGGTCGGCGTCCACCTGGTCGGCGGCCTCGTCGGCACGCTGCTCGTCGGCATCTTCGCCACGTCGAGCGCCCCGGCCGCCGTCGACGGCCTGTTCTACGGCGGCGGGTTCGACCAGCTGTGGCGCCAGTCCGTGGGCGCGGGCGCGGTGCTGGTCTACTCGTTCGTGATCGCGCTCGTGCTCGGCTACCTCGTCAAGGCCGTCACCGGCGGTGGCCGGGTCACGGTGGAGGCCGAGACCGCCGGCATCGACGAGACCGAGCACGCGGAGACCGCCTACGACTTCTCCAGCCACCGTAGCCTCGCCGGAATCGGCTCGTCGCGACCCGCGGTGAGCGCCCCCGCACCAGCGCAGCAGGTCCCCGCGGCCGCAGGCAAGGAGAGCTGAGCCATGAAGCTGGTGACGGCGATCGTGAAGCCGTTCGTCCTCGAGGACGTCAAGGGCGCGCTGGAGCAGATCGGTGTGCTCGGCATGACGGTCAGCGAGGTGCAGGGCTACGGCCGGCAGAAGGGCCACACGGAGGTCTACCGGGGTGCCGAGTACTCGGTGGACTTCGTGCCCAAGGTGCGGGTGGAGGTCGTCGCGGACGACACCAACGCCGACAAGGTGGTCGACGCCGTCGTCGAGGCGGCGCGCACCGGCAAGATCGGTGACGGCAAGGTCTGGGTCATCCCGGTGGAGACCGTGGTCCGCGTCCGCACGGGCGAGCGCGGTGCGGACGCGATCTGACCGCGGTAGCTCCCGGCGCTCCCACAGTCCCCGGCGTCCCCGCAGTCCCCGCGGTTCCCGCAGCAAGGTGGCTTTGCTCCGGTTCAACCGGAGCAAAGCCACCTTGCTGGGGTTCCCGGGCCGGAGGGGACACGCCTAGTGGGTGCCGTTCCTGTGGCGTCGGGGGACGCGGGGGACCTGGCCCGGGCGAAGGCCGTGCTGCTGGAGCAGGGCACGGGCAAGCGGCGGCTCGGTCCCGAGGCGCTGCGCGAGGCGCTGGTCGACCTGCACGACTTCTGGCTGTCCTCCCGCGCCGCGGCGATCGGGCTCTCGGAGCGGGCGGCGCTCGTGGCGGTCGGGGCCCTGGGCCGCCGCGAGCTGGCGCCGTGGTCGGACCTCGACCTGGTGCTGCTGCACGACGGCCGCGCGGACGTCGAGCGGCTCGCCCAGGACCTGTGGTATCCGCTGTGGGACGCCGGGATCGGGCTCGACCACGCCGTCCGCACGCCCGGCCAGGCCGTCGAGGTGGCCGCCACCGACCTGCGTGCCGCACTCGGCCTGCTCGAGGCCCGCCACATCGCAGGCGACCCGGCGCTCTCCGAGAAGGTCCGGACCGCGGTCCGGCAGTCCTGGCGGGCGGGGATCCGCGGCCGTTTCGACGAGCTCGCCGACAGCGCGCAGGAACGCTGGCGCAAGGTCGGCGACGTCGCGCACCGGGTGGAGCCCGATCTCAAGAACGGCCACGGCGGCCTGCGCGACGTCCAACTGGTCGACGCACTCGCGGCGGCCCAGCTCGTCGACCGGCCCGCGGCCGACGTGCGGGCTGCCCGCGTGCTCCTGCTCGACGTCCGCACCGAGCTGCACCGGCTCGCCGGCCGCGCCCGGGACGTCCTGCACGCCCAGGACGCCGACGAGGTCGCGGCGGCGCTGGAGATCGCGGACCGGTTCGAGCTGGCCCGGGCGCTGTCCGGGGCGGCCCGATCGGTGGCGTTCGCGGCCGAGGTCGGGCTGCGCTCGGCCCGCAACGCGCTGCCGCGGCGCGGGCTCGCCGCGCTGCGCCGCGCACCGGTGCGCCGCCCGCTCGACAGCGGCGTCGTCGAGCACATCGGCGAGGTGGCGCTGGCCCGCGACGCCTCCGCGGCCCGCGACCCCGCACTCGTGCTCCGCGTGGCCGCCACCGCCGCCCGCACGGGCCTGCCGATCGCGGCCGGCACCCTGCACCGGCTCGCCGACACCGCGCCGGAGCTGCGGACGCCGTGGCCGCGGCCGGCCCGCGGCGAGCTGCTGTCGCTGCTGGGCACGGGGCGCCCGCTGGTCGACGTCGTGGAGTCGCTGGACCGCACCGGGCTGTGGGGGCGGCTCTTCCCCGAGTGGGGCGCGGTGCGCGACCTGCCGCCACGGGACCGGGCGCACGTCTGGACGGTCGACCGGCACCTCGTCGAGGCCTGCGCCCAGGCCGCCCGGCTCACCACGCGCGTGGCGCGCCCGGACCTGCTGCTGGTCGGCGCGCTGCTGCACGACATCGGCAAGGGTCGCGGCGGCGACCACTCCGAGGTGGGGGAGCCGATCGCCGTGCAGGTCGGGCTGCGGATCGGCTTCCCGGAGGCCGACGTCGCAGTGCTCGGCCGGATGGTGCGCCACCACCTGCTGCTGCCGCACACCGCCACCCGCCGCGACCTGGAGGACCCGGCCACCGTCACCCGGGTCGTCGACACGCTCGACGGTGACGGCCTCCTGCTGGAGCTCCTCGAGGCGCTCGCCGAGGCCGACGCGCTGGCCACCGGACCCGGCGTGTGGAGCCCGTGGAAGCGCACGCTCATCCACGACCTCGCCAACCGGTGCCGGGCGGTGCTCGCCGGGAAGTCCCTGCCGGGCCACACACCACCGACCGCGGCCGCCACCGAGCTTGCCGCGGCCGTCGAGGCCGACGGGCGGCCGCAGGTGCGCCTCGACGAGGGTGACCCCGCGGGCGTCGTCGTCGCGGTACCGCGACGGACCGGTTCGCTCGCCGCCGCGGCCGGCGTCCTCGCCCTGCACTCGCTGGTGGTCCACGCCGCGGAGCTCGCCACGCTCGGTGGGGTCGCGGTGTTCACGTTCACGGTCTCGCCGCGGTTCGGCGGCCTGCCCGACCCGGCCCTGCTGCGCTCGGACCTCACCCGCGTGCTCGACGGCGGGCTGCAGCTGCCCGAGGCGCTGGCCCGCAAGGAGCGCGACTACGCCCCGCGCGGCACGGCCGGCGAGGCACCCGCGCCGGCCCGGGTCCTCTGGTTCGACGACGAGGCCACCGGCGCCGTCGTCCTCGAGCTGCGCGGCACCGACCGGATCGGGCTGCTGCACCGGGTGGCGGCCGCGCTGGAGGAGTGCGGAGCCGACGTGCGCTGGGCCAAGGCGTCGACGCTCGGCGCCTCCGTCGTCGACGCGTTCGGCCTGGCCGGCGCGCTCGGCCGCGTCGAGCGGCAGCGGATCGAGAAGGCTGTGCTCACAACGGCCGGCTGACCGGCTCGCGGGGTCCTCCCGGGGGAGGACCCCGAAGATCCATCCGCGGTCGGACGACATCGGGCGGGCGGCGCGACAGGGTGACCCCACATCCAGGACACCCGAGGGGAACCATGCGTCGACTCGTGCCCGCTCTCATCGGCCTCGCAGCCGTTCTCGCCATGGTCTTCGTGGCCGCAACCCCTGCGGAGGCGGCGACCTATCCCCGGTCGACGTTCCGGGTCCCCTACGGCAACACGTACACCAC
The DNA here is from genome assembly GCF_054486945.1 of Pseudonocardia wallangbongensis. Lineage (NCBI taxonomy): Bacteria > Bacillati > Actinomycetota > Actinomycetes > Pseudonocardiales > Pseudonocardiaceae > Pseudonocardia > Pseudonocardia wallangbongensis. Next base: position 280,325 of record NZ_JBRERS010000009.1, read on the forward strand.
CGGCACGGTCACGTTCTACAACCGGACGGTCGTCGTCGAAGGGGAGCAGAAGGCGGTCTCCTCGAGCGGCTGCCGCAAGACGACCGGGATCACCATGGCCGGGGACGAACAGCTGGGGCAGAGCGAATGGGCCTGGACCTGTTCCGGTTCGGTGAAGTACTCCTTCACGGTTCCGGCGAACCGTGCGGGCGGCGCGACCCAGGTGTGGGTGACCCTGCTGTCCACGAAGGACGTCAACTCGGGGACCCAGGAGCCGGTGGGTGCAGCCATCTGCACGCGCGGCACGCCCACCTGCGTGGATTAGGGGACGACGGGCCCACCGTCGGCCGAATGGAACGAACCGCCCGAACCGTACGTTGGACGGTGCGTGACCACTGCGACACCGCCGGTGCGACTGGCCGTGCCGGGACGTTCACTGCTGTTGGTGGCCGGGATGCCGGGGGCCGGCAAGTCCACGCTCCTGGCGAGCCTGCCCGCCGCCGCCGGGCTCACCGTGCTCGACTCCGAGGTGCAGCGGGCGGCGCTGCGCCCGGTGGCGGGCGGGGTGCCCTACGGCTGGCAGCGGCCGGTCGTGCACCTGATGCACCGCACGGCCGTCGTCGGGGCCGCCGTGTCCGCCACCCCCACCGTCGTCGTGCACCTGCCGGCCACGCAGCCGCGCACGCGGGCCGCGATGGCGCGCCTCGCCGCCGTCACCGGGCGGGAGGCGCACCTGCTGTGGCTGCAGGCCGACGCCGCGGAGGCCCGCCGCGGGCAGTACGCGCGCGGCCGGGTGGTGCAGCAGGCTTCCTTCTGCGCCCACGCGCGGCGGGCCGCGCGCACCGCGGCCGAGCTGCTGGGCGACCCGCCGCCGGGGTGGCGCAGCGTCACCGTGGTCGACCGCGCGGCGGCCAGCGGCGGCCTCCGGCTCGTCACCGACCCCGACAGCACGGCCGCCAGCCCTCCCCGCCTCGAGGCAATTGCTAGCCCTGCGCGGTCGGTACCACGATCAGCTGCGCCACGTTGACCCTCGCCGGCGCGACCGCCGACCAGGCGATCGCCTCGGCGATGTCGCTGGCCGGGATCGGGCCGACCTCCTGCCTGATCTGCGCGAGGAGCGCCCGGCCCTCGGCGTCGAGCATCGTCTCGCCGAGCTCGCTCTCGGTGACCCCCGGCTCGACCGAGCGCACCCGCACCCCGCGCGGCCCGAGCTCGAGCCGGAGGCCGCGGGTCAACGCCGCCACACCGGCCTTCGTCGCGCTGTAGACGGCGTAGCCGGGGAAGACCTCGTGGCTCGCGATGGAGCCGACGTGCACGAGGTCGGAGGGCCCGCCATCGGCGGCGGCCGCGATGAGGTCGTCGACGAACGCCTTCCCGGTGTTCAGCAGGCCGGTGACGTTGGTGTCCACCATCGCCGACCACTCGACGGGCTCGGCGGTGGCGAACGGGGCGCCGAGCATCACGCCGGCGTTGGCGACGACGAGGTCGGGCCGCCCGAGCTCGTCGCGGATCGTCGCCGCGGCGCGGGCGAGGCTCGCCGGGTCGGTGACGTCCGCCGGGACGGCGATGCCGTCGATCTCCTTCGCGAGCGCCTCGATGCGGTCGACGCGGCGGGCGACCACGGCGACGCGCGCGCCGCCCGCGGCGAGGGCCCGCGCGGTGGCGGCGCCGATCCCGCTGCTGGCGCCGGTGACGACCGCGATGCGGCCGGTGAGTTCGTGTGTCTTCGCTGTCATGGCAACGAGCCTGCGAGCGGCCGAGCGGGGCCGGGGAGGCCCCGCGAAGGGGGGTAGTCGCGGGGCCACCCCTCGTTCCGCGACGGGCGCCTACCGTGGCGTGCATGCCGAACCTGCTGGGCGAGTTCCTCCGCGCCCGCCGGGAGCTGACCCGCCCGGAGGACCACGGTCTACCGGTCGGCAGGCGCCGCGTGCCTGGGCTGCGGCGCGAGGAGGTCGCGATGCTCGCCGGCATCAGCGCCGAGTACTACCTGCGCCTGGAGCGCGGCCGGGACCGGCACCCGTCGGCGCAGGTGGTGGAGGCGCTTGCCCGCGTGCTCGACCTCGACGACGAGTCGACCGCCTACCTCGCCTCGCTCGCCACGCCCGCGCCCCGCACGTCGCGCCGCTCGCGCCGCGGGCCGGAGGAGGTGGCGCCGGAGATCGCCCGGCTGCTCGACGCGATGCCGGGCGTGCCGGCGTTCGTCCTCGGGCGGTGCATGGACGTGCTGGCCCAGAACCGGCTGGCCGAGCTCCTGTGCGGCGGGGTCCCCGGCGAAGGCAACATGGTCCGGCACGTGTTCCTCGACCCGGTCGCGCGCGACCTCTACCCGGACTGGTCCGACGTGGCGGAGGAGACCGTGGCGGCGCTGCGGGCGGCGGCCGCGGCCACCCCCGACGACCCGCGGCTGGTCACGCTGGTCGGCGAGCTGTCGGTGAGGAGCGCGGAGTTCCGCAGGCTGTGGGCGCGCCACGACGTGCGCGGGAAGACCTCGGGCTCGAAGCGGTTGGTGTCGCCCGCAGTCGGGGACGTGACGGTCACCTGGCAGGCCCTCGCGGTGGCGAGCGCTCCCGGGCAGATGGTGGTCACGTACTTCGCCGAGCCGGGGTCGCCCTCCGCGGAAGCGCTGGTGGCCCTGCAGCGCCTCGCGGTGCGCAAGTAGGGTTGGAGAGGTGTTCGACACCCTCTCCGAGCGCCTCAGCGGCACCCTGGCCAACCTCCGCGGCAAGGGGCGCCTCTCCGACGCCGACATCGACACCACGGCGCGCGAGATCCGCATCGCGCTGCTCGAGGCCGACGTCGCGCTGCAGGTGGTCCGCGGTTTCATCGCGCGGATCAAGGAGCGGGCGAAGGGTGCGGAGGTTTCCGGTGCGCTGAACCCCGCCCAGCAGGTCGTCAAGATCGTCAACGAGGAGCTCGTCGAGATCCTCGGCGGCGAGACGCGGCGCATCCGGCTGGCCAAGGAGCCGCCGAGCGTGATCATGCTCGCCGGCCTGCAGGGTTCCGGTAAGACGACCCTCGCCGGGAAGCTCGCCGCATGGCTGAAGAGCCAGGGCCACACGCCGCTGCTCGTGGCCTGCGACCTCCAGCGGCCCAACGCGGTCAACCAGCTGCAGATCGTCGGTGAGCGCGCGGGCGCCACCACGTTCGCCCCCGAGCCCGGGAACGGCGTCGGCGACCCGGTGGACGTCGCCCGGCGCGGCATCGCGCACGCCCGCGACAAGCAGTACGACGTCGTCATCGTCGACACGGCGGGCCGCCTCGGCGTCGACGAGGAGCTGATGCGCCAGGCCGCCGACATCCGCGACGCCGTGTCGCCGGACGAGACGCTGTTCGTCGTCGACGCCATGATCGGGCAGGACGCCGTCGCCACGGCCGAGGCGTTCCGCGACGGCGTCGGCTTCACCGGCGTGGTGCTCACCAAGCTCGACGGCGACGCCCGCGGTGGTGCCGCGCTGTCGGTCCGCGAGGTCACCGGCGAGCCGATCCTCTTCGCGTCCAACGGCGAGAAGCTCACCGACTTCGACGTCTTCCACCCCGACCGGATGGCCAGCCGCATCCTCGGGATGGGCGACCTGCTCACGCTCATCGAGCAGGCCGAGCAGGCCTTCGACCAGGAGCAGACGGCCAAGGCGGCCGCGAAGATCTCCACCGGGGAACTCACCCTGGAGGACTTCCTCGAGCAGATGCTCGCCGTCCGCAAGATGGGCCCGATCGGCAACATCCTCGGCATGCTGCCCGGCGCCGGGCAGATGAAGGACGCGCTGTCGCAGGTCGACGACTCGCAGCTCGACCGGCTGCAGGCGATCATCCGTGGCATGACCCCGGGGGAGCGGGCCGACCCGAAGATCATCAACGGTTCGCGGCGGCTGCGCATCGCCAACGGCTCCGGCGTCGCGGTCAGCGAGGTCAACGACGTCGTCAACCGGTTCTTCGAGGCCCGGAAGATGATGAAGCAGATGGCCGGGCAGTTCGGCTTCGGCGGGCGCAGTGCCACGAAGAAGCAGAACAAGGGCCGCAAGGGCAAGAAGGGCAAGCCCAAGGGACGCGGGCCCACGCCGGCGCGGGCCGCGGGGCTGCCCGGGGGCCCCGCGGGCGGGATGCCGGACCTGTCCGGGCTGCCGGCGTCGCTACGCGACCTCCCTCCGGGCCTCGACCAGCTGCCGCCCGGGTTCGACCCGAGCAAGTTCAAGTTCCCCAAGGAGAAGTAGCCCCTGTGTATCGGCTGCGCGGTGTGCTGCTGCCCGGTGAGGACGCCGTCGACCTGTTCGTCGACGCGACGGGCCGGATCGTCGAGCCGATCCCCGGCGCGGAGACGCTCGTCGACGGCGGGTTCATCGTGCCCGGTCTCGTCGACGCCCACTGCCACATCGGGCTCGGCCCGAACGGGGGCGTCGAGCTGGAGGAGGCCGACGCCCAGGCCCGCGTCGACCGCGACGCCGGCACCCTGCTGATCCGCGACTGCGGCTCGCCGATCGACACCACGCCCCTGCAGGCCCGCGCCGACCTCCCGGAGATCATCCGCGCCGGCCGGCACCTGGCCCGCCCCAAGCGCTACATCCCCGGCATGTCGCTGGAGCTGGACGATCCCGCGTTGCTGCCCGACATCGTCGCCGAGCAGGCCGCGGCCGGCGACGGATGGGTCAAGCTGGTCGGGGACTGGATCGACCGCGGGGTGGGCGACCTCGCCCCGCTCTGGTCCGACGACGTGCTCGCCGCGGCGATCGACGCCGCCCACGCCGCGGGCGCGCGCGTCACGGCACACGTGTTCGGCGCCGCTGCGATCCCGGGCCTGGTCCGCGCGGGGATCGACTGCATCGAGCACGGCACCGGTCTCACGGACGACCTCATCGCCGAGATGGCCGAGCGCGGCACCGTGCTGGTGCCCACGCTCATCAACGTCGAGAACTTCCCGGGGATCGCCGACCAGGCGAGCAGGTACCCCGCGTACGCCGACCACATGCGCCGGCTGTACGCGGGCGCCTACGAGACGGTGCGCCGGGCCGTCGAGGCCGGGGTGCCGGTGTACGCGGGCACCGACGCCGGCGGCGGCATCGACCACGGGCGGCTGGCCGACGAGGTGATCGCGCTGCACCGCGCGGGCCTCTCCGCCGCCGACGCCCTCGGTGCGGCCAGCTGGGGAGCCCGGGCGTGGCTCGGCCGTCCCGGGCTCGAGCCGGGCGCCCGCGCCGACCTGGTGGTGTACCGCCGCGACCCGCGGGCCGACCTGTCGGTGCTGCACGAGCCCGCCCTCGTCATGCTGCGTGGCTGGCCGGTGCACGCCGGCACCTGACCGGCGGTCGCCGAGGGTGATCAGGTGCTTCCCGGGCGGCTCACGTCGGACGACCGGGCCCCGGTGTCGTCTCCACAGCGCTGATGTGCGCCTCACCGGAAAGTGTGGTCAGTGGCCCGGTCGGGTGACGATCGGGCGACGTCACGGCTCGACGGGCGGCCGGAGAGCGGCGCCGTCCGCCGCCGGCCGGTAGCGTCGGGTGCGTGGGAGGGGTGCAGAGGGACGACCGACCAGGCTCGGAGGAGTCCGGATCGGGCTCCGAAGGCGAGGCGGTCGCCGCGGGACAGGATCAGACCGACGGCGGCGCCGGCAACGGCGTCCCCGCTCGGGAAGCGCCCGTGGGCGGCCCGGCCGAGGTCGTGGCGCCGGCCCAGGGCACGGCGCCGCCGCCCGGGCCCACGGGGTGGGAGATGCCCGCGGTGGGTGTCGCGGGCGGCGCCCCGCCTGCTCCGCCGTACGCCACGGCACCTGCGGGACAGCCGGCGGGGGTGGCCACGACTCCGCCGCCGCCACCCGGATCACCACTGCCCGGATCACCACCGCCCGGATGGGCGGCGTACCCGCCAGGGTCCGTCGCACCGCCGCCCGGCTACGCCGCACCGCCGGCGGGGTACGCGGCCGGACCACCCGGCTACGCCGCACCGCCGGCGGGGTACGCGGCAATGCCGCCGCCCGTGCCGGGGCAGCCGTACCCGCCGGGGCCGTACCCGCCCGCCGGTCCCTACCCGGCCGCCGGGGCTTACCCGGGCGCGCCCTACCCCGCCCCGTCGATCGGCCGCACCCCGCCCCGCGGCGCCTCGTGGGGTGCGCCGGCCCCGACCCGCACCCACCGCTGGGGTCTGGGCGCCTACCTGCTCGCCGAGGCGGTGTTCCTGGTCACGTCCGCGCTGGTCGGCGCGCTCGTGGTGGGCGAAGCCGGGCCGACCGCGGGCGCCCTCGCCGTCGCACTCGGCGTGCCCACGGTGCTCGCGGCCGCCACAGCCCTGCTGATCACCTGGGTGCGCGGCAACGGGCCGCGGATCGACCTCGGTCTGGTCTGGTCGTGGCGCGACCTCGGCGTGGGTCTCGCGTTCGGTTTCGGCGGCCTGGTGCTCACCATCCCGGCGTCGATGGTCTACGTCGCCGTCGTCGGGGACGACGCGTCCTCCGCCGTGGGTGACGTGTTCGGCGGGATCCGGGCGGGCCCTGCGCTCGCGGTGTTGGTGCTGGTCATCGTCGTGTTCATCGCACCGATGTGCGAGGAGATCCTCTACCGGGGCCTGCTCTGGGGCGGGCTCGAGAGGATCGGGGGGCGCTGGGTGGCGTTCGGCGTGAGCACGCTGCTCTTCGCGATCGCGCACTTCGAGTTCACGCGCACTCCGCTGCTGCTCGTGGTGGCGATCCCCATCGCCATCGCACGCCTGTACACCGGCAGGCTGCTCGCGAGCATCGTGGCCCACCAGATCAACAACCTGCTGCCGGGGATCGCGCTCGTGCTCGGACTCCTCGGCGTGGTACCGATGGCCTGACGCCCCGCCGCGAGCACGCATCTGGCAGAATGGCCGATCGGCCCCGCGGCTGGCCCTCTAACCGTGCCGCGGGCGCACCAGACGCCGAGGAATGCGCAGCCCGTACCCCCACGCGAGCCGCGCGGACTCACCCGAACCACAGATCCGCGAGGAGCACCGACCAGCGTGGCCGTCAAGATCAAGCTGATGAGGCTGGGCAAGATCCGCCAGCCGTACTACCGAGTCGTCGTCGCCGACGCCCGCACCCGCCGCAGCGGCCGGGCCATCGAGACCATCGGCAAGTACCACCCGAAGAACGAGCCGAGCCTGATCGAGATCGACTCGGACCGGACCCAGTACTGGTTGGGTGTCGGTGCGCAGCCCACCGAGCCGGTGCAGCACCTGCTCGAGATCACCGGCGACTGGCAGAAGTTCAAGGGTCTGCCCGGCACCGAGGGCACCCTGAAGGCGCAGCCGGAGAAGGTCGACAAGCAGGCCCGCTTCCAGGCCGCGCTCGCCGCCGCCGGCGAGGAGCCCACCACCGAGGCCACCACGCCCAGGAAGAAGGGCGATCGCCGCGCGAAGGGTGAGGCGGCGGAGAACGCCCCGGCGGCCTCCTCCGAGGCCTCCGAGAACGCGTGACCGAGCTTGCGAGGTCACCAATGAGCACAGCGGCACCGCGATCGAGGCCGACGAGCGCCAGCGAGGAGGACTCGTGAGCGTCCTGGCGGACGCTCTCGACCACCTCGTCCGGGGCATCGTCGACCACCCGGACGACGTGCAGGTGGAGCTCGTCACCACCCGCCGTGGCCGCACCCTCGAGGTCCGGGTGCATCCCGAGGACCTCGGCAAGGTGATCGGCCGCGGTGGCCGGACCGCCACGGCGCTGCGCACGGTCGTCGGCGGCGTCGGCGGCCGGGGCGTGCGGGTGGATGTCGTCGACACCGATCGCTAGCACCGAGTACCTCGTCGGGATCGTCGTGCGGGCCCACGGCCTGCGCGGCGAGCTCGTCGTCGAGGTGCACACCGATGCGCCCGACGAGCGGTTCGCGCCCGGGGTCGCGCTCGTCGCGCAGCGGCCGGGCGGCCAGGCCGGCACCCTGACGGTGGAGTCGGCGCGTCCGCACTCCGGCCGACTCCTCGTGCGGTTCGTCGAGGCGGCGGACCGCGACGCCGCCGAGGCGCTCCGCGGCACCCGGCTCCTCGTCCCGGCCGACGCCATCGCGCCCTCGTCCGACGACGAGGCGTTCCACGTCCACCAGCTCGAGGGCCTGCGCGCCGAGCTGGCGGACGGCACGGTCGTCGGCTCCGTCCGCGAGGTCCTGCACGGTCCGGGTGGCGACATGCTCGTGCTGGCCCGGCCGGCGCGCTCCGACGCGCTCGTCCCGTTCGTGCTGGCCATCGTGCCGACCGTCGACCTGGCCGCCGGGCGCCTGGTCCTCACCCCACCCGAAGGCCTGCTCGACTAGGTCGGGTCTACACGCAGACGATGGCGCGGCCGGGCATGATCGTTGCGAAACCGCGCTCGTCGCCCCGGGCAGGGCGATCCACCGCAGTTCGGACCGATCATGCGACCTTGATCGTTGCGAGACCGCGGTGTGCGTCCTCGTGGGGGCGGTTCCGGGCATCTCGGATCGATCACCAGGCGCCGATCCGCACGAGACCGGGCCCCGCCACTCCAGGGAGTGCTTCGCTTGCACGAAAGGCACTCTCGTACGCACCTATCAGGCGAAAGGGCCGTTCGTACCGCCGCTCCAACCGGACCTCAGGCGGGGTGCAGGAGCTGCTGGAGCACCCGTGCCGGCGCCGTGACGTCCGTACCGCGCCAGGCCACGATGTCGTCGGGGCGCAGCAGCAGGGCGGTGCCGGCGGGCAGGAAGTCGGCGTCGAGCCGGTGCGCCGGCACCCCGGCCGTGGTCCAGGGCCGCGGGTCCCCCGCGACGAGCAGCGCCCAGCCGGGGCCGCCCAGGTGCAGGGTCGAGCGCGTGCGCGGGGCGTCGAGCCACCGGTGCGGCACGCGGGTCCCGACCCGACCGGCGGGTGCGAACCGGTCGACCGGCTCGGGGTCCTGGCCGTCCGCCGGGCACAGCGCCCCGGCCGGGTACTGGAACCCGCCCGCCGCCAGCACGAACGGGTGTGCGAGATCGGGATCGGGCGTTGTCCGCCCGCGCAGGTCGAGCGTGCGGCGGGCGGACTGCTCGGCCGCGAACCGGCCGGCCGGCCGCCGCTCGGCGTCGTAGCTGTCGAGGAGCGCGGGCGACGCCTCGCCCCGGAGCACGGCGGCGAGCTTCCAGCCGAGCTCGTGGGCGTCGGAGATCCCGGTGTTGGCCCCCATCGCGGCGAACGGCGGCATCACGTGGGCCGCGTCGCCGGCGAGGTGCACCCGGCCCATGGAGTACCGGTCCGCGACGAGCGTCTCGGCCTGCCAGGGGAGAACGCTCAGCACCTCCAGGTCGGTGGCCGGTACGCCGAGTGCGGTGCGCAGCACCGTCGGCCAGTCGCGGTCGGTGTGCCCGCCCCCGGTCATGTAGACCCAGCGGAACCGCCCGTCGACGGACGCGAGGGCGCCGGGTGCGTCCGGGTGCTCGATCTGGCAGAGGTTGAACTCGCGGCCGCGCACGACGTCGGCGAGGTCCGCGCGGAAGTAGACGTTCACGCTCGGGTCGCCGAGCGCTCCCCGGCCCGAGCGCCGGATGCCGAGCCGCTCCCGGGTTCCGCTGCGTGCCCCGTCGGCCGCGACGACGTACGCCGCTCGCAGCGGCCGGCCGTCCAGGTCCGCCACGAGGCCGTCCGCGTCCTGCTCGAATCCGGTCAGTGCGGTCCCGAACCGAACGTCGGCGCCCGCGTCCTGCGCGGCGGCGTGCAGCACCGGTTCCAGCAGGTCCTGCGCGATGAGGCAGGGGAGCTCCGGGCTCACCTCGGGCGCGTCCATGCCCGCCGGCTGCCAGAGCGGCAGCTGCTCGGCCTCGGCGAGCGTGCGGCCGACGGCCATCCGGTCGTGGTCGGCGAGGTCGCGGGCGGCCTCGTACACGGTGGCGGCCAGCCCGAGCTCGCGGAAGACCTCCATGCTCCGGAAGTGGAGGCGTCGGGCCTTGGGCTGCGGCGAGGTGGCCGCGCGCCGCTCCACGAGCGTGACGCCGAGGCCGTGGTGGCGCAGGACCAGCGCGGCCGTGAGCCCGACGAGCCCGCCACCGACGACGAGAACATGTGTACGTCGTACATTCACATGTACGTTGTACATCGCAGATTACGATGCGGCAATGAGCCTCGTGTGGTTCGACGATCCCGCCCCGCCGCGGGGCGAGCAGCTGAGCCGGGAACGCATCGTCGGCGCGGCGGTGGCGCTCGCGGACGCCGACGCGCGCGGCGAGGTGACCATGCGTGCCGTCGCGGCGCGGGTCGGCTCGAGCACGCCGATGTCGCTGTACCGGTACGTCGGCAGCAAGGACGGGCTGACCGACCTCATGGTCGACGAGGTGTACGGCGAGGTCACGGTGCCGGCGGGGGACTGGCGCGCGAGCCTGCGCGGGCTCGGCCTCTCCGCATGGGAGGCGGTGCAGCGCCACCCGTGGTTCGCGCGGCTCGCGTTCAGCAGGCCCCCGCTGGGGCCCCACGCGCTCGCGCTCTACGACTCCGCCCTCGCCTCCCTCGACGGGTTCGAGCTCGGTGCCGCGGAGCGGATGGGGGCGATCAACACCGTGCTGGGGCACGTGTTCGGTTCCGGCCTGGCGCTGCTCGAGGAGCGGGCGATGCGCGAGCGGGCCGGGCTGCCGACCGACGAGGACCTCGCCGACGCAGCCCGGCCCTACCTGCAGCGGATCACCGAGGAAGGTCGCTACCCGCACTTCGTCCGGTGGGCGAACGACCCCGCCCGCCACGATCCCGCGCCGCAGTCCTTCGAACGGATCCTCGACTGGCTGCTGGACGGGATCGAGGGGACGCTCGGCCCGGTCAGCCGGCCGGGGTGATGTTCTGGTTGAGGTGGAACAGGTTGTCCGGGTCGAAGGTGGCCTTGACCTGGCGCAGCCGTTCGTAGTTGCGCCCGTAGTTCTGCGGCACGCGGCCCTCGTCCTCCGACAGCATGTTGATGTACCCGCCTTCCGTCCCCGAGAAGGGGTGGACGGCGTCGTAGTAGTCCCGCGCCCACCGGATGGCGCCCTCGTCCTCGGCCGGCGTGTCGTAGAACGCGCCGATGACCATCGCGTACCGCGCGTCGCGGTGGCCGAACGCCGTCTCGTCCTGGCCGACCCGCGCCGCCGCCCCGTTGATCGAGTAGAGGTGCATCGTCGAGGTGAGGCTCGGCGTCGGCGGCCCGTGCTCGGCGTGCGCCGCGATGGCCGCGTCGGGCAGGTCGCGCACGAAGTCGGCCTTCCAGTACTGCCGCATCCCCTTGTAGAACAGGCCGTCGAAGGCGGAGTTGAGGGCGGGGTAGGGCATCGGGCCGACGTGCTCGGCCTTGACCTCGGCGACGTCGCGGAACGGCTTGATCGCCTGCTCGCCCTGCTCCGGACGGCCGCTCCAGCACGTGACCAGCACGCAGAACATGTCCCCGTGCCGGTCCTGCGGGATGAACGGGAGCGGTGGGGCCATCTGCCAGCCGAAGAACGCCCCGAGCTGCTCGGGGGCCTCCTGGATGTAGTCGTCGTAGGCCCGCATGACCGCGGGTGCGTCCGCGACCTCGTACAGCATGGGGCCGCCGTAGATGGTGTCGACGTCGTGCAGGGCGAGCTCGAGCGAGGTGACGACGCCGAAGTTCCCCCCGCCGCCGCGCAGGGCCCAGAGCAGGTCCTCGTTCTCGTGCTCGCTGGCGACGACGACGTTGCCGTCGGCGGTGACCACCTCCGCGCCGACCAGGTTGTCGCACGACAGCCCGCAGCCGCGCACGAGGTAGCCGACCCCACCGCCCAGCGTCAGGCCGCTCACACCGGTGGTCGAGATGATGCCGCCGGTCGTGGCGAGGCCGTAGGCATGGGTGGCGTGGTTGAAGTCCCCCCAGGTGGCACCGGCTCCCGTACGGGCCGTCTTCTTCACGCGGTCCACGAACACGTTGTTGATCAGTCCGAGGTCGAGCACGACGCCGCCGTCGCACGTCCCGAACCCGGGGGCGCTGTGGCCGCCGCCGCGGACCGCGAGGTCGAGGCCCGCCTCGCGCGCGTAGTTGACGGTGGCGACGGCGTCGGCCGTCGACGTGGCCCGGACGATGAGCGCGGGCCGGCGGTCGTGGATGCCGTTGTGGACGCGGCGCAGCTCGTCGTAGTCGCCCTCGCCCGGCTCGACGACGGGTCCGCGCACCTGCTCACGCAGCTCAGTGATCGTGGTCATGGTTCCCCTCCTGGTGCTCGTGCGGAGGCGGAGACCATGCCCGAAGGAGCGTTCCCGGAGCGTTCCCGATCAGAGGCTCAGGCGGGTGGCGGTGGCGCGTCGGCGCAGCCACGAGGAGTCGAGCGCCACGGCCGCCTCTTCGGCCCGGCCGGCGCTGCGGGCGGCGCCCGCCCGATCACCGGCGAGCGCGCTCACCTCGGCGTCGACGCGGAGGAGTTCGGGTAGCAGGTAGCGCTGGCCGCTGTCCGCGGTGACGCCCAGGCCCTCGGCCAGCGCCGGCCGCGCGGCGGCGGCGTCCCCGGCGAGCAGGTGGGCGCGGGCCTGCAGGCAGAGCGCCAGGGTCAGGTGCAGCGGCTGCTCGGCGCGGAACCGCTCGATGGCGCCTCCCATCGACGCGACGCCGCGCGGGTCGCCGTCGAGCACGTCGCGCCAACCCCGCAGGAGCCTGGCCACGATCGCGAAGTAGCCGATGTGCATCGTGCGCGTCACCGTGTCCAGCGCGTCGACCGCGCCGTGCAGGTCGCGCAGGCCGGGCTCGAGGGCGGCGAGGATGGCGTCGAAGCCCCGGACGTAGCCGGTGGTCATCGGGTCGTCGAGCTCCGCGGCCACCCGGAGCGCCGCCCGCATCGTCGCATCGGCGTCCGCGGGACGGCCGCGGAAGAGGTGCGTGAGCGCGAGCCGGGACAGGCACACGCCGAGGGGGTCCTGGGCGTAGCGCGCGACGTGCAGGGGGGCGTCCTCGAGGCGGTAGTGGCCGATGGCATCCCGGAGGTGGCGTTCCGCGGCGGCGAACTCGCCCCGCCAGAACGCGGTGACGCCGAGCACGTACTCGCCTTCCGTACGGGTGGTGCGGTCGGCCCGGTCCGCGACGAGCAGCTCCCGGCCCAACCCCGCGGCCCGGTCGAGCCGGAGGGTGGCGACGGCGTGCATGGCGAGGCCGCGCAGCACCGCCGGGCCGGGGCGCCTGCCGAGCTTGCGGTACAGGGTGAGCGCCCGCTCGTAGCAGTGCAGGACCTCCGGGGCGCCGTACCCGCGCCGGGCGACCAGCGGCACGCCGAGCGCGGAACGCAGCCGCAGCTCCACCTCGTCGCGGGCCGTGCCCCGCGGTGACTCGTCGAGCATCCGCAGGGCGCGTTCGAGCAGCGCGATGCAGTCGTCGAGGGCGAACACCCGGTGGGCGTGCCGCGCCGCCCGCTCGTACGCCTCCAGCGCGCGTGCTTCGAGGCCCGCCTCGGCGTAGTGGACGGCGAGGCGGGCGCTGACCGGGTCGAGATCGGCGGCGTGGTGCGCCTCGATGGCCTCGGCCACCCGGCGGTGCAGCCGGCGGCGCCGGGCCGGGCTGATCAGCTCGAGGGCCACCTCGCGCAGCCGGTCGTGGGTGAAGTCGTACGCCGGGCCGCGCTCGCGTACGACGTGGTGTTCCCAGAGCTCGTCCAGGTCGGCGGTGAGATCGTCCTCGGAGCGGCCCGCCGCGGTGGCGAGGACGCCCGTGGAGAACTCGCGCCCGACCGTCGCGGCCACCTCGGCGAGGCGGCGCGCTCCGGGGGAGAGGCCGTCCAGGCGTGCCGTGATCACGGCGTGGACGGTCGGCGTGAGGGCGATCCGCCCGGCCCGGCCGCCGCCGAACCCGGCCCGCAGCGCCTCGAGGACGAACAGCGGGTTCCCCTCGGTCTCGTGCCAGAGCCGGGCCGCCGTGTCCGGGGGCAGCGCCCGCCGCTCGACGAGCGCCGCCATCTCCGCCGTCGCGGCGGGGTCGAGCGGCCCGAGGGCGATCGTCGAGACGGCGCCGCACGGGGCGAGGCTCCCGCGCAGCATCGCCCACGCCCGCGCCCCGGCGGCGTCCTCGACCCGCACCGTTCCCGCGATCAGCACCGGGGCCGACGGCGAGCTCTGGACGAGGTAGCCGCAGAGCTCGAGCGTGTCGCTGTCGCACCACTGCAGGTCGTCGACGACGAGCAGCAGCGACCGCCGGCTCGCGAGCAGCCCGCGGCGGACGGCGTCGAGGAGGTGGTGGCGCCGGCCGATGTCGCCGGCGGGCGGGGCCTCCGGCAGCCGCGGGTGCGCCGTCCTGAGCTCGGGCAACAGCCGCGCTAGCTCGGTCAGCCGTGCGTCGCCGAGCGCGTCGAGACCCGCCTGCACGGGGTCGGACCGCAGCCAGTCGATCACCGGGCCCCACGGCGGGCGGCCCGCGGCCTCGTAGGCCTGGCCGTAGGCCACGGCGTGCCCGTCGGCGGCGACCCGGCGGGCCAGCTCCTCGACGAGCCGGGACTTCCCGATTCCCGCCTCGCCGGTCACGAGGAGCAGCCGGGCGCGCCCGCCTGCGGCGTCCCGCCACGCGGCGTCGGCGGCGCGGAGCTCGGCCGCGCGCCCGACGAGGACGGGTCCGCGGTGGGCGTCGTGGCCCGGCCCGCGGAGCCGTTCGGCGATCGCCGTCGTGGCGGGCTCGGGGGTGACCCCGAGGTCGCGCGCCAGCCCCGCGGCGAGGCGGTCGTAGGCGCGCAGTGCCTCGCCACGCTCGCCGCCCCGGGCAAGCGTGTCCATCAGCAGCCGGCACGCGGGTTCGTGCAGCGCGTCGATCGCGAGCAGGCGCCGGGCATGCCGGAGGACGGCGATGTCGCGGTGCTCGGCATCGGCGCTCGCCGCGAGCCCGGCGAGCACCTCGACGGCGAGGCGGCGCAGCCGCTCGCGCACGGCGATCGTCCAGTCGTCCTCGCACGCGGGGAGCAGGTCGCCGCCGTAACAGCGCACCGCGCCCTCCGGGTCGCCGCTGCCGACGGCGTCGGTGAACGCGCGGACGTCGAGCCACACCGACGCCCCGCCGCTCCACCGCACCGCGCGCCCTCCGGTGTCGAGGACGTCGCACGGGAGCGCCCTGCGCAGGTCGTGGAGCAGCTTGCGCAGGTTGGTGCGGGCCTGCGGGGTGCTCGAGTCGGGCCACAGCTCGCACGCGAGCCGGTCGCGGGCGACCCCGGCGTCGCCCGCGAGTGCCACGCGCGCGAGCAGCCGCAGCACGCGCGGCCCGACGAGCTCCGGGCGCCGTCGCCCGTCGACGGTGGCCGACGGCTCACCGAGCAGGCGGACGACCACGCGCGCGCGGTCCACGCCGGGCGGGTCCCGGCGCCGGGTGCTGCTCGGAGCGGGCACGGCGGTCCTCCGTGCTGGGCGGGCGTTCAGTGCACCCCGGAACCGGTGGCGTGGCAACGACCGTTCGGCGCAGTTCTGTCAACTCAGGTTGACGTTCGGCGCGCTGTCAACGTAGGTTGACAGGCATGAGCGATGCCACGAAGGTCGCGGCGGCGGCCTCCAGCAGGGACCCGGCCGTCGGGTTGGCAGCGGTGACGTCCCTGCGGGGGCTGCTGGAGTCGCTGGAGGAGCTGCAGGTCTCGAACGCGCGGTCCCAGGGGTGGTCCTGGCAGCAGATCGCGGACGCACTGCACGTGAGCCGCCAGGCCGTGCACAAGAAGTACCGCCGGTACGGGTTCTGAGGGGGACGACATGTTCGAACGGTTCACCGGCGAGGCCCGCCAGGTCGTCGTCGAGGCGCAGGAGGAGGCGCGGACGCGGCAGGCGGACGAGATCCGCACCGAGCACATGCTCGCCGCGATCTACACCGTGCGGGACAACCTCGCGCTCGCCGTGCTGGAGGAGCTCGGCGTCGACGAGGCCGAGGTGCTGCGCGACGTCGAGCGGCTCCACGCCGGCTCGCCCCAGGCCCTCGACGCCGAGGCGCTGTCCACCATCGGGATCGACCTCGACGAGGTGCGCCGCCAGGTCGAGGAGGCGTTCGGGCCGGGCGCGCTCGACCGCACCCGGGCCGCCCTCGGCGGGAAGTCCGGTTGGCTCGTCGGCCACATCCCGTTCGAGGGCCCCTCGAAGAAGGCGCTCGAGCTCTCGCTGCGCGAAGCGATCCACCTGGGGCACGACCACATCGGCGCCGAGCACATCCTGCTCGGCCTGATCCACACCGAGGGCGGAGCCGCGCACCACATCCTGGCCGCGCGCGGGGTACGGCTGGAACCGGCCCGGGCAACCGTGGAGCAGGTGGTGCGCAACCGCAAGGCGGCCGGCTGACGGCGGGCCCGGCCTGGGAGCATCCAGCCGTGCGGATCGACGTCGTCACCATCTTCCCGGGCTATCTGGACCCGCTGCGCGAGGCGCTGCTCGGGCGGGCGATCGGCGCGGGGCTCCTCGACCTCGCCGTGCACGACCTGCGCGGCTGGACCCACGACGTCCACCAGGCCGTCGACGACTCCCCGTACGGGGGAGGGCCGGGCATGGTGATGCGCCCGCAGGTCTGGGGAGAGGCGCTCGACGCCGTGCTCGCGCTCGACGAGCGCCCGTCCCGGATCGTCGTGCCCACCCCGGCCGGGCGGCCGTTCACGCAGGCCACGGCGCAGGCGTGGAGCGACGAGGAGCGGCTCGTGTTCGTCTGCGGGCGCTACGAGGGCATCGACGAGCGCGTCGTCGAGGACGCCCGGCGCCACGAGCTGCCGGTGGACGAGGTGAGCATCGGCGACTACGTGCTGGTCGGCGGTGAGGTCGCGGTGCTGGTGATGGTGGAGGCGGTGGTCCGGCTGCTGCCCGGCGTGCTCGGCAACCCCGCGTCGGCGCAGCAGGACTCGTTCTCCGACGGGCTCCTGGAGGGCCCGGCCTACACGCGACCGGAGGTCTGGCGCGGCCTCGCCGTCCCGGAGGTGCTGCGCAGCGGCAACCACGCCCTCATCGCCCGCTGGCGGCGCGACCGCGCGCTCGAACGTACCGCCGAGCGGCGCCCCGACCTGCTCGCCGCCCTCCCCGACGACGCGCTGGACCACGCCGACCGGACGTTCCTCGCGAGCCTGCGGGACGGGTGACTGCGCCGCGCGATCGCGCATCTGGCACTATGGACTGGTTGCCCGAGCCCCCAACGGGCCTGCCCGGCGCCTCACGACTCGACATCGGACGGCGCCCACGCACGACCGCTATCACGCACCGAGGACGGATCTTCGCGATGAACACCCTGGACGCACTGGACGCACAGCTGCTGCGCTCCGACATCCCCGCCTTCCGGCCGGGCGACACGCTCAAGGTGCACGTGAAGGTCATCGAGGGCAGCCGGTCCCGGGTCCAGGTCTTCCAGGGCGTCGTCATCCGGCGCCAGGGCTCCGGGTCCCGGGAGACCTTCACCGTCCGCAAGGTCTCCTTCGGTGTCGGCGTCGAGCGCACCTTCCCGGTGCACTCCCCGAACATCGACAAGATCGAGGTCTTCACCCGCGGCGACGTCCGCCGCGCGAAGCTCTACTACCTCCGTGACCTGCGCGGCAAGGCCGCGAAGATCAAGGAGAAGCGCGAGACCCCGTCCGCGTCCTGACCGTTCTGGCACGGTTGCCGTAGCCTCGTGGGCGTGGCCCTCCCTGAGCTCCCCGATGACCGGCGGGCCGCACCACCGCGGCTCTCCGCGTCGGAGCCGTTCGTGCCGCGCGAACCGGGGTCCGTCACGCCCGGCCGGCGCTCGCAGCGCGATCTTCCGCCACCCCGGCACAGCCGCCAGCAGGGCGCTCCGCCCAACGGCGCGCGCCGCCAGGCGCCCCCCGGACGCGTCCCGCCGCCGGACCGGAGAGCCCCGTCTCCGCCACCGCCGCGGCGCCCCGACCCGGCGGATGACGAGCCCACCATCGTGCTCGACGGTGCGGTCGCCCCCGCCGACCCCGCTCAGGGGGAGGTGCCGGGTCGTCACCGCCGCCGCGCGGGCGCGTCCCCCGACGGCAGACCGGCGTCGGAGTACAAGGAGCAGGTCGAGGCGAGCGGGCGCAAGCTGCGGCCCGGCCGGCGCAGGCGGCCCACGTTCTGGAAAGAACTGCCGATCCTGATCGTGGTGGCGCTCGTCCTCACGTTCCTGATCCAGACGTTCCTCGCGAAGGTCTACGTCATCCCCTCCGGATCGATGGAGACCACCCTCCACGGCTGCACCGGCTGCAACAACGACCGCGTGCTCGTCGACAAGATCACTTATCGGTTCGGCGATCCCGCACCCGGCGACGTCGTCGTGTTCCGCGGGCCGGACAGCTGGAGCAGCGAGATCGAGATCGACGAGCCGAGCAACCCCGTGGTCCGCGGGCTGCAGGTGTTCGGCTCGCTGATCGGCCTCGCCCCACCCGACGAGAAGGACTTCGTCAAACGGGTCATCGCCGTCGGCGGCCAGACCGTGCAGTGCTGCGACTCGCGCGGCCAGGTGATGGTCGACGGCAGGTCCCTCAACGAGCCGTACATCTTCTACCTGCCCGAGGCCGGGCCACCCAAGCAGGCGTCGTTCGGTCCCGTCACCGTGCCCGACGGGCACCTGTGGATGATGGGGGACAGCCGCAACAACTCGGCCGACTCGCGGATGCCCGACCACGGCGCGGTGCCCATCGAGAACGTGATCGGGCAGGCCCGGATGATCGTGCTGCCGTTCGACCGGTTCGGGTGGGTCGCCGCCCAGGACCCCCACAGCACCGCCGTCGGGATGGGCGACGCGGCCGCGGGCGCACCGCTCGCCCTCGGGCTGCTCGGCACGCTGCCGGTCGCCCTGCTCCGGCGCAGGCGCCGTGACCAGCGCTTCCCGGACTTCATCCCGCGCTAGTGCTCCCCGGACTGCCACCCTGAGCGCACGGCCGTTCACCGGTTGGCGCAGACTGCTCCTCGATGGCCGCACGACCTGTACCCCACCGGCGGGCGCGCCGCCGCCCGGTGCGCGTGGTGCTGCCGCCCGAGCTGCGTCCGGCCCGCGCCGTCGTCCGACGCTCGGCCGGCAGCTGGACGCTGCAGAGCACGCTGCACCGGCACGGCCTGGGGCCCGTCGCAGGAGTCGACGAGGCGGGGCGAGGTGCCTGCGCGGGCCCGCTCGTCGTCGCCGCGTGCGTACTGCGACCCGGCGACGCGAAACGGCTGGACGGCCTCACCGACTCGAAGCTCCTCACGCCCGCGGCGCGCGAGGAGTACTACACGCTCATCCGGCGCCGGGCGGCGGACCTCTCCGTCGTGGTCATCCCGCCGGAGGAGGTCGACCGGCGCGGGGTGCACGTGGCGAACGTCGAGGGGATGCGCCGCGCCGTCGCCGGCCTCGCCACCGTGCCGGGCTACGTCCTCACCGACGGGTTCGCCGTGCGCGGGTTCGGCACCCCGGCGCTCGCCGTGCCCAAGGGCGACCAGGTCGCGGCCTGCGTGGCGGCGGCGTCCGTGCTGGCCAAGGTCACCCGGGACCGGCTCATGGTCGCGCTCGACGCCGATTTCCCCCAGTACGGCTTCGCCGAGCACAAGGGCTACTGCACCCCCGTGCACGACGAGGCGATGCTCGTCCACGGGCCCAGCCGGGTGCACCGGTACTCGTTCGTGAACGTGCGCGCCGCCCGTGACGGCGTGCGCCCACCCGTGGTCGTACTCGACGACGACGCGGACCTTGCCGACGACGACCCGATCGAGTCGGGGCTGGGGGAGGACCTCATGGAGGGTCTGGTCCACAATGGGGCGCTGGCCGTCGGGACGTCCGACGGTTCCAGAGGAGGGGTAGCACCGTGAGCGCCGAGGATCTCGAGAAGTACGAGACCGAGATGGAGCTCACGCTCTACAAGGAGTACCGGGACATAGTGGCCCAGTTCTCCTACGTCGTGGAGACGGAGCGGCGCTTCTACCTGGCCAACTCGGTCGACGTCGCGGCCCGCAACGCCGACGGGGAGATCTACTTCGAGGTCCGGATGTCCGACGCGTGGGTGTGGGACATGTACCGCCCGGCCCGCTTCGTGAAGAACGTCCGGGTCCTGACGTTCAAGGACGTCAACGTCGAGGAGCTCGAGAAGCCCGACCTGCGGTTGCCGGAGGGCAACCAGTTCGGCTAGCCCGCGGCTCCTGTGGAGCGAACGGCACACTGGTGTCCCGAACCGAAAGTCCACCACATAACTCGACGGCCCGGCTTCCCGCTGGCCGCACCGGCGAACCGTCCGAGTACGCCCGGTACGAGGCCGGCCCGCCGGCGCACCCAGCGGAAACCTGGATCCGCCGACTTATGCACCGGACTTCCGGTTCGGGACACTAGGGTCCTCCGCCGGGCGGTAGCAGCTCGCACCGACGGCCCCGCCCGACCCAGGCAGCTGGGTTGTCCACCTCGTACCCCGGCTGTCCACAGATCTCCGGCCGGCCTGTCCGCGCACCCCCGCGTCACCGATCGTTGACGGTATGGCAGCGAAGGACGTGCTCGGGCGCCGCGGTGAGGATCTCGCGGCCCGCTACCTCGAGCAGCGGGGTCTGGTGATCCTCTCGCGCAACTGGCGGTGCCGCCACGGCGAGATCGACCTGGTTGCCACCGACTCCGACCGGCTCGTGGTCTGCGAGGTCAAGACCCGTTCGGGCACCTGGTACGGCGAGCCGGCCGAGGCCGTCGACGTGCGCAAGGTGGCCCGCATCCGGCTGGTCACCAACGCGTGGCTGCAGGCCCACCAGGTCCGCTGGATCCCGGTCCGGTTCGACGTGCTCGCCATCGTCGCGAAGCCGGGGGCGCCGGTCACCGTCCAGCACTACGAGGCGGCGTTCTGATGCCGATCGCACGCGCCTACGCGGTGGCCCTCGTCGGCGTCGACGGCCACGTCGTGGAGATCGAGGCCGACCTCGGCAAGGGCCTGCCCAAGTTCCACCTGCTCGGGTTGCCCGACGCGGCCCTGCACGAGTCGAAGGACCGCGTCCGCGCGGCCGTCGTCAACTCGGGGTACACCTGGACCGACCAGAAGATCGTGCTCGCGCTCTCGCCCGCCAACCTGCGCAAGACCGGCAGCGGCTTCGACCTGGCCCTGGCCTGTGCGGTGCTCGGGGCGGGCGAGGTGCTGCCGCAGCCCGAGCTCGACGGCACCGTCCTGCTGGGCGAGCTGGCCCTCGACGGGAGGCTCCGGGCCGTCCGCGGCGTGCTGCCCTGCCTGATCGCCGCGCGCGATGCCGGCATGCGACGTGCGGTGGTGCCGGCGGCGGTGCTCGCCGAGGCCGGCCTCCTCGAGGGCCTCGAGGTCCACGGCGCGTCGTGCCTGGCCGACGTGCTGGCCTTCCTCCGGGGCGGGGGCGAGCTGCTCCGGCCGGGGCAGGTCGTCGAGGACGCGGCTCCGGAGCCGCCCGATCTCGCCGACGTCGTGGGGCAGGACGATGCGCGGCAGGCCGTCGAGATCGCGGCCGCCGGCGGCCATCACGTCCTGCTGGTCGGCCCGCCCGGCACGGGCAAGACGATGCTGGCGCGGCGGTTCGTAGGTCTGCTCCCGCGGCTCGCGTCGCAGGAGGCGCTCGCGCTCGCCGCCATCCGGTCCGTGGCCGGGCGGCTGCCCGCCGCCGGGGTGCTGAGCTCGGTGCCGCCGTTCATCGCGCCACACCACTCCAGCTCGATGGCGGCACTCCTCGGCGGTGGCTCCGGGATCGCGCGGCCGGGAGCGGTGTCGCTGGCGCACCTCGGCGTCCTGTTCCTCGACGAGGCGCCGGAGTGGGGCGCCGGCCTGCTCGACTCGCTGCGCACCCCCCTCGAAGAGGGGGAGGTCCGGCTCGCGCGGGCCGACGGCACGGTGCAGTACCCGGCCCGGTTCCAGCTCGTGCTGGCCGCCAACCCCTGCCCCTGCGCGCCCGCCCACGACCGCGACTGCGTCTGCCCGTCACTCGTGCGCCGCCGCTACCTGGGTCGGCTGTCGGGCCCGCTGCTCGACCGCGTCGATCTGCGCGCCCGCATGTTCCCGGTCACCGCGCTCATCGCCACCGGGCACGCCGAGGACACCGCCACGGTGCGGGCGCGGGTGCTGGCGGCTCGCGGCGCGGCCACCGAGCGGTGGGGTGCCCTGGGCTACCGCACCAACGCCGACGTCCCGGGGCCCGTGCTGCGCACGCGGTTCGCGCTGCCGCGCAGCGCGGTACGCCCGCTCGATGCCGGGCTGCGGGCCGGCCAGCTCACGGCGCGGGGAGCCGACCGCGCCCTGCGCGTCGCCTGGACGCTGGCCGACCTCGCCGGGCGCGACCGGCCCGACGAGGACCTGATCGAGACCGCCCTCTTCTTCCGCGACCGGAGGGCGGCATGAACGAGCAGGTCCTGCTCGCCCGGGCCTACCTGTCCCGGGTGGCCGAACCGCCCGCGCCCGCGCTGGCCGAGCTGGTGGCCCGGGTCGGGCCGGTCGAGGCGGCGGCCAGGGTGCACGACGGGCGGGTCGACGAGCGCGTGGCCGGCGAGACGGGCGTCCGACGGGCGGTGCACCGGCCCGGCGCCGATCTCGAGGCCGCTGCCGCCGCCGGGGCCCGGCTGGTCACGCCGGAGCACCCCGAGTGGCCCGCCGAGGCGTTCGCGGCGTTCGACGCGGCGGGTGTCGCGCAGCTCGCTCCTCCGCTGGCGCTCTGGGTGCGCGGCCCGGGGCGGCTCGACGAGCTCTGCGGGCACGCCGTCGCCGTGGTCGGGGCCCGGGCGGCCACGAGCTACGGCGCTCACGTCGCCGCCGAGCTCGGGTCCGGGCTCGCCGACCGCGGGTGCACCGTGGTCTCCGGTGCGGCCATCGGGATCGACGGCGCCGCCCACCGCGGGGCGCTCGGCGTCGAGGGCCCCACCGTGGCGGTGCTCGCGTGCGGGGCCGACCGCGTCTACCCCGCGTCCCACGAGCTGCTGCTGGAGCGGATCGCCGCGAGCGGGCTCGTCGTGAGCGAGTACCCGCCCGGCGGGGTGCCGGCGCGGCACCGCTTCCTGGTGCGCAACCGGTTGATCGCGGGCCTGGCGACCGGCACCGTCGTCGTCGAGGCGGGGCCGCGCAGCGGGGCACAGCGCACCGCGTCGGACGCCCTGTCGCTGGGCATGCCGGTGATGGCGGTGCCCGGGCCGGTCACGTCGGCGATGTCGGTGGGGTGCCATCGCCTCGTCCGCGACGGCGCGCTGCTGGTCACCAGCAGCGACGAGGTGCTGGAGGCGGTGGCGCCGATCGGCGAGCACCTCGCCGGCCCGCCCGGCCCCGCGGCGGGACGGCCCACCGACGGCCTCGACCCGCCCGCGGCGCTCGTCCACGACGCCATGCCGGCCCGGGCCGCCCGCGACACCCGCTGGCTCGCGCTGGAGTCCGGCGTACCGATCGGCACCGTGCGGGCGGCACTGATGGCCCTAGAGCGGCGCGGGCTGGTGGAGCACTGCGAGGGCCGCTGGCGCCGGCGGGACCCGGCCTAGCGGCTATCGCCACCGCACACACCGTGGCGGCACCGCACACCTGCCCGACCATGTGTGCGGACCCCAGCCGATGTGCGCGGCCACCCGCGCCGGGACACGCTGACGGGATGCTTGACCGCGCGGGGCGCGGCGCGCACCGTCGATGGGTGTCCTCCCAGGCAGAGCTCGCTCCCGGCCCGGCAGCGGCATTGGAGGCGTTCCTGCAGCACCTCGCGCTGGAGCGGGGGCGCTCCGCCCACACCGTGCGGGCCTACCGCGGTGACCTGACGGGTCTGCTGGACGGCCTGCACGGCCTGGACGGCCTCGACCTGCCGCGGCTGCGCCGCTGGCTGGCGGCGGGACACGAGGCCGGGCTCGGGCGGGCCACGCTCGCCCGTCGCGCGGCCGCGGCGCGCAGCTTCACCGCATGGG
This sequence comes from Pseudonocardia wallangbongensis, assembly GCF_054486945.1. Classification (NCBI taxonomy): domain Bacteria; kingdom Bacillati; phylum Actinomycetota; class Actinomycetes; order Pseudonocardiales; family Pseudonocardiaceae; genus Pseudonocardia; species Pseudonocardia wallangbongensis. The sequence goes on from NZ_JBRERS010000009.1 coordinate 303,987, forward strand.
CACATCGCACCGGGAGCATGCCCGTCGACCCGGGGGCACGGCTGGCGTCGCCGCGGCCACGGCGGGCCCTGCCCGCGGTGCCCACCGCCGGGCAGGCCGGCGCGGTGCTCGACGCCGCCGGCAGCGGCGCCGCGGAGGAGCACCCCGTCGCGCTGCGCGACCTGCTCGTCCTGGAACTGCTCTACGCCACGGGGGTGCGGGTGGCGGAGCTGTGCGCGCTCGACCTCGATGCCGTCGACCCGGCCCGGCGCGCCCTGCGGGTGATCGGCAAGGGCAACCGTGAACGCACCGTCGTCTACGGGGTGCCCGCCTCCGACGCGTTGCGACGATGGCTCGCCGCCGGCCGACCCGCCCTGACACGCCCGGGATCACCGCCCGCCCTTCTGCTCGGCGCGCGGGGCGGCCGGCTCGACCCGCGGGTGGCCCGCCGCGTCGTCCACCAGGCGCTCGCGGCCGTTCCGGGCGCTCCGGACATCGGTCCGCACGGCCTCCGGCACGCCGCGGCGACCCACATGTTGGAGGGCGGCGCGGACCTTCGTTACGTACAGGAGTTGCTCGGTCACGCTAAGCTAGCAACCACTCAGCTCTACACGCAGGTGACCGTCGAGCGGCTGAAGGTGGTTCATGAGCAGGCGCATCCGAGGGCATGACGTCGTCTCGGCCCCGTCTGCGCAGCTCAGAACGATACCGCCGGCTACGGTCAGCGCCCCGGTGCTGCCCGTAGCGGTCCCGGCGACGTCCGTGGAGGAACTCTGGTCGGCCTACCTGGCCCAGCCGTCCCCAGTGCTGCGTGACCGGCTCGTCGTGCACTACACGCCGCTGCTGCGGGCGGTGGCGCACCGGCTCGGGAGCGCGTTGCCCTCCTACGTCGATGTGGCCGACCTGGTGCAGTGCGGCGTGTTCGGGCTCATCGACGCGGTGGAGCGGTTCGACCCCGAGCGGAGCCCGCGGTTCGAGAACTACGCCGTGTCGCGCATTCGCGGTGCGATCCTCGACGAGCTGCGCGCGCAGGACTGGGTGCCGCGGACCGTGCGCGGGCGCGTCCGCGATCTGGAGCGCGCGCAGGAGCGGCTGGAAGGGCGGCTCCAGCGGGCCGCCACCGATGGCGAGCTCGCCCAGGAGCTGGGCCTGCCGGTGCGGGAGGTGCGGGCGCTCGGGCGGCAGGTGCAGCTGATCAGCGTTGAGGCACTGGACGAGAACAGCGGCGGGGTGTCGGAGGTCCTGGCCGACGACCGCGCGCCCGACCCGATGGCCGTGGTGCAGTCGGCCGAGACGCTCCGCCAGCTCGCGTTCGCGGTGGCGCAGCTCGAGGAGCGGGACCGTGACGTCGTGCGCCTCTACTACCTGGAGAACCGCACGCTCGCCGAGATCGGGCGGGTGCTCGGGGTGACCGAGTCGCGGGTGTGCCAGCTGCACACCCGGCTGGTGGGGCGCCTGCGGGGCCGGCTGGAGGAGCTCGCGACGGGCTGAGCCGGCCGCGGCAGTGCCGGTGCCGGCGGGCCACGGGCCGGTGTCCGGCACGGGCAGCAGCCGCACCTCGGGCGGGCGCACGAGCACGAGCGGGTCCAGGTACTCCCGGGGCCCGCGCCGCACCCCCCAGTGCAGGCAGGCCGCCGCGGCGCAGCCGGGGTGGCCGGGCTCCAGCAACCCGAGCACGTCGCCTGCCCCGACCACGGCGCCCGCGCGGACCGTGGGGCGCACCGGTTCGTACGTGGTGCGCAGCCCGTCGTCGTGGTCGACGGACACCACGCCGCGGCCGGCGACCGCCCCGGCGAACACGACGGTGCCGGCGCGGGCCGCGAGCACCGGCCCGCCGGCGGTGCCCACGAGGTCGACACCCCGGTGGCCGCGCCCGTACGGATGGGGCGGTGCCCGGAAGCGCGCACCGATCGCGGGGACCGGCGGGAGCGGCCAGGCGTACTTCGCCCCCGGGGCGGGGATCCCGGGCCCGCCGGGCGGCGCGGGTGGGTCCGGTGGGGCGAATCGCGCCGGCCGATCGGGCCGCGACGCGTCGGCGCGGGCAGCGGGCGTGACGGGCGTTGGCGCCGGCGCGGGGAGCACCGCCGCGAGCAGCGTCCCCCCGAGCAGCACCGCCGCGCCGACGGTGGCGACCAGCGCGCGGCGTGCCCGCCCGGCGCCGCGGGGACCGGATGGTCGTCGCCCCGGCAACGCCCGACCGACGGCGCTGGTCATGAACCCCGCCCACGTACGCCGCCTCGTGCCGCCCATGGCCTCAGCCTGGTGGCGGACGGGGCGGTGGGGGTGGTGCGGGCCGGTTCGGTGGATGGCTCGGGGTCGAGGTGGACAACCATGGGATGCACCGTCGGGCGTCTCGTGCCCGCGGCGTACACTCGATCTGCATCTCGACAGCGTTGAGGTGACTTCGCGCGTGCGCGCACCCGTCTCGAGCGGGAGCGGTGGACGGGCGGTCCCGGTCCTCCCGGGCCCGGCCACCGGCGCCACGTCAGGGCGGTGCCGCCGACCGGCGCTCCGCGAAACCGCACGCGTGGCCGTTCGGCGGTCGCGCCTGATGAGAGGGTGAGTACCGGCCGTGGCCGTCGTCACCATGAAGCAGTTGCTGGATTCCGGTGTGCACTTCGGGCACCAGACCCGCCGCTGGAACCCGAAGATGAAGCGCTACATCCTCACCGAGCGCAACGGCATCTACATCATCGACCTGCAGCAGACCCTGTCGTACATCGACCGGGCCTACGAGTTCGTCCGCGAGACCGTCGCCCACGGCGGCACGGTCATGTTCGTCGGCACGAAGAAGCAGGCGCAGGAGGCCATCGCCGACGAGGCGGGCCGGGTCAACATGCCCTACGTCAACCAGCGCTGGCTGGGCGGCATGCTCACCAACTTCCAGACCGTGCACAAGCGCCTGCAGCGCCTCAAGGAGCTGGAGTCGATGGAGCAGACGGGGGGCTTCGAGGGTCGCACCAAGAAGGAGATCCTCATGCTCACCCGCGAGAAGGACAAGCTCGAGAAGACCCTCGGCGGCATCCGGGACATGGCGAAGGTGCCGAGCGCGGTCTGGGTGGTGGACACCAAGAAGGAGCACATCGCCGTCGGTGAGGCCCGCAAGCTGGGCATCCCGGTGGTCTCCATCCTGGACACCAACTGCGACCCCGACGAGGTCGACTTCCCGATCCCGGGCAACGACGACGCGATCCGGTCCGCCGCGCTGCTCACAAAGGTGATCGCCCGCGCCGCGGCCGACGGCCTGATGCAGCGCTCGCAGCGGTCGCGCGGATCCGAGGGCGAGGAGAAGCCGGAGGCCGGCGTCGGCACCGACGAGCCGCTGGCGGAGTGGGAGCAGAACCTGCTCGCCGAGGGTGCCGGGTCCGACGGTGCCAGCCTCACCGCCGCGGTCCAGGCTGCGGAGGCGCCGAACCCGGCCGCCGAGCCCGCGCCGGCGACCACCAGCAACGGCACCCAGCAGACCGCGGGCTGACGCCCCGCACACCTCCCGAAAAGAACGGACGAAGCAGGCACCATGGCGAACTACACCGCCGCCGACGTCAAGAAGCTCCGGGACCTGACCGGTTCCGGGATGATGGACTGCAAGAAGGCGCTCGAGGAGTCCGAGGGCGAGTTCGACAAGGCGGTCGAGCTGCTGCGCATCAAGGGCGCCAAGGACGTGGGCAAGCGCGCGGGCCGGGAGACGGCCAACGGGCTGGTCGCGGCCGAGGGCGGCACCATGATCGAGCTGAACAGCGAGACCGACTTCGTCGCCAAGAGCGACGACTTCCAGGCGCTCGCCGCCAAGATCCTCCGGATCGCGGTGGACCAGGCGCCCGCCGACCTGGACGCGCTGAAGAAGGCCTCGCTCGACGGTGCCACCGTCGAGGAGGCCGTGCAGGCGCTCTCGGTCCGCATCGGCGAGAAGCTCGAGCTCAAGCGCTACATCCACGTCGACGGGCCGGTGGCGCTGTACCTGCACCGCCGGGCGTCGGACCTGCCGCCGGCCATCGGTGCGTTGGTGGGGTACGAGGGTGCGAGCGACGAGGCCGCCAAGAGCGTGGCCATGCACATCGCCGCGGCTCGGCCGCAGTACACCACCCGCGACCAGGTCCCGGGTGACGTGCTGGAGAACGAGCGCCGCATCGCGGAGGCCACCGCCCGCGAGGAGGGCAAGCCCGAGCAGGTGCTGCCCCGCATCGTCGAGGGCCGGATCAACGGCTTCTACAAGGACGTCGTGCTGCTGGAGCAGCCGTCGGTCCACGAGCCGAAGAAGACGGTGAAGGCCCTCCTCGACGAGGCAGGTGTCACCGTCCGCGAGTTCGCCCGCTTCGAGGTCGGCCAGGCCTGAGCCGGCCGGCGGACGAGACGACGCGATGACCACTCCACGGATCGGCTCCGACGGATCCAGCCCCGGATATCGCCGTGTGCTGCTCAAGCTGGGCGGCGAGATGTTCGGCGGCGGGGCCGTCGGGGTCGACCCGGGAGTGGTCGAGACCGTCGCACACCAGATCGCCGAGGTCGTCTCCACCGGCGCGCAGGTGGCGGTGGTGATCGGCGGCGGCAACTTCTTCCGCGGCGAGGAGTTGCAGCAGCGTGGCATGGACCGCGCGCGGGCCGACTACATGGGCATGCTCGGCACTGTCATGAACTGCCTCGCGCTGCAGGATTTCCTGGAGCGCGAGAACCACGTGGAGACGCGGGTCCAGACGGCCATCACGATGGGCCAGGTGGCGGAGGCCTACATCCCGCGCCGCGCCATCCGGCACCTCGAGAAGGGCCGGGTCGTGATCTTCGGCGCGGGTGTCGGCATGCCCTACTTCTCCACCGACACCGCGGGCGCGCAGCGCGCCCTGGAGATCGGGGCCGAGGTCGTCCTGATGGCGAAGGGCGTCGACGGGGTGTTCACGGCCGATCCGAAGCTCGACCCCGGCGCGAAGCTGTACGACGAGATCACCCATCGCGAGGTGCTCGAGCAGGGGTTGAAGGTCGCCGACGCCACCGCTTTCAGCCTCTGCATGGACAACAAGATGCCGATCATCGTGTTCAACCTGCTCGTCGAGGGGAACATCGCACGAGCGGTGCGGGGTGAGAGGATCGGCACCCTGGTCAGCACCCAGGAGTTTGCGGAAAGTAGGGATACGCCGTGATCGACGAGACGCTCTTCGACGCCGAGGAGAAGATGGAGAAGGCCGTCGCCGTCGCGAAGGACGACCTCGCCTCGGTCCGCACCGGCCGCGCCAACGCGAACATGTTCTCGCGGGTGCTCGTCGACTACTACGGCTCGATGACCCCGATCAACCAGCTCGCCTCGATCAACGTGCCCGAGGCCCGCATGGCGGTCATCAAGCCCTATGACGCCGGCCAGCTCAAGTCCATCGAGACCGCCATCCGCAACTCCGACCTCGGGCTCAACCCGGGCAATGACGGGCAGATCATCCGCGTGATCATCCCGCAGCTGTCCGAGGAGCGGCGCCGGGAGATGGTGAAGGTGGCGCGCGGCAAGGGTGAGGACGCCCGCGTCACGATCCGCAGCGTCCGCCGCAAGGCCATGGACGAGTTGCACCGCATCGTCCGCGACGGCGAGGCGGGCGAGGACGAGGTCGGCCGCGCGGAGAAGGAGCTGCAGGGCACCACGGACCGGTACGTGCACCAGGTCGACGAACTGGTCAAGCACAAGGAAACCGAGCTGCTCGAAGTCTGACGTTGACCGCCTCCTCCTCCCACACCACGGCGATGGTGCCTCCGGCCGGCCGGCCGTCCCGGGCCGGACGCGATCTGGTCGCAGCCATCACCGTCGGTGTCGGCATGGGCGTCGTCATCCTGGTGTCGCTGCTCGTGGAGCGGCATTTCTTCATCGGGGTGCTGGCCGTCGCCACCGCGGTGGCCACGTGGGAGTTGGCCGGTGCGCTGCGCCGGGGCGCCGACATCGAGGTGCCGCTGCCGATCCTGCTCGCGGGTGGGCAGGCGATGGTCTGGCTGTCGTGGCCGTTCCGGCTGCAGGGGCTCGCGGTGGCGTTCGCGGTCACGGCGCTCGCGGTGCTGCTCTGGCGGTTGCGTGCGGGCGCGGCGCACTACGTCCGGGACGTCACGGCGGGCGTGTTCACGGCGGCCTACGTCCCGCTGTTCTGCTCGTTCGCGGTCCTGCTGGTCGTGGCGGATGACGGGCTCGCCCGCGTGCTCACCTTCCTGATCTGCGGGGTGGCCTCCGACGTCGGCGGGTACGCGTCGGGCGTCCTGCTGGGCCGCCACCCGATGGCCCCGACGATCAGCCCCAAGAAGTCGTGGGAGGGCTTCGGCGGGTCGCAGCTGGCCGGCATGGTGGCGGGTGCGCTGTGCGTGCACCTGATGCTGGGTGGGCAGTGGTGGGCGGGCGCGATCACCGGGGCGCTGCTCGTCACCTGCGCCACGCTCGGCGACCTCATCGAGTCGATGGTCAAGCGCGATCTCGGCATCAAGGACATGGGCGCCCTGCTGCCGGGCCACGGTGGCCTCCTGGACCGGATGGACTCCCTGCTGCCCACCGCGGTCGTCGCCTGGGCGCTGCTCAGCATCGTCGCCCCGTGATCCGCGGGTACCGCCACCTCGTCGGTGTCGAGCCCGACGCGGCGATCCCGAGCCCCAACATCTGGAACTGGCCCGACGTCTACGAGCGCGAGAACCGCGCGCAGGATGCCGAGGGCGCGATCTGGGCCGCGCTGCGCGAGGCCGTGCCGTGGGCGGGCGCCGACGTGCTGGACGTCGGGTGCGGCGACGGTTTCCACCTGCCGGTGTTCGCCGCCGGGGCCGCGTCGGTGACCGGGGTCGAGCCCCACGCCGGCCTGGTGGAGCGTGCGCGCGAGCGGATGGGCGGCCGGGCCGCCGTGTACCGGGCGGGTGCGGCGGCGCTCCCGTTGCCGGACGGGAGCGTGGACGTCGTGCACGCGCGCACCGCCTACTTCTTCGGGCCCGGCTGCGAGCCGGGGCTGGTCGAGGCCCAGCGGGTGCTGCGCCCGGGCGGAGCGATCGCGATCGTCGACCTCGACGCCACCGTTCCGCCGTACGGCGACTGGATGCGCGCCGACCTCCCGCGCTACCGGTCGGACCGGGTCGAGGGGTTCTTCGAACGGCAAGGCTTCTCGATGCGCCGCATCCCGACGACGTGGCGGTTCGCGGACCGGGACACGCTCGAGGCGGTGCTGCGCATCGAGTTCTCCCGGGCCGTCGCGGAGCGCGCGGTCGCCGCGACCACCGGGACCGTGCTGCCTGTCGGCTACCGGCTGCACGTCCGCCGCAAGGAGACCTTCCGCTCCTAGGTGCGAGCGATCGTGCCGTTCGGTCCACTTTCGCCCGGCGAGCCGGTGAGGCTGCGTGGACACCCCACTGGCGGGTGCCCTGAACCTCGCGGTGCGCCGTCGCTACCGTGGGTTCATGCGTGTGCCCTACTTCGAGCCGATCGTCGGCGCGGCGTGGTGGACGATCGGTGCGGCGGCGCTCGACGCGGGCCTCGGCACGGTCGTCTCGGCCGCCGGGTTGGGCGTCACCGGCGTGCTCGTGATGGCCCTGCGCAGCCGCTACGGGCCGGGTGAGCCGCTACGGCGAGGTGGCCGCAGCCGGTTCCTGCGGCTGCTGGGCGTCACGGCCGCGCTGGTGGCGGTCGCCGTCGTTGCGCTCGGGAGGCTGTCGTGGGGTGAGCTCGCCGTTCCGGTGGCCGCGGCCATGATCGGCGTCGCCGTGATGATGCTGTCCTCCCAGTTGGACGAGCGGTCCCTGCTCGCGTTGGGGGGCGCGGTGATGGTGCTCGGTGCGGCGGGGGCGCTGTTCGCGCTCAGCTCGGCGGGCGGTCTGTACCCGCAGGGCGTGGTGGGGCTCGCCGCCGGCGCGTTGTTCTGGTTGACGAGCGCGCACCGCGCGGGGCTGCTGGCGGAGGTGCGGTACCGGGCGCGGCGCTAGCCGCACCGACGAACCGTCCGAGTACGCCTCGGTACGAGGCCGGCTCGTCGGCGCACCCAGCGGAAACCTGGATCCGCCGATTTATGCACCGGACTTCCGGTTCGGGACACTGGGCGGCGAGCCGCCCCAGGTGGAGCAAACGGCACCCTCGCACGCTGGATGAGTAAGTCCGAACTCGACGGTTGGCGGCTGATCGGTCCTGCGGGGCGGGGACGGCTGCTTGGGCGCGGCGTTCCCGGCTCGCCGGTTCTGCCCCGGCGCCCGCACCCGGACCCCGCGCGGACGTCAGCCGGGATCGCCACCAACCTCTCGCGCGTGGGGTGGCCGGGTGGGCACAACCGCCGGACCCGGTGGCCGGGACATGAGCCGCACCCCGAGGGTGTTGCCGAATCGGCCGCGGCGGCGTTCGGCGATCAAGGCGAAATGGTTGCTAGTCGATCTTCAACAGCGACCATCATCCCTTGATCGACGCGCTGACCTGCCGTTATCGGGAGCACATCGTCGTTGCCACAAGACGGGGACGGTCTCGTCCTGACGGGCGTGCCAGAGGGTCGGGGACGGCCGCCCACCCGGCCACGGGTCCGGTAGTTGTGCCCACCCGGCCACCGCACACACGGGCAGGGGCGGGGGAAGGCCGGCGACCGCATGCGGGACCGGGTCGAGGTTGCTGGGGCAGCCGGTCACCGGCCGGGTACGGCGCGCCCACCGCAACGTTTCATGGTCACGTCGACCCCTTGCGTTTCCGATCAAGGGGGCAAGACCCATGGCGTCGACTTGACCATGCATTGCGGTGGGTCGGTCGGTCGCCGGCAGTCTCATGATCGCCGTAAGCGGTCGTGGTGCGAGCGATCGCGCCGATCGCACCACCGACGCTGCGCGCGAAGGTTCGTGGGCGCCCATCAGCGACGCGATCCCCCTGCCGGGGGAGCGGGATCCCGCCGCGCCGGGAGGATCGGGATCGCCGATCGGCGGATCGTCCCGGGCATGGACATCGCTTCCGGGTCGAGCGCCCGCGCGTCGACCCTGCCGGTCGTCGCGGCCGCCTGGTCCGCTCTCACCGTCGCGCTCGGGCTGTGGTGGTGGTTGCGCCCCGCGCGGTACCCGTTCACGCCCGATCCGGCGAACACGACCGGGACGGTGCTCGATCTCGTGCCACCGGCCGTGGTGCCGCCGGCGCTGGTCTGGGCCGGGCTCGTGGGGCTGGGTGTTGCCGCGCTCGCGCGGACGGGGCGGGCGCGGGGCCTCGTCGTGGGTGTGGCGGCCGCGTGGGTGCTGGTCTTCGGGCTCGCCGTGCCGGGTTTCCGGCCGCTGACGCTCGTGGGGTACCTGATGGCGATGTTCGGGCCGGTCGTGCTGTTCGCCACGGTGCTCGCCGGGGCGTGGCGCCGGCGGGGCAGGCCGGTGGCGGTCGGGGTGTTCGTCCTGGTCGGAGTGCTGGCCTGGGTCACCGGGATCGCCGACGGCGACGTGTTGCGCCGCTACCTGGGCGTCATCGGTGCCACGGTGCACCTCGCGGGCCCGTCGGTGGTCAGCGCGTCCTTCCTGGGCGGCGCCCTGGTGTGGGGCGTGCTGGGCGCCCGCAGCGCGCTCCGCGGCCGGACGGGCCGTCCCGGGTGGGCGCACCCGGAGGCCGCGGCGCGGTGGGGGAGGGTCGCCACGGTCGTCGCTGCGCTGTGCGCGCTGCCGTACGGCCTGCTGCGGATGACCTGGCTGACACCATGGCCGTTCGGCATGGATCCCGCCGAGTTCGCGGCCGCGCCGGAGATGCGGCTGCACGGTCTGCTGCTCGGGCTCGCCGCCCTCGCCGGAGCGGTGCTGACGACGGGCCTGGTGGCGCGGTGGGGCGAGGTCTGGCCGCGGTGGGTGCCGGTGGTCCGCGGGCGGCCGGTGCCGCCGGCCGCGGCGGTCGTGCCCGGCGGGGTGGTGGCCGCGCTGTTCACCGTCGCCGCGGCCCCGATGATGATCTTGATGATCGGCTCGGGTGAGCTGTGGGGCCTGGTCGTGTTCCCGTTCGCCGTGTGGGGACCGGCCCTCGGGATCGCCGTGCTCGGATACGCCCTTCGGCGGACGTGCTGAAGCAGCTCCGGTAGCCGCTGGCACAATCGAGGGGTCATGACTGCCCTTCCCCTCGTGTTCGACGCGCCGCGGCGCGCCCTGCCACCGCGCCATCTCGCCGACCTCGACCCCGCCGACCGCCGGGCCGCGGTCGGCGAGCTCGGGCTTCCCGGCTTCCGCGCCGACCAGCTCGCCCGCCACTATTTCGGCCGGTTCACCGCGGACGTCGACGCGATGACCGACCTGCCTGCGGCCGCCCGCGACACCCTGCGGGACCTGCTGCCGCCCCTGGTCGTGCCCGTGCTCGAGCAGGCGTGTGACGACGGCGCCACCCGCAAGACCCTCTGGAAGGGCCACGACGGCACGCGCGCCGAGTCGGTGCTGATGGGCTACCCGGACCGCGCCACCGTGTGCGTGTCCAGCCAGGCCGGCTGCGGGATGGCCTGCCCGTTCTGCGCCACCGGGCAGGGCGGGTTGGAGCGCAACCTGTCCACCGGGGAGATCGTGGAGCAGGTGCGCCAGGCTGCGGCCGCGGCGCGGGACGGCGCGCTGGGCGCCCCGATGCGGCTGTCCAACGTGGTGTTCATGGGGATGGGCGAACCGCTCGCCAACTACAAGCGCGTGGTGGCGGCCGTGCGGCGGATCACGGAGCCGTCGCCGGACGGCCTCGGGATCTCCGCGCGTGGCGTCACCGTCTCCACGGTGGGGTTGGTGCCGGCGATCGACAGGCTGACCGCCGAGGGCCTCCCGGTCACCCTCGCCGTGTCGCTGCACACCCCCGACGACGAGCTGCGCGACACGCTCGTGCCCGTCAACAACCGCTGGAAGGTCGCGGAGGTCCTGGACGCCGCGCGGCGCTACGCGCAGACCACGGGCCGGCGGGTGTCGATCGAGTACGCGCTGATCCGCGACGTCAACGACCACGCGTGGCGCGCCGACCTGCTCGGGAAGCTGCTGCGCCAGCACGTGGGGCACTCCCGCGTGCACGTCAACCTCATCCCGCTCAACCCCACGCCGGGCAGCAAGTGGGACGCATCGCCGCGCCGGGTGCAGGACGAGTTCGTGGCGCGGGTGCAGGCCGCCGGCGTCGCGTGCACGGTGCGCGACACCCGCGGCCGCGAGATCGCGGCCGCCTGCGGGCAGCTCGCCGCCTCGGAGGCCTGAGGCCGGCTGCCGCCCTGCCGAGCTCCGGGTCCCCGGAGCCGTTCGTACCCGTGAAGGAGCCCCGTGTCCTCCCGCGTCCCCGCCCGCCTGCTGCAGTTCGTCGTCGGGGTGGCCCTCTGCGCCGTGGCGGTGTGGGCGTCGGTCCAGGCGGGCCTGGGCGTGTCGCCGTGGGACACGCTGCACGGTGGGCTGAGCGCGCGGCTGGGGGTGTCGTTCGGTGCGGCCGTGACCGCGGTGGGCCTGCTGGTCCTCGTGGTGTCCTGGACGCTGGGCGTGCGTCCCGGGGTGGGCACGCTGGTGAACATCCTCGTGATCGGCTGGTCCCTGGACGCGCTACTGGCGACGTCGTGGCTCGACGGCCTCCGGGATGGGCCGATCGCGGTGCGGGGGCTGGTGCTGGCCGCGGCCGTGGTGGTGCTCGGGGTCGGGGGTGCGCTCTACATCGGCGCCGGCCTCGGCGCCGGGCCGCGGGACAGCCTGATGGTGGCCTGCCACCGGCGCGGCCTGCCGATCGGCGCGTCCCGCTGCGCGATCGAGCTGATGGTCGTGCTCGTGGGCTGGCTGCTCGGCGGCCCGGTCGGGGTCGGCACCCTGGTCCTGGCGCTGGGGACCGGACCGGTGATGCAGGTCGCCTTCCGGCTCCTGCGCCGGCAGCCGGTGCGCGCCCCTCGGCCTACTTGACGTTCAGCACGTCGGCCAGGTCGAACTTGACCGGCCGCTCGAGCTGCTCGTAGGTGCACGACTCGGGGTCGCGGTCCGGGCGCCAGCGCACGAACTGCGCGGTGTGGCGGAACCGGTCGCCTTCCATGTAGTCGTAGCGGACCTCGACCACGCGCTCCGGGCGCAGCGGCACGAACGACAGGTCCTTGCCCGCGTTCCACCGGCTGGTCTCGTTCTTGCGCGGGGTGCGCTCGCCCTGCTGGTGCGCCGCCCAGTTCCACGGGTGCTCGTCGAACGTGGTGACGAGCGGCTGCATCTCGGTCAGCAGCGACCGGCGGGTGGCCATCGGGAAGGCCCCGACGACGCCGATCGAGTTGAGCACTCCCCGGTCGTCGTAGAGACCGAGCAACAGCGAGCCCAGGGCGTCCGGGCCGGACTTGTGCACCCGGTAGCCGGCCACCACGCAGTCGGCCGTGCGCTCGTGCTTGATCTTGCTCAGCACGCGCTTGTCCGGCTGGTAGGGCAGATCGAGCTTCTTCGCGATCAGCCCGTCGAGCCCGGCGCCCTCGAACTGCTCGAACCACTGCCGTGCGACGTCCACGTCGCGCGTGACCGGCGTGAGGTGGACCGGCGGCGCGGCGTCGGCGAACGCCTTCTCCAGCAGCGCGCGGCGTTCCCCGAACGGCCGCTGGGTGAGGTCCTCGTCGCCGAGGGCCAGCAGGTCGAACGCGATGAAGCTCGCCGGTGTCTGCCCGGCGAGCAGGTTGACGCGGCTCGCGGCGGGGTGGATGCGTTGCTGAAGCGCGTCGAAGTCGAGGGTGTTGCGGGCGGTGTCGGCCACCACGACCTCCCCGTCGACCACGGCGCGCTCGGGGAAGTTCGCGATGACGGCCTCGACGACCTCGGGGAAGTAGCGCGTCATCGGCCGCTCGTTGCGGCTGCCGATCTCCACGTCGTCGCCGTCGCGGAAGATGATCGAGCGGAACCCGTCCCACTTCGGCTCGTACAGCTGACCGGCGGGGATGTCGCCGATCGGCTTGGCCAGCATCGGCTTGACGGGCGGCATGACCGGGAGCTCCACGGGCGCAAGTCTGCCGCATAACCCGTCGACGTAAAGGGTATGCATGAGTCATGCATGACAAGAGGACGGCGAACCTGCTCGGAGCGACCGCGCTGGCCGTCACGGATCTCGCGCTCGGCGGGGCCACCGCAGCCGCCGGCGTCAGTGGCAGCGGAGCGGCGGCCCTCGTCGTCCTGAGCGCCGACCAGGGGATAAGCGTTACGGAGCTCGGCAGGCGCGTCGGCCTGACGCAGTCGGCGGCGGCGCGGATGGTCGACGCGCTGGAGGCGCGCGGTCTGGTCGAACGCAGGCCGACGCTGGGCAAGTGGGTGGCGGTGCACCCGACGGCCGCGGGCCGCGCGGCCTCGGCGGACCTGCTGGGGGTGCGCGGCGACCGGCTCGCCGCGCTCGTCGACACCCTGCCGCCCGCCGACCAGGAGGCGCTCGCGCGGGTGCTGGAGAAGCTGCTGCGGGCGGTCTACGCCGAGGTCGGCAGCTCGGAGCGCGTCTGCCGGCTGTGCGACCGGCCCTGCTGCACCGAGGCGGGCGCGATCTGCCCGGTGGGCCGGGCCGAGCGGGACGGCGTCCGTGGGCGGGACGGCGCCCGTGGGTGAGGCCCTCGCCCTCGGCGCGGCGCTCTGTTTCGGGATCACCGACTTCGTCAGCGCCCTGCTCGCCCGCCGCGTGCACAGCGCCGCCGTGGCGCTCGTCGCGCAGCTCGGCGGGACGGCGCTGATCCTGGTCGCGGCGGTGCTGGTGCCGGCCCCGACGGTGACGCCGGGCGCGCTCGGCTGGGGTGCCCTGTCCGGCATCGGCACGGGCATCGGCGTCGCGTTCCTGTTCCGCGGCATGGGCATCGGGCAGCTGTCCGTCGTCGTCCCGCTGAGCGACGTCGGCGGCGTCGTCCTCCCGGTGCTGACCGGCGTGCTGCTGCTGGGGGAGCGGCCGTCGGCGCCGTGCTGGCTGGGGATCGTCGCGGCCGCGCCCGCGCTCTGGCTGGTCACGCACGTCGGGCGCGGCCGGCCGACCGCGGAGGGGAGCGTCGTCGGGCTCGTCTCGGGGCTCGGGTTCGCGCTCCAGTTCGTCGCCCTGGTCGCCGTGGACCCCGCCGCCGGGCTCTGGCCGCTGGTCGCGAGCCGCGTCGCCGCCGTCGGCACGATCCTGCCGATGGCGCTCGCCGCGCGCCCGCTGCGGATGCCGCGGCGGTTCGCGCTCGCGGCGGCCGGGAGCGGGGCGGTCGGGACGCTCGCGATCACCTGTTACACGCTCGCCATCCGCGAGCAGCTGCTCGCCGTGGCCGTCGTGCTGGCGGCGTTGTACCCGGTGGTGCCGGTGCTGCTCGGGCTCACCGTCCTGCGGGAGCGGATCACCCGGACCCAGACCGCGGGGCTCGGGCTGGCCGGGGCGGCGGTCGGCCTGATCGCGCTCGCCGGCTAGTAGTACAGCTGTAGATCGTGATCATGTTGCTGGTCGGCGGCGCGGGGCCGATCCCGTCGATGCGCGGGCATGATCCGAAGTATCGGTTGCCCATGGCTGCCCCCACGACAATGGCCAACCGATACTCGCGATCTTGACCGTGACCAGTGGTGGGAGCATCGCGACGCCGGATTTTCATGATCATGACGTCAGCGGGGTGAGGTCTTGCGGGATCGGCCGCCGGTGGGTGCGCCGTGCCCGGCCCGCAGCCCGATCGCCCCGCCCCCTGTGGACCCGGTCCCGGGCGCGGCCACTCCCGTCCCCGCTCCGACCTCGCCCTCGCGGGGTGGTCCGGTGGGCGCCACTACCGTCCCCCAGGGGCACCTGGGCGGCCGTCCCGGACCTACTGGCACGCCAGTTCGCAACGAGACCGCCGCGGTTGACGGCCACTCGACCTGCGGTGGTCGCGGCGCCCAGCCCTGCACTCCCCAGACACCTGGGGCGTCCCCACGAACGACCGCGAGGCCGTCACGATCGGAGCGGCCCCGGGGAACGGCACCGCCGCCGCTCGCACCGCAGGATCCCGTTCACGGACGGGCGTGCCTGCAGGCCGGGGAAGGCCGCCCACGCGATCCCCGGGGGACGGTGGTGACGCCAACCCGGCGCCGGCGGCAGCCTGCGGCCCGCGCCACCGGCGACGCTGCGGCGGGCACCATCACGAACTCCGGCCAGTACTAGCGGGATCATCTACCGGTGCCCCGCTTCACCCGTGCCGAGTTGGACGCCGCGCGCGACCGCACGATCGAGGACGTCCTGCCCGGCCCCGGCGACCCGCCGCTGCGCGTGCTCTTCTGCGGCATCAACCCCGGGCTCCTCTCGGCCGCCACCGGGCACCACTTCGCGCGGCCCGGCAACCGCTTCTGGCCCGCCCTGCACGGCGCCGGCTTCACGCCACGGCTGCTGCGACCCGCCGAGCAGGGGGAGCTGCGCGCGCTCGGGCTGGGCATCACGAACCTGGCGCCACGGGCCACCGCCCGGGCCGACGAGCTGGCCCCGGCGGAGCTGGTGGCGGGCGGTCTGAGGCTACGGGCGCTCGTGGCGCAGTGGCGCCCGCATTGGCTCGCCGTGGTGGGGGTGACGGCCTACCGCACGGCGTTCGGCGAGCCCCGCGCGGCGGTCGGGCCGCAGGAGGAGCGGCTCGGCCGCACCGGGGTGTGGGTGCTGCCCAACCCGAGCGGGCTGAACGCCCACTGGCAGCTCCCGGCGATGACCGCGGAGTACGCCCGCCTCCACGCGGCAGCTCACACATGAACCGTGGTGCCGGCACACCAACTGCAGTTGGTGTGCGAGCGCCGATGTTGGTGTGTGACGGGGCGGGGCGCCTCAGCCGCGGAACAGGAGGGTGCCGGAGCGTTTGGCGCTGCGGTCCGCTCCCTGCGGGCAGAGGGGCGACTGGCCTGCCGGGTCGTGGCGACGTACGAGGCACCCGTCGGCCGGCCGGGCGCTGACGTCGCGGGCTGGACGGCGTCCACCGCCGGCGTCGCCGACGTGATCGGGTGGGCCGACCGGATCGGCTCGATCGAGCCCGGCAAGCTGGCCGACTTCGTCGTGCCGGACCGCGACGTGCTCACCTGCCCGGTCGACGAGATCCGCGAGGCGCGGGTGCTCACGACGGTGCTGGGCGGCGAGACTGTCCACGAGGGGTGAGCGCCCCGGCCTCAGGCGTCGAGATCCTGCGCGTCCTCGTCGTCGGGCGGGGCGTCGCCCTCGTGGGCGTCGCGGTCGGCCCACTCGAGGAGCTCGTCGATCCCGAAGACCGCGTCGTCGATGCCGGCGTGCAGGTCGCCGTGCTCCGCGACGCGGGCCGGGACCGTGGCGATGGTGAAGTCGCGCGGGTCCGCGTCGTCGACCTCGTCCCAGCGGATCGGGGTGGAGACCACGGCCTCGGGCACCCCGCGCACCGAGTAGGCGCAGCGGATGGTGTGGTCGCGGGTGTTCTGGTTGTAGTCGACGAAGATCGACTTGGGGTTGCGGTCCTTGCGCCACCACGTCAGGTCGACGAGGTCGCAGCGGCGGGCGACCTCACGGGCGAACGCGCGCGCGGCGCGCCGGACGTCGGCGAACCCGTGGTCGGGGGCGATCCGCACGTAGACGTGCATGCCCTTGCCGCCCGACGTCTTGGGCCAGCCGGTGGCCCCGAGCTCGTCGAGCACCTCGTGGGCGACGTGCGCGACGCGGCGCACGTCGGCGTAGCTCGACTCCGGCATCGGGTCGAGGTCGATGCGCCACTCGTCGGGCTTCTCGGTGTCGGCGCACCGGGAGTTCCAGGGGTGGAACTCGACGGTGGACATCTGCACCGCCCAGATCACGTCCGCCGGGTGCTGCACGCACAGCTCGTCGGCGGTGCGGTTCCAGCGGGGGAAGTGGATGCGCACGGTCTGCACCCAGTCGGGTGCGCCCTTGGGCAGCCGCTTCTGGTGCACCTTCTCGCCGGTGACGCCGGTGGGGAAGCGGTGCAGCATGCACGGGCGGTCGCGGAGCGCGCGCACGACGCCGTCGGAGACGGACAGGTAGTACCGCGCCAGGTCGAGCTTGGTCTCCCCGCGCGCCGGGAAGTACACCCGGTCGGGGTTGGAGATCCGGACGACGCGGTCGCCGACCTCCAGCTCGACGGCGGACCCGGCCATCGAACTCAGCGCCGCCAGGCGGTGCGCTTGCGGATCGAGTGCATCACGAGCCCGATCGCCATCAGGATCGCGAGCCCGGTGAGCCAGACGTTCGCCGTGTTGTTCGTGAGGTTGTTGTTCGTGAAGTTCATGACGAGGAGGATGAAGACGCTGACCCAGCCGCCGACGACCATCCCGCGCGGGAACCCACCGTGCCAGCCCCACTCGGCCGACGGCTCGTCCTGCGGGTCGACCGCGGGCCGTTGTGCCAGCTCTCGCGAGTTCCGTGCCACCCTGTCCTCCTGATCCGCGGTGCGGGCCTCATCGTCGCACAACACGGCGGCGGGGATGATGGGCGGTGATGACCACTCGCTCCGTCGTCGTGCTGGGATCCACCGGCTCGGTCGGCACGCAGGCACTCGACGTCGTCGCCGCACACCCCGACCGGTTCACGGTCGCGGGTCTCGCGGCGGGCGGCCGTGACCCCGACCTCCTCGTGCGGCAGGTCCGGGAGCACCGCGTGCCCCGGGTCGCCGTGGCCGGCGCCGACGCCGCCGCGCTGCGGGAACGGCTGCCCGGCGTCGAGGTGCTCTCCGGCCCCGACGCCGCGGCGGAGCTCACCACCACCGCCGGCGCCGACACCGTGTTGAACGCGATCACCGGCTCCGTCGGGCTCGGCCCCACCCTCGCGGCTCTCGCCTCGGGGGCGACGTTGGCGCTCGCCAACAAGGAGTCGCTGGTGGCCGGGGGTGCGCTCGTCACGGGCGCGGCGACGCCGGGCCAGATCGTGCCGGTCGACTCCGAGCACTCGGCGCTCGCCCAGTGCCTGCGCGGGGGCCGCGCCGAGGAGGTCGATCGGCTGGTGCTCACCGCCTCGGGCGGCCCGTTCCGCGGCCGGCCGCGCGCCGAACTGGCGGGCGTCACGGTGACCGAGGCGCTCGCGCACCCGACCTGGGTCATGGGCCCCGTCGTCACGATCAACTCGGCCACGCTCGTCAACAAGGGCCTGGAGCTCATCGAGGCCCACCTGCTCTTCGGGGTGCCGTACGACCGGATCGACGTGGCGGTGCACCCGCAGTCCATCGTGCACTCGATGGTGACCTTCGTCGACGGTTCGACGCTCGCCCAGGCCAGCCCGCCGGACATGAAGCTCCCCATCGCGCTGGCGCTCGGCTGGCCGGACCGCCTCCCCGGTGCGGCGCGGCCGTGCCGCTGGGACACCGCGCAGAGCTGGACGTTCGAGCCCCTCGACGACGACGCGCTCCCCGGCGTCCGGCTGGCCCGCGCCGCCGGCACGGCAGGTGGGAGCGTCCCCGCCGTGTTCAACGCAGCGAACGAGGAGGCCGTCGCCGCGTTCGTGACGGGCCGGCTCCCGTTCGTCGGCATCTTCGACGTCCTCGAGCGCGTCCTCGAGGCGGCCGACGCCTGGACCGCGGACCCCGCTACCGTGGCGGACGTGCTGGCTGCGGAGGAGTGGGCGCGGGCGCGCGCGGGTGAGCTCGCCGCCTCGAGGAAGGCGCCACTCTCATGATGTTCGTTCTCGGGATCCTGCTGCTCTTCGCCGGGATCTTGGTCTCGGTGGCCTGGCACGAGCTCGGCCACTACGTCACAGCCAGGAAGTTCGGCATCAAGGTGCCGGAGTTCTTCGTGGGGTTCGGCAAGACGCTGTGGTCGCGCAAGGTGGGCGACACCGAGTTCGGGATCAAGGTGATCCCGCTCGGCGGCTACATCCGCATGATCGGAATGCTGCCGCCCGCCAAGGGCGAGACGCTGGGCCGCAGCCGCCGCACCGGCCCCTTCCAGGGCCTCATCGACGACGCCCGGCACCAGTCGGCGATGGACGTGCGGCCCGAGGACGCGGACCGGCAGTTCTACACCCGCGCGCCGTGGAAGCGGATCGTCGTGATGGCGGCGGGGCCGTTCCAGAACCTGATCCTCGCCATCTTCCTGTTCGCGATCGCGATCATGGGGATCGGCGTTCCGACGAGCAGCACCACGATCGCGACGGTCAGCGAGTGCGTCCTGCCCGCCACGGCACCGCAGACGGAGCAGTGCCCGGCGGACGCCGCGCCGAGCCCGGCCGCGGCGGCCGGAGTGCTGCCGGGCGACAAGATCGTCGCCTTCAACGGCACGCCGGTGGCCGACAACGACTGGCGCTCCCTGCAGGAGGCCATCCGGGTCGCCTCCGGCACGGTGACGATCACCGTGGAGCGCGCAGGACAGCGCCTGGACCTCACCCCCAGCCTGATCCGCACCGAAGCCCTGGACCTGAACGACCCGGAGCGGGTCGTCGAGGTGAGCTTCCTCGGGGTCACGCCGGTGCCGACCATCGCGCCGCAGGGGCCGGGCGCCGTGGTCGTGGCGGTCGGCGACGTCATCGTCCGCACGGGGCAGGCGATCATCAACCTGCCGGAGCGGCTGCCGAACCTGTTCGGCTCGGCCTTCCTCGGCGCCGAACGGGACCAGAACGGGCCGGTCGGCATCGTGGGCGTGTCCCGGATCGGGGGCGAGTTCCTGGCCTCCGACGACTTCACCGCCACGCAGCAGGTGCTGTTCCTGCTCAACCTGCTGGCGCTGGTGAACATCTCGCTGTTCCTGTTCAACATGCTGCCGCTGCCCCCGCTCGACGGCGGGCAGATCTTCCCCGCGGTGTGGGAGGCGGTGAAGAAGCGCATCGCGCGGTTGCGCGGCAAGCCCGACCCCGGCCCGGTGGACGCGGCCAAGCTGCTACCGATCGCCTACATGGTGGCGCTGCTGTTCATCGGGTGGAGCGCGATCCTGCTGGTAGCGGACGTCGTCAACCCGATCCAGCTGCCCTTCTGACCCGGTTCGGGCCGGCTACCGCCCCGATCCCACGCCGCCCCGCACCGAGCGCTCCCAGTCCGCGGCCCGCTCGTGCTGGGCGGCCACGGTGGCGAGCAGGCCCGGGTCGGCCTCGGCGAACGTCTCCACGGCGTCCCCGAGCCGGATCGGCTCGCCGATGCGCATGACGTAGACGTTGAGCCCGCCCGCCATCTCGCGCTGCATCTCGCTCGGAAAGGTGTCCAGGCGCGAGCCCTGCACCGCCACGAGCCACCCCTGCGGCTCGAGCTGCTCGCGGATCCGCACGAGGGCGTCGAACATGTCGCCCGCGCCGACGTCGATCGGCTCGCCCGCCCAGTCCAGCTGCACCCGGTACAGATCCGAGTGGCCGCGGCGGCCCTGCCACGCCCAGTGGATCACCGCCTGCTGCCGCTCGTCGTCACGGACCAGCGTGACCGGGGTGCTCGCGGATCGCCCGTCCTCGTCCGGCTCGGGCTGCGCCGGCCGGTTGTAGCCCTCGGACGCGAGGACCCGCTCGACCGCCCTCCGCAGCTCCGGTGGGTCGACGTACTTCGCCAGCACGTCGGCGGCCACCGACTCCCCGCCGTCCAGGATGCCGAGCAGCAGGTGCTCGACGCCGAGGTAGCGGTGGCCGTGGCGTCTCGCCTGGTCCTCCGCGTGCCGGAGCACGCTCTCGTAGCGGGGCGTCGGTCGCAAGGGCGCGGCGTCGTCGGACACGGGTCCATCGTGGTACCTGTCGGCGCTGCGCGCAGCCCCGTGCTCGGCGGAGCGGGGCGCGCGAGGGGAGACGGGGTGCACGGGCGGGCCCGGGCTTGGGCTCGTCGCCGGCGCTTGCCGCTCCCGGGGGAGTGGTGTCTGGTCGTGGCCTCCGGTGGCGCCGCGCAGGGTGCGGGGCCGCCCCTCGTCTGTCAAGGGCGCTCCGCGTCGCTGCGCGAGCGCTTCGCGCCCCTTGACAGACGAGCCTCTGCGGCCCCTTCGGGCAGCTTCGCGGGCAGGCCGGGGCCTGCCCGGTGGGGCGCGCGGCGCCACCGGAGGTGGTTCCGGGCACTTGATCGCGGCTTCGGTGCGGGGCGGCCGTATGTGGCCGTGGGTGCACCGACCTGCTGATCAAGCCGGGGCCCGCTGGGCATGATCGGCGGCCTGGTGCGGGGGCCACATGGAGGCTGTTGCCAGATCCAGCCGCCGGCCGGCGGCCCGTGATCTGCGGTATCGGTTGTCGATGGTTGTGGCGACGACGATGTGCACCCGATAACGGCAGGTCAGGGCGTCGATCAAGGGCTAATGGTCGCTGTTGAAGATCGACTAGCGACCATTTCGCCTTGATCGCCGAAACGCCGGCGCGGCCGATTCGGCAACAGGCTCCGGGTGCAGCTCATGCCCCGATCCCGCTTATCACGACCCGAACTCGCCCGCCCGGACGGCGGCCATGAACTCGCGCCAGGCCGGGGCGGAGTGGCGGTGCGGGGGTCGCGTGCGGTCCTTCGTGTCGCGGACGGCGACCTGACCGCCCGGGAGGAGGGCCACCTCGACGCAGCCGGCACCGCCGCTGTTGCCGCCGCTGAAGCTGCTCTTCCGCCATGCCGCGCCAACCGGGTCCGGAGCAGGCATGGGCACCTCTTGCGGTCGCGGCTACATCTGCGCGATCACCCGCTCGATCAGCGCCACGCTCTCGCCGGGGCTCAGCGCGATGGAGCTCAGGTGGTCGAAGACCACCCTAGCTCGCGCCACGTGTTCCTCCTTCTCGATATGCATCGACCCCATGGGGTGTTCGAGGTATCCCATGTCCGGCTCGCCGAGCCCGTCGAAGCTGAGCACGGTGAAGGCCCCGTCCAACCCGGGGTGGCCGCCGACGTCGCCGGGCAGGACCTGAACCGTCACCGAGTCGAGCTTCGCGGTGTCGACGAGCTGGGCGAGCTGCGTGGACGTCGCCGCACGGCTTCCCAGCACGCGGTGCAGTGCCGCCTCTTCGATCACTGCGAGCAGTTCGTTGGGGTGCTCGGATGATGTGAGCCGCTGCTGCCGGATCATCCTGACCGTCACATCGCGTTCGAGGATCTCCGGAGATCGTGAGCGCAGGGAGGTCTCGAACAGCGCCCGGGCGTAGTCCGCGGTCTGCAACAGCCCGGGTACGAGGCTGGCAGCGAACTCGCGGACCGTGCTCGCCTCGGCTTCCAGCGGGATGTAACCGCGGTCGTCCAGCCCGTACGCCCGCCACCACCCCTTCGCGCCGGCCGCCCGAGTGAGGTCAAGGAGCTCCGTCCACCGGTCCCCGCCGACGTCGAACAGGTCCAGCATGCTGCGCACGATGTGCACGTCGACGCCCTGGTGGGCGTTCTCGATGCGGCTGAGCTTGCTGGGGGAGACGTCCAGCCTCGGCGCGGCGGCCTCGATCGTCAGGCCCGCGTGGACCCGCAGCTCGCGCAGGGTGCGGGCGAGCTGCCGCCGCCGGACCAGGGAACCGTTGCGCACGCCCCCACACCCCCTGCTCTCCGCGACCGGTCGACCACAGATGGTGGCAGGTGGGAGGTGGCAGGTGAAAGATCCAGCCCGTCCTCCCGGGGCGGACGGCGTGGGCCCGGCCACCGTCGGAAGCGGTGCCCGGCGGGGGCGGGGATACTGGGGTTCGTGAGCGTCTCACTGGGCATGCCCGCACCGCCGGCCCCGACCCTGGCCCCCCGTCGCACGACCCGGCAGCTGCACGTCGGCCCGGTGGGCGTCGGATCGGATTTCCCGATCTCGGTGCAGTCGATGACCACCACCCTCACCGCCGACGTCAACGCCACCCTCCAGCAGATCGCCGAGCTCACCGCGGCGGGCTGCGACATCGTCCGCGTCGCCTGCCCGAGCCAGGACGACGCCGAGGCGCTGCCCGCGATCGCGCGGAAGTCGCAGATCCCGGTGATCGCCGACATCCACTTCCAGCCCAAGTACGTCTTCGCCGCGATCGCGGCGGGCTGCGCGGCCGTCCGGGTCAACCCGGGCAACATCCGCAAGTTCGACGACCAGGTCAAGGAGATCGCGCAGGCGGCCAAGGACCACGGCACGCCGATCCGCATCGGCGTCAACGCGGGCTCGCTGGACAAGCGCCTGATGCAGAAGTACGGCAAGGCCACACCCGAGGCGCTCGCCGAGTCGGCGATGTGGGAGGCGAGCCTGTTCGCCGAGCACGACTTCCACGACATCAAGATCTCGGTCAAGCACAACGACCCCGTCGTCATGGTCCGGGCCTACGAGCTGCTCGCCGAGCAGTGCGACTACCCGCTGCACCTCGGCGTCACCGAGGCCGGCCCGGCGTTCCAGGGCACGATCAAGTCCGCCGTGGCGTTCGGGGCGCTGCTGCGCCAGGGCATCGGCGACACGATCCGGGTCTCGCTCTCCGCCCCGCCGGTCGAGGAGATCAAGGTCGGCACGCAGATCCTGCAGTCGCTCAACCTCCGGCCGCGCAAGCTGGAGATCGTCTCCTGCCCGTCCTGCGGCCGTGCCCAGGTGGACGTCTACAAGCTCGCCGACGAGGTCACCGCCGGGCTCACCGGGATGGAGGTGCCGCTGCGCGTCGCCGTCATGGGTTGCGTCGTGAACGGCCCGGGTGAGGCCAGGGAGGCGGACCTCGGGGTCGCGTCCGGCAACGGCAAGGGGCAGATCTTCGTCAAGGGCGAGGTGATCAAGACCGTGCCGGAGCACGCCATCGTCGAGACCTTGATCGAGGAAGCGATGAAGATCGCCGAGTCGCTGGAAGGCGAGGGCAGCCCTCAGGTCACCGTCGGCTGACAGGCCGATCCCGTCGTGGGCACGAGCACGAACGTCTGGCATCGTTGGGGGGTGCTTCGTCTCGCCGGAGCGCGGCTCCTCGACGACCGGGACCGCGCAGGTGTGCGCGCCGTCCTGGACGACGATCCGGTGGCCGCCTGCATGGTCGCCGCTCGCGTCGAGTTGGCAGGTCTCGATCCGTGGCGCCTCGGCGGTGAGCTGTGGGCCGTCGGCCCGCGGTTGGACGGGCTCTGCTTCTCCGGTGCCAACCTCGTACCGCTCCGCGGTGACCGCGCCGCCCTGCGCAGCTTCGCCGACCGTGCGCGCCGCCACGGCCGCACCTGCTCGTCGCTGGTGGGGCGGGCGGAGCTGGTGCTGCCGCTGTGGGACGACCTCGCGCCGCACTGGGCGCCGGCGCGGGAGGTGCGCGCCGACCAGCCGCTGATGGTGCTCACCGGCTCGCCCACCGTGGCGCCCGACCCGTACGTGCGCCCGGTGCACCCGTCCGAGCTGGACAGCTACCTGCCGGCCGCCGTCGCGATGTTCACCGAGGAGGTCGGCATCGACCCGCGGCTGGGCGACGGCGGGGTCGGCTACCGGGCCCGCGTCGCGGAGCTGGTGTCGGCCGGGCGGGCGTTCGCCCGGTTCGAGAACGGCGAGGTCGTGTTCAAGGCCGAGATCGGGGCGTTGTCCGGTCAGGTCGGGCAGATCCAGGGCGTGTGGGTGCACCCGGACCGGCGCGGCCACGGGCTCGGCACGGCCGGCACGGCCGCGGTCGCGGAGCGCCTCGCCGCCATGGGGCGGGTGTCGAGCCTCTACGTCAACGGGTTCAACCGGGTGGCGCGGGCGGCGTACACGCGGATCGGGTTCACCCAGATCGGCAGCTTCGCCACCGTCCTCTTCTGAGCCCGCCACGCTACGTGTCCGATGGAGCACGAACGGGTGGCGATCGGCGGTAGGGTTTCGGCGTGAGCAGCCAGGAGCCCTCCGCGATCGACACGACGGTCGCCCACTCGCCCCGCATCTGGAACTACTGGCTCGGCGGCAAGGACAACTACGAGGTCGACCGCCAGGTCGGTGACGACTTCCGGCGGATGTTCCCGCCCATCGTCGACATCGCCCGTGGATCACGCGGCTTCCTCCGGCGCGCGGTCGCGCACCTGGCGGGGGAGGCGGGTGTCCGCCAGTTCCTCGACATCGGCACCGGCCTGCCCACGGCGGACAACACGCACGAGGTGGCGCAGCGGGTCGCCCCGGACGCGCGGGTCGTCTACGTCGACAACGACCCCGTGGTGCTGGCGCACGCCCGCGTGCTGCTGCGGGGCACCACGGCGTACATCGACGCCGACCTGCGCGACACCGCGCGGGTACTCGAGCTCGCCGGCGAGAGCCTGGACTTCGAGCGCCCGGTCGCGCTGATGCTCATGAACATCCTCGGCCACGTCCCCCGGTTCCCGGACGCACACCGGATCGCCCACGAGCTGATGTCCGCGCTGGCACCCGGGAGCTACCTCGTGGTCGCCGACGGCATCACGGACGGAGGTCCGTTCGACGCGGCCATCGACATGTGGAACCAGGCGGGTTCGCTGCCCTACGTCCTGCGCACCCCCGAGCAGATCGCCCAGTACTTCGAGGGTCTCGATCTGCTCGAGCCGGGCGTCGTGTCCTGCCCGCTGTGGCGGCCCGAGCCGACCGAGATCGGCACGGCCGTGGCGGTCGACGAGTTCGGCGCCGTAGGCCGGAAGCGGTAGGGCCACGTTCCCCGGCCGCACACACCCTCGCGGCACGGCGCACACGCCCCACCATGTGTGCGGACCCCACCCGACGTGTGCGGCCGCTCAGCCGCTGCTTCCAGCGGGCGGATCATCCCCTCGCCTCAGGCCGCCGGATACCGGAGCGGGGCCGTGACCTACCCATTCGTCCAGGTCCTCCGCCGCTTCTCGGGGCTCGCGCACGATGTGGTCCCGCCACCCGCCGCCATCAGCTGCGTTCGGGGAGCACAGCTGTTGGCGGAAGCGGGCCTCGGCCGGCGAGAAGCGGTCCTGCGCCTCCGCGGCAGGCAGGCCCAGGACGTCGCCGATGTGCTGCCAGCTCCTGCCGGCCGCCCGTCGCGCCACCACGGCGGCGTCGAGGAGCCGGTGCGCCGCCGCGAGCACCTGCGTGGCGTCGGCGAGCGCGGTGGAGCCGTCGTCGATCGGGACCAGCGCGCGGGCGAGGTCGGAGAGCTCGCACGCCTCGAAGGACATCACCAGCCGGGCCCGGGACCCCTCGGTGTAGGTCACCGCCTACCCGCGCAGGAAGTAGAGAACGGTCATCGTGGCGGCCGTGCCGAGCACGACGGCGCGCAGCAGCCGCGCCGGCATGCGGCGGGCGACGGCGGCACCCGCGACGCCGCCGATCACCGCGCCGATCAGCATGCCGACCAGCAGGAGCGGCGCGCGCAGCACGTCGGACGCGAACAGGAACAGCACCGTGGCGGCGACGTAGACGGCCGCGACCTGCGTGACCCGCGTCGGGTTGCTGGCGGCCGGGTCGAGGCCGACCCCGATCGTCCACACGGCGAGCATGAGGATGCCGACCGCGCCGCCGAAGTACCCGCCGTACACCGAGAGGACGAACTGCCACGCGAGAACGGCCCGGGGGCCCAGGCCGACCGGGCGGCCCAGGACGCCGCTCACGGCGCGCAGGGCGTGGCGGCCGAAGGCCAGCACGACGGTCGCGAACGCGAGGAGCCACGGCACCGCGGCGTCGAACGACGCCGACGGCAGGACGAGCAGCAGGACCGCTCCGACGGCGCCGCCACCCATGCTGGCCGCCGTGAGCGCCCGCGTGGCCGTCGCGCCGACGGGCCGGACGTCCCGGCGGTACACCCACGCGCTGGCCAGGGAACCGGGTACGAGGGCGACGGTCGACGCGGCGTTCGCCGTGACCGGGGGCAGCCCGGCGGCGACGAGGGCCGGCAGCGCCACGAACGTGCCGCCCCCGCCGACCGCGTTCAGGGCGCCTGCGGCGATCCCGGCCACCAGGACGAGCACCAACTCGGACACGGGCCGAGGATCGCCCGCCGGCGGGTAGATCCACAATGCGCGATCCCCGAATCCAGCCTCAGGCAGGGCCTTAGGCTGAAGGCGTGCGGTACGACCTGGACGACCTGCGGCTCTTCCTGTACATCGTGGCGGGGGGCTCGATCACCGCGGGTGCGCGGCGGATGCACCTCAGCCTGCCTTCGGCGAGCGCGCGGGTCCGGGCCCTCGAACACCACGCCGGGGTGGACCTGCTCGTCCGCGGCCGGCGGGGCGTGCGGCCCACGCCGGCGGGCACGACGCTCGCCCGCCACGCGCGGGACGTCCTGATCCACGCCGCGCGCCTCGAGGGAGCCGTCGGCAGCTACAGCCGCCGTCCCACCGCCCCTGTGACGCTGCTCGCCGGCGGTTCCGCGATGTACGGGCTCGTGCCCCGGGCTCTGGTCACGTTCCTGCGCGAGCACCCCGATGCCGACGTCGAGGTCCACGAGAGCCGCACCCCGCAGACGCTGCAGATGCTCGCCGACGGTGCGGCCGACCTGGGGGTGGTGATCGACAATGAGGCCGGGGACGGCGACGTCGAGACCGAACTCCTCGGCGACGACTCCATCGTCGTGATCGGTCAGGCGGGTGGGATCCTCGCGGGACGGACCTCCCTGGCCTACCGCGAGGTGGCCGAGCACCCCCTGGTGGGGCTCGACGCGGAGTCGTCGCTGCGGCGCTGGATCGAGAGGAGCCTGGGCCCGCACGCCCCCGCGGTGCGCTACCGCACCACCGTCGCCGACATCAACGTCCTCGTCGCCCTGGCGGCGGCGGGAGTCGGGCTGGCGATCGCGCCGCGCCGGGCCGTGGAGGACGACCGGCGGCTGGAGGTGTGCGCGCTGCAGGACCCGTGGTCCCGCCGCCACCACTTGCTGGCCTGGGGAGCCAGGGACCGGACGCCGTCGGTGTCGGCGCTCGCCGAGAACCTGCGGGCGGCGGCCGGCACGCCGTGACGATGGACTACTGTGTACACCGTACTTCTTGATTCGTACAACGTATTCAATTCTAGGATGTCCGACAATGCCACGAGACGATACGGCGGGTCGGACCGACGGCGGTGCGGCCGTCCGGCGCAGCCTCCAGCTGATGTGGGGCGGCGCGCCCGAGCCCACCCGCGGGCCGAAGCCGGGCCTCTCGGTCGCGACGATCGTCCGGGCCGCGATCGACCTGGCCGACGCCGAGGGACTGGTCGCGCTGTCGATGCGACGCATCGCGGGTGCGCTCGGGGTCGGCGCCATGTCGCTCTACCGGTACGTCCCCGGCAAGTCCGAGCTCGTGGACCTCATGGTCGACGAGGTCTACAGCGAGGACATCGCGGACGCGGAGGCCGTCGCGGCCGGCTGGCGGGAGCGCCTGGAGGCGTCCGGCCGCCAGGAGTGGGCGCTCTACCTCCGGCATCCGTGGATGCTGCAGATCGCGCAGGGCCGCCCGATGCTCGGGCCGCACTCGATGCGCTCCACCGACGTCGCCCTGCGCGCCATCGACGACATCGGCCTCTCCGAGGAGGAGATGCTCGGCGCCGTCGTCGTGCTCAGCTCGTTCGTCGCCGGCCTGGCGAAGACCACCATCGAGGCGATGCAGGCGGCCGACCGCACCGGCATCAGCGACGAGGAGTGGTGGGAGATCCAGTCCGAGTACGTCGGGCCCGCCGTGGTGGCGGGGGAGCTGCCGATGCTGACGAAGGTCGGCGAGGCCGGGGCGTTCAACTCGATGTTCGACCACTTCGAGTTCGGACTCCAGCGCGTGCTGGACGGGCTCGGGGTGCTGATCGAGCACCGGCGGCCGCCCGGAGATGGCGGCGCGCCCCAGGGATAGCCCGGTCTCGCGCCACTTCACACACCGTGGGTGGGCTTCACACAGGGCCGGCCTAGGGCCGGCCTTGTGCGAAGTCGGTCCTAGGTGTGTGAAGTCCCCCGCGGGACGGCGCCCGGGCGCGGACCGCGCTGGGCGGGCGCGGATCACACGGCGGCGTTACAAAGGCTTTCCTAAGATGAACGCGCAACTGTTCAACGCTCACCTACATCGAGGAGTCGTTGCCGTGATCCGTACGCTGCCCCCCTCCGTCCGGGACGGCGCACTGCTGGTGGCCCGCCTGCTGCTCGGCGTCGTCCTCATCGCGCACGGCTGGCAGAAGGTGGTGACGAACGGCCTCGGCGCCACCGCCGAGGGCTTCGGGAAGATGGGCGTCCCGCTCGCGCCGGTCTCGGCCACCTACGCGGGCGTCGTCGAGCTCGTCGGCGGGGCGCTGGTCCTGGTCGGCGCGGCCACGGCGGTCGTGGGAGTCCTCGTCGTGCTGGACATGCTGGGCGCCGCCCTGATCGTCCACGTCGGCAACGGCGTCATGGTCGGCGACGGCGGCTGGGAGCTCGTCGGCGTGATCGCCGCCGCGGCGCTGGTGCTGGCCGCGGTGGGCGCCGGCCGCTACAGCGTGGACCACGCCCTGGCGACGCGCCGCGCCCCGGCAACGGTCTGAAACGCCAGCATGGTGGCCATACTGGTGTAACGCCGCAGTATGGCCACCATGCTGGCGGTGGGACGTGGCCCTCAGCCGAAGAGCTTCTCCTGCTCCTCGCGCAGCTGGTCGACCAGGCGCCCGGGGGGCAGCGTGACGTCGGCGTAGGTCAGTGCCTCGTCCGTCGCCACGTCGCGCTTGAGCACGCAACCCTCGGCCACCCCCATCGGCAGGAGGCTCTCCGACCGCGTGACCGGGGTGGACTCGGCCACGCCGTAGGTGTCGTAGCCGCCGAGCCCGTCGACGGTGTGGCCGGCCTTGAGGTCCTGCTTCGCCGTGGCGACGACGTCCACGTGCGGCCCGGCGGGCGCGGCGAGCGCGGCGTCGGCGAAGTCGACGGCGCGGACCACCGAGTTGGGCACCTCGAAGTGGCACAGGTGGTAGGGCGTGTAGAAGCTGTACAGCGGGCCCTCGCCCAGCTTGTACAGGTTCAGGTAGTGGCGCTGCTTCGGGTCGTCGTGCGTGCCCAGCACGAACACGCCCGGGCTCGGCTTCGACTTCACCACGTAGTCGACGATGCCGCCCTTCTCGCGCAGCTCGTCGACGTCGTAGCGGCTGGTGAGCTCGTCGACGTGGCCCTCGTGGTCCCAGCCGTTCATGCCGCGCTCGGGCACGGTGAGCCCGAACGCGTTGGCCACGATCGCCTGCTCGAAGGAGATCTTCGTGCCGTCGGCGAAGCTCGTGACCATGTACGGGTCCTGGCCCCACTTCTCGGCGAACGCCTTCTGGGTGGTGGGCGTGCGGTACTCGTCCTGAAGGCCCTTGATGTTGCCCGCCACCAGCGGGGTGACCCCCAGGCCCTTGACGAACCGCATCAGGTTGGCCTGCACGCCCGGCTGGTCGCCGTCGCACCCGGTGAGCACCACCCCGGCCGCGCGCGCCCGGTGGGCGAGCAGCGGGCCGACGGTGCCGTCCAGCTCGGCGTTCATCGTGACGATCGGCAGGCCGCGGTCGATGGCGGCGACGGTGACCCGGGCGCCGAACTCGACGGCTCCGGTGACGTCGACGACGCAGTCCAGGTGCACGGCCTTCAGCAGCTCGAACGCGTCCTCGAGGACGGCGGCGCCGCCCTTCTCGATCGTCGCGTCGAGCTCCGTCGCACCCTCGACGCGCACCGCCTCGACGCCGGCCTCGCTGAAGGCGCGCTCGGCGTTGGCGGGGGTGCGGTTGGCGATCGCGACGAGCCGCATCCCCGGCACCGAGTTCACGATCTGGTTGGCCAGCCCGCGGCCCATGAAGCCGGCGCCGATCATGCCGACGCGGATCGGGCGGTTCTCGGCCTCGCGGCGGGCGAGTGCGGTGTCCAGGATCAGCATCAGCGGGCCTCCACCGAGACCTCGGACAGCAGCGGCCAGGCCGCGTCCTTCTCCGAGACGACCGCGGGCGGGATCGGCCACTCGACGCCGAGCGCCGGGTCGTCCCACCGCAGGCCGCGCTCCGCGCCCGGGGTGTAGGCCGTGGAGACCTGGTACATGACCTCGGCCTTGTCGGTCAGGGTGATGTAGGCGTGCGCGAAGTTGCGCGGCACGTACATCGCGGTGCGGTTGTCCTCGGTGAGCTCGGCTCCGAACCACTTCAGGTACGTGGGTGACTCGGGGCGCAGGTCGACGATCACGTCCCAGATCGCGCCCCGGTAGCAGCGGATGAACTTCGTCTCCGCGTTCGGCTCCAGCTGGTAGTGGAACCCGCGCAGCGTGCCCGCCTTGTGGTTGAACGAGATGTTGGCCTGCTCCACCAGGGGCTCGAGGCCCGCGTCGACGAACTCCTGACGGCAGAAGGCCCGGGCGAAGAAGCCGCGGTCGTCCTCCAGGAGCTTCAGGTCGACCAGTGCCGAGCCGGGGAGCGGGGTGGTGTGGATCTGCATACTGGAGGCTCGTCCTCTTCGCGTCGTCCTTACTGGTCCGCCCGCAGACTAGACCGGGCGGAGGATGCCCTTTCATCCGTCGTCGCCGGTGGTCGCGTTACCGGCGCAGGCACGCCACGGTGGGGGCATGGCAGCAGCGACACCCCCGTCATGGACGACCGGCACGGTGCCGAACTCCTTCGCCGCGCTCCCGGCCGGGCGGCTCGGCACGTTCGGCGGGCAGCTCATGCGACTGCTCAACCGGGCCCAGCAGCGCGAGATCGCGCAGCTGCTCGGGCGGCTCCCCGGCATGGACGTCCTCGAGCTCGGCCCCGGTCCCGGCGTGCTGCTCGGCATGCTCACCCGCACGGCCCGGCACGTCACCGGCGTCGAACCCTCGGGCGAGATGCGGGCGCTCGCGATCCGTGCCCA
This sequence comes from Pseudonocardia wallangbongensis, assembly GCF_054486945.1. Taxonomy (NCBI): domain Bacteria; kingdom Bacillati; phylum Actinomycetota; class Actinomycetes; order Pseudonocardiales; family Pseudonocardiaceae; genus Pseudonocardia; species Pseudonocardia wallangbongensis. Next base: position 335,323 of record NZ_JBRERS010000009.1, read on the forward strand.
CGCCGGTGCGATCGCGGCCGGCCGCCTCGACGTGCGGGCCGGGGACGCGGCCGCCACCGGCCTGCCCGACGGGGCCGTCGACCTCGTCGTGGGCGTGAACAACGTCGCGATCTGGCCCGACCTGGACGCCGGTGTCGCCGAGCTGCGGCGCGTGCTGCGCCCGGGCGGGCGGCTCGTGCTGAGCTGGCACGGTGGCGAGCGGCCGGCCCGCGCCGCCCGCGCGCTCCTGCTCCGGGAGGAGTGGGGCCAGCGCATCGAGGACGCGCTGCGCGCCCGCTTCCCCGACGTCCGCCGCACCCGCACCCGCCGGTGCACGGTGTTCGAGGCCCGCGACACGGCCGGGTGAAGCCCGGCGGCGCCGGGGCCCCTCGGCATACTCGCCCCGTGCCGCGCCCCCACCCGACCACCGCCCTGGCCGCCGTGCTCGGCGTGCTGCTCGCCACGGCCGGCTGCGGGCTCTTCGGGGACACCGGGCCGGAGGACACCGCGACGGCGTTCCTCGCCGCCTGGTCCGCCGGCGACGACGCGCGCGCCGCCTCCCTCACCGACGACCCGGCCCGCGCGGGCGAGCTGCTCGCGACCACGCGCAAGGCCCTCGCCCCGGAGGGCCTCTCGGCCACCCTCGGCCAGGTGCGCACCGACGCCGACAGCGCCACCGCGGCCGTCGACGTCGACTGGCAGCTCGGCCGCCAACGCGACTGGCGCTACCTCGGTGAGGTGGAGCTGCGTCCCGCACCCGAGACCGAGGAGGGCTGGCGGGTGCACTGGGCACCCACCGTGGTGCATCCCGACCTGGCGGCCGGGCAGCGGCTCGCGGTGCGCACCGAGGCACCCTCGCCCGCGCCGGTGGTCGATCGGGGCGGGGCACCGCTGCTCGAGGCCACCACGGTGGTCGCCGTGCTGCTGGACCGGCGCGCCACGGGCGACCTGCCCGCCGTCACGGGCGCGCTGGCCGCCGCGCTCTCCCCGTTCGACCCGCGGATCACCCAGGCGTCCATCACCGACGGTGCCGCGCGCACCCCCGACGGGCAGGCCTACCCGGTCGCCGTGCTGCGCGAGACGGACTACGCCCAGGTCAAGACCGCGATCCACCACCTGGCCGGTGTGCGGTTCACCACATCGGAGCGGCTGCTCGCGCCGAACTCCGACTTCGGACGGCAGGTGCTCCCCGGCGTCCGCGACGAGGCCGCGGAGCAGTTGGAGGGCGTGCCCGGCTGGTCGGTCTCGATCGTGGACAGCAGCGGTGCCGCCGTCCGCTCGCTCGCCGAGCAGGCCCCGCGGCCGGGCACCACGGTGGGTGTCGGGATGGACCGCGCCATCCAGTCCGCCGCCGAGGACGCCGTGGAGCCGGTGGTGCAGCAGGCCATGCTCGTGGCCGTCTCGGCGTCCACCGGCGACCTGCTGGCCGTCGCGCAGAACCCCGCCGCCGACGCCGAGGGCCCGCTCGCGCTCACCGGCCGGTACCCGCCGGGCTCCACGTTCAAGGTGGTGACGGCCACGGCCGCGATGGCCGAGGACGGCGTCACCGTCGACACCCAGGTCGCATGCCCGGGTACCACCGTCATCGGCGGGCGGGTCGTGCCCAACGCGGGCCGGTTCGACCTCGGCACCGTCCCGCTGCTCACCGCGTTCGCCCGCTCCTGCAACACCACGTTCGCGCAGCTCGCGGTGCAGCTGGAACCCGGCGCCCTGCCGGCGGCCGCGCTGCGGCTCGGGCTGGGCGCCGACTACGCCGTCCCCGGCATCGTCACGGTCACCGGAGCGGTGCCGGCGTCCGCCGAGGAGGTGCTGCGCGCGGAGAACGGGTTCGGGCAGGGGCAGGTGCTGGCGAGCCCGTTCGGCGTCGCGCTGGCGGCCGCGGTGGTGGCGCACGGCGCGCCGGTGGTGCCCCAGCTCATCCGGGGCCGGCCCACCGGGGTACTGGTCCCCGCCACCGTGCCCGACCCGGCGGCCCTCGGCCAGCTGCGGGCGATGATGCGGGCGGTCGTCACGGACGGCACGGCGAGCGCGCTCGCGGGCCTGGGGGAGGTCTACGGCAAGACGGGCACCGCGGAGTTCACCGGTGACGGCCGCGCGCACGGCTGGTTCATGGGCTACCGGGGCGACGTGGCGTTCGCCGTGCTGGTGGTCGACGGTGCGTCGTCCGCGCCCGCGGTGCAGGTCGCGCAGCGCTTCCTGTCCGCCATCGGCTGAACTGGGCGGTGTCTCGTGGCGCGCGACACCAACGGGGGTCTTGCCCCGGCGCTTACGCTGGATGTCATGTCGCCCCGGCGGATACCCGCGCTCGCGATCGTGGCCGACGTCGTCGCCGTCGTGGTGTTCGCCGCCATCGGCCGCATGAGCCACGCCGAGCCCGACGACCTGCTCGGCCTGCTCGGCACCGCGGCGCCCTTCCTCGTCGGTCTCGTGGCGGTGTGGGCCACGCCGTACGTGCGGGCCAACCCGGTCGGGGTCAGGGCGGCCCTCACCGTCTGGGCGGGCACCGTCGTGATCGGGCTGCTGGTGCGGGCCGGGTTCACCTGGAGCCTGCCGCCGAGCTTCGCCGCGGTCACCGCCGTCGCCCTCGCCGTCCTCCTGATCGGGTGGCGGGCGCTCTCGGCCGCCGTGTCCCTGCGGGCCCGCCAGCGCGCCCTGCACTGAGCACCGGTCCGTGAGCGCCGGGTCGCGGACCGTCGCGGCTGCATAGACTGGCGCCATGCCCGCCCGCACGCTGCTCACCCCCGGCACCGTCTCGCCGACCCGGCCCGTGCCCGCGCACATCGCGCGGCCGGAGTACGTCGGCCGGAAGCGCCCGGAGCGCAACTCCGACCCCTGGGTGCAGACCCCCGAGGTGATCGAGCGGATGCGGGTGGCCGGGAAGATCGCCGCGCAGGCCCTCGAGACGGGTGGGAAGGCGGTGGCGCCGGGCGTCACCACCGACGAGGTCGACCGTGTGGTGCACGAGTTCCTCGTGGCCCACGACGCCTACCCGTCCACGCTGGGCTACAAGGGCTTCCCCAAGTCCTGCTGCACCAGCCTCAACGAGGTGATCTGCCACGGCATCCCGGACTCCACGGTCATCCAGGACGGCGACATCGTCAACATCGACGTCACCGGTTACATCGGCGGCGTCCACGGCGACACCAACGGCACGTTCCTCGCCGGGAACGTGAGCGAGGAGGACCGCCTCCTCGTCGAGCGCACCCGCGAGGCCACGATGCGGGCGATCAAGGCGGTGCGCCCGGGCCGGGAGCTCAACGTCGTCGGCCGGGTGATCGAGTCGTACGCCAAGCGGTTCGGCTACGGGGTGGTGCGCGACTTCACCGGCCACGGCATCGGCCGCGCGTTCCACAGCGGCCTGGTCGTGCTGCACTACGACGAGCCGAGCGTCGACACCGTGCTGGAGCCGGGCATGACGTTCACGATCGAGCCGATGATCACGCTCGGCACGATCGACTACGACGTCTGGGACGACGGGTGGACCGTCGTCACGAAGGACCGTGCGCGCACCGCGCAGTTCGAGCACACCCTCGTGGTCACGGCGGACGGGACGGAGATCCTCACGCTGCCCTGAGAATGTGGCTCGTCAGCGGATCCCGCCGATGCGGCCGAAGGGCCACAGGATGAACCGGGCCTTGCCGATGACCTGCGAGACCGCCACCGGGCCGTTGCCCTCGGCGCGCGAGTCGACCGAGTCGTTGCGGCTGTCGCCCATCACCCACAGCTCCCCGTCGGGGACGCGGACGGGCGCGAACTCGGCCTGCCGCAGGGCCCCGGCCTCAGGCAGGAAGTAGAGGAACGGCTCGTCCACGCCGACTCCGTCGACGACGATCCGGTTGCGCTCGTCGCAACACGCCACCGTCTGCCCACCGACCGCGATCACGCGCTTGATGTACTCGGTCTCGTTCTCGCTGTGAGAGTTCATCCCCACGAGCGCGCCGAGCCGCGCCACGCCGTCGAGGAGCAGGTTGCCGCTGCCCGCCGAGACCTCCAGTTCACTGTTGGTCCAGCTGTCCGGGAGCGTGAACACCAGGACGTCGCCCCGCTCCGGGGCCCTGAACCGGTAGGTCAGCTTGTCGACCAGCACGCGGTCGTTGTCGCAGCCGGGACAGCCGTGCAGCGTCCGTTCCATCGAGCCGGACGGGATGACGTAGATCCGCGCGACGAACACCGGGAGGAGCGCGAGCACCAGCAGCGCCGCCAGGACGATCACCGGGCCGCGCCGGATCCGCCGCCCCCTCCGTTCCTCCGCTGGTGCTGGCTGGTCACCGGACATGGTCGCCCCCTCGTCGTACGGGCGGCCCGGCCGCGGCGCACCGCGTCCGGGCCGCGCCGGCCGGTCAGTACTCGACGGACGCGCCGCCGGCACCACCGGTGCCGCCGGACGTCGTGCACTGGATGATGAAGCCGTCGTCCACCGGCGGGAGCCAGCGGCAGGTGGCGGTGGCCGAACCCGATCGGCCGTCCGGACCGTCGTGGTTCTTCGGGTCGCCCGCCTGGGCCGCGCCGGCGAACAGCGGCACCGACACGGCGGCCGCGGCGACCATGGTGGCGAAGCCGGACACGTAGCGCTTCACGTGCGCACCTCCCTCTGAACCCGACACCGTCCTCATCCGTTCGCTCCCGTCGCGCCGTCGGCGCCGTCCGCGCCCACCGCGTTGCAGACGGGCGCGTTCATGGGAGGCCGGTAGGAGGTGCAGGTGACGTCCTGGCCGTCCTGGCCGGGGGCGCCGACCCGGTCGGGTTCGTCACCCGCGTGGGCCAGGCCGGCCGAGGCCGCGAACCCGCCCGCGACCAGAACCGTCATCGCCACGACGACAGCGGATCGACGAATGGGCCGCCCGTTGCTCCGGGACTCGATCATTGCCATCGCTCAGTAGTCGGCGCCGGTGCCGCCGGCGCCGCCCGTGCCGCCGCTCGCGTTGCACTGGGAAACGTCTCCGCCCTGGCCGAGGATGCCGAGGGAGATCCCGATCGGGATCAGGCACTGCGAATTGGCGGCGCCACCCGAACCACCCGGACCGCCCGTGTTCTCCTGGTTGCCGTACCCGTAACCACCGGCGACCGCGGCGCCGCCGAACAACGTGGAGCCGACCGTTGCGAATGCCGCCACGGCGATCGCGGCCTTTCGTCCGGGAATGTTCATGTGGATTGATTCCTTTCAAATGTTCCGGCAGTCCGTGCGGCCTACCGAGGTCCGACGTGAAGATGCCCGGCCGCGAGAACCCACCACGCCGACTGCTCGGTGGTGGTGATCGGGCCGGGAGATGGCCGTTCCGGATCCGGAACAGTGCCGCGACGACGCCGTACCGACCGATCCGGTCGTCCGGCGCCGGCGAGGGCTACCCTGACGGCGGTGCAGGCCCCCGACGAGCCCGGGGGCCTGCACCGCAACTACGCAGGTGGGAGGGGTATCAGTAGTCGGCGCCAGTGCCGCCGGCGCCACCCGCGCCGCCGCCCGCGTTGCACTGCGAGACGTCGCCGCCCGAGCCGACCAGGGCGCCGAGCGAGACACCGACCGGGATCAGGCACTGCGAACTCGCGTCGCCGCCCGCCCCGCCGGCCCCGCCGGTATTGTCGAAGTGACCGTGGCCTCCTGCCATTGCTGCGCCACCGAACAGTGCCATCCCCGTCAGAGCAAAAGCAGCTGCGGCGGACACGACACGGGTCTTACGAAGCATCTTGCTCTCCTTGGTGATTGCGGAACGCCTCTCGTTCCGCACGGAATACAGGAGTAGTCGGGTGCTCCACGCCTGTCCAGTCCGGAGGCCCCGCAGTCCCGCCATCCCACCCGGTCGGGTTGCCCCATCCGATTTCGACCACGTCCCGTGATGTCCGGGCGACCCGCACCGGGGCCCGACGAATCGTTGTGCTCACATCCGTGTGATTCACCGGTCGGGCACCGCTCGAGCCGCTCACGGGATGAATTCGAATGCGCAGAGTGGTCACCCGGGTCCGGTCGCCTCGCCCGGGTGAACCCATCGTGAATGGCGTAACAGCGCTCGTGGGTCTTCGTTGCTCCACCGTCCACGGGCGGCACGGGGCGCCGGGCGGCCCGCGGCGTCGGACTCGCGGCGCACGCGTGCGCCTGAGGAGGGGTGATCCGCAATCCGATGATCAAGCTCGAGGGTGTCGGCAAGAGCTACCGAGCCGGGGAGGCCGAGGTCCGCGCGCTCCACGACGTCGAGCTCACGGTCGACGAGGGCGACTTCGTGGCGATCATGGGTCCGTCCGGCTCCGGCAAGAGCACGATGATGAACATCCTCGGCTGCCTCGACCTCCCGACCGAGGGCCGCTACCTCCTCGACGGGATCGACGTCTCGGGGATGAGCGACGACGAGCTGGCCGCGATCCGCAACGGCAAGATCGGTCTCGTCTTCCAGTCCTACAACCTGCTGCCCCGCACGACGGCGCTCGCCAACGTCGAGCTGCCGCTGGTGTACGGCAACCAGCGGGCGCGCCGGACCCGGGCCCTGCAGGCGCTGGAAGAGGTCGGGCTGGCCGACCGCGCCTCCCACCTGCCCAGCCAGCTCTCCGGCGGGCAGCAGCAACGGGTGGCCATCGCCCGCGCGCTGGTCACCCGCCCGACGATGATCCTGGCCGACGAGCCGACCGGGAACCTCGACACGGAGGCCAGCTGCGAGCTCGCCGAGATGTTGGGGCGCCTCTCCGAGGCCGGCCGGACGGTCGTGCTCATCACGCACGAGGAGGAGATCGCCGCCTACGCCCGCCGCGTGGTGCGGTTGCGAGACGGGCGGATCGTCAGCGACCGCCGCAGCGACGCCCCCGAGGACGTCACCCAGGAGATCCAGCGGGCGGGGGCCGGCGCGTGACGCTCCGCCTGGCGATCGTCATGGCGTGGCGCGGCCTGCGTGCCAACCGCCTGCGCTCGCTGCTGACGATGCTCGGGATCATGATCGGCGTCGCCGCGGTCATCCTGCTCGTCGCGCTCGGCAACGGCACGTCCGCGCGGCTGAACGCCCAGTTGGAGGCGCTGGGCACGAACCTGATCGGCGTCTTCCAGGCCCGGGGCAGCGTGTCGGAGGGCGGCCGCAGCCAGCCACTCACCGACCGGGACGTCGAGGCGCTGCGCGAGTCGAACGAGGCCCCGCGGTTCGTCACGGTGACGCCGGTGAAGCAGGCGAGCGCGGTGTTGAAGAGCGATTACGGCACCTGGCGCACCAGCATCGTCGGCTCCTCCCAGGACTACCCCGCCGCCCTGAACCGGACGATCGACGCCGGGAAGTTCTTCTCCGACTCCCAGGTCCGGACCCGGGCGCGCGTGGTGGTGCTCGGACCCCGCCCGGTCCAGGAGATCTTCGGGGGCATTCCGGCGGCCGCGCTCGGCCAGCAGGTGCGCGTCGGGTCGCAGACGTTCGAGGTCGTCGGCGTGCTGGAGCCCAACGGGCAGCAGGACGACGTCGCGGTCATGCCGATCACGACGGCGCGCACCTACCTGGTCGACGGCGGCGCGGACGACCGGGTGGACCAGCTCGTGGTGCAGGCCACCGGCCAGGACGCGGTGCCCGCGGCGATGGCCAAGGTCAGCCGGGTCCTCATGGACTCCCACCGGATCGACGACCCCACCCAGAAGGACTTCGAGGTCCGCTCGAACCTCGACCTGCTCGAGCAGTACGGCGAGGTCACCGAGGTCTTCACGATCTTCCTCGCGTCCATCGCCGCGATCGCGCTGCTGGTCGGCGGGATCGGCGTCATGAACATCATGCTCGTCACGGTCACCGAGCGGACCCGGGAGATCGGTCTGCGCAAGGCGCTCGGTGCCCGGCGCCGGACCGTGCTCGAACAGTTCCTCGTCGAGTCGACCGTCCTGTCGGGCATCGGCGGATCGGTCGGCGTCGTCCTCGGGGTCGGGTTGTGCCTGCTGGGCGAGCGGTTCGGCGCCGCGTTCGGCGACTTCGCCCCGCCGCAGTTGTCCGTCCCGTCGGTGTTCCTCGCGTTCACCGTCAGCCTCTGCATCGGCCTGTTCTTCGGCGCGTACCCCGCGAAGCGCGCCGCCCGACTCCGCCCCATCGAAGCGTTGAGGTACGAATGACCACCCGAACCACCGTCCGTCGCCTAGTGGGACCACTAGCTGCGGCGGCACTCGTGCTGCTGGTCGCCGGGTGCACCAGCGCGCAGTCCGAGCCGCTGACGGTGAAGGTGACCCGGACGAGCGTGACGTCGACCGTCACCGCGACCGGTTCCCTGCAGGCCGTCACGGAGCAGAACCTCGGTTTCCCCGACGGCGGCAAGCTCGTGGAGGTCAACGTCGCGGTGGGGCAGCAGGTCGAGCCGGGGCAGATCCTGGCCCGGCTCGACGACTTCGTGGCGCGCCGCGACCTCGCGTCGGCGCAGGCGCAGGTGGCGCAGGAGCAGGCGGCGCTGGACCGCATCCGGGGCGGCAACCAGGTGGACGCCGCCGCCGACGACGCGAAGCGGGCGGGGGAGGTCCTGGACGCCACGAAGGAGCGGGCCGAGGCGGTCGACGACGCCAACGCGTCGGCCGTCGACGAGGCGGAGCGGCAGCTGAAGCTCGACAAGGAGGTGCTGCGCGACACCAGGTCCCGGACCCGGGCGGACCGGCGTTCCTGCACCGGGGCGGACCGCAGGGCCGCCGAGCGGGACGCGGACCGGGGTGAGTCGCTCCTGCACTTCTCCGGGCGGGACAGGCAGGCCGAGGACTGCGACGTCGCCGCGCAGAAGGAGAGCGAGGTGGAGCAGGCCGAGCGCAACGTCCGCGCCAGCAAGGCGGCCCTCGAGCAGGCGGAGAACCAGCGGCGCGTCGACCGGGCCGAGCAGGACGTGGAGATCGAGAACGCCCGGCGCGACCTGGCCGCCGCGAAGAACGAGGCCGAGGGCGCCCGGGGCGATCGGCCGCACGACATCGACGAGCAGGCCGCGATCGTCGCGCAGCTGCAGGCCGACGTCGACAAGGCGCAGCGCGTCGTGGACGACACGACACTGCGCTCGCCCGTCGCCGGCAAGGTCGCGAGCATCAACGGCGTCGTCGGCGAGTTCCTCGGTGGCGGCTCGGGCACCACCCCGCTCGCGCCGGGCGGCACGGTGCCGCTGCCGGAGCGCAAGTCGGCGGTCTCGGCGAGCGATCAGGGCGGCAGCGAGAACGACCGACCCGGTGGCACGTCGTTCATCGTGCTCGGCGACGTCCAGAGCTTCCAGATCGTGGCGCCGTTCGCGGAGACCGACGCGGCGCTCGTCCAGCCGAACCAGGAGGTGCAGGTCACCTTCGACGCGATCCCCGACCTCACCCGCACCGGGCGGGTCGTCAGCATCGCGCCCAGCGGCACCGACATCCAGGGCGTCACGAGCTACTACGGCGTGATCGTGCTGGGCGAGCTCGACCCCCGGTTGAGGGACGGCCTGACGGCGTCGGCCAACGTCGTCGTGGACCACCGCGACGACACCCTCGCCGTGCCGAACGCCGCGCTCATGCAGAGCGGGGGCAGCGGAACGGTGACGGTGCTCGATCCCGACGGCACGCAGCGGCAGGTCCAGGTCGAGCTCGGCCTCGCGGGCGACAGCGTCACGCAGGTCGTCGCCGGGCTGCGCGAGGGCCAGCGGATCCTGGTGGCATCCGGGGAGTGAGGGCGCGAGTGCCGATCGGAATGTTCGGACGAACGGCACTCTCGTTCAATAGGTGTGGACGGCCGTGCCGCTCGTACGATCGGAACGGACTGTCAGGCGAAGATCTCGTCGAGCGTGGTGGCGGTGAGGACCCGCCCGGTCCAGCTCTCCAGCCGCTCGCTCGAGGCGGCCTGCAGGTTCCCGATGGCCCAGCCAGGAAGGGGGCCGAACTTCTGGGTCAGCAACTGTGTGAGTGTCTCGGCGCGTCCTTGTGCCCGGCCGGTGGCCTCGCCCTCGACGCGGCCCTCGACGCGGCCCTCGGCGCGGAGCATGTCTGCGGTGGTCATGAGGTTCTCCTCCACCTCGGGTCCGAGTCGGGCGACGACTTTCCGGAGTCGGTCCACGGGGGTCTCGCTCGCCAGGACAATGTACTGGAAGACGGCAGGTAGCATCTCGGTTCCGTCCGGGGCCCGTCGTGCCCGGTCCAGCACGTCGAGCCACTCTTCTAGAGCCACGTCCAGGTCCGGGTTGCCGCGGGCGTCGCGCAGCAGGAAGAGGCTGATCTTCCCCAGCGGGGTGAACGGGCGGGCGTCGAGCAGTGCCCGCATGTGGGTGGGGTCGACGCTGCCCATGTCCTCGAGTCGGAACCGGAACCGTGGGAGGTACTCCTCGACCGCCTTGGCCGTGGCCGGGTCGATGTCGATCAGGTCGCGCAGCTCGGTGGGCGTCGACCACGGTCGGCCGCCCTGGTGGACCACGACCGGGACGACCAGCGGGAGCCTGGTGGCCTTCGGGTGCTCGGTGACGTGTCGCTCCCACACGCGCACCATGTAGCGCAGCATCCGCCACGGCATCAGCGGGTCGGGGCCGCTCTGGTGCTCCAGCAGGATGTAGACGAGCGCTTCGTGATCGTCGAGGTAGGTGGAGAGGCAGACGTCGCTGTGCCGCCGCGAAAGCTCGGCATCCACGAACGTCCCGTTCAGCACGGTGAGTCGTTCCAGGTCCAGCCGGGCGGCGAGCTCTGGCAGCAGTGCTTGGATCGCGGCACGGGCGTGCACCGGGCTGCCGAATACCAGCCGGAAGAGCCCGTCGTGCGGCTGTACGGAGCGATCATCGGACACGTGCTGGAACGTACGTGACGATCCCGACATTCTCGGATGCCTGTTCGTGCACGGCTCTGTGCCCGCAGGCACGTCCCCGCGGCACCCGTGGCAAGGCGCTCGCGCCGGCCGCAACCTCACTGCGGAACGCAGCGGGCGTCGGTCGGTGTTCAGCGTTCGGACGTGCAGGCGGTCACTGTTCTCGGTGACGCCCCGGCCGCCGAGCATGGCGTCGAGCGGCAGCTATCCACCCTCATCGCTCCCAACTGCGCTCGATACCTCAACGGGGGTCGGCACCTTGCCGGTGCTCGCCCCGGTACTCGCTCGGGCTGCACCCGTGCACCGTGCGGAACTGCCGGGAGAAGTAGAAGGCGTCGGTGTAGCCGACGGCCTCGCCGATGTCCCCGATGTCCCGCGACGAGGTGATCAGCAGCTCGCGGGCCCGCGCCATCCGCAGCCGCTTGGTGTACTCGACGACCCCGCCGCCGGTGGCCGCGCGGAAGAGCGCCGAGAAGTGCGAGGGGGACAGGCCCGCCGTGCGGGCGAGCTCGGCCACGCTGAGCGGCTTGGCGAAGTTGCGGCGCAGGTAGTCCTGGGCCTGGCGGACCGGTTCGGTGCGTTGCGGGCCGCCGGCCACCACATCGGACGCGAGCTGGGCGAGCAGCGCCCACCCCGCCCCGGCCGCCGAGATCAGGCTGGGGAACGTCTCGTCGCGCTCGAAGCAGGCGATGGCGTCGTCGATCGTCGCGACGGCGCGGTAGGTGTCGTGCAGCTCCACGAGGACCTCCCGGCCGTCCGGAGCGATGACGGCGAGCAGCTCCGCAACCTGGGTGCCGGCCGCGTGCAGCCACCAGATCGTCCATGGGCGGTCCGGGTCGGCGAGGTAGATGTGCGGGCGGCCCGGCGGCAGCACGAGCGCCTGCCCCGGCCCGACGACGGTGCTGCCCCCGCCCGCCTCACAGCGGCCGTACCCGTCTACGCAGACGATCACGATGGCCTCCGGAGCGCCTTCCGTTCGAGGTCGGCCGTGGTTCGCGGCGCGCGGGAAGTAGCCGGCGTCGGTGACGAGCAGCCCCGACGTCGGCGGCCTGCGCAGGGCCGATGCGACGAGTGGCCGGGGGAGCACGCGCAACCGCTGGCCGGGGAACCCGTCGGGCAGCAGCACGGCCCCATCGTAGGTGGGAGCCGTCAGATCGCCGTCGAATCGTCCAGGTATCTCGGCCGAATCGCCCATGCCACTACGGATCCGGCGCTCGTAGCGTCGCGGCGTGCTCGAAGGAGAGTCCCGGCTGCAGCTCCCGGACCGGCCCGCCGCACAGGCGGACGCGGGTGTCGCCGCGTGGCGGGAGCCGGTGGCGATCGACAGCTACCTCCCCGAGCCGCCCGACCGCTACCCGGCGTACCTGGACCGCCGCGTCTACCAGGGCTCGTCGGGCCGGGTGTACCCGCTGCCGTTCCACGACCGGATCAGCGCGACGAGCGTGCCGCACGAGTGGGACGCCATCCACCTGGAGAACCGCTGGCTGCGGATCATGGTGCTGCCCGAGCTGGGCGGGCGCATCCACGTCGGGTACGACCGCAGCGCCGGCTACGACTTCTTCTACCGCAACGGCGTGATCAAGCCCGCCCTCGTCGGGCTCACCGGTCCGTGGATCGCGGGTGGGGTGGAGTTCAACTGGCCGCAGCACCACCGCCCGGCCACCTTCCTGCCCACGGACGTCGAGATCGAGCGGGAGCCGGACGGCGCGGTGACGGTCTGGTGCTCCGACCACGACCCGTTCGCCCGCATGAAGGGGATGCACGGGATCCGGCTGCGGCCGGACCGGGCGACGATCGAGCTGCGGGTCCGGCTGTACAACCGCAGCGAGGTGACGCAGACGTTCCTGTGGTGGGCCAACGTCGCGGCCCGCGTGCACGAGCGGTACCAGTCGTTCTTCCCGCGCGACGTGCGCGCGGTGGCCGACCACGCCAAGCGCGCCGTCACCGGGTTCCCGGCCGCCGACCGCCCCTACTACGGGGTCGACTACGCCGCCCGGCACGCGACCGGCGGTGACCGCCTCGACTGGTACCGCAACATCCCCGTCCCCACGTCGTACATGTGCGGCAGCCGCGAGGGCTTCTTCGGCGGTTACGACCACGCCGCGAACGCCGGGTTCGTGCACGTCGCCGACCCGCACACGGCCGTGGGGAAGAAGCAGTGGACGTGGGGGAACGCCGCGTTCGGGCACGCGTGGGACCGCAACCTGTCCGACGACGGCGCCGCGTACGTCGAGCTGATGGCCGGCGTGTTCACCGACAACCAGCCCGACTTCTCGTTCATCGCGCCGGGCGAGACGAAGGTGTTCTCGCAGGTCTGGTACCCGATCCAGGAGATCGGTCCGGTGCACGCGGCCACCGTCGACGCCGCGGTGCGGGTGGACGTCGAGCCGGACGGGGTGCGGGTCGGGCTGGCCGTGACGGCGGAGCGCCCCGGCTGCCGGATCCGCCTGGAGGACGGGTCGGGCGACGTCGTGGCCGAGGTGGAGGCGGATGCGGCGCCAGGTGCGCCGCACCGGACCCGCATCGCGCTGGACGTGCCGGACCGCCTCCGGCTGCGGGTCCTGCACGGGGGCGCGGAGCTCGTCGCGTGGGACTCCCACGTCCCGGAGGCCCCGGATGTCGCCCCGGCCACCGAGCCGCCGGCGCCGCCGGACGTGGTCTCCGTCGAGGAGCTCGCCCTGGTCGGCGCCCACCTGGAGCAGTACCGGCACGCCACGCGCTCGCCCGAGCCGTACTGGCGGGAGGCGTTGCGCCGCGATCCCGGGCACGTGGCCAGCAGCGTCGGCCTCGCCGGCCGCGCGTACCGGCGGGCGGAGTTCGCCGAGGCCGAGGTCCTGCTGACCGCCGCGGTCGCCCGGCTCACCTCCCGCAACGCCAACCCCGCCGACACCACGCCCCTCTACCTGCTCGGGCTGGTGCTGGAGCGGCTGGGCCGGCCCGCCGAGGCCTACGCCCGGTACGCCGCCGCGTCGTGGGCCCGGGCCTGGCGCGCGCCCGCCGGCTACCGGATGGCCCGCCTCGACGCGGCCGCCGGCCGGGACGCGGCGGCGCTCCACCGGCTGGCCGACGTGCGGCGCGTCGAGCCCGAGCACCTCCAGGCCCGCGCGCTCACGGCACTGCTGCTGCGCCGCGCCGGCCGCGCCGAGGAGGCGGCCGGCCTGCTGCGGGACACGCTCGCGCTCGACCCCCTCGACTGGTGGAGCCGCCACCTCGCCGGCCTCCCGCTCACCACCGACGCGCAGACCTGCCTGGACGTCGCCCTCGAGTACGCGGGGGTGGGCGAGACCGAGGCCGCGCGGCGCGTGCTCGACGTCGCCGACGAACGCGAGGCGCAGCGGGCCCTCGGGCAGACCGCGGCAGGCCCGCTCATCGACTACCACCGCTCCACCCTGGCCGTGAGTGGTAACGAGTGCTCGTCCTTACCCACCCCGCCGGCTTCGCCGGCTACCGTCCCCCAGCGCATTCGTATCCACTCACGGCCTCTGACCTGGTGTTTTCCGTCGCGGCTTGACGACGTCGCCGTGCTGGAGCGCGCGGGCGCCACGGATGCGCGTGCCCTCGCCCTGCTCGGCCACTGGCGCTACGCGGCGGGCCGTGCCGACGACGCCGTCGCGGCCTGGCGGGCGAGCGCCGCGCTCGACCCGTCCGACCCGGTCGTGTGGCGCAACCTCGGCCTGGCGGCCTGGAACCACCTCGGTGACGCCGACGAGGCCCGGGCCGCGTACGACCGGGCGCTCGCCGTCGCGGGGGCGGACGCCCGGCTCGTCTTCGAGAGCGACCAGCTCGACGCCCGCCGCGGCGTGCCGCCCGAGCGGCGCCTCGACCGGCTGCTGGACGTGCGCGGGCTCGTCGAGACCCGGGACGACGCCACCGTCGCGCTGGCGCACCTGCTGCTCACAGCCGGGCGGCTCGAGGAGGCCAGGGCGCTGCTGCTCGGCCGCGCGTTCCAGCCGTGGGAGGGGGGCGAGGGCGAGGTGCTGCGGGTCTGGGACCGGTTGTGCCGGCTGGCCGCGGCCCGTCCCGGCGGGAGCGCCGTGGCCGCGGTCGACGCGGCGCTGGACCCGCCGGCGTCCCTCGGGGAGGCCCGGCACCCCCTCGCGAGCGCCGCGGCCCTGCAGCTGCTGCGCGGCGAGGCTCTCGCCGCCGCGGGGGACGAGGACGCCGCGCGCGCCGCGTGGGAGACCGCCGCCCGCGACGGTGACTTCCTCGCGATGTCCGCCGACCCGCACTCGGAGGCCACGTACTCCTCGGTGCTCGCCCTGCGCCGGCTCGGCCGGGACGCCGAGGCGGGGCGGCGCACGGAGTCGCTGCGCGCGTGGGTCGACGCCGAGGAGGCCGCACCGGTGACCGTCGACTACTTCGCGACCTCGCTCCCGTCCATGCTGCTGTTCGCCGAGGACCCCGCGGTCGCCCGCCGGCGCCGGGTGGGGTTCCTGCGCGCGCAGCTCGACGTCCTCGACGGCGCCCCGGACCGGGCGCGCGAGCGCCTCGCCGCCCTGCTCCACGACGACCCGCACCACCTCGACGCGCTGGAGCTCGCCGGCGCCCTGCACCCCCTCCTGGAGGACGCCCGATGACCCCCGACCGCCTGACGATCACCCTCTGGGACTTCTCCTGGTACGTGCGGACCGGTCCGGGGGAGCCCTTCGAGGACCTCGACGCCGCATTCGCCCAGGCCGTCGAGCGCGGCTACAACACGGTGCGGGTCTGCGCGATGCCGTTCCTGCTCTTCGGCTCCGGCCTCGACACCTCGGCGTTGCGGCTGGAGCGCCTCGGCGGCGAGTACGCGCAGGGCATGCGCTGGTACGACGTGAAGGCACCGACCACGATCGACGCCCGCGAGCACCTCCTGGAGCTGTTCCGCGCCGCGCGCCGGCACGACTGCTATGTGATCGTCTCGTCGTGGGAGTACCAGCAGAGCTCGTCGTTCGGTGCGGAGTCCGGCTGGTGGGACGCGCTGCGCGTGGTACCGCCCGCCGAGCGCCCCGAGCGGCTCGCCGCGGCCCTCGCCGACCTGATGGACCTGCTGATCGCCGAGGGCCTCGACGACCGCGTCGCGTTCACCGAGATCCACAACGAGGTGCAGGTGGGGCACCTCGCGGAGGGGATGCGCCGCGAGGACGCCGTGGTCGAGCTGCGCCCGTCGCTGGAGAAGGCGGTGGACGCCTTCAAGGCGCGCCACCCCGACCGGCTCTGCACCGTCAACTACGGCGGGGTGCCGCACGCAAGCATGCGCGGCATCCCGGAGAACATCGACGTGCTGGTCGTCCACCCCTACGTCTACGGGGTGCTGGGCGCGCTCATCGAGGAGTTCGGGCTGCGCGGCCCCGTCGCGGACTTCCCGCAGGAGGCCGCGGCCGCCGTGCTGCGCCCCGGGGCCCCGCCCGCCGCCGAGTGGACGGTGGACGCGCGGCACCGCTGGCGGCTCGACGCGACGATCGTGCGGGCCGCCGAGGTCTACGTCCACGACTGGGCCGACCCGGACGCCTTCGACCGGTGGCTCTACGACCACTACGGCGAGCACCGCGTCGCGATGGACGAGAAGCTGCGCCTCTGGCTCGACGTCGCCGCCGACTGGGCCGCCGCGCACGGCGTCCCGCTCGTGCTCGGCGAGGGCTGGGTCGGCTACACGCCGCTGCACGGAACGTTCGAGGAAGGCCCCGTCGGGGCGCAGATCTGCCGCGACGCCGTGCGCTACGCGAGCGAGCGCGGTGCCTGGGGCACGGTCGTCTGCTCCAACGCGGCTCCCCAGCACCCCATGTGGGCCGACGTCGCGCTCCAGCAGGAGTGCAACGCAATCTTCACCGGAACCCGGAGGTAGTCATGGCAGCAACGGAGCTGTCCCGTCGTCGTTTCCTGCTCGGAGCCGCGAGCCTCGGCAGCATCCCGCTGCTGGCGTCCTGCGTCGGCTCCGGCGGCGGGGGAGGCGGCGGCGAGGCGTCCGCGACCGTCACCCTGCAGTCCTCGGTGCAGGACGCGGGACCGAAGGCGGCGCTCGAGCAGATCGTGGCCTCGTACGGCGGGGCGGGTGCGCCGGTGACCATGAACTCGGTGGCCACCGAGCAGTTCCGGGCCCAGCTGTCGACGTACCTGTCCTCGGCGACCCCGCCGGACGTGCTCACCTGGTACGCCGGGTCGGTCGCGAACTCCTACGCCGCCGAGAAGCTGCTGCTCGACGTCTCGGACCTGTGGACCGGTGACGGCGCGTGCGCCGGCTTCTCCGACGCGCTGCGGTCGCTCTCGACGTCGGCCGACGGTCAGGCGATCTTCGTGCCGACCAGCTACTACTGGTGGTCGGTGTTCTACAAGCGCTCGGCGTTCGAGAAGTGGGGCATCGAGCCGCCGACGACGTGGGACGGGTTCATCGCGCTCTGCGACGACCTGAAGGGCCGCGGCGTCCACCCGCTCACCAACGGCATCGGCACCACGCCGTGGATGGCGTCGGGCTGGTTCGACTACCTCAACCTGCGGATCAACGGCGCCGAGTACCACCGGGCGCTGCTGGCCGGGCAGCGCTCGTTCACCGACCCCCAGGTCGTGGCGGTGCTGGAGCAGTACGCGCGGCTGATCCCGTACTTCCACCCGAACCAGACCTCGTGGGACTCGCAGCAGGCCGTCACCCCGATGGTCAACGACGAGGCGGCGATGTACCTGGTCGGCGCGTTCGCGATGCAGTACTTCCCCGCGGACCAGCGCGCCGACCTCGACTTCTTCTCCGTCCCCACCATCGACCCGGCGGTGCCGAGCGCCGAGGAGGCGCCCACGGACGGGTACTTCGCCGCCGCGGCCACCGACAACCCGGACGGCGCGAAGGCGCTGCTGAGCTACCTGGCCTCCCCGCCGGTCCAGACCCAGTACATCGCCAAGCTCGCCGAGGCCGGATCGGGCAGCCTGCCGACCTCGCCGGAGGTCGACACCTCCGGTTTCTCGCCGATCGTGCAGAAGGGTATCCAGCTCCTCGACACCACGCAGGAGATCACGCAGTTCTTCAACCGCG
The DNA here is from genome assembly GCF_054486945.1 of Pseudonocardia wallangbongensis. NCBI lineage: Bacteria > Bacillati > Actinomycetota > Actinomycetes > Pseudonocardiales > Pseudonocardiaceae > Pseudonocardia > Pseudonocardia wallangbongensis. Next base: position 353,020 of record NZ_JBRERS010000009.1, read on the forward strand.
ACTCCAGCGACGCCCTCCAGACGACGGCCGACGCCGCCCTCACGCGGTTCATCGCCGACCCCTCCGACATCCCGGGCCACCTCCGGGACTGGCAGGCGGCCGCCGCGCAGGTCTTCTCGTCATGACCGCCGTGCAGGACGTCCCGGTGCGGATGGGTGCTCCGCCGCGGCCGGGCAGGCGGCGGGGGCGGGTGCCGCCGCTGGTGTGGGCATTCCTGCTGCTGCCGCTGGCCGTCGAGCTGTTCTGGGTCTTCTGGCCCGCGATGAACAGCTTCTCGCTGTCGTTCACCGAGTGGAGCGGGGTGGGGCCCGCGGAGCCGGTCGGGTTCGAGAACTACGAGCGCATGCTCGCCGACCCGATCTTCGCCACGGCCTTCCGCAACAACGTGATCTGGGCGATCGGGTTCGGCGGGTTGTCGGTGGCGGGTGGGCTCGCGCTCGCCGTGGCGCTCAACCGGCCCGGCCGCGGCGTCGGGATCTACCGCAGCGCGATCTACCTGCCCATGGTCATCTCGCTGGCGGTGACCGGGCTGTTCTGGCGGGTCATGTACCAGCCGGGCGGGCCGATCGACTCCGGGCTCGCCGCGATCGGGCTCGGGTCGCTGCAGCAGCAGTGGCTCGCAAACCCGGACACCGCGCTCTACGCGGTGCTGATCGCGGCCGTGTGGCGGCAGGTCGGCTACATCATGGTGCTCTACCTCGCCGGGCTGAAGGGCTGCGACCCGTCGCTCGAGGAGGCCGCCGCGGTGGACGGCGCGACGGCATGGCAGCGCTTCTGGAAGGTCGTCATGCCGCAGCTGCGCGGCGTCAACACCGTGGTCTTCGCCGTCACGGTGATCGACTCGCTGCGTACGTTCGACATCGTCTGGGCGATGACGCGCGGAGGCCCGTACAACACCACGCAGCTGCTCTCGACCTACATGTTCCAGCAGGGCTTCACGCTGGTGAACCTCGGCTACGGCTCCGCGCTCGCCGTGGTGATCTTCCTGCTGGCGATCGCGTTCATCATCACCTACCTGGTGCGCCAGGCCAGAACGGAGGAGGACTGACATGCGCACCGCGAGATCGCCGTGGTTCCACGCCGTCATGATCCCGTTCACGTTGCTCTGGCTGGCGCCGATCATCTTCGTGGTGCTCGTCGCGCTGCGCGACTTCGACGACATCGCCGCCCGCGGCCTCGGTGCCCTGCCGACGAGCCTGACGTTCGAGGGGTTCGCGACGGCCCTCGCCGGCGGCAAGGTCACCACCGCGCTGGTGAACAGCGCGGTCGTGACGTTCTGCGCCGTGCTGGCCTCGCTGGCGCTGGCGGCTCTCGCGGCCTACGCGCTGTCGCGCCACCGCATCCCGGCGCGGCGCACGATCCTGCTGGTGATGCTGGCCGGGAACCTGCTCCCGCCGCAGATCCTGCTCATCCCGGTGTCCCGCATCGCCCAGGGCATGGGGATCTACGACACCCTGTTCGCGCTGGTCGTCGTCCAGGTCGGGTTCGGGCTCGGGTTCTACACGTTCGTGCTGCACGGGTTCATGCGTTCGCTGCCGTCGGAGGTGTTCGAGGCCGCGCTGCTCGACGGGTCCGGTGCGGGCCGCACGTTCTGGAGCATCGTGCTGCCGCTGTGCCGGCCCGCCCTCGCCGCCCTCGCCGCGCTCGCGACGACCTGGATCTACAACGACCTGATCTGGGCGATGACCGTGCTCCAGACCGACACCAAGTTCCCGATCACCGCGGCCCTGCTCAACCTGCAGGGCGGCTACTCGAACTCGTGGAACGTGATCGCCGCGGGCTCGCTCGTGGCGGCGGTGCCGACGGCGATCGTGTTCTTCGCGTTCCAGCGGCACTTCGTCTCCGGGCTGCTGGTGGGGACCGGCAAGTGACGACGTGGGAGCTCCCGACGGCCGGGTCGGCGTACGTCGTGCGCGAGGGGGACGCCGGGCTGGAGCTCGCCCACTGGGGGCGGCCCGTGCACGTCGTCCCGCCCCGGGGCTCGTTCGAGACACCTGCCGACATCGCCCCGCTCGAGTTCGCGGCCGGCGGCACGCGGCACACGCAGGGCAGCGAGCTGCTCGTCCCGGGCGGCGCCTCCCTGCGGCCCGTGCCCGGCTCCGTGGCGCACTCCGGGTGCCGGCTGCGGGCGCTGCTGCGCGACGACGACCTCGGTCTGGAGGTGGAGCTGCACGTCCGCACCTCCCGGGAGCACGACGTCGTCGAGCGGTGGGCGGTGGTGCGCGCCTCCCGCGAGGTCGCGCTGACGCGGGCGTTCGGCGCGGGCTGGAACGTGCCGGTCGGGCCCGGCGCGCGGGTGGGCACCCTGGCCGGGGCGTGGTCGCGCGAGTGCACGCCCAGCGAGGTGGACCTGCCCGCCGGGCAGCTGTCGATCGGCAGCCGGCAGGGCATCACCTCGCACACCTACGCGCCGGTGGTGACCCTGCGGTCCCGGGACGCGGACGACGCCTACGGGATCGCGCTCGCGTGGAGCGGGTCGTGGCGGCTCACGGTCGACGCGGTGCCGTTCCGCGAGGTCGTGCGCGTGAGCGGCGGGGTGGACGACGAGACCGGGCCGATCACGCTGGGCCCGGGGGAGGAGTTCGAGACCCCGCACCTGCTCGGCGTGTGGAGCCCGGACGGCCCCGCCGGCGTCGCCCGCGCCTGGCACACCTACCAGCGCGGGCTCGCCCGCGGCCCCGAGCACCGGCCGATCGTCTACAACTCGTGGTACGCCACCTCCTTCGACGTCCGGGTCGAGCACCAGCTCGCGCTCGCCGACGCGGCGGCGGACCTGGGCGTCGAGGTGTTCGTCGTGGACGACGGCTGGTTCCGCGGGCGCACGAGCGACCGGGCGGGTCTCGGCGACTGGTTCGCCGACCCGGAGAAGTTCCCCGACGGCCTCGACGCGCTGACGAAGGGCGTGCTCGACCGCGGGATGCGGTTCGGGCTGTGGGTCGAGCCGGAGGCGGTCAACCCGGACAGCGACCTCTACCGCGCCCACCCCGACTGGGTGCACCGGCCGCTCCTGGCGCTGCGCAACCAGTACGTGCTCGACCTCGGGAAGCCGGAGGTGGAGGCCTGGGCCGGGGACGTGCTGCGCCGGCTGCTCACCGAGCACCCGATCAGCTACCTCAAGTGGGACATGAACCGTGCGATCACGCTCGGCGGTTCGCTGCGGCACACCCGGGCGTACCGCCGGCTGATGCGGATGCTGCGGGCCGAGTTCCCGCACGTCACCGTCGAGGCGTGCGCCGGTGGCGGCGGCCGGGTCGACAACGCCGTGCTCGCGCTGGCCGACGTCGTGTGGCCCAGCGACGAGACGGGCCCGCGCGACCGGCTCGCGATCCAGCACGGCTTCCTGTCCGCCTACCCGCCGCACGTCATGAGCTCGTGGGTGACCGACGAACCGGATCGCCTCGACACCGACCCGGCGAGCCTCGAGTACCGGTTCGTCGTCGCGATGGCCGGGGTGCTCGGGATCGGGGCCGACCTGCTCGCCTGGTCCCCGGATCTGCGGGCCCGGGCGCGCGAGCTGGTGGCGCTGTACCGGGAGATCCGGCCCGTCGTGCACACGGGCGAGGTGACCTGGCACGGCGCTCCGGGCGACCCCGCGTGCGCCGTGCAGTACACGACGGCCGACCGGGTCGTGCTGCTCGCGTGGGCCCGGCCCGGCGCCGGTCCGCTCCGGGTCCCGTTGGCGGGCGGCGCCGGTGTGGTCGAGGTGCCGTTCCGGCTCGCCCCGGACTGCGACGTCGTGATCCTCGAACGGTCGCCGGATGCCTGACCGGCGGCCGCGCCCCCTCACCGTCGAGGTCGACCTCGCCCACGGCGGCCGCTGGACGTCGCTGCGCACCCCGGAGCGGGAGTGGCTGTGGCGCCACCCCGACCCCGCGGTCGCGGCCGCCCGGGCCGCGGTGGCGCCCGGCGCCGCCTTCGTCGACGCCGGGGGGGTGGAGGAGTGCCTCCCGACCGTGCGCGGAGAGCCCGACCACGGCGCGGTCTGGTCCCGCCCCTGGTCGGACACGGGGGTGGCGGCCGGCGGGTTCCGGCTCGACCGGCGGATCCGCGGCGACGGGTCCGTCACCGTCGACTACACGATCACCGGGCCACCGCACGCGCCGGTCGTGCACGCGGTGCACGCCCTGCTCGACGTCTCGCCCGCGGCCCGGCTCGACGCCCCGGGCGCCCGCACGGCACACCTCATCGACGAAGGTGCGGTCGTGCCGTGGCCCGCGGGCCTCGACCGGCTCGGGCCGGACGACGGCACCGCCACGGCCGCCGTCCTGCCCGGCTGCACCGCCGTGACCGTGGTGGACGGCCCCGACGCGCTCGAGCTCACCTGGCGGGCCGCGGACTGCGCGCTCCTGCTCTGGCGCAACCTGCGGGGCTGGCCGGAGGCCGCGCCCTACCGCTCGATCGGGGTGGAGCCGATGATCGGGTCGGCGGTGACGCCGGCCGGTCCCGGGTCACCCGCGCACCTCGACGCCGACGGCGCCCTGCACTGGCAGCTCACGGTGCGGGCGTGGCGGGGTCCCAGAAGTTCAGGAAAGCCACATTCCTGTACTGCAGGTTCATGAATGTGGCTTTCCCGAACCTCTGCACTCAGCCCGCGGGGGACCCGAAGATCTCCCGGAGCCGGCGCAGGGTGTCCCGGATCGACCTGGCGTTGCCCTTCGGGAAGCCGAGGAGCTCCATGCCCTTCGCCACCGGCGAGCCGCCGTAGTCGAACGTCTCGGTGATGCGGGTACCGCCGGCAACGGGTTCGAGCTCGTAGCGCCAGACCGCCTTCGCGGCGTGGCACCAGCCGATGCGCCGATCCGGCTCGAACTCCACCACGCGGTTCGTGATCCGGTACGGCATCTTGATCTTCATGCTCATGCCGAACCGGTCGCCGAGCGCGAGCCGTTCCGGCCCGGACACCGCCCCGCGGACCGTGCCGGAGCCGTCGAACTCGTGGTGCCGGTGGGGGTTCGCGAGCAGCGCGAACACATCCTGGGGCGGCGCGGACACCACGGTCGAGGCCGTCACGGTGCGGCCGACGATGGTGGCGTGGTCGTCGGCGGTCATGCGGCCGCCCGCCGGGTGGTCGTGGATGTCATGCGGGGAGTCTCCCGTCAGCGCCGGGTGAGGGCGAACACACCCCACCCCAGGTACTCGCGCTGATGGCGCACGTGACGCAGGGGCGCCTCGGCGAGCTCCGCGCGCATCTCGCCCACCAGCTCGTCGTCGGGGTTGGCGTCGATCCAGCGCCGGACGTTCAACCACTGCGCGGCCGCGTACCGGTCCCAGCTGTCCTGGTCGGCCAGCACCATCTCGACGAGGTCCCAGCCGAGGTCGCCGAAGCTCTCGACGAGCTGCGGGAGCGACCCGACCTCGTCCTTGCGGCGCACGTAGCAGCCTTCGACGGTGGCCTGGTCCGGCGGGTCGAGCCGCCAGTACCGCTCACCGACCAGGACCGTGCCCCCCGGCCGCAGGCTGCGTTCGAGGAGCTCGACCGTGCCCGCGGTGCCCTCGCCGATCCACGTGGCACCCACGCACGAGGCGATGTCGATGGGCTCCTCGGCGACATGGCCGGTGGCGTCCGCATTGACGAACTCGACCCGCGCGGACACCCCCAGCTCCGCCGCCCGCGCCCGCGCGGCGACCACGAACGTCGCGCTGATGTCGACGCCGACGCCCCTGACCCCGTGGTCGCGGGCCCAGGTGCAGAGCAGCTCGCCCTTGCCGCAACAGAGGTCGAGCAGGCGCGTGCCGGGCGTCATGTGCAGCGCCGCACCCAGCGTGGCGAGCTTCTCGGGGGTGAACGGATCGAGGATCCGATGGCTGCTCTCGCGGATGAGGAAGCTGCGGGGGAGCTCCACGGCCGGGACGGTAACCGGCTGGGTCCCGACCGGCCACGGATTTCGGACGTCGGTGCGGCCCTGGTCACACCGGTGCGGGTGCGATGATCGGGGTAGCCGAGCCGACCTGGAGGAGAACGCCGTGACGCAGGACCGACCGTTGTCGGATTGGCAGAAGCTGCGGCTGACGTTCACCCGGCGGTGGCGGGACTCCGGATTCTGGTACGGCCTCGCGATCGCCCTGATCTGGCCGTTCGCCGTGTTCGGCACCCGGCTGGCGTGGCGGGGCGGTGAGCACATCCCGCGGTCGGGCGGCGCCCTGCTCGCGATCAACCACGTGTCGTTCGCCGACCCGATCTTCGACGTCGCGTTCACGATCTGCCACGGACGGATGCCGCGGTTCCTCGCGAAGTCCGAGCTCTGGGACATGCCGGTGGTGAAGTGGGTGCTGGGCGGCGGCAAGCACATCCCGGTCTACCGCGCCTCGGTCCGCGCCAAGGACGCCTACAGCGCCGCGATCGCGGCCATCGAACGCGGCGAGATCGTCGTGTTCTACCCCGAGGGCACCTACACCGCCGACCCCGACGGCTGGCCGATGAAGGCCAAGAACGGCATCGGCCGGATCGCCCTGCTCACCGGCGCGCCGGTCATCCCGGTCGCGAACTGGGGCACCCAGGACGTCCTGCCGCCGGAGAGCGGCCGGCCGCGGTTCTTCCCCCGCCGCCGGGTCACGGTGGTCGCAGGCCCGCCGGTCGACCTCTCCGCCTGGCTGGGCGGGCCCCGCACCCGCACCGCGCTGGACGGCACCACCAACGCGATCATGTCCGACGTCACCCGGCTGGTCGGGGAGATCCGGGGGGAGACCCCGCCCGAGGCCGCGTTCGACCCCGCCCGCCCGGGCCCGGCGCTGGAGGACGAGCGGCCGGCGAGCTGAGGCCGCCGCGGGCGCGGTTGATCGACGAGTGCGGTTGTAGAGCCGCAGCTGTGCGGTGTCATGTCCGACCACATCGGTGACACCGATGTCTTGGGACATCGGTGACAGTGGTGAGCAGGACGCCCCGCAGTGTGTGGGGCCGCTTCTCACAGTTCAAGGGCGCCCTGTCGGGCGTCGCC